>CAKRZO010000015.1 GCA_934433135.1 uncultured Acetatifactor sp. | reverse complement strand
TGGTGTTGAGAACCTTGATTTTATACCCGCCCCGAACCATCGCCCGTCCAACTTCCTCGATGACAGTGCCTTTCGGATCTGAGCAGACATAGCTGGCGTTCATCTGGAGGAGGTTGGGTTTGATGTGGTAGCGGGTTTTTCCCGATCCGCTGCCTCCGATGACTAAAACATTCAGATTGACGTTTCTCTTTTCCGGGTCTGCAATCTTTCCCAGCGTCAGCCGTTCCGTATCGGACAGCAGGATGTTCTGGGAAAAATCCGGGTCAATAAACGGTTCAATGTCCTTGGCTGTGCCCCAGCGGGCAGTACCATACTCCGCACCACGGCGGTACTTTCTGGCGTTCTTGGATTTCTGGTAGACAATGAACCAAATGAGGACACCGCAGACAGCACCCACAATCAGGTCAAAGGGATGGAAGCTGGGAAGCGGGTTCTGAAAGACGGTTCCGATGTTAAGGAGTGCCCCCAG
Organism: uncultured Acetatifactor sp.; assembly: GCA_934433135.1. Lineage (GTDB taxonomy): Bacteria > Bacillota > Clostridia > Lachnospirales > Lachnospiraceae > Acetatifactor. The sequence continues at coordinate 85,353 of CAKRZO010000015.1, read as the reverse complement.
TGCCTTATCCAGTACATCGCCCTCCGGCACCATGCGGTAAGCCTGCCCCAGCTTGGTCGCCATAAGCCCGATGAAGATATACGGCAGAGCCGCTTTCAACAGCTTGGCTGTATTGATTTTCGGCAGTTTCTTCATCTGTCCACCTCCTGGTGCTTATTCCGGGAAAGGGACTTGGCCATCTCTTTGACCGCTTCCTGCAATTTGACAAGCTGTTTTCGGATGGACGGTTTTTCCTGTTCGTGTTTCTTGACCACCTTGCCCGAATACTCCTGAAACGCCGCCGTCAGAGCGTCGGCGTCTCGGCTTTTGAAAAAGACCAGATACCGGGGCGGGCTGGATGAGCTGTCTTTTTTCAGAGCAAAGTCAATCCCATATTTCCGGGCAACACGCTCAAAGGACTTGATATTGCCGTCCGTGATTTCGATGTTGCTAACGCCAGCACCCTGCCGAACCAGCTTCTTCACACTCTGTTTGCCCTTGTAGACCTTGGGATTTTTCTTTGCTTTCTCCATTTCCGCAAGAGCCTTTCGGAGTGCCGCTTTCAGCACACTGGCTGTCAGCTTGGTAGCCTTGATACTCAGTGCGACTGATTTATTTTCAACTTCTTCCTGCATAGCTCATCACACTCCTTTCTCTGGCAGGAATGCTGAAAGGAGCAGATACTAAGGCGGAACCTCCAGACGATGGAGCAGATACCGCAGGTGCCGATATGCGTTCATCAGGCGTCCACCTCGTTTTCTCCTTGGGAACGGATTTTCAAGATACCCTCCAGAGTGGTGGCAGTAATGCCCAGACGCTGCGCCATGGCAATGTCGTTCTTGACCGTTTCGTCGATCTCATCCCCACAGACGATAAGGACACGGCTACGGCGCAGGAACTCCCTGCCAATGTCAATCCCGTCCTTATGCTCGGCAGGAACGCTGTCACGGAGAAAATGGGGAAGATACAGAACCGGGCAAAGCGGTGTGAACCCGGCTTCGTAGACTTTGCGGCAGTAGACGGTCGCCTGGTCGATGACAGTGAACTCGCCGCCTTGCCAGACCGCCGTAACGTAGGCAAAAGGTTTTTTCATGGGTAACTCCTTTCTCCGGCTGTGCCGGTGGCAAAAGAAGCGGCCCCATGTCAAGAATAAAATGAACGCACACCGTGTGCGTTCTTGACACAGTGCCGTTCATTTGCAGCTATGGTAATCAAGGGGGCTGGCCAGGAACTGGCGCAGCCGCCCAAATGTGAGTATGAAAAAACAGTTATCCACCGCCGTACAGGTCATGGTTGACCAGAGCTGTGTAATAACTGTTTATCGTTGTAGGGGCGTTATAGAGGGAGGTCAGCAGGTAAGCCCGGATGTTTCGGACTTTCGTTGTGTTCTCTTTCAGGCAGTCTATGACATACCCGATATGCTCCCCGTTGATTTTAAGCAGGCGGTTCTTTACGACTTCCCGTGGGTAGTCCTCGCCGCCTATGCGTATCATGCGCTTGGAACTGCAAACCGTGTCCACCATGATGTCCAGAATGTCATCCAGCAGGACGGCATTGTAGCCTAGCTGTTGCCGCATGATGTCATATTCGATATTTTCTTTTATGACTTCTCGGTATGCTTCCATCGTATCCATCTCATCAGCCGCCGCAGGCGGTCTATCTTCCGGCAGCCCTCTGACCGGATAGATAGATGGATCAGTCTCATTCAAATCAGTATTATTTATCTCAGTATTATTAGAGGCCGTTTTCTGGAAGTCTTGACTTCCGGTTTGCGGAACTTTAGACTTCCGTTTTTCGGAAGTCAAGACTTCCGCTTTCCGAACGAAGTTCTTCACATAGATTTTCGTGGGCTTTCCCTGACCTTGTTTCTTGCGCTCGATCAGCCCATTCTTATCCAGTTCGCCAAACAGCAAAACAGCTTTCGTATGCCCGCAGCATAAATACTCCAGAGCGTCCTCCAGCGTGAAGTAGATGAATACCCTTTGGCAATCGTCCAGCCAGCCATTCCGAACTGACAGCCCCATGCGGTCGAGCATAAGACCATAGAGGATTTTAGCGTCGGAAGAAATACGCCGATAAGCCGGGTCTGTGAACAGCACCTTGGGTATCCGATAAAAAGTGTACTGTTCCGCTTCATCGCCGTAGAAGTAGTCCAGCATGGCGGGTTCGGGCATGGGGTTCCACCACCTTTCCGCAGGCGGCTGACAGGTAAAAATGGGTACGAAAAAGGCACATCACCGTAAAATGATGTGCCTTTCGTGCATTGTGCTGAAAAACCCGTGCCCCTTAGCCGTCTGTTGTTAAGAAATTTAGTAGTTCTGTTGGTTCCCTAACAACACTCGCCTAAGGGATCGGTTATATTTCTGTCAAAAACAATTTCATCAGTTGCTGATACTCACTTTTATCGACAATGGTGATGATCTCATTGTCTTTTTCGCACGTAAAGAATCCGATGATTAACAGAACCACATTCAGAACCATGGTAATGGCAGACAGCGGAAACGCCAGGCAACGGGTGTTAAGAGCGAAAAGATCTATAATCTGGAGCATGAGAACATTTTGCCCGAATTCTACGAGCTTTTAGAAATGGTGTATTTGTTGGAAAAGGTACACCGATCCCTGTTAGTCATTACATAGAAGATGGAAAATAAAAAGCAAACTCACATAGGTACTTCATATACCTTTCGCACATCACTGCGTCTGCCCCAGATCAGAAGCCAACTGGTAAGCATGGCGACAACACCGCCTATTGTGACACACCAGCGATAGTCAAGGATTTCTCCAAGAAAGCCCATCAGCAAGGAGAAAACACTCGAGCCGACGGTTAACAGTACCCCGTTAAAGGCGTTGATGCGTGATCGAAGTTTTTCCGGAATATAGCGTTGCACGGCGGTGTCCCGCAAAATTGCACTGTTACTGCCGAGAAAGCCACAGATACCACGGTTGACCAGCATAAGCGGATAGGGAAGCCAAAGCAGGCACATATCCATGGCTTCATAAAACTGGTATACAAAAAATGTGAAACCATACCTTTTTTTCTCGGGAATCTTGATTCGGTATTGCATCGTACTGCCAATTGTTCTTCCGGCAAACTCAACCACGGAAAATGCGGAATACATAGCTGCCGTGAAACCCGGAAAGGTACGAAAGAATGCTATCAGGATAGGAGAAAAACCGTTGGCAACGCCGTTGGTAACCGCTATGTATCCGTAAATACTGCGCAAGCCGCGCTCTTTTTTCAAATACTGTACGGCCTCCCGGATATCTTCGACCCATGCCCCCGGAGAGTATGGTATATGCTGTTTACGTTCGGCTTCATCCAGACGAATATAGCTTTCCGTAATGGCTGCCGCAAGTGAGAAACAACTTTGTGTAATCAATATCCATGCGACACCAATTGCATCGAGCAAAACTGCGGATAACGGTGTCATGACAACCTTTAAAACCGGATAGAGCATGGAGGACACCGCATAGCCTTTTTGTTCGGCACCTTTCGGAATCAGTTCGGGATAAATACTTGTAAATGCCAACTCATCTACTGCACTAAGGCAGGACAGCAGCAAAGATACTGCCAGATAACCCACATAAGAGAATTCAAAAAACAGCAGCCATATCCCCATCCCGGCAAGCAGAACTGCATTTGCGACATCGCCTGCCACCAAAAAAGACTTGCGGGGAAGCCGATCCATGAATGGTGCAATCAAAACCGGCAGCAAAAGATACGGAATAAGCTGAATAGCTACGATCAGCGCAGATGCCAGAGTGCTGCCGGTTTCATCAAACACCAGGAATGATAGTGCAAAACCGCCGGCAATTGCACCTAATGTACCAATAGAGGATGCAAGAATCACCAGGCGAAAATTTCGTGTCCAAAGTTTTACTGTATTCATTTATATTCACCTCTGCACATAGTATGATAGAATTGCGGGAGTTGCTTTGCAGCGGAGCAATTCATGATATCATAGTATAGCACATTGGTAAAACAAACAAAAGGCCGCATATTTGGGAAAGTTTCTTCATAAAACAAACTTTAAATGCAGTTTAAAATGTCTTGTCAGGAAACTTCTCAAGAAGGTCACAGGCTTTTTTGTATTGTCTTGTTGCTTTATACCATTCCAGTATCCAAGGCAAGTGGAAGATTGTATAGCCGAAGGGCAGTTCACTTTGAAGACGATCAAAGCAAGCTAAAAGCAGCGAACCGTATTCATCACGGGAAAGATAATCGGGATGTTCAAGCCGATACCGAACCAACTGAAGAAGTTGCAGCGCAAGATTGCGTTCCACTTCTTCAGAGTCAATCCCTTCTGCCTGTTTTAAAGCACGAAGGGCTTCTTCCTGCCGCCCGGTTTTTTCACAGCAGATTGCTAACTTATGCAGTGACATAAATGTTGGGGACTTCTGTGCGGAAAACCATATGTAGGCATCTTCATAACGTCCGAGCTCGATCCACACCGAGGCAGTATTGTAACCGATCGCTTGCAAGGCATTCTGATCTTGTAAATCTTCCGCCAGCCGCTTCCCAACCTGATAGTGACGTTCCATGTTCGGTAAATCCTGGCGATTGCAGTAGGTGTTGCCGAGGAAAAGCTTTGCTTTCAGCATGATTTTTGCAGTGCCATCTCTGCTTGCCAGTTCATAGGCAGTCTGCAAATGATCCACGGCAGCAGAATAGTTTCCGGCATTATAGTCAGTGACACCCAGGGATAAGAAAGTAAATGCGTTTGGCATGAGATGTACTGCCTCTGCCGCTTTTCCCTGCAGGATTCTTTGCAGAGCCAATTGCCGCGTGTCCATACAGGGTTCCAATGCAGTGTCTAGGGGTGTTTCAAAAGAAAGCAATGCCAAATCCAGCCATGCGGGAACGGCCCGGTAATGTTCGAGATCTATATCCTTCAATAAGTCGATCAATTTTTCGCGCCTGCCGTCAAATAACAGTTCCCAACCTTGATCTGCAAGTTCAGCAGCCTCTTGTTCTGTTTTCTTATCATTTTTCAAATCCAACCGATCCAGGAGAAGCTGTAAAATCTCCTCCGATGGCTCTGCTTTGCCTGTTTCGATTTTTGACAAATAAGATACTGTACAAATTCCTTTGCACAATCCCGCCTGACTCCAATTTCGCTGTATTCTGGCGCGGTAAATGATCAATCCCTGGTAATTCATGTTTTTATATACCTCGTTTTAAGTGACTGTAATCGTTTCTGCACTTCCCACCCCGATTTCTGTTTTGATCTTCCATGTTGGATATCGCTCTTACCTTTTGATAAGCATCTGATTTTTTTGCATAAAACATGCAATGCTGAATCGCGCTTTCATATTATTCCATTATATCGTAAATATAGCTGCTTCACATCCGGGGTTTTTCAAGGTAATTATACATGAGAAAAAGTAAAAATGTCAATTCAGGAGTTAGCGGAGAACCTATCGGCGCTTATTTCAGGTTACTTTTCAGATGGCCTGTGTGGTATTTGCATACAGGTATTCTTTATGTTTGGTTCGGAAAAGAGGATAATCCGGAGACGGCTGCGGTGGAAGCAGTGGTGACAGAAGAACTGATAAAAGTTATCGGCACTCCGGAAAAAATGCTGACGAATATAAGAATTGAGAATTTGACGTTGAGACATACCAAAAGAACATTTATGAAGGTAAAGGAACCACTGCTAAGAAGTGACTGGTGTATCTATCGCGGAGGAGCTCTCTTTTTTGAAAATACAAAGGATTGTTCCATAAGGAATTGCGATATTGTGGATCTGGGTTCCAATGCCATATGCGTGAATGGAAAGAATAGCGGATTTGTTCTGCAGTCTTGTCTGATTCGGGATATCGCAGGAAACGGAGTTTGTTTTATCGGAAAAAATGACTGTGTACGAAGTCCCCTTTTTGAATATAGCCAGAGAATGGATATTCGGGAACTGGATATGGAAGAAGGACCGAAAAGTGAAAATTTTCCTTCGGACTGCCAGGTTGCAGACTGCCTGATTACAAGAACCGGAAGAGTGGAAAAGCAGACAGCAGCCATACAGGTTTCCCTGTCTAAAGGAATCCGGATTACACATTGCTCTATTTATGAGGTGCCGAGAGCAGGCGTTAATTTTTCAGAAGGCAATTTCGGGGGACATGTGATAGCGCATTGTGATATTTTCGACACTGTTCTGGAAACAGGGGATCACGGGAGCTTTAACAGTTGGGGAAGAGATCGTTATTGGGAGTTAAAAGGTGTGGATCTGAATGATCTGAAAGCACAGAATCTGCAAAAGCTCCCTTACTTGGGTGCGATGTTTGTCAACATCATCCGCAACAATCGTATGCGGTGTGACTGGGGTTGGGATATTGACCTGGATGACGGATCAAGCAATTATGAGATATATAATAATCTGTGCCTGAACGGAGGTATTAAGCTTCGGGAGGGTTTTGGAAGAAAAGCATACAACAATATCACGGTAAATAATTCTCTGAATGTCCACGTATGGTACAAGGACAGTGGGGACTGCATTACGCATAATATCGTTTTCGGGAAATACAGGACAGCCAGAATGTGTTATGAATGGGGAGACCGGATCGATTATAATATTGTGCACAGCAGTCAGGCAAAAGAAAGCCGGCCGGCTGTCATTCTGCAGAGGGACTCCCGTAAAGATGAGCATTCTTTCGTCTGTAATTGTATGTTTCAGGATCCGGAAAGCGGTGATTATACTGTGCAGAATAATAAGGATATCTGTGTAACGCTGCCGGATAAAACCACCACGGCGGTGATCGGATCGTCCGGAAGCGGAAAGACAACGTTCTGCAACCTGATTGCCCGTTTCTGGGATACCGACCGGGGAAGCATAAAGATCGGCGGCAGGGATGTAAAGGATTATACGCTGGAATCTTTGATGAACCAGATCAGCGTGGTATTCCAGAATGTATATCTTTTTGCGGATACGATTGAAAACAATATTAAGTTCGGCTGCCCGGACGCCACCCATGAACAGGTGGAAGCGGCGGCAAAAGCAGCCTGCTGCGAGGAGTTTATTGAGGAACTGCCCGAAGGGTATCAAACGATAATCGGAGAAGGCGGCGCAAGCCTTTCCGACGGAGAAAAACAGCGGATTTCCATTGCCAGAGCCATGTTAAAGAACGCGCCCATTGTTATTCTGGATGAAGCGACAGCAAATGTGGATCCGGAAAATGAAGACCGTCTGCAGAAAGCGATCGAAGCCCTTACCCGCGACAAGACCATTATCATGATTGCCCACAGACTGAAAACCGTGCGCCATGCGGACAAAATTCTGGTCATTGACCATGGACAGATTGTTCAGCAGGGAAAACATGAAGAGCTGATTGCACAGCCCGGAATCTATGCGGATTTCGTCGGCGGCAAAAAACAAACCAGCGCATGGACGCTGTAGAGGACAGACAAACAGGAGGGAAGAAGCCGTTATGCGACAGAGGAATTCTCTGCGGCACAGCGGCTTTTGCTTTTATGCCATAGGAAATTTCGCCTTATGATATAAAAACAGATGTTTTCAAGGCCATGTCAGATGTTAACAGTATAAAAGGGAGTTGTTTTTTTACATTATTGAGATTTCCAACTTGTTCCGTATTGACAGCCGCAGGTTTTCTGATAAATAATAAGAATGATACTGCCGGAGTTATTTTCCATGGGAAACAGGAGCTGCCATATCATGAGAATACAAAACATTTCATTGTTCAGGAAAATTATGTTGATTATCATTACGGTAAGTATTGTGCTTGTAGGTTCGGAAATGATCGGCAGAAATATGGTATACCGGGCGTATGATGAACAGATTTATCTTCGTACGGCGCAGACGCTTCTTTCCTATATGCAGAAGGTGGAAACAGAATATGAGAATATCGACAATATTTGTTTTTCCATTGTAGGGGACAGCGGAATTCAGAATAACCTGTCTCTTTTAAAGGAAAATGAGCAGGAGGACGGGTTTCAGATTAAGAGAAATGTGAAAACGCTTCTGTCTAGTTATTCAAAATCTCTGGAATGCTGCGATCTGGCAGGTATCTGCCTTCCCACAGGAGAATATCTGGGTGAAGCTGTCTTAAAAAATGAATTTTTGAAAAGCTGTCAGGAAAATGCTGAAAAGGCAAACGGCAGAACTGTTCTGATGGCCAAAGACGGAAGCATATGGATTGTAAGAGGGATCCGGCAGATTAAAAATATGACCCTGGAATATCTGGGAACCATCATTATCAGATGGGATTTGGCGAGTGTGATCAGGCAGGTAAACAATAGCTATAAAGGACTGGGATTTGAGACGGAAGCGGCAATTTATGACGGGGAAATGTGCCTGTACGGTAATCCGGAATATGTTTCGCCGGATGAGACGAAAATGTGGGAATCCGACTGGATGCGGGTGGGAGACCGGTTTATTATCCGAAACGATTCTGATGTTTTGGGATGGAACTTTTATATCAGTATTCCTTACCATGAGATTAATAAAGCAATTCACAACGCAGCTTTAAAATCGGTACTGATTATGCTGACTGTGGCATCCGCGGCAGTAGCGGTAAGCTGGTATATTATGAAGCACATTGTCGGTCATATCCGTTTATTGCTGAAAAAATACAGTGATTTCAGTATGGGAGTTTTGTCCGATGAAAAACTTTCAAAGAAGTATGCAAACCGTAAAGACGAAATCGGTCAATTACATAATCAGTTTGATAAAATGGCTGTGGAATACCATAAAATGACCGAAGAAAATTACAATAATATGCTTCTGATTAAGGATGCGCAGTTTGCACAGCTGCAAAAGCAGATTCATCCCCATTTTTTGTTTAATACATTGTCAACAATCGCCTTAAATGCTTATGATAACGATGATATAGAAACAGCCAAAATGACAGAGGCATTGTGCAGTATTCTACGGCAGTCAATTAAAAGCAATGTAAAAAGCACCTCTGTCAGGGAAGAGATGGACGTTGTGGATCATTATATTTATATTCAACAGATACGCTATCGAAACCGCTTTACGATCTGCACGGATATTCCCGAAGAATTGTATGAATTGCAATTGCCTCCTTTGACATTGCAGCCGATTGTAGAAAATGTAATTGTTCATGTAGTAGAAAAAACGTTGGAATGCTGCATCATCAGAATAATCGGTCGTATGGAAGGGGATTTGGCGGAAATTATTATCGAAGACAACGGAAATCGGCTGAAAGAGGATGTTCTTTCCAAAATTCAGTCGGGGGAAATTTTGCCAAGCGGAAATGGCGTCGGATTAAATAATATAGACAGACGGATTAAAATGTTGTATACGGAAGAATACGGACTGAAAATACAGAGTAAAGACGGATACAGCAGAGTGATAGTACAGATCCCATATGAAAATCCGGATGGCAGCGGAAGAAGCTGACGGATTTTTACAAGGATAAGATGCAGCTTCTGTTTTCAGGAGGGTAAGGGCAGATATGAAGAAAGTAATGATCGTGGATGATGAGTATATTTTAAGGAAAGTGCTCTGTAAGATGCTGACGAATAATGATATGGATACCCTGGTTATAGGATGTTATGATAATGCGGTTGCCGCATTGGAAGGCATGGTAGACGAGGTGCCTGATATTTTAATAACCGATGTGAAAATGCCCGTGATGAACGGCATTGAGCTGATCGGACGGGCAAAAGAGATGCACCCTTTTCTGCAATGTGTTATTATATCCGGATACGATGAATTTTCATTGGCACAGGCAGCCATGATGGAAGGGGTACGTCACTATCTGCTCAAACCCTGTACGGAGGAAAAGCTTCGGAAAGTAATCGAAGAATGTACGGCACAGGCGGAAAAGGAAAAGAAGATTCTGCTGCAGGATGACCGGTACAGAGAGCTGGCCGAACAAAGAATTGTTACGGATTTGCAGAAGCTTTTGCAGTGCGACAGAAAGATTAGTGCGCAGGATATAGAGGAAATTGCAGCATCGTATGACAAAAGTCTTCTTCGGGAGGCTGCAGTGATATTGGTTCTTAAATTTCTGGCGGGAGAAGATAAAAGAGAAGCCACCAATATGATTTCGCAGATTTTTGAAGGAGAGCATATTTATCGGAATATCGCCGGAGTATTGGAGGAGTTGAGTCAGAAAGTATGCCGGAATCTGGATTTTGTAGAGCAGATCAGGCGCTATGTAAACGAAAATTATCAGGTGTCCAATCTGTCTTTGCGATATGTGGCGGAGAATGTTGCATACATGAACGTCCAGTATGTGGGAAAGCAATTTATCAAAAAAGTAGGGATGAGATTCAGTGATTACCTTTTGATGACGCGGATGAATGCCGCTAAGGAGATGCTTGTTTCCCCGGCGGATGTGAAGATGTATGAAGTTGCGGAAAGTGTAGGACTCGGTAAAAATATTCAGTATTTTTATCAGCTTTTTAAGGAATATAACGGATTGACACCGAAAGAGTACAGAGAAAATAATCGTAAGAAGTCGTAAGGCTGCCGGGACAGCCGAAAAATATAACATAGGGTCTTAAAATTAGATTGAAAGAACCGGAAATCTGATTTTAAGACCCGTTTTTATTCGGTATAATGAATTACGGGAGAGTAAAGCACAGAAAACGGCAGCAGAAATAGGAGAAAACGGACTGCTGCTTATCACAGAAAGGATAGGAAAATGAAGGCTTATTTTGAGAGTAAGAACGGTCTGCAAAAACAGGATACCACAGAGTCTGTAATGCATCGGATTGCAGACCGGTATATGAGAGAGAATCCGGCGCATCCTTTTATGTATCGGAGCTTTTCGGAGGACGGATTTAAAAGAGATGCAGAAGCAAGATGCATTCTGGATTTTAACGAGAAGTTTCCGGATGCGAAGATGGGCGAGTATGCTTATGCCGTTTCCAAAATGGTTTGCCGGGAGAAAGGTACGGTATTTCTCTTTGTGGATATCAAATGTCCTGCAGAGATATTTGTCAACGGAACAGTGGCGGCAAGGACTTATTATCTGGAAGATGAGTGCATGAATGCAGGAAGAATTATAGAGGTTTCCGTCCGTAAAGGGGATAATGTGGTATTTGTCAAGTGCCGGAAAAATGTGCTTGGATTTGGGTGTACCATAGGAAGTGCCTATCCGCGGGAGACAGCGGTCAATTTTTATACCGTATTTGAGGAAAATACGGGAGAACTGGGATGGAATTACTGTGGACCTTATAAAGAAGATCTGTTTGAAACGGTACCGGATCGGAAGGGCGGAATGGGGAAGATGTGGCTTCCTGAACTGCAGAGCAATGCTTTCCAGGATACTTACTTCGGACATGAGACCCTGTATGCCGTAAGTCAACTTGAGTGCGTGGATGATACGGTAAACATAAGGCTGACCGGTGAAGCAGAGGTTGAGGTATATGTTGACGGTACAAAGATAAATGGACATGAGGGCGTTTTTTCAATGGAAAAAGCTGCGGGAAGACATGATATTGTACTGAAATTTATGCATTTAAAGAAAGCGCCGGATGCGAAGATTCAGTTTTCGGGCGCATTTGTCCGGCTCCCGGACTGTGTAAAGGGCGTACGCGGAGAGTGGCTCTATTTGGATACGCAGGATGACAGAGCAGTACAGGGATTCCGGCCTTTTGCCTTATATGATGCTTATGAGGACGGAGAAAAGGAATTTTACAGAAGCGGCAGCAGATCGTATATCCGGGCGGTGCTGGAGGAAAAGTTATTCGGAAAGCTCAGTTATCCGTTAGGGGTAGTGTTGTATGGTTTCTTAATGACCGGCCGCTTTTTAAAGGATGATGGCATTCTGGAGTATGCGAAGACGCATTTACGGATGGTTTATGCCGGGTATCCGTACACTTTGTGGGATAACCGGAAGTTCGGGTTTGCCTGTATCAATCATTTAGTGACGGCAATCAGAGCGCTGGATGACTGCGGTTCTTTTACAAGCGCTGTTCTGGAGAGTTACTTTAACGGAAATAAAGAAGAGGAAGTCAAAGCGTTTGCTGATTTTGCAGGAGATTATGTTTTAAACAGACAGGAACGGTTAAGTAACGGCATGTTTTATCGGAAGGATCCGAGACCTGCTTATCTGGATACCATCTGGGCGGATGATCTGTATATGAGCACGCCGTTTATGATCCGCTATGCCAAACTGAAAGGCGATGACCGTATTTTAGATGATGCAGTAAACCAGTTTTTATGCTTTAAAGAGCGCCTTTTTATGGACGATAAAAGACTGATGAGTCATGTTTACAACCTGTACTACAAGCTGCCTACCGGTGTGCCGTGGGGAAGAGGAAATGGCTGGGTGTTATTTTCTCTGTCGGAACTTTTGCAGGTTTTGCCGACGAACCATCCGTCTTATCCGGAGATCGTGTCCTTTTTTAAACAGCTTGCAGAGGGATTTTTGGAGAGAATCGATCCGGAGGGAATGCTGCATCAGGTACTTTGGGATTGGGATTCTTATGCAGAGGCATCCTGTACTGCAATGTGTGCGGTAGGCTTTGCAAGGGGTGTTCGTCTGGGTCTGCTTCCGGCTTCGCCGTATAAGGAGGCAGCTAAGAGGTGCGTGGAAGGACTGAAGAGATACTGTATTGACAGAGATGGTAATATTTACGGCGTTTGTCGCGGATCCGGATATTCCTACCGGGAAGAGTATTATAAATATGAACTGCCGTGGATTTTAAACGATACGCACGGAACGGGAATCGTTTTAATGGCACTTGTAGAAACTGCCGAATTACAATAAGCAAGTCTCATAATTGTAGCATTACGACTTAAAATATGATTTTCATATGAGCGTAGAATGATATAATGGAAACATAATCGGATTATGGTATTATCGGAATCAGGCAATATTGCTTACAACTTGAATGGCTATTTGTGCCGCAGGCGCCACAAGGTAGCCTCGATCGTAGCGTCAAATCTGAAATCAGACGCGCGGTACCTTCGACGTTAAAGCGTCTGCAGAATGGAGATTATCATGAAAAAGAAGAGTTTATGGGCAGTGGTTCTTTGCCTGTGTCTGGCATTGGGATGCATGACCGGCTGCGGAAAAACAAAACAGGAAGAAAGCAAAACACCGACGCAGGAAGTAAAATCCTCTGTTGCGGAAGAGACAAAAAGCAGCGAGGCAGAAGAAACACCGGACTATACCGGCGTTGTCTTCCGGATTGCCTGGTGGGGAAATGATACAAGGGCAGAGAAAACAACACAGATGATCGATGAGTTTGCCAAGAATTATCCGGGACTGAAAGTAGAAGTAGAGTATTGCTCTTACGGAGATTATTATACCAAAATTAATACGCAGGTAGCAGGCGGAGAGATGCCGGATGTGATTCAGATCGAGTATGATAAGGTTTCCACTTACGCCAAAAACGGTCAGCTTCTGGAGTTAAGTCCCTTTATTGAAGAAGGAACAATCGACTTATCCAGTGTTTCTGTTGACAGTCTGGCAGGCGGAATGGTAGGAGAAGAAACCTATGCGGTTTCTACAGGTAATAATGCGGCATGTACCATTTACAATGCGACTTTGCTTGAGGAACTGGGATTAACCTTAAGCAAAACACCGACCTTCAGTGAATTCGCAGAAGTTGCCAAGGCAGTTTATGAAAAAACAGGTGCGAAATCTTTTGAGCCGAACTATGATATTCCTTTCCGGAGCATGGGCGGAGATATTTATGCCAAAAACGGTAACGCTGTCGGATTTGACGCGGATATGCTGACAAAATACTTTACTTATGTAAATGATGGAATGCAGGAAGGTTATTTCCTTTCCAACGATGATTACAGGGAAGAGGAACATGGTCTGAGCTTCGAGAATAAGATTATCTGGGCAAAGCCGCAGGAATGGACCAATCAGCTGGCTAATATGGACAGCAAGACGCAGTACAATCTGGAACTTGCGGCTATCCCCGTTGCCGATGATGCGGTAGTGCCGAATGCAACTTATTTTAAACCGGCTATGTGCTGGAGTGTATCCAAGAACTCAGAACATCCGGAACTGGCAGCAGCATTCATTAACTTCTTTGTAAATGAGCCGATTGTCTATGATATCTGCGGATATGACCGTGGTCTGCCGATCAGTTCCGAGATGAGAAGTTATCTTGGACAAAGCGCAAACGAAACGGAAAAGAAGGTTTTAGACTATTTTGAATTCCTGGAAGACGGGCACGTATCGGAAATCAATACCAATGTACCTTTAAATTCCATCGAGGCCTTTGCCGAATTCAATGAGGTATTGGAACGAATCGAGTATAAGAATGTTAAAAACGAAGAAATTCCGGAACTTTCCAAACAGATTGTAGAGGGAATGAAAGAGTTTTATTCGGAAGTAAAATAAGTTGTTTTACGGATATCGGAGCTGCTGCAAAATAGAGAAAATGTCTATGGAGCAGCAGCTCTGATTCAATGGAGGATTTATAAATGAAAGAGCGTTATTCGGATAATAAGTATGGCTACTTATTTATCAGTCCCTGGCTCATCGGCTTCTTCGGTCTTGTTTTTATACCGATTGTTTATTCGCTGTATCTTGCTTTTACGGATTATGCTGTTTTAAATAAAGCAAAATGGATCGGACTGGATAATTTTATTAAAATGTTTACGGCGGATACCAATTTCTGGCTGTCTTTTAAGGTGACGCTGAAATTTGCCATTGTACAGATCCCTTTAAAGCTTGTGGTCTCTCTTTTGGTAGCGGTGGTGCTTGCCAGACAGACAAAGTTAACCGGATTCTATCGTGTTGCATTTTATATTCCATCGCTGCTTGGCGGTAGTGTGGCAGTCGCCATGACGTGGAAACAGCTCTGGAATCAAAGGGGCGTGGTCAATCAGATCCTGGAAGCTCTGCATCTGCCAACAGTGAACTGGCTGAACAATCCCAAAACGGCATTATATGTTCTGGTATTGTTGGGGGTATGGCAGTTTGGATCGCAAATGTTGGTTTTTTTGGCTGCAATCAAAGAGATCCCGGATTCTTTGCACGAAGCGGCCATTATCGATGGGGCAGGACCTGCCGGCCGTTTCTTTTCGATTACACTTCCCATGATTACTCCCAGTCTTTTTTTCAATCTGATCAGCGGTATTATCGGTTCCATGCAGGCTTTTAATTCGGCTTATCTGATTACGGCAGGCGGCCCCATGAAATCCACGTTGTATTATGGATTGTATCAATACCAGCAGGCCTTTAAATATCTGAATATGGGATATGCAAGTGCAATGGCATGGTTTCTGGCAATTGTTATTATCGGTCTGACCGCATTGGTATTTCGTTCACAGTCAGCCTGGGTATACTATGAGGATAATAATTCTAGATGAGGAAGGAATGCGGAATGCATAGGGAATTTAAAACGAGAAAAGTATTTTATCATACCATCATGTGCTGCGTCAGTTTTCTGATGCTTTATCCGTTGCTGTGGATGGTATTTTCTTCCTTTAAAGAGGAAAATGATATTTTATTAACGGCCAAAACGTTGATTCCGAGGAAGGCAACATTGGTTCATTACATAGAAGGCTGGAAAGGAGTCGGAAAGTATTCTTTCAGCGCTTACTTTCGAAATTCCTTTTTTCAGGCGATTCTTCGTGTGATCGGGATGACGGTTTCCTGTACAATTGTAGCTTACGGATTTGCACGAATCCGTTTTCGATTGAGAGGGTTCTGGTTCGCATTGATGATAGGCAGTATGTGCCTTCCGGAGATGGTATTGAGGATTCCGCAGTATCTTTTTTTTAACAATCTGGGATGGGTAGGTACTTATCTGCCGATTATCGTACCGTCTTTCTTCGGAAATGCTTATTTTATCTTTATGGTCATGCAGTTTATGAAGGGAATACCGCGGGAATTGGACGAATCTGCAAAAATAGACGGCTGCGGCTGGTTCGGTCTGTTTGCACGGATTATGCTGCCGTTAGTACAGCCGGCCGTGGCAATGGTCGCCATCATGACCTTTATCGATGCATGGAATGATTTTTATGGGGCATTGATTTATCTGAACAAACCTTCCCTTTATCCGGTAGCTTATGCATTAAAGTTTTTTTCGGATATGTATACGACCGATTACGGTTCGCTGCTTGCCATGTCTACCCTGTCTCTTGTGCCGGTTATTCTTTTGTTCAGTATTTTCCAGAAAAGCCTGATTGAAGGCATTGCAACAACCGGAATCAAAGGATGATTATGGGAGGCGGTTATGATTTACACATCTTTTTCGCTGAACGGAGCCTGGGAAATGGGCTATCAGGAAGAAAAATATACGGAGGAAAAAGAGCCGTTTCAAAGCTTGCAAAAAGAAGAAGATGCAGCAGGAACAGAACCGGAAAGCATTTGTAATGACCGGATTGAAAAGGCGGTACCCGGATATTGGGAGGATATGACGGAGGCTTTCCAGCTGACTTCCCGCGCAGCCAACGAATGCACGGGGGGAGTTACGGGAGATGTGGAGATCAGAGAGTATCTTTCTGCGCTGCGGGATGCAGTCGTCCGGATTTCGGAGGATTGCAATAAAGTAAATGTTGAACTTGTTACAATGGAGGAGGCAGAGTGTTCCTGGGAAGTATGTGATGGCAGCAAAATTTTAAAGAAAGGCAAAAGCCGGGGCTGCTTTTCGTTTGATACCGAAGGACTGGAGTATTGGAGTCCGGAAAATCCCAGACAGTATACGTTAAAAATAGTGTGCGGAAAGGGAGAGCTTGTACGCTGCCTGGGTATAAGAAGCTTCCGGGTGGACGGGGTACATTTTCGATTAAATAATACGCCGTATTATCTGCGTGGAATCTGCGAACATGGTTACTATCCGCAAACGGTGCATCCGGATCATGACAGATTGTTTTACCGTAAGGTGATTCGAAAAGTAAAAAATCTGGGATTTAATTTTATCCGTTTCCATACCTATATTCCGGAAGAGGAGTATATGCAGGCTGCGGACGAACTGGGCATGCTTCTTCATGTAGAATGCCCTAATAATACAACCGTTTCCGAATGGGAGCAGATCGTAAAATTCTGCCGCAGACATCCGTCTGTGGTAATTTACTGTTGCGGAAATGAGCTTTTGATGGACGAGCCGTTTATTGCGTATCTTAAGGAATGCGCAGCAATCGTACATCAGTACACAGATGCCTTGTTTTCGCCGATGAGTGCCCTCAGAGGGTTGGAATATTTTTTTGTAGAGCCTGACCGGGAATGCGAATTGCAGGAACAGCCATTTCGGCATCATTCGCGCAGATTTGAGGAAGTAAGCGCCTTTTCAGATCTGTTTTCCAGCTACGCAAACGGCCAGCACAGTTATTTTTCCTTAGATACTGATCCGGAAACGGTTGATAGCTGGAGCTGTGTCTATAATAAGCCGCGTGTTAGTCACGAAATCTGTATTGATGGTACTTACGTCAATCTGGAACTGAAGGACCGATATGCGGGAACCCGTATCGGAAATACGGAAATGTTTTCTTCCATTGAGCGTCAGCTTAAGAAAAAAAGTATTTTGCAGAAAGCGCCGCTGTATTTCCAAAATTCCTGTGAATGGCAGCGGCGGATACGGAAGTTCTGTTTTGAAGCGGTTCGCAGGTGCAAAAATATAGCGGGTTATGATTTTCTGGGGCCGATTGATACGCACTGGCATACCTTTGGTTATGATGTGGGGATGATGAATGAATTCTATGAGCTGAAGTCCGGGGAAACTGTTCGGAATGTTCAGATGTATAATGCGCCAACGGTTCTTTTGAATGATCTCGGTACCAAAACCAATTTTGTCCCCGGAGAAAGACTTGCGTGTAAAATCCTGGTTTCTCATTACGCGAGGAAAGATCTTGTTTGCGCAGAACTTATCATAAGAATCCGTATAGAAGGCAAAGTTGTAATAAGACAAAGTGTGACGGTCGACAGAATTCGAAATGGTGAGGTATCCGATATCTGTCATTTTTCCTGTAAATTGCCCACGGTACAAAAGCCTGTGCAAATGAAGATGTCCGTTACATTGGACGGTGATGAGGTCTTTACGGAAAATGAATGGGAGCTTTATCTGTTTCCGACCGCGCAGCCGATCGATCCCGGTGAGATTACTGTATCTTACGGAATGCAGATTCAGGAACTGATCGGCTTGTTAAGGGACGGCAGGAAAGTTCTGCTTTTGGGGACACAGCCGTTTCAGGGCATTCCTGTCGGCTTTCGTATTGCATTGGCCGGAAGATCGTCCGGAAACCTTGCAACGGTGATAAAGGATCATCCGGTTTTGTGGGATATGCCGCATGAAGGTTTCTGCGGCTGGCAGTTCGCAGGGCTTTTAGAAGGTGCAAACGCGGTCTGTTTTGAAGCGGATCAAGTTGTCTTCGATCCGATTGTGGAAGTTGTTTCCACGCACAAATATGTAATCCGGCAGGCAGCTATGTTTGAGTTTTGTGCAGGGAAGGGAAGTCTGTTTGTGTGTTCTTTCCATTTCGGGAAAGAAGATCCGGCGGCACAATGGCTCTTGCATCAGATTATTACCTACATGAAAAGTGAAAGTTTCCAACCGGAAAATACCATAGAAGAAGCCGGACTTTACCGCCTTGCCAATAGTAAAGTTATAAGAACGGAAGGAAATTCCAACCTTGCTTTTAACCCAAATGATAAAACTGCAAACAGGAAGAAGAGGCGCTGAAGCGCCCGGAAATGGAGGATAAATGTGAAAAATCGCATGGAAACAGAGAGTGGCTATGAACAGTATGTAGATGTATTTTACGGAAGCGGGGCTGTAAAGTTACCCAAACCGGAAGGAATTGCAGCCACGTGGTTTTTCTTAAACGGGCAGTGCGGTAATACGTATCCGCATGCATCTCTTCCCTTCGGAAAAATGTCATGCGGACTATATACGGGAGGATATCCTACGGGTTACGGCAATCATATGGTAAATTACGGCGGCTGTACGGAAACCTTTACCGGAAAAGCGCATGGTTTTTCCCATTTGCACCAGACAGGAACCGGTGAGATACGGGTTTACTACAATTATGCGGTAGCAACGCCTTTATATGGAGAATTGAGAGAGGTCGCGGAAGATATCCTGGAAGAGACCGGATCCCCCGGATACTATACGGCAATGTTTGCGGAGAGTAAAATACGTACAGAGCTGACGGTAAGTGAGAATACTGCGTACCATAGATACCATTTTGCAGGAGAAGGAAAAATCATGATTGACTTTTCCAATGACGGTTTGGATCGATCGCTGGGAGAAGGGACTTATGCTTTTGCCGAAAATGCCTGTATCAAAATAGAATCCGGAAATGCAATCTCCGCGGAAGTGACTCTTCATGGAGTCCGGTTTTACTTTTACGTAACCTGCGTGGGGACGATAAAGGATGCATACCTTTATCAGGATTATAAATCTGTGGCAGACAGGGAAGCGGCATTTGGTGTCACGGATAAGCGCTTCGGCGGAGTTTTTGCCGTGGACGGAGAATGTGTGTTGTGTGTTTCCGTTTCGGAAATCAGCATGGAACATGCAAAAGAGCTTGCATCGGAAAAGGAAGATTTTGATACCGTACGTAAAAAGGCAGCACAGATATGGAATCAATATCTTGGTAAAATAGAAGTGGACGCGGATGAGCGGACAAAGAGGCTGTTTTATTCCAATTTGTATCATTGCCTGCAAAAACCGGCAAGATGGGAAAAAGGATTTACGGATTTTTCCGCTCTTTGGGATTTATATAAGACACAACTGCCCCTTGTATATACTCTTTTCCGACAGGAGAGTATCGGAATACGAGAAACGCTTGCCGGGATCAGCACAAAATCCGGAAGAGTTCCCGTTGCCGTTATGCATACTTCCTTTGAGTATGTAAAATGTTTTGAAGAACAGGCCAAAATGCTGGCCACACTTACCCTGGCGGATGCTTATTACCGAGGGGTTTGTCCGGCACAGATTGTTTTGGACACCGCCTTACGGGAATTGGATTTCTATGGGTACCGAAGTACGGAAAATTTGCCGTCAGAAGAAAGCTATACACATTTACTGGATGTAGCACAGGCATGTCGTGCTGCAGAAAAAATAGCACGGAAAATAAAGGATTACAAAAAGGCTGAGTATTTTAAAAAGTATGCAGATGCCTGGAGGGAAGCATTTGATGCAGACGGTCTGTTAAAAGAAGGCAGATGCTATGAGGGAGACCGTTGGAATTATTCTTTCCGCCTGCTGCCGGATATGGAGCAGCGCATAGCGTTGTGCGGTGGAAAAGAAAAATTTACGGATTTGGCAGACAGCTTTTTCGGATATGGGAAAGAAGCAGTTGTGCAGTGTAAGAATTTAGAGGAAGAAGAATATCAGAAGAACTGTGGTTTGCACCGGTTTGACGGCCTGAATAATGAGCATGATATGGAAGCACCATATGTATATCATTTTGCAGACAGACATGACAGAGTATGTGAAGTGGTGGAGGCTGTTAAGAAGTATATGTTCGCGGAAGGACGTGGCGGTATCCCGGGAAATAATGACTCCGGAGCCCTTTCTTCCTGGTATGTATGGAATACCTTGGGACTCTTTCCTGTTTCCGGGCAGGACAAAATATTGCTTGGCATACCGGGTGTCAAGAGAGCCAAAATGCATCTTTCCAATGGCAAAGTACTTGAAATTGAGACTTGCGGGAAAGGAGCATATGTGGAAAAGGCAACCTGGAACGGTGAGGACCTTCCGAAGATGGAGCTTTCGGTAAGAGAAATGATGGAGGGCGGGGAACTTACTTTCTTCCTGTAGAATTTACGATTTGGCTGTAAGGATTTTATTTTTCAGACAAAAACTTCCGCCCCGGGATATCTTTTAGGATGCCCGGGGCGGAAACAGTTTCGGGAAAAGTTACATTCCTGTCAGGTTCGGAAGCAGAAGATACAGAATGGTTTCCACGACTCCGGAGCCGAGAATGATTTTGATGGTACCCAGTTTGTATTTGCGCAGTAAAAACAGGCAGACCGCAAACAGGCCGATCTCTATGTAGTTGAGGTTATCCGGTGAAAAATCCACCGTGCCGTTTTGAAAGACCGCCAGAGTTAAAATGGACAGACCGGCACAGGAGATCAGAGAGACGACGGCAGGGCGCAGACAGCCAAGGACAATCTGGACACCGGAAAAATTGCGGTATTTATAATAATAATAGGCTAAAATCAGGCAGATTCCATGCTTGCATGAGAAGCTGCCTGTGTAAATGTACGAAGAGAGCGCCATTTCATGAGCAAAAATAGCTGCGAAGCAGCGGAAAAGCGCTGAAAGCGCGGTTTTGCGAATGGCGCGTGTGAACTGTTACATTTTTTGCTTGGGTTCTGACAGTTATGATAAAAATGAAGTTGACAAGGAAGAAATTCACACATATACTATAATTGTATCGTTAATAGCGGTATGATGAAATTAAAAGCGTAACAAGAAAATTGAGTGAGAGATTTCAAGTTCAAAACAGAATATAAAAAGATCCTGACGCCGGAGGTCGTGACTTACCTGGAACAGATTCACGAATAAAGGGTCAGCAAAACTTCTTTATTGAAGCAAAGGCAGATAAACTGTCCGATCGCAACTGATTTCCGCGTGGAAAACACCGAGAGCGAGGGCAGCTCTTTGCGATACATTTCAGGAGGCGGTGTAGGATGCTGAGTTGGATCCGTTGCCACTAATTCCCATCTTTATATTGGACTTTCTCTGTATCCACCCCTTTAACGATGGAAAGTGAAATTATGATCAAGTGCCCGGATATCAGTCAGATAGCCGTCCAGCAGGCACTGCTAGATATGCTGAAGTCTGGTGAGATCATTAAACGTAGCGGTGGCCGCTACACTTGGAATAGAGAGAATAAATGATTATAGGAGAACTGAAAAATAAAATCGACAGCCTTTGGGATACTTTTATGATGGACGATCTGGTGAATCCGCTGGATGCAGTGCGGCGATGGACGAGTTGGAGGGAATGCTGAATGGATAACAATGGAGAAATCATCATCTATCAATCGGATGACGGCTTAACACATATCGATGTAAAGATGGGAGATGAAACTGTCTGGCTGACACAAGCGCAGTTGGTGCAGCTTTATCAGACGAGCAAATCAAATGTCAGCGAGCATATTAAGCATATTTTTGAAGAGGGTGAGCTCGATGAAAATGCAGTTGTTCGGAAATTCCGAACAACTGCCGCTGATGGGAAAAACTATAGTACAACATACTATAATTTGGATATGATCATTTCACTTGGTTACCGCATTAAATCAGCTGTCGCAACAAATTTTCGCCGCTGGGCTACAGAGCGATTGAAAGAATACATGATCAAAGGCTTTACAATGGACGATGAACGGCTAAAGCAACTTGGCGGCGGAAGTTATTGGAAGGAATTGCTTGACCGTATTCGCGATATCCGTTCGTCTGAGAAAGTGCTATATCGTCAGGTGTTGGATCTGTACGCTACCAGCGTGGACTATGATCCAAAAAGTGCGGAATCCATCCACTTTTTCAAAATTGTGCAGAACAAGCTGCACTATGCAGCCCATGGACATACAGCGGCCGAAGTGATTTATCAGCGTGCAGATGCAGACAAGCCTTTTATGGGACTAAGGACATTTAAAGGTGAAATGCCAGTGCTCAGCGATGTAAAGGTCGCAAAAAACTATTTTGATGAAAACGAACTTAAAATTTTGAATAACCTTGTGTCTGGTTATTTTGACTTTGCCGAAGTGCAGGCAATGCGGCATAACCCCATGCACATGTCTGACTACATTGAGCATTTGGACAGGGTGCTTTCCAGCACCGGAGAAAAGCTTTTGGAGGGTGCGGGTACCGTCAGCCATAAGCAGGCAATGGCAAAGGCAGAGCAGGAATATCGAAAGTATCAGGCGGAAACGCTTTCCCCAGTGGAAAAGGCATACTTAGAAACCATTCGGGAAACAGAGAAGCTAGCCAAGAAAAAATCAAGAGAATAAATTTGAATTTATGGGGATGAATACATGAATGTAAAGTTAAGAAACATATGTAGATTTTAGCCAGGCGGATCACCGAGCTTTTTAATGGCACTATTCCATGGATTACTATAACTACGTTAAATGGTGGTAATCTTGGAAAAGAAAACACGATGGAGTGGATCAGCGAACAAGCCATCAAAGAGAGTGCAGCAAAGATTGTTCTTGTATTTTCCATAATGGTTGGTACTCGCGTAAGCGTCGGAAAAGTTGCAATTAATACCATAAGGAGGTTAACAATGGCGAATATTATTGCAGTTATTTGGGACTGTGACAAAACATTGGTCGATGGCTATATGCAAGATCCAATTTTTGAGGATTACAAGATTGAAGCATCTGAGTTTTGGAAAAAAGTTAATGCATGTCTAGCGGAACTCGCAACACGGGGAATCCGAGTGAACCGGGATACATATTACTTGAATTACTTTATTCAGTGCGCACATAATGGTAAGCTAAAGGGCCTTGACAATGCGAAACTGAAAGAGTATGGAAAACGGCAAAAATTCTATAACGGTATTCCTGAAATTTTTGAAAAGACTAAGAATATGTTTAAAGATGACAAGCGCTATTCAGAATATGGGATTCAAGTTGAGCATTACATTGTCAGCACAGGATTTGCTGAAATTATCCGGGGTTCAAAGCTGATGCCTTTCGTTGATGAGGTGTGGGGATGCGAGCTTTTGGAGACGAAGGACAAAGAGGGAAACGATGTCATCGGAGAAACGGTATATACGATTGACAATACATCAAAAACCAGAGCAATATTTGAAATAAACAAGGGAATTGGGAAAGTAGATGGAATTGAAGTCAATTCCAAGATCCCAGAAGAAAATCGTAGAGTTCATTTTGAAAACATGATCTATATTGCGGATGGACCGAGTGATATTCCGGCATTTTCCGTTGTAAAAAAGGGCGGTGGCGCAACCTTTGCGATTTATCCCAAGGGTGACAACAAAGCCATGCAGCAGGTAGAGCAGATGCGCGAGGATGGTCGCGTTGATATGTATGCAGAGGCGGATTACTCTGAAGGGACTACTGCATATATGTGGATTACCAATAGAATTCAGAAAATGGCTGATCGCATTCGAGCCACCGAAAAAGCTAAAATTATGAACTCGGCATCTAGTGTTCCGAAGCATTTGGTATAGAATAAGGCAATATGTGATTTTGATAAGTGCATGCTGGAATTGATCGACCGCAATACGATGAATCGGAAACGGAAGCGCTTTATAATTTCGTTTTATATTGTGATGTTTGCTGCTCTTGTGCTGATCATTGGTGTATGGAACAGGGTTTCCGCCTTTGGTGAGGCATATTGGCAGGCACTGCTGTTTGCCGGATGGCCGAAGGCGTGGGTCGTGTTTAACCTGGCAAAGGAAGTATGGGCGGAAGGTGCGTGTGAATGCATCGGAAAGGATGCCCAGGGAAAAGAAGTTTCCGAAAGCGGGAAGGAACAGAGCAGCGCATACCATGAAGCAAAGGCAAAGCATCAGGCGTCCATGATTTTTCCGATCGGAGAGCCTAATACCGGGTTCGCAAAGTATTTTATCGGGCAGAGTTATCTGGCACCGGTATCCCGAACTTTAGTGGGAATTTATAATGTAACGTTTGAGCCGTGCTGCCGGAATAACTGGCATACTCATCATGCCAAAGAAGGCGGCGGACAGATCCTGATCTGCGTTGCCGGACGGGGATATTATCAGGAATGGGGGAAGGATGCGATTGAGATGAAGACCGGAGACTGCATCCAAATTCCGGCAGGAGTCAAGCACTGGCACGGCGCAACGCCTGACAGCTGGTTTTCCCATCTTGCGGTGGAAGTACCGGGAACAGACTGCTCCAACGAATGGCTGGAGCCGGTGGATGATGCGCAGTACGGGATCAGCGTGAAAAAAGCGGATTGAACCACTCCAAAGTGATAATAGCTCATTGTGCATCGAAGGTATCCTTATTTTGTGCTTGGTATAGTGCAAAATAAGAATTTTAATGCTCCCTGCGGTACTGCGCCGGTGTCATTTGGTATTTTTGTAAAAAGATTTTGTAGAAATAGCCTTTGTTGTGATACCCTGCATTTTCAGCGATCTGTTCGATGCTGCAGTCTGTTTCCAGAAGCAGGCGTGCAGCTTTCGACAGACGCAGATCCTGCAAGTACTGTGTATAAGTCTGACCGGTTCTGGCTTTCAAAAGCCGGTTAAAATAGTCTTCCTGAAAATGAAAATGTTCCGAAAGTTTCCTGGTGGAAATATCGGTCATATGCTCTTTTATATAGTCTAAAATTTCTTCATAGATCAATTCATTAATCTCACGTTCCAGTTTACGGGAAAAAGAAAATTCATAGCCGCAGCCTAAAAGCGAGAAGATACGGATCAGGATCCCGCGGCAGATGACGGAAGAGGCATTGTCATGGAGAAGCAGTTCCTGTAAAAGCTGCTCCATGTACTGTTCCATGCGTTGGGCGGAAGAGGCGCTGTCAGGACGAAAGTGCAGATACTGCAGCAGATTTTTCTGGTTGCGAAGAGCCGACTTTAAGAAGGAGGCAATAAATTCCGTACCGGTAAGCCGATTGATAATCCGCTCAAACATCTGGTTGGTGATGCCCAGAAACAGAATGCAGGAAGGCTGCTCATCCAGATAATCCTGATGACTGCAGTTTCGGTCGATCAGACACAAATCCCCCTGACGAAAGAGAATATCTTTTCCCAGAATACGCTGCCGGAATTCTCCGGATACCACATAGGCAAGTTCCAGATATTCGTGCGTGTGGGTCTGTGTCCGTTCTCCCGGCTGATAGAAGTACCGGCAGGAAAAAGAAACCGGGAACGGGCGGATGGTTCCGGTCAGTGTATACTTCCCGTGGGAATGTCCGTTTGCGGGAAAGGCTTTATCGAGATTCCAGCACAATGCAAAAATCTGGTCGGAAACGGCAGCAGGGTAGGTTTTGGTATCTTTTGCATCCGGAGAATATTCCGGACGGACAATGCGGGATCTTAAAGGATGATCCGCAGGAAGCATTTCCTGTTCATTATTACAAATTTCCCGGCATAATTGCAGTAAAGACATAGTAATCCTCTTTTCTTGTTTAGACTTAGTATAGCAGATCCCTCATAAAATGGCAATACAAGTCGGAACAGGTAACTCCTGTTTTCAAAAAGCGGCAGCAGGAAATTGAGAAAAATACATTTCCTTTTATAATAATTTACAGGAGCATAAAAATGGTGCGCAGCTTTACAAAGTAGCCCTGATCAGATCACTCCGACGCTAAATCGTCTGCGGAATGAGAATTTGTGGGAGTGGAAAGCACGTGGCAATCCGTGTAATATATTACATGACAGGCAAAAATAAAAAAGGAACAGGAGGCAGGAACATGAATGGGAAAAAGTATCAGTTTTGGTTTACGGCAGGTTCGCAGGATTTGTACGGAGAAGAGTGCCTGAAAAAGGTGGCGGAGCATGCGAAGATCATTGTAGAAAAGTTAAATGCAGAGGGCGGACTCCCTTTTGAGATCGTTTTAAAGCCCGTCCTGATTGATCAGGCATCCATCAGGAAAACCTTCCATGAAGCGAATAACGATGAAAACTGTGCCGGTGTGATTACTTGGATGCATACCTTTTCACCCGGCAAGATGTGGATTCTGGGTTTAAAGGAATATCACAAACCGCTGTGCCATTTACATACACAGTTTAACGTGGAAATTCCTTACGATACCATCGATATGGATTTTATGAATGAGAACCAGTCTGCCCATGGCGACCGGGAATATGGGCACATTGTCAGCCGGATGGGAATCGAGCGGAAAGTAATTGTCGGCCACTGGTCTGACAGCAAAGTCATAGCACAGCTGGGAGATTGGATGCGTACGGCAGTGGGAATTCTGGAATCCTCCCATATCCGGGTCTGCCGCCTGGGAGACAATATGAACCACGTAGCGGTAACGGAAGGGGATAAGGTAGAAGCGCAGATCAAATTCGGCTGGGAAATCGATCACTACAATATCAATGATGCCGTTGAATATGTGAATGCGGTCAACAATGCTGACGTTAAGGCATTGATGGAAGAATACGACAGCCGGTATGAAATGATTTATGACGGAAGAGACAAAGAGGAATTCCGCAAAAGCGTAGCGGTTCAGGCGCAGATCGAAATCGGTCTGGAGAGATTTTTAAAAGACGGCAATTATCATGCAGTGGTCACCCATTTCGGAATGCTCGGAGGGTTAAGGCAGCTGCCCGGACTTGCCATCCAGCGCCTGATGGAAAAAGGATATGGATTCGGAGCGGAAGGCGACTGGAAGACGGCGGCTATGGTACGTCTGATGAAAATAATGACAGCCGGCAGAAAGGATGCAAAAGGAACATCGTTTCTGGAAGATTATACCTACAATTTTGTGCCCGGTGAAGAAGGCATTCTGGAGGCGCACATGCTGGAGGTATGCCCGAGTATAGCAGACGGCCCGGTAGGCATCCGGGTAGCGCCCCTGACCATGGGAAACCGGGAAGACCCCGCCCGGCTGGTATTTACTTCCAAAACCGGGGAAGGAATCGCCACTTCGCTGGTTGATTTGGGGGACAGATTCCGCCTGATTATCAATGTAGTGGATGCAAAAAAATGTAAAAAAACAATGCCGAAACTTCCGGTAGCCACAGCGTTCTGGACACCCAGACCTTCTCTGGAGATCGGCGCAAAAGCCTGGATACTGGCCGGTGGTGCACACCATACCGCTTTTTCCTATGACCTGACGGCAGAGCAGATGGTCGATTGGGCGGACGCTATGGGAATTGAAAGCATTGTTATCGATGAAAATACCGATATCCGGGCTCTGAAAAATGAATTAAGATGGAATGCGGCTTATTACAGATAAGGGATACGCGATTTCTTTGTCGGGAAAGTGCCCGTGCGAATTTCACTTCATCTCTTCGCGGCAGAGGCAATCGGAAATGGGGGTAATTATGGAAGAAAGAGGAAAAGAAGCAATCAGAAACGGACAGGCAATTCTGGGAATGGAATTCGGTTCCACAAGAATAAAAGCGGTATTGATCGATGATACGCACCAGCCGCTGGCAGTCGGCGTATATGACTGGGAGAATCGCCTGGAAAATCATATCTGGACGTATCGGTTGGAGGATATCCGCAAAGGCCTGCAGGGCTGTTATGCTTCGTTAAAGAAGCAGGTTATGGAAAAGTACGGGGAGAAACTTACCCGGATTGCGGCAATGGGATTTTCCGGGATGATGCACGGCTATATGCCGTTTGACCGGAACGGAAAGCTTCTGGTGCCTTTTCGTACCTGGAGAAACACCATGACCGCGCAGGCTGCCGGGAAGCTGACGGATGTTTTTCAGTTTCCCATTCCCCAGAGATGGAGCATTGCGCATTTGTACCAGGCTATTTTAAACGAAGAGGAGCATGTAAAGGAAATTGCGCATATGACAACGCTGGCAGGCTATATTCACTGGCAGCTGACAGGGGAAAAAATACTGGGAGTAGGAGAAGCTTCCGGTATGTTTCCCGTGGATACGGCAGCAAAGGATTTTGACCCGCGCATGTTACAGCGGTTTGATGCATTGGTGGAAGAAAAGAAATACCCGTGGAAACTGCGGGATATTCTGCCGAAGATAAAATATGCAGGCGAGTGCGCCGGCAAACTGACCCAAGATGGGGCGCTCTTCCTGGATCCGGACGGCGACTTACTGTCGGGTGCTTTGTTGTGTCCGCCGGAAGGCGATGCCGGAACCGGTATGGTAGCCACCGACAGCGTGGCGGTACGCACCGGTAATGTATCCGCCGGAACCTCCGTATTTGCCATGGTTGTTCTGGAGCATCCTTTGTCAAAGATGCATGAAGAACTTGATATGGTAACGACTCCTGCCGGAGATCCGGTGGCCATGGCACACTGTAATAACTGCACGTCCGATCTGAATACCTGGGTGGAACTGTTCCGGGAATTCGCAGAAAAAATCGGAATGCGAATCGAAAAGGACGAGCTGTACCGTATCTTATTCCGCGCCGCGCTTGACGGACGAAAAGACTGCGGCGGCTTGCTCTCTTACAATTACGATTCCGGGGAACCTGTAACCGGACTGGAAGAGGGAAGGCCTTTGTTTGTAAGAAGACCCGATGCGGATTTCAGCCTTGCAAACTTTATGAGAACCCACTTGTACAGCAGTCTTGCTTCCTTGAAGATCGGCATGGACATTCTGCTTAGGGAAGAGAATGTAAAGGTAGATTCTCTTACCGGTCACGGCGGACTGTTTAAGACTCCTGAGGTCGGTCAGTCTATTCTGGCGGCGGCACTGAACGTACCGATTACGGTTATGGACACGGCAGGAGAAGGCGGAGCCTGGGGAATGGCCATACTGGCGCAATATATGGCGGAGAAAAAAGGCGAAAGCCTGGCGGAATACCTGTCCGAGAAAACTTTTGCGGATCGGACAGGAACTACCATGCGGCCGGATACAGAGGATGTGGCCGGATTTGAAACGTTCATCCGCAGCTACATAGCCTGCCTGCCCGTTGAAAAAACGGCGGTAAATTTTTTATAAAGCGGCGAAGATGTTTTGAAGGCAGCAAAGATATTTGAAAAGTAGCAAGGATATTTAGAAGGCAGCAAGGATATTTAGAAAGCAGCAAGGATATTTAGAAGGCAGCAAGGATATTTAGAAGGCAGCAAGGATATTTAGAAGGCAGCAAAGATATTTAGAAGACAGCAAAGATATTTAAAAAGCAGCAAGGATATTTAGAAGGCAGCAAGGATATTTGAAAAGTAGCAAGGATATTTAGAAAGCAACAAAGATATTTAAAAAGCAGTAAAGATGCTTTAAATGGAGGCAGAGAGATGTTAGAGAAATTAAGACAGGAAGTATATGAGGCAAATATGCAGCTGCCGCGTTTCGGTCTTGTCACCTTTACCTGGGGAAATGCCAGTGCAATTGATCGGGAAAGCGGTATCGTAATCATAAAACCCAGCGGTGTGGAGTATGACAGACTGACACCGGAAAATATGGTTGCGGTAGACCTGCAGGGAAAGGTAATAGAAGGAAGCTATCATCCGTCTTCCGATACCGCAACCCACCTGGAGATTTACAAAGCCTTTTCTGAAGTCGGCGGAATCGTACATACTCACTCCTCTTATGCCACCAGCTGGGCGCAGGCGGGGAGAAGCATTCCTTGTTACGGAACAACCCATGCGGACTATATTTACGGAGAAGTGCCCTGCCTGAGGAGCTTAACGCCGGAAGAAATTGAAGGAGAATATGAGAAAAATACAGGAAAAGTAATTGTGGAAGAATTTCACCGACTGAAAAAGGATCCCGCAGCCGTGCCTGCAGTCCTGTTGCGTAACCACGGTCCCTTTACCTGGGGCAAGGACGCGAAAGAAGCGGTTCACAATGCAGTCGTTCTGGAAGAAGTAGCCAAAATGGCTTACCGCTGTGAACTCATATCCAAAGATCCGCAGTCCTGCCAGGCATCCCTTGCCCTGCAGAATAAACACTATCAAAGAAAACATGGCAAGAATGCTTATTATGGGCAGAAAAATGCAGATTTTGCTTGACCTGGCAGCCTAAGTTGTATATTGTATAGTATAAAAGAAAGTGGTGTTGACAGACATGGCTATTTGTGCCGCAGGCGTCACAAAGCAGCTTGGATTGCAGTGTCAAATCTGACATTTGATGTGCGATTTCTCTGATGCTAAAGCGTTTGCGGAATGGAGGGTTGATATGAAATTAGCGGAAGCTTTACAATTAAGGGCGGATACCCAGAAAAAAATCGCACAGCTGCAGTCCAGGATTGTGATGAATGTAACGGTGCAGGAGCAGGAAGAGCCTGCGGAAGATCCGAAGGAGCTGATCAGTGAACTGGAAGAAAGTTTGGAGCTTTTGGAGAAACTGATGGCGGACATTAACCGGACCAACTATCTGACGAAAACGGAAAAGGGAACGCTTACCGAATTGATTGCCAGAAAAGATTGTCTGGTAAAGCAGATCGAGAGCTATCACAGCTTCCTGGCGGCAGCAAGTAATCTCAGTGCAAGAGCCACCAGGACGGAGATTAAAATCGTCAGTACCATTCCCGTAAAGGAATACCAGAAAAAGTGCGATGCACTGTCCAAAGAACTGCGGGAGCTGGATACTCTGATGCAGTATACTAACTGGATTACGGAAATTTCTGAATAAAAATCCTGTAGGCAAAAACAATTCTACAAGTAAAAGCATTCTGCAAGCGGAATGCTTTTACAATAAGATGGTATCTTCGGAAGGCGGACAGGATCTCGACGGCAGAGAAGAGAGCCGTACTTCATGGTGATGCAGAGGAGCCTGCATTTGCGAGTCCGATTCTCGCTCATTGTTATGCTCCGATTGTTACAGGCGTATTGTGACGATATAATGTTACTACCGTACTGTCGATTCCGAAGAGAGGGTGGGAAAAGGAGAGGTCTTCTTTGCGAAGCCTCTCCCTTAGGGCGCTCCTATCGTTGACACGTCGTTCACTGATCCCTCAGGCAGCAGCCGCTTCTTTGATGGTCATATCAGAATACCTCCCTTGCTGAAATGTTACAAACAAGGGTCTGAAAGCCTTGAAAAATAAGGGCTGAAGATTCCGAGAAGTGTTAAAATGGTTACTGACAACTCCATTATACCAGAAGGAACAGGTTTATGCCTTTTTTATTGGCTGAAATATTGAATTTTCAGGGTTCAACACACCTTATTGGTGTGGGAAGTTTTAGTAAGTCATTTTGCCATTTCTGTTCCTTTTTTCTGAAGGTATTCTTTTACGGTTCCCAAAAATGTTTCGGCATTTTCCAACTGTACGGCGGAATCTTCTCTTGTCACAACGAAAAAATCGGAATAATCACATTTTTCACGGATACGATATGCACGGTCCAACCGGTACTTACATAAAGTCTGCGTATCAAGCGGCATACAAAACCACTCCCTCCTCCGAAACATTCTTATAGAATGGGGACACCTGTTTCCAAGTCTCATACTCCTGATAACTGACGTCGATAATGGAAAATACCGCTAAATATTTCAGCGCCATGTCCGTAGAAACATCACTAAGCTTCTCGTCATAGTTTCTGAGTTCTTCATTATTCCCGTCCACCAGCACCATGATGTCTATGTCAGACTCCTTTGTATGCGTCCCTCTGGCAACGGAACCATACAGTATGACCGCCTTCAATTTATCTTTGTAGACCTGATATAAAAGTTCTGCCAGTTCCGACAGGATTTTTCTCATTTGCTCATCTCTGATCTGTTCCATAACATCAGACCTCCTTCACATTTTCTTTGCCTACAGTTTATCACACTTTTTGCCCGTTATCCACTGTGATTTTTTTCTCGCAGCGACGAAAGGTGCATTTAATTATTATGGTCTTATTTCCAGGAAATTCTTTTTTCTAAGAGTTATCCACATTTCCATGCTTTTTAGGCATTCGGGCGATTGATGTGTCAAACACCCGAGCAGCCTATAGTAAGATAAAAACAGAAATAGGTTGAAACCGGAAATGAGGGATTGGTGTGAAACTAGCGGAAGCTTTATAATTAAGAGCGGATACCCAGAAAAAGATCGCACAGCTGCAGTCCAGGATTGTGATGAATGTAACGGTGCAGGATGATCTTGAGATTATTTAACCCGCTAAAGATGCTTTCCTTCGCAACACGCAGAATACCGGTCAGAAAACCGTAACTTAAGTGCGCGTTATCCTTAAGACCGCCGGAAAATAAGTTGCGCATAAATCCAATAACTGCGTCATAAAAACCGTTCATATGCCCCTGCTGAATGGGCGTATCGTATTCGTCAATAATAACAATCGGTGCAACATTATGGTGCTTGTGAAGAAGAAACGTCAAGGTCTGCAGAGACATCTGATAGCTTATTTCGTCTGCCTTATTTGTTGCGAGAAGAGAGTATTCTATCTTTTCGTAATCGCTGAGCGCGGCGCTGGAAGCCAGTTCGTCATGGCGGCGGAATTCTTGTGCGATCAGTTTGCGAAGCATTTGGAGGGTTTCATCCCAGGAAGCGCATTTTACGTCTTTAAAAGTAAGGAAAATAACCGGATATTTGCCCTGATGGACATGGCAGAGCTCTTGATAAAACCAGATTTTCTTATCTTTAAAGTAACAGGAAGTGTCTTCTGCGGTTTTTTCAAAAAAAGTACGCAGCATATCTATGTTCAGGGTTTTACCGAAACGTCTGGGACGCGTAAACAGGGATACTTTGGGACGTTCTTCCAAAAAGTCTTTGATCAGCATGGTTTTATCGACATAGTAGTAATTCCGGCAGGCATCCCGGTAATCGGATATACCGATAGGCAGGGGCTTGCGCACCGATGTTCCATCCGTAAAGGCGATAGCCCGATAACTGCGTTTATCCATTGGTTTCGGCGTCCCATTCGGAATAAACCATTGTCTGCCTTCTTTATGGGCATTTGCAATTCGTCCGGTTTTGCAAAGCTCATTGACACGTCGTTCACTGATCCCCCAGGCAGCAGCCGCTTCTTTGATAGTCATATCAGAATACCTCCCTTGCTGTTCTTTACGAATATTATAACCGTTATTCCGAGTAAAAGCAGTTGTATTCTTCGGAATAATTGCCTGAATTTCATGCGAGCACAATAAATTCATGGAATGAGCATAAGATAAGCTGGTACTCTTAGTAAAATTTCTGGGATTGGACAATTTGCACTATTTTTAGCCTTAAAAAATATATAAATATACAATATGCAGAGAAGAAAAACGATGGTATAAAATTTATACCGTTGAAATGACGATAATAATACTTTAAAATAGGATATACAGAGGGGACTTTAAAAAAATACAGGGTCTTTTCATAAAAACTTTTCATAAAAAACAGCTGATTTAATGAATCACAATGGATCACGGATGAATCAGGAAAAATCAGAAAAAACGATTGAGCGAATACAGGAAGGATGGACATGGCAAAATATGAGAAGAAAAAGAGAACAGGTTCATAATGGAATGCAAAAAAAACACAACAGCATAAAAACCATTTGGAGAAAAAACTGGCAGCTTTATCTTTTGGTGCTGCCGGCGGTAGTTTATATATTTGTATTCAACTATATGCCTATGTATGGTGTACAGATTGCTTTCAGAGACTATAAAGCGGTAAATGGCATATTTGGAAGTGAATGGGTGGGGCTAAAGTACTTTAAGACCTTTTTTAATGCTTACTATTGTAAACGACTCATCAGTAATACCCTGCTTTTAAATGTGTATGGATTGCTCTGGGGGTTTCCGATTCCGATTATTCTGGCAATTTTGCTTAACCGGATCAGGAGTAACCGCAGGAAACGGTTTATTCAGACTACGATCTATATCCCTTATTTTATATCCACGATCGTGTTAGCCGGTATGTTGTATGTGTTTCTGTCGCCAAGCAGCGGTATTCTCACATCCATCGGATCTTTATTTCATCTGCCGGCAAAGGATTTGATGTCTAACCCGAATGCTTTTCGTTCCATTTATATTATATCCGGTGTCTGGCAGGGAGCAGGCTACGGTACGATTTTATACATTGCTGCTCTTTCCGGGATAGATCCGACCCTGTATGAGGCGGCAGAGATGGATGGCGCCAGCATCTGGCAGGAAATTCGATATATTGATATTCCTTCTATTATGCCAACCATTATGATATCGCTTATTTTGAACTGCGGAGGTATGCTCTCCAGTAATACCGATAAGGCTTTGGCACTGCAGACCCCCGGCAACATAGCAAAATCCGATGTAATCGGTGTGTATGTTTACAATATGGGGCTGGGAGGCGGCGAGTTCTCCTACACAGCAGCCATAGGTCTGTTTGCCACTGTCATCAACTTTGTTTTGATCATGACAGTGAACAAGGTATCCACAAAAGTAAGTAATGTGGGACTGTTTTAGGGGAGGCGAAAAAGAGATGAAGAAGAAGCACAGCAGTATGTCAAATCGTTTGTTTTATCTGCTTAACTCGATCGTATGGATCTTAGTGATGGTAATCGTATTGTATCCCCTGTATTTGGTGCTGATCAGTTCCATTTCCGATCCTGCAGCCATTCGTACGGGAAAGGTAGTGTTGCGGCCGGTCGATGTGTTTTGGGGAGGATATGAGGCAATTTTTGGTTACAAGGAGTTATGGGTGGCATATGCCAATTCCATTTTTTATACGATAAGTCATGTGATTTTAAGCCTGATTGTGACGATGATGGCAGGCTACGCTATGGCTGATTCCAGATTTTTCGGAAGAAAAGTAATCAATCTTTACTTTGTCATTACAATGTTTTTCGGAGGCGGTCTGATTCCTACCTTTCTGACACTGCGTGGCGTTGGATTATACAATAACAGGTTGATTATGATCTTCATGGGCTGTGTCAGCGTATGGAATCTGATGTTGGCAAGAACTTACATACAGAGCAGTATTCCGGAGGAGCTTTATGAGGCTTCCATCCTGGATGGCGCCTCCCATTTCCAATATTTCGGTAAAGTGGTGCTTCCTCTGTCCAAGACAATCATTGCCGTGCTTGCGGTCTATTACGGCATCGGAAAATGGAATGATTATTTTACAGGGCTGGTTTATTTCAAGGATCGCAGCAAGTACCCGCTGCAGACCATACTCAGAGAAATTTTGGCTTCCCTGCAAACGAATATGAGCGGTGATTTTATGATTGCCATGTCGGAAAATATGGAGGCTTATGAGGAAGCTCTCAATATTGCATATGTGTCTAAGTATTGTATCATCGTTGTAGCCACTGTACCGGTGGTGATTCTGTATCTCTTTGTGCAGAA
The DNA here is from genome assembly GCA_934433135.1 of uncultured Acetatifactor sp. GTDB lineage: Bacteria > Bacillota > Clostridia > Lachnospirales > Lachnospiraceae > Acetatifactor. Next base: position 49,706 of record CAKRZO010000015.1, on the reverse strand, counting down.
ATATTTTGAGAAAGGTGTTATGATCGGTTCCTTAAAGGGCTGATGTGGTATACACAAAAAAATATTTGCCAATAGGAAATTGGCGGAAAAGAAAGAGAGGTTATATTTTATGAAAAAGAAAGTGATGGCATTGTTTTTGACAGCGGCATTGGCGGTTGCATGTATGTCCGGATGCGGAAACAACACACAAAAGGACAGCGAAGCAGCTTCAACGGAAGCATCAAAGAGCACGGAAGCAGCTTCGTCTGTTGCGGAAGCAGACAGCAACTTCAATGAGGAGGGCTACCCCATTGTCAATGAGCCCACCACAATCAGCGTGATGCTGATCGTCAACTCCAATTACAGCTACATGCCGATCAATGAGATGGAAGCAATCAAGGATTTGGAGGAAATGACCGGTATTCATGTGGAGTGGGAAATCGTAAACGACAATGACAAAGACACAAAGATCAATCTGGCATTCTCTTCCGGTGAGTATCCGGATGTAATCATGGGTAATATGGGTAACGATATCATCCAGAAATATGGTGTGGAGCAGGGACTCCTTATCCCTTTGGATGAAGGTATTGAGAAATATATGCCCAACTATACCTCCAGAAGAGATGCGGCAGCTTCCGACCCTAATGTTTATCTGGTTGCAAACGATGGGAAAACATATGCTATTGGACGTTTGGCCGGCAACGGAGAAAGACAGGCAAGCCAGTCATTCTATATGAAGAAATCCTGGCTGGAAGCAGTAGGCAAGGAGTTGCCTAAGACCTTGGATGAAATGGTGGAGGTATTGAAGGCATTCAAAACCCAGGATCCTGACGGCAACGGAAAGGCAGATGAGGTTCCTTTTGAATTTTCTATCAATTCTGGCGGTAACATGAGTTCTCTTTTCGCATTGTTCGGACTGCCTGTAACGGATCTGGATACTATGATCTATCTTGATAATGATGGACAGGTACAGTGCGGTGCCAACACACAGAATTTCCGTGATGCTATGGAGTGGATGCATTTGCTCTATGCGGAAGGATTAGTGGATCCGGAAGTTCTTTCTCAGGATGAGAATACTTCTATGGCAAAAATCGCAGAGGGTAATGCCGGTCTGTTCAGCGGTTGGAGAAAGCTTGGAATGGCCTGGTCTGATTGGGCAGATGATATGGAGCTTTGGATTCCGCCTACCGGTGCTATGTTCTCTCGCGGCGCAGAAGTTCCCGCTCCTTATGCTGTTGTAACCAATAAGAATAAGGATTTAGGTGTGACCTTAAGATGGTTTGATGCCATGATGGATACACTGATGCAGGAGCGCTTGTTCCATGGAGAAGAGGGAACGGAATGGGAATATAATGAGGACGGTATGATGGTGACAATTGAAGGCGTGACAGTTCCCAGTGTTATGCCGAGATTGGACACGAACGGTCTGTACTACTGCCCGGGCTATATGACAGAGGAGTTGTGGGTGGCAGGTGAATTCAGAATTGAGAGACGTCTTGCCGGTCAGTTGTATGATGAAGCAGGTATCATGCAGAAATATTCTAACAACTTCATGTCCCTGGCCAAGTATTCGGAGGAGCAGATAGAGCGGAAGGCTTTGATCACTACCGATCTGAAGACAGCAATATCAGAAAATATTGCCAGCTTTGTTGCAAATGGCGTATCGGATTCGGCATGGGAAGAGTATACAAAGCTGCTGGATGACATTGGAGTAGAAGAACTTGTACAGATCTATCGCGATGGCATGGCAGGTGTTGAGCTGGATTGATTGTCTTGAAGAATTGCATGAAGAAAGGATCTTCGCAGTAAAAGGAAAATCGAGTTGGAGGCGGCTGATCACCGCCTCGGGCTCGATTGCGTGCGTACGGTTTCAGAAAGATGGGGATAAGGTGAAAAGGTTTATCAATGAGTTGAAAAGAGGAAATATTTCCTTCTATATGTTCATTATCAGCGTGGTAGTCATTCTGGGGGTTGCAATCATGGGGATCAGTCTATACCGGTTTTGCTATCGAACGATCAATGAAGACTTTATGAAGAACCAGGAACTGTATCTGAAGGGAAAAATGGATTATCATGAAAACGATATGCGGGTATTGGATGATATTGTGATGCAGATTGGCTACAGTAATGCCAATACACGCTTTTATCTTAAGAACCAACCCTTGAAAGCAAGGGAATTGATCAAAAATCTGAATCGTTATCAATCGGTAAGCCGTTTTTTTGAGAAGGTCTGTTATCTGTACCATGAAGATGATTATATATATGATCAATTCACTTCGCAGGAAACATCCTGGTTTTTGGAAAAGATTTTTTTCAATGAGGAAGGAGCGAAGCAGGAATTTCAGAACAAGCTTTATAATAAAAGCTATGGATGGAAGGCTATTGCAGAGTATCAGCTGCTGAAGGAAAATGCATACTTTTACCAGACTACAGGAATTAGCAGTGACCGCATCGTTATCTATCTGAAAGCGGTTCCTATTTATTACGACGCTACCATGTTTTTTTTCGTATCGGAGCAGTATTATGATCAATTACTGTCCGATATGATGAACGATCCCATGGAACAGCAATCCTTCTATATTATGTGCGAGGATCAGATAATCGTACAAAGAGGGAATGCAGAACCGGAGGAGAAAGCGCTTTTGGCGGAGGTTTCCGGATTTCTTGGGACAAAAGAGGTTACGATTGGCAAGGAGCACTATTTATTGACTGTGCAGCAGGGAGACAGCAAACTGGTTTACTGTGTCATTCAGTCCATGGAGATATTTTATAATAAGGTGAGGACTCAGCAATGGGTGATTTTTACCCTGGTGGTGTTTTGTATGATGCTGGCCGTCCTGCCGGTAGTGATTATCTTCAGACATATGACAGCAAAGGTCATACAGGTGAACGCACTGTTGAAGCGGGAAACAAATTGCCGTAATATCGGCGATATTGAAAGCGGCGTCCAGATGCTGATCAGCACAAACAACCGGTATGAACAGGAAAGTCTGCAGAGCAAAAAGGCATACTTTATCCGTAATTTTATCCGGGGGGATTATGACAATGAAACAAAGCTCGGGCTGGATGCGGCACAGGCAGGACTTGTCATTGAGGATCGCATGTATGTGGTGATGCTGCTGGGAGAGCGTGGAGATCAAGGTGTGAACAGGGCGCGTGACAGAATGCTTTCCCTGATCAGGGATGCACAGGGCTTAGACGGTTACGGTATTTCTCTGGTCGGCAACAATCAGAGTCTGTTTTTGCTGTTTGCCGATAGCAGAGAACAAATGGAGAAAGTCATATTACAGATCTTTCAGGTCGGAAAGGAGTGCTGCGAGGCCTTTGTGATGTCAGTCAGCGATTATCATACAGCGCTTTTGGATGGATCTGTGGCTTATCTGGAGGCGAATAATGCATTTGACACCCGCTTTTTGCAGAGCAATGACCGGATACTGCGCTTTGAAAGGGAGGCAGGCGAGGAGATGATACAGGTTCTGCCTGAGAGCTCTTTGCAGAATCTCCGTTATGCTTTGCAGAGGAAGGATGAAACATTGCTGAAAAGTGCTGTGGACGACATATGCCAGAGGATCAGCCAGATCAGCAATTCACTTTTGGCTTTTCGCCTGAACTACAATAAAATTGTGCATATGCTGGCTATAGAATGGAGTACAGATCAGAATAAATGGATGGAAATTTATAATGTATTCGCGCTTTCGCAATGTCTTACCAGGCAGGATTTCAGTGAACTGCTTTATGATACGTGTCAGGCAATCATGTGTAACAGCATGAAACAGGAAGCAGGGGGAAATGAAATTGTGGAGCAGGCCATTGGTTATATGAAAGAACGTTATGCGGATTCCGGATTTAACATGGCCGCACTGGCAGAAGAATTGTCTGTTTCGACGGTGACGTTGTCTGTGGCTTTTAAGAATACGGTGGGTATTCGTCCCTCAGATTATTTGTCAAATATACGAATGGAGGAGGCAAAGCGTCTGTTGACCGACACGGAGCTTTTGATTCGGGATGTGAGCATCGCAGTAGGATACGAGGATGATCATGTGTTTACCAGACGTTTTAAAAAATATACCGGCAGCACGCCGGGGCAGTATCGTGCAGATAGAGGCGTTTATGAAAAAAGGTGAGAATAATATGAGATTACATTGGGAATTCGTAAATGAATCATTAAATGGGGAAGAGCAAACAATTGTAGCAGGGAATTACGGAAAACGGATGAGATTGAAGGATGGGCACAATATGGTGGAATGCGATAACCTCAATTGCTATCGTGCTGCCTTTACGGTTTCCGGGGAAGAAATAGAAAGTCATGCAGAGTTGATCGGTTTTGACCTTGGCTACCAATACCATCTCAACAGGATTGACTATTATCTGAATTACAAAAAGATAGGAACCAGCCATTGCTGTGAAGAAACGGTCAGATTCCTGATCCCGAAGGCTGATCTGGCAGCGGGAGAAAATCGACTTTTTGTTGTGATTTTATGGGGAGCAGGCCTGGGGATTGACGGAGAAACTTGTATGAATCCCGGTTTTACAACGGAAATAGATGCTTTGCCTGCATGTTTGGAGCTGTACCACCTGAAAGCAATACCCGGAGTGATATCGTTCACGGAGCAAAAAGATGGGGTTTTATTTGTTTTGGAAAACGGAGAAACCGCTAAAATTACATTTTATGAAAATGGCATCTGGCGTTATCAATATCCGGAAGGAGCAAAGCAATGTGTAGATGAATATTGTCTGGATCAGCTGGATCAGAATCTGCGTACTGTAGCACCGAAAAAATTGGCACATGAGGAAGGCAGTATGACTTACTCTTGCGGCGAGAATATCTTAAAGATTGATATGTTTCCTTTTCGGGTCAGAGTGTATGATCGTGAGGGAAAACCTCTTTTGATACAGAAAGGTGATATGCTCGTTTCAGAAGATACGGGAGTGGTTTCGGTAGAATTGGCAGAGGATGAACATATTTTCGGAATCAATGAGAATGGGAATCCTCATCTTGATAAGAGAGGCAGCAGAGAGGATGTGTGGGTATGTCATGATTTTGACAGATGCGATGTTTTTGTGCCCTACTATCTCAGCACGGCAGGATATGGTTTCTATCTGAATTCCTCCTACCACAGTATTTTTGATATGGGCGCTTCCATTCAGGATACGGCATTTATGTATACCAATACCAATGTGATCGATTTCTTCTTTATACCGGGGAAGACACCTGCAGATATCGTGTCCAATTTCACGGCAATTACAGGCAGGGGGATTTTGCCTCCCAAGTGGTCTTTTGGGTTCTGGCAGGCAGGCGTGGGAAAAACCGTTAATACACAGGAGAAATGTATTAATGTGGTAAAGCGCTATGAACAGGAAGAAATACCTTTGGATGTTCTGTGTCTGGATCGCTGGCATGACATGTTGGGAGATATGGAATGGGGAGTGGATCGATTCCCGGATCCGGATGCCTTTATGGCGTTCCTGAAAGAGCATCACGTACATATGATTGCATGGATGTGTCCTTTTGGTCCTACAAAGACAAAGGAGCTGTATCGGGAAGGCTTAAAAAAGGATATGTTTATGCTGGGCGAGGATGGGAAAATGCTTCCTACCAACAGCTGGTGCGGATATGCTTCCGGACTGATGGATTTTGAAAAAGATACCATGCTTGCATGGCTTATCGGAAAGATCAAGCCGCTTTTGGCCATTGGAATCGACGGCTTTAAGTTGGATGGGGGTGACGCTCACGAAGTACCTGAGCGTATTGTTTCCCATAAGGGCAAGTCGGGGAAAGAAATCCATAATCTCTATCCCCTTATGTTTGCAAAGGGAATCCAGACGATTTTAAAAGAACTGATGCCGAACCGCAGAGTGATTACCTGGGAGAGAACCGGTTTTGCCGGCAGCGGAAAATATCCGATCACCTGGGGCGGAGATCAATTGGCTAATTTCCACGGAACAAGATGTCTGGTAAAAGGCGGGCAGGGAGCCGGGCTTTGCGGAATTCCTTTCTGGTCTCAGGATGTGGGAGGCTTTTGCATGACGCCGGAAACAGATGAAGAGTTTTTCGTGCGTTCTTATCAGTGGGGTGTGATTGCGCCGTTTGCCAGGGCGCATGGAGCAAAGACACAACCCTGGTCCTATACAGAAAGAAGCTTACAGATCGTGGGTGATTTTGTGCGTCTTCGGTATCGATTAATGCCTTATATTTACAGCTTGGCCTATGAGTCATCCAAAACCGGGAAACCGATGATGTATCCGTTGTTTTTCTTTGATCCGAAAGATGAATTGACCTATTCAAAAGATTATCAATATGGCTTCGGACCGGCACTTATGATAGCACCTGTTGTGGAAAAGAGCAACAATGAGGAATGCATAGCAGAGAAGGAAATCTATCTTCCCAAGGGAAAGTGGGTGGAATTAAACAGCTATGAAGTGTACGAAGGAAAGCAAACGCTTCATCGAAATGTGCCCCTGGAAGAGTTGCCTATGTTTGTAAAAATGGGTGCTGTTATTCCTACCGTAACCGTGCCGAAACAGATTGCGCACATGGATTTTACGGATCTTACCGTATATTTCTTCCCGGATGAGGAGACTGCAGAATTTGATTTTTACAACGATGAAGGAAACGATCTTTCCTATCAGAAAGGAAACTATAATAGCATTCGTTTCTGTTGCAGGACAAATGAAATTACGATTTCCACAATTGCTTCAGCCTATGATGCAAACTATAAGGCACACATTGTCTGCCGTGTTTTCGGGAAAAAACCGGTGTCGGTTACGGTGAATAAAGAAGCTGTGGAATTTGTTTATGACGAAGACAAAAAACAGACGGTATTCCAGGTTGATTATAAAATCGGGGAGTGTTTAAAAGCGGTAATGGAATGAATTGCGGGAGCTGCTTTGCAGCGGAGCAATTCATTTTATCAAGGGAAAGAAGAGGGAAAGAGGATGGACAAGGTATTTACGGTAGCTATTTTGGGAACAGGCGCCCGGGGAAGTATGTTCGGACAGTTGATGCAGCAGCATGGCGGATATAAGGTAACAGCAGTTTGCGATATCGATCCCAAACAGCTTGAAAAGTGTAAGAAGCTTCTGAATCTGCAGGAGGAGCAGCTCTTTGGAGATGAGGAATGTTTTTTTGCCGAAAAGCGGGCAGATGTTATGGTGATAGCAACCTATGATAAGGAACATGTGCGTCAGTGTGTCAGAGCTATGAAGATGGGATACGATATCCTGCTGGAAAAGCCGGTCAGTGATTCAAGAGAAGAACTGAATAGGTTGCTTGAGGTGCAGAAAGAGACAAAAAGACAGGTGGCAGTATGCCATGAACTGCGTTACGGACCCGGGTTTGAAAAGCTTTCCGAATTATTGGAAGGCGGGGTGATCGGAAAATTGATTGCGATTGACGCAATGGAACGAGTGGCATATTGGCATCAGGCCCAGGCTTATGTTCGTATCCAGTCTGACCGCAACGATGTGTCTTATCCGACCATTCTGGCGAAGTGCAGCCATGACCTTGACCTGGTTCAGCATTATGCCGGTGCGGAATGCAATACGGTATCATCGATCGGCGCATTAAGCTTTTTCAGAGAGGAGAATGCACCGGAAGGATCAACAGAACGATGTCTCGATTGCCCGTATAAGGAAAGCTGTCCGTACAGTGCATGGCGTATCTATGTTGACGGTTGGAAGCGCGCCGGTTGTCCTGAATTCATATGGCCGTATAATAAGGTATCGCTGAAAAAACCGACTACCGAAGCAGATCTTTATGAGGGAATCCGGACAACTTATTTCGGAAAATGTGTTTTTCGCTGCGGTGTGGAAACAAATCCCACAGTTGTAGATCACCAGCTTGTGCAAATGCAGTTTGCAAACGGCGTTACGGCAGTGCTCAAGATGGTATTTGCACAGGAGCCAGGCAGAAGGATCAATCTGTTCGGAACATACGGGGAACTGCTGCTGGACGAACGTAGTGATGTTTTGGAGATAAGACCGTATGGCGGGGAAAAGAAGGTAATTGCACTCGGAACGTTGGTTGAAGGCGGCAATGGTCATGGCGGCGGAGATGCGAGGATCGTCGCTCATCTGCATTCCCTGTTAAGCGGTGAAGGAGAAAATCGTACCTCATTAAGGGAATCCGTCGAAAGTCATTTAATGGGAATTGCAGCAGAAGAATCAAGACATGGCGGCGGAAAACTGGTGAAAGTACATGGATAACGGAACAGTGATCAGAAACGGTCGGATCATCGGTGCGGACGCGATCAGTGAACCGACGGATATACGAATGAAAAACGGAATGATTTCCGACATAGGACATTTTCATGACGGTGTCGGTTATGACGCAAATGGGAATTATGTAAGCGCCGGGTTTATAGATATTCATACGCACGGCGGGAACTGCTCCGATTTCATGGATGCTACAGACGAAGCGTTTGACAAGGTTCTGAAGTATCATCTGAGAAACGGGACAACGGACGTTCTTGCAACATCGCTTACTGCGTCAAGGGAACAGATCGAGCATTTCCTGGATGAGACAAGGCATTATATGAGCCGACCGCAAAGATATGCGCGTATCCTCGGCGCACATCTTGAGGGACCGTTTCTTTCTGTTAAGGGCTGCGGCGCACAGAATCCTGAATATCTGCTTGATCCCAAAAGGGATGACTATTCCTTTATTCTGAAAAACAGGGATATTGTAAAAACGGTTACGATAGCGCCTGAACTCGATACGGACGGGAGTATGACAAGAGCGCTGACTGAGAACAGTATTCTGGTTGCGGGCGGTCATGACGATGGTGCATATCCGGAGTTTATTCCGGCAATAAAAGCAGGACTTCGGCATTTGACACATATTTATTGCGCCATGTCAGGTTTTGGAACCAAGGTGGGAGTGCGGCAGATCGGTTTGCGGGAATATGGGTTGTGGAAGGATGACCTCACTTGTGAAATGATTGCGGATAACGTACATATTACAGCGGAAATGGCAAGGTTTATCTTGAAATGCAAGGGCGCAGATAAAGTCGCCTGCGTTTCGGATTCGCTGCGCTGTGCAGGGATGCCTGCGGACGGACGGATCTACACGCTCGGAAGTGACAACGATGCCTCATCGCTTAAGGTTAAGATCGCAAACGGCATTGCCATGTTGGCGGATGGAAGTAAGTTCGCCGGAAGCATCACAAGTGTGCGTGAAATGGTGAAAAACTTAATAAACGCGGGTGTTCCGGTAACAGAGGCTTTTCAAACCGGAACGTCAACACCGGCAGGAATTATCGGTGAAAAGACACTTGGAAGCGTGAAGCCCGGCTACCGCGCAAATCTGTGTGTGCTAGATAAAAACTTTGATGTGATTGCGGTCTACGTTTCCGGCAGAAGAATGGGAAAGGATGCAATGCTATGATAATGAAAAATATAGAACTGAAAGTCTTAAAAAGCGACTTTGACGTGAACCTTGATATGGCACTGGATATGTTGGGTGTGATCATGGAAAACAACAGGGCCGGAAAACGCACGGTGTTTATTGTACCGGTAGGACCTACAAAGCAATATCCCATACTGGCAAGCATGATAAATAAGTTTCATGTATCCCTGAAAGATGTATGGTTCTTTAATATGGATGAGTATCTTGTCTCTCCGGAGGAAGCCATTTCACCGGAACATTTCTTAAGTTTTCACAAGCGGATGAACGATGAATTCTATTCACAGGTTCGCAAGGATCTGATTATGCCGCAGGAGCAGCGACTTTTTCCGGTTCCCGGGAAGGAAAAGGAATATGATGCATTGCTGGAATCTTTGGGCGGTCCCGATGTGTGCTACGGAGGAGTCGGAATAAACGGACACATTGCTTTTAATGAAGCGGTTGAAGCAAATGATGCGATAACCGTGGAGGAGTTTGCAGCACTGGGGAGCCGTGTTCTTCCGATTACACGGGAGACGATTGCGATTAACGGCGCAGCCTATCTTAGGGGCGATATCGCTTCCATGCCGAAGTGGTGCATTACGATCGGAATGAAACAAATCCTGTCGGCAAAGCGTATCTATCTCTCTCTCGGAGCCGGCTGGCATCCGGGGATTTTAAGACGTATTCTTACCGAAGAACCACAGCCGCAGATTCCTGCAACGCTTCTTCAAAAGCATGGCAATGTCTTGTTCTGTACCAATGAAGAGATTACGAAAGATCTGTTTTGAAAGGAGAAAACATGGCAAAGGTAAAGATTGATGAGTTACTGAGATTTTGTACAGAAGTACTTGTAAAAAGCGGATTGACAGAGGAAAATGCGAAGACTGCAGCAGAAACGCTTGTGACGACGGATACCTTCGGTGTTCTGTCTCATGGCACAAAAAATCTGTATGGATATGTACAAAAGATGCAGGCAGGAGGACTGGATGCACTTGCTGTTCCGGTTGTTGAAAAAGAAGGCCCCGCATGGGCCATGGTCAACGGTAATGCGGCCATCGGTATGCTGACGGCAGACTTTGCGATGCATAAGGCCATCGAAAAGGCAAAAAAGACCGGGATTGCCTATGTAGGTGTACATAACAGCTGCCATTTCGGTGCAGCCGGATATTATGCAAACCTCGCGGCAAAAGCAGGGATGATCGGTCTTTCAATGAGTAACGGAGACCCTGTTATGGCGGTTCCGAACAGCAGCGGTGTGGTAATCGGAAATAACCCGTTTGCATTTGCGGCACCTCTCGGAAACGGAAGAAGCGTATTTCTTGATATTGCCCTCAGCAATGTTGCGGCGCTGAAGGTTGTAATGGCGAAGGAGAAGGGGATCGCCGTACCGGACGGCTGGCTTGTGGATAAGGACGGCAGACCGACGAATGACCCGAGCGGATTCCCGCAAGATTCCTATCTGCAGCCCATGGCGGCTCATAAGGGATATGGTTTTGCAGTGTTGGTTGAGATTCTTGCATCCGTGCTTACCGGTGCAGGCCTTTTAAAGGAGATCACAAGCTGGAACCTGGATCTGCCAAGCAGGAATAAGGTCGGTCATGCATTTATTGCCGTAGACATTGCGCAGATGATGGAGCCGGAAGTATTCTACAAGCGGATGCAGCATATGGTAAAGGAATTGAAAAATGCACCCAAGGCAAAGGGCGCGGAAGAAATATTTGTTCCGGGTGAAATGGATTGGGATAAGCGAAAGAAGGCGCTTGCTTCCGGTGAGATAGAGATAACCGACGTTATGGCAGATCATTACAGAAAACTCTCAGCCCTTACCGGTGCTGAAATCAATATTTTTTAAGGAGAATCGAGTAAAATGGATCAAACAATGTATGGAATACTGAAAACAACCGGTATTTGCCCGATCATGGTGGCACCGGAGCCGGATTTTGCAGCCGATGCGGCAAAGGCCCTTGCCGAGGGCGGACTTCCCGTATGTGAGGTCTTGCTTCACAGAGATGAACATTCCCTTGACAGAATCAAACGGATCGCAAAGGAGGCACCGGAAGTGATCGTGGGTGCCGGCTCAGTCATCTCCCTTCAGGATGCCAAAGAGGCGGTGGATGCAGGTGCGAAGTTCTTTGTTGCGCCCGGGCTTGTCCCCGAGGTGGTAGAGTTTGCGCTGAAGGAAGGTATGCCGATCCTGCCGGGTTGTGTTACCGCAAGCGATATCTCCATCGCATTGAATTACGGGATCAATATCCTGAAATTTTTCCCCATCTACCAGTTGGGCGGTGCGGAGACACTTGCACAGTATCACGGCGGGCCTTTCGGCAAGGTCGAGTGGGTGGTGACAGGCGGTTTGAACGGTAAGAATTTTCTTCCGTTTGCAGGCATCGATTATGTGCTTGCTTCCGGCGGCGACTGGATGTTTGCGGAGAACAACGCCATAAATGACAGAAATTATGAACAGATTGTAAAAAATACCCGCAGGACCATCCAGGATGTATTGGATCTGCGTGCGGCGAAGAACAAGTAAAAGCAGCAGACAGTAACCGTTCAGCCGGCAATTATTCTAATGAATAAAGTAGGGAAAGGAAGTGGCAGAAATGTCAGATACAGTGAAATTTGATTTTTCCGGGAAGACCGTGATCGTAACAGGTGCAGAGCGCGGGATCGGACTTGAGATCGCGCAGGGCTTTGCAAAGTGCGGGGCAAATATTGTTATCGCAGGTATTATGGAGGAGGAATTTCCGAATGCTGAGAGGCTCATAAAGGATATCGGTGTGGAATGTACCTGCATTCACACGGATGTGTCGGATGAGGCTTCGGTGAAAAACATGGTATCGGAGGTAAAGGAAAAATACGGATGTATTGATATCCTCGTCAATAACGCAGGAATCAATAAGCTTGCCCCCGCTGAGGAGATGCCGCTTGAGGTGTGGCAGCGCGTGGTTGGTGTAAATCTGACGGGCACCTTTCTTATGTGCCGTGAGGTCGGCAGTGTAATGCTTGCGCAGGGAGGAGGCAATATCGTCAATATTGCTTCCATGTCGGGACTTATCGTGAACCCGCTTCCCCAGACACAGTGTGCGTACAACAGCTCCAAGGCAGGCGTTATCATGCTTACAAAGTGTCTTGCCAACGAATGGGCGCAGCGCGGGATACGTGTAAATGCCATAGCCCCCGGTTTTACCCGCACACCGCTTACGAAAAAGCGTTTGGAGACGCCGAATGACCCGGCGGTTGCGAAGTGGATCGGCGGAACACCCATGAACCGCGTAGCAAACCCGGAGGAGATGGTCGGTCTGGCGCTTTACTATGCGAGTGACCTTTCTACCTTTACAACCGGTACCTGTATGCCGGTGGATGGTGGATATACCTGCCTGTAAATGTGCCGAAGGCGGGGCAATCCGTGAATCGGGCAAGAACAAAACGGAAGCAAAATAGATTCCGGATCTCAAAGTATGATATGAGGAGAGAGATATATGAAAGCATTAACAGATACTTTTCAACTATACAATGGTGTCAGGATTCCCTGTGTCGGACTCGGTACCTGGCAGTCTCCAGACGATACAGCGAAAAATGCAGTATTGTCCGCACTGTCCTTAGGATACCGCCTGATCGATACCGCTGCCGCTTACGGCAACGAGCGGGGCGTTGGTGCGGGAATCGCACAGAGTGGACTTGCACGGGAGGAGATATTCGTTACCAGCAAGCTTCGAAATGCGGCGCATGGTTATAAGGCAACGCTGGAAGCTTTTGAAGGAACAATGGAGCGTCTGGGGCTTGAATACCTTGATCTCTATCTGATTCACTGGCCCAACCCGGTACAGTTCCGCACCCACTGGGAGGAGTCGACAGCAGGTACCTGGGCAGCCTTTGAGGAGTTGTATCAGGCAGGAAAGATCCGGGCAATCGGTATCAGCAATTTCATGCCGCACCATATCGAAACGCTGATGAAGACAGCAACGGTAAAGCCGATGGTGAATCAGCTTAAGCTCTGTCCGGGTATTACCCAGCCGCAGACCGTGAAGTACTGTAAGGAGCACGGAATTCTCGTCGAGGCCTACAGCCCCTTCGGGACGGGCACCGTGTTCGGCAACGAGACAATGAAAACGCTTGCCGCAAAATACGGAAAATCAATCGGACAGATATGTCTTAAGTGGAGCCTGCAGATGGGATTTTTGCCGCTGCCGAAGTCAGCGAATCCTATGCGCATCAAAGAAAACAGTGAGATATTTGACTTTGAGCTGACGCAGGAGGATATGGACAGGATTGCAGGGCTTGTCGGAAGCTGCGGCGAAGCCCCCGATCCGGATAACATAGGATTTTAGTCATGAGAATAAAGAATAAAGAAATGCTTGTCTCCCATGGGAATCAAAAGGGCAGAAGGATCGTGACAGAGCTGCTTGATGCAGGATTGGATGCGATCGACCCGTATTACCGTGTGAAGAAGCTTGTGCGGGTGGAAAACGGTAAAATCGTACTGGATACCGCAGGCTTTGAGATGAAGGGAGATCCGCATGCAGGACCTGCCGAATTCGATCTTGCGGAGTATGACCGGGTGTTCGTGATAGGCGCTGCAAAGGGCGTCCAGCGCGCTGCACTGGGCTTTGAAGAGGCGCTGGGGGATGTCCTGACGGCAGGATGCGTGATAGGCAAACACGGAGAGGATATCATTTGCAACAAGATTGGCGTGACCCTTGCAGGTCATCCGGTTCCGGATGAAGACTGCGTCCTGGGCTGTAAAAGAATCGAGGAGTTGACACGCGGCCTTACGGAGCGTGATCTTGTGTTCACAGTGTTTGGCAGCGGGTGCGGTTCCCTTCTCACCTATCCGGCGGAAGGGATTTCCATAGAGGATATAGCAGCCTTTACCCATCTTATGCAGATCGAGAAGGGTGTGGCGACAGGAGAGCTCAATCAGATCCGTACCCACATCGACCGCTTTAAAGGCGGAAGATTGCTGCGCCGACTCATGCCTGCAACCGTGGTAAATGTAGTGACAGCAGACCCGTCGAAGACGGATACCCCGGTGGTGCGGGTGTCATACTTCGAAATGCTTGAGAAAAACACCTTCTTCCCAACCGTTGCAACGGCGTCAACCTACGCAGACTGTATCAGCATTATTAAGAAGCATGATGTATGGGAGCAGACACCGGAATCGATAAGGAAGCATCTGCTTGCAGGCAGCCCGGACACGGAAAATATGGGCGTGAAGGAATATGAAAGCCTCGGCTGCCGTTTCTTCGGACTGATCTTTAAGGATGCGACCGTCTACCCGGCAGTGAGGAAAAAAGCCGCGGAAATGGGGCTTACATGCATCATGCTCTCGGAATACATGCAGGCCGAGGCGCGGGAGGCCGGTTTTGCAGATGCCGGGATAGCACTCTGCTGTGCACGAATGGGGGAACCGTTTAAGGCTCCGGTCGTGTTGATGTCGTCGGGCGAAAATGTGGTGACGGTAGGCAAAGAAAGCGGTGTCGGCGGAAGAAATCAGGAATACTGCATTGCGGCCGCAACAAGGATCGCGGGAAACCGGGACATTGTGTTCGGTGCGGTAGATACCGATGGTACGGACGGCCCCGGCGGACTGAAACTGCCCAACGCACCTTCCTGCCTTGCAGGGGCGGTCGTAGACGGAGATACGTATAGGGAAGCACTGGACGCCGGAATTGACTTGTGGGATGCACTTAAGACCCATGGAACTTCAGAACCCATGTGGAAACTGAGCTGTGGCGTAGATGCGGTAAGCAGTGTTTCTGCACTGGATTTGAGAATTATATATATCAAATGAGGGGCAAAATACCTTTTGACCCTCATATCATTGGATAAGAGTTCAGCCGGTCCGGTGCGGACGGCACGGGCGGACTGCAACCGGAAGATAGGAGATGACTGGTTCATGAGAGGAACAGAAATAAGATCGATAAGAGCACGCCAGGTATATACCAACCGTGGCAATCCCGGTGTTGAGGCGGTTGTCACCACCGAAAACGGAGCCGTTGGCAGGGCAATGTGTACCTCCGGTATCTCGGTAGGTACACATGAGGTAAAATTCCAGTTTGACGGCGGTACGCAATTCCGAGGGAAAGGCGTTCAGTGCGCGGCGAACCATATCAATAATGAGATTGCACCTGCAATGACAGGTGTGGATGCGGCAAACCAGCTGGAAGCGGACCGAGTCCTGCTGTCACTGGCACCCAATGCGAAGGCAGTCTTCGGCGGCAATGCCACGGCAGCGGTATCGGCAGCGATACTCAAGGCAGGGGCGGCAGCACTCGGTATCCCCCTGTACCGTCATGTCGGCGGCGCAGGCGCCATGTACCTCCCGGTTCCCGGTGTCGCAATGGCAGCAGGGGATGAGCGTTACGGCGGCGGCATTACCACGCCGGGCGGAAAGCCTACCATGTCGGTGATGGCATACGGCTTTGACACCTTTGCGGAAGCCTCCTACGCCTGCTGGGATATCCATACCCGCTGGGCGGAAAAGATGAAGAAATTGTTCGGCGGACTGCCGAATATCCGTGATTTCATATCCATACCCGCCGGAATCTACAACAGCGACCGCGAGATCTGGGAGGATATGCTAAAGACGATACGCGAGGCAGGCTATGAGGGCAAGGTAGGTTTCCAAATGGACGTTGCTACCGATACTTATCATAACAAAGAGGATGGTAAGTATTACGGCCTGTTTGACCGAACCCCCAAGACAAAGGAACAGCTTTATGATTTCTATATGCAGATTATCAAGGATTATCCGTTTGTGATCATTGAGGATCCGTTTAATGAGGATGATTACGATACAACAGCGGCTCTCACGGAGGAAAGCGGCATACAGATTGTCGGTGATGATCTGTTCACGACGAATCCGGAGCGTGTAGCCTATGGCGTGTCAAAGGGTGCGGCAAATACCATCCTTTTAAAAGTAAACCAGGTAGGTACGATATCTGAGGCACTGGAAATGATACAGTATGCCTATAAGTTCGGTTATGGCGTTATGCCTTCCGACAGCCGCGGCGAGGGCGAGTCCATCGCCGATTACGCAGTCGGGATCAATGCGGGCTCTATCCGTGAGAGTGCCATCGGTGCCCGGGGAAACCGCTTCCTTGAGATTGAGGAAGAGTTGGGTGCAAATGCGAAGTTTATCGGTGCCCGGGGGCTGAAGGGCTTCCGCAACCAGGCACGTGCAGATGGAAAACTGTAATGAATATGAAAAAGAAGGTTCAGCAGCAACGTTTCCGCGGGCATGACCCGTCCGCGGAAAAGGCGCTGACCGGACGACAGGAGGAAAACAGATGTTTCAACAATACATTAACGGGAAACTGGTAGACGGTGCAGGAAAGACGGCCGAGGTTTACGATCCCTCTACCGGAGAGATCATAGATACCGTGGGCTGCGCAGATGCCGCACAGGCTAAGGAAGCGCTCCATGCAGCAGCTGAGGCATTCAAAACCTGGTCAAAAACGTCGGTAAATGAACGCTATGACTGGCTGATGAAGCTGAAAGCCGCCTGTACGGCCGAGCGCGATAAGCTTGTTGACCTTGTATCCTTCGAATCGGGCAGACCGTACCCTGCTGCCTGCGGGGATGTTGACTGGCTGCTCACGAGCCTTTCCTATTATGCCGAGGAGGCAAAGCGCATGGATGGCGAGGTGCTGCCGACCCAGTATGTCGGCAAAAAGGAAAACTACCATATCGTGACCCGCAGGCCGATCGGTGTGACCGTAGGGCATATCGCATGGAACTATCCGCTGGGAAACGCCAGCATTAAGCTTGCACCTGCGGTGGCATCGGGCTGCACCTGCATCATAAAGCCGTCCAGCGAAACGCCGTTAGCAACGCTTTATCTCGGAGTGATTGCGGAGCGGATCGGCTTTCCGGCGGGCGTTATCAACATCCTATCCGGACCCTCCGGTGAAGTCGCAAAGACACTGAATGAGAGCGATATCCCGCGTATGATAACCCTGATAGGCGCCTATGAGACCGGACTTTCCGTAATGAAGCAAGGAGCAACCTCTGTCAAGAAATATTCGTTAGAGCTCGGAGGCAATGCGCCGGTCATCGTCATGCCGGATGCGGATCTTAACGAAACTGCCGCCAATATCGTGGCGAAGAAGGTCGGTTTTGCCGGGCAGACCTGTGTGAACTACAACCGGATCTACGTTCATGAGAGCATATACCGGGAGCTTTGTGAAAAGGTTGCAGAGGAATTGAAGAAAGTGAAGCTTGGCAGATATAAAGACGAAGGTTATATCATGGGACCCGTGATTAACAAAGCGGCGCGTGACCGTATGCTTGAGCTGATTGATGACGCAGTGAAATGCGGAGCAAAACTGGTTATGGGCGGCGAGGTTCCTGCAGAGTTTTCACGCGGCAGCTATATCACCCCGGCGCTGCTTGTCGATGTCACGGATGATATGCGTGTTTCAACAGAAGAAATTTTCGGGCCGATCATTCCCATGCAGCCGTTTTCTGATTTTGATGACGTGCTTGAAAGAGCAAACAACACGATTTTCGGGTTGTCGGCCTACTTCTTCGGGCACGATGCGCGTGAGATTGCCAAGGCTTTTGAGACACTGGATGCCGGCGAAATATTCATTAACGGCGGTATCGGCAGTGAGTTTACGCCTCATCCGGGACTGAAGCAGTCCGGTATCGGCTGCGATAAATCCAAGTGGTCCCTGGAAGAGTATTACGACTTCAAGCTGATTTCGCTGGTGCCGTGAGGAAGAGAAGATGGAGAAAAGATTTGATATCATAGGGCTCGGAAACCCCGGACAGGATCTGGTGATCGAGCTGGAAGAAATGCCAAAACAGGTGAGCAGTAAAATGTACGACTGCTGTTTCCAGGGAGGCGGCTGGGTTGCAACAGCGCTCTGCGCCGCAGGCAGCCTCGGTATGCGTGCCTCCTTCTGCGGCGTGGTGGGTGACGATATTTTCGGAAGAATGATCGCCGATGATTTTAAGTATAACCATGTGGACACCTCACACCTGATCGTGGAGGAAGGCAAGCGCAGCAATTTCTGTACTTGTATCACCGAACGCGCCACCAAGAGCAAGACGATTATAAGCCGCCCGGGCGAGTGCCGGGAAGTAGAACCCGGTGACATAGATGAAGCATATATCCGTTCGGCACGCATGCTGCATGTCGGTTTTGTAAACGAAGCCATACGTGCAGCTGCTGACATCATACATGCATCGGGCGGAAAGGTAAGCGTGGATGCGGCGTATTACAAACCATACGTATTTGAGAATTACGATATTTTCGATATCTTTATCGGTTCGGAATATTACTTTGATGGTCTGGCAGCGGAGCTTGGGAAGGATACGTCAAAGCCGCTTACGGACGAAGAGAAGTTTGCGGTTATGCGCTATGTACAGGACAAGGGAGCACAGATCGTGATATTTACCTTTGGTGCCGACGGCTGCATGGGAGTTTACGGTGATCATACGTTTTCCCTGCCTGCCATGGATATTCCGGTGGTTGATACCACGGGTGCAGGAGATGTCTTTCATGGTGCATTTGATGCAGCGTACCTAAACGGTATGGACGTTGTAAGTGCAGCAAAATACGCTACCGGTGTATCTTCCATCAAATGTACGCAGATGGGAGGAAGAGCCGGGATTCCCGATGTGAAAACCCTTGAGAAGTTTCTCAAGACAGGTATTATCGATTATGAAAAGATCATGCGCCGCGTGGAGCACTATAAGCGCGGGATTTAAGGAGGAAAAGAAATGCTTGATTATAATGTGAGAATCGGCCTCGTGCCGCTTAGGCGCGACTGTACCCCGCGGCCGGGGCAGTTTAACTGGGAGATTGCCGAGGAGCGCGGAAGGAAAACGGTTGCTTATATTGAAGAACATTACAGCTCGGATCGTGTTTCTTTTGTGGATTTGAAGGGCGTAATTGACGTGGAAGTGCTGTGGTCCTGTAAAGATATTGATAAAGTGGTAAAGCATTTCAATGAGCATAAAGTGGATGCGGTGTTTCTGATTGCAGCGAACTTCGGCAATGAAGAAGCTGCAGGAGAGCTTGCAAAAAAGATGGGAAAGCCGGTGTTATTATGGGGACCTAAGGATGATGCGCCGGATGAGAAGGACGGTATGCGCTATACCGATTCGCAGTGCGGACTGTTCGGTATCAGTCGTCAGCTGATGCGGATGAATGTGCCATATACCTATGTTGAGAACTGTACGGTGGAATCCGATCGGCTGAAAAAAGGGATTGACAGTTTTGCCCGCGTTGCCTGTGCAGTAAGAAACTTTTACGGCATGCGTATCGGTGAGATCGGGCTGCGTCCGCAGCCGTTCTGTTCCGTAATATGCAATGAGGGTCAGCTGATGGAAGAATTTGACATTCATATGGTGCCGATCAACCTTGCTGTGATCCAGGACAGGTACAATAAGATCCTTGTTGAAAATGCAGAGGAAATCCGGCTTGGAGCAGAGAAGATCCGTTCTATGTATGAGCTTGATACCGTTTCAGACGAACTGGCAGGAAAACAATATGTCTATTATATTCTGTTCAAACGATTATTTGAGGAATACAATCTGGACGCTATTTCTTCGGAATGCTGGTCGGCTCTGCAGCTGCTTGTAGGGGCAATGCCGTGTACCATTTACGGTATGCTGGCGGATGAGGGCTATATCATCAGCTGCGAGAAGGACACGCATGCCGCTATGACCCAGGTACTGCTGAAATCTCTCTCCTTAGGTAAGAAACCGCCGTTGTTCGGTGAATTCACGATTCGTCATCCGGAGGAGGAAAATGTAGAACTGTTATGGCACTGCGGACAGTTTGCATATTCTGCAAGAAAAGAAAACGGATTCTGCAAATGCTTTAATATGCGTGAGAACTTTGAGGCGAAGCACAGCCATTATACAGTGGCACGTATCGACCAGGATCACGGGAAATACTCTGTTATCGCAGGTGAGTGCGACAGTGCGGATGGTCCGTATACGAACGGTACTTATCTCTGGGCACGCTTCGACAACCTGAATGCCTGGGAGCGCAAGCTGATCGAGGGACCGTATATTCATCATGTTTCAGAGATTGAGGGTGCATACACGAATGAGATCAAAGAGTTCTGCAAGTATGTTCCTAAGATTACATTCGAAACCGTGTAGGAGGAAAGATCATGCGTTATACTTTAAAAGAAATATTGGATTTAGCAGAAAAGGGAGGCTTTGCTGTTCCGGCGTTCAACGTATACAATGCGGAAACTGCGATAGGTGTAATGAAAGCTGCCGAAAAGACCGGAATGCCGGTTATCTTTCAGATGTATAGCCGTCTTTTTGACAGCGGACTTGCACACTATATCGCCCCGCTTGTAAAAGAAGCAATTTATGACCTGAAAACCCCGGCGGCTTTTCATCTGGATCATGGTGCAGGTGAGCCGGAGGTGATACGTGCAATCCAATATGGTGCAACCGGTGTTATGATCGATGGATCTACCTGTCCATATGAGGAAAACATCCGAGTTACGAAGTCTGCCGTGGAGATCGCCCGTGCGGCAGGTATCGGCATAGAGGGAGAACTTGGACATATCGGTTCTGCCGCAAACGGGGATGAGCAGGGAGCATATACCGAGGTGGACGAGGCTGTCCGTTTTGCAGAAGAAACGGGTGTCGATGCACTTGCTATCATGGTCGGCACTGCACATGGACATTATAAGAAGGCCCCGGTACTGGCGATAGAGCGTATTGCTGAGATTCATAATGCAGCAGAGGTACATCTTGTGCTGCATGGTGGTTCGGGAGTTCCGGATGATCAGATAAAAGCAGCGGTAAAGGCCGGAATACGCAAGATAAACTATGGTACGGATGTATGCTACTCCTTTATCGAGAGCTGTAAGAAGACGGATCCGTACAGTCTGCCGCTTGATAAGTATCTGCAGGCACCGACAGAGGCGGTTTGTGATTTTGCGGTAAACCGTATTGAACTCTTAGGCGCAGGGAGATATTCAAAATAGCAAGTGAAATTTATAGGAGAAGGAGTTATTTATGCTTGAGACATTAAGAAAAAAGAACCCGGAGATTTCGGTTTACAGTATTTATGATCCGGAGTTTCGGACATTCGGCGAAGTGCTCGCACTGGATACAGAGGAAATTATAAAGGTGGGCGAAAGGTTTGAAATGCCCGCAGGTGTCATTTATACTCCGTCAACACCGGAGTTTGAAGCCCTTCCTATTGCAGAAAAGATTCGGAATGAAGTATATGGAACTTTGCCGACCCAGGTGGGTTATTGCTACGGACACAGCAGCAGGCTGAATGCGACAGAGTGGCATACGGCAAGTGAGCTCAACATTGCTGTTACGGATTTCGTGCTGATACTGGGACACCGCTGGGATATCGAAAACAGTCATATTGATTCATCGAGATTCAAGGCATTTTATGTTCCCAAGGGCGCGGCTATTGAGGTGTATGCTACCACACTGCATTTTTGCCCCTGTCAGGTAAGCGATGCGGGCTTTTGCTGTGTAGTGGGACTGCCGATGGATACCAATACTGCATTGGAAACAGCAGTGGCGGATAAGCGGATCACGGCAAGGAATAAGTGGTTGCTTGCGCATGTTGAGAATGAGGCTAAGATTAAGCAGGGAGCAGTAGCGGGAATCACGGGCATAAATTATGAGATTTGCTATTAACGAGCGAAAATAACGACGGAGGATCACAGCAAAATGCTGGGCCGATCTTATCGAAGCGTTGAGCCGCTCGGAGGAATTTCCGAAAGGTGCTATTACTCCGATAAAATCCTGCTGCCCGGTGCTGTCTGCAGGCTGCGGACAGCTGGGATGCGGACAGTGACTTTCGTGCCGCCGGGCCGGGTGCTTTCATAGCTAAGTCCGAAACGCTCGCCGTAGAACAGCTGAATTCTTTCGTTGACGTTCTTGACGCCGTAGCCGGAGCCTTTGTGAAGGCAGTCTTCTTTCAGTATCTTATCCAGGATCTGCGGTGGGATTCCGACCCCATCATCCTCAACGCATATTCGGATTTCTTCTTCGCCCTGGTCGGACATTTCCCTGGAAAAAAGAACAGAAACCGAGCCGGTCTGGGTCGGGCTTTCCTGGATGCCGTGGATAATCGCATTTTCCACTAAGGGCTGCAGGAGGATCTTGGGAATGGTGTAAAGCGTAAGCCATTCCGGCTGATTGCAGGAAAAGCGGATTTTTTCCACAAAGCGGATATTCTGAATCCGGACATAGGTTTTTACGTGAAGCAGCTCCTGCGAAAGGGTGACGATTTCATGTCCGCTATTCAAAGTGAGCTTATAGAATTTTACCAACGCAGAGACCATTTCCGTGATCTGGGGAACATTTTCCCGGATGGCGATGCAGTTAATCAGATCCAGGGAATTATACAGAAAATGGGGATTAATTTGAGCCTGCAAAGCGCAAAGCTCTGCATTTTTTACAGCCCGTCCCATCTCGTAACGTTCGTTGATCATGCATTCCATTCGCTTGCTCATAGAAGAAAAGCTGTCGATAATTTCCCCGATTTCATCCTTCCCGGGATGGGGCAATTTGATCTGAAAATTTCCAGCTTCCATTTTTTTGATCTCCGTATTCAGAAGCAGGAGACGCTTTAAACTGGAATTTGCCGTAAGGCAGGCCAGAATATAGGAAACCAGGCCGATAATGACCAGTTCCAGAAGCAAATCCCGGTAAAGCTGTTTCTGGGCATGAAATACCGTATTCTGCGGGAGGACAGCGGTTAAATACCATTGGGGAGGAAAAAGAGACTCCCGGCGGAGGATGGAACTTTGTCCATTATAACTTACAAATTCCCACTCCCGCGTATTCGCAGAGGATGCAAAACCGGAGGAAGAAAGTGTGAAAAAAGCAGAGGGATCGGAAGAAGCACTCTCGACCAATTTCACCAAATCATAGGAAAAATCGCCGGCCGATCCGTTTTCGTCGAAAAAGGATCGGTTTTTGTCCGTTAAATATAAAGACACTTCTTCGGAAAAGGCCATTTCTTCTAAAATCTGCCGGATTTTGTCGGCGGAAATATCAATCTGCATCAGCCCCATGGGTTCGGTAAGATTTTCGGGGGAGTACAGAATACTGACATAGGAAAAACAGGAAGAAGGGGAACCATCTTCTTCTTCCATAAAACCGGGAGAAAGCCAGAAGCGGCTTTTTCCCTGGGATAAAAGAGACTGATACCAGTCGGAATTTTCAATGTGCTCCAGAGAAAGAAGCGCCTGTTCGTTTTCCGTATGCAAAGACCCGTTCTCCACATAAAGCCGGATCCGGTCAATGTCAGAGAGCTTTTTCATATAGCCGAAAAGCTGGTTTAAACGCTGATAAAAGGCCTGCTGGGCAAACACCGGATTTTCACTGTCTGTTTTGGTAAACTGATAAATATCCGGTGTGGAAAGCAGGTTGTCCATAGTTTGGGACATACTTAAAAATGTGCGATCCAAAACGGAGACACATTCATCATAGGATTGTCCCATGGAAGACAGCGTCTGGTTTAAGATCAGACGGTTGGTGCTGCGGTAGGAAATCAGGGTAAATAAAAGCAGCGGTATGATCAGAAACAGGAAGAATACCAGCTGTATCTTGGCTTTCAGGGAAATGCTGTCAGTTATTTTGGTTAAATTTTTTTCCAGAAAGTGCATTTGTTAGTACCTCATATTATATAATGTCACAGACAAAGGCTACGGAAGATTCTCCCGAAAGGCTTTCGGTGTAATGCCGGTTTCCCGTTTGAAAGCTTTGGAAAAATAGTTGGCATCGTGGTAGCCGGTTCGCAGTGCAATTGCGTTTAAGGAAAGAGAACTGTTCTTTAAATATTGTTTGGCATGATAGATTCTGACCTGCGTAATAAACTGGTTGATAGTTCTGCCGGTTTCCTTTTTAAAAATGCCGGAAAGGTAGTTGGAGGACAGGTACAGCTGCCCGGCCAGCTGCGAAATGCTCAGTTTCTCATCACTGTAATTTTTTAAAATCCGGTCAATGGCCTTATTGATATAGGGGGCATTTTCGAGAGAGGGATTCTTGATAAAGAAGAATTCCACATCAAAGTTTTCGTCACGTGTGTCGGGAGCAGGCGCAGAGTCCGCAGACGTGGCAGAGTTTGCAGATGCGGCAGATCCTGCAGTGCCTTCCGATCCGGAAAAACCGCTTTCCGAATGCTGTCTGCGGCGCATATTTAAGAACTCACGCTGCGCGAGAATTTCACTTACCGCCGTTTCGGCCGCCTGCCGGATTTCCGGGATATTGACCGGTTTTTCCACATAACTGACCACGCGGATCTGAATGGCGGATTTTAAATATTCCCGGTCGGTATAGGCGCTTAAAAAGATGAAGCGGCAATTCTTATCCTCTTTGCGGATTTCTTTTGCCAGTTCGATTCCGTTTAATTTCGGCATCCGGATGTCGCTTAGTACAATGTCCGGTCTGTGGGCAAGCGCCAGTTCCAGGGCAGCCTGACCGTTCCCGGCTTCCAGAACCTGTGTAATGCCGAGTTCCTGCCAGGGAATGTAGTGAACAAGCACATCTCTTGTATAGGGTTCATCTTCTGCAATCAACAGGCAGATCTCCTGGTTTTCCATGGTCTTTCTTCTCTCCCGGTAACTGTTGCATTTTTCCAATGCTTTTCCAAAATTCTTCTCTTATTATAAGCTAAACCTATAAAAAAATCAAATATCGATCCACATTTTTAAGCATAATATCAAAACTGAAGAGAAAAGTACCGTTTTCAGAGGATATTACGATTGAAAAAAGAGAAGAGAAGCGGTTAAAATAAAGGCGTAAGAAGGAAGGAGAGGGCAATGAGAAAAAAAGGATATAAAAAGCGCAACAGAGTTTTGTTTCTGATGCTGCTGCCTGCGATATTGTATTTCATCATTTTTGCATACATACCCATGACCGGAACGGTTCTGGCATTTAAAAATTATAATTATATTGACGGTATTTACAAAAGTCCCTGGAATGGATTCAAAAATTTCAAGTTTTTGTTCAGCGGAGGCAAAATCTTCCGGGTCGCATTTAATACGTTCGCTTATAATATTGTATTTATCGCAGTAAATCAGACCTTGCAGGTCATTACCGCAATCCTGCTAACGGAAATCGGGTCGAAGCACTTCCGTAAGATCTCCCAGTCGGCGATTTTTCTGCCGTATTTTATTTCCTGGGTTATTGTGGGAGGCTTTATCTACAATCTTTTTAACTATGAATACGGATCGGTAAATAATTTTCTGCAGGCGCTGGGAAAGGCTCCGGTGGATATGTATTCCAATGTAGGCGCCTGGAAATATGTACTGGTGCTGGTAAATGCCTGGAAATGGGTCGGCTACGGTTCGGTCATTTATCTGGCGGCCATTACGGGCATTGACAAGGAAATCTATGAAGCGGCAGCCATTGAAGGCGCCGGTAAGTTCCGGCAGATCTTTTCCATTACCCTGCCTTTGATTGTTCCCCAGATCGTTACGCTGGTGCTTCTGGATGTTGGAAGAATCTTTAAAGGAGATTTCCAGATGTTCTATCAGGTAACCGGAAACAATCCTTTGTTATATGAGACAACCGATGTGATCGATACTTTCGTGGTCAGATCCCTGCTGCAGCTTCAGGATGTGGGAATGTCTTCGGCGGCCGGGCTGATGCAGTCGGTGATCAACTTTGTGATTCTTGTCACCGTCAATGCCATTGTAAAACACTTTGAAAGCGATTATGCATTATTCTAAGAAAAACAGCTGCGTAGCATGCGAAAAATTTTGCGAATGGCGCGTCTGAACTGTTGTGCCTGAAGACAATCGTTCCAACATGTTATGTTAAAACGAAGAAGTGAGGTAAATCATGCATCATTATAAATTAACCAAAGACCGGGTCGTGTTTTCCATTATTGCATACAGTTTTCTGACCATATTTACCCTGTGCTGTATCCTGCCGTTCGGGTTTGTGATATCGGGAGCCTTTTCCTCGGAGCAGTCCATTTTGGAATACGGGTATTCGCTTCTTCCGCATCAGTTTTCCACGGCAGCATTTAAGACCATTTTAACAGCGCCGGGAGATATCCTGAATGCTTACGGTGTAACGATATTGATTACGACAGCGGGAACGCTGACAGGACTTTTCATTACCGCCATGGCAGCCTATGTATTGGGGAGAAAGTGTTTTCCGCACAGAAATGCATTTGCTTTCTTCTTCTACTTTACCACGATTTTCGAAGGCGGCATTGTTCCCAAGTACATTCTGATGATCCGCTATCTGGGAATGAAAAACAATCTGCTTGCACTGATTCTGCCTCTTTTGATCAATGTTTTTTACATCATCATCATACGAAGCTCCATCAGCGCCTCCATACCGGATTCCCTGATCGAATCGGCGGAAATCGACGGAGCGGGAGAGTTCCAGATTTTCCGGAAAATCGTAATGCCTCTTTCCAAGCCGATTTTAGCCACGGTCGGTCTGTTTATGGCGTTGGAATACTGGAATGACTGGTTTAACGCCATGCTTTATGTGGATAAAAAGAACCTGATTCCCTTACAATATTATTTGTATAAAATGCTGTCCCAGATTACCATGCTGCGGGAACTGGTATCCAAGGTACCGCAGCTTACGGCGGTAACGCCGCCGGAGGAATCCTTTAAGATGGCAATGACACTGGTAACCATCGGCCCGATTTTAATTCTGTATCCTTTTGTACAAAAATATTTTGTCAGCGGAATTATGGTCGGAGCCGTGAAAGGGTGATTGTGCGCAAAGATTTGAGGATTCTGATGAGCGCACAGCCTCAAGATAAATTTTATCACTATCATTTACACAACAGGAGGAATGAAAATGTTAAAGAAACGAGTAACGACACTGCTTCTTATGTTGGTACTGCTTCTGGGAGTGACCGGATGCGGACAGAATAAGAACACGGACAACTCCGCTAGTTCCGGAGAGGGTAAGAGCGAGGCATCCGCACTGGATCCCGTAACGTTGAAATTCTATTTTATCGGAGAACCGGCGACGGATAATGAAAAGGTTTTTGAGGAAATCAACCGGATTCTTACCGAGAAGATCAACGCAACCATTGAACCGGTTTATCTTTCCTGGGGAGACTGGGATCAGAGGTATCCGCTTTTGTTCACTTCCGGAGAAGAGTTTGACATGATTTATACGGCGGACTGGGCGCTGTATTCCGAGACGGCATCCAAAGGCGGCTTCTATCCGTTGACCATGGACATGATTAAGACAAACTGTCCTTTGACCTATGCCAACCTGCCGGAATCCGCATGGAGCAGCTCTTCTATCAATGGCAACTGCTATCTGATTCCCCAGTATAACTATTTTGCCAATCATTACGGATTTATGATCCGTGGCGATTTAAGAGAAAAATACGGCATGAGTGAAGTGAAAACCGTTGACCAGTTGGAAGACTATATGGGTAAAGTTCTGGAGAATGAGGCCGGAATGATTCCTCTGGATATTTCCAGAGATAATGCCGAAATGTATATGAGAGCCATCGTAGTTTATCCGGATGAGCACTGGTATCTTGCAGGCGAGCATACCGGCGTTTATACCTATGATTTTACGGATCC
Source organism: uncultured Acetatifactor sp. (assembly GCA_934433135.1). GTDB lineage: Bacteria > Bacillota > Clostridia > Lachnospirales > Lachnospiraceae > Acetatifactor. Next base: position 21,812 of record CAKRZO010000015.1, on the reverse strand, counting down.
GGACAAACTGGAACTGACGCCGTTCTATGAACTGCCCGGTTATGAAGAGCATCTGGAGAGAATGGTAAGATGGAACCAGAAGGGCTTCTTGTCCAAGAGTGACCTGACATCCGCCAATGCAGAGCGTTTTGAGGCAGGAAAGAGTGCGGTTAAGATCTGTAATATTACGGAAGCAAACGCTGCATGGCAGTCTGCAAAAGTGAACCATCCGGATTGGAAAATCGAATATGTAAACCTTCTGGAAGGCAAGAAGCTTGGTTCTACCGGTTATTCTCAGGGTGTTGCTTTTAATGCCAAGAGTAAAAACATTGACAGAGCAATGATGGCAGCAGATCTTCTGGGCTATGATCCGGATCTGAACTTCTTAATCAATTCCGGTATTCCCGGCGAGCATAACAAGATTGTCGGAGAAGTGGAATACGAAGGACATACTTTCCTGGAAGTGGAAGCAGTCAATCCGGATGCGTACGGCGGATATTCCTTCTGGTGTTTCTCCAATACACCCAGTCTGCCCACGGAATCCTTTGATGGCTATACAGACACTCTGCTGAGCTATTTTTATGATCAGGCAGTGCATCATCCGTTAGACGGCATGTCTTTCCTGACCGATGCCGTAACCACCGAGGTGGCAGCAACTTCCAATGTATTGAGCGAATATCTGCCGGTTATGTACCTTGGATTTACCGATGACCCGAAGGCAACCTTGGAAGAGTTCAAACAAAAGCTTAAGGATGCCGGAATCGATGCGGTAAATGCCGAAATGGAAAAACAGGCCAAGGAGAGATTTGAGGCCGCAAAATAGTGTAAAGCTAAAAAAATGGAGATTAGAATGCAGAAGCGGATTTGGGAATTAGGCGAGGGTCGTTATATTACAGAACAAACCGAGATGATCGGTGCATCAGCGGTGATGGAAGCGCTTTTGGATGCTTTTGCGCTGAAAAAAGAGGAGAAAAATGCAGAAAATTTCCGTGGAAGCGTACCTCCTATGGGCGAAAGCTATAAAAGGATCTGCTTTCTGCAAACGCTTCCGCCCGTGGAATTGGAAGAAGCATATCCGATAGCAGGGCTTAGGGCTTCCTGGGATGAGGAGGCCTGCCTTATCTATGCAAAAGAAGAGGAAGTAACGGTTTATGCTTCCACCGAAAGGGGGCTCCTTTACGGAGCTTCCGCCCTTTTGCATTTGACGCAGGGCGGTTATCTGCGCCGGGTTCTGGCTTATTTTGCACCGGTGTGCCGGGAACGCGGCATGAAAGTTTTCACACCGTCCCGGGATAACATCCCTTTTTTTAAGAAATTTATAGATCTTTTGGTTTTCTACGGGTTTAATACCGTAATGATCGAAGTCGGCGGCGCCATGGAATACAAAAGCCACCCGGAAATCAATGCAGGATGGGTCTCTTACTGTAAGGAGATGTCGGAATATTCCGGGAAGACGACAGTGATACAGGATCAGACCTATCCCTGGTATAAGAATGCCATCCATATGGAAAACGGCGGCGGAGAATATTTGTCTCAGGAGGAAATGAGGCAGTTAGTGGAGTATTGCAAAGAAAGGCAGTTGGAGGTCATTCCTGAGGTTCCGTCCCTTGGGCACTGCGATTACCTGATGATGGGAAATCCTGACATTGCGGAACGCAGAGAAGATCCGTATCCGGATACCTACTGTCCCTCCAATCCGAGATCCTATGAAATTCTGTTTGATGTAATGGATGAGATTCTGCAGGTATTTGAGCCCAAACGGATGAATATCGGACATGATGAATATTATTCCATTGCGGTCTGTGAAAAATGCAGATCAAAGTCCGGAGCGGAAATTTTTGCCTGTGATGTGAATAAAATTGCGGCTTATCTGAAGGCGAAAAACGTAAAAACGGTCATCTGGGGAGATAAGCTGCTGCGTAATGCCGCAGTACCCGGCGCCGGACCTTTCGGCGGCGCGGAAATCAAGATGTATTCTCCGGCATTTCACAGAGACGGTAAATTTGTCGGAATCATGCCGGCGACCTGGCAGGCCATTTATCAGGTGGACAAGGAAGTGGAGATTCTGCACTGGAACTGGGGACTTTCCGGGGAACTGGAGGATGAACTGCTGGAAGAAGGTTTTTCCGTACGCTATGGGAATTTTGACAGTTACCTGTTCCCCGACTGGCAGGAGCGCAAAAAAGAGATCTGCGGTGCCATGATTTCCAACTGGAGTACGCTCAATGAACGGATTTTGCAGCGAAACGGAATTTTTTTCAACATTGCCTATGCTTATGAAATGTTCTGGAATCCGGATTATCGGGAAGAGGATTTTGAAAAAATCAGAGCCGATGTCATGGAAAGCCTTTATGACCGAAAGAATCCCGACCGGAAAAAATGCCGGATTTGTGAGGAGGCATCCCATCCGAAGTATGTGGAGCTTTCTTATCACACCGATTATCATCCGGAATTTCAATGGTTTGTGGACGGGGTTTTCCCGGAAGATTCCAAATATAAGATCGGCGAGGTCTGCTTCCTGTATGCAGACGGAAGTAAGAGCAGCCTTCCTGTAAGGTACGGAGATGAGATCGGTTATCGGCACGCTTCCTGGAAGCGGGAACGGATGCAGGATCAGAATATGTATCAGGTGGACGATCATCTGATTGAGACCACTTACGGAACCCTGCCTGTAAGGGAAGGGGAAGAGACCTATTATCGGCATATGTTCAAAAATCCCCACCCGGAAAAAGAACTTGCACAGATTACCGTACAGACAGATCCGGAAAAACATTGCAGCATTACCGTGAAGGAAATTCACAGATTTGTCTGAAAAAGCAGTAGTCAAAAGATAGGAACGGAACAGGAAGATGGAAAACAGAATGCAAACACAGACAGTTCAATTTCCCATAAGAATCAACCATCAGGGAGGATATTTTGAAGATCAGGCGGGAAAGCCTTTTCTGTGGCAGGCGGATACCTGCTGGAGAATCTTCTGGATGATGACGTTTGAAGAGGCGAAAACGTATCTGGAAGACAGAGCCCGTAAGGGATTTACGGTGATTCAGGTACATATGCTTCCCCACCATATTTATCAGACCAATTGTTATGGGGAAAATCCTTTTCTGATACAAGGAAAAATAGATGCTTTGAACGAAGCTTATTTTGCACATGCCGACCGGGTGATTGCTTATGCGGGAAAGCTGGGTCTTGCGGTTGCCATTGCACCCATGTGGTTAAGCACCTGGGAAGATGACTGGCATCGTTATTATCACGGAGAAGCTCTGTTAACCTATGCCCGGGCGATTGCGGCAAGATACGGAAAATTTACCAATGTCATTGCATTCCTTCACGGAGGGGATGATGATGCCATTCCCCTTCATGCGCAGATTCGAAAATGCGTGCCTCTTTATCGGGAGAATGCGCCGCATGTCCTGAATACGTTTCATGCAGGCATCGGCCCGAGTTATCCCTTTTTCGGAGACGAGGATTGGTATGATTTTTGCATGAATTATACCTATGACTACGATAGTTGTATCCGTCAAATGCTGGAGGCAAAGGCAAAATACCCCAACAAACCCGCAGTTTTGGGAGAGACCCACTATGACGGAAATGACGGGATTACGCCGGATATCATAAGGAAGTTTGCCTACACCTCCGTTTTGCTGGGAGGCTGCGGTCAGACATACGGAAATAAAGATATCTGGATGGCAAGCATGTTCTGGCCGGATGCCTTGTGGAGTGCGGCAGCACAGCATATGATGACGCTGCGGGAAATACTGGAAGAGATTCCCTGGTGGCGTATGAAGCCGGATGCAGAAGGAAATAAGATCCGTACCCTTCGTGCATTGATGCCGGGAGCATCCGATCATTTTGTCCCGGCGGCAGCTACCCCGGACGGAAAGGAATTGGCAGCTTATGTATCCGACAGGCGCTATTTTACGGTTCCGGGTATGGAATATGCCCAGAACGCGGAGTGGATTGACCCGGTGAGCGGGAGACACTTTACAGCCGCCTGGGCGGAAAATGCCAGACTGCAGATTCCCGGACACAACGCAGGCGGCGGGGATGACTGGATTTTACACATTAAAAAATCTGCGGAACGGAGGTTAGTGTGAAAAAATGCATTGATATGCCATTTTTTCACACAGCAATTTGTTCCTGAGCGAAAACAAATTGCTTTTAGGGCAGAAGAGAAATCGCCTATGCGAATTTCTCTTCGCCTCTTCGCGACAAAGTCGCTCAGAAATGAGGATTAAAATGAGAGTGATGTTTCTGGGAGGACCGGGAAATATCTCGGACTCTACCATTGCCTGTTTTTTGAAAAAGGAGTATCCCGTAGCGGTAATCAAGAGAAGCCACGGCGGGCTTATGGGATACGAAGGGAAAATAAAAGTCTATTACGGAGACCGTGACAAAAAAGAGGTGTTGACGGAGGCTTTCCGGGATTTTGAACCGGATATCGTAATTGACAGCACCTGCTTTGAAATTCCCCAGGCGGATACGGTGGTAAGCGCGTTGAGGGAAGTACCTTGTAAAAGATTTCTGTTTATCAGTACGGCGGATGTGTACGGCTATCCCCTTTCCAGGCTTCCTATGGGAGAAGAGGATCCCAAGAATCCTCCTAACGGAAAATACGCAGAGGATAAGCTGGCGATCGAGGAATTCTACCGCAGCAGACTTAAAAAAACCCCGATCGGCTATACCATTATCCGACCGGGCTATTCCTTGGGGAAAACGTTCTGTATGAGTGCGTTCGGCAGAGACCGTGGGGTATGGCTGGTGGACAGGATCCGCAGAGGAGAACCGGTATATTCTCCCGGCGACGGAACTACGCTGATCGATGCCGGAGCGGCTTATAATACCGGACGGATGATTGCCGTAATCTGTGAAGACGATTCTACCATCGAAGAAATATACAACTGTGTCCACAATCGTGCAGTCACCTATGATGAGTATCTTCAGGCATTCGCAGATGCTTTGGGAAAGCCGGTAAAAATCGTACATATTCCTACCGATTTTCTGTTTTCCCTGGACAGACAGGAAGTAAAGGAAAGTGTACTGGGAGATCTGGCCAGATTTCATCTGTATTTTTCGGCGGAAAAATTTCATAAGAAATTTCCGGACTTTGAATGGGAATATTCTCTGGCGGATGCCATTCGGGAGTTTATTGCCTACCAGGAATCCGTCGGCGGCTTTGCGGGGGCGGAAAAACCGGTGTTTGAAGACATGATTATGAAACTGTGGCAGGAAGAGATGGAACAATTGAAGCAAAGAATTGCTGCAACGTCTGCAGAAAGGAGCGTAGTATGAAAAATCAATACGAACTGACCCCTGAGCAGAGGGTGGAATACAGCAGGCATCTGATGCCTTGTTTTAAACTTCCCGGAGGTCTTCCCTTAAAGGGCGGAGAAGGAATTTATCTGGTGGATCTGGATGGAAAAAAGTATATGGATTTTACATCGGAGCAGTTTGTCTGCCTTTTGGGATTCGGAAATCGGGAAATTGCCGAGGCCATTTATGAGCAGGCGCTTCGCATGCCCATGGTAGCGCCGCTTCATCAGACAGATCTTCGGTATAGCCTTTATCATAAGCTGGCAGGCATTGCGCCGCCCCATTTAAATCGCATTTCCTTTACCCTGGGCGGGGGGCTTGCCATTGAATCCGCTATGAAAATTGCACTGAAGAACGTACCCGGTTCCCGGAATTTTGTCACACTGTACGGCGGATATCACGGCACAACCTTCGGTACGGCGGATGCCACTTTTTTGTCTGCAAGAGGAGCGGAAGAGGAAATTGCCAACGAGAGTTTTTACCGTTTTGTCAATCAGGCGCAGCACCATTTTGTGAAAACCCAGAGACCTTACTGTTACCGTTGTCCCTTTTCCAAAGAACCGGGAAAATGCGGCTTAGAGTGCGCAAAGTCCTTAAAAGATACATTGTTACACGGTGTATCCGGTCCGGTGGCAGGTGTGATTATTGAACCCGTCCAGTCCGGCGGAGGGCAGATTCCGCTGCCGAAGGAGTATCTGAAGGAGGTTCGCCGGATCTGTGATGAGACAGGAACGCTTTTAATCTTTGATGAAATCCAGACCTTCGGAAGATGCGGAGAATTCTTCGCGGCGCAGTACTATGACGTGGAGCCGGATATCATTGCTTTTGCAAAAGGAATGGGAAGCGGGATGCCGGTAGGCGGAATCCTGATTCATGACCGCCTTACGGGCTTTGAAAACCTGATGGAAGATATGCAGACGTTCCAGAACAATCACCTGACTTATGCAGCCGTGATGAAGACTTTAGAGATCATGGAGAGGGATCATCTGCCGGAAAACGGCGCTAAAGTCGGCGCCTATATGACAGATCGCCTTCTTGCCATGCAGAAAGAATTTTCCTTCATAGGCGATGTAAGAGGTCCGGGACTTGCCATCGGCGTGGAGCTGGTAAAAGATCCGGTGACAAAAGAGCCCTTTACAGAAGAAACCATGAAAGAGCTTTTCCTGTGGTGCGTAAAGGAAGGGCTGTTCTTCCAGACAGCTCATAATGTAATCAAGCTAAAACCGCCTCTGATTATTACCATGCAGCAGGCAGAGGAAGCGATGGATATTCTGGAGAGATGTTTTCGGAGTATCGGTTGAGAAATTATGTTGAAATGCTCATTTTTCGCAACAGAATTGCCCGGAAATACGGATCAGAGTAAAAATTGTATGAAAATGCAATGCAGGAAAAAAGAGGAATCAAGATGAAAGCCATTGTAAAATACGGAGAAGAACCGGGAAATGTGGATTACCGGGAGATTAACGAGCCGGTCTGTGGATATCGGGACGTAAAAATTGAAATCAAAGCCTGTGCCATTTGTGTAACGGACCTTCACATTATAGAAGGTGCTTATCCATGGAAGGTGGGAACGCCTCTGGGACATGAATTTTGCGGAGTTGTGGTTCAGACCGGAGAAGGCGTCGGGAAATTCAAAGTCGGGGACCGGGTCGTTGCCTGCATGGACGGCGGGTTTGCCAAATATGTGGTAAAAGATGAGGAGGATTGGGTCTTTGCACTGCCCGATGAGATTTCCTTTGAAGAGGGAGCGCTTTTAGAACCCCTTGCCGCCGCTGCCAACAGTGTTTTCCGTAAATCGCATATTTTGCCGGGAGATCATGTCCTGGTGGAGGGACCCGGTGTCATCGGTCTGCTGGCGCTGCAGGCGGCAAAACTGCAGGGAGCGTTCGTCATGGTATCCGGAACGGAGGCGGATACCGAAAGGCTTCGGATGGCACAGCGGCTGGGTGCGGACAGAGTGATCAATGTGCAGAAAGAGGATCTTTTTGCCGCCTGTGAAGAATTTACAAAAGGGGCGGGGATCGACACCGTTCTGGAGTGTTCCGGAAGCCAGGCGGCACTGGACAGCGGGTTAAAGGTTCTTACTTATAACGGGCAGGTTACCCAGGTGGGAATTTTCGCAAGAAAAGCCAGCGCCGATCTGGGCACTATGGTTTATCAGAATCAGAGAATTGTAGGCAGCATTGCCTATGACAAAGAGACTTGGAAGCGTGTGATCTTCCTGGTACAGACAAAAAAGGTGGAGGTAAAAAGCCTGATCTCCCATACGCTGCCGTTAGCGGAGTGGGAAAAGGGATTTGCTATGGCCCGGAATAAGGAAGGCTATCGCATTGTCTTAATCCCTTAAGAGAATCCCTTTTGCCTCGGCATATTTTCGACGCCGGTATGCAAGCCGTTCCTGTGAGACAGCAGGACAGCCAGCATACCGGCTTTCGTCGCTGTTGTGGATAAGATCTGCCAGTTTTACGGCTTTAGCAATCGGGTTTTTCCGGATTGCCCGGATATAATCCCGGTAAGACGTTCCTTTTTCATGTGTCAGCAGCCTTACAGCCTCTGTTACTTCCTTCGGGAATTCCGCTTCCAGCTGCGCAAGAGTGACAGGGGTATCTTCCACTACATCATGCAGCAGGGCAGCGCAGACGCTTGCCTCATCATTCATCTGTTCCGCCACATGGAATGGATGAAAAATATAGGGCTGGTCGCTTTGATCAACCTGACCTTCATGGGCGGCATATGCAATCCGCATGGCTTTGTTCGTTAGAGCAGTGTAAATCATAAGGACTCCTTTCGGTATTGGGTGGGCGCCATACCTGTTTTTTTGCGGAATAAGGTGGAAAAATAAAAGCTGTCTGCAAAACCGCATCGAAAAGCCACATCCTTTATACTGACGAAGGTTTCCTGCAAGAGAAGCTTTTTCGCCAGGGAAATTCTTAAATCGGTCAGATATTCCAGAGGTGTTTTCCCGGTTTCCGTATAAAAGCAACGCCGGATATAATCAATATTGTAGCCAAGGAAAGAGGAGATATCCGAAGCGCAGAATCCGGAATTCGCTATATTTTCATAAAGATAATTCTGCAGCTTGTAAATAAAAGGGTGCCGATACGCTTCTATGGTGTATTTTCCGGCATACTGACAAATGGCTTCGAGAAGGGTATCACAGATCTGAGAGTAGTTATTTCCTTTTTGCCAGAATGCCCGATGCAGCATATCAAAAAGAGTCAGAATACTGCCATCATAATCATGAAGTACGGTAATATCATGAAAATCGATTTCTGCGGCCTGAAGAAACATGTCATTGTATTCCCCATCGGAAAGGCCGCCGTGGGAAGTGCCGGGAGGAATAAACATAATATCCCCCGGTCTGATTTCATATGTCTTTTCTCCAATGGGAGAACGGTTGGTGCCGGATAATTGATAGATGACTTCCCAGGTGCTGTGCGTATGAAGATTACAGCGTGTTATGGGAAAGGTGGTTTTGTTGCAGAAACATACATTCACAAAGATTTTCTCCTTTCAATCCGGCAAAAAAAAGGACGGTTCTGTGTTTTGCACGTGCATAATTTTCTTATAAGACCATTTTTTACTCCACCATCATAGAATAACAAGTCGTTTTTGTCAAGGCATTCGTCTGTAATCTCTATTCCTATTTCCGGCAATATCTGTTTAAGGAAATCCCCCTGTTTGATAAAAGTAGTCCATGATAAACGTTTACGATAACTCCGCAGTAAAAAGAATGCGGTTTTCACCCAATATCTGGGCATGAATAGAACCTTTATGTCCCTGCACAATGCTTCGCGCTATGGAAAGTCCTATCCCGAAGCCGCCCTGACTGCCGCGGGCCGGATCCGGCCGGTAAAAACGATCGAACAGTCGATCCGGGTCTACGGTAAGTTTCTCCCGGCAGACGTTTTCCAGCCGAAGCAGGATCCCCTTCCGGTTCTTTTTGTTTTTTTCCAGAAAAAGCCGGATATCCGTACCCGGCAGAGCATATTTTACCGCATTGTCCAAAAGAACGGAAACCAGTTGGCGTATGGCATATTCATCCCCCTTATAAAAAAGCTGCGGTTCGATCTGCATACACAGCCGGTATCCTTCGGAAGAAGCAAAATCCGTAAAAGAATCCGCCGTCTCCCGGACGGCATCGCTGATACAGAATTCTTTGCATACAAACGGCGGATTTTCCTCATCCATCTTAGAAAGCGTTACCAGGGAATTGACCAGTTCTTTTAACTTCTCTGTCTGTGCCTGCGCTTTCTCAATCCATTTCTGCTTCCCGTTTTCCATCTCCAGGATCTTTAGACTGGTGGCAATTACCGTAATCGGCGTTTTCAGTTCATGTCCGGCATCCGTAATAAACTGCTTCTGCTGCTCCGATGCCTTTACTACCGGATCGATTGCTTTTCGGGAAAGCCACACCACAATCAGATAAACCAGAAAAATGCAGATAGCAATGGCGGCCAAGGATAAAACCGCAATTTTAAAGATATTGCGCATCTCCAGATGACAGTCTAAAAAAATAGTCATCCTGCGGTTCTGCCCGTCGTAAACGCTGTAATACTGGTAACCGGAAGCATAACCGAATCCTGCTTTGCTGCTTACGGCAATTTCCAGATATTCGCCTACATTTTCCTCCGTTACCGCCGCAATGTGGTCTAAGTCGGCCTGCACCAATTCTCCGCCGGTGGTATAGCGCAGCACAAAAAAGCGCGTCATAAACGGCGTTTCCGGGGTAAATCCGCCTTCCGGTTTTTCTCCTTTTTCGAGATTCGGCAAAGCCGGAGGAACTTTACCCTGGTTTTCATAAATGGTTCGAAGCATTTCTTTTAAACCGCTGTCTACAGACCAGAAGTTGGCAAGATTGACGATAAGAGACAGTAAAAGCAGCACCAGTGTTACCGCTGCCATAGTAATATGAATAAAACGCTTCCGAAGTCTTTTTATCATGCCTGTCTGCGCACCTCACTTCTTCTCCGGACGTGCTTCCAGCACATAGCCCAGTCCCCTGTTGGCATAGATGGACACTTCCGATCCGATCACCTTAAGCTTTCTGCGCAGATTGGATATATGCACCCAGATAACATTCGCCTGGGTCTCGCTGTCCCATCCCCAGATTCTTTCTATCATGTGTTCTGCGGAAAATACGACTTTCGGGGAGCGCATCAGTAATTCCATTACTTGAAATTCCCTCCCCGCCAGCCGCAGGGATTTTCCTTTGCATGCAAGCATGCCCGTACCGGCATCCAGCGTCAGATCATCGTAGGAAAGAATTGTAGGCTTATAATCCGTTCCCCGGCGCAGCATCGCACGTACACGGCTGAGCAGTTCGTCCGGTTCAAAGGGTTTGGGCAGATAATCATCCGCCCCGGCATCAAATCCCGCAATGCGATCCTCCTTCTGTCCCATAGCGGTGAGCATCATAATCGGTGTCTTGACTCCTTCCGCCCGAAGTCTTCCAAGTACTTCCATGCCGCTCATCTTCGGCATCATGATATCCAGAATTATTCCGTCATAGGCTCCGGAAATCCCATATTCATAGGCTGAAAAACCATCTTTTACCGTATCCACACGGAACTGATTTTTTTCAAAAAAGGCCGTAAGTGCTTCCGCCAGATCTTCTTCATCTTCCGCAATCAATAACCGCATCCGCTCACCTTCCCTGCTTGTCTGTCCTTCGATTATCCCAATGATGCGTATGAACAGTTCCGCTTCCACTGCACGGAACCGTAATACGGTATCATTATAGCCAAAATCCGTTTAAAACTCAAGGTTTTCATTTCTCTCTTGCTTGAAAGAATAACTGCTTGACGTAAGGCAGCATTAGTGCGATAATCATAGCGGTTAAGGCTATGGTCAATGGCTGCGGTTATAAACCATAGCCATTCGCCAAGCCCTTTGGCTTTATGCGGCATAATCATGGGAAAACGGCGGTGAAAAGGAGAGAAGAGAAAAGAGAGATGAAAGCGAAAATAGAGAATTTCCTTTTAATGAACGCAGGTCTTGCACTGCTTTCGGCGGGAGTTTATTTTTTTAAAATGCCCAATGGCTTTGTAACGGGCGGGGTCAGCGGTATTGCAACCCTGTTAGGCAGCCTTTTGCCGTTCCTGACACCGGCAGCCTGGATGATGGTGATCAATGTGCTGCTGCTTTTCCTGGGCTTTCTTTTTCTGGGAAGAGGTACCGGGATTAAGACCGTATACTGCAGTCTCGGTTATTCGGCGCTGACCTGGTTGTTTGAAAAATGGATTCCTTTGTCGAAGCCGCTTACCGACCAACCTTTTCTGGAGCTGGTATATGCGATCCTGCTGACGGCCATCGGCTCTGCAATCTTGTTTCATTTGTCTGCTTCTTCCGGCGGAACGGATATCATTGCTTTGATCTTAAAAAAGTATTCCAGTTTGAACGTAGGAAAAGCCCTTCTTTGCACGGACTTTCTGGTAGCGGTCAGCTCTTTTTGGGTATTCGGGGTAAAGGCAGGACTCTATTCTTTATTGGGGTTGTTCGCCAAGGCCTTTTTGGTAGACGGTGTGATTGAAAGCATTAACAGCTGCAAATACTTTATTGTCATTACGAAGCATCCACAGCCCATCGAGGACTATATTTTGAAAAACCTGCATCACGGCTGTACCATAAACGGCGTAATGGGAACCTATACCGGGGAAAACAAAACCATGATGCACACCGTATGCAAGAGAATCGAGGCCGTTCATCTGCAGAAAAAAGTATATGAAATCGATCCTCATGCGTTCACGATCATTACCACGACCAGCGAAATTATCGGCAGAGGCTTCCGCTCTGTCTGAAGTTAGAGAGGAATGGGGAGGATTATGAAGCGGATTACACTATCGGATATTGCGAAAGCATGCGGCGTATCCGTAAATACCGTCAGCCATGCACTGCATGATAAGCCGGATATTTCGGAACAGACCAGGGAACTGATTCGCAAGACGGCAAAAGAGCTGGGATATATTCGGAATGCATCGGCAAGCTTCTTGCGTTCCGGTGTAAGTAAAAATATTGCAGTCATTGTGGGGGATATTTCCAATCCCCATTTTTCGATTTTAATCAAAGAAGTGGAGCAGACTGCCGGAAAGCAGGGATACACTTCTTTTATTTTCAATACGGATGAAAACGAAAAGCTGGAACGGGAGGCAATTATTACTTCCATCAGCAAAAATGTAGACGGCATTATTATCTGTCCGGTGCAGAAGAGCGATGAGAACCTGCTTTTTTTAAAGGAAAGCGGTGTGCCTTTCACGCTAATTGGAAGGCGAAGCAGTATAGAGACCAATTATGTGGTTTGTGACGACAAAAACAGTGGATATCTTGCCGCAAATTACATCTTAGAGGGGAAAAATAAAAAAACAGCAATTTTAAACGGCAGTTTGTATATTTCCAGTGCCAGAGAGCGGTTGGAAGGAATACGGAATTGTTATCAGGATCACGGATTGGAGATCGCGCCGAAGGATATCTATGAGCTCCCGGTTTCCGGCTGGCAGAACGGTGCAAAAATGAAAAAGATCCTGGAAAAGGACTACGACAGTGCGATCTGTTTCAGCGATCTGATTGCACTGGAACTGCTTTCCTGCCAGGAAGAATGCGGCAAGAAGCTTACTATTGTCAGCTTTGATAATATTCAGTCCCGATTTCATATTCCTTTCCGATTCCCCAGCATTACCTCTTCCAAGGCGAAAATGGGACACAAAGCGGTGGAGGTTCTGATCAGCGCCATAGAAGGAAATACACAGCCGATGCAGATCGTTCTGCCTACCGGATTGCGCAGATGATGGCACGAAATTTTGCTATGCATATTTGGGAAAAGATGGTACAATAGTAAGGCGAAATGTGCCTTTATACAGGCAACTTCTTATATAAGCATGGAATCTATGTGTATAAATGTATGAGAGAACTGTAGCAGCAGATAAAAGTAAAAGGAGAGTTGTGTATGAAGAAAAAGTTGGCAGTTGTTTTATGTTTTATGCTTCTTGTTGTTTTGTGTTCCTGTGGCGCGGAAAAATCCGGCGAAACAAAGACAGAAGAGTCTAAAACGCAGGAGATTACCGGTAAGAGCAGTGAAGAAAGCCAGAGTAAGACCACCGAAGCAGAAAAAACGGAAGAAGCAAAGGCATCCGGAACCGGAGAAGGCACAAGTAAAGACACAGGCAAGGAAGATAACGCCGGAGAATCGAAAGAGACGGATGCAGCGTTTGTGCAGGAAGGCGAGCCGGGTGTCTTTGAAGACGGATTGGTAACGGAAAGCTACTGGCTGGAAGGTGTCTGGAAGGATGATCAGGGATACGAATGGCAGTATTCTTACCATGTACCGCAGCTTGTCTCCGATGGGAAGGGTGCGTCGGAGTTGAACGCACAGATCGAAGAAGATTTCGGCACCATGGTACAGGAAATGGTGGATGGAATGAAAAAAGGGGATGTTCCCTATTGCCCTGTAATATCCTGGAAAAGTTATCGGACCGGAACGCTTTTAAGCCTTGTGGTGACCGGTGATTATGACAGCGATTATCAGAAGATTCAGGTTTATCATTATGAGTTTTCAGCCAATACCCGGATGCAGAATGACGAAGTGCTAAAGACCATGGGCTATTCCTGGGAGGAATTTTCCGCTGCCTTGAAAGACATCGCGGGAAAACAGTTCGACGAGACCTATACCGCCGGGGATAACAAGGAAATGGAGCAGGGCTTAAAGGAACTGAAAGAATGGACCCTTTCAGATGAAAATATCAATAAAGATACCTTGTTATGTTATCCGGACGGGGAGGGATTGACGGTTATTCTGCCCTTTGGTTCTCCGGCAGGAGCAGGATGGTACTATCAGGAAGTATTCGTACCTCGAAAATAGAAAATAATGCATTGTATTTTAATGCATCGCATCTTAGATGCGATTTTTCACACTGCAGTTTGTTTCTGAGCGAAAACAAATTGCTTTTATGAAAATCGCTCGGAAATGAGGATTAAAATGGCAGATATCAGACCGTTTCAGGCATATCGTCCGGCAAAGGGGCTGGAAGCAAAAATTGCGGCATTGCCCTATGATGTTTATAACCGGGCGGAAGCGAAAGCAGTGGTAAAAGCAAATCCCATGTCTTTTCTGGGGATTGACCGGGCGGAAACCTGGTTTGAAGATACGGTGGATACTTATGCACCGGAAGTCTATGAGAAGGCAAAGGAGCTTTTGCAGGAAGAGATTGCAAAGGGCTATTTTGTACAGGATGAGCAGGAATGTTATTACCTGTATCAGCAGATCATGGACGGACGCAGTCAGACCGGAATCGTGGCATGCACTTCCATAGAAGATTATCAGAACCAAGTGATTAAAAAGCACGAAAATACCAGGGCGGATAAAGAGGCGGATCGGATTCGCCATATCGAAACCTGTAATATGCAGACCGGTCCTATTTTTCTGGCTTATCCTGCTTCTGCAGAACTCCATTCCATTACCAGAACGGTTATGGAAAAGCCGCCGGTATATGATTTTGTGTCGGAAGACGGAATCTGCCACAAAGTGTGGGTGATCAATGCAAAAGAGCAGATCGAAAAAATCCGCACGGCTTTTGCCGGGCAGCAAAGCATTTATATTGCAGACGGTCACCACAGATGCGCTTCTGCGGTAAAAGTCGGACAAAAGAAGATACAGGAAAACCCGCAGGCTCCGAAAGATGCACCCTTTCGCTATTTTCTGGCAGTGCTCTTCCCGGAGGATGAGCTGAAGATTCTGGATTATAACAGGGTGGTCAAAGATCTGAACGGATGGAGAAAAGAGGAATTTCTTGAGAAAGCGGCAGAGAAATTTACGGTGGAAAAAGCGCCGTCAAGTCCGTATCATCCGGAACGGAAAGGCACTTTCGGCATGTATCTGGACCAAGAATGGTACCGGCTTACGGCAAAGCCGTCGATTTTGAGTTCCGATCCGGTAAAAGGATTGGATGTATCGCTTCTTCAGGATTATCTGCTGGCTCCGATACTGGGAATCGCGGATCCGAAAACGGATCAGCGGATTGACTTTGTAGGAGGCATCCGGGGCCTGGAAGAGTTGGAGCGAAGAGTACATACCGACAGCAAAGTCGCTTTTTCCATGTATCCGACATCCATCCGGGAATTATTTGCCGTAGCTGATGCCGGCAGACTGATGCCGCCCAAATCCACCTGGTTTGAACCGAAATTAAGAAGCGGACTGTTTCTGCACGGCATCTGACGAAACGAACCGTTTGACTATGCCGTTTGCAACGTTTTTACACGATGCGGAAGCGTCTGCAAATGGGATGAAAGGATAACCGTCAGGATACCGGGATCCAGCTGTTTTCGCAGCTGGATTCTTTGATTTTACGAAAATTGTGAGGATAAGGAAATGAAATTGTTAGTAGGCATTGACGGAGGCGGAACCAAAACCGATTTTATAGTCTGTGAAAGCTCGGGAAAGGTGCGGCAAAGGTTTCAGAAAGGACCGAGTAATCCGGTGGATATCGGAATCGGGGAAAGCATGAAAGTGCTTCAAAGCGGTGTGGAAGAAATATATCATAGCTTTCCGGAGGCGGAGATTATCAGTGTATATGCCGGAATGGCCGGCGGCATTACCGGCAATCACAAAGAGCTGATTCACCGGGGACTTTTACAGCTGTTTCCGGAAAGTACCTGTATTGGCAACCATACAGATGCCATGAATCAGATGCTGTACGAATGCGAAGGGCGGGATGCCGGCGCTGTTGTTGCCGGAACCGGTATTGTGGGGTTAAGCAAAAAAGGGGACGATATTTCCCTGTTCGGCGGGTACGGTTATCTGTTGGACAGAGGAGGCAGCGGCTATGATTACGGAAGGGACGCCTTGTACTATGCCCTGTGCGATGCGGATGGCAGAAGAAAAAAGACTCTTATCCGTGAAATGATAGAAGAGCAGGTCGGAGATATCCGGAAGCATATACCGCAGATCTATGAAAAAGGCAAGCCGTATATTGCATCGTTTGCTCCGCTTGTCTTTGAAGCATACAGGCAGAAGGATGAAGTGGCCGGATATATCATCGAGAAAAATGCAAAGGAAACGGCGAATCTTATGAATGCGATAGCGCAGCATCAGGAAACGGAGGTCTGTAAGATCGTATTATCGGGAAGTGTGTTTAAATCCTTTGACATCATTCAGGAATTTTTACAAAAATTTTTAATATCTGATTTTCAATTTGTTCTCAGTAAAGTAGCACCGGTTTATGGTGCGGTGATGCAGGCAGCAGTACAGATCGGGGTGCGGGATAGAGAAGATTTCAAAAAGAATCTGAAATAATTGCTTTTACAAAAGCCGCTCGGAAAAGAGGAGAAAATGAAAAAGATTTATCTTGGAAAAGTACAAATTCGGTCCATAAAGTGCTGTTGGACTGTACAGAACAGAGAAAAAATGGTACAATACCTAAGGGTTGATCCATAAGTAAAAATAACTTACAGATCTGAAAAAGAAGGGCAAAGGACGGGAGATTACGGTATGGAGACAAAGGAGCTGGGAGCAAGAATTTCCGCATTGCGAAAAGAACATCATATGACGCAGGCTCAGCTGGCGGAGCAGCTTTCTATCAGTGACAAAGCAATCAGCAGATGGGAGATCGGGAGCTGTTACCCGGAAATCAGACTGTTGCCCAGGCTTGCGCAGCTCCTTGGAGTTTCCGTGGATTATCTTTTGACGGGAAAAGGAAAAGAGAGTGCTTTTCACGGAACAGAGGAGAAGCAGGAAAAAAGAGAACAGGGCGGAATGCGTTCCCTGCGGTATCTGTACCGTATCGGAAGAGGTCCCTCCAGTTCCCACACCATGGGACCGGAAAGAATCTGTGAGATTTTCCGGGAAAGATATCCGGATGCAGAGAGGTATCAAGTGATCTTGTACGGCTCGCTGGCATCTACCGGGAAGGGGCACGGAACTGACCGGATTGTCAGACAGGTTCTGGGAGAAGACAGGACAGAGATCCTCTGGGACACCAAAACCCAGACGGAATGGCCCAATACCATGGATCTGATTGCCCGGTATCCGGACAAAGACTGCAGGCAGCGGGCTTTTAGTCTCGGCGGAGGTGCGATTGCTTTTGCTGGGGAAGATTATGAGGAAAAAGAGATTTACCCCCATACGTCTTTTTATGAAATTGCCAGTTATGTAAAGGAAAAAAAGATATCCCTTTATGACTATGTCAGAGAATTTGAGGGCGATGAAATTTTTATCTATCTGCAGAAGGTCTGGCAGCAGATGAAGGATACGATTCAGGAAGGATTGGAGGCGGAAGGTGTTCTGCCGGGCGGTCTGGGAATCGAGAGAAAAGCCAGATTCCTGTTCCGTGGGCATTATATCGGAGAGACACCGGATATTAAGTCGGATCGTCTGATTTCCTCCTACGCCTATGCAACCAGTGAACAGAATGCCAGCAGCGGAGTTGTGGTAACGGCGCCTACTTGCGGCTCCTGCGGTGTTATGCCGGCTGTGTTGAAATATATGCAGGATACCCAGGGATTTACCGATGTCCAGATCTGCAATGCCCTTGCGGTCGGGGGGATCATCGGCAATCTGATCAAGCACAATGCCAGCATCAGCGGCGCCGAATGCGGCTGCCAGGCCGAGATCGGTTCCGCCTGCGCCATGGCATCCGCCGCATTGGCACAGCTATTTGAACTGAATGTGGAGCAGATTGAGTATGCCGCCGAAATTTCCATAGAGCATCATCTGGGGCTGACTTGTGATCCGGTAAACGGGCTGGTGCAGATTCCCTGTATTGAGCGCAATGCCGTGGCGGCCATGCGGGCGATTAATGCGCTTACCCTGTCCAATTTCCTGACCTATACCAGAAAGGTGTCCTTAGATACTATCATTGATACCATGTATCAAACCGGTAAGGATCTTCCCTGCGGTTACCGGGAGACCAGCCGCAACGGATTGGCCCGGTATTACAAACAGGATGATTCCAATCGGTTTACCTTATAAAAATGGCATAAAGATAAGCGAAAAGCGCCTTGTCAGGCTTTGACAGGCGCTTTTCCTACGGAATTCCTTTTTACCGGCTGGCTATGAAAAGAGATTTCCTGGGTTTCGGTAAATTAATTGTTTTTAATCTTTTTTAAAATCAGCTCCACGGCCTTTTCAATGTTGGGATCAAAATGGCTTAAGGACAGCATGAACGAAAAGGGTGTAAGAAATGCTCTTGCTATCGGGAAAAAGATTGAAGAGCGCAAGTGGGAAGAAATGCCTGCCTGTCTGGATATCCGCAAAGAGCAGCTTCCCGAAATAAAGGAATGCGGAACTTACCTGGGGAATGTCTGCAAAGGAGCGGCAAAGAGCACCGGACTTTCGGAAGATACCAAAGCAGTAACCGGAGCGCTGGATCAGACCTGCGGAGCAATCGGAGCCGGTAAGATTTTCATTCCCGAGGAAAAAACGCCCCGGTCTACGATGCCGCCTTTGCGGATTACGTGAATCTGTATGAGGCTCTGGTTCCGATGTTTCGGTGATACCCAATCGTGTGATTTGCGGAAATCGGGCGAGAGTATTCAGGAAACTGCATGGAAAACAGAATGCCTACGGGTTACTCCGAAACCTCTTACGGAATTCCAGGGGAGAAATCCCTTCCGCCTGTTTAAAATAAACGGAAAAGTAAGCACTGCTGTTAAATCCGGTTCTGGCTGCAATGGTAAACAAAGCCAGGTCGGTATTTAACAGCAATTTTTTGGCTTCATTTAAGCGGATGGTCAGGATATATTTATGTATGGTAGTGCCGGTGTGGCTTAAAAACAGGCGGTTGAGGTGATTCTCATGATAACTGGTGATTTCGGACAGCTGTCGGTTGGTAATGGGCTGGTCATAATGCCTCCGGATGTAATCCAATACTTTGCCTACTGCGGTAGAAGCATTCTGCGTGGTAAGCAGCCCGTTGTGATACTGTCGCTGCCTGCGCTGCATGCCGGCAAGCAGGTTTTTTAAAACACCGCTGCAGGCTTCCCGGTAATAGATAAGCTGCAGAGAGAATTCCTCCAGAATGGTATTTAAGGGTTCCGCACAGAAAGCGGCATCCGGAAGAAAAAGGTGGGAATTAAGAAAATCTCCGTCCTCCGAAGGAGAGGCGTAGCCGGTACACTCTTCCCGGTTCCAGTCGTCATCCGAAACATTGATGCGGGAGTAAAAGGCGGTATGGGAACGATGCTCCTGTGTCAGGTCAAAATTCAGACAAATACATTCCACTCCGTCCGATACCAGATTATAATAGGTTCCCGCACAGCAGTAAAAAAGGCTTCCCGGCACTAAAGTATAATGAAACTGCGGCATAAAAAGCTCCGCTTTTCCCGACAGAACGTAGAAAATCCGACAGTCCTGTACCATAACATGGTTCCCCACGGAAACATGATAAATCTGTTGTGCAAACCGGATAAAAGGATTACTGTCCAATAAAGTCATATCACTCATTACATACCCTCATCTTATGGAATTGCATATCAATGAAAATACAATTCGATTTTTTACTTGAATCTTTATTTAGGTCAGTTTACAAGGAACTACACGCAGACCACGAAACGGGGGCTGCTGACAACAAATAAAGGCTGAATATCAAGCGCCGTAACCGCTGTTCCGGATTTGCGGTATTCATACATTACTGGCGTCAGTATCTGCAATTCTTTCAGCCTGTTTGCAATCATCGTTGGATCGAGTCCCGCAACGCACATGGAAAAGATTTTTTGAACCACCGGCGCCGTTTCCTCATCCACAATAATATGATTTTTGTTGTTCGGGTCTTTAACATAACCGTAAGGCGGTCTTGAACCGATGCGTTCACCTTTTTCCGCCTTTGCTCGTTTTACGGCACGGATCTTTTTGCTTGTATCCCTCGCAAACCATTCGTTGAATAAATTTTTGAACGGGGCAAGCTCATTTCCGTCCGTATACATTGAATCGAAATTATCATTGACAGCGATATACCTCACATTGTTTTTCGGAAAGTATATTTCGGTATATGAACCCACTTCAATATAATTTCTTCCGAGTCTGGACAGATCCTTTGTTATGATGACTCCGATTTTTCCGTCCTCAATCAGATCGAGCATACGGCGAAAGGCGGGTCTTTCAAAATTCACTCCGCTGTAACCGTCATCCGCAAACACCTGTGTGTTTTCAAAGCCGTTTTCTTTTGCGTATTTTTCAAGGATCATTTTTTGGTTGACAATGCTGTCGCTGTCGCCCTGCCGCATATCCTCTTGGGACAGTCGGCAGTACAGAGCGGTTATTTTTTAGCTTGACTGTATCATGTTTACCTCCTTGTTTTCAGCCAAACCGATTGAGAGCCGCGGAAAATTTCCGCAACCTCAATATACTCTCAATCGGTTGAAAAGTCCAGACGCTTTTTCAAGAAACCTTACCGTCCTGCATTTCCATTCCGAGAAGGTATCGGATACCGTTGTCAACCGTGTTTTGCAGCTCAATTTCAAAGCAGGAATTGACAATATAGTTCATGCGACCGATCTGATATTTTTTGCTCTGCACCATTTTATTTTTTGAAAGACTGTAAAATGTCCTTCGCTGCAGACACCTGAAAGTTTTAGAATCAAACTCATCGTCCGATTGTATTTTTATGTTACTTTCCGGCAGAAGTTTGAGTTTTTCCACCATGTTTTTGAAATCGTTTTTATCTGTATTTTCCATAGCTTCCTTTCCGCCGTAAGGCTGTTCGGTATTTTTACATTCCGCCCATAACGGGACCGGAATTTTTCTTTTTATGCCGCTGTTTTCGCTGTAAAAAGTGCAACCCCTAAATCAGCGAGGATAAAATTGGAGCAACCCCTAAACCGTAGTTTTATAAGCAGCTTCAAAATATCGCACAAAGCCCCCGGCGGTCGGCGTTGCCGTCCGCTGTGAGCCGCCGAGGGGAAGCAGCGCAACCCCTCGGCTTTCTCCTGCTTATTTTCGTACCGCTGTGGATTTTTGCGGAATAAGACGTACTTCCTCAAAAACAACGGCTGATTTATGAAGAACTTTCATTTTCACGGCAGAAAAGAAAAAGGGGCGCACACGCCGTTTACAGCGCCGTATTTCGCCTTTGTGCGGCTCGGTCGGGTGTTTTACTCGGTTATCCGCTTGCTCGGCGATCAGCCGCCGTGACGGAAAGCGGACACCGTTTTTATCGCTGTGTTTAACAAGGCAGCAGTAGACGGCGTAATCTCTGGGCTTTAATCGGTAGTCACTTATGCGGTTTGAGATGATTGAAAACTTTTCTGTCATTTTTTCCTTCTTGAAATTTTCTTTTTGCACGGCCGCAATCATATCTGCACCAACTCCTTTCAAACGGTTATGTAATTTTACCCTCTACTTTTCATGGAAAAAAAGTGGATAGAGTACAACCAAAATTTTTATTCCTACACTTGTCCAAAGGAAAAACCATACATGGCTATGCGCTGAAAATTTTATCCCCTCACTTTTCATGCCGAAAAATCGGGTGTTCTAACACCTTAAAAATTGAGAATTTACAAAATGTTCAAAATCCCGAGGGCTATCCGCAAAAAGA
>CAKRZO010000014.1 GCA_934433135.1 uncultured Acetatifactor sp. | reverse complement strand
GACGATGTATCCCAAGGCAGCGCCGCCGTGAAAGATGCTTGCCGCCGTTTCAAAGCCGGAATAATCGCCGGTCTGGAGGTTTGCGGCAATGCCGGGCATGGCGAAGGACGCGCCGATGAGCAGCGCAAGGCACGCCGCCACGGCGGAAGCCATGGTGATCGTATTGCGCCGCAACCGTTTCTCCCGTTCCATTTTGGCGATGCGCCGCTTCGTCTCCGCAACGCGTTCCTCATGACTCCGCATTTGTGATCCCCTCCCGTTCCAAGAGCCTTCGCAGGCTCTCCTTTCCGCGATACACCATGTTGGTGATCTGCTTCACTGTTTTTCCCGTGACCTCCGCCGCCTGCGCGTAGCTCATATCCTCAAAATAGGTGAGATATAGAACCTCTCGATAGTCCGGGTTCATCTCATCCATGCAGAAGTGCAGGATGCGGTTTCGTTCCTCCGTCTGGATGACCTCCTCCGCCAGCAGCCGTCCGTCCGGCTCGCCGGTCAGCTCGTCCAGACTGAACAGGGGCTTTCGTTTGCTCTTATGACGCAGCGCCATGTGCCGTGCCGCCTTATAGAGATACGCCTTGAAACCGCCGTCCCGGATGCGGGGCTTTTTGGTGAACAGATAGGCGAAAACATCCAGCATCAGCTCCTCTGCCTCGTGAACGTCGTGCAGATAGCCGTCGATATACAGGGTCAGGGGGTCGCCGTATTTTTTCATCAGGGCCTCCAGCCCCGCGTCGTCGCCGCTCAGATACTGGCGGTAAAAAGCCTCGTCGCAGGCCATAGCGTTCACTTCCTTTTTGCGGATGATAAAATGCAGAGGGGTATCCGTCAGGTGCTTGTCCTGCCGGGATCGCGGCGCTGTCCCTGAAAGCGCGGGTCGGACGGCTTTTCCGCGTCCTCCGGGATCGCCCATGAACGCCCGAACCGGGACGCGCCGGGGATCCGCCCCTCGGCGCAATATTGATTGACCCGCCGCTCTGACACGACCCAACGGTAGGACACCTCCCGAATGGAGATATAGCCCTTGATCCCGTTCATACCGCACCTCCGCATGGATAATACTCAACACAATACATTATATACGAATATCCGAAGAAACACAAGGCATCCGGCGAAGTGTTCAGAGAAAAGTTTCGGATAAGGGTTACTTTTCACGGGTTGGGGAAATAAGGCACAAAAACCAGGGGATCTCATGAGCCCCTCATGCAGTCTCTGATTCCGGGAGATGTTTATTATCCGCTTTCGGTTTTGCCACTTTTGGTTTTGCCGGTTTTGGCCTCTTGAACACTTCTTTTGTAGATCGGTAGAGATTATTTTTGTTATCTACAGCAAAGGAGTCAAGTACACTTAAGGACTCACAAAAATGGGTCAGATGGTTAAAACTGCGCAACGAGATTGCCTGATTGATCTTTCCCTTCAGCACCCTTGCCTTTCGCTCGCAGAGATTTTTGTCAGGATCTACAAGTGGATTGGACAGAAACAGGAGATGGTTATGTTTGTATTCCACCATTCGCAGATATAGATTATACCCGTCCCTGTAATAGTCTGAAGGTGGTTCACAGTCGTATTCCTTTCCGGCTTTCTGAACAATGGCATCATATCTTGTTTCAAATTCAGCAATCTTTTTCTCTGCTAACCCTTCTGCCGGAGCGTGGTTGTTCTCGTGTATCATTTCCTGTATGAGTTGCGGCATGTCCCTTACTTTCCCTTGCAAAGTACATGGTTGCCACGCCGTTGCTGCACACGTCCACGTTGTTATTGCTGCCGTTGACTCTTGCCACCGTACCATCCACATGCATTACCGGTGCATCAAGGAGCGCTTTGAACAGCTTATCCTGTTCCTGCCTGCTCTTTAAGGAGAATTCCCGGCACAGCCCGTTTACTATCCCCACAGACGGGGACAGTGCACCATCCGTGATATCAGAAACGAATTGCACCGTTTTTTCCAGGGATACATTGCACCTGCTGTTGAGCAGAAAAAGGACTGCTTTCATGGATTCGTCATAATTCACATCATCTGTTATGCCTTCCGGGAAAGCAGAATGTACCATTCGGCCTTTCCTTTTATCATAAAACTCTTCAGCACGATATTCTGTGACTACCGGGACAACAGCAATTCCGATTGCCTGCCTGGAAATAACTTTTCCGGTAGGAATATATCTGGAGCAGTCTTTCAGCCTTTCTTCGGTTCTGATCTCCACAATGCTGTCCGGCTTCATAGGTTTACGTGGATGATGCGGATGCCCGGGCTGGGCACCCGGTTTCTTTCCGGTCTTTTCCCTGTTATTTGTGATCTTCTTGCGATCAATACACTTAGAGGAAGGCAGGGAGGAGTTTTCATAATTATGGTTGACCTGCGCAGTAAGTTTCCTTATCGTGATATTTTGGTTGCGGATGGTATTTTCGTATTCAGAGCGCATTCGCACATAAGCCTCCCCTGAACGGAAAGAGGCCAGTTCCCGCTGCGTTGCCCTGAGCTGATATGCCAGTGAAGTGGTACGAAAATACTGCCGGTCATCCATAAGTTTTGTTTCAAAACTTTCGTAATTCATTCTGTTTTCTTCCATGAACTAAATATACCATAAAATGGGATAAAAAGCGAATGTGGATAACTTTCGGGGTTGGTAAAATTTTCAGATAAATTTCCGGCTATGGGGAGCTCTTTTTAACCCAGGAGCGGAAAAAGAAGGCGTATTTTATGTAAGTAAAAAAAGAAAACCAGCTGTTGATAACTATTTTTTTAATTTCAGCATTTTGAACAAAAACGGGTTAATTCATCCCCACCCCGTGAAAAGTAACTAATCCTATAAGAAAGAATGATTTTTTACGTTCTCCGCAATTGACTGCACTTGCAAAATATGGTACCATAATCATAAACATGAGTGCAGTCAAAAAATAAGGAGGAGCGCGAATGAAGGGAAAGAGATTGCTTGCCGGTTTTCTTACCATGGTTCTGTTATTTTCCATGCTTCCGGCGGATTTGTTGGCGGAGTCCGCACAGGTTCTTTATCGGGATGCCAACGGCGATGGGAAAGTGGACCTTAAGGATGTCCTGCTGATTGAGGAGTATGCAGCAGGCAAGGAAGTGGAGATTCAGTTCCGGAATGCGGATGTGAATGCCGACGGAAAAGTGGATCTTGAGGATGCGCAGGAAATAAGGGAGTATCTGGTAGGCAACAGGGGGTCTCTTGCTTCCGTTCTGTGTACGGTGAGCTTTGACACCTGCGGCGGTACCCCGGTGGAAGCTGTCTCCGTGCGGAATGGTTATACGGTTCAGCAAAAGATTGCGGCGCCGACGAAGGAAAATGCGGTATTCTTAGAGTGGAGATTTCCGGACGGAACACCTTACCGTCAGGATACGGATATCATTACGGAGGATACCGTTTTAACGGCTGCCTATGAAGAAACCGGCTATGAAGAGGAACTGAATATCACAACCTTTTCACTGGAAAACCAGCAGACTGATGTGGAATTTGAGATCGAGAGTCAATTCACGACTGAAAGCGAAATTCTTTCCAGAGTCACATTGGTGCCCAAAGACGGTACGGATCCGGTGGAAGCAAAAGTAAAACCGGGTAATGAGGGGAATTTTATCATTTATACACCGGAAGGATTCCGCCCGGGCAGCGATTATGAACTGACCATCGGGGAAGGTCTGGTATTTTCCGGCAAGGATCCGATGTATCGAACCATTTATTTCAGTATTGCCAGACAGGTGGAAGATCATCTGGTCTTTAACGCAGACATGATCTTTGTGCAGGATACGGAGGAAATGTTCTATACGGTGGACGGACAGACGCTGGAAGTTCTGCAAAGTTCTCTTTTAAGTAACTATGAAGAGGATGATACATCCGTACTGAGCGGAACCTTTACCATGCCTTCTTCCGTAGGCGAACTTCAGGCGGGAGATGTGGTCTGCATCTATGAAAAAGAAGATCCCAGAACAAGAGACTACACCACACAGGATTATCAGGACGATGCCTGTGCTTATATCCGGATTCTTTCGAAAAATGCGTCGGGAAGCGTTCCTGTTTACGGCTTTGAAAGCCTGAACCAGGAAGATACCAAAGAGGTTCTGGCAACGCCGGATACGGTTCCTTATCAGGTGGACACTCTGCCGGAGGGGGAGAGAGGAACGGTATCCAAAGAAGATTATGACCGTTATGCCAGGGCAATGCTTGGATTTACGGAAGCGCCGGCGTTTGAAGTGTATGATTTTCTGGTTTTCTATACCGGAGAGTTTTCCGATCTGACGGAAGCTTCTCCCAGAGTATACGGGCAGATTGAACAGACGGACGAGGATACCGTTACCTATAGAATTGTGACACAGCAGGAGATCGAGGATTTCA
This sequence comes from uncultured Acetatifactor sp., assembly GCA_934433135.1. GTDB lineage: Bacteria > Bacillota > Clostridia > Lachnospirales > Lachnospiraceae > Acetatifactor. The sequence continues at coordinate 82,796 of CAKRZO010000014.1, read as the reverse complement.
ACTCCATGTATGTGGAGCAGCATGTTTCTGCGGATGAAATGCTGAATGCCCTGAATCAGGAAGCCTTTTTGCAGAGTGTTGCACAGCAGGCCAAAGACAGTAATTTTATCGGCGAAGCGGCAGCGGAAATGATCCGGTCTTCCTTTGAGGGAGAGGACGGTCGTAAGGCGCTTCTGGATTACGGACTGACCGAGGAAGAGATTGATCAGATGACAGCGGATACGGCACAGCTGAACAGTGCCGATGTGGTGCCGGATGCAGTGGTGCTGGCGGCATCCGGAAGCGGAGTCAAGGTTACTATAGAGGAGGTATCTGTGGTGCCGGGAATCCGCAGAAGCGAGTATGTGGAAGACGGAATCGGTGTGACGCTGGATGTAAGCGTAACCCTTTCCATTAATAAGAAAATGAAGCTTTCCCATACACAGAGCCAGTTAAAAATTGTTCTGTTTGCTTCTTTTGAGCAGGAAATCGGTCTGGATATCGATGTGGATGTCTCCACGGAGTGGAAGTGGATTCTGTTTATTCCGATTCTGAAGGAAGTATACTGCGGCGTCTCGGTAGAGATCGGTAACTATACCTATGTCCATCTGGGAGCGAAGAGTTACACGGTAACGGAAGGGTTGAAGGCGAAAAAGTGGAAGGCCATGGCTAACTGCTTTAACAACAAGCCGATTACCAAGATGTGGGTTCGACAGATTGACCAATATGCAGCAAAACTGCAGAAACTGGATAAAAAGACCCCGGAGTATGAAGAAATCAAGGGGAAAATGGAGGAGCTGCAGCAGCTGCTCAATCAGGAAAAGGTGACGGTAGACGGGGAAGAGTATACCATCGAGATGCTGGAAAAGGATCTGGAGGCACAGGGTATCTCCACGGAATTTGTGGATGCCATCGGCGCGGACAGCACGGAAGAATCCAAGATCGGTATGCAGCAGCTGGTAGACCGGTATACGGAAATGATGCAGCAGGAATCCGACTGGGTGACACTGTTTGAACAGATGCTGTTCGAACAGGAAATCCATATCAAAATCGTTGCCATCAAGATCAGCGCCACGTTGGTTGCCAGAGCAAGCATTAATATTTCCATCGGTGCGGAAGTGGAATACCAGGTCGGAAAGCGATACGATTTCTGGGTAAAATGTTTTGCAGGGGAGACCGGATCCAGTGAAACGGATATCATGGATGAGAGGTTCGGCTTCCAGTTTTATGTAATGGGAACCCTGAAGCTGCGGGTAGGGGTGAAAGCTGCTGTGGATGTTGGTATTTTTACCACAAAGATTGGCAGCATCGGCGTGAGCCTGGAGTTTGGTCCTTATCTGAAAATATACGGTTACTTTTGCTATATTTTCAATAAGGTAAGACCTGCCAATACCAACACCTGGAAGGAGTCCGAGGAGTGTCAGGGCGCTTTGTATCTGGAATTCGGGTTATATCTTACCGTCCGCTTTAAGGCGCAGCTATTGGATGATACGTTTAAATTTGAACCGACTTTATTTGATAAGGAATTCGCGCTGCTGAAAGCAGGGGAACGGGAGAATATTTACAATATGGTGTTCCAACCGACGGAGGAAGACATTCTTTATATCAAAGATGAGGATTCCGACAGCACCAACGGCATTACCATGAATCTGCCGCTGTTTTATTACTACATGAGGGTGCTGGATCTGGTGGACGGTACCCAGAGTCTGAAGCTGTGCGACAGAGACCGGTTCCATATCACGTTTTCCAGCGAGTATTTTTCCATTGATGAATATGGAAAAGTAACCGTAACACCGCCTGCAGGAGCACGTTATCTGAAGACGGATATGCGAGTGGTTTATCAGTGCGGCAAGCTGTCTTTCAGTAAGTTTGATATCGACATTACAGCTCCGGTTGTCTGGACCAATATGTCGGAGGAAGAATTAAATGAAAAATTCACGGTAACGGTAGCGGCCGGTAGCAAGACCTTCGGGTATACACCGGTTTGGAGTGAACGTTACAGCAGGCTGGATATTTTTGATCTGCCGACAGGAGATCGGATACGGGAGCTGTGCGGTTATGATAACTTCATGGATGATTTCGGAAACAACCTGAAATATACCACAGAGGGAGCTTATACCACGGATAAGACCACCGGACTGAGCACCACTACGGATATTACTTACTACTTTGATCTGCCGGAGAGAGTCTATACGTTAACCGTAGAAGGAATTCAGAACGCTGACGGCAGTACGCGGAAAGGAACCTATACGGCTGTTTACGGAGCGGAATTTAATCTGGCGGAGTTAGCGGCAACCGGAGCCAACGATCCGACCACATCGGCATATACCAGCTTTACCGGACTGCGGGACGGGGCAGGCAATACCTTTAGTCTGACGCAGACAGTAGACTGGTCTTATGCAACAAATTACGGTGCGGATGCCGTCCTTTGGGCGAACTATCAGTCCGATACGGTAACGGCAACTTTCCGTTTCAGCGGAGTGACCGGAATAGCAGACCTGGAAGTGCCTTTTAAGAGCGGAGAGACTCCGTCCACGCTGGAACTGAATGCCCATGCAGGAGACGCAGTACAGATTTGTTCCATTTCTCCTGCAGTGGCGCCGTCCTTTAACAGTGTGGTTTATGACGTGGTATGTGCAACGGCGGATCCGGCAAAGCCTGTTGCCAAATATACGGTAACCTACCAGGCAAACGGAGGCATCTGTAAGACAGCGCAGGCGGAATACGCGGAAGGCGGACCGATTTATCTTCCGGCGGCACCGGTAAAGACTGGATACCGTTTTACCGGCTGGTATTATGATGCGGAATGTACCGACGGATTAAAGCAGGGCGACCGGATGCCGGGACATGATCTTACGCTTTATGCCGGATGGCAGGCCAATACGTATGTACTGACCATGAAATCCGGAAACGATGTGGTTGCCCAGGTGGAAATTCCTTACGGCGGCAGGTATGGAGATTATCTGGTAACACCGCAGCCCCAGGCGGATTTTGCGTTTGAGGGCTACTACACGCAGACCGGCGGAAGCGGAACGAAGATTACGGAAGATATGATTTACGAAACCGCTTCGGATCAGACCATATATGCGTTTTTCAAAGAAAAGAAGACGGTAAATCTTACGGCAGCGGACATCGCTTATACCACGAATCAGTATGCTTACGGAGACAAAGGATTTGGATTTGTCTTTACAATGGCGGCAAATTCTTCCTATAAGGACCTTTTAGCGGAGAATTTTATCCTTCACTATCGTAACCAGTCCGATACCACTGCCGAGTGGAGCACGGAGGAGCCGTCGTTAACCGGAATGTATGACGTTACCTTGCAATATGCCGGGGATGAAGCTTATAAGGCAAGTAATGAGCTGTTCCTGGCAGCAGTGCTGAATATTGAACGCGGTACGGTTACCTTTTATGCACCGTCGGTTTCCATACAGGACAGACTAGTTTATGTATCTGCTCCATCCGCCATGGTATTTGCCGACACCGGAATCGATGCGGTGGGCAAGGTTAATATGAACTTTATCCAGTACTACTACAGTCTTAAGGGGCAGGAAAAGTGGAGCCTGATTTACAAGGACGGTTCCACCGGTTCGCAAAACGACGTTATCTTCATACCTATGGAATCGGGAGAGTTTGAAATCAAGGCAGTCTATGAACCCGGTTCGGCGGATCCGAATGTAAAGGATTCCGTAGCTGCGGAATATGCAATCGTATCCGTGGATGAAAACGGAAATCCGTCTCTGGGAAGCAATCAGAATCTGCAGAGCGCGGATACGGTATCCGGAGGAGATCCGGCTACGGCAGGAAATGAGAACTTAGCAGGAGAAAACGGATTCACGGAAGATGAAAATGCGGCAGGAAACAGTGCTCTGGCAGGCAGTTCCGCAATCCGGGAAGGAGATGCTTCTGCACCGGGAAGCGGGGAGGCATCAGAACTTCAAAATACGCAAGGGCAGTATTTTGCGAAAAGGATGTCTCTTACGGAGGGAGCCGTTACGGAAGGTGTATCCGTTACCTTGTCGGCAGAAGATCTGTACGCTTACCGTGGCCAAAGAATTTCCGTTCCGGTTTCTGTAGATAAGAATCTGGGACTTTGGGGGATTCTGGCAGGACTTACCTACGATACTTCGGCAATGACGTTTGAAGGAGTCCGTACGGATGCCGGAGAAGTCTTTAGCGCAGAAGAGTTTACCGTGGGCGAGGATCTTACGGCATGCCCGTACCGCTTCCTTGCAACTGCGAAGACCCTGGAAAACGTAACCCGTACCGGAGCGTTTGTCACGCTGGAGTTTACCTTACATCCGCATGTGGACTTCGCGGATTATACGATCGGACTTTCTGTCATTCAGGCCATCGGAATCGGAAGCAATGTTCTGGGAACGGAAGGAAAGGACGGAACCGTTTTCCTGCGGGCGACACCGACGGGAGAGGGCGATGAGGATGGAGAGGAGGGAAAGGTTTCCGATGGAGGAGACGCTATTCCGAAATCTCCTGCAACGGGAGAAAAAGAACATTCTTCACTGTTTGCCTTCCTCGGCATGACCATGACAACGCTGGTTGCCGCGATGTGTGCGGAATATGTACTGTGCCATACACGGAAGAAGAAAGATGAATAGAATCCCGGATACGATTATGAGGGGCTGCCGCAATTGCGGCAGCCTATTTTCGTGTCATGGGAAGTTGCCGCTGTATATAAAAATGAAATTTTGTTATACTAACGCCTATTTAGCGGCATTGCCAGTTTCAAAAATTTGTGTTACAATTCTTAAGGAAAGAATCAGAAAGGGATGAAGAGAAATGGCAAAGGAACCAGACAAGATTAATCAGGCATATTTAACAGGGGAAAGACCGTTATTTCATGGAAAGGATTTGGACATCCGGGATACCATTTTTGCGCAGGGAGAGTCTCCTCTAAAGGAAAGCAGCGATATTACGCTTACTGACAGCATGTTTCAGTGGAAATATCCACTGTGGTACAGTAAAAATATTACGGCTAAGAACTGCACCTGGTTTGAAATGGCAAGAGCCGGAGTGTGGTATAGCACAAACCTGAATATTGAAGATGCAGTGATTGAGGCGCCCAAGAATTTCCGCCGGTGCAGGGATCTTACGCTTACCAATGTATTTCTTCCCAATGCGGCAGAAACCTTATGGAGCTGTGATGATGTGAAACTGCGGCATGTGGATGCGAAGGGTGATTATTTTGCCATGAACAGCCGGAACATGGAGATTGAGGATTTCCAGCTGGTGGGCAATTATTCTTTTGATGGTGTGAAAAATGCGCAGATTCGCAATGCAAAGCTTCTATCCAAGGATGCATTTTGGAATACGGAAAATGTAACGGTTTATGATTCCTTTATTTCCGGAGAATACCTGGGCTGGAATGCAAAGAACCTGACCCTGATTAACTGCACCGTCGAGAGTCTTCAGGGAATGTGTTATATCGAGAACCTGGTAATGAAAAACTGTCGGCTTTTGAATACAACTCTTGCCTTTGAGTACTCTACAGTGGATGTAGAGGTCTTAGGAAGAACAGACAGTATTATGAATCCGGCCGGAGGTATAATTCGGGCAGAGAGAATCGGAGAACTGATTTTAGAAGCTGATAAGATTGATCCGAAAAAGACCAGGATCGAATGCCCTATTATAGAAAAGACAGTGTGAAACGAGGATTGACATGAAAAGTATATTTGATCGTGAGATAAACCGCAGAGGCACAGGTTCCATGAAATGGGATGTGGGTGAGAAGGAACTTCCCATGTGGGTCGCCGATATGGATTTTCAGACAGCTCCGGAAGTAACGAAAGCGATTGTAGAAAGAGCGAAGCAGGGGGTATTTGGATATACATTGATCGGTGACGAGTGGTACCAGGCCTATCAGAACTGGTGGCGGGAACGGCACGGACTGGAAATTCAGAAAGAATGGCTGATTTTCTGTACCGGCGTGGTTCCGGCAATTTCCAGCATTGTACGGAAGATGACGACTGTCGGAGAAAATGTTGTGGTCATGACACCGGTTTACAACATCTTTTTCAACTCTATTCTGAATAACGGAAGGAATGTTCTGGAAAGTCGGTTAAAATATGACGGAGAGCAATATGAAATCGATTTTGAAGATTTGGAAGAGAAGCTCAAAAATCCGCAGACGTCTCTATTGATTCTTTGTAACCCTCATAACCCTGTGGGAAAAATCTGGGATCAAAAAACGCTGGAACGCATCGGCGTACTGTGCGCCCGTTATCATGTTCTGGTTTTGTCGGATGAAATTCATTGTGATCTGACTGCACCGGGCAAAGAATATGTTCCTTTTGCAGGCGTGTCGGAAGAGTGCAGACGCAACAGCATTACCTGCATTGCACCGACCAAGACCTTTAACCTGGCCGGAATCCAGACGGCAGCAGTCTTTGTCCCGGATGAAACTCTACGCCATAAAGTAAACCGGGGATTGAATACCGATGAAGTCGCGGAGCCGAATGTATTTGCCGCCATGGCACCGGTTGCTGCATTTACCAAAGGAGCCGCATGGCTGGATAGCCTCCGGGTCTATCTTTGGGAGAACCGGAAATATGCACAGGATTTTATACAGCGGGAAATTCCGGGAATGCATGCTGTTTCCGGCGAAGCCACTTACCTTTTATGGATTGATGCAACGAATGTTTCTCTGCCGGCTGAAGTTAAGAAGACCGGCGACTTAAGCGAATATATCAGGCAGCGCAGCGGACTGTATCTTTCCGATGGAAGAGAATACCGCAACGGAGACGGGTTCTTGCGAATGAATCTGGCCTGCCCAAGGAGCAGAGTAATTGACGGGCTGCAGCGTTTGAAGGAGTGCTTTGCCTGATTTATAGGAAACGGCTGTCTCTTTTACAAAATGACATATCTGAACGGTTATGATAAATTACGGCTTCCCTGCCCGAAGTGCAGCCAGCTTTTCAAGGAGAAGTCTGCAGCCGGTCTCGGCATCTGCAACGTCCAGTACGGTGCGTTCCATAGGACAGATGTCCGTTTTGGAACGGTTTTCAATCATGGGAGTCAGATGGCGGAAGCGGACAGGAATCCCATGATCTTCCAGAAATTTTTTACCGCTTTCCGAGAGCGTGTCTGCGTATACGCTCCGGATGCCGGCTTTTAAAAAGAGCATAGCGGCTGCTTTTCCCACGATGAGGTCCGCTGCGCAGTAACCGGCAAGCTCCTTTTTTTCTGCAATCCAGTCCGCCATAGGGGCGATGCCGCGCTTGTCGCTTGTAAGAATTTGTCCGTCTTTACAAAGGGCAATGCTATGGCCGGGAAGCGCCTTTATGGCAAGTTCCAGATCCGTCATTTGCTTTTCCTTCTTTCTTTATTTGTAACAGTTCAGACATACATTTTTGTGGGTAGATTCCATGCATGCATGAGAATCTACCTGAACTTAAGCACCGAATTTATGAACATTACGGCTTGCAATCGCAAATAAGCAGCTGCGGAAGCATGCGAAAAGCTTTGTGAATGGCGCGTCTGAACTGTTACCGTTATTTTATATTTTCGAAAATGTTATAACAATATTGTTAGATATCGCTACTTCCCGAGACTGCCGGCTCTTTCGGCGACATTTTTGCTGAAATTAATGACCGTGTGTTCATAAGTCTTGTCCATTAAAGGGGACTGGATCATAAAGTCCGCCGTAGCCTTATTGTTGGCTATGGGAATATCGTATACCTGGGCGATACGGAGCAGAGCCTTCACATCCGGATCGTGGGGAGCCGCCGTTAAGGGATCAGAAAAGAAAATGACGAAGTCAATCACACCTTCTACGATTTTAGCGCCGATCTGTTGGTCGCCTCCTAAGGGACCGCTGTTGTAGCCTTTTACCGGAAGCCCGGTCTGTTCCGTGATCATGCGGGCGGTAGTGCCGGTGCCGCAAAGAAAATGTTTGCTTAAAATCTCTTTGTTATCCTGACACCACTGTATCAGTTCCTTTTTTTTGGCATCGTGGGCAATCAGTGCAATATTCTTCTGCTTGCCGATCGTCAATGTAATGAAATCCTGTTCCATGTGTTCTCTCCTTGGGCGTTAATCTTTATCCTCATTTTACCATGGAGATTCTGCTTCCGTCAATGACATCCGTCAGCCAAACATCTTTTCTTCAATCATAGCGCAGAGAACATGATAAACCGGCAGGGTATATTCCTGTACCCGGTAGGTTTCGCTTGCAGGCATCTGCAGGCAGATATCACTGCAGGCGCTTAAGGCGGAGTCCTTACTCCCGGTAATACCCATGACTTTCATGCCCATACCCTTTGCGGTCACGGCGGCATTAACCACGTCTTTGGAATTGCCGGAGGTGGTCATGCCGATCAACACATCACCGGGGGCACCATATCCGTATACCTGCTGGGCAAAAATCATGTCAAAAGAGGTATCGTTTCCTACCGCGGTCATAAGTGCGGTGTGGCTGTTTAAAGAAATGGCAGGAAGTGCCTTTTGCAGCTTAGCGGCTAACTCTTCTCCGCTTTCCCGAGAAACAAAAGCCTTCTTTTCCTCATCCGACAATTCTCTTTTTAACTTAAAACCCTTCATCAGCTCTCCCACAATGTGTTCCGCATCGGAAGCGCTTCCGCCGTTCCCGCAGACAAGAACTTTTCCGCCGTTTTGATAGCAGTTTAATATCATTTCATACGCTTCCCATATAGGCAATGCTTTCAGAGCCGGATTGTCCTGCAGGAAAGTTTCATAAATCTTTTTTTCATTGCTCATTGCATTTTTGTTCCTTTCTTATTTTTTTGTGAGTTGTAGTTTTTAAGGGCAGATGCATGGGGATTCCAATGAGGGGCGCATGTAAAAACGCCGGCCCTTAGCCTGCGTACTGTGCAGGCAACTGTGTACTGTACAGTTTTGTGCCGCTGCGTTTTTAATTGAGCGGGAGCGTCCCCCGAATGGAACCCCATGCGCCTGCCCGAGGCGCTGCTTAAATCCCCACGCAAAGAGCTGCATAGTCGCCGATTTTATCACCAAGACACGCAGGCACAATGCTGCATCCTTTTCTGGATAATTCCAGAGCTTCTTTTTCAATCATCTGATACATGGTTTCCGAGAGGAGATCCTCGCAGCGTTCATAAATGCTGCCGATTACGATGACCTCCGGATTCAGAATGTCAATTAACAGAGAAAGCCCCAGACCCAGATAATGGCCGCTGGTAGCATAAATGTCCAGAGCAAGGGGATCCCCTTTTCGCGCAGCGTCCGCTACCGATTTTGCGCTCAGTTCGTTTAACTGCTCCGGACTTGGGCAGAGCAAGGGCTTTTCACCCATCTGCAGCTTCTCCAGAACTTTTGCCCGTGCAATTTGGGCGATTCCACTTCCGCTGCAATACCCCTCAAAGGAGCCGGCTTTTCCGTAGCCCACCGGACCGTCTTGCATCATCCGGATGTGTCCTACTTCACCGGCCATATCGTTTGTACCGTTATAGAGCTGCCCGTTTAAGATCAACCCGGCGCCCAATCCGGTTCCGAAAGTGAGAAAAATGACATTCTGATACCCTTTGGCCGCTCCCATTTTCCATTCCGCCAGTGCGCAGGCATTGGCATCGTTTTGCAGATAAGTCGGAATATGAAATTCCTCTTCCAGTATTTTTACAATCGGAACATTGTCCCACCCGTACAGATTCGGCGGGCTTTGAATGACCCCTTTTACATGGTCAAGGGGACCGCCGCAGCTGATTCCGATACCTGCAATTTGTTCCACGGACAACTGTTTTTCGTTAAGCAGCCCGTAAATCAACTCTGTTATTTTGCGGATTGCCGGAACCGGCCCTTCAAAATCTTTCGTAGCAAAACTGCTGCGCTCCAGTATGGTAATAAACTCGTCTTGCCCTTCTCCTTCTACAGCTCCCAGAATAACGGCGCATTTGGTACCGCCGATATCAATACCTATGATGTATTTCTGCATAAAAACCCTCATTTCCGAGCGACTATGTTGCGAGGTGGCGAAGAGAAATTCGCGTAGGCGATTTCTCTTCTGCCATAAATGCAATTTGTTTTCGCTCAGAAACAAATTGCTGTGTGAAAAATCGCATCTAAGATGCGGTGCATTAAATTACAATGCACGGCGTTTCAATGTGGTTTTTCACACTAATCTCCGTTTTTTCGAATGGCGCGTCTGAACGGTTACTATTAAGTATAATGATTTATATTATTTCAATCAATTTAATACGAACTCTTTGTTTTTTTTCTCTGTTTTGGATAAAATCTGGGTGATTTCGGACTTTATTATTTACTTTCTTTCAGTTATTTGTATATATTTTTAAATTTCGTTTACTAATTCGGACATGTATCTTGCGCGGGAAGAAAAGATTTCTTATAATGGAAATGCCAGGAAATGAGGATTAGCAAAGAAAACAGCAAGGAGAAACATAAATTGAGTATGGACAATAAATTATCCAAGATGAAGAAAGGAACCGATGGTATCGATCATACGCTGGTTCAATTGATTGCGGCCGCTGGAGCCCCTGTTTCCAGAACGGATCTGGCCGCCATGACCGGTTTAAGCAAAATGACAATCAGCAAACATGTTGCCGGGTTGATACAAAATGGTATCCTTGCGGAGCAGAGCTCTCAGGCAGCAGATTCGAAACTGGGGCGTCATCCCGTTCCTTTGGTGCTTTCCGGGCAGGCACCCTGTATTTTCGGCCTACTGATTAAGAGAGGTTATCTGCAGGCTATTCTTGCAGATATGTCCTGTAATATAATAAACACACACAAGTACTATTTTCAGAACGGTTTGACAAAAGAAAAACTGATTTCCATGATTTTGGAGCAGTATGATGCGCTTGCCCAAAACACGGACAGGCGGATTCTCGGCTGCGGCATTGCAAGCTTAGGACCGGTGGATGTCTCTTCCGGTTGTATTTTAAATCCGGCGGATTTTTATGGGATAACCGATGTACCGGTTGTGGAACTTCTGCAGTCCCATTCGGGACTACCCACCTGCCTGATTCATGATGCCAATGCCGGAGCCTTAGTGGAAAGCCTGTACGGAAACGGAAAGAAACGTAAGAATTTTGTGTATCTCCACATAGAAGAAGGGATTGGGCTTGGTTTTGTGATCAACGGGCAATTGATTCATACGCTGTCCGGAAGAAGCGGCAATATCGGCCATGTTTCCGTTAATATCAATGGTCCGAAATGTTCCTGTGGAAATGTGGGATGCCTGGAGCTCTATGCAAGCCTCGGGCAAATGCAGAAGAAAATTGCGCAACTGCTTCCTGTTTTTCCCAAATCCCGTTTTGCGAAAGTAAAAGAGTTTACCTGGAATAATATCATGGATCTTGCTGCAAAAGAAGATTCCATTGCAGTAGCTGCCCTGGATGAATTCTGCACATATCTGGCTCACGCTCTGTACAGCGTGTTGAATCTGCTGGATTTTTCCACTGTGATTATCGGGTACGATTCGCAGACAGGTTCGGATATTATTGAAAGAATGTTGAAAGCGAAATTCAGAAATTTTTGCAGGTCGCAGAATCCTGCCATAGAAATACTGCACTCTCATTTTAACGGAACTGCCCCGCTATTAGGAACCGCTGCTGTTATCGTAAAAGAATGGATGTAACTATTTGAATATTTATTGACTTGCCTGTTCCGGTCTGTTATGATATTTCCATAAGGAATTGATTAACGGAAACGGAGGTTTACCATGAAAAAAATTGTAGTAGCAGGCGGTGGTGTGCTGGGCAGTCAGATTGCTTTCCAGGCAGCATACTGCGGATTTGATGTCACGATCTGGCTTCGCAGTGAGGGCAGTATTACCAGGACCCAGCCCAAACTGGATCATTTGCTGGAAGTGTACAAAGAGACGATTCACCTGATGGCAACGCCGGAGGGACAGACTCCTGCCAATTGGGCAAGAGGAATTGCGGAATATGAGACTTTTAAAGAAGACGAGTGTCTGAAAAAAGCACAGACCGCTTATGAAAGCATCAAATTGGAACTGGATATGCAAAAAGCAGTAGAGGATGCTGATTTGGTCATCGAATCCATGGCGGAAAATGCGGATGATAAGATTGCTTTTTATAAGAAGCTGGCTCCTCTGATGCCGGAAAAGACCATTCTAGTTACCAACTCTTCCACGCTCTTGCCTTCCAAGTTTGCAAAAGTGACCGGAAGACCGGACAAATACCTGTCTTTGCACTTTGCCAATTCTATCTGGAAAAATAACGTGGCAGAGATCATGGTGCAGAGCAAGACAGATAACAAGTATTTCGAAGAAGTTATGGAATTCGCGAAGCAGATTCGTATGATTCCTCTTCCGGTAAGAAAAGAAAAATCCGGTTACCTGCTTAATTCCATGCTGGTTCCGCTTCTGTTCTCCGGAATGGATCTTTACGTCAATGGCGTATCTGATCCGGAAAGCATCGATAAAGCCTGGACGCTGGGAACCGGTGCTCCCAAGGGACCGTTCCGCATTCTGGATACCGTAGGACTTACCACAGCTTATAACATTGTACAGATGTATGTAAAGATTCCTTCATTCCTGGCTCCCTATAACTTCAAGGGAATGGAAAAGATGCTGAAGAAGTACATTGATGAAGGCAAGCTTGGTATGTCGTCCGGAGAAGGCTTCTACAAATATAAGTAGATCACCGATTGAGCGATTGCTTTGTTACGAAAAGGATTTCCTGAGTTACGTTACATTCAGGAAATCCTTTTCTTTCGATCTGGGCATACATGGGGATCGGCGCTTTGCCATAATCCTCAAAATATTCATTGAAGATAAAGGTATTAAGATTCCGGCATCAGAATCCCATCCCGGATGCGGTACACCTGATCGGCCTGTGCGGCCAGTTCAAGGTCATGAGTAACCACAATGACGCAGCGGTTGTCGGTATGGGCTAATGTCAGAAGAATCTGCATGATCTGATTGGTATTTTCCGTATCCAGATTTCCGGTCGGTTCGTCAGCCAGCAAAAGGCCGGCGCCGGTGGAAAGCGCACGGGCAATGGCTACCCGCTGCTGTTCTCCGCCGGAAAGCTTTGCCGGATAACGTTTATGTTTTTCTGCAGTAATTCCTACACGTTCCAGGAGATTTTTTGCTTCCTTTCTGGCTTCTTTCGTGTGAATGCCGCCGGTCTCCATGGGGAAGCAGACATTTTCCTCCACCGTCAGATACGGAAAGAGCTGAAATGCCTGGAAAATGACGGAGACATCTTTCCTTCTGTAAACGTCCAGGTTCATTGCGGACAAAGGAGTTCCATCTAAAAGAACCTGTCCTTCTGAAGGATGATCCAGACCTGCCATCAGACTCAGCAGGGTACTTTTCCCGCTGCCGGATGGCCCTACCAGTGCATAAATCTTTCCGGATTCGAAGGTGCAGGAAATTCCCTTTAAAACATCTGTATCAGCACCTCTGTAACGATATTTTACATTTTTCAATTTCAATTCACTCATAGTATCGCAACCTTCTTTCTTGGGATTCCCTATATTTGTATTATAATGGCTACTTTGTGACGCCTGCGGCACAAATAGCCGTGTGAAAATCGCATATTAAATGCGATTTTCACATTTTGACCTGCAAAAGCTCCAGCGGATTGTGCCATGTGGCGGCAATGCAGCTGATCAGCGCGGCAAGCAGGCACAGGATAAAATGAATTCCTGCCAAAAGAAGACTTAAGAAATAACGGAAGCCTTCCGAAGCCATGGCAAAGGTAAGGATAAGGCCGATGACAAGACCTGCAAGGACCAGAACCATCTGGGCGGATGAAGCTGCCCAAATTACTCTGTGTCTGGGAATGCCAAGGACTCTCTGAACGGCAAGATCTTTTTTGGATAAAAGAATCATTAATACTGTCAATCCCATTCCGGCCAGAAATTCCACCAGAATCACTGCCGGGAAGAGTATTTCCAGAATCCGGATGCTTTCCTCCAAAGGCCTGATAGCCTGAGTCAGGGCGGTATCGTCCAGGGATAGGTTTAATTCCACGCTGCTTCCGGCAAATTCCGTTTCGATTTTTCGCTGGATCTCTTCCAGTTCGTAATTGTGCTGCGGATTAATGGTAAAGGAGGCTGCTGCATAACGGGCGGATACTTCCGGTGTTTCTCCGGCCAGGAACTTGGGATCTCTTTGATGTGCTTCGTCTATCAGACGGAGCATATCCTTAAGGCAGATCACAGCACCGTAATCTTCATTATCCGGAAAGGTTCCTGCCAGCACATAGGTGTCAGCAAGGCCACCCTTGCTATCTTCAAAACTAAGATAGCAGGTGATTTCGCTGCCGGGCTTAGCTCCCAACTGTTCGCACACGGAACGGGACAGGAAGATAAAGCCGCCGCTTTCCCAAAGGTCATCCAGTGAAAGACCCTCCGGGAGCGAATCCGGAACATCAAGGAAGAAATCCGGACTTTCCGGAGCCCGGAAAGAAGTGGCAGAAAAGAAATGGCGGTCCGGAGTAAGCTGCATGCCTCCGCCGCCGGAGGTATGCACTTGGGTAATCCAACCCTCGTCCTCCAGCCGGTACAGCGTTTCGACAATGTGCTCATTGATAAAGGCACCCCAGGAATAACCGTATCCGCCGCTTAATGCCTGAATCTCTCCTGTTACTTCAATGGAACGGTACATGGCATCGATGTTCTGCCGGTTCGCAGTGATATTGCCGTGCAGGAAACCTGCAGCGGCGGTAAAGGCAGCCGTCAGCAGAATAATCAGCAGGGATCTGGAAAAGGTGCGCAGACAGGTTCTGCGGTAAAAGGAGGCCAGAACGCGGCAGGGAATACGTTTGCCGGCATCCGGATGATAAGGTGGCAGCGGCTTTGGCTGTTTCAGGAGAACGAAAGGTGCTGCAGATGCAGAAGCCTGCCCGGAAGCATTTTTCTGCGTGGAACCGATGTGGCGATCCTGTTTGATATGGGAAGCACTGTCGTCCTGAAGCTGTTCTAAAATGGGGCGCTTTAAGACAAAGAGCAGGAAAATAAGGCTTAATATAAGGAAAAGGATCCATACGGTGAGCGCAGTCAAAAACATGGCCGGAGGAGTGACCGAAAGGGCAATTTTCCGTGTAATTCCGGTTTTTAACCCGGATGCCGCAGCGGAAGCCTCCAGAGCGGAAAGCGCCGTAATTTGTACCTGTTTCATACCATAAAACCAGGCAAGGATGCCGCCCACGCCAAAGCCGATGATACTGATAAAGCCGGGCAGAACCAGACCGGCTGCCGCTACCTTAAGCCGTGAAATACCGAACATGCGCATACGGGCAATGTCTTTTCTGCGAAGGAAAAGATAGAAAAACAGCACCAGGAAGGAAACCATAAAAAGCACAATGGCAAACAAAATCACCGCAATCTTGTTGGAACGGGAGAGAGAAGCCGTTGTATCCCGGTAACTTTCCCAACCCAGATCCGGAATGCGTAGGGACATGTGGTCGCCGATATTTTTAACCGATGATTCGTAAGTGTTAAGGAAAGGAAGACGGTCATCGGGACTGTTTAACGAAAAACTGAAATAGGGCTGATAGTCAAAAGCAACAGGCACCCAGTCTTCGGGAATCAGGGAAGCAGGCACATAAATCCGGCTGGTATCCGAGGTTTTCTGTGTACGGTCTAAGCTCTTTACAATACCGACAACGGTAAGGGAGCCGGGTGCTTCGTTATAAGCCGGAACTTCGGAATTAAAAGCAAGCTCCAGCGGGGCGTCGGTAAGGGTAAGGTCAATGGTATCTCCCACGGATAATTTGTACGCTTTGGCAAATTCCTCCCGAAGGACGCAGACAGATGCTCCGGTATCATCATCTTCTTTGGAGAGCATGCGGCCGGAAGTAAGAACCCACTGCTTGTCCCGCCAGAAGTGTCCGGTCATATCGTGCTGTGGGCGGACTTCCACCGCACTTAAATTGTGCCGCAGAATGTTTAAATTTTCCGAAAGTCCCTCCACGGGGAGATCTTCCGGACGATCCCCTTCTTCCATGGGATAGAAGAACGTATCTTTTCCGTCCAAAGGGAGCAGATTATATAAATAATGAGAGCTGGTAACAGCAAGTTCATTTTGAGCCCAACAGCAAACCAGACAGGATTGTCCCGGAGTAAGGGAGGAGGCGATTTCTTCCTGCTGTGCCTGAGAGTACCAGCTGGTATAAATTTTGATTTCTTTGTTATGGGGAATCATAAAGGAACGCCCCAGATAAACTTCGTCCAGAATAAATTCCAAACGCAAAGGAAAGGCTGCCTTAACAGTACCCCGGAAATAAATCCGCTGCATGGCATCCTGAGGATTGACGGCATCCGCTACATAATTTAAGTTATAGTAATCGGAAAGCAGCCCGGTATAGTATCCGCCGTCGGGATAGGGGGCATCCTCGGTAAATCGAATGGAAGTATCTTCCTTAATCAGGTCATAAGCCGGCTGCAAATCCTGCATAAACGGCGGTTTGGTCTTGCCCACCCGTCCCAGAATACCACCGGAAGGCTGATAAAAGGAGGCAATCTGTCCGGAGATGTCATCCAGAACCCGGTATTGCAAAAGCTCTGAAAAAAAAGCAAAGGACGCTGCCGTAAGAAGCAGAATCAGGAGCAGCACCCGAACCGGCTGCCGGAAAGTAGATTTTAACAGAATATTTTTCCTCATAATCCTCCCACTCTACAGACAATTCGGTTTCATTTTTCGTTGTCTGCAAATTTATCTTATCTGATTTTAAAATTCCTGTCAATTTAAAACCCGGAAAATAATGGAATCGCAAACAAAGATTAAGGAAACCTTAAAGAATATAAGCTTCCGCCGCCCGGCTTAACGCAAACTGCCTGGGCGAATAGCCGGTCTGCTTTTTAAATACTACAATAAAATAATTATAATCGGTAAAGCCGCACTGCTGTGCAACCTCTGACAAAGAAACAGCCGGTGAATCCACCAAAAGTTTTTTCGCTTTTTCAATTCTCTTATTGCGGATCAGTTCTGCAATTCCCATCCCATAACTTTCTTTGGCAATTTTGTAAAGCTGGGTTTTACCGATGTGAAAATGTTCGCATAATCTTGCGGCGGTTAATTCTTCCTGCAGGTGCTCCTGAATGTAGCGGTCAATTTGTACCGGCAGATTTTCATATTTTAAAGTTGCCATCCGTTCCAGACACAGATAGGAAGCCGTTGCATGAAGCAGGTGGGACGATGCCAGAATATATTCTTCCGATAAAGTCGGACAGCTTAAGCAGGCCTGGCGGATGGCTTCCGGCTCAATGCCGTAGGGGATGCATTTTTCCTGTATGGTATGGATGCCTTCGGCAATATCGGAGTAAGAAAAAATATGGCCGAACATCAGATAACCGATTAACAGGTTCCCCATCCGAATCGGCGTAATCGCTTCCGTCAGCCCCGCGTGGCATTGATAAATATAAGTATTCTGCTTCGGAGAAGGGAATTTTTCGGAAATAACCTTTTCGGAAGCAGTTTTTTCTGGGAAAATTTTTTCGGAAAATTTATTTTCTTTGGAAATCTTTCCACAGGAGATTTCTCCGGCAGCAACCCGACAGGCGTCTTTATCACAGCGGCTGCACATGGCAAGGCCTGTAGAGGTAGAGCGCACCAGCCCGCAGATTTTTGCCCGCTCTTTCGGATAGGACGTAATTTCTTCAAAATGTTCATTGAATACCGTAATCCGTATCCGGGTCACGGTGTAAAAATCCCTCAGTAAACCGTTTAGTTTTTCAATATTAAAACTGGATATCATGGAAACCGGGCTCCTCCTGTCTTTCAGAATTGCAAGAGCTGCTTTGCAGCGGAGCAATTTTTTTCACATGCTGAATTGTTATTGATATTGTACTATAACTGCGAACAAATTTAAAGTATCCTGAACGAAAATATATATACAAAATCCGGCATAAACGCTTATAATGAAAACAGAGTGGTTCTCCCTGTCCGGAGAACGAAATAAAAGTAATAACAGCTTCGACGCGAAAGCGTCTGCGGAATGGAGGATGAAAATGTTAGTCAGTTTAAAAGAAATTTTGAAAATGGCGGAAGAAAGAAACATTGCGGTAGGGTCCTTTAATACACCCAATTTAGAAAGCCTGTGCGCGGTTTTAGAGGGAGCCGAGGAGCTGAATCTTCCGGTGATTATCCAGTTTGCACAGTGTCATGAGAGCTGGATTCCGTTGTCTGTCATCGGACCGATTATGGTAGAGCATGCGAAGAAAGCCACCGTTCCGGTCTGTGTGCATTTGGATCACGGTGAGACACTTCCTTATCTGCAGGAAGCTTTGGATATGGGATTTACGGGAATCATGTATGACGGCTCTGTCCTGCCTTACGAGGAGAATCTGGAAAATACGAAGAAGGCTGTGGAAATGGCGGCAAAAACAGGAGCCGGTGTGGAAGCGGAGCTTGGCAGCATGGGACGCAGAGAATCCGGAATCGCGGGAGATGGAGATACACAAGGAGAAGATGAGACCAAAATCTATACCGATCCCGAACTGGCAGCTGCTTTTGTAAAGGACACCGGAATCGACGCGCTGGCTTGTTCTTTCGGAACCACCCACGGAATTTATCTGACCGAACCGAAGTTGGATTTTGATGTGGTTAAAAATGTCCGCCTTAAGACCGGACAGATTCCGGTGGTAATGCACGGCGGTTCCGGTGTCAGCAAAGAAGATTTCCATAAAGCGGTGCAGGCCGGTGTACGGAAAGTCAATTATTTTACTTACATGGATAAAAGCGGCGGAAATGCTGCAGCGGAATATGCACAACAGATACAGGGTAAAGAGCCGGTATTTTTCTCCTCCATGCTTTCCGCAGCACAGAAAGCCATGAAAGAAAATGCCATGGAAGCCATGAAAACTTTTGCAGGAATGGAATAAGAAAATTTAACAGGAAAGGACGGAACAGAAAATGGAGAACAGAAAACAGACTTTTGCATTGGCATTCTGCAATCGCGGATTTATGCCGGGAGAGTTGATTTACGGAGCAAGAGAAGATATGATCAAGGCCGTTACGGATGCCGGATACGACTACATAGCGATGGATGCTTCCCTTACCAGATACGGCGGAGTGGAGACCAGAGACGAGGGACTTTTGTATGCGAAGTGGTTAAAGGAGCATGAAGGAGAGTACGACGGCGTAATTTTCTCCATGCCGATTTTCGCCGATGAAAACGGTGCCATAACAGCGCTCCAGGATGCCGGAGTGCCCATTCTGATGCAGGCATACCCGGATGAGATCGGCAAGATGGACTTCGCGCACAGAAGAGATGCCTACTGTGGAAAATTCTCCGTAACGGATGTCTTTACCCAGTATCAGGTGCCTTTTACCGTAATGAAGCCGCATGTGGTACATCCGCTTTCGGAAGCTTTTGCCGGAAATCTTCGTGATTTCGCGGCAATCTGCCGTGTGGTAAAAGGAATGAAGCGGTTTAATGTAGGCTGTATCGGCGCCAGAACCACGGCCTTTAAGACGGTTCGTTTTGACGAAATTACTTTGCAGAAATATGGTATTAATGTAGAATCTTTCGACCTGTCCGAGTTGGTTTATCTGGTAGGAAAAAAAGAAGACAACGATCCGGCGGTTCTGGCAAAAATGGAGCATTTGAAGAATTATTCCGATTTTGCAAAGGTTCCGGCGGAAAATATGCTTCGCCTGTCCAAGATCTCGGTTGTGTTGGATGAATATATTGAACAGTATCATCTGGATGCGCTGACCTTACGGTGCTGGAATGAGATGGAGACTATTTTAAGAGTCTGCCCTTGTGTTCTGTTAAGCGAATTAAACGACAGAGGAATTCCAGCGTCCTGTGAAATCGATATGTGTTCCGCTATTACCATGCGTGCCATGGCGCTTGCCAGCATGGAGCCTACCGCAGTGCTGGACTGGAACAACAATTACGGGGATGATGAGAATAAAGTGATTCTGTTCCACTGCGGGCCGGTGGCGCAAAGTCTGATGACAGGCAAAGGCTCGGTAACAGAGCATAAGATGTTCGCCAAGAACGATCCCGGTTCCGGATGGGGCTGTAACGAAGGACGGATCAAAGCATTCCCCATGACCTTCTCCAACTGCCAGACCAAGGACGGAAAGCTCATTATCTATGCAAGTGATGCGGAATTTACAGACGACCCCATTGAAGACGGATATTTCGGCTGCGGCGGTGTGGCACGGATTCCGGATCTGCAGAACAAGCTGATCAAACTGGCAAGAGGCGGATTTAAGCATCATACCTCCGTGGGAGTGGGTCATATGAAAGAGATCCTGAAGGAAGCATTTACCACTTATCTGGGATATGAGTGGGTAGAACTGTAAGAGACAATAATAGTGTTTACAGAACGGGAATTAGAATATAAGGTAAGGTTGAGGTTTGATTATGGATGAAAAACAGTTAAAAATCGACTGTGGAAAAAAGAGTCTCTTTTTTACCATAGATGAAAAAGGACGGCTTTTACAGTCCGGTTTCTTCCGGGAGGGAAGCATTCCGGACAAACCGGATAAAAAGTATTTTACACCGGTGGAAATCGAAATCAGCGGGAAAAATCCGGATTCCCATCACGGGATGCGGCATGTGGGCGGCTGTCTTCCGGAGGAGTTGATTTATCAGGATTATGTTGTAAACGGAGAAGAAGTGATTCTTTCTTTAAAGAGTCAGTCTCTTTCCGTAAAGCTGCATTACCGGTTTTACGGTGAGCTTCCGGTGGTACGTTCTTATACGGAAGTGACCAATCTGTCCGGGGAAGCGTTGGGACTGGAATATGTCAGCTCTTTCTGCCTGTATGATTTTCCCATGGAAAAAGTCTGGATTCCGCACAGTGACTGGTGCAAAGAGCTGCGTTGGCAGGGCTATGCACCGGAAGAGCTTGGTGTGTACAAACGGATAGGAGACTGCACCAAGCGGATCTCCATCTCCAATACCGGAACCTGGTCCTGCAAGGAATATTTTCCGATAGGCTGCATCGAAGGCGGTGGACAGAGTATTTTTTGGCAGATTGAACAGAACGGCTCCTGGAACTGGGAGATTGGTTATATTGCAGGAACACGGTATCTGAAGCTGTCCGGACCTTCCGAACGGGAAAATGCCTGGTGGAAGGAATTAAAACCGGGAGAGACTTTTGAAAGTGCAAAGACAGCAGTCTGCATCACGGATGGAGGCCTGGATGAAGCATTGGCCGGTATGACCCGCTACCGCAGACAGATTGCCTACCGCGGGCAGGCTGACTTGTATCTGCCGATTATTTTTAATGATTATGCAGGATGCCTTAATGCGGATCCCACTACGGAAAAGGAGCTTCCCGTAATCGATGCGGCAGCAAAGACCGGAGCGGAAATCTACTGCATGGATGCCGGTTGGTATGCGCAGGGCGACTGGTGGGACAGTGTAGGAGAATGGAAGCCCTGTAAGGATCGTTTCCCCAACGGAATGGGGAAGGTCTTTGATAAAATCCGCGAAAAAGGAATGATTCCGGGTATCTGGCTGGAGCCGGAAAGCTTTGGAATTCATTGCCCGATTGTAGATCGGTTTGACGATGACTGTTTCTTTATGCGTCACGGAAAGCGCGTGATTGATCACGGCAGGTATCAGTTTGATTTCAGACACCCGAAGGTAAGAGCCTTTCTGGATGAGGTTACGGACAGATTGATTGCGGATTACGGCATCGGATACTTTAAGTTTGACTATAATATCGAGGCAGGATCCGGGACCGAAAGAAATGCAGACAGCTTCGGAGACGGTCTTATGGGACATAACAAGGCATATCTTTCCTGGATTGACAGTCTGCAGGCAAGACATCCGGATCTGATCATCGAAAGCTGTGCCAGCGGCGGCATGCGGACCGATTACGCCATGCTGTCCCATTTTTCCCTGCAGTCTCTGACAGACGGCGGCGATATGGAAAATGTCAGTTGGCTGGCTGCCTCCAGTGCTTCTTCTATATTGCCGGAGCAGGCAGCGGTATGGGTTCTTCCGGAAAAGGAATATACACTCGGCGAGATTGCGGTTTATATGGTAAGCGCCCTTTTCCAGAGAATTCATTTAAGCGGGAAAACACCCTGGCTCTTCGAAGAGCAGATGGCACTGATTCAGGAAGGCGTGGAGTTCTATAAGTCCGTCAGGACCCAAATTCCATCCATGGTTCCGTTCCTGCCCCTGGGTCTTACCTGCAGGCAAAAGGAATGGATTGTAAGAGGCTATGCCGGAGAAGCAGGATCCTATCTAACCGTTGTCAGACTGAAAAAGCAGGACGGACAGGAAAGTCAGGAAGAGCAGGAAAGCCGGAAAGGACAGAAAAATCAGGAAGGTCAGGAAGGTCTGGGAGCAGACGTTCTGGAGATTACCCTGCCCGGAAACTTTACACAGGCGCAGGTCGTTTATCCGATAGAGGCAGACTGTCAGTTGAAACTGTGTGAGGAAACGGGTGAGTGCAAAGAGGTAGAGGCCGGTCTGGACGGATGCAACAGGACAACATGCGGCACAGGCACAGAAGCGGACAGGACGGCTTGCAGCAGGCTGTGGATCAAACTTCCGGAAAACTGCGCAGTGGCGATCCGACTGAAGTGAAGGTAAATAAGTATTGACTGCTCAGCTGAAAGAGGACTTCAGCTGAAAAAAGACAAATGGTGCATTGACTATAGAAAAGGAAGGTGTATTTCGGCAAAAACGGATTACCTAATGACAGAAGGGAGGATGGACATGAAAATTGCGGGTTTGGATATCGGTACCACCGGGTGTAAGTGTACGGTTTTTGACAAGACGGGGCAGCAGTGTGCAAGAGCCTACAAAGACTATCCGGTCAAAAGAAATATAAGCGGTCATGAGATTGATGTGTCGGTGATTATGGATGCTGTATATGAGGTTCTCGGAAAAGTAGCGGCGCTGTGTCCGGACATTGCGGGAATCGGTGTGACCAGTTTCGGGGAAACCTGTGTACTGACCGATGAGACAGGTACACCCCTTCATGCAGCTATGCTGTACACGGATCCGCGGGGCGCGGAGCAGTGCAGAAGGCTGGAGGAGATGCTCGGGGAAGGAGACCGGGAAAAAGGAGCGCGGAAAATTGCAGGAATTGCCGGAGTACGTCCTCATGAGATGTACAGTCTTCCCAAAGCCATGTGGCTTAAGGAAAACCGACCGGAGATTTTTGAAAAAGCATCTTATCTCTTTTTGATGGAAGATTATGTCGTCTTCCATCTTACCGGTGTGAGGCAGATCGATTATTCCCTGGCTTGCAGAGCCATGGCTCTTGATATTGAAAAGCTGACCTGGAGCAGGGAATTGCTTGAAAACGCCGGTATCCGGGAAGAGATGCTTTCCGTTCCGGTTCCGTCGGGAACCGTTGCGGGGTGCATTACCGCGGCGGTCGCACAGAAAACCGGATTATCCGGTTCGGTACATATTGTATCCATCGGACATGACCAGGTGGCGGCAGCGGTAGGAGCCGGAATTTTTGACAGCGCTGCGGCAGCGGACGGAGCCGGTACGGTGGAATGCATTACGCCGGTATTTGACGGGCTGCCGGATATGGACGTGATGTATCAGGGGTATTTTGCAGTAGTGCCCTATGTACTGCCTGGAAAATATGCGGCCTATGCTTTTTCCTATACGGGAGGCGCTCTGCTGCAATGGTGTGTGGATACACTGGCAAAGCTGGAGAAGCAGGATGCCATTGCACAAGGCTTAAGCGTCAATGAAAGCCTGGAAAAAGCTTACCGGAAAAAACGGGGAGAAGAACCTTCCGGACTTTTGATCCTGCCTCATTTTGCAGGCGCTGCCACTCCTTACATGGATACCGGTTCCAGAGGCGCAGTGCTGGGTCTTACCACAGACACCGGCGTACCGGAATTGTATCGGGCCTGCATGGAAAGTGTCGTCTATGAGATGGCGGTAAATACAAAAGCGCTGGGAGGATCGGGAAGCTGTTTTACGGGACTTCGGGCTACAGGCGGCGGCGCACGGTCCAAAGAGTGGCTGCAGATGAAAGCGGATGTGATGAACCTTTCCGTAACCGCTCTGGCCTGTGCGGATGCGGGAACCGTGGGAAGCGCCATGCTTACCGGTGTGGCAATCGGCTTTTTTGTTGATCTGCAGGAAGCGGCGCAGTGCCTGATTGAAGAGAGGGAGACCTATTATCCCAGACCGGAAATGCACGAAAAGTATCAAAAAGAACTGGAAAGATATTTCCGCCTTTACCAGGCGGTACGCCCCTTCTTCGGGGTATAGGAAATTCTTGCGAGGCGAGTATCATTTCCGGGTATATTTATAGAACAGTAGTGAATGGAGGTTAGAAAGTTATGAATCCTTATATCGGACATCCGACCCAGCTGGGCGGTGTGGAGGAGCACCGTCTGGTGGGGGGAAAAGGCGATGGCATGCGCCTGTATGAAATCCGCAACGGGCAGGGACTGGAACTTACGGTAGTGCCGGATCGTTGCTGTGACATTGCCAGACTGCGTGTAGGAGGAAGAAATTTGAGCTACCTGTCCCCCTGCGGTTATGTAGCTCCTGCTTATTATGAAAAAGAAGGCACCGGATGGCTGAAATCCTTTACCGCTGGATTTTTAACCACCTGCGGACTGGAATCGGTAGGAGGCGGTTGCGTGGATGAAGGAGAAGAATTCTATCTGCACGGATCTATTGCCAACCAGCCGGCAGAACACAGTTACTGGGAAGAGGATGAAAAAGAGATCCGCATTCACGGGCTGATCCGGGATGAAGTGATTTTCGGGCGGAAGCTGGTTCTTCACAGACTGCTTAGGATTTCCAAAGAAGACAATTCCTTTGTCATTGAAGATACCATTGAAAATACCGGAGATCAAAAGCAGAATTTTGAGATCTTGTACCACATGAATATGGGATATCCCCTGTTGGATGAGGATAGTATTTTAAACATTCCTTCTATAAAGGTTATGCCCAGAGACGAACATGCCGCAGAGGACATTGATCACTGGATGGAGATCATAAAACCCCAGGAAGGATATCAGGAACGCTGCTATTATCACGTTTTCCCGGATGCGGACGGCAAAGCTTCCATTTATCAGCCCAAGCTGAATATGGGTCTGGAGATTAGTTTTGATGCAAAAAGCCTGGATGGATTTGTGGAGTGGAAGATGATGGGAGTCCGGGATTATGTCCTGGGACTGGAATGCGGAAACTGCTACCCGGACGGCCGGAGCGCCATGCGTAAAAGCGGTATGTTAAAAGAACTCGCCCCGGGCGAGAAGATAACTTACCGGGTCAGAATCAAAGTAATATCCGAATAAACCCTGTACAGTCAGAATGAGTTGCAATAAGGATGAACTTTTTGTAAAAATGCATAATTGACAATAAAAGTACATATGCTGTATTATGTAAATAAGTTAACTCGCGAAGGATAAGGCTGGGTTCCTGAATGGGAGTAGGTCGAAAGACTTAGAATTCCTTTGCCCCTGGGGTTAGCTTATTTTTTATGCTATTTAAAATATCTCTCTGTTCTATGGGGTGAGAATCAGTCCTTTCATTGTTCTTCGGTGATGCTTTCGATGCTGGAGAAAGCACTTTTTCCTTTCCTATATTTTGCGGGGGTCATGCCTGTTTCTTCCTTGAAGATTCGGATAAAGTAAGACACGCTGCTGTAACCGATAGCTTCGCAAATGTCGGAGATGGGCATTTTGTCCTTCGACAGAAGCTCTTTTGCATATTTCATTCGCAGGAAGGTAATATAGTCGGTGTACTTTTTGCCGGTCGACGTTTTCACGGCATTTCTGATGTCGATAATCTGCACATTCAGATCGGCAGAAACTTTTTCAATAGAGATGCCGTATTCCGTGAAATGCTCCTGAATATAGGTGCAGATCTGCTGTACGTTGTTTTCGTTGGAAGATTTCAACAGTTCGTTGTACTTGCGGCAGTACTCAACAACCGCTTCCTTTGCAGCACTGTAAAAAGCGTCGATACTGCGGGAAGCCTGGATCAGGCTGATCGTGTGACTGGACAGGATGATCCCGTTGGCTCTGCTGAGACGACCCAGTTCACCGATAAACTCGGAGAAAATATACAGCTGCATCAGCAGGGAGGGGGTACCTTCCCGTACCCGGGAAATATATTTTTCCAGTTCCCGCAAGGCAATTTCTTCGCTGCCCTGAGAGAATGCTTCGGCCATCCAGAGCAGGTCTTTCGCATTGTATTCCAGCGGCTGGTTTCTATCGCTTTTTGCAAGATCATCGATGCTCTCCAGCCAGGAAATATGCAGCTTTTCGATGCCTTCGTATACTCGGCCAATGCCGACGGAAATCTTATAGCTATAGGCGTTGATGACATCCAGGATGCTTTCCGTAAGATCTTCTTCGGCATTTCGTTCAGCGATACTGCAAATGACCCACACTTGCCTTGCCGTGTCCTCATCAATGGTGTAAATGCACGCATTTTCCATAAAGGAAGATGCTTTTTTTATCTCATTTTGTACCAGGGAGAGGGCGGAGGTATCTATATTTTGCGGAAAACCAATGGCGATCACATAGTAAAACGGGCCGGGAAGCTGAATGTTCAGCTTGCCCAGGTAGGCTTGGGCATCTTGGATATAAACACCATTGAGCAAAGACTTGAGGAAATGCCGCTTGAGCATTTCCTGATTTTGCTCCACCTGTACAGCGGCGGTCAGACTGTTTTGCAGAGCGTTATCGACGATCCCTTCAAGCCTTTCGTACACATTTCCGAGCGCAGAACCTTCGTCCAAGGAGGCATTGGAATGATACTTTTCGGCGATCTCCTGCAGCGGCTTAAACACCCTTTGTGCGAATAAAAATGCCAGCCAGACGATCAGCAGGATCACAAACAGTGCGGGAAGCATTTGTACGAAGGCAGACCGAGATAATAAAGAGTTGCGTTCCGGAGCAAGCAAAATAGTGTACGCACCGTCCGGGCTGGTGGCGGTGACACTGTTTTTCCATGCTTTGACCACCGAGTCGTCTGTATTGCTGAAAACCAAAGTGCCATCTTTGTACAATGCGACTTTTCCATCGATCGGGCCGGAGGAGAGGAGAAAATGCTTTTCCAAATCACGGCAGCTGACCATACTTCCTAAAACGGCCTTGGATGCGTGTATACCATAGTCCGCCCGGAAGGGGATCAAGATGTAAACATTGTCAGCCATGAGAAGCACTTCCGTCTGTGTTCCCTGCTCCGCTAAAAACGAATCGACGGTGCTGCGCTCCTCGGCGGAGAGGGCTCTCCAGAAAATATCTGCAAAAACAGCATCTCCGGAACTGCGGAAAACGTGGTCGCAGCCTTGATAGAGAAGGAACATATTCTCTGTCAGGAAAGAAAAGGAGCGGTACTGCTTGAAATCCGCCAGCATGGCATACTCGTTGTATTTCTCTTTGAAGACGGTGGAATACATATAGTTCTCGTTGATCATCAGCTTGCCGGCAAAATCCTCCAGCGATGTCAGCTGCACTTGAAAATCGTCCAACATGACCGTTGCCTTTTTCTGGTAGTAGTCTTGGCTGACCGTTTGGCTCTGCTTGTACATCATGAACAGAAACAGAATGCTCAGGGCGAGGCAGGCAATCAGTGCAAATGAGATGAACGAGATCAAAAATGGGTTGTACCGATAGTCAAGTGCCTTGTTTTTTTCTTTTCTCATCTCTCCAATTCCCCCCTGAACTGTGATTATTGTACTTCATCTATTACTCTCATACTTTCCTGTATTATACAGCAGAATTGCGATTATGGAAAGCCTTGGATACGGTTTTCGATATTTCTGCAGAAAAGAGTTATTTTGCTCCGGCCTGCCAGGACGCCGTTTTTCTAAAAGAGCAATTATAAAAGGAAATGTGTCATTGTTATTTCACTTGGCGATTGCTACAATGAGGTCAAGATAAACGCAGGAGGATTGAACATGTTGACGAAAGTTGATAAGTCAGCGAGACCACTTGCTCCGCAGGGACGGTCGCAGAAGTGTTGGAAGCGGATATGGCGGTACCGCTCCTTATATTTAATGTTGATACCCGGTATCATCTCGGTATTCATTTTTCACTACATACCCGTGTACGGCATTCAGATCGCATTTAAGGATTTCCGCAACACCTTGGGTATCTGGGGGAGCGAATGGGCCGACCCGTGGTACAAGTGGTTCAAGCAGTTTTTCAATTATCCGTATTTCACGCGGATTCTCTGGAACACGCTGCGGCTGAACCTGCTGGGTATGCTGTTCTTCCCTGCATCCCTTGTGTTTGCCCTGATGCTCAATGAGATGCGGGACGGCAAATTTAAAAAGGTCTGCCAGACCATTACTTATGCGCCGCACTTTATTTCCACTGTGCTGGTTTGCGGTATGGCCATCCTGTTCCTGGGACGTAACGGCTTATTCAACATTATTGGCGCATGGATTGGCGGCAGCAGTTATGAGGTAACGGACTATATGTCCAGGCCGGGAGTATTCCCATGGGTCTATGTTCTCTCCGGCGTTTGGGGCGAATTGGGCTGGGGAACGATCATCTACCTGGCTACGTTATCCAGCGTGTCCCCGGAGCTGGTGGAGGCAGCCCGCATGGATGGTGCCTCCAGAATGCAGATTATTCGGCATGTGTATCTGCCGCACCTGATGCCGACGGTCATTACGATGTTCATCCTGTCGATGGGCAACCTTTTGGCGACGGGTTTTGAAAAAGTGTATCTGCTGCAAAACCCGCTGAACCTGGAGGTCTCCGAGGTACTGTCCGCCTATGTGTATGAGACCGGTATCGGCATGAAGCAGTACAGCTACTCTACCGCAATCAATTTGTTTAACAACTTGGTAAGCATTATTATGGTCACGATCACCAATTTTATTTCCAAGAAAACGGCCAAGAGCGGCCTGTGGTAAGGAGGCAGGACAATGCGCACAAGATTGAAAAATAAAAAAACGACATGGTTCGATATTGTTAATGTAGCGCTGGTAGCGCTGATCACGGTCGTGGTGGCTTATCCGCTGTATTTCTGCGTGATCGCTTCCCTGTCGGATCCCACGGAAGTGGCCTCCGGCCACACCTTGCTGTGGATCAAACAATTCTCGATGGAAGCTTATCGACTGATCCTGAAGGAATCTCAGCTGTGGACAGGCTATCGGAACACGATCATTTACACCATTCTGGCTGTCCTTTACCGTCTGATTCTGACGATCCCGGCCGGTTATGCTCTGTCCAAAAAGAATTTGCCGGGGCGTGGTGTATTTACACTGTATTTCTTCTTTACAATGTATGTTTCCGGAGGTATGGTTCCGGAGTTCTTGCTGATGAAGAGCCTGCACCTGATCAACAATCCTCTGGCGATGGTGCTTGGTACGGGCGTCAGCTGCTACAATCTGATCGTTACCCGCCAGTTCTTCGATACCAGCATCCCTACAGAACTGTATGAGGCCGCATACATAGACGGAGCAAGCGAATGGCGAACCTTTTCGTCCATTACACTGCCGCTGTCCAAGCCAATCATTGCAGTGCTTTCCCTATACGTAGGTGTCGGTGCATGGAACGAGTACTACAAGGCTATGCTATACATCTACAAAAAGGAATACTATCCTCTGCAGCTGGTGCTGCGGAACATCCTGAATGCCAACCAGCTCGACTTGTCTGAGATCGGTGGCTCCGGCTCGGACATTGCCAATATGATCTACCGGGCTTACATGGCACAGAATATGAAGTATTCCATTGTCATCGTTGCCAGCCTTCCACTGGTCATCGCATATCCTTTCCTGCAAAAGTATTTTGCCAAGGGTGCGATGGTCGGATCCGTAAAGGGTTGAGTGCGCAAGAGACGAAAAACGTCTCTGAAAGGGCGCACGGTATAGCGGTCTAAATGCACAGCGTGCATCCTAGATAGAAATTAAATTGACGCAGAGCGTCAGAATGGAGGAAACATGAAAACTAAAAAGAGAATCATTGCCCTGATCCTGTTTGCTGTCATGCTCTTTTCATTAGCAGCGTGCGGCAAAAATGACCCGACTCCCAGTGCCGGTGACACCACAGCCCCCAGCACCACCCCTGCCGGTGAGGCTACCACCCCCAGCACCGATGACAATGCCACCGACTGGGACGGTCCCGACTGGATGAACCAGACCGGAATGCCCATTGTGAAGGAAGGCACTGAGAAGACCCTGTCCCTTTATGTGGAACAGACCGCCGAGTACGGCGACTTCAAGGAGTCCTGGATGTACAAGTACATCACCGAAGTGATGAACATCAATCTGGAAGTGACCGTTTTCACCCCCGATAATAAGGGTGACATTCTCTCCCTTGCTTTTGCAAGTAACGAACTGCCCGACATCATCATCGGCAGCGGCTTCTCCACCACCGAACTGGTGAACTACGGCGAAGTGGAAGGCCAGCTGCTGGATCTGAGCGAGTATATCAACGATACCTATATGCCCAACCTGAGCGGCATCTTTGCCGGCAACCCTAACCTGAAGAACCGGGTAATGACCCCCAACGGCAACATCTGGGGTCTGGGCGGCATTTCTGCGGGTCGCGGCTCTATGCCCCGTTACTTCATGAACTACGATTATCTGGAGCAGCTGAACATTGCCGTTCCCACCACTCTGGATCAGTTCATTGACGCCATGCGTGCTATCAAGGCAGCCGGCCTGTGCGAGTACCCCATCGGCGGTGCTTTTGCCTCTGAGCATCCCGGCGCATTCATCCTGAATGCCATGGGCTATGTGGGCGCCAACTCCAAGGCTTACGGCATCTGCCTGAGAAACGGCAAGGTTGTTGTGCCCTTGGCTGACCGGGAACTCTTTGGCGAGTACCTGAAGATCCTGAACCAGCTCTATGAAGAGGGCCTGATCCATCCGGACTTCTTCACCATGGATCGTACCTCTATCTATGCTGAGTTCGCCAAGAATCAGGCGTTCATCATGCAGGCTCCCTTTGTCTGCACCAATGACTTCGACCAGTACTGGGCTGTGGCTCCACTGACCAGTGAGTGGAACAGCACCCCTGTGGCTACCGGTAACTCCATTGACAATCCGTCCATCGGTGTGAATGGTGTGATCGTCTCCTCTCAATGCAAAGAGCCGGAGCTGGCTGCCAAGTTTATTGACTGGTTCTATTCCACCACGGAAGATAACATGGTGATGTCCATGGACGGCCCCAGCGCTGACCAGACCGACATCCTCCTTGGCGTGACCGGCTGGAAGCTGGATGAGACTGGTGCCCGGTACTACCCGGAGTATGAGGAAAACAAGGACAAGTACACCAACTCCAATGACTACATTGCGAAGAACATCTCCATGTGGTCCTCCGGTCTGTTCGGCTACAACACCTGGCGTTTTGACCTGACCTCTCCCATTTATGCAGGCGAGCCCAATGCCGCCGATTACGAGGACTCTTCCGTGCTGCGTAAGAATGAGACCCTGCTTTCTGACGGTAACAAGTTCTATGAGTATGCTTTGCAGACCGTTATCAGCCCCTATGTGACCGATGAAGTGTTCCCATCCATTTCCTGGATGGACGCCGATCAGGCATCCGAGCTGACTGTTACCCTGAAGTCCCTGCGCTCCTATGCCGAGCCTGAGATCGCCAAGTTCGTTACCGGCGCCCGTGACCTGACCGATGCGGAGCTGGACGATTACTTCAACCAGCTGGAGGCTCTGGGCTCCAAGGAGTATGTTGCTGCCTATCAGGCGTACTACGATTCCCTGGCCAAGAACTAACGGAATACCTGTGTAGTCATTTGATACGCTAATGAAAAAAGACCCATTCGGTGACTATCATGGTGGCCGGGTGGGTCTTTTGTTTGGGATCCTCAGAAGAAAAGACCGCACAAAAATGGCTTTTTCATTGCGGTAGAAAGGAAGTAACATGAAAAAAATTCTGGCTGTTTTTCTGGCGCTGTTTTTCGCGATCGGCTGCCTGCCGCTGAGCGCATTTGCAACAGAACTGTCTACAGGTGGAGAGCTGCCTGCCACACCTGGTCTATCTTTCACGGACAGTGCCGAAACGCAATATATTGACGGCGCTGTACTGCACTACGTCGATTTCACCAAAACATCCACGCTGGAGGAACTTGGCTATTATGCCGCCGGCAGTGCCGAGACCCTGGAGACCACCAGCGAGGGCCTGCACATCGTCAGCAAAGACAATGTGTACATTACCCCCTTTGGCGCAAAGGTTCCGAAGAATATTCCGAGCTTTACCGTGGAACTGACGGTGACGTTCAACAATGCGGAGAATAACAAGTTTTTGCTGTTCTATCCCGCTGCCAATACCAACGGCATTGGTGCGCTGAGCGGCGACATGGCGATCCGCCCGAATCCCGGTTGGGCGGAAACCGGCCCGTTCCTGCACGATAACGCATGGGGAGACCCCATCAAGGGAACCCGGAGCGACGCATATCAGCTGGCTCAGGATCTGAAAAGCGGCAAAGAAGTAATGCTTTCCTTCCATGTGGTCGATAATGCTCTGGCCAATCTCACGGCGACCTGCAATGGCCGGACGGTCGTTCTGAAAGGTAACAGCGCTAAGAGTGTACTGGGACAGAACTGGGGCTTTGCTGTGGGTGCCGGCGGCGATGTGACCGTGAAGTCTGTGGCGATGATGGCTGGCGGCAATTGGCAGACCGAAAAGATCTGGCCTACTGATGGCTACACCACCGGCGAGAATATTCTGGATGTCCCTAAGTCTGCCTTTAAGACAGCAGAGGATATTGATCTGGATCCGGATCGTACCGTTCCCACGGCACCTGCACTGTCCTTTGACGATAATGCTGACACACAGTATGTTCCCGGCGCGGTTTTGCACCATGTGGATTTCAGCAAAGTGAATAGCCTGAAGGAGGTCGGCTATTATGTCAGCGGTACCCCCTCCACTTACGAAATCACCGAAGATGGCCTCCATGTGGTGACCACGACATCGAGCAAGCTGTACATTACCCCCTTTGGCGCAAGCATTCCCCGGAATATTCAGGATTACACCCTTCGGATAACGTTCAAGGTGAACCCCTCCGTGACGACCACGAAGTATCTGGTATTTAATCCCGGCGTCAATGCAGCCGGAAACGGCAATTCCGGCGGCGACATGGCAATCCGAAACTACGGTAAAGATGTGAGAACGGATGGCCCGTTTCTGCATGACGCCGGCTGGCAGCGTGGCGGTTCTTCCAAGCAGGATTGCCTTGATTTTGAGCAGGAGATGGCCAAGGGCTATGAAGTGACGCTTTCCATTCCCGTTCAGGGCGGAAAAACGCTGAAAAGCGATGACATCTATCTGAAAGCAGAGTGCAACGGAAAAGTTTGCTATGTTTGTGCTAAAGATTTGACGGTCACCAACTGGGGCTTTATGATCGGCAACGGCCCGGATGACATGACCATCCAGTCCATCACCATGGTCGCTGGCTGCGACGTGAAGCAGGATCTGATCTGGCCTGCCGCTGCCGGGGAGCAGGTGCTGGATGTGCCGCAGAGCGCCCTCCGATCCAGCGGAACTGTGACCATTGGCGGAGAGATCCCCGCTGCCCCGGAGATGCCCTTCGACACCAAGGATACCGAATATGTGGACGGCGTTGTGCTGCACTATGTGGATTTCTCCACGATTGATGATTTGAGCGCCATCGGCTATTATGTGGGCGGCAGCGGTGTGACCGATGAAAACACCACGCTGAAGCTGACCGGAGACGGTCTCTATGTCAAAACCACTAACAAGAAAGTTTATGTGACCCCCTTCGGCGCTGAGATCCCCAGAAATCTGGACGACTACACCGTCCGTATGGAGATGAAGTTCCTGAATAATGCCGGTAAATATCTGGTATTTAATCCATCCGTGAACGAAACCGGAACCGGGGCTGTCAGAGGTGACCTGGCAATTCGTGCAGGCGGTTGTTCCGGGAATCTTTATCTCCATGATAAAGGTCAGGTGCTGGCTGGTACTTCTGCAGCAGACGCAGCTGCTGTTCAGGATGCTTCCAAGAGCGGCCAGTGGCTGACCGTGTCCTTCGCTATTCGCAACAACTGCCTGGTCAGTGTCAAGGCCGAAGCGGTTGGCAAGACCATCTACCTGCAGGGGAATACCGCAAAGGCGGTCTACGACTCTGTTTGGGGCTTTATGGTGGGTAACGGCAATGATGAAATGTACATCAAGTCCGTTGCGATGATCGCAGGCTCTGATCTGACCCACACCTTCACAGCTCCGGGCAGCAATGTGCTGCAGGTGCCCGAAAAGGCCTTTGCCAAGACGACGCAGGACCTGAAAGTTATGACTTATAACATCCGTCTGGGCGGTATGCTCTATGGCTATGACTATACGGAACTGGCAAAGGATCTGCTGGCCACCGGTGCAGACATCATCGGCCTGGAGGAAGTGTTTGACAAGGCCAACAGTAACTATAATCAGGAGACCATGAAGATCCTGGGCGAGCAGATGGGCTATTACTATTACTTTGGCAGATATTCGGATTCTGACGGTGGTCAGTATGGAGATGGATTCCTGTCTAAGTACCCCATCGTAGGCGAGCCGGAAGTCGTCGATTTGAAGGCTGCCGGTGTGACCGATGGTAACGATGCCGGCGGATTGATCAAAGCAAAGATTAATGTGAATGGTGCGATCCTTAGCTTCTATGTTACGCATTTTTACAAGCAGAATGTAACTCCGGCTCTGCAATACATTTATGATATTATCAAGCAAGATGATCCCTACATTTTGGTAGGCGATTTTAACAGTCAGGACTTCGCAGCCTTCAATTCTGTTTTCAGCGATTGCACGGTCGTCAATCAGGGAACCGTCACGACCAGTGACGATACGATGGTGGATAACTTGATTCTGTCTCCCTCTGTATCTCTGGTCGAAGGAAGCTTCGAGGTCACGCCCACGATGAAATCCGACCATTTCCCCTGCACGATCGAGGTAAAGATCCCTGCAAGTGAAACCACGGAGCTGACGATCTCCGGTACATATAAGACGGAGTACTATTTTGGCGAGGCCTTGGATCTCACTGGCATTTCCATCAAGCTGGGCGAGATGGCCTTGGATCTGCGGGATGTGACGATCTCCGGTTACAGCAATACGACGGTCGGCATGCAGACCATTACCCTGACCTATGGTGCAGCCAGCGCGACGATTACTGTGACGGTCAAGCCGGTGCGCAGTATTGTCTCTATCAGCAAGACTGCCAGCGACGGTTCAACAGACACCTACACCATTACCTACAGCGATGGAACGACAGAAACCTTCACTGTTACCAATGGCTTAAACGGTGCCAATGGTACAGACGGTAAAAACGGTGTTGATGGCAAGACCCCGTCCTTCAAGATTGAGAACGGCATTCTGTACGTCCGCTATGAGGAAACCGAAGAATGGATCTCCCTCGGTAATCTCAAAGGGGACGACGGCGCTGACGGTGTTGGCATTGAAAAGATAGAGAAGACTAAAACCGAAGGCAGTGTGGATACTTACACTATTACACTGACCGATGGAAGTACCTTTACGTTTACTGTCAGCAACGGAACGAATGGTAAGGATGGTAAGGATGGTGTGAATGGCAAGGATGGTGTGAATGGCAAGGATGGCGTGAATGGCAAGAATGGTGTTGATGGCGCGAATGGCAAAGACGGCATTGATGGTAAGGCCGGTGTTACGCCCAGGCTTCGTATCAATGCCGAGACAAACGAGTGGGAAGTTTCCTATGACAACGGTACTGCCTGGACATCCCTTGGTATAAAGGCTACCGGTGAAAATGGCAAAGACGGCGCTGATGGAAAAGATGGTGTTACACCCAAGCTTCGCATCGATGCCGAGACAAACGAGTGGAAAGTTTCCTATGATGATGGCGCTACTTGGACATCCCTTGGTATAAAGGCTACCGGCGAAAACGGCACTGACGGCAAGGACGGAATAATCGTTGCAGCAGCCTCCATGGCGGGTGTTTCACTGATCGGCATGATTGCTATGGCCGTATGGCTTCTGCTTCGGAAGAAGGTGCACTGATCGACGGCTTCGTTGATCGGCACTGCTTTCCAAGTCTGGCAGAGGTATTTTATGGGGGATGCGGCGCATCCCCCGTTTTCAAAATCCCGGATTATTAACGAACATTTGTAAAGGAGAAGAAAATGAAGATCAATCGAACCTCCCGCTTGAAGGAAAATCCCTTTTTTCGACATTGTAAAGACGACCGCCTTGCTGCCTCCGGCTTGAAGCCGGATCTGCGCCAGAATATTTCAGTCCGGGGAATGTGCGCCCGACCGCTGGATTTTATTGCCGGGGAGCAGCTGGCAGATCGGGAACTTTGGAGAAAATTTGTGGAACAGTACCGGCTGAAATCGGATACACCAAGGCAGGAGTGGCGCTCGGAATACTGGGGCAAAATGATGCGTGGCGCTGCGTTCGTATGCAGTGTGACGCAGGATGATAAGCTATATGCAGTCCTGGAGGAGACGGTACGGGATCTATTGACTGTACAGGACGAAGATGGCGCATTTTCAACCTATGCGCCGGAAGTACAGTTCAGAATGTGGGATATTTGGGGAAGAAAGTATGTTCTTCTCGGTCTGCTGTGCTTCTATAATATCTGCCGGGATGAGAAGCTGCGCCGGCAGATCATTTCTGCGGCCATGCGCCATGCGGATGCCATTATTGCCCATGTGGGCAATGATTCGGACGAAAAGATGCAAATTGAACAGACCAGCCTTTCCCGCATCGGCCAACCTGTTCACGGTGCCATGAACTCTCTTTCTGTTTTGGAGCCGATGGTGATGCTTTACCGAGTCACCGGCAACCAAAGCTATCTGGATTTTGCTGCCTATTTGGTGGAGACCGGCGCACGGGCCTGCGGCAATATTTTTGAATTGGCATATGTGGATCGGCTTGCGCCCTATCAGTATCCCTTTACAAAAGCCTATGAAATGATGTCCTGTTTTGAGGGCTTGTTGGAATATGCCCTGACCGTTGGCAGTGAAAAATGGAAAACTGCTGCCATTCGTTTTGCTTATCGCATGATAGAATCGGACATCACACTGCTTGGCAGCGCAGGCACGACCCATGAATTTTTGGACCATGCGGTCGTGCATCAAGTGGAAAGCAGTGAAGGCGGCGTGGGACAGGAGACCTGCGTCAGCGTGACATGGATGAAGCTCTGCGCCAGGATGCTGCTTGTAACGGGCGATCCGTTGTTTGGGGATTGCTTTGAGCAAACGCTGTACAATGCCTACCTGGGCACACTGAATTATGAACATATCAGCAACCCCGATAAGATACAGGGTGGTTTCCGCCTTCCCGGGTTGAAAATTTCTGCGTCCTTTTTGCCTTTTGACAGTTATACACCGCTGATGGGCGGTACACGAGGCCAGGGTATCGGAGGCTCGCTGATGTTTGCCGATGGTACATATTACGGCTGCTGTGCCTGTATCGCCTCTGTGGGCATTGGCATTGCACCGCATTTGGTCGTTCTGCGTGCCGATGATGGCTTTGCCGTGCAGCTTTATGAAAATGGTGTGTACCAAACGCAGACGGCATCAGGAAATGCGGTTACGTTCCATATAGAAACCGATTACCCGGTCGGCGATACCATCCGCATTCGGGTAGAGCCGCAGGCGGCGGAAAAATTTTCCCTGTCTTTGCGTATTCCCTCCTGGAGCGTGGAAAATCAGCTGCTGGTCAATGGGCAACCGATGACGGTAACGCCCGGTATGACCACCGTTGACCGGGTGTGGCAGCCGGGGGATGTGCTGCAGCTGCGTCTGGATCTGCGGGTGGAGGCGCTGCGGCCGACCCCCTATGAAAAAGATGTCCTGCGTTCGAAGATTATCTGGAAAACCTGTGATATGATCCCATTTATGGTAGAGATGGATGAGGATCATCAGAGACATGTAGCATTTCGTCGTGGTCCGCTGATGCTGGCGAGGGATGCACGGCTGAGCGGCAGGGAAGATGGTGCGCTGGCGCTGGAAAAGGATGAAGAATACTTGCCCGCAGAGGAAAAGCCTGTTGCCGAGTTGCCGTTCCCTGCAACCTGCTATGTGCAGGTTTTGCTGAAAAACGGGAAAAAACTGGACCTGATCGACTGCGCCAGTGCCGGACGAACATGGAAGGATGATTCTGACTTTGCCGTCTGGATGAAGACGGAGAAAGAATAAAATACAATCCACAGGAAAAAAGCAATGACTAACAATGTAAGGAATAAATATTGTCACTTTTCACCGGAACTTTTTGAAAATCCTCCTGTACAGTTCCGCGGCTCCCCCTTCTGGGCATGGAACAGCGACCTTGATCCGGACGAACTGACAAGGCAAATTGCCTATTTTCAGGAGATGGGCTTTGGCGGCTTCCACATGCACGCCCGTGCAGGGCTTTCTCTGCCCTATATGAGTGAAGCGTACCTGCAAAGAGTGCAGCTCTGTGTGGAACAGGCAAAGAAGGCCGGGCTGGTTCCAAGATTATACGATGAGGACACATGGCCTTCCGGATTTGCGGGGGGACGAACGGTACAAGGACATCCGGAGTATCGCCGCAGGCAGTTACACTTTTGCAGAAAAGAGAAGAGCGATGCCTGCGCAATTGTCGGCCGCTATGATATTCGGCTCCATGCAGATGGCACACTGGCATCCTACCGCTTGCTGCGAGAGGGCGAAAAAGCGGCCGATATGCTCTGGGTAGCACAGATCCTTGTGGATAAAGACTCTTCACGCTACGGCCAGTCTGCTTACATCGATACGCTGCGTGCAGATGCCGTTTGTCATTTTATAGAACTGACCCATGATACCTATCGCCGGAAGCTGGGCAAGGATTTTGGCACGACGGTTCCGTCTATTTTTACCGATGAACCCCGTGCGCCCGAGCAGTCGCTGCTGGCGGATGCCCTGGAGGACGGGGAAGCCATCTTCCCCTGGACGGACAGCTTCCCTCAGTCCTTCAAGCAGGCGACGGAGTGCGACATTGTGGAGGCTCTGCCGGAGCTGGTGTGGGACTTGGAAGGACACCGCCCTTCCAAAATTCGATGGCTGTTTTATGACCATGTGGCAGAACTGTTTGCCAAAAGCTATTTTGATACCATCGGGGAATGGTGCAAAAACAATGGCATCGACTTTGTGGGACACCTGATGGCTGAGTTCCCTATGCAGAAATCCGTTGCCATCTCCGGGGAGGCAATGCGCTGCTACCGTGGTATGGACATCCCCGGCATTGATATGCTCTGCGGCTTATATGAATATACCACTGCAAAGCAGGCGCAGTCTGTCGCACGTCAGATGAAGAAAAAGGGAATGCTCAGCGAACTGTACGGTGTCATCGGCTGGGATGGCGATTTCCGGGAACACAAGCTGCAAGGCGATTGGCAGGCGGCTCTTGGCGTGACGCTGCGTGTGCCGCATCTGGCGTGGTACTCCATGAAGGGGCCTGGCAAGCGGGATTATCCGCAAAGTATCTTTTACCAGTCCCCGTGGTTCCGGGAATATCCATTGATTGAAAATCATTTTGCCAGAGTCAATATGGCTATGACGCAGGGGAACCCGGTCTGCCATGTTGGCGTGATCCATCCGGTGGAGTCTTTTTGGCTTCATTGCGGTCCGCTGGCACAGTCCCGGCAGGCAATGGAAAAAATAGACCAAAACTGGCAGAAGATCACACAATGGCTGCTCTTCTCGGGATATGACTTTGATTTTATCAGTGAATCCATGCTTCCTCAACTTTGTGACGAGGGAACTGCGCCGCTGCAGGTAGGCGCTTGCCGGTATGATGTTATCCTTGTTCCCGGCTGCGAGACCATCCGCAGCACTACATTGAGCCGCCTTCAGCAATTTCAAGCATCTGGCGGTACATTGATCTTCCTGGGACAAATTCCGTCCTGCGTGGATGCAATGCCCAGTACGGAACCGAAGAAACTGGCACAGAGGGTGCAGTGTATTCCTTTTGAAAAAGATGCTGTTGCGGAGGCACTGGCTCCGTTCCGGGAAGTCGCATTGTGCCGGGAGGACGGTACGCCCATCACGGATCTGCTGTATCAGCTTCGGGAAGATTCATCCGGCAGATGGCTGTTCGTTGCCCATGGCAAAAAGCCGGGTGAAGAAGACAGCGCAAGCGTCGTCCGGTTGGAATTAAAGGGCCGGTGGAAGGTGGAGCTGTATGATACCGTGAAGGTCAAAATCGTACCTCTTACGGCAGCCTACGGGAACGATCAAACGGTGCTGACAGTGACCATGTATGCCCATGACAGCCTGCTGCTGCGCTTGACGGCCAGGATGCGGGTCGGTGGCGAAGGTGATCGAAAGAACCACAGGGGCGAAGATTTTTCGCTCGTATTGCCGGAAAGAAACGAATATACCCTTTCCGAACCAAATGCAATGCTGCTGGATATGGCACAGTATCGCCTGGATGAGGAACCGTGGCAGCCCTTGGAGGAAATCCTGCGTTTGTATAAACGGTGCCGTTACAAGTTGAATTGGCATAGCGGCGGTGTGCAGCCCTGGCTGATTCCGGATGAACCGGCGGAACATACACTGTCCTTACGCTTTCATATTGAGAGCACAGTAGCAAAAGACAGCGTTCTGTTGGCTTTGGAAAACAGAGAAACAACAAGGATTAGCTGGAACGGGGAAAATATATTCAATTCCGCCGCCGGGTGGTATGTCGATCATGATATTCAGACCGTTTTGCTGCCGAACCTGAGGGAGGGCGAAAATATGCTGGAGCTTTCGATGCCCTTCGGAAAAAAGACCACCACGGAATGGTGCTATCTGCTGGGCGATTTCGGTGTCCGGGTTTGCAGCGGAAACAAAATGATCGTTGATCGGGCAGATTCCCTTACCTTCCACAGCATCGTGGAGCAGGGACTGCCGTTTTACAGTGGAGAGGTCACTTATCACATTCCGGTGGAAATACCGAAGGATGGGACGCTGTACATTCGCATCCCGTCCTACAATGCGGCGCTCATGAAATGCCATGTGGATGATGGACAAACGGAAACCATTGCGTTTGCTCCCTACGAGGCAAAAATCAGGATCCACGCAGGGAAGCATACCTTGCATCTGACGGCCTATATCAACCGGACCAACGGTTTCGGGCCGGTGCATCATACAGAAGGACAAAGCCTGTTATGGTGTGGCCCGGATGCGTGGCAGAGTACAGGTGAGGCATGGACCTATAACTATGTGTTACGGGAGGAAGGGGTGTTGCGTGTTCCGACACTCACTTTGGAAATTGAAAAATAAGCGGTTTCGCTGGAGAAAAGAACTATGAAATTTCAAATTAAAAACAAGAATACGGACAGCCAATTCTCAGTTATACCGTTGCAGGAAGGAAAGGATTTGGCTGTTTATGAGGTGCTCTTCCGATCGGAACGCCCATGTATGCCGGAGAAAGTTAAGGTGGAATTCCAAATTCCCTGCATAAATGCCTGCTCTATCTGGAATGCGCAATGCGGTTTGCTGAGAAATATTCTGCCGGATTGGAAACCGAACCATCAGGTCGCCAAGTCCAGTCTGGCCTCCGGACTTCCGATTCAATCCTTGATCTCGCAGGACGGAAACAATGTATTTACCATCTGGGCTGCCGATGCCAAGACACCCATTGAGATCAGCTGCGGTGTGGAGGAGTTACAAAAAACCTGCCAGTGCAGGGTGACATTTTTTGCAATGCCGATTGGGGAACTGACCGAGTACCGAACGAAATTCGTGATCGACCGCAGAGGAAAACCCTTTTACGAGGTGATCGGGGAAGCAGTCGAGGCCATAAGGACGGTTCGCCAATATGTCCCGCAGGCGGCAAAAGAGGCTGTTTATTCCACATGGTATAATTTTCATCAGGACATTCGGGATGATGTCCTGATTGAGGAATGTAAGAAAGCCTACGCCCTTGGCATGAGGACCATAATTGTGGACGATGGCTGGCAGACGGACAGCAAGGAATTAGGCTATGCTTATTGCGGCGACTGGAAGCTGTGCGCTCGCAAAATCAAGGATATGGCGCACTTTGTCGATGTCGTTCACAAAATAGGAATGAAGATTGTGTTCTGGTATTCCGTGCCTTATGTTGGGAAAAAATCACCTATGTGGCCGGTCTTTCAGGGGAAGTACCTGGATAATGAACAGAATCTATGGAATTGCCTGGATCCACGGTTTCCCCAGGTGCGGGAATATCTCATCGGAATTTATGAGAAAGCAGTGCAGGAATGGAAAATCGATGGCTTTAAGCTGGATTTTATAGACTCATTCACACTGACACCCTATACAAACACAAACAGCAATGGCCGGGACTATGAATCTCTGGAGGATGCAATCGAACGGCTTTTGAGCGATATTACCGCCAGATTGCGCAGGCTGAATCCGGAGGTGCTGCTGGAATTCCGTCAAACATATATTGGACCGGTAATTTCCCGGTTTGGTAATATGATGCGAGTGAATGATTGCCCATTGGATGCAACGGCCAACCGCATCGGCGTTCTGGATCTGCGACTGACTTCCGGCAAAGCAGCGGTTCACTCTGATATGATCACATGGCACAAGGATGAGACTGACGAGGGTGTAGCATCCCAACTGATTGCAGCGCTTTTCGGTGTTCCGCAGATTTCGGTGGTGCTTTCGGAAATATCGGATGACCACCATCGTGTATTGCGCTTTTGGCTGGATTTCTGGCGAAAACACCGACAAACGCTGCTGGAGGGCAAACTGAAACTGCATAACCCGGAAGTGGGCTATTCCATGGCGGAAGCGCAGACCCATGATACGCGTATTTGCGTCTGTTACAGCAAAAATATGGTTCCTTACGGACAGGGAGAGACCTATATTGTTAATGGAACCGGTGAAAACTTCATTGTGTTGTTTGGCAGCGGTGCATTTTCCTATACTATTCAGGACTGCCGGGGGGAACAGTTGTCCTCTGGTATCCGCACAATGAAGCAAGTGGAATTGTTTGAGGTGCCTCGGTGCGGCTTGTTAAAAATTTTAAATCTTTTGAAATCCTGCCGTTAAAACATCCGCAGAACTGGAACCGACCATAACGTCAAACATTCCCGG
Source organism: uncultured Acetatifactor sp. (assembly GCA_934433135.1). Lineage (GTDB taxonomy): Bacteria > Bacillota > Clostridia > Lachnospirales > Lachnospiraceae > Acetatifactor. Next base: position 39,950 of record CAKRZO010000014.1, on the reverse strand, counting down.
CTCGGTCTTGTATTCCAATGTAGCATTATAGAATTTCAGCATATCCTCGGTGATTTCAAATGTCACTGTGCGGCATTCCTTGGCATTCAGATGAATGCGCTGGAATCCTTTCAATTCCTGCATGGGACGCACGACGCTTCCAACCCGGTCGCGAAGGTACAGTTGTACGATTTCGTCTCCGGCAGTATCACCGGTGTTCTGCACGTTCACTTGAGCGGTGATGACCTCGCCCGAATGTAGGACGGTATCGCTGAGCTGCAGGTCTGAATATACAACCTTATGGTAAGACAGGCCATGGCCAAATGGAAATAATGCACCGTTGGGGCAGTCCAGATAGCGGCTGACGAAGCGCTCTGTGCTATTTTTCCCGGCCGGCCGACCCGTGTTAAACTGTGCATAATAGAGCGGTTCTTGTCCTACATGGTACGGAAAACTCGTTGTCAGCTTTCCGCTGGGAGCCACATCGCCCATTAACAGATCAACGATCGCGTGAGCGCCTTCCGTTCCGGGAAACCAACATTCCAGAATCGCATCTGTTTCTGCCGAAAGTTTGGTCAGTTCCAGGGGACGACCGTTGAATAACAAAACGACTGATTTTTTTGCATACGGAAGTATCTGCTCCATCCATTGCAGTTGGATAGCCGGAAGTGAAATATCTGTCCGACTTCCACTTTCACCGCTTTGCAGTTTGTGTTCGCCTACGGCAAAGACTACAACATCCGCCCACTTCGCCAGTTCGATGGAACGATGCAGCTCTTCTTCCGGCGAATCTTTCAAAATCCTATGAACACCTGCACCGAGGTTCATAAGAGGGGTATAATCATCCATCAGTTCGCATCCTGCGGTAGATTGCAGATGTTCTGAATTCAGTCTTTCCTCAAAGGCAGCTTTCAAGGTGACAACCTGTGTCCGGTCTGCATAAATTGCCCATATGCCATTCAGTTCTTTGCTGTCTGCATAGGGACCAATCAGAGCAATTTTTTCGCCCTTCCGGATTGGCAGAACATCCTTCTTGTTCTGCAAAAGAACCATGGACTCCTGTGCTGCTTTCCTTGCCAGCTGTCGAAAGGAAATCCGTTCACTTTGCTCCACTGAACACAGTCCGCAACAGGGATCTTCAAACAGACCCAATTCATTTTTCAGGGTCAGGATACGCCACACGGCCTGGTCAATCTGCTCCTGCGAAACATCTCCCTGCTTCAGCAGTTCTTCCAAATGGTTAGGATAGCAGGACGTTCTCATGTCGATGTCCACGCCGGCATCCATTGCAAGTTTTGCAGCATCGGCATCATTTTCTGCCACACCATGCGCCACCAGCTCGTGAATGGCTGCGTAGTCCGTAATAAGAACACCATCAAAGCCCCATTTTTTGCGAAGTACATCTTGCATCAGCCATTGGTTAGCTGTGGACGGAATACCCTCAATCGTGTTGAAGGAGGTCATAACCATTTTACAGCCTGCCTCCACTGCCGCCTGATAAGGCGGCAGATATTCCTGCACCAGCCGCCAACGGGACATATCCACAGTGTTATACTCACGCCCGGCTTCTACCGCACCATATCCGGCGTAATGCTTTACGCAGGATGCCATAGATTTCCCGGGAGTAAAATCGTTCTGAAACCCTTTCACCATTGCTTGCGCATAACAGCTATTCAGATAGGGGTCTTCTCCCGGAGATTCCATACAGCGGCCCCATCGCGCATCGCGGACAACGTCCACCATCGGGGAAAATGTGACCTGCGCCCCATCCGGAGCAGCTTCACAAGCGGTGCTTTCTGCACACTGCTGCACCAGTTTCATATCCCAGCTACAGGCCAGCGCAAGAGGAATGGGATAACTCGTCTTGTACCCATACACTACATCAGCCATGAATAACAGCGGAATACGGCTATGCTCCAAATGACGTTTCTGAATAGCCTGCACTTTTTCAGCACCTAGAACATTCAAAACAGAACCAGCATTTTCTGCTACCCAAGGTTCTATTCCCAATTCGGCACATGGACCGGTAGGTATTTCTTCTGCACCAAAGAATCTACCATCCAACTGTATCAGTTGCCCGATTTTTTCCCGGAGAGATAAGCTGTCCATCAGCTTTTTTAAATTCTGAATTTTCATCGCCTCACGCTTCCTCCTAAATTTTGCCACCGACAGACTGTTGATGACTCCTTTTTTCGATTCGAGAATAGCAGATAATCTCCCAAAAGGCAATGACACAGTTTGTCTTGAAATTGCTTTTTTTAAAGTGTGAGTTAAAGGAGCAAAATCAAAATAACACTTTTTGAGGAAAATAGTGGTATTTGAGATAACCTTGATGCAGAGTTGCATTTTGGCAATGCGGAAGCGGATTGTCTGCATTAAAAAGATGGATTGACAAAACAGAAAAGTAAGTCTATAATAAAGTTACAGGTGTTGCGTTACACCTGTAACTTTTTGCTTCATAAGAAGCTGCACTCTATGAAACAAAATGCAGGAAGCGGATGGAGATTGTTATGCCGAGAAAATTAATGTTTACCAGGGGAGAAATTATAGATGCAGCACTTTCCATTACCAGACAGAAAGGATTCGGTGCAGTCAGCGCCCGGGCTTTGGGGGAAAAGCTCGGGACATCATCCAGACCCGTTTTCAGTCTGTTTGAAAATATGGAAGAAGTGCAGCAGGCTGTTTTACAGGCGGCGGATGAGGTGTATCAGAATTATTTAAAGGAGCATATGGCCGGGAAGCGCTATCCTCCCTATAAAGCAAGCGGAATGGCCTACATTCAGTTTGCCAAAGAGGAAAGAGAGCTGTTTAAACTGCTTTTTATGCGGGATCGTTCCCGGGAAAAAATCGAGGAGAATAAAGAATCCATCCGGCCGCTGCTGCAGTTACTTCAAAAGAATCTCGGAATAGGAGAGGAGCAGGCTTACCTGTTTCATCTGGAGATGTGGATTTACGTACACGGAATTGCCACGATGGTTGCCACCTCCTATTTAAACTGGGACGAAGAATTCGTCAGCAAAGTGCTGACGGATGCTTATCAGGGGCTGTCAAAGCATTTCATTATAGAAAGGCAAGGTGATTCATGATGCAGGCTGTGATAACAAAGGAACTGACAAAAAAATACAAAGATGTCACGGCAGTGAACGGCTTAAATCTGGAAGTTGAAAAAGGAGAACTGTTTTCGCTGCTGGGAGTGAACGGCGCAGGCAAAACGACTACCATGAAAATGCTTTCCTGTCTGTTAAGACCGACATCCGGGGATGCCGAACTGCTTGGAAAAAGCATTTTAACAGATGCCGGGGAAGTGAAAAATATCATTGCCGTATCCCCTCAGGAGACGGCAGTGGCGCCGAATCTGACGGTGAAGGAAAATATGGAACTGATGTGCGGCATACATGGTTTTTCAAAAGAAAAAACCGCACAAAAAGTCACGGAACTGAAAGAGCAGTTCGGCCTTGGGGAGGTTCTTAAGAAAAAAGCCGGAAAGCTTTCAGGCGGCTGGCAGCGAAGATTGAGCATTGCCATGGCATTAATCAGCGAACCGGAAATTCTTTTCCTGGATGAGCCGACTCTGGGGCTGGACGTCATTGCAAGAAGTGATTTGTGGGAACTGATTCGATCCCTGAAAGGAAGCATTACCATTCTGCTTACCACACATTACATGGAAGAAGCAGAGGCTCTTTCCGACCGGATCGGTATTATGAAGGGCGGAAAGCTGTTAATGACAGGTACGGCGCAGGAACTGAAGGAAAAGGCTTCTGCGGATAAATTTGAAGATGCATTTGTCAAAATTGTTAAGGGCTTAGTGTAAAAAATCAAATTGCATTTAATAGGAGATTAAAATGAGATTATGGGCTTTTTCCAACCGGACGGCAAAAGAAATTTTGCGGGATCCGCTGACTGTTTTTTTCGGACTGGGCTTTCCGGTGATTTTACTGCTTTTACTGTCTGCCATACAGGCCAATGTACCGGTGAGTCTGTTTGAACTTCCGAGCCTCACACCCGGTATTACTATCTTCGGGCTTTCTTTTATGACACTGTTCTCCGCCACTTTGATTGCAAAAGACAGAGAAAGTGCACTGCTGCAGAGGCTTTATACCACGCCTTTAACCGCTGTGGATTTTATCCTGGGTTATACACTGCCGATTCTTCCCATTGCGGTTGCCCAGAGTGCGATCTGTTATCTGGTGGCAATTTTTTTAGGACTGCCTGTTACGATGAGCATTCTTCCGGCCATTCTGTTTATTCTTCCCATATCCGTGCTTTTCATTGCATTGGGACTGCTTTGCGGCAGCTTATTTAACGTCAAACAGGTGGGAGGAATCTGCGGAGCCTTGCTGACCAACCTTTCGGCCTGGCTGTCCGGTGTCTGGTTTGACCTAGATCTGGTCGGCGGCGCTTTTCGGAAAATAGCATACGGCCTGCCCTTTGTTCACGCAGTAGAACTGGAGCGTGCTGTGCTGGCAGGCCGCTATGCGGATATTTTTCCGCACCTTTTCTGGGTGCTTGGATATACGGTTGTCTTTTCCGTCCTTGCAGTTCTGGTATTCCTCAAAGGGATGAGGAAATAAAATAGCCTAGAAGACAACTGTCAGAAGCATCTTAAAGTTCTCTGCAGCCGCAACTGCATGGGGATGTCTTGCGGGCATAACGATGGAATTACCTTCCGTAAGTTCATAGTCTTTGCCGTCGATAGTAATGCGTCCGGTTCCTTCCAGACAGGTTACCAGGGCATCCCCGCCGGATTCATGGGTGCTGATTTCCTCGCCTTTGGCAAAAGCAAACAGCGTGATGCTTACCGCCTCATTCTGCACCAGCGTCTTGCTGATGACCATTCCTTCCTGATAAGCGATTTCTTCTTTTAGCGATAAAATCTGAGATTTTTCAATGTTTTTCATTTTTCCTTCCATAACACATGCTCCTTTCTGAATTTGCAATTTTTATAATATTGGTTTTACATATACTGTAAAATCTTATTTTTGATACTGTCTCCTATTTTGGCACAAATATTCCCGGCTCACTAATGTATTTTGATAGGCAGTGCGGTAGAAAATACTTATTGTGCTGAAGTATTTGATGTGTGTTTTTTATTCTGTGCTTGCAGACGTTTTTCCATTGCCGCCTGTTGGGCAAGCAGAATGTTAATCTTATCATACAGATCTTCAATCATGATCTCCGTTTTTAAGTTCACCTTATAGTCGTTTTCTGCCCTTCGGCGGTCTTTTTCTTCCTGCCGGTTCTGGCTCATCATAATGAGCGGCGCCTGAATAGCCGCTACACAAGATAGCACCAGATTGAGCAGAATGAACGGATAAGGGTCAAACGCTTTTGCAGCCAATATCGCATTAACGACCATCCACAAGATAAGAACACCGGTAAAGGAAAAAATAAACGCCCAGCTTCCGGCAAATTTTGCAATGCTGTCGGCTGCACGCTGTCCAAGTGTATACTTTTCTTTTCCATTTTCCGGTCGTACCGAAATTTTACTGTCAGCCAGCAGATTCAGTACTTCTTCATCGGTCATATCATGACGGATATCTTTCAGTACTTCTTTTAATAATTTTCTGTTTTCTTTCATAGATAAGGGTTCCTTTCGGTTGTGATGAAAGCATATGCATTTTTATTTTCTGATTTTATTATATTGGCGGATCCCTATTCTTTCAAGAGAAAAATTAAAGTATCTTCCTAGCGCATTAAAAAGTGTTGACAAATACCCACTGGGGGTATAGAATAAATTCAAAAGAAACAATACGGGGTGGGGGTATATTGCAGACGCTTTAAATACCCGCTCCACAGACGTGATTCCCGTATTAATGTGAAAAATCACGTTGAAACGCAGTGCATTGTATTTTAATGCATAGAACAGACGGAAGGTGGAAGAATGGAACAGAGAAAATGTCGCTGTCAGGGAGAGGAAGGACATAACTCCAAGGTAAAAAAGCGTTCTGCAGAGGAACAAAAAAAGCTGATGAATCGGTTAAACCGGCTGGAAGGACAAATCCGGGGAATCAAAGGAATGCTGGAACGGGGTGCCTATTGCCCAGATATTCTGGTGCAGGCTGCGGCAGTCAATGCCGCCCTGAATGCCTTTAATAAAGAGCTGCTGGCCAGTCATATCCGCACCTGTGTGGCGGAGGATATCCGGAACGGAAAAGACGAAGTGATTGATGAACTGGTGGTTACTTTGCAAAAATTAATGCGTTGAAGGGTGAGTAGTCGAGGATAAAAACAGATTACTTTTATGGCAGAAGAAAAATCGTAGCAGTTCAGACGCACCATTCGCAAGACCGTGCTTTCAGCACTTGCTCGCTGCCTCGCAGCGGTTTTGCTTCATTAATTGGCGCTTAAGTTCAGATAGATTTTCATGTAAGCATGAAATTTGTCCACAAAAATGCTTGTCTGAACTGTTACGAAAAATCGCCTGGAAAGAAGGAATGGATATGAAACAATATACCGTAACAGGAATGAGCTGTGCTGCCTGCAGTGCCAGGGTGGAAAAAGCCGTTTCGGCCGTATCGGGCGTCACAAGCTGCAGCGTGAGTCTGCTGACGAATTCCATGGGAGTGGAGGGGAGCGCCTCCGCAGAAGAAGTGATACAAGCCGTAAGAAATGCGGGATATGATGCAAAATCAAAGGAAGAGAAACAGGATACCGCCGGGGAGGAAGCGCAGTTAGAGGATAAGGAAACGCCGAAACTTTTGCACCGCCTCTTTGCTTCCCTGTTTTTCCTGCTGATCCTTTTATATTTTTCCATGGGACATATGCTTTTTAACTGGCCGCTGCCGGCATTCCTTGTGGGAAATCACGTGGGAATGGGACTGTTGCAGCTTTTGTTAAGCGCTGTGATTATGGTGATTAACCAACGCTTTTTTATCAGCGGTTTCAAAGCGCTGTTGCATCATTCGCCGAATATGGATACTTTGGTGGCATTGGGTTCCGCCGCATCTTTTCTGTACAGTGTCTGGGCGCTGTTTGCCATGACCTGCGCCCAGGTGGCAGGAGGAAGCGAAGCGGCTATGCCTTATATGGATGAATTTTATTTTGAGACGGCAGCCATGATCTTAACCTTGATTACCGTCGGTAAGACATTGGAGTCCCGATCCAAGGGAAAGACAACCGATGCTTTAAAGAGCCTGATGAAACTGGCGCCGCAGAATGCCGTGATTGAACAGGACGGAGAAGAAAAGACTGTCCCGATTTCTCAGGTGAAAAAAGGAGACGTCTTTGTAGTGCGCCCGGGGGAAAGCATTCCGGTGGATGGCGTGGTACTGGAAGGCAGCAGCGCCGTAAACGAAGCGGCCCTTACCGGCGAAAGTATTCCGGTGGATAAAAAGAAGGGAGACGCCGTATCAGCGGCAACCTTAAATCAGTCCGGGTTCCTGCGCTGCGAGGCACAGCGTATCGGAGAAGATACCACACTCTCCCAGATTATCCGGATGGTGTCCGATGCTGCGGCAACCAAGGCGCCGATTGCAAAAGTAGCGGATAAGGTTTCCGGAATTTTTGTGCCGACGGTTATGGGAATTGCCTTGATTACGTTTCTGGTATGGCTGCTTTCAGGAGAACCGTTGGGAAGTGCGCTTTCTTATGGTGTTGCGGTGCTGGTAATCAGCTGCCCCTGTGCACTGGGACTCGCGACGCCGGTTGCCATTATGGTGGGCAACGGAATGGGAGCCCGGAACGGAATTTTATTTAAAACGGCTGCTTCTTTGGAAGAAACCGGAAGAGTCCGCATTGTGGCTTTGGACAAGACCGGAACCATTACGGCCGGAGAACCGAGGGTGACGGACGTGATTCCCATGGGAATTATTTCAAAGGGGTCACACGCCATGGATTCCATGTCTATGGAGACAACACCCATGGGAAGCAGCAAAACGGGCATCACAGGTGACAAAAGCATCATCAGTGACAGAGGTGTCACCGGAGAGGAGGATTCTGCAGAAAGAACTGCGGAGGAAGAGCTGCTGTATCTGGCAGGCAGTCTGGAAAAAAAGAGCGAGCATCCCCTGGCCGGCGCTGTGGTAAGAGAGACACAGAGGCGGGGACTTACCCTGCAGGAAGCAGAAGAATTTGAAGCGCTTCCCGGAAACGGTTTGACCGGAAAAGTCGGAAATGCCCGCTTAAGCGCAGGAAGCTTCCGATTCCTGGAAAGCAGAATTTTCATGCCCGAGGAAGCCAAACACCTGTATGAAAGACTTGCCGAAGAAGGAAAGACGCCGCTGTTTTTCGCGAAAGACAATCAACTTGCCGGAATTATTGCCGTAGCGGATGTCATCAAGGAAGACAGCCCGGATGCCATTCGGCAGCTGAAGGATATGGGAATTCACGTGGTAATGCTTACCGGAGATAATGAGCGCACAGCCAAAGCCATCGGCAGACAGGCCGGAGTGGATGAAGTAGTAGCGCAAGTGCTCCCTCAGGGCAAGGAGAGTGTGATCCGTGAACTGATGAAAAAAGGCAAGACAGCAATGGTAGGCGACGGTATCAATGATGCACCGGCGCTGACCAGAGCCGATGTGGGCATCGCCATCGGTGCAGGAACTGATGTGGCCATTGACGCGGCTGATGTGGTGCTTATGAAAAGCAGATTGTCGGATGTGCCGGGAGCGATCCGTTTAAGCCGGGCAACGCTCTGCATCATTCACGAGAACCTGTTCTGGGCATTTATCTACAATGTCATCGGTATCCCGCTGGCAGCCGGGGTCTTTGCGGGAATTACCGGATGGAAATTAAATCCCATGTTCGGAGCCGCAGCCATGAGCCTGTCCAGCTTCTGCGTGGTAACCAATGCCCTGCGCCTGAACCTGTTCCGGATGTATGGGAAAAAGCACGATAACGAAAAAAGTAGTGAAAAAAAAGAAAAGGAGAACAAAACCATGGAAAAAACGATTCAGAAAACTATTCATGTCGATGGAATGATGTGCGGTCATTGTGAGGCCAGAGTAAAGAAAGCACTGGAGGAACTTCCTCAGGTAGAAAGCGCACTGGTCAGCCACGAAAAGAAAACAGCAGTTGTTACACTGAAGGAAGAGGTCGCAGACGATGTCTTAAAGAAAACCATTGAAGACCAGGGGTACGCTGTAAAGTGATGCCGAATAAAAGTTACAATTAAGAGCAAGTTACTAAGGGCAGACATATGGGGATTACAATGAGGGGGCATGAAAAACAACTCACTTGACTTTAGCTTGATAGTGTGGTATAGTGATAACGCGATAGCAAACGAAAGAATAGATAAGTTTTAACAGGAGCGGTAACTGCGGATGTTAGAGGAAAGTCTTTTAAGGAAAGAAGAACGCGTTATTTTTACATTACGAAAGCTTTACCGGGATCACGGATACGAAAAGTACAAGATGAGTAAATTTGAAGAATACGATTTGTATTCCCGGAATAAGGATTTTCTGGTCTCTGACGGGGTCATCACATTTACGGATGCCGATGGCAGCCTGCTGGCTTTAAAGCCGGACGTTACCCTTTCGATTCTGAAGAATTTTAAAGAACGGAAGGGGACGGTCAGACGCCTTTGTTACGATGAAAATGTTTATCGTATTTCAGAGACCTCCCATACCTATAAAGAAATTATGCAGACAGGACTGGAATGCATGGGAGATATCGGGGAAGAGCAGGTTACGGAGGTAGCGTCTTTAGCGGCGAAGAGCCTGGAGCGGATCAGTGAGGATTTTATGCTTTTTCTGTCTCATGTAGGGCTTTTGACAGCCATTCTGGATACCTTTGCCTTAGAAGACGGGAAGAGAGAACTAGTCTGCAGGGCAATTCAGGAAAAAAATAAGGACAGCTTGCTTGCAGTCTGCACAGAATCCGAATTCTCCGGACTAAGCCTTCTGACAGAACATTTTAAAGATGCCGCAGAGGCTTTAAAGCGATTGAAACCGCTATGTACAACGCTGCAGGCCGTATCTGCCGAAAAGGAACTTTGCGCTGTTTATGAGAAGTTGAAAGAACAGGGGTACGGCGACCGCGTCAATATTGATTTTTCCGCGGTGGACTCCACTGCCTATTACAGCGGAATAGTTTTCAAGGGATATATCAATGGGCTTCCGTCCCGTATCCTTTCCGGAGGGCGCTATGATACCCTGATGAAAAAAATGGGAAGAGATGCGGGAGCAATCGGGTTTGCCGTCTATCTGGATGCGCTGGAACGATTCGAAAAAAAGCAGGATCGGGAGGGCGCTTTTCTGAATATCGCGCTTCCCAAAGGAAGGCTGGGAGAAAAAGTGTACCGGATGTTTGAAGAGGCCGGATTTGAGTGCCCGTCCATCCGGGAGAGTAACCGGAAACTGACCTTTGAGAATAAAGAGCTGGGAATCCGTTATTTCTGGGTAAAACCATCTGATGTAGCCATTTATGTGGAACGGGGCGCTGCGGATCTGGGCGTGGCGGGAAAGGACATCCTTCTCGAATACCAGCCTGACGTATACGAGCTGCTGGATCTGAAAGTCGGAAAGTGCCGCATGGCGGTAGCTGCCGAAAGAGGATTCCGGGACGATACTTCCCGAACGCTGCGGGTAGCGACAAAGTTTACCAATATCGCCCGGAAATTCTATGCGGAAAAATGCCGCGATATCGATATTATCCATTTGAACGGTTCCATCGAACTGGCTCCGCTTCTGGGACTGTCCGATGTGATTGTGGACATTGTGGAAACCGGAAAAACGTTGGCGGAAAATAATCTGGAACCGATAGAGGATGTGGCAGCTATCAGTGCCAGACTGATAGCCAACCGTGCCGGTTTTTCGTTCAAAGCCGGAAAAATTCTGAAAATCAAAGAAAAACTGGAGCAAAGGATGGCACAAAAACATGATTAAGATTCTCAAATACGGGGAAGTACCGAAAGAAGAGATTTTTGCCAGGGGAAGTGCCTGTAAGGACGTTTCCCGGATTGTTTTCCCTATTATGGAAAAGGTGCGGCAGGACGGAGATGAGGCGCTGCTGTATTATACCGAAAAATTCGATGGGGTAAGGCTTTCGTCTGTAGAAGTTACCGAAGAAGAAATACAGGAAGCGGTAGAAAAAACAGAACCGGAGTTTGTAAAGGTCTTACGTCAGGCTGCTGAAAATATCCGTGAATTTCATAAGCATCAGGTACGCAGCAATTTTTTGCTGACTGGCGACGGGTATGTGACCGGCCAGAAGATCACGCCCATTGACCGGGTAGGGCTGTATGTGCCGGGAGGAACCGCCGCGTATCCATCCACGGTGCTGATGGACAGCATTCCCGCCAAAATTGCGGGCTGCCGGGAAATCTGCATTACCACACCGCCCATGCCGGACGGTAAAATCTCTCCGGCAATTCTGACGGCAGCCCGGATAGCCGGAGTAGACCGGATCTTTAAAGTGGGGGGCGCCCAGGCGGTTGCCGCACTTGCTTACGGTACACAGACGGTTCCCAAAGTGGATAAGATTGTGGGACCGGGAAATGCATTTGTGGCAGAGGCCAAGAGACAGGTGTTTGGAAGAGTAGCCATTGATATGATTGCAGGCCCCAGTGAAATCCTGGTGATTGCCGATGAGAAGAGCAATCCGGCTTTTGTGGCGGCGGATCTGCTTTCCCAGGCCGAACATGACAAAATGGCTTCTGCCGTGCTGGTAACAGACAGCATGGAGCTGGCACAGAAGGTAAGGGACGAATTGTCCCGTCAGCTGGAACTGCTTCCCAGAAAAGAGATTGCAGGGGCATCTTTGGAAAACAACGGGAAGATAATCGTGGCACAGAACCTTGAAAGCGTGATCGAAGTGGCGAATGAAATCGCGCCGGAGCACCTGGAACTGTGTGTGGACAATCCTTTTGATTACCTGGATAAGATCCGGAATGCCGGAAGCATTTTTATGGGACGTTTCTGTCCGGAAGCATTAGGCGATTACTTCGCGGGACCGAACCATACTCTGCCCACTTCCGGAACAGCCCGTTTTTCCAGCCCCCTTTCGGTGGATGACTTTGTGAAAAAATCCCAATATACCTATTATACGGAAGATGCTCTTTCCGAAGTGGCTGACCGCATTGCTTTGTTTGCCCGCAAAGAGGGGCTGGAGGCGCATGCAAGAAGCGTCCTGGTGAGAAAGGGGCAGGTATGAGCAGATTTTTAAACAGCAGGCTGAAAGACCTGGAAGAATACACCCCGGGAGAGCAGCCGACGGATCAGAAGTACATAAAACTGAATACCAACGAATCCCCGTATCCCCCGTCCCCGCGGGTTGTAGAGGCCATTGGGGAGGAAGAGGTAAAGCGGCTGCGTCTCTACAGCGATCCGGAAAGCCGCCTGTTAAAAGCAAAACTGGCCGAGACTTACCGGGTCAGACCGGAAAACGTTTTTGTGGCAAACGGATCCGATGAAATCCTGAATTTTGCTTTTATGGCTTATGCACAGGCCGGGGCGGCTTTCCCGGATCTGACTTACGGCTTTTATCGCGTGTTTGCCGATCTTTACGGCATTCCGGCTCACATTGTGCCTCTGAAAGAAGATTTTACAATGGATGCCGAGGCCTTTATGGGAAGAGAGGAACTGGTGGTGATAGCCAATCCCAATGCGCCTACCGGTCTTTGCCTGGAAGCGGAAGAGCTGGAGAAAATAGTGGCGTCCTGTAAAGGCGTGGTTCTGGTGGATGAAGCCTATGTGGACTTCGGAGGCCAAAGTGCAGTGGAATGGATCCAAAAATACGCAAACCTCCTGGTCGTTCAGACTTTTTCCAAGTCCCGCAGTATGGCAGGGGCACGTCTTGGGTATGCATTTGCCCACGAAAGTCTGATCCGGGATCTGGAAAAAATCAAGTATTCCACCAACCCCTATAACATTAATCGTCTGACCCAGGCGGCAGGTGCGGCGGCGCTGGAGGATCCGGAGTATTATCGGAAAAACTGCGGCGAAATTGTCCGTACGCGATCCTATGTAAAAGACGAGCTTTTGAAACGGGGATTTACCCTTACGGATTCCAGGGCAAATTTTCTCTTTGCCGCAAGCGACCGCATGGACGGAGAGACATTTTACCGGGAATTGAGGAAAAAAGGGGTTCTGATCCGCCATTTCCGACAGGACAGGATTCGGAATTATAACCGTATTACCATAGGAAGCCCGGAAGAAATGAAGATCTTTCTGGAAAAAACAGACGAGGTACTGGCAGAAGCAAAAAAAGCGGTGCGTCCGAAAGGAGGAAGCGACGATGAGTAAGAGAGAGGTGCAGTTACACAGGCAGACCAAAGAGACCGACATTCGTCTGGCACTTTCGCTGGACGGTACGGGGAAATGCCTTGTGGATACAGGCTGTGGTTTCCTGGATCATATGTTGACATTGTTTGCGCATCATGGACGGTTTGATCTGGACGTGAACTGCAAGGGCGATATTCAGGTAGACTATCATCATACGGTGGAGGATATTGGAATTGTTCTGGGGGATGCTTTCGGGCAGGCGCTGGGAGACAAGCGCGGGATCCGGCGTTACGGCAACAGAATTCTTCCTATGGACGAAACACTGATTCTTGCGGCAGCGGATTTTTCCGGAAGGTCTTATTTGGGGTATGACTTGCAGATTCCTGCGCAGAAAGTCGGGGATTTTGACACGGAGCTGACAGAAGAATTTTTCCGGGGATTTGTCAATCATGCGGGAATTACACTGCACATCCGGCAGCTGGCGGGTACCAATTCCCACCACATCATAGAAGGGGCCTTTAAGGCTTTTGCCGCAAGCTTAAAAGAAGCCGTGCAGATAGAAGAAAATTACAAGGATGAAATTCCTTCTACCAAGGGAGTGGTGTAATGACAGTAATAATTGATTATGGAGTGGGCAATCTCTTTTCTCTTGCCAGTGCGCTTTCCTTTTTGGGAGAAGAGGCGGAGATTACGGCGGATCCTGAGAAGATCCGAAAGGCGGATCGCCTGATTCTGCCCGGAGTGGGAGCCTTCGGGGACGCGATGGAAAAGCTTAAGCAGCAAGGCCTGGACGAGTGCATTAAGAAGGAAGCGGCAGGCGGAAAACCTTTGCTGGGAATCTGCCTGGGGATGCAGCTGTTGTTTGAAAAAAGTTACGAATTCGGGGAACATGAGGGACTTGGCCTGATTCCGGGGCAGGTTTGTCCGCTTCGGGGCAAAATTCCGCAGAATCTTAAGATTCCCCATATCGGATGGAATTCGTTGCAGCTTTTGGGGAATTGCCCTTTGTTTCAAAATGTGGAGGATGGGGAAGCGGTCTACTTTGTCCATTCTTTTTATGCTGAGGACTGTGCTTCTTACGTGACGGCAACCACGGAATACGGAGCACAGATTACGGCTGCGGCGGCAAAAGGCAACGTGTACGGATGCCAGTTTCATCCGGAAAAAAGCGGTGATACCGGACTTCGGATTCTGGCTGCGTTCTGCAAAACGGAGGGTGCTGTATGAATTTATTTCCGGCAATTGATATCTATCAGGGCAAAGTCGTCCGCCTGTTAAAGGGCGATTATGAAAAGATAACGGTTTATCAGGACGATCCGCTTGCGGTTGCGGAAAACTTTCAGGAAAAAGGGGCGAAGTTTGTACATATCGTGGATCTGGAAGGCGCAAGATCGGGAGGCACACCGAACGAGGAAATAATTTCACGGATTGCGCAGAAAACGGATCTGTTTGTACAGACAGGCGGAGGAATCCGCAACCTTCAGACTGTGAAAAGCTATCTTTCGGCAGGCGTGGACCGGGTTATTTTAGGTACGGCGGCAGCGCAGGATGAAACATTCCTTTGTGAAGCCGTGGCAAAATACGGGGATCGGATTGCCGTGGGCGTGGACTGTAAAAACGGCTATGTAGCAGTGAAAGGCTGGACGCAGATCAGCGGCTACACGACCTTTTCATTCTGTGACAGGCTGGCCGATATCGGTGTCAGCACGCTGATCTGTACGGACATTGCAAAGGACGGCGCCATGCAGGGAATCCATGCCGAATATTACAGGGAGCTTAAGAAGCGTTATTCCATGAATATTATTGCATCCGGAGGCGTTTCCTGTACGGAGGACATCCGTACTTTGAAAAATTTCGGACTTTACGGAGCCATTCTGGGAAAGGCATATTACATCGGAGCTATTACGCTGGAGGAAGCACTGGAGGCGGCAAAATGATTACAAAGCGAATTATTCCCTGCCTGGATGTAAAAAACGGAAGGGTGGTAAAGGGAGTCAACTTTCGGAATCTCGGTGATGTGGATTCTCCCGTCACCTTAGGAAAATACTACAGCGACTGTGGAGCGGACGAACTGGTTTTTTATGATATCGCGGCTTCCAACGAAGGCAGAAAGCTGTTTACGAATGTTTTAAGAGAAGTGGCGTCACGGATTTTCATCCCGTTGACGGTAGGAGGAGGGATTCAGACGCTTTCCGATTTTGATCGGGTTCTGAAAAACGGAGCGGATAAGGTAAGCGTCAATTCCGGAGCGATTGCCGATCCGGAACTGATTCCTGCAGCTGCGGCAAAGTACGGCAGTCAGTGCGTGGTGCTTTCGGCAGACGTAAAGAGGGTGGACGGCTCTTTCCGTATTTTTGCCAGGGGTGGACGGGCAGACACCGGAATGGAGGCACTTTCCTGGATTGAACGCTGCACGAAGTGCGGAGCGGGAGAAGTGGTGGTAAATTCAATTGATACAGACGGTGTAAAGAAAGGCTTTGATCTGGAGTTGTTAAAGGCGGTATGTGACGTGACGGATGTTCCGGTGATTGCTTCCGGAGGAGCCGGGTGCGCACAGGACTTTGTAACCCTGTTTCACGAAATTCCGCGGGTGGATGCCGGGCTTGCGGCTTCGATTTTTCATTTCGGCGAGGTTCAAATTTCGCAGCTTAAAAAAGTGCTGCGGGAAAATAACATTACAGTGAGGTTGCCTTATGGTAGGGATTGAGGATTTGAAATTTGACGAAAAGGGACTGATTCCCGCAATTGTTGTGGATGCGGAAAGCAAGGAGGTACTGACGCTTGCCTATATGAACCGGGAGAGCCTGGGCATTACGCTTGAAAAAAAGCTGACCTGCTTCTATTCCAGATCCAGAAAAGAGCTTTGGCTGAAAGGGGAAACCAGCGGAAATTATCAGCATGTCGTATCGATAACTGCAGACTGTGATAATGATGCACTGGTTGTTACGGTAAATAAGGACGGTCCGGCATGCCATACCGGTGCGGATTCCTGCTTTTTTCAAAAGATGCAGCTTACGGATGAGAAGTTTTCATTGGAAAGTCTTTATCAGCTGTTGGAAGAGCGAAAAAAAGAGCTTCCCGAAGGCTCCTACACGACGTACCTGTTTCAGAAAGGAATGGATAAGATCCTGAAAAAAGTCGGGGAAGAGGCGACGGAGGTTATTATTGCCGGGAAAAACCGGGACAAAAAGGAAGCTGTTTATGAAATTGCGGATCTTGCCTATCATGTTATGGTAATGATGGCGCAGATGGAAATTTCAGTGGAAGATGTCCGCACGGAACTGGCTTCCCGGCATGTGATTGACCACAAGGTAAAACAGGAGAAGATGGCCGGCGATGAAATGTAATTTCCACACCCATACCATTTATTGCGATGGAAAAGATACTCCGGAGGAACTGGTGGAGGAAGCCTTGAGACGCGGCCTTCAGGCACTTGGTTTTTCAGGTCACAGCTATAATGAACCGGATCGGGATTTTGCCATGAGCCGGGAGGCAGCAGCGGGGTACCGCAGCGTGATTGCAGGGCTGAAGGAAAAGTACAGAGGAAAAATCCGGATCTATTGCGGCATCGAACAGGATTATTTTTCGGAAGAACCTACAGATGCCTATGATTATGTCATCGCTTCCGTGCATTATGTCAAAAAGGGCGAAAGATATCTTGCCGTGGATGAAAGCGCGGAAGCTTTGAAAAACGCAGTGGAGCAATGCTATAACGGTGATTTTGATGCTTTAAGCGAAGCGTATTTTTCCCTGGAAGCAGATGTTTTGCGAAAAATCAACGGAGATATCATCGGGCACTTTGACCTGGTATCCAAATACAGTGAAGCAAACGGCTATTCTACACGTTCTGAGCGCTTCCTGGCAGCTGCAGAGAAAGCAGTAAATGCTTTGGCGCCGTACGGCAAACCCTTTGAAATCAATACCGGAGCCATTGCCCGCGGAATCCGGACGATTCCCTATCCTGCACCGGATATCTTAAACATGATTTTTCGGGCAGGCGGGGAGATTATTCTTTCCAGCGACTGCCACCGAAAGGATAAACTGGACTGTGCTTTTGAAGAAGCGGCGGCCGCCGCTTATCAGGCCGGATTCCGCAGAAGGGCGGTTCTTACCGAAAACGGCATAGCGTATCTTCCGCTACGGAATGAGAAAATTGGTTGAAAATTTTTTATTTTGGGTATTGACAAAAGTAAAATCCTGGCATACAATGTCGGAAAAGCACCTGATAGAGGTTGCGGAACCGAAGAGTATCTTATAACAGACGCCGGCAGGCGGTTGTAAGAGAAAGGCTGTTTCCGCCGAAGCACATATACGGCTGCCGCCGTTATGGAGCTGGGATCGTGTTTAAGAAGCACGGTACTGTCACATTTCCCATGTGGAGCACTATCGACGGTATTTTGTTTTTGATTAATGATAAGTAATAATTCAGTAATTAAGACAGTCCGCGAAGCCGCATGGAATCGTGGGCTTTTTTATGTTAAGTTACAGTTCACTCGTACGTTTAGGCAGGCAGATTCCTTGCTTGCATGAGAAGCTGCCTGTGTAAATGTACGAAGGGAGCGCCATCCATCTATATGAGCATCGCATCTTTCAGATGCGACAATAGCTGCGAAGCATGCGGAAAATTTTGCGAATGGTGCGTGTGAACTGTAATGTTTGTGATGATATCACTATTATCAAGAGAAGAGGAGAAATGAAAATGAAAAAATTGATGAAAACACTGTCCGTTCTTTTGTCTGCAACCTTATGTATGACTCTGCTTTTCGGCTGCGGAAGCAAGGAAAGCAGCTCTGTGGATGTGAAAAACGCCAAAAATCTGGCGGATCTGAAGGGCGCAAAAATTGCTGCCCAGGCAGGAACCTTCCATGCAGATGCTCTGACACAGATTGAAGATGTAAAGTCCTCCACCTATCCGGAATTCGCCGATCTTTTGACAGCTTTAAAGAGCGGTGCCATTGACGGCTATGTGGCAGAAGAGCCTACTGCTTTAAGCGTCTGCAAGTCTGATGATACATTGACCTATCTTCCTCTTAAAAATAACGATACCGGCTTTACCGCTACCGCTGCGGATGTAGGAATTGCCATCGGCCTTAAGAAGGGATCCGATTTAAAAGAAAAGATCAATGCCGTACTGGACGGAGTTACCGAACAGCAGAAGGCTGATCTGATGGAACAGATTGTAAGTCTTTGTTCCGGTGAGACCGTGGATGCCTTTGCCGTAAGCTGTGAGGCTCCCGCATCTCCTGCAGGAACTTTAAAGGTTGCCATGGAATGTGCTTATGAGCCTTACAACTGGACCGACATGCAGGAGCCGTCCTTCGGTGCCGTTCCCATCAGCGGAGAAGGCAAAGACGGACTGTATGCCAA
The DNA here is from genome assembly GCA_934433135.1 of uncultured Acetatifactor sp. Classification (GTDB taxonomy): domain Bacteria; phylum Bacillota; class Clostridia; order Lachnospirales; family Lachnospiraceae; genus Acetatifactor. The sequence goes on along the minus strand of CAKRZO010000014.1, from coordinate 21,444 downwards.
CGGTTACGATGTTCAGATCGCAAAATATGTGGCTTACAGCCTGGGAATGGATCTGGAGATTTATGCTTTTGACTGGAATTCTCTGCTTCCGGCTCTGGAATCCGGAACCGTAGATGCCATCGTTGCCGGTATGAGCCCTACCGCAGAACGGGAAAAGGAAATTGACTTTACCCAGACCTATTACGAATCCAACCTTGTCATTATTATTCAGAAATAATATGATATCAGGGTCAAAAGTTCAAAAAGCCGTTCGTGCTTGCACGATTAGGCTTTTGAACTTGGGACCCGTTAAACATGAGGAAGTAGCAATTTACGCAGTAAATCAGCGGATTCCGAATGTTTTAGAATTGCGGGAGCTGCTTTGCGGCGGAGCAATTCGTGATATCAAATGATGGTCAAAAGGTATTTTGACCATCATATCATAATATGCCTCCTGAAAGAGAGAATGTGTCATGACTTTTTTAAATGATGTACTGCAAATTTTCATCAAATATTATCCGCAGTTGCTCTCCGGTATCGGCAACACGATGCTGATTGCCCTTACCGGTACCGCTGTGGGACTGATAATCGGACTTCTTACGGGAATGGTACGTACCGCACCTTTTTCCAGAAAGCCGTTTCTTCGTCTCCTGCATAAGATCGGGAACGGAATTATTGCTGTTTATGTGGAAATTTTCCGCGGAACGCCCATGATGGTGCAGGCCATGGTAATCTACTGGGGGTATGCTTTCGCTACCAACGGAAGCACCCTTCCCCTGATTCCTTCGGGAATCCTGATCGTTTCCATCAACACCGGTGCCTATATGGCAGAGATTGTAAGAGGCGGAATCATTTCCATTGATAAGGGTCAGTTTGAAGGAGCCATCTCCATCGGTATGACCCATGCCCAGACCATGAGAAAAGTCATCATTCCCCAGGTTATGCGCAACATTCTCCCTTCCGTCAGCAATGAGTTTGTTATCAATATCAAGGATACCTCCGTTCTGAATGTAATTGGGGTAACGGAGCTGTACTATTTTGCCGGTGTCATCAAGAGGCAGAACTTCCAGACATTCCAGACTTACCTGGTTATTTGTATCCTGTACTTCATTCTGACCTTTTCCATTACACGAATTCTGCGTGCTGTAGAGAAAAAAATGGACGGGAACGATCATTATACCATTTTCGGTTCCCAGACAGATACGGCAGCCGAAATCCGCATCAAAAAGGAGGTTTAAATCATGTCTGAAAAAGTGATTGAACTTGTTCATCTGAAAAAGGAATTCGGCGACCATTCTGTTCTGAAAGATATTTCTCTTACGGTAGAAAAAGGAGAAGTTTTAAGTATCATCGGGGCTTCCGGCTCCGGAAAGAGCACCATGTTACGCTGTATCAACCTGTTGGAGACTCCTACAGATGGGAAAATTTTGTTTCGTGGGCAGGATATTACAGAAGAGAATTTCAGCCTTTCCAAGTACCGTACCAAAGTGGGAATGGTTTTCCAGAGTTTTAATCTGTTCCAGAATATGACGGCACTGGAAAATTGCATTACCGGTCAGGTCTGTGTTTTAAAGCGCAAGCGCCAGGAAGCACAGGAAATTGCCATGAAATATCTGGAAAAAGTAGGAATGGCACCTTATATTCATGCAAAGCCTTCCCAATTGTCCGGCGGTCAGAAGCAGCGTGTGGCCATTGCCAGAGCCCTTGCCATGGAACCGGAAGTCCTTCTGTTCGATGAGCCGACCAGCGCCTTGGATCCCCAGATGGTGGGAGAAGTACTGGAAGTTATGCGCAGCCTTGCCAAAGAAGGCCTGACCATGATTGTAGTAACCCATGAGATGGCCTTTGCAAAAGATGTTTCTTCCCATGTCATCTTTATGGCGGACGGGCTGATCTGTGAAGAGGGACAACCCAAGGATATTTTTGAAAATCCGAAGGATCCGAAAACCAAAGAGTTCCTGTCCCGCTTTCTTGCAAAATAACCGTTCCGATGCGGCGGGTCGCTTTGGCGACATAATTCCTGGCCGCTGCAGGTAGCAAACGATAAAAGGTGCTGCGCTTTGCGGATTTTACCCGTAGAGCGACAGCACCCTTTTTTGTAATATTCTTACATTCTAAACTTATTTTACAGGGGTATAGCTATTTGCATAGGCCTTCACATAATCATCAGCGCCTAAAGAGGATAGAGTATTAAAATAATCGTTTAATTCTTCGTCTGTTAATGCCCGTTCTCCAACCACAAATTTTGCGATTTCCTGGGATGCATATTCGTCCATAGCAACTTTCAGGTTATTCATCTTAACAGCGGTCTCAGAATCCAAATAAACATAAGCCGGGAAAGCGTTAAGATTGTAATAAGGTGAAATGGTATCCAGCAAAGCGTAACGGAAACCGGGATCCTGTGAGGTATTATCATGGCGTGCATCAGAGGGCTTTTGATATTTTTCGGAATAAATGTCAGGAACCTGTGCAATGTGATCTGCTCTGCTATAAGGCTCCCACATGCTGCAAAGACCGAGACAGTTTTCCCAGGCTTTGATGTGTTTTTCCAAATAATCATTCTGGCTGACGTAATCCCCTTGATGTTCAATATAATCAGTAAATTGATTGGTTTGTGTATCATATCCCTTTGTCATACCGTAAAGGATATCTGTTTCATCCATGTCCGGACCATTACCTGAAAGATATTCTACTTTTATTTCTTCGTTATACCAGCAATCAAGAAATCTTAGTGCAAGTTCCGGTTCTTTACAGGAACTGGTAACAACTGCACTGCCGGCAGTAAATGCTCCCTTGGAGGGTGGAACCTGATGAGTATCATTATATGCGCTGGTCATTGGAACTCCGCCCCAATAGGAAGTATAGTCATTGATATAGACGAATGGAGCCTGGCAAATGAAGCCTACACCTTCAGACAGAATACCTTTCGAGGTATCTGCATCAAGTGTATAGAAATCCGGGTGGATCAGTCCTTCTGTATAAAGCTTATTCATAATTTTCAGATATTCAGGGTAAGCCTCCCTGTCGTAATAGGGCAGGACTACCTTGCCGTTTCTCAAAGTAACGTCGCTGCCGTCCGGATCATCGCTGTAATTCAGATAGCCAAGTGCGTTTAAAATAACACTGCCTACAGGTTCACAGCTTGCAGTTCCGCCTACCGGATATGCACAAAGTCCGGCATCTTTAATGGTTTTCATAACAGTAATAAACTCTTCTATCGTTGTCGGAGCTTCCAGATTCAGTTCTTCCAGCCAGTCGTAATTGTAAAAAATACGGAGAGTTTCTCCTAATGCCTCAGGATCGTTAATTCTTCCCAGAGACCAGACATGTCCCTCACTGTCGGTTATATTTGTAGGCCAGGTAGTGTTCTCTTTATAAAGGGCTGACAGACTCGGCATAATTGTTTCATCATGAATATAATCAGCCAGATCGAGAAGCTGTCCTTCTTCTTTACCGAATTTGATTAGGTTACTTGGTGTAAAAAAATCTTCTCCTCCTAAAATAATGTCCGGCAGGTTGCCACTTGCAAAAGCGAGAGAAAGAAATTCATTCATATTATCGCTGGTATAAGTAGTAATTTCAAGCTTAACATTAAATTCTTCCGTTAAATACTTGTAAAACCAGCTTTTATACGGGTCACCATAGTTGGAAGTATTTCTTGCATAAATTCTGAGAGTTTTTTCATACCCGTCCTTTACTACGGGAAGCTGGCTTTCCGTATTCATCCATTCTAAATCACTTTCCTCACTCCTGCCTTCGCTTGATTTGTTGATGGAATCATCTTTGACATGACCGGAGTTCCCGCAGCCTGTCAATACACCTGCCACCATTGTGACGCACAATAGCAAAGCGACTAATTTGTTTCTCATTTTTTTCCTCCTAGTTTTTTGACTTTTTGTTATGTATGTAAAGGCATGCTTACCTTTAACATTCTTATCCTTTGACCGAGCCGATCATAACACCCTTCACAAAATACTTTTGAATAAAAGGATATACAATAAGCAGTGGTATTGCTGCTACAACCACAATGGAATATTTCATGGTTTGTATGATACGGGCGCGTTGTACCATATATTTCAACTCTTCTGCAGTGTACTGAATATTAGAAGAGAGGTTCAGCTGCCCGTTAATAAGCAGATTACGCAGCACTAGCTGCAGAGGGTACAGGTTTTTGTCATAGATATAAATTAGTGCTGTATAAAAATTGTTCCAATGACCCACTGCGTAAAACAGGGAAATAACGGCAATAATGGCTTTGGACAGCGGAATTGCAATGCGCGTAAAAACCTGAAATTCAGTAGCACCGTCAATAAAGGCCGCATCATATAAGGATGCCGGAATGGTAGAAGAAAAGTAGGATCGAACAACAATCATATTATAAACGGAAACACCGGATCCGATGATCATCACCCATGGAGTATTTAATAGCCCAAGATTTTTAACCAGTATATAAGAGGGAATCATTCCTCCGCTGACATACATGGTAATAAAAAAGAACCATGACAGGAAACCGTGATAAGGAATCTCCTTTTTGGACAAAACATAAGCTGCCGGTATTGTTAAGGCTACATTGTAAGCAGTACCGCAAATAGTATAAAAAATGGTATTACGGTATCCGATCAGCAACAGTTTTTCTTCAAGAATTAATTCATAAGACATCACTGTAAAATCCTTGACCCATAAAAGCGTTTTTCCCAAAGCTACCTCTGTTGGGTTGGAAAAAGATGCTATTACGCAAAAATATAAAGGATACAGAATAATTAAAGTAACAAAAATTACGAATACGGTATTTACAATATCAAATACAGTCCATTTTTTTAAAGTTATAGTTTTCTTTTTCATAATTTTTCTCAAGCAGACACCTCCTAAAATAGCCCTTCTTCTCCCAGTTTCTTTGCTACAATGTTTGCCAGCAAGACAAGAACAATGCTTACAATGCAGTTAAAAAGGCCTATTGCAGTGGAATAACTGAACTGTTGGAATTCAATTCCGATTTCATATGTATAAGTAGCGATTACGCTGGAGGCTCCTTTGTTTAGATCGTTTTGCAGAAGAAGCGCCTTTTCAAAACCAACAGAAAGCATGGAGCCCATTCGCATAATCAACAGAAGAACTGCCGTAGGTTTCAGATGCGGCAGACAAATATGCCAGATAACTCTTAATCTGCCTGCCCTATCGATCTTCGCAGCCTCTATCAATTCTGGTGATACGCCTGACAGGGCTGCTATGTAGATAATAGAGTTCCAGCCAAGAGTTGACCACAAATCAGAAATTACATAAATCCATGGAAAAGCTGCCTCACTTCCCATCCAGTCTCGCTTTTCTATGCCCAAAAAACCGAGAAAAACATTAAACGGTCCGTCACTGCCAACAAACAGCATTGTAATAGAAGCCACAAGTACTACAGAGACAAAGTATGGGGCATATGTAATGGTTTGGCAAATTTTTTTAAACTTTTCGCTGCGTAGTTCATTCAGCATAATTGCAAAAATAATTGGACACGGGAACGTCAAAAGTGAAATGAAGTTTATTTTCAAAGAGTTCCATACAATGCGCCCGAAATAAGGGTATTCCACAAATTGTTTAAAATGCTTAAGTCCGACCCATTTGCTCCCCCAGATTCCCAATCTGGTACTATAATCTTTAAATGCAATAAAAACTCCGTACATAGGGATATAGCAAAAAATAAAGGTGGTAATCATGGCAGGAAGGATCATTGCGTAAAGCATCCTATAGCGATACATTTTATGGAAATGGCTATTCCCTTGAACTTGTTTTTTAAACATTTTCCATTCTCCTCGCTTTTTCTAATTTCATTGACTGTTTATGCTCTTCATCTCCCCAAATAACTTCAAGTTCCAAAGAGACATTCGACTCAAAGAAAATCTGCGGTTTTTCATTTTGGCTTTTCCTTGCTTCACATACGAGCGTTAACTCCCCATCTGTGCCAAAGGGATACTTTTTAACTCCGAATTTTTGAAGCAATCTGATATCCCATCGTACTTTTTTCTTGTCAGCTTCCGGTTTTATTCCGAATACAAATTCAAATAAAATGGAAATAGGAGTCAGGCCTGCCCATCCCACAAAATCACTTTTTGCCGGGTTGCCCATAGACGGTTTTCCGGTATTTATAAATTCCGGAGCATAGTTTTCAAACAAGGTGTTCTGTTCCTTATAAACTTCCGTTACTGCTTTCAAATGCTCCAGGCCGATCTCATGAGATAAAGCATATTCTCCATATTTATCCAGTCCCTTTAGAACCATATAATTTGTCGGTGCCCATACACCGCCGCACCAATAGTCACCGTCATTCCTATATTGCGTATGACTTTGCGACAATGCCGGAATTCTGTGAGGTGTCTTAAATTCCTGTTCATCTTTCAGATATGCAATAAGACTTTTGGCTTGCTCTTTCGAAGCACATTCCGCGAGTAAAGCCCAAAAGGCACCGATATGACGCACCATGTTGAGTTTCCCATTTTTCCACAGATCATAATAAAAACCCGTTTCTATATCCCAAAGTTTTTCGTTTATCACCTTTTCAAGATGTATGCGTTCTTTATCCAGTTCTTTGATAAACTCCTCACGATCAATGATATTTGCCATTTTAATTAAAATATTACAGTTATTATATTCTTGCATACATGCATCTGCCCATATCATATGTCCATGACTGAATCGGGGAGAACAACCGGGCATCTGACGCGGCAGATTATCCATGCCGCATCCCAACCCGCTGGAAAAATATGTTCCATCCGGCCAGGTATGATTCTCTGCCATCCAACGATGGTATGCCATGAGCGGAGGAAATACTTTTGTCAGACGTTCTTTGTTGCCGAAATTCAAATAATATTCCCATTCACTCCATGCCATAATATCAGGACCTGTAGCAGAAGGGTCATGACGGGTAAAATGATCTTTTCCCGTACTCTCTTCAATTTCACGGCAGATAAATCCGTCATTATGCTGATGCGAGTAGAAGTTATCCAGTGTGGCCTGGAAGGGGAATATTCTGTCAGCATATTTTCCGAACATCAAAATAAAAGAAGAATCCCACATGAACACGCAGCCGTTAAATGCCGTGTCAATAAAATCAGATACAAACCCGGTTCCGGGAATCGGCGTTCTTAAGTTGCTGAAAGCAATCTGCCATGCTTTCCAGTAACAGCTTATATAGTCATCGTGGCCATCCCAGATAGGTTGCGGTAATTTTGATTTAGCTTCTTCAAACGTCGGCACTGAATTCGTGTCCGGTGTCTTATTGATAAAATAATTCTCTGCAACAAGCGGCAGTGGCTCAGTGGGAATTGTTATTTCATTGTTCTGCTTAAAAAAATCCATATCTTCTTTATGCCTCTTCTTTAAAAGTACTTTTTACAGCTTCAAGGTATCCATAACCAAAAACATTGTCCGGCTGTAAATAACTGGTTTCGGTCCACTCATTCCAGCTGTTTATTGTAATAAGCGGATGGAGATGGTGTCTATCAATAAAATTTCTGGCTTCTATAAGTGCCTTTTTAAAATTTTCCGGCGTATTATTCGTGCAGATAGTCGGCATAAATCGCCTGCTGTTTGCTCTTGGATTATTATCCCAACCTACGGATACTTGCGGGAAATATGGAAATTTTAAATTTTTTATTTCATCTTCCCATTCTTTTACGGCATCGGGAATCACTGCAGAGTAATCACGATTCATGTCTGTAAATGCCAAAAACTGATAATGTGTGGCACTGTCAAAACGTATTTTTTCAAAGACCTCTTTCATATCTACATCGCAAAACAGATTAAACCCCATATAATCTTTGGTGCATCCTATAAGATTTAATTGTAAGTGCAAGTCAGGAAAACCGGCGTCTTTTGTTTTTTTTCTAAAATATTGAAAAGCGTCAGCTGTTTCATCAATGCCGCCAAGACCTTTAATCAGATTTTGAAGAAAATGAATATTAAAGACCGGACAGTCATTTATTTTATAATAGTTTTCACAAGAAAAGTAGTTATCGATTATTCTGTTTACGATGATATCAAATTCTTTCCTGTCAACCTTTCCATCCCAAATCATGTGTTCTTCTTCATGAGTCAATTGCCTGTTCCAAAAGGAGCTGGCATTGTGATTGGCCCATGTAATGTAAAACTTCATTTTGTGATTGTTACGGGCACGTAAAAATCCATTATTAAGACATTGCTCTAAGAACGGGCGTCTGTCATACCAGTACCAATCATATATGAATACATTTACACCATGTGAAAGAGCAGCTTCAATTTCCATTTCCATAACGTAGGGATCGGCCTCATTTACATATCCCCAGAGAGGAATCCTGGGCCAGGTATGTTCAGGAAATTTTTTTTCGGCAATCATAACAGACTGCCATTCGCCGATTCCTTTTTCCCAGAAAATATGATTTCTTGGTTCATCTCCTGTGTAAGCAGGCCATATATAGGCTGCTACGTCATATTTTTGTTTCATTTTAACCCTCATTTCTGTAATTTCTGTAATCCTTGAAAATAAGTTGTTTTGATCAACAGCAAGTTACTTCTTTTCGCTTTAATGGATTCACTTTTATTATAAGGTGGCGGGAGCAGTATTCAATGAAACTTTTGCGTTTCAAATAGCTTTTTTATGATTGGTTTATAAGACGGCATGGATTAAAATAACTTTTTTATAAAAGAAATATCGTTTTTGCAATAAAATATTGAATTTACTTTTGCTTTCTTGTTATACTATGATATATCGGTAGAAAAACAGTTATAACAGTTAATCGGCAGGTGAAAGACAGCATATGATAAAAATATCGAAATCCAAAAGTTCCAATCCCCTCTTTATGTACTTTCTTATTTTTGCAGTTTTATGTTGCCTGATTCTGAGTAGCTTCTTTATTTATCTTTACATGGAGAACCGGCAGCAACAACAGGATTTGTACTATCAAGAAAAAGTAAGTGCAGTAGCTGCGGATCTTGAGGCGCAGATAGAATCATTTAAAAACCTGGCGTTGCAATTGGGGATCAATCCTTTATATAATCCCGCTAATAAAAGCTCTAAATATTCTGAAATCAGCTTGCTGCATCATTTTCATGAAACATATGGCTATTATTCTGTGTTAACAAAAGATTTTTTCCTATATTATCCAGAAACTTTGCAGTTGTTTCATATTAAAGGGAAGTTAATCGGGTTGGATGTTTACTTATCAGAACTTTCTTCAGACGATAAGGATCTAATATTGCAGGAACTGAATAATCCGGAAGATAGATGGAATTTTATAAGGGTTGGAAATGATCTTTATTTTTTGGTTCCGGTCAGATTTTCAGCAACGGATGTTTCACTTACTTTGTTGAGCGGAAGAATTAAAAATACGGATTTAAAGCAGCGAATACAATTTATTAACGGTAATATTGGAGGAGAATGGTTTATTTATGAGAGTAATAGATTGCTGTATTCCAGCAATAATGATACACCTGCAGATCCGCCGAGTACATACGCTTCGTCCTTATTTGAAGATCGCTTCACAATATATTTCATTCCCGGTGTGAGCAGGCATAAAAATACAAAGGCTATTTTCATGCCTGCTCTTATTTTCTTGTTGGATTGTGGTATGATTATTTTAATGATCTATCTTTATTCAAACAAAGCAGGAGAGTCCTATCGGCTGGTAAATGAAAAATATCAGAATGATTGTCAGATATTAGAAGAACAACAAAAGCGTCAGTTACTTCGAGCCGTTTTAAATGGTAGTGTAGTAATGAGTAGAGAAAGCGTGATAGGTAAGCTGGGCAGCTTGCTTCCGGGACCATTTTATTATGTAATCAGTATTGCCTGCGAGGGATCAGAAGAATCATTTTTGTTGATGCTTCAGGAAAGATTAGAGCAGACTTCATTTTCTCTGCGGGGGGCAACCATTTATGCGATCTGCGAGTTTGAAGAAAAGCAATTATGGATTATTGTCAGTATCGTGCAGGAGGATTTTGAGAATACAATTACAAAATTTATTACTGATATGGTAAATGAACTTTATGGAGAAGTAATTCAGGGAATAGGAAAGGTTTATAACCAGATTGACCGGATATCTGCATCCTGGTTGGAAAGTCAAGATAATCTGATGATGTCACTGCGCCGGAAAAAAACAGGTCAAAACGCTTTTACTTACACACCTAAATTATTTCAGAATGTTATAAGTGCAATTGCAATCAGAGACCGGGAAGCTGCTATAAAAAACCTTGCTGTTTTTGCTTCCGAAATCCAGGAACAAGCGATCTCTTTTTTGATGAGGCAGTATATTTTTATGGATTTTATCAGTGAAATAAAGTTTGTTGCCAAGCAGTATAATTTTGAACCTACGAATCGGCAGATCAGCCTTATTGTTTCTTCTCAAAATATGGATAGATTTTATGAAGCTGCTTCAGAATTGATTTGTGATTTATTTGATAGAATCTATAGTGATGTTGATTTGAGGAAGAAGCAGGAAATGGAAAACATATGTAACTATATAGAAGATCATTTTATGGAATATGATTTATCGATTGAAAAAGTTGCGGAGAAAACAGGTACCGCATTGCCGTTGGTAAGAAAAGCGGTATTTGATAACAGAGGGAAGCTGTATCGGGATTATATCATTGATTTGCGGATAAGTTATGCCAAGGAACTTCTTGCCGAGGGAAAGTTATCGGTTGCGGACATCAGTGAAAAAGTAGGATACAGTTCGGTATCCTACTTTATCAAGGTTTTTAAAATTTCAGTTGGAGTTACTCCCGCTAAATATATGAGAGATTTTTCCGGTTAAAAGTCAAGTAACAGCTTAAATGATTACCATGGGCAAATGAACCGCTACATTGCCCCGTAGGACTTGGCGATCCGAAAGATCTCTTTCGCCTCTTCATAATTTGCGGCAAATGTCTTATCGATGTAGGTTCGCTTTCCGTATTTAAGAATTTCTCCGGCATATTCCAGGTGCTTTTCCGGATTGGACGGTGCCAGAAGGATGACATGATCGCACTTCTTGCACAATTCGGCCAAACTGTCACATTTTTGCATCCCGTAAGTCCGACACCATTCTTCGGTGCTGACTTTACTTACCGGTGCAATTTCCTTTTCCGCCCAGACATACTTTACTGCATACTCTGTTCCGAGTTCTTCGGAAGCTTCTTTGATCCATTCCGGGTAATGGATGGCATGCCATTCGTTGATATAATAGTCCGCAAAGCCGATGATTTTCATTCCGCCGTAACCTCCTTTTGGAGTTCTGCGGAAGTATAAAGCAGTTCCAGGACTTTCATGCTTTCCAGAATGCGGTCAATATAGTTCCGGTTGGGAATGCCGGTTCGGATGGAAGTAAGGAAGGCTTCGTCTTCGCACAGGTACATATTCGGAATGTCATATTCCGGGGCAATGGTTTCCAGAGTCTGTCCGTCGTAAATTTCAAATTTTCCGCCGTAGGTTAAGCGGGCGCCGGCTTTATCGCCCAGAAAATCGATGAACATTTCCGGCTTGTTGATATTTTGCGCCCAGGCTCCGTTTAAGGAAATGCTTGCCTTGTCGGTACGGATATAGCCGGAGATAAAATCATCCACGTCGTTGGTGCCGTTTTCCACATCAGAGGTATCTTCCGCCCACATACTTTGATATTTGTAGTTTTTCATGTCTTTTGCCATTTCGCTGTAAGTATCGCAGGTCGCGTTTCGGATACTGGCATCTCCCAGAATATACAGAATCAGATCGATAAAATGGATCCCCCAGTCAATCAGAACACCGCCGCCGGACTGCGCTTTGGTAGTGAAGGCTCCGCCAAGTCCCGGAATACTGCGGAAAGCGCGGAAAGAGCAGTACACATGATAAATCTTGCCGAATCGTCCCTGACGGTTTAATTCTTCCAGCATTTCCACGGATTTGTGATAACGGTTGCAGACACCGATATTTAAGATTTTCCCGGCCTTTTTGGCTTCCTCGGCCATCCGGCAGGAGAGATTGTAGTTTACCGTAATCGGTTTTTCACACATAACATGTTTTTCTGCCTGCAGAGCGGCCATGGTAATCTCATAATGAGAATAGTTCGGCGTGAGAACGAATACCGCATCCACTTCTTTGTCGGCGAGGACTTCCCGGTAGTCGGTTACGACATTTTCCACGAAAGGATATTCTTCTTTTATTTTTTCCGCTTTTTCCCGGATCAGATCGCAGGCATATTTCACTCGTATGCCCTCCATTTTGGCAAATGCCGGAAAGTGTGCCATGTTTGCAATTCTGCCGCAGCCGATTACGGCCAATGTTGTTAGTTTGTCCATATACCATTCCTCCATATTTTCGGATTGTAATCCGGTTTTTGGAAATCAGTGAACTGTAACGAAATCATAAAAAACCGGATTTTTGCTGATGACTTCAGTATACAGTAAAAATCCGGTTTTCCGGGATGGCTCCGTTATGGTAAAAAGATATCATTTCTTTATATTAAAATATTAAACCTTAAAGCGGTATCCGACACCCCAGATAGTTTCAATGTATTGAGGCTTTGCGGTGTCTTTCTCAATTTTTTCCCGGATCTTTTTGATGTGTACGGTTACCGTGGCAATGTCACCGATGGAATCCATATCCCAGATTTCCCGGAACAGCTCCTCTTTGGTGAAAACGTGGTTCGGATTTTCCGCAAGGAAAGTCAGAAGATCGAATTCCTTGGTGGTAAAGGTTTTTTCCACGCCGTCCACATAGACCCGGCGGGCAGTCTTGTCGATACGGATGCCGCGGATCTCCACAATGTCATTCTGCGGCTTCTGGTTGGTGCCCACAAGTCTGTCATATCTTGCCATATGCGCTTTTACTCTTGCCACCAGCTCACTGGGACTGAAAGGCTTGGTCATATAATCGTCCGCTCCTAATCCTAAGCCTCTGATCTTATCGATATCATCTTTTTTGGCGGAAACCATGAGAATGGGAATGTTTTTCTTTTCCCGGATCTTACGGCAAACCTCAAAGCCGTCCATGCCGGGCAGCATCAGATCCAGTATGACCAGGTCAAACGGTTCTTCCAGGGCAGCTTTTAAGCCTTCGTCACCGGTGTTACGGATCTCTACGGTGAAATCACTTAATTCCAGATAATCTTTTTCCAGATCGGCAATGGCTTCTTCATCTTCTACAATTAATATTCTGCTCATGTTTTTCATCCTTCCTTTTTTCGATTCTATTTCTTTTCCTGATTTTGCTCTTTTTTGCATTGGCTTTTTCTTGGCTGCCGGCAACTCGTTTTTCATGCTGTTTTCCAGGTTATTTTCCATGCTTTTTCCCTTCTTTACTCTTTGGGCAATTCCTTATATTTGCGCATTACGAAATGCATGCAGGTGCCTTCGCCCTCTTTGCTGGTCGCCCAGATGTAGCCGCCGTGATCTTCAATAATCTTACGGACAATGGAAAGCCCGATGCCGCTTCCGCCCTGGGCGGAATTGCGGGAAGCATCCGTGCGGTAAAACCGTTCGAAGATTTTCCCGAGATCCTTCTGTGCAATGCCTTTTCCGTTATCTTCGATCTCTACCCGGATGGAATCCACCTCATCCAGAATCCGGATATCGATCTTTCCATGGGGCTTATCCATATATTTTACACTGTTGCTGATAATATTATTAATAACCTTCTTCATTTGCTCCGGATCCGCAATTACCATGGTATCCGGCTCCACCAGATTGGAATAATTCAGCTCAATATTCTTATTTTCCAGATCCAGTCCCACTTCCTCTACGCAGTCATCAAAATATTCCGCTACATTAATCCGGTGAAAATTATAGGGAATCCGGTTGTTTTCCACATTGGAATATAAAGTAAGCTCGTTGATCAGCTTCTGCATATCGTTGGCCTTATTATAAATAATTTTCAGGTACTTGTCCATCTTTTCCGGCGTATCGGCAACCCCATCCAGAATGCCTTCTACATAGCCTTTGATGGCTGTGATGGGAGTTTTCAGGTCATGGGAGATGTTGCTGATCAGTTCCCGATTCTGCTTTTCGTGCTGGAGATTCTCTTCCGTGGATTCCTTCAGGCGCAGCCGCATATCTTCGTAGTTTCGGTACAAATCTCCGATTTCTCCGCCGACTTCTGTAGTAAGCATGTAATCGTAATTACCTTCTTTGATCTTCTTCATGGCAACGTTCAGCTCGTCCACCGGGTGGAAAACACTCTTATGAATCCACTGCGTCAGCATCATGCTGGTAAAAATCAAAATCAGGAAAATAGCAATAAACATGTCAATGAGCAGTTCCCTGGAAATAAGGGAATTGACCCGTGTGATTACGAAAATACTGCCTTTGCTTCCGTCCGTAAAGACAAAATCCAGCTGCTTTACATATTTTTCCAGTTTATTATAGTAAAAACCGGAGTCTGCCGTGGCTTCCCAGCCTCCATAGGCAGGAAGCTTGTCAAAAATAATCTTTGCGGCACTTTCGTTTCCGGCATAGTATATTTCATTGTCCTTCCGGACAAGAATATAAGTGGATTTCCGGGCAATTTCATCGTTTATATGTTGCAGGTAATCCTTATCTTCAAAGACTGAGGTATCGGTCCTGGCCTGTTCCAAAAGCATACCGAAGGTCTTATCGGCAGTGTTGACAAAGGATTGTACCGACTCTGACATCATGGAATAGTCCAGTTCCTTCACCGGATAGCCCTGCTGCATATTCATCAGGTAGATACCGATTACAATAAAGGCCACTGCGGTTAATACTAACGGCAGCAGGACAATGGTAATAAAAGTAATTTGAAGGCGTGTTTTAAATTTCATGTTGATCCCAGGTAATTTCTCTTTCTTTTGCATAAAAGCAATTTGTTTTCACATTGAAAAGCTATGGTATTATTCTACCATATTTTTTGTAAAAAAGGGGAAAAAAATATAGAAAACTTTTCTAAACTGTATTGACTTTCTAAAAAAATTATGTATAATAAAAACAGTAACAGTTATCAATGTTGAATTAAAAGAAGGGAGGAAAGCATGTCCCTGAAATACAGCCGACAAAGAGAGATGATAAAAGCTTTTCTCTTAACCCGTAAGGATCATCCTACGGCTGATATGGTATATATGAATGTACGGCAGCAGGAGCCGAATATCAGCTTGGGGACGGTCTATCGCAATCTGACTTTGCTTGCGGACAAGGGTGAGATCCAGAGGCTTAGGGTAGGAGATGGTGTAGATCATTTTGATGCTGATACCTCTCCGCATTATCATTTCGTCTGTACACACTGCGGCAGCGTGATTGATCTTACGGTGAAGGATTTAGGACAGATTGATGAGCTTGCCGGAGCAGGCTTTGATGGGAAAATAGCCGGACATGTCGCCTATTTTTACGGCACATGCGGCGGATGCACGAAGGAAAGTTCCGCATAAAGAACTTCCGGTATTTTAGGCTTATTGTTATGCATTCCGGAATACACCAGTGTTTCAATGTGTATTCTAAGCTGGGAAAAACCCATAAGGGTAAAATAGAAACCAACAAAAATTTTATCAAAGTAAAGGAGAAAAAACTATGAAATTTGTATGTCAGGTATGTGGTTACGTTCATGAAGGAGATTCAGCACCGGAGTTTTGCCCTATTTGTAAGGCTCCAGCAGAGAAATTTACGGTTCAGGCAGAGGACAAGGTATGGGCAGCCGAGCATGTAGTAGGCGTTGCCAAGGGTGTAAGAGAAGATATTCTGATGGATCTGCGTGCCAATTTTGAGGGAGAATGCTCTGAAGTCGGCATGTACCTTGCTATGGCAAGAGTAGCACACAGAGAAGGTTATCCGGAGATCGGATTGTACTGGGAGAAGGCTGCTTATGAAGAAGCAGAGCATGCTGCTAAATTTGCAGAGCTTTTAGGAGAAGTGGTGACCGATTCTACCAGGAAAAATCTGGAAATGAGAGTGGATGCAGAGAATGGCGCAACGGCAGGTAAATTCGACCTTGCAAAACGTGCCAAAGAATTGGGACTGGATGCCATTCATGATACTGTTCATGAAATGGCTCGCGATGAAGCAAGACATGGTAAGGCCTTCGAAGGTCTTCTGAAGAGATATTTTGGTAAGTAGTGGTCATAAAATAGTAACAGTTCAGACAATCAGACAAGCATTCATAAAGGTAGATTTTCATGCAAGCATGAAATCAGCCTTCATAAATGCTTGTCTGAACTGTTACATAAAATAAGGCTTTTAAGAGGAATTACAGGAAAAAGGACAAGTTACAGGTGTAGCAAAAACAGAGCGAAGCGCGTGCTCCGCTCTGTTTGCTGTTCTCTTTGGCATATTTCACATACAATCAGCCATTCACATTATAATCTGCAGCCAGAAGATTCATAGATGTCAAAAGTTTATGTATATAGATAAACGGTCCAACAATAATCAAGCTGCCAAGAACGTTCCACAGCCAAAATGTGCTTGCATCAAAACTGTACGAAATTCCTCTACGGGTTAATTCGTTACCGATTCTGTTAGATATTTTGTGGCTCCAGACAATAGGAACGATTCCGAAAGTAAGCCAGGAGAAGATGAAAACAACCAGACAATAGTGCATGGTTTTCTTTCCATCGTATCTGCCTGCAATTGTGTTAATGTCAGTGCTGACAGCAGACATTACAACCAGACCGTAGATGCCGAAGGTAATTATCGACAACAGAATAAATTTCAAAAGACTCCGGTTGGTCTTCAGCTGTCCTACAGGACCGGAGCCGCCGGTAGCTTTGTTATCTACACGGCACCCACAATTCGTGCAAATAACAGCGTCATCATTGATTTCCTTACCACATTTGGAACAGTATTTCATGGTCAATGTCCTCCTTTAAAAAATAGAATAAATAATATAGTGTAGTATGTATTGATAGATGATGATTCAATTATCATCCATACACAACAAACAAATACCTGCTATCAGGTTAACAAATAAAAGCACACAGACCTTCATACCGGTGCTGATTATTTTTTTGTCACGCATAGAATTAAAGATAACAACTGTAATAGGAATACACCATGCTAACGGAATAATCAACCAGCCTTGTGAAATACAGCCCAAGATTAAAAAGACTTTTATGACTGTGTTCATAGCATCGTCCTTTGATTCCCGGACAACAACGGGTCTTTCCGGTTCCACTTTGCATCCGCATTTTACGCAAATCACTGCTTCATCGTGTATCTCGGCACCGCAATGCACACAATATTTCATTGGATCCCCCTTTCACTCAATCAAACAGAACAATATTATAAAAATATGTCACGATCACTAACTTTTTGTTCAGTTTACCATATGGGCATCAATAGTGTCAATGGTTTTGATAAAAAATCTCTAATTTCTAACTGTGGGTTCACAAATGCCCTTCAGGCATTTGCAAGCAGCCATCTGCCATTTGTAAAATCCGGAATTTCCACAACAGCGCCTCCTTTGGCTATGGATACTTCAGAAAGGGCGGAAACAGCCATCCAGCTGACTGCATCGTAAACATCTACCGGCATGGGACTGCCTTCCCTTAAGGCTTTAAAGAATTGCCTGAATTCCAACCAGTCCATGCCATCATGAGTTCCCTGAACCCCCTCCTCCCGATATTGTTTCCAGAGGGGATGCTCGTATTCCCTGGCATATTCCTCCGCATTGCCAAAGCATTCTTTTTTCCAGTCAAAATCATGCGCAATGTCTTCCGGTCTGTCTAAAAAAACGGAATCGGTTGCTTCTTCATACATTCCTCTCGTACCTCTTACGGTAAATCCGCGGCTGTAGTATCTGGGAAGGGTGGTATCCAATGTCAGGACAATGGTCTCACCGCCTGCACATTTAATGACAGTTGTTACGATATCCCCTTGTTTAAACTCTTTCTCCTTTAAAAAAGTATCTTCCGGCTTGGTTCGCTGAATATAATCCTTTAATCCTTCTGCTATGGAAGCTGTGGAAGACAGTGTCAGCATACGGTTGCCGTGATTGATATTTAAAACCTTGGCGATAGGCCCCAGATCGTGGGTGGGATAGTTTTCGCAGTTCCTGCTTAAGTAGTTGCGAAGTCTATAATGCCGTTTTTCTCTTCCGAAAGCAACTTCTTTACGCAAGTCATGGTGATAACCGCCGCTACAGTGAACGATTTTTCCCAGCACTCCCAGCTCTTTCATGTGCAGCACCATCATTTCCCGCCTGCCGAAACAGCAGTTTTCCAAAAACATAAACGGTGTGCCGGTTTCTTCATAGGTTTTGACCAGTTCATAGCATTGTTCCAGACTGTAGGCGCCGCCCACTTCCATGGCAACCGCCTTACCGGCTTTCATGGCAGCCACTGCGATTTCTACATGGCTCTCCCAAGCTGTGGCAATGATAATGGTATTGACCGTTTCCATTTCGATTACATCCCGATAATTCAGACAGATTGCCGGACAAGGCTGTCCGGCTTCTTCTACGGCCTTTGCGCCGGCCTCTGCCCGGTCTGCGTAAGCATCACATACTGCTGTTACCTGTTCTCCCTGTGCCAGAACCACGTCTTTTAATAAAGACAATCCTCTGCCGCCCAGTCCGATAAATCCAATTTTAATCTCGTGGTACATCTGATAAATTCCTCCTGTTCTGTGGTTACTCTTTACTTTCTTGTTTTTTTGTGGTACTTTAATCATAACATATCAAAAAACAGATAGAAATAGAAATATCGCTCAGTAATATACGATTTTCGGCGCAACATGCTTGCAGGAGGGAGAGCTATGGGTATATGGATCGGCAAGCCAGTGGAAAATCAGATTTCCATAAAAGAATTTTTTTCTTTTTTTGAAGGGGAATATCAACCCGGATATCATTTTCGGGGAGAAAGCCATAATTTCTGGGAATGCGTCTGCATTCTGGAGGGGAGCCTGTGTGTTTCCGGAGATGAAAGAGTCTATAACATGACGGAAGGTGAAATTATTTTTCATAAGCCTTTGGAGTTTCACAAATTTTATGTGACTTCCGGGGAAAAAACAAAGCTTTTGATTTTTTCCTTTACACCGGAGGGAATTCTTGAGGATTATTTGAAAAATAAGGTGTTTCAGCTTTCTGCAATGCAGCAGGATATTCTGCAGGTATTGCTTTCCTACGTACGATCCCGAAAAAAAACGGATCCGGATACCTTTGTGGAAAAAGCAATAGCGGAATCTGAAACAGCCGAGAGGAAAACTGCAGGATCGGAAATTAAAGAATCCGAAGTCGTGGAATTCGAAACAGCGAAATCGGAAACTGCAGGATTAAAAATTGCGGAACCGGAAATCCCGGAGCCGGCCACGACAGGATATATGTCCTCCTTTTCGGAGATTCCCACTTATTCCCAGATGGTGGCATCTTATGTCTGTCAGCTGGTTCTGTCTTTGGCGGAAGAAGGGACGATTGCCAGGACTTCCGCTGCACAGGATGCACTTCTTTTCCGACACGCAGTAAATTATATGAACAGTATGGTATGCGCACAGCCGTCCGTGGCGGAGATTGCCGGATTTGTCGGTACCAGTGAAGCAGGACTGAAACGTATTTTCCAAAAATATGCCGGAATCAGTGTTCATAAGTATTTCCTGCAGCTAAAAGTAAAAGCGGCGTTGCGTTTTCTGGAAGACGGCTGCAGCGTTACCGAAACGGCGTACCGGCTTGGATTTGACAGCCAGCCCTACTTCTCCGCTTTTTTGAAAAGAGAAACAGGACGAAATCCCTCGCAGATTCTGAAAAAATCAGTTTGAGGATTTAGTTAAAATGTTCCGGTTTCTTTGTGAAAAATTCTGGACATATGAGTGTTTCGCAGGAATCGATGCTCCGAAGAGTTGAAATTGCTTTTGCAAATATGCTATTCTGAGTGTTATAGACCACAGAAAGATGCAAAATACGGTAACAGTTCAGCCGCGCCGGTCGCAAAATTTTTCCGCTGCTGTAACAAAATACAAAGGAAGGAAGAAACAACAAAATGGTAAAACACATTATACTATGGAAATTAAAGGATGAGTTGTCTGTAGAAGAAAAGGAAACGGTGAAAAAGGAAATCAAGGAAGGTCTGGAGGGGCTGAAAGGAAAGATTCCCGGACTTTTGGATATTCATGTGTGCATCCGGGGGCTGGAAACTTCCAATGCGGACGTGATGCTGGATTCTTCTTTTGAAAACGAAGCGGCCTTAAAAGGATATGCAGTGCACCCGGAGCATTTAGCAGTTGCAAATGGAAAAGTGCGCCCTTTTACCGCCACCAGAATGTGCCTGGACTATGAGGATACCAAGGCTGAAAACTAAGACACCCCGCTATGCCGGCACAGCGGGGTGTTGGATAAGCTGAGCCTGTTTTTAACAATCAACGGCATGAGCAAAAATGGGAAAGTTGAATCCTACGATAAAGCGATAGTTGAGATGAATTCTTCCCATCAGTTCAGAGCAACTCCTGCGGTACGGAGTGTTACCAGCGTAAATAAATCACCGGATACGGGATCAACTTGTGCTTACTCATTCGCGTCACCTCTCATCAGTTCTTTCAGCAGCTCACAGGCTCGCTGCCTGCGATGATTGACCGTTCTCCGGGGCAGGCTCAGCTTTTCACCGATCTCCCGATCCTCCAGCTCCAGGAACCGGTACATCAGAAAGATCTCCCGAAGACCCTGGAGCAAAACGGCCAGCGCATCAGCCAGCCTGCCATACTTAAAGAGCAGCCGTCGTTTCCTCTATGACATACGCTGCGTTTCAGTATCGCAAGGTCATTTGATTTTCCTGTCTCTTATAAATCAGGGCATTTCAGGATCATCCACAAGGAACACGCTGAACTCCTGCACGGTTGCCCCCTCCGCCAGCAGCTTCGCCATGACCACCAGCCGCTGATTGCCGCTGTTGGTCTTGTCATACTTCCGGCAGCAGGTGGAAAGGGTCAAAACATTAATTATTCAAAAAAATTTGAGAGCCGCCAAAAAGCAGCTCTCAAGGGGTGAATGTTCGGTTATTTCTTCTGCCCGAGGCGGAAAGCGGACAGCTTTCCCGCCGCCACCAGCAGCACCGGCAGGGCGTAGGCGATGTACTGCGCCGCGCCGCCGTGGGCGATGAGCAGGTTATAGATGGCGTGGAGGGTGATGGCCGCGCCCAGCAGCCCGCAGATGCCTGCGATCTTCAGCCACGTCCGCTGCCACGCATACGAAAGTCCGCCGCCCACGATCAAGCCGCAGAGGACGTGCATGGCTCCCGTGCCGAAGCCACGGAAGAAGATGAAGGAGAAGCGGTCCGCACCGTTCTGGATAAGATAGCACACATTTTCAAAGGTAGCGAAGGCGAGGGCGACTGTTATTGCCGCAGCCTTGATTCTATCCCCCTCCGGCTCGAAGACCAGAAGATAGAACACCAGCGGCAGCAGCTTCATCATTTCTTCCACCACCGGCGCAATCTCCGCCGTGGCGGCAAGGGCGTCCGCCCGGCACATCGCCGCCAAAAAGGTGTTGATATAGGCCGAAAGCAGGCACACCCCCATTCCGGCAATGCAGAACAGGAAGAAGCGGAGCTGCCGCCTGCCCATGCACAAAGC
>CAKRZO010000013.1 GCA_934433135.1 uncultured Acetatifactor sp. | reverse complement strand
TTTGTGGTATACTGGACATGGCATAAATCTCCTTTGTTAAAATGGTTTCTGACAACTCCATTATACCAGAAGGAACAAGTTTATGCCTTTTTTATTGGCTGAAATATTGAATTTTCAAGGTTCAACACACCTTATTGGTGTGGGAAGTTTTAGTTACTTATAATAATTTTTCATCTCCGCACTCCATGGTAAATCCAAAATATTATTCAGCAGCTTTTCTGCCTGGTCTCTACTCCTTGTCCATGGATCCATCATAATAAGTTCCAACAGATATTTTTTTTCATGTGTTTCAAATGCTGCCAGTTCCATCTCGACAGGTGCAATTCTATCTCTCAACATTAAAGATTCAATCGGTTTCGGCAATCCATTATTGGGAATCGGATGAACCCCGTATTTATCAACTACGGCTTTTATTTCGACTTCATAATCCTCCGGCAATCCTTTCATATATCCTTTGTCATTAAGCACATTAACAATACTTACTTTACCCAAATCCGCTTCTATGCTTTCAATAATTTCCACAATTGGATCATTCGTCGGTGGTATTGCGCCGTTTGTTACTTTTGTATTCTTATCAGCAATAATCTTTTCTATATACTTCAACTGATTTTCACAATTTAAAAAATGACGTTTCCACCATTCATACACTCGTTCATTATACTTTTTTTCCGTTTTCTCATCTACATGATATATCCAACTCCATGCTCCGCCACCCGGATTTGCTGTATCTCCCACCGGATAAAGACCGAATCTTTTGTATATATCCATGAATTTGGGGCCGGTTAAATAGGAATAATCCACGGTTTTAGCATATTCTTGAAAGTCCTTTTCAAGCCATTGATCCAGAATCGGGTAAGCATCTTCACCTTTATACTTAAATTTTGTCAACCATATAAAATGATTTACTCCAGCTATATCATAATCTATCTCATCTCTGTTCAGCCCCAAAACATCAGTCATTTCAAAAAGATGTGTATAACCGGGGCAAATGCCGATTATCCTTGCATTTTTATATTTTCTCGCTAAATAAGTAACTCCTGCCTGAACAGGATTTGATGCAATGAGATAATATGCCTCAGGACATATCTCAAGAATATCTTTCAGGATATCCTCCATAAGTTTTATCTGATAAAAATTAATATAAAAAGCCTCATCATGCATAATGTGGATACTTCCGCCAAATTTGTAACCATTATTTAGACAAACTTCGATACCTTCTTTAAATTTGTCATTTCCAATTACCAATGTCGTATTTATGACATAGTCTGCACCTTTTAAGGACTCTTTTCTGTCTATTGTTTTTACGATATTTATATCTGCATTACATTCTGCAACACACCGCAATGCAAGACCATAAGCATCCTCAAGACGAACCGGATTAATATCCATAAGAGAAATTGTACTTCCTTTCAAATATTTGCTCTGACAGACCTCGGTAATGATTCCCAAAGTAAACACAGCGCTTCCGGCTCCAATAATACTTATTTTACAACCCATATCGTTCTCCTTTTCATCATTCTTGGTTATAGTAAAATTTATTCAAATACAATTATCCTTTTATCCCTGTCATTGTTACCCCCTCTGCTATATAGTTCTGAGCTATCAGATAAAACAGAATTATGGGAATTACCGTAATAACCAAGAGCACATAAATAACATTTAACGGCACAGATGTTAATTGCTGTATTAAATATAATCTGATCATTAAGGTCCAGTCTTTGGAATCAGGAAGAAGCATTGCTGACAATACAAATTCATTATAAACCGCCATAAACGTATTAAGTATGTTTACGGCAAAAATCGGTTTGGAAAGGGGCAGCATAATATGTATTAACGCCTGTACTTTGTTTGCTCCGTCTATATACCCTGCCTCCAGCAAATCTTTCGGTATCCCATCAAAGAAACCTTTAAACAATATTACCGAGTATGCCCATGCACTCAAAGACAACACAACTGAAAATTTGCTGCCCATTAACCCAATCTTTGCCATGAGTATGTACGTTGGAAACATAAGCGCTGTTCCTGAGAACATCATAGTCCCCAGCATCAACATATATATTACATTTCCACATTTGGGCTTTAACTTCGACAGCGAATATGCAGCCATGGAACTCGTTGATATCTGTATTAGTACTACCATCATGGCAATAAAAAATGTATTGGCAATATTTATCCCCATATTGTATTGTGTAAAAGCGCTTTTGTAAGCACTAAGCGACCATTTTTCCGGGAATAACTTGGGAATTGGGTCAACCAGCTCCGCCGGTGTTTTGAACGTACCCATAATCATCATAAGCATAGGTAAAAACTGAAAAAGCACCCCAAATGCCAATACAGCAAATATCACCCGATACAGCGCTTTTCCTTTTTTGCTTTTCAACTCAACATTCTGAATAACTGACAATTAAATCACCTCTAATCTTCTATTTTTACAAGTATTTTTTTTATCAACGCTGTCAATATAAAAGTAATAAAAAATACAATAGTTGCCATCGTGATTGCATAGCTATAGTCAAGGCTTGTAAGCGCCTGTTTATATGCATAGGACAATAAAGTTTCCGTTTTTCCGAAGGGTCCTCCATCCGTCCATACCAACACATTTTCCAATGCGTTGAATACTCCTGTAAAGGAAAGCAAAAACATTGACATAACAATTTCTCTGATTGCAGGTATTGTTATATACCGAATCCTCTGAAGGAATCCTGCACCTTCAAGCATTGCAGATTCATACAGTTCCTGCGGAACGTTTTGCAATGCTGCAAGGTAAATAAGCATATTCATGCCTCCAACAATGACCAGACCACTGAAGTGCATACAAAAATAAACCCAGTTTGGATCATTAAGCCATGCACGAGGAGCAGCACCGAATAAACCGATAAGATAGTTTGCCATACCATAATCCGGGTTCCAGAAATATTTCCATATAACCGTCATAGCAAGTCCCGGTGCAACTGCCGGGATAAAGTAAAGAACCCTGAAAACTACCTTGCCCTTACGTATTTCATTGATCAGCATTGCGGCTACAATCGGCGGCCAGAAATTCATAGCCAATGAATAAATCATAAATTTTATATTATGCCAAATAGAAGAGTAAAATTTTCCATCACTAAATGCTCTTATATAATTGTTCAGTCCGCAAAATTTTCCCGGCAAATTCACGATGTCAATATCAAAAAGTGAAATAAAGATACCCATGACTATCGGCACATACTTAGTCAGTAAAAATAAAATGAGTGCAGGCAGAATAAACAGCAACGCAACGATCTCATTTTTAAAGGAAGCCTTCTTATACTTTTTAATTGCTTTTCGCTTCTTCATAATACTTCTCTCCATAAACTGATTCTATAAAATTGACTTCCGTCTAAAAACAAAGGACTGAGAACAGACTTCTCAGTCCTTAAATCTTTTTTTACCTTACAAATGTATCCGGATATAACTTGCAAAGTTCATTTGCACAATCATCAAGAATTTTCTTGATTTGATCTCTGTCTGCATTCTGCAGTAAGTATATCTTCTGCAACGGGATAACCAATTGGCTCTTTACATCGGCCCAATGCTCACAATAAGGTTCCGGTTTTGATACTGTCGCCTGCATCTTTATGTTCTCTCTTACATCATCCGTAAGGAATGGGTTCATAGCAAGCTTTTCCTCGTACAAATCTTTTCTCGCCGGAATCTGAATTTCGTTGCTTCCATTATCATACGTTGCCTGCCATTTAATCTTCTGATAGTCCTCATCGTAGTACATATAACTCATTACATCAAAAGCTGCTTTCATCGTTTTTTTATCAATTTTGGGATTAAATGTAATAACCTCTCCACCGGCCAATGCAGGGTTTTCAATAGAGTCTGCCTTCGCCGGCATGCACATCTGTGTAAAGTCGGACACTTCGTATCCATATTGTCCTAATTCTGAAGCTGTAGCATTTGTTATTGTACCCCATGCAAAACAAGCCTTGCCGGACATCATATCCTTATCCGTATCGGAAAGACTGCAAAGAATATTAGTCTGTGTAACTTTGCTGTCATTAACAAGTTTATTCAGGTAACATGCAGCATCCACGCCCGGATCATCTGCAAATGCAATCCTCCACTTACCATCAGAGGTTTTTTCAACCATTTCGCCTCCTGCAGACCATACCCAGGGAGTGAATGCCCATGCGCAATATTCCATACCCATTATCTCGTATCCGAATCTCGGTACGGATTTATCCGTCACGTTTTGGCAATACTTATCAAACTCATCCCATGTCTTCGGTAAATTATCCGGATTTTCTCCACCTGCCAATATTGCCTTTTTATTTACATACAGCGCCATCGTATATGCACTTCTGGGTATTGCGTACCATTTTCCATCTTCACAAATAACTTGGTCAAAAGTATTGATTACCTTATCTTCCTTTTTCATATCCCAATCTTTTACCAAATCGGTTATGTCGGCAATCGTACCATTATCAATTCTAGTTGGTATTGCAGTATAGGAAAACATATCAAATGCGTCAGGGGCATTTCCGGCCATAAGTGCTTTATCATAGTCCTGATTGTAATCTGTATAGACCTTTGGAATAAACTCCACCTCATAATCCGGAAATTTTTCAGCAATCCTCTGCTCAAGATCTGCTTGGATATCTTTGACCGCCTGAGGACTATCCTCCGTTACATTCGTCCAAAGAGTTACTTTTGTTTTTTCTGTCTGTGTACCGGTCTGTGTACTGCTTTGCAACTCACTCGCCGTCTGGGCGGACGATTCCGTACTCTTCTCATCCACTGTCGGATTTTTTCCACATGCTGTCAACGACAATGCAAGTGCTACTGCCAATACTGCAGATTTCATTCTTTTGGTGTTTTTCATAATAGATCCTTCCTTCCTTTTTGTTTTTTTATTTGGTTCCGTTTCGGTAACATAATCATAACAAAGTCCAACTTGTAAATAAAGCGTGATTATTAACAATTTGGCTGCCAATTTCATCAATTTATTTTTCGGCACATTGACAAATCATCAGAGGGAATTTATTATAGTCTATATTAGCATTTGTACCTTGACTACTGTCCGGGTCAGAATCCATATTAGGATTTTATTTCAACAACATAGCATATTTAAGGGTGAAAATATTATGCACAAAACCTCCGTCAAATTAAAATTTGTCTTATTCAAAACTATATTTATACCGCTATTTATAATAATTGTTTTACTACTTGCAGTAATAGCCCTACTTGTAGATACTCTTCTTTTTTCCAATGAGACGTCAAAAATCATTCTCTCCTGCAACACCTCATGCTCTGCAACGGAGAAGCTCTTGTCCACAGACATTTCACTGCTTGATAATTTGTCGACAAACTTCCAGTTGAAAAGTACACTGCGAAATATTGATGAAAATAATTACCTGACATTGATCGATGATATTGATAAAACAAACAAAACACTTGACATATATAGTGCCTCACATCCTGAAATCACTAATATTATTGTATTTGCTTCAAACATTACAGATCAGTCGCACTCTTACAGTAGAATTTACTCTGTATCGTTGCTTACGGGCAGTAGGCGTTTTTCTTCTTTTGCTGACGTTTATTCCGCAATGATAACCCAGGGAGCACCACATCCCGGCAATTACATTGCGGATGACACTCTCTCCTGTGATGAAACCTCTATTGCCCTCATCAGCAAAATACAAGACCAAGACGGATACATGTACGGCTATTTATGCATTGCGCTGAGTAAAGATTATATTTACTTGAATTACCTGACAAATGAAAAGCCGAATATGAACGTATTACTAACGGATAATACAGGAAATGTTATAATATCTCAAAGATTATTCTCTCAGAATTTATCACTTGGCGATGAATTTGCGCACGTGTTTGCTGATTCCGGTTACGGATACTACATAACAAAAGTAAATGGAGAGCGCAGTTGCGTAGTATACAGTTCTGTCAATAACCAGGGTCAGCGTGTGATATCCTATATACCGTTGTCTCTTTTATGTCCTTGGAGAAAATACATACTCCCTGTTCTGATATTTTCCATCTTTCTCGCATCCATTATAATTTATTCCTACTCTCTGCACTGTTCACACAAAATGACATACCCGATTGCCAACATAGTTTCCGCTATGCAGAGTTCCGCAAAATGCACAGAAGTTAAAGATATTCAAGAACTTGACAATCTTGTTTATATATATAACAATCTTCTGGACGACTTAAAAAAACAGTCTGAGAAGGCACACGATGCAGAAATAAAATCTCTTTTAGCTCAAATAAATCCTCATTTCCTGTATAACTCACTGAATGCTATCGGATGGCATGCGCTCGATGGGAATCCTGAATCAACCTGCAAAATGCTCTCAAAGCTTTCGTCGCTTTGCAAAATTAATTATAATTTTTCGACTACCACAACTATTGACAAAGAGCTTTTACAGGTAAACTTATATCTGGATCTTCAGCAAGAATGCTTTAATAAAACATTTAAATTTTCAATATACTCCCCACCGGATTGCGGAAACTATATTATTCCAAGTTTTATCCTGCAACCTATTGTAGAAAATTCAGTGATACATGGATTTTCTCAAATAAATCGTTACGGAGAATTAATTATTTCTATTGCTGTTTCAGAAAATATTATTATAATGGTGAAAGATAACGGCTGTGGTATACCTCCCGAAATTATGGCTCAACTGAATTCAAATGAATATCACAGTGAGAAATACGGGATCTATAATATTAACAACCGAATTAAATCCATATGCGGCAGCAAATATGGTGTTACTTATACCAGTGGCAGCTCATGGACTACAGCAAAAATTATATTGCCAATTCATTTTATAGGAGAAAATAATGTTTAAATTGATTGTTATCGATGATGACCAATATTTTATCGATTCCCTCAAAAGGTATATTCGATTTGAAGACTTTAATTTGGAACTTATCGGTTCAGCAAATAATGGAAACCAGGGAAAAGAACTTATAAATTTGCTTGAGCCTGATATTGTGATTTCAGACATTGATATGCCCCAAATGTCCGGGATTGACATGCTCAAAGAAATCTCTGGCTCTTATACCGTCCCCCTTGTCATTCTACTGACCGGCCTTGATAGTTTTGAATGTGCAAAAGAAGCAGTATCTTTCCATGCATTTGCTTACCTTACAAAGCCTGTATTTCCACCGGAAATCTATAAGGTCTTGCAAAGCGCTGTTTCAAAGCTGACCGCAAAGTCTCTATACTCAGAACATAATTTATCTCTTGCAATATCTCAACGAAATAAACAATCCTTTCTGGAATGCTGTACCGAGCTTCAAAATAATATCTGCAATTCTCAAGTACTTGAAACTTCAGATATACAAAGAACAGTATTTATGATGATAAAGGCATTTGCCGATACCTTCATTTCGGACAGCAGTTGTTCAAAAAATCTATCAGACCTAAAGGAAGAGCTATATACACTGTCTACAAAAGAAAGCATTGCTCAGTTTTTGCCCAAGGCTCTCAATTTGCTCAGTGATCATCTCACTACCTCACGGGTAAACGCTTCACTCAAAACCCTTGAGAAAATAAAGCATTATATAGAAGAAAACTATAGCGACCCAAAATTATCCGTAAAATACCTGTCTGAACGGTTTAATATCAGTGCCAACTATTTACGAATTTTGTTTAAAGACCAATATCATATGTCACTTAAAGACTATCTTTCCGCAGCACGTCTTGATAAAGCTGAAAAATTAATATTGTCGGAAGACTACAAAATATATGAAATTGCAGAGATGGTAGGATACAGTAACAACATCTCACAGTTTCGCGCCGAATATAAAAGGCATTTCGGACATCTTCCTTCTTTCCGGTGATATCAACCTTTTTGCGTTCCAAACAATATAGTCTACACCTTCCTTATAAAGGTCAACATCTGAACACCAAACACCGCAGACGATTTCCGGAAAACGTCTGCGGTGTTTGGTTACTCATCCAGCGCTTCTTCCAAAGCCTTGATCATAATCTTCAGGGCTTTGATTCTTGCATATTTTTTATCCACGGATTCCAGAATGTACCATGGCGCATTTGCGGTGTTGGTCTTTTGGAGCATCTCATTTACCGCCGCCTCATAAGCATCCCATTTTTCCCGGTTTCTCCAGTCTTCGTCCGTGATCTTCCACTGTTTTTCCGGAGTCTGCTGACGCAGCTGAAAACGTTCCAGCTGGGTATCTTTGTCAATCTGCACCCAGAATTTCAATACAACGGCGCCCCAGTCTGTCAGTTCTTTTTCAAATTCATTAATCTCCCGATAAGCTCTCTGCCAGTCATTCTCACTGCAGAATCCTTCCAGGCGCTCCACCATAACACGCCCGTACCAGCTGCGGTCAAATATAGCGATATGTCCGGTCTTGGGCAATCTGGTCCAGAAACGCCACAGAAAATGTCTTGCCTTCTCATACGGCTGGGGACTGGCAATCGGGTGAACCTCATACCCTCTGGGATCCAGTGCAGCTGCCATACGACGGATGTTGCCGCCCTTTCCGGCAGCATCCCAGCCTTCATAGACAATGACTACCGGCACCTTCCTGCGGTAGAGCCTGTTGTGCAGCTCTCCTAGTCTGTTC
Source organism: uncultured Acetatifactor sp. (assembly GCA_934433135.1). Taxonomy (GTDB): domain Bacteria; phylum Bacillota; class Clostridia; order Lachnospirales; family Lachnospiraceae; genus Acetatifactor. The sequence goes on along the minus strand of CAKRZO010000013.1, from coordinate 93,203 downwards.
TGGAGTTTTTCCAGTTCTTTTTTATACTCTTTCTCCTCAATCGTCTGCCCCAGATCAATCTCTTTTAAAAGCGGTATCTGCTTTAAACGGAAGTCTCCACTCTGAATGACAATGTCCTGTCGGCCTGTTTTAAGCTTTTCTTCGATGTTCCGGCAAAGTGTCTCCATAACCTGAAGTGCCGCCCATTTTTTATCCTGTGCATCCACAATATGCCACGGACATCTCTCCGACTGCGTATCGGCAAGACACTTTTCAAACACCTCTCTGCACTTCTCATAATGTCTGTTCTGCCACTTATCATAAGCGCTGACACGCCAGGTAGTATCTTTGTCCTCTTCCAGCTCCTCCAGGCGCTTTGCCTGCTCTCTTGCCGTAATCTGAAAGAAAAATTTCACCACAAGATACCCGTCATCCGTAAGCTGCCTCTCCAGCAGACGGATACTCTCCACCTTCTGCTCATACTTTTTGTCCGACAACTCTCCCTTCACCATCTGACCGGCCAGCTCATCCAGCCATCCGGAATCAAAAAAGACAAATTTTCCGGCTTCGGGAATCTTTGTAAAGTAACGGTGCAGAAACGGATATCTTTGTTCTTCCTTCGTAGGAGCCGGCATCGTAATCACATTGAAAAAACGCGGATCCATGTCCCGGATCACGTTTGCAATGGCGCTGCCCTTTCCTGCAGCTCCCCAGCCTTCCACAAGCACCACAATAGGCAGCTTGTTTTCTTTTATAGCTGTCTGCAGACCGACCAGCTTCTGTGTTGCCTCTTGCAGACGGAGCTTTCTTTCCTCTGCTCCGGGCTTTTCTTTCTTTGCATTTTTTCCCATTTTTTTCAGCATGAGTTTCCCTCCGCGTTTCTATCGGTTTCCCGGTATTCTTTTCTCGTTTCCATACATTGGGGGTAAATCAATACAGTTATGTCAAAGTTTTTTCCTCCGGTCCTGCAGTCATACGGGCAAGGAAGACCAAAACCGCACCCGCAACGATCAGGATCAGAGCTCCCAGGGGACTTTCCGGCACCGGATACAGCAGATATCCCATGACATAAGTGGAAAGGAAATTCACCAGGAAATGTGCCAGCATGGAAGCGTAAAGGCTTTGGTAACGATGTCTTAACCATCCGAGTCCCATGCCCAATACAAAGGCATAGGTTCCCTGAATCCAGTTGCCATGCATAATACCGAAAGCAAGAGCCTGCAGGGCATTGGCTATCCAGAACGCCGCCGTCCTGCTCTTCATTCCTTCCGTTACTTTGGTAAAATAATGGAAAATAATCCCTCTGCACAGAAGTTCCTCTCCGATGGGCGCCAGTAAAACAGAAGCAATAATGGTAAGCACATTGACACCGATGCCTGCCTGTTCCATCAATTCCACATAATCCGCATAAATAACAGGCGCTGCAAACTCAAAGGCAAGCGCAATTCCGTTTGCCAGAACGCAGAATGCAAAACCGGCCAGTAAAACTGTCGGAAAGCCGCGTTTTCCGAATATCTTTACCGGATTTCCGGGTTTCTTTCTGCTGCAGCCGAAATAGTACCACAACCCGAATATGGGAATAGAGAACAAATGATAAAGCAAAACACCCAATGCTGCCGAATCCATTACCTGGCTCATAACGTAGGCATAGATTTCTTCATAATCCGTAATTCCCTTCATACCGGCCTCTATTCCCGCCCGGATAGCTCCCGGCAGCATAGCCAGAAGAGAAAAACCGATCTGGAACACAAAACTTGCGAACAATGCTGCTACAGCAAGCCCAAACCATCCTGTTTTCGCCCAAAAATTTTTCATCTGCCCTCTTCCTCCTGCACTTCTTCCTTCTTATCCTCAGTATAATCTCAAATGTACCGGAATGCCGTTCTCATAAATAACCGGCGCTTCTCCCTGAATCAACGGCATCAGATAGGTCATCATCTGCTGTGTTATATCATTTCCGGCTTCCGTGATATAATCTTTGGGTACTTTTTTTTCCTCATTGGAAACTTTGGATACCTCCACCGCCGTGAAGCGTACCCGGTACGGATCATCCCCGGTTCTCTCTATGGATGCCATGTAACCGCTTTTCCCATCCAGTGCGCACTGGCAGGCCGTCATCCCCAGCATCCGTGACTCCGCTACATCAACCGCACTGGCCATGTGTGCTGCGCAGCGCTGCATCAGATTCAGCTCAATGGAACGGACTTTACAGCCGATTTCCCTTCGCACGGCCGCTTCCAGTACTCTGGCGCTCCCGGCAATATAACTGTGTCCGAACTGATCCACAGCGCCGCTTTGCACCTGTTCGGAAATGTAGACTCCTTCCGCATTGCGAATTCCTTCGCTGACTGCCACCAGAACACTGTCCTGTTTTGCAAGAAGTGTTTTTACATCGTTAAGAAAAGCCGGAGTCGAAAAAGGTCTCTCGCAAAGATAGATCAGATCCGGTCCCTTACCGCCGTTATTTCGGGCAAGCGCCGAAGAAGCAGTAAGCCACCCTGCATTTCTTCCCATTACTTCCACAATGGTAACTGCTTTGGTATCATAAACATGGGTATCCCGTTCCAGCTCCGCAAAAGTTGCCGCAATGTATTTTGCAGCGGATCCGAAGCCCGGGCAGTGGTCTGTTCCCACCAAATCGTTATCGATGGTCTTGGGTGCTCCCACAATCTGAATATCGCGGATGCCTTTTTTCTTACAGTATGCGGCAAGTTTATCTACGGTATCCATAGAATCATTCCCGCCGATGTAAATAAAATACCGGATATTGTGTCTTTTCAAAATTTCCAGAATCTTTTGAAACTGACTTTCGTCCTGCGCAGGATCTTTTAATTTCAAACGGCAGGAACCAAGTGCCGCTGCCGGTGTTTGGCAGAGAAGATCCAGATCCCTTAAACTGTGAATCCGTTCTCCCAGATTTAAGAACCTTTCTTCCAAAACGCCTTTGATTCCGTTTACGGCTCCCCAGATTCCTTCAATCTCTTTACTTGTCATTGCCGCCGTAATCACACCTGCCACGGTTGCATTAATGGCTGCCGTAGGGCCGCCAGACTGCGCAATCAGCAAATTTCCCGCCATGCTTACTTTTCTCCCTGTTCCGCCCTGCCGGGGCATTTTTCTTTTTCTTCTCCTCCACAGTACAATTTACGCAGAGTGTTTTTACATCCTGTTCCGTACAACGGACAGGATATTACCAAACGATGTACTTACCATCGACACGAAAAAACTGCCGCACCAATTTTTTGGTACGGCAAAATGCAGGTTACAGTTCACACGTACATTCATGCAGGCAGATTCCATGCTTGCATGAGAAGCTGCCTGTGTAAATGTACGAAGGGAGCGCCATTTTATATAAGCATCGCATCTTCCAGATGCGACAACCGCTGCGAAGCATGCGAAAAATTTTGCGAATGGCGCGTGTGAACTGTAACAAATGTAGTTTTAGATCACGAACTGTTCCATGTATCTCTTGCTCAGCTTCAGGCTGTTAAGAACGGCTTCCCTGGAGCCTTCAAATGCCTTATCCTCGATTTCGATACAGGTATAACCGTCATAACGGATATCAGTAAGAGCAGATACATATTTACCCCAGTCCACATCGCCGAGACCGGGAAGCTTCGGAGACATGAACTCCAACGGATAGGCCATGATGCCCACATCATTGAGTTTATCTTCAAAGAGCTTGATGTCCTTATAGTGTACGTGGAAAATCTTATCCTTAAACTCATAAATCGGCTTGATATAATCAATCATCTGCCATACAAAATGAGAAGGATCGTAATTCAATCCGAAATAGTCACTGGGGATGATTTCAAATAACTTTCTCCAGATCTTCGGAGTGGTAGCCAGGTTCTGTCCGCCGGGCCACTGATCCGGACCGAACAACATAGGACAGTTCTCAATGGCAACTTTTACTTTATTCTCTTCTGCCAGCTTGATAATAGGCGGCCAGATCTCTTTAAAAAGTTCAAGGTTCTCTTCCACGGTCTTCGTCTGATCTCTGCCGATAAACGTAGTAACCATGCCGATTCCGAGCTTGTTGCTTGCCACGATCAGCTTCTTTAAATGCTCAATGGCAGCTTCTCTCTTCTCCAGATCTCCATCCATAGTGTTGGGATAGAAAGCAAGGGAAGAAATCTCCACTCCCTTATTTTTGCAATAGTTCTTTATGTATTCTACTTTGGCATCGTCCAGCTCGTCCACATTGATGTGAGACACTCCTGCATAACGTCTCTCTGCCTTACCCTGAGGCCAGCATGCCATTTCCACACAGCCAAACCCAAGTTCCGCTGCCGTATCGATTACTTCCTCAAAGTTGCTCTGATCCAGAATTGCACTGACAAATCCTAACTTCATTGACTTTTACTCCTTTTCCTTCTTTACTAACGAATCTCTGTGTCCTTTTTAAGCTCTGCCGCCTGGGAAAGCAGCAGACAGTCAACATCCATTCCTCAAACACTTACCCTGATTTTATAACATCCACGGCTTACTTGTCAATGCTTTTAGCGAATATTCATTGCCCGTATCTTTTGAAGAAGTAGACCGGAACTGCTGACCAGCCATGGCAGAGGCTCCCTGCATCTTCGAAATCTTCGGCTCCCAAATCCGTCTCCCAGAAAGTATCGCTGCCACTTTCCAGCATTCTTCCCCAAAGTTCTTCAATCTTCGAAAGAATATAGGTGCGATACTCCCCGGATACCTGCATCAGCGCATCAAATTCATAAATGGTCATGCTTAAAGAACAGGGAATCCATTTTTCCTCTCTAAGCCCTTCGGCTACCGTCCGGCGAAAAGCTTCCGGTACTGCACCGACGTATAAAACCATCGCCTGGGTCAGCGCGTGAACCGGCTTTTTATCGGAAAGGAAAGTAGCATATCCGCCGTAGGCCTCCCGGAAAAAATACCGATGGATGGAATCATTTATTTTCTCCCGCAACATGTTAAGACGCTGCCTCAGCATTTCCAGTTCGGGTTCTTTCTTGTTTTTGCCTCCGTCTTCTTCCATTGCAATCTGAATTAACTGTGTTGTGCAGCCAAAAGCATCCGATACAAAAGCATTCTGCAGACTGTCATAAACCGGACAAGGCTCTTTACCGCCGCCGTCACCGTCCAGACCGACTCTCCATTCATAAAAATTCCATTTTCCCGGAAGCTGCGGAATCAATCCCTTTTGCGTGACCATTTCAGCAAACCCTTCCGTAATTTCTCTCAGCACAGGAAGCATTTCTCCGGCAAACACCCGATCACCGGAATATTGAATGTACTCCAGCACCTGCCTTGGGAACACTGCTGTAAAGCAGGGAATATTAACCGGTACTTTCCCCGGAGAACATAACTCCAGCAGATGATCCTTACGCAAAGAATGCGCAATCAGACGCAGATTGGCTTTCGGGAATTCATACTCCTCAAAAGCGTAATAGCCGCAAAGCATCTGTATCCGGCTGTCCATGGTATAAAGACTCTGCTCCCGCCACGGACAATCTTCATAATGCTCATGCATACAGAGCCTGAGGGTTCTTAATCCGGCCTCCCAGATTTTTTCATAAAGTCTGTCCCCGCCATTTTTTATACCGCTCAGGCACAGTGAATTCTGTTTTTCAAGCGGATAAACCGCCTCTCTTACTCCTGTATATGCCACATTTCCTTCCCGGCTGTAAATCATAAATTGCAAATAGCGCAAGCCGAAATGCGCAAACGGATAAAAGAAACGGTTCTCCCCTTTCTTTGCCCGATAACGAAACGCAAAGTTCCTTCCCCCTACAAAACTGCGCACCCGCAGATCCTCCAGGTGTTCACCGATTGCGACAAGCACCTCACAGGCCTCCGGTACGATCAATAAAAATTCCGGATACCCGACCTTTTCTCCTCCCAGATCATAAATCAGGTAAACGCCATCCCCCGGATATTCCTCCGGCATACGGAAGGAAAAGCTTGTTTTGCTTTCACCGGTCAAATCAGAAGCTCTGGCACCGGAAGCATCTTTTAATGCTTTGGGACTTACCGCAAATTCCCGGGAAGGCACAGCACAAAACCAGGCATGTTGGCAGCGCTTTGCCTTAGACTCTCCGGCGTTCCATTCCCGGAATACCCCCTGGGTCTTCAACATCCCGGGCAGAAACCTGTCCTTTTTCAGTCTCTTTACCGGACGCGGATACAAATGCTTTTCTTTTCCTGCAAGCCTACAGGGCACATATCCGGTAAGCTGTACATTTGCGTCATAATCAAAATTAAATCCGAACTGCGGAGTCATTTTTTCCGCCTGGGACAAGAAGCGTTTGTCCTCTCTGACCTGGCAGTTGGGCCGGCTATAGCAAAGCTCCTCCTTACTTGTCCGGATGGTAAAAATGACTCCCGGTATCTGTTTTCTTCCGGAAGAAAAATCTTCTCCGCGGACATACTGTCGGATCAAAAGAAAGTTTTCCTTTTCTCTCAGCCACTTTGTCACCGGAATGGTGTCATAAACCTGATAATCTTCATAATCATCATATTGTCCGCACTCTGCAAAAGCATCATTTATATAAACCGCATACTGCGTATGGGCACTGATATATAAAGTTGTCTCCTGTCCCGGATCCGCCTCAAACTGTACCAAATATTCGAAGTACCGGTCTACCGCCTCTCCTTCGGTCTGTGCAAAAATCCACTGCGCATTTTCCCATAATTCCATGTATCCTGATCCTCCCCCGGTTCTTCTGTTCTCAGTGTACCATAAGCTCACTCAATGCATTTCGCAAAATCACACTTGCAAGCAAGTGATTTTGCTTCATTATATCATCCCGGGATGGAAAAAGGAATCCTGCAATTTCCGGTTTTTATAGCACTTTTCCGTCAGAAGCACGCCGGGCAGAAGTGAGGAGTAAGATACAGATACCCACAGCATTTTAGGATAGGACTTGGACTAACGAAAATCGTAACAGTTCAGACGCGCCATTCGCAAAATTTTCCGCATGCTTCGCAGCTATTTGTCGCATCTGCAGGATGCGATGCTCATAGAACCTGGCGCTAAGCTGTTACCGAAAGTCAAAGGAGAAAACGGTAGTATTCTGCGTATCTCCCCAGTTGCTTTCCGAGATCAGGGTAAGAGAGAGGACTTTCTCTTTCAGCGGCAGGTGCAGGAAACGTTTTCGGTTCTTTGTAACAGAAAGTGTTTGGGTACTGCCGTCCGCTCTGCCGATTTCCACACGGTAATCTTTACATAAGGTAAGCGGCAGGTGGGTATCGGGACTGGTAAGCAGGACGTTGGAACGAGTGCCACGACCACGTTCAATGTCATCGCCAGGAAGGGTGGTACGGTCTAAATCGCTGTCAAAAACAATATGGAGACTGTCCACATATTGTGGGGAAGAGAAGCGGTAAGTTACCGGTGTCCCATTGGGAATGCTCATGCCGCAGACTTGTGCGTGATAAATTCCGTTGGGACGATCCATGCCGTCTTTGAGACTATCCGATCCGTTTTCCGATATGGTATTCCGGCACAGGTCGGAAATTTTCCGTTTAAAATAGGGAAGGAAGCAGTCCTGATCCATGAGAAGTTCCTGCAGCTCTTTTAAGTGATGCAGATAAATTTCATGCGGGGTCTGCTGATACCGGCTGCAAAGCGCCGCCGCAGTACCTGCCGCCTGCCCTAACAGAGCGCAGGTCGCCATGACGCGGATACTGCTCATAGCCGCATGGGTCATGCTGATATTCCTTCCGGCAAAAAACAGGTTCTCCACATTGGAAGAATAAAGGGCACGGTAGGGAATGCAGTAAGGAGCCGGGGTGGTAAAGTTGGTATTCGGCGTCCCTTTATGATAATAACCGCCCGGGAAGTGGTCATCCAACGGCCAGCCTCCGTAAGCCACGGTGTCTTCAAAGCGGACATTGTCGGAGATATCTCTTTGGGTAATCATGTACTCTCCGCACATTCTGCGGGACTCCCGCTTGCCGGGTAAAAAGCCTAGGAAATCCAGATCCCAGTTTAAGGCCGGTTTCGGTGCACGGTTTTTTAAATAATCCCAGACACCTAAGGAAAGGCTTACCAGTTCGTCCCGTAAGGTTTCCGTATCTTTTATGGTATCCCGGTCTCCGCCCAGTTCCAGATACCAGAAATTTTCACCGGTACAGCCCAGATACATAGGACGGTTTTTCACATCTTCTTCTGATAATTCGGTTGCCCAGTCGGGAGCGGTAAAGGAAACGGGACGGTTGGTTTCGCGACCCTGGATCAGACAACTCATGCCCATTACCATGGAATCTTCCTTTGTTACATGGGTATCTTCCCCGAATTCCCCAGCGCTTTCCCTGCCGAGGCGAAAATCCGCACCGGTTAACGGCGCAAGGATACTGTCGCCGGAACAGTCTGCAAAACAAGCTGCCGTGATTTCATAGTAACTTTGGGTGGTCATCTGGTAAGCTTTTACGGACTGAATACGTCTGTTTCTCCCATAGGCAAAATCCCCTTCTTCCACAACTGCATCCATACAGGTGCAGTTTAACAGCAGGGTAATATTTTTTTCCCGCTTTACAAAGTCATATAAAACCGTGTCCCACAGGAAAAAATTCTTGGTGGGATTGCGGTAGAGATTTTCCAGCTGAATTTCTTCCAGAATACCGGTTTCCCGGTTGTTTTCCCCATGAGCCCCACTGATCCACATACGGATTTCCGAAGAGGCATTGCCTCCTAAGACGGGACGTTCCTGTAAAAGAACCACCCGGATGCCCTGACGTGAAGCTGCAATGGCAGCGCAGATACCCGCCATGCCTCCGCCGATGACGCACAGATCGGTTGTGATTTGATTGGTTTCCAACATAACAAGACTCCTTTCTTTTTGCATAGAAGCATTTTTAAATTCGAACCGGTAACTTCCCGTTTCCATAATACGTTTTCCTATCGTCAGAATCTTCCCATCTGTTCAACCGGCAGGTTTGTAAAGGAAGGAAGTTCCCGAAAAACAGGGCTTTGCGGCAAAAATTTGCTGCATTTTATGTCGTATCCGGCTTCTGTTTCACTGCAGTATACAAGATTATTTCCTATCTTACTGTAGTTAAAAACAGAGTCGGCAATTTCGCCGGTTTTTCCGCCGCTGTGGATGATAACATTATCTTCTACTATGGAATAGGCCGGATTGATAGGGAAATCCGGATCGTTGTATGCAGCAAAATCCTTTTTTATCCGGGAAAGTCTCGGGTACTTTTTCAACCAGACCGGCTCTGTGTCGTAAGGAACTTCTCCGAGTTTTTTCCAATGCGGTGCATCCGGCGTATTTACCGCTGCCCTGGCCCATCCATCCTGTACAAAACCTTCTCTGTTACGGTCATCATAAACGATCGGGATTCCGCAGTGAACCAGCACATTTCCCTTTACAACGTTTTCCCGGCCTCCTCCGATCAGAAAGCCGTCCTTTTTTACATCAATCAAAAGATTTCCATAAGCCGTCTGTCCGGACAGCCCATCATCCCAGTAAATTCCGTTCGGTCGAAATCCCCCCGATCCGATTCTTTCCAGGCGGTTATAACGCACGATACACCCATGAGCAGCCCAGTTATAGCCTGCATAAATGGCTCCCGCATCACCAGACATAAGTACTACATCGTGAATATCGTTGTATTCGATAATCTGCTCATTTCCTTCATACATAACGGCTGCATGCGGTGCATTTGCAATTTCATTATGATCGCATCGGTTTCCCACACCTTTCAGAAAAATTCCCGGTTGGCAGGTCTGGTATTCTTCCGAGAAGTTGTGAATATAACAATTTGTCACTCGGTTTTTTCCGGATGTCAGGCTCTTCCGGCATCCTCCTTCCATACAGACACCGCCCTTACCGGTTCTGGAAATTTCGCAATTTTTCACAACATTTTCGGTTCCGGTGCATACAATACCGGTTCCGCCGATATTTTGAATCCGCAGATTTTCAAAAATGATTCCGTCTCCGGTGCATTGTACGGCATCCCCTGTGGCATATTCCAGAGTAAGATTTCGGAAGGTCAGATTTTTCACATTCTTACCGGTTAAAATCGGATTGGAGCGGAAGCAGAACTGAATTTCCTGCGCACCTTCCCACGGGAAAAAGTAGAGCTTTGCTTCCTTTCTGTCCAGATACCACTCGCCCGGAGTATCCAATTCTTCGGGAACATTATAAAAATAATACCGTCCGCCCTTTCTGGCACCGAACTGACTGACGTATTGGGGAAACACTCTTCTGTTTACCGGGTCAGTTGTAACCGGTGTGGAAGAATCCGCCCAATCCCAGAAGAAATAGCCAAACATCCAGGCATCGGATGAATCCGCCCATTTACGGATATGCTCATTGGTCTTCCGGTCGATAATGTACGTTCCTCCACGCTGATTTCTGCGCTGATACCAGTCTTTATAATAATTCTGCGGCGGAAATTCGGCTACATCTCCCACATCTGCAACTGCCTCCAGTTTCAGATATCCCTCATTCGGATAACGGGCAATTATCATTCTCTGATCGACACCGCAGCTATTCTTACAATAGACCTCACAGTTTGCCTTTTTCACACCTTCGGCACTGCTATCCATAGAATCCTTTAAATCAGACAGATTCATAGAATCCTTTAAACCAGACGGATCCATAGTGTACATAGCCGAAGTCTCAAATGCGCCGATTGCCTGCATGTCTCCCCAGTCTTTCCTGGCAAGTCCGTATACAGACAGATCAATCATCCGTATTTTTTCCCGGACTCCTTTCTCAAAGCGGGAAGCCATGACGGCATCCGGTTTTTCCCACTGGTCTTTTGAAAAAGTCATTCCGTTCCGGATACTTACTTTGCCTCCCCCGTCATAGATAATACGCGTCTTTTCGCTGCAATCCTCCCCGGTAAACACAAAATCTTCTGCATCATAAATACCCGGAGGCAACAATACTTTTATCTCTTCCGGCGGATTTTCCGGAAGATTTTCCAGCGGAAAATCCGCTTTTAGCCGACCTCGTATCTCTTCTCTGATTTTCTGTATCGTCTTATTCATTTTTTCCTGTCTGCCTGTTTTCTTTCTGCTTACCTTGTTATGTATTCTTGCTTTTTCCTGCCTGCTTCTATATTTATTCTGTATTTCATCTGTCATTCCCTCTTTTCATACCCGGCAGTTTTCTACCCAAGTCCTCACTCCACAGATATTTTTACATTATTTTTTATGAATCTACAGAACATATGAGCCGTCTGTTCCGGCAATGTGGAACGGAACAGGGTATAAGGCATGGTATGTTCCGTATGCTTCTTTAATTCCGCTTCCAGCCAGAATTCTTCTGTGTCTTTCGAAAAACCGAAGCTTTCCATGGGAACCTTCAAACGTCCGTCAGGATTTTGGGCAAGCGTAAGCTGTTCTATCTTCTTTACTTTCGGCTGGTTTTGAAAGACATATGTAATCTCCCAGTGGTTGCCGATCTCCGGAGCCGGAACACAGCTTTCGTTTTTCCACTTCACGCTCGGCGCCTCCCCGAAATAGGATTCCTCTGCGGAAAACAGAATTTCATTATCACAGGCCGGCACCGAAAGTGCCGTATAAAGAAGGATATCATATTCCTTTAACAGAGCGGAATACACTTCCAGCCACCCGTTCTTTAAAGCGAAAAAGATCTCCCCGTCCCGATCTCCGTAATAGTTATCGAACCGGACTGCGGGTGCTTCCCAAACTGTCTCCGGCAAAAGGTAGGGAAGCGAGAAATAGCGTATACAAGGTCTGAAACAAATGTTATCTCCGAAGCTTTCCAGAACCAGCTTGCCGGGCTGTGCAATTACCTCAAACAAAACTTCCGTACTCTCCCCTGCTTCCAGCCGGTAAGAAAATCTGCCTGCATCGGTTTCCGCTTTATTTTTCGGAAAAGTATGAACCCCTGCATTTCCAAGAGCAACCCGTTTACCGCTGTTTTCCAGCCTGAGTTTTCCTTTTCCGTGATATCTTCCATCACCTTCCGGATGAAATGCCTCAACGATTTCCAGACTGCTTTTCACCGGTTCCGCCTGTTCTTCTGTCTCTTGTTCCTTCTCCCAAAAGACTCCTTTTACCGCTCCTAAGATCTCCAAGCCCAGCATTTCGCTGCCGCAGATACGTTTTCCGAAGGCCTGTATTTCTCCGATATGGACATTCTGAATATCCGCTTTTTCATCAAATCCATCGATTCTTGCGTGAAGCGAGCGGAAATCCTTATTTTCCTCTCCTACAAGCGAAATCTCATCGATAAAAATATCCCGGATCTTTCCTTTGGTACTGTCCTGATTCCATACAGAGTCCGTAATCCGAAAATCAAACAGCTGCACACCCGGAGCATGTTCAATTCGTATTTTTTGAAAAGTAATATAGGAAAGCTCTGCCCGATCTCCGTGATGAATTCCGAAAACAGGATAACAGGTAAGGGAATGAATGACATCGATATCCCGGAAAATCACATTTTTTACTTCCTCACATCTTAATTCCACTCCTATTTCCATCGGACGCGCCATATCGTTCCATAAGACGCATTTTTCAAACAGCACATCCTCCACATTTCCGGTATCAAATGCTTTTACCACAAGGCTATCATCGTATGTCCGGATAAAGCACCCTGTCACCTGTACCTGCCTGCTGCCGCAAATATCGATTCCGTCTGCATTTCCTCTGCAGCCGATAATCTTTACGTTCTTTATCTGTGCCCGGTCGCAGCCGTCCAGACGCAGGCTCCAGTTGGAAGAATCCAAAATGCTGATATCTGATATTTCTACATTTTCGCAGGAACGGATTTCCACACACCGGGTCATCGCCTCCGGGAGATACCGGGTGTAGTTTTTCATGGTAAGGATCCCGTTTCCGCACACCTTCAGGTTCCGGACCTTCTGTGCCAGGATTTTCCCGTTGACTGTAGTCCCTTCCGCAATATAAATCAACGTATCGTCCTGAGTCACCTTCAGTTCATCTACGGTATACTCCGGCTCCTTCTCGAAACGGATGATCTGCCGGTATTTTCCGAAATCGATTTCTTCTTTCCGGCTTAGGAAAAAGAACAGACAATCCTTTATACCGCCGTTTATCTCCAGCGAAATATTCGCCTCTTCTGTCACGGTGAAGCTTACTTTATTTTCACAGACCGTACAGGCAATTCCCGCCGACAGCGGTCTTACGACGGCAGAAGTAATTTTCCTGTCATATTCCACCCGGATTTCCAGCGGCATTTTGGCCGTGCTTATGATATAACGGCATTTCTGCAGCCCGTTATAAGGCGGTTCCATCACAGTAGTGTATTCTATCGGTACTTCTCTTCGATTGATATAACATTTCATGGCAAATCTCCGTTTCTGCGTGTTTTGCAAAAGTTGCGCACCAACTGCTTCGTTTTTCTTTTGTCTTCAAAGTATTCCTTTGCCCGTAGCGGCTTTTACCGTCCTAAGCCACTTCCTTGCAATCAGCTCATGTCCTGCCACGGTAGGGTGAATATTGTCCCAGATCAGATATTCCGCTGGTACCCGTCCGGCATATGAATCAAATTCTTCCTGCAACGGCACATAAATACAATCACATGCATCTGCCATTTCCCTTAATTTTTCCTGCATCAGGGCAATCTCCTGCTTTTTTCTCTGAATCAGCTTCTCATTCTTCGGGAAATTCAGCGGCTGAAAATATTCCTCACATCTTACGTAAGGTGTGTTTTCATAAGGGGCATCATAGTTATCGACCTCCAGATAAAACGGCTCACAGATGACGACCACGGTATCCGGCAACGCTGCTTTTAACCTGTCATACATTTTCAGGTAAACGGCAATATAGCTTCCGGTTGTTTCTCCATAGGGCAGCGTAACTCCCCGTTCAATGTCATTGATTCCTGCCAGGAAGCTTACCAGATCCGGTTTATAAGCAATAACATCCCTTTCCAGACGGGCATAAATATTTTCGATTGCCTCACCTGTTACTCCTTTATTGATAAATTTTAACTGCTTCTCACAATATTCTATAGACAATTCGGCACTGATCAGATACGGATATCCGTGCCCTAAAATATGATTTCCGTCCATGCTTCTTTTCCGGCCTCCATCCGTGATGGAATCTCCCTGAAAAAGAAGCGTCATTCCTTTTTTCATACGAATCCCTCATTCCGCAAACGCTTTAGCTTCGGAGAAATCGCACGTCAAATTTCAGATTTGACGCTGCGATCGGGGCTACTAAAAATCTTCTCCGATCCAAAACGGCTTTTTATAAAATACTTTCCCCAGGTTCTCGCGATTGCCTATAACCTCGATCCCCGGCTGGTACTCACAATCCTCCATGGACCATTTGCCCAGAATCATTGCGGCAAAAGCCCGGATATCCATACAGATATCATAGTCCTGTACATAAGAAACAGACTTGCAGACTCCGTCAAACGTAACCAGAAAACACTTGTTGTTCCATTCACAGAAATCGTCCGTTAATTTTATTTTTACGCTTCCCTCGCCGCGATACCTGGCAAGTTTTAAGACTTCCTCCGCATCAATGACTCTGGACATTCCTTCCGAAAAAACTTTCCTCTGTATCACCCTTCTTCCGGAACGACCGCATATCTCCCCGAGAATTCCCGTAATATCCACATCCCCCGGCAGAACCATGCACACTTCCTTCGCATAGGAACTCAAAATTGTAAGAAATCCCAACATCTGCTGCAATGCTTTTGCACAGGTAAAATAAATAGTTCCTCCGATATCCGCCATTGCTCCCTCTCCGGAAGGATAACGCATGGTATAACCGAAAAAGCCGTCCGCATTCCCCGCTTCATCATAATGCAGGTAGCAATACCGGTCTTGCGTATAAGGACAGTTCTGTCGGAAGAATTCTTCCCATCTTTCTTCGGTTCGTACTCCCGACATATTCCGCTTCTCTGAAAAAAGCCGATAAACCTTCTTAATATCTTCCTTCTGTCTATCGGTTGCTTCATAATGCACCAGACCGGAGTAAGGCTCCGTGGGAAGATATTCTATGGGAATCTGCCAGAAAACCTTTTGGTACGTACTTTCATAACCATACTTTTTATAGAATTGCGTGATAAACGGATAGAGGTGGGAAAAATACTGTCCATTTTGCCTGCATTCGGCAAACAGCTGACGAAAAATGGCAGTAATCGCTCCGTTTCTGCGGTTTAAGGGATCGCTTAATACGCCTCCCACTCCTGCCATTTCACAGAAGTTGCCGTCAAAATTCACCGTATGTGGGAATACTTTCAGTCCGGCAACCATCTGTTCCCCGCGAAAAGCTCCCACCCACATCATTTCATTTTTCTTCCAGAAGCTCTTTTTCTCCAAAGACTCTTCATACTCCGCTTCCAGACGTTTCTTGATGCCTTCCGTATCCTTCATATCCGGATATACTACATGAGTTGCCATGCTCCGGATCTTATGATACTGCAGCAATTCGGATTTTTTTATTTCCCTTACCTGCAATTCCTCTTTCATAACTTACAGCTTACCTTTCTGCCCTCTGCGGCCTGAAAATGATTGCTTTCTTTTCTGCCTATTCCATATTTATCTTAATACAGTAACGCTTCCCTTTCTCCGTAAGGAATTCAATATAATCTCCCTCATAAAGCCGTTCTGTGCCATCCGGGAATTCCACTGTCACCGGCTTGTCGAAAGTATTGCGGACAATACAGGTCTTTCCGCATTTTGAGTAGATTTCCACAACTCTTACCGCTCCGCCCTTGATTTCACAACATACCTCAAATCCGTCTCTGGCCGCCAGCAGGAACTTTGCATCATATTTCCGGTTCCAGGCCGGTGCAATATAGATTACATTTTTTGTCCGGTCGTCTCCTTTGGGACAGCATCCCAGCAGACATTCCATAATCGCTTCTTCATATACCCAGTCCTGCAGATCATAGATACTTTTATAGGAAAGCGTACCATAGGCCGATTCCAGATCCGTAAAATGCTGCAATTCCTCGTAAGACGGCTGTTTTAAATCCATCATCTGGCAAAACTGCAGCGGGAGCCGCAAAAATGCCAGATCCTCTCTGCCAAGTCTTGCGCAGTTTGTTCCGAACCGATCCAGCACATATTTTAAAGCACCCGGACCTTCCTTCATCTTTTCCAGAATTAGATTGCCTTCCAGCGTATTCATGCATAGCATCTTTAACTTCTCATCCTTGGTCTCATGGGTCACCAGATCATAATCCATCACCGGGCGGATCTGCTCATCCTGCGGGCAGCCGATCCAGTCTTTCACCCAACTGTGATAGCCTTCATAAACAGGTTCCCTGCACATGGCAAAACCGGCACTTTTGTCCTCTCCCCACCTCGGTGAAAGGCAGTCTGCATCCTCGGCCGTCACAAAATCACACATGTTTTCCGCAATCTCTCTCCAGACTGGAATCAATTCTGCATCAACTCCCAGAGCCTGTGCATAGTCCGCCGCAACCGGTAACAGACTTTTTATCATAGAGACATCGTCTATGACATCTGCCGCTCCCCAATAGGTTTCTGCATAATTGGTAGGAAAAATATGGTACTTTCCATCCTCTTTCTTTTGAAGAATCGGATTGTTTCGGTAAAATTCCGCCGCATCACGCAGAATCGGGTAGGCTTTCTCTTTTAAAAACTCCGTATCGCATTCATATAAATACCTGAGCCGGTATAACTCCGCAATATCTCCGGTATCGTAACAGAATCGCATGGTATAATCTCCCTGCCCTAATTTTCCCTTTATCACCATTTCCGGTATTCTTTTTTTCTGAAGTTCAAAAAAATCTTTTCCGGGAATTTCTCCGGATACATACCATCTTCTTAACTCTTCGGTATAGATCGTCGGATAAATCTCCATTCCGTCCGGGTAGGTGACCTCCTGAATATAGATTCCGCTGCTTCCCCAGTATTGCTTCGCTGCATTTTGGTATTTGGCATAGTTTTTTTCAATCATTCGAAGGAGCGGATCGTTCATTTCCCCATGATTGATCAGATTCATTCCGTATTCATATCTGCCGTTGTTAAACCACCAGATCCTCTGCCCCCAGACATCGGCAAGGTTCGCTCCATACAAAGGATTTGCCTGGTGCAGGGGCGGATAATTTCCGAATTTGGTCAGAGCCATTTCATACAAAAGCCTGACCCAGAAAATTCCCGTTGCATCCAGCCACTGATTCTGTTCATCCAATTGTATAAAGGATTTTCCCCAGAATTTCCGAAACCAGTCCGCCGTTTTTTCCGCAATTTCCGAAAAGGTGACTTTTTTCCCGCTTACCGTTCCTCTCACATAGCGCAGACAGTCAAGCACTTCCCTGTTCGTATCCGAAGTCTCCTCCTGCGAAACCGCTCCCGCAAGATAGATGGTCATATCCTTTGTCTGTTCATCCGGCAACACCTTAAGCCTTACTTCCCCCGGCGCTGTCCTATCATACTGAATTCTGTGCCAGTTGGTCGGATTCATTTCCACATAAACACCCAGAGTTCCCCTGCAATACGTATCGTTCTCCCGGATGCCGGTATCGCATACCTCCCGGGTCACCGTATCCAGCATGGCATTCCCTTCCGCCTTATATACTCTTGTTTCCGACCGGTGATTCCCATTCTGTTCCAGCGCAAAATGCGGGGCTTTCAGAATCACCTCAAACGGTTTTTTCCTCTTTCGCTTATCTGCAATATGAATGCAAAGCAGATCTCTATCCCTGTCCGCTGCCAGAGTAATATCCGCCGAAGCGGACCGGTATCCGCAAACGCCACGGTAATAATCGATATACTGTGTCCCTCCTTTGAGGATTTCCTGCCCGAAATCCACTGTAAACCAGGCCAGTCCGCAGCCATATTCCGCCTCATTGCAAAATACCCTTGCTGTAGTCGCCGCACCAAACGGCAGAAAATCCGTATGCGCGGGCTGCATACAAATTTTCTGTCCATCCGTCCATACCGGAGTTCCGAATCGTCCGTTTGCAAAAGGAAGCTGCGCTTTGCAATCTTCAACAATACACATTTTCGGCAGATTCTCCGGAATGTTCTTTAAGGAATCCAGAGGGAATTCCAGATCTGCCCTGTGAATGATTTTTTCGATATCATAACGAATATATTTGGTTTGAAATCCCATCGCCTTCTTCTGCCTTTCTTACACTTTCTGTATTACTGCTTTATTTCGCTTTTGTCTGTTCACCCGTTGTTACACTCCAACAAACTACCGGACGGACAATTCCCCAAGGGACGCATAAATAAGATTCTGTCCAGCCGGGTTTATCCGGTACCCTGTCCAGATACCACTTCGGATCCGCCTTTCCCGTTTCCAGAGAGAAACTGCCTTCCCAGGGTTCATTAGGCGAATCATATCCTCCCGGCCAGACCGCGCCGATTTCTCCTACCGGGCGGTGCCAGGGTCCCAGGAGATTCCGCAGGGTTCCGAACAGCCTTATCTTCAGCAGATTCCTGCCGGGATGCAGTCCGGTAAGCTTCACTTCATACGGTGCCCAGCACAGATCTCCGCAGACCATTCCGTTGACAGACACTTCTGCTGCAGCAGCATGCAGTCCCTCCAGCGAAAAAATGGCTTCCCGCACACCTTTCGGAAGTTCAATCTGCGTCTCCATCGCCATGACACCGCAGTAAAACGGATAACCTCCGGTCTCTACACTATCAGCAGCTTCCTTTGTCAAAAGGAAATCCCGGTTGAAACGGATGCAACCGTTCTGAGAAGGTTCCATGGCCGATTGCACGGCAAAATCTCCCAGAAGAATCAGCGGTTCCAGTTCCACGCCGCCCAGATTTTCAAACAATGCCGTGACCGATGTGGTCGCCTTTTTCTTTAACTGAAAATGACGCCGGATTCTGATTTTATGAATTCCTGCCTCCACTTGTCCGAGGAAAAGCCTTTCCAATCCAAAAGTCCGGTAAAACCCGACAGCATTGCTGTCTATTTCCCGTCCGTCTAAATTAATCCGCTGTTTTTCGGGATATTCCACCACCAGCTCCAATCCTTCAAATGCCTGCGCACATGTAAATTGCGTCTCCAGCAGAATTTCTCCTTCGTATTTTTGCTTACGAAGCAAATCCTGAATGGCACTGATCGGATAATCCTGTGTACTGAGTTCTTCTCCCTCTCTTGCAAAACGGAACATTTCCAGAACCAGCGCATTGGGATCCTCCCTTTTTACCTTCCACTTACTCTTCACCGGCAGACATACTCTGCTTTCCGGTGCCTTTTCCCCGAAGCATGAACTCTTCTTATCCTCTTTTTCCGCTTTCTGCAGGCGCAAAAGTAAACTTCCGCCCTCCGGCAATTCAACCTCTACGCTTGTTTTTCCTTCCTCTGTCACGGACGGATACGTTACAATTGCGCCGTCATATTCCCGGAAGTGCTGACATCGGTAATCGCCTTCCAGGATCAACCTTCCCGACACGGATCGTCTGCAGTCCGTATTCATCAAAAAGAACAGCAGATCGTCTCCTTCCTCCTGCATAAAAATCTGTACCGAGGTGCCTGCATCATACGGTTCATAACGATAGCTTAACGGCGCTGTCCGGAAAAATTCTCTCACTTTGCGGAAGGAATCCGCAAAAACAGCACCTTCCAATGCCTCTTTGCACAGCCGTCCCGTATCGGAGTACTTCGACCCTTGTCCGATTACCAACACCGTTCCGCCCTGCTCCATGAATTTTCCAAGTAACGCAAGCGTTGTTTCCCTTAAGAACTTCACCGGCGGGATTACTACCAGCTTATATGCCATCTGGCCTACCCGGAACCGGTTGGAGGATACTTCGCCCAGTTCGGCAATGGTATCCTCATCTCCCAGTTCAAAATTAATCTGCCAGTTGGCAAGATTTCTCAGAACCTGATTAAATTCCGGGTCATAACGCCATAATTTCTGATTGTCATTTACGCCTCTTTCATTCCGCCCATGGTACAGGCTGAAAGCCGTTTCGATGGGATGCAGCACCAGAACGTCTTTTACCGGTTTCCCCGCCCGTAAAAAAGAGGACTCTCTGGCAATCGCATCAGTGAGCAGGCGGTACTTCGGCCAATAAGGCTGATAATCGCTTACATGCGGCGGGTAAGCATGCTTTCCGCAGCCCCGCAGAGAATAGAAAATGGCATGAACGCTGCGGTGATTGATGCCGAAGCTGGCAAGGCGGTCAAACATATATTTCTGGTCTCTGAATCCCATATTCTCGGAACTGACACCGTACATCTCCGAAAGAACCGCTTTTTTTCCCGTCTGGTGCGCCACGGAGGAGCATTGTAACGGTGTGTTAAAGTATCCGTAATGTGTCCATAGATCGTTATAGGGTCGTTCCGGACGCAAAGCGCCGTAATTCCAATCCATCTGTGCCGTCAGATAATCCATGCCCGGAATATCAAAATACCGGTACATCGGCATAGTAAAACAGGTCGCCGATATCTGCCCTTCCATCGTGTCTTCCGCCATCAGATGTCCGCTGAACATCAAATGATTCGCATCACACCAGTCTCTGACCGACTGAAAATAAGATTGTTTCATCAGATACAGAACGGTCCGCCAGTAGTGCAGCCGGAACAATTCTCCTTCATCCGCATTTTCTTCTGTATTTTGATTCAGGCGGTCATCTACAGAAGCTATCACTTCCTTCCTGTCATCGTCCGTAAACAGCAGATGAACCTTATCCCAGGCAAAGGGCTCTTTCCATAACGCTTCATAAGCCTTGGGCAATTCCTTTGTAAAGGGCAGAGACGCTGCTTTGAAACTCGGCTCATCCACCCAGACCGAAACAATGGTTTTGCCGAATTCCTCACGAAAATCCTTCCAGAAATTTTCATAGCTTTGCTGCACATAAAATTGACAGGCCTGCGGGCTTAACATATCCAGTACATGCCCCGTAGGTTTCACACAGTAATCGATTCCGTTGTGACAATGTACCACTTCTCCCTGTCCCTGCCCCTGCGGATAACAGCACAGATTCCCCATAGAATATTCTTCCGGCAGTCCCAGTACCGCCTCCGGCATATAGCCTGCCTGCATAACAAGCTTCATCCCCAGCTTCTTTGCCTGTGTCACTGCGGCGTGCATTTTGCTCATCCAGTCCTTGCCTGGATAATCCGACTTTAAGCCCAGATAAGTACGTACAATGACGCAGGCAACGCCCTGACTGTGCATCGACTGAAGCTGTCGGCACATTTCCGTTTCATCCAGTTCATCATTTAGCATCCAGAAATCGGTTCCATAGCACCAATCCTCGGGCTTTTGAAAATCATATTCCAACATCGGCCGTTCCTCCCGTTGTCTTTCCCTCTATTGTTATTTTCTGTCCATCCGGCAGTTCCAGAATTCCTTTCATGGGAAAATCCGCCTCCACCGCCGCAGTAAACACACCATTTTCTTTTTTCCAACTGATTCGGATAAGTCCCTCCGGTGTGGGTACAGTTCCCTTCGCAAAGCTTAAATTCCCACAGTGCGGCTGTATCAGGAGCTGCTGATTTCCCATAAACTTCACTCCCAGAATATTGGCGGAGAATTCATACAGCGGTGCACTGCTCCATCCATGGCATTCGCTGGAAGGATTATTCGGTGTTTCGCACCAGGTAGTACAATGCAGATCAATCATAGATTTCCATTCTTCCAGCTGCACCCACGCTCTGTCATATTCCCCTATGGATTCCAGCGCCCGGAAAAGGTAATATTTCATGGAAAAGGTACATTTGTGAAGAAATTCTTTTCCTAAGGAAGCTGCCATCTCTTTCAGAACATTCTCAGGCTGCACAGCTGCCAAAATCGCCCAGACAATGGTATGCTCACTGTAAGAATCTTTCCCGATTTCATCCCGGTAAAGCCCTTTTTCCGGGTCAAAGCACAGGGCATTGATTCTTGTTTTTAACTTCTGATATGTGATTTCATATTCCGATGCAAGACCGTATCGCCCGGTTATCTGACAAACCTCCGCCGCGCATTTCAGCCCGTAAGCATAACAAAGATTCATCACCGTCAGCATATGTCCGGCGCCCTCTACCGGCATCCCGTAATTTCCCCAGTCCGGCACCCAGTCCACAAAGTCCCAGTATTTTCCGGTAAGATACAATCTGTTCTCATCGGCATGGCCGGAAAAATAAGAAAGAATTCCGTCAACCACCGGAGTCAGCCTTCGGACAAAAGCGGTTTTCCCGGAATATCGCAGATAATCCCTCACCATCATGATATAGAACAAGGAAAAGGACGGAATGATCTGCTTTTCTTCATGCGGATAATTGGCGCTTAACAATCCTTCCGGAATTCGTGAGGATGCAAATTCTTCTATCATTTTCTCAATCAGTCTCGTATCGGACGACATTCGCAGAGACACCATCATCTCAATGGCGCTGTCCATAATATACTGTTGCTGTTCCCGGTAAGGACAATCCACAAAAATCTCATGCATACAACAAAGCATGGTATTCACGCTGATATCCCACATTTTATTGTAATAAGAATCGGAGCACGCAAAGCTTCCGGTAATATTCAGCGGATAATGACAGATCGCAAAGGAAGCTTCCTGCAGCGCCGAAAGCTCCTCTGTTTCAATCCGAATAAAACGATAGGCCCGGAACCAGAAAGGCTCAAATTCCTGTACGTCTCCGCTAAAATGAATGATATCACTCTTTCCGCGGATTTCTCCCCGACTGTCGCAGCGATCTCTTTTTTCCTCTCCGAAGCGGTAACATTCCGCATAAATGATTTCAGCGCAGTTTCCTTTCCGCCCATGAAAAATGAAATGAGGCTTCGCCGTTACATATCGTCCTGCATCCAATTCCACAAAGTTTTCGCCCTTACGAACGACCTTAAAGGATTCCGGTGCATGATATGGAATAAAAGGAATGGGACGATCTTTCAATTCAAATAATCCATATCCGCCGTAATCGTGACCTCCTGCCACTACCACCCTCATTTTGACATTTTCCCACAGTGCGACCAAAGTTTCGTCCCTCTCACCCAGGATTTCTTCACAGGGTGCCGTTGTATGGAATTGCCCTTTTTTATAAAGCAAATGATGCGCCCTGTCCATTTTACAGCTCCAGGACAGATCCGATTCTATTTTTATCCCCTCTTCGCTCACCGCTTCCAGATAAAACCCCGGATATTCACTCTTAAATACCGTCGTAAACCGGCCGCTTTCCCGGATATGAAGGACTTTCACCAGAATTTCATTTTCTCCTTCCGGAATGTTTACGCTGATCCGGTCTATATAGCGCACGGATTCCGCACTACGGCAGGGGCCTTCGGAAACAAAGGTGCCATTCACATAAAGAAGATATCTTTGCTGCGCATAGATTTTTATATGGATTACCGAATCCTTTCCGGAGAAAAATTTCTTTTGGAACTCATAAATACCGCCGTCTTCCGACAGACACTGTGCTTCCACAAACATTTTTTTA
This sequence comes from uncultured Acetatifactor sp., assembly GCA_934433135.1. GTDB lineage: Bacteria > Bacillota > Clostridia > Lachnospirales > Lachnospiraceae > Acetatifactor. The sequence goes on along the minus strand of CAKRZO010000013.1, from coordinate 69,928 downwards.
TCCTTTTTACTCTGGCTCTGTTTTCATTACAATTCAGACGCGCCACTTACAAAGGCGCACTGCTTCGAAAAAGATGCAGATGAGCATCTGCATCTTTCCGTAAGATTTTTTATTTCTTTTTGTTTGCCAGGAATTCCTGAAGCTGTCTGTCTACTTCCTTCACCACATCTTCTACGCCTGCGCCTTTCATTCTCTCAATGAATTTAGGCAGTTCGGTATCTACATCTACGGTACCCTTGCTTCTCATGTTCGCGAATTCAGACCAGACGGTTGCAAGCTGCGCTACCTGGGTCTTTACATTCTCTGAATTGAACAGGAATCCTGCCAAAGGATCGGTCGGCAGCGTTTCCCCATAGGCTTTCTGCTGTTCTTTAACATCCTCATCGTTTCCTTCCAGAAGATATGCCAGGTAAACATCCCCGGTAACCCAGGCATCGTTTTTAAATTTCATATCTACGCCTTCCGCCAGACGAATATGATCCTCATCTACCCAGGTATAATGTTCTCCTTCGATACCATAGGTAAGCATATTCAATACTTCCTTATCTGTGTGCAGAAGATAAATAAAGTCAAGAGCTGCTTTTACTTTCTCGGAGTTTGCACTGATTGCCCACATAGCGCTCATAGGTGTCGCAGTACCGACTACGGCCGTACCCGTCCGGATTGCATAATACTCTTTTCCGTAAGCGGTAGATACCGTAACGTCCGCTCCGGGTGTCCATCCGTAACTGAAGGTAGCGTACTTACCGGCTTTTACATCTTCCGCATCGGACATAACAGATGCAACATCGCTTCTGATATACCCTTTTTCATACCATTCATGGATCTTATAAACCTGATCCACCCAGCCGTCCAATTCCCAAATAGGCTTTACTTCCCACTTATCGGTATTGTACATGTCATCCAGATCATAGCTGATAACAGTACTGGTTCCGTAGAACGAGAAGCCTTCTTTGATGCAGTCGGTAGCAAGTCCTGCACGGATCGACCAGATATCCTTTTCATTTTCAACCAATGCATCCCAAAAATCTTCCATATCGGAAACGCTCTTTACTTTTTCCGGGTACAGTCCGTACTTATCTGCAAGTTCTTTCTGTACCACCAGTCCGGGAGAAGCTGTTGCACTCTGCATATTCGGAACCGCATACAAGCCGCCGTTTATTTTGGAAAGCTCCCAATAAGACTCCGGCATCGTATCATACAGCTTCGGACAATATTTCGTAATCGCATCGGAAATCTCCATAACCACTTCATTGTTCACTGCAGCCACAATATCATTGGTCCAGTCACATGCCCAGATAACATCAAACTCTTCTCCGGAAGCATACTTCATGTTTACAACGCCGTCATAGTCCGAAAAAGAAAGTGCTTCTAAATCCACTCTGACACCGATCTTTTCTTCCAGAAGCACATTCAAAGCATCCACTACCTTCTGGGTATCTTCCATACCGTAACCGATCGGTGCAATCACTTTGATTTCCACGATTTCCTTCGGTTCCTCTTGGGTGCTTTCCGGCACGGATTGGGCTTCACTGCTCTTTACCTCAGTACTTTTGGAATCTGTACCCTTATCATCCACCTTCGTCTTGTTCCCACAGGCTGCCATGGATAATACCAGAAGCATTCCCATTAACAGCGCCAGCATTCTTGTTGCCTTACTTTTTTTCATGTTCTCTTCCTCCTTGTAGATAGATGTATACATTTATTAAATTTAATCCATCTTTATTCAGATGGTAAACTTATCTTTTTCTTACCGCCTTGTTACTATTCGATACATTTCTCAGAGATGGATCCCGTCTCTTGCACTTACCCTTTTACACTTCCCACTATCATGCCTTTTACAAAGTACTTCTGAAAAAACGGAAAGACCACCAGTGCAGGTCCCGCTACCACAAACAGCATGGCCATCCTTACGGTTTCACTGGGAATGGAAGTGATATCCACCATTTGCCCCCTTCCTGTTTCTTCCAGCTTTGTCAGCGCCGTTATCTTCATCAGGATCTCCTGTAAAAGGAAGTTCAGACTGGCAAGATCCGACCGCTTATTGATATACAGCAAAGAAGTATACCAGCCGTTCCAGTTGCCGAGGAAAGATCCTAATGCCATTGTCGCCAGTACCGGTTTGGAAAGAGGCATCATGAACGTCAGCAAAATCCGGAATTCACTGGCTCCGTCCATAACGGCTGACTCTACGATTTCCTCCGGCACCGCCTGAAAGGATGTCCGGATATAGAAGATTGTCCAGGCTCCTACCAGTCCGGGAATGATATAAATCCAGATGGTGTCATTTAAATGCAGATACCGTGTATTCAAAATATAGACCGGAACAGCTCCTCCGCTGAACAGGCAGGTAAAATAAAGATAAAAGTTCAACTTATTGCGGAACCGGAAATTTCTTCTGGATAACGGGTATGCCATCAGGGAATTAAAAAAGAGCATCAACAGGGTCTGCACAATGGAATAAAATGCCGTTACCTTATATGCATTGATAATTCTCTTCGGCGCACTGAAAACATAGCGATAGCTTGCAATGCTGAACGTATGCGGGATCAATTTATACCCGTCATTCATAACTTCCCGCTCATCCGTAAAAGAGACCCCCAGACACAGCAGCAACGGATAAATTGTCACTGCACAGGCAAGAATCAGGAAAATATGTATGATGATCTGCGTGATTCGGTTCTTTTTTTTCATGCTTTCTATACCTCGGTTCTCCGCCTTTTTTCTTAAAACAGACTTAATTCTTCATCATAACGTCTGACCAGCCAGTTGGTAATATAAACCAATACAAATCCGATTACTGATTTTAACAGACCGACCGCACTGGATAATTCCATGTCTCCCATGACTCTCATGGCTCTGTATACGTATGTATCAATTACATCGGTTGTAGCATAGAGGCTGCCGGAATCTCTGGTCATATTATAAAACAGTCCGAAGTCGGAACTTAAGATCCCGCCGATTGCCATGATCAGATTCAGTACAATAACCCGCGACAACATAGGAAGCATAATATAACGAATTTCCTGCCTTCTTTTGGCTCCGTCAATTCTGGCTGCTTCATATAAGGAGCTATCTACTCCCATGAGTGTGGCGTAATAGATAATGCATCCCATGCCCACACCTTTCCAGACATTGGCAACGGACAAAATCGCCGGCCAGTAAGACCCCTGTGTATAAAAGGAAATCGGCTGCATTCCGATATTTTTCAGCAACGTATTGATTACTCCGTTCTGTGTCAGGATCGCATAAGCCACATAGCCCCCTACGACCCAGGACAGGAAATGAGGCGTTATCATAACCGTCTGATACACCTTAAGTCCCCTCCTGCTTGTCAGCAGGTAGAATATAATTGCCAGCGCTATTTGAGCTATCATGGACGTGCTGATCAAAATCACATTCAGAAACAGAGTATTCCTTGTCAGCCTGATGGCATCATTGGAGCGAAGGAAAACCAATATATTGTCAAGTCCGACCCAATCGCTTCCCCAGATGCCTCTTCCGAACTTATAGTCCTTAAACGGAATCAGAAGACCATACAACGTCAAATAGCTATATACAAACACATGGAGCACAGGGAGAATACACATAAAAATCCACTGCCACTCACGTCCGGTGATTCTTTTCTTTTTTCTTTCGATACCATATTTTGCCTTCATATCCTTGCGCTTCCTGTCCTGTTCTCAAATCGTATGGTCACATTATACTTTGTTTTTCTCATCATTTCGATGCACATTTTTCTGAATCTGCTGTACTTTTTTGTGAAGTTTGTTTTCCTTTCTTTTTTTACCCGTCAAAATGAAGTATAATATTCTCATAAAAGCTGCTTTTAAGGAAGGACTCTTTACCATTATGTTTTCGCTGATTTTAATTGATGATGAAATCTTCCAGCTGAAAGCTTTAAAAAAGCTTATCAACTGGGAGCATTACGGTTTCTGTCTGAAACAGGCCTTTTATAATCCGGCAGAGGCGCTAGCTTATTTAAAGGAGAATAAAACCGACCTGATCATCACGGATATTTCCATGTCGGATGTAAGCGGTCTGGATATCGCAAAATACCTGCATCAGACCAATCCGGCTGCCAAGGTTATTTTTCTGAGTGCCTATAAGGATTTTGAATATGCCCGTCAGGCCATTACCTATAACGTTGCTTCCTATCTGGTAAAGCCTATTACAGTAGACGCTCTGTCGGAGGTTCTGTCCGAAACAAGCATGCTCTTAAACAAAACCTACCGACAGAGTCCGTTTAAAGGAAGTACGGTAAGTTCCGCTATTCGTAAGCTTTTTATTAACCTGTTGATGGATGACGGCACTGACACAGATCTGTTTTCAAAAGATTTTTCCGCCTCCGGCATAGAACTGGACCTGCATTCCGCCTGCTTTGCAAGTATCTGCGCCGCAATTACGGATCCGGAACGGTATCATAATCAGAAATGGACACACGGGCAAGAAAAACTGATCTTTGCCATAGAACAGCTTCTGAATACGGAGCACTACTGTGCCTGGTCCGGCCTTACTTTTTTCTATCATACCGGATTTGATATCTTTTTGATTTCCAAAAAGGGCGTGAGTTTCGAACAGTTTTCTCACTTTCTGTCTGCCTATCAGAAGGATTTGGTCAATGTTTTTGCGGAATGTCTGCATATGGATATTTCTCTGAATACCGAATTAAATACCAACCGGGCGGATGAATTGTTTCGTTACCGTGAAAAGTTCCGGTCAAAAAAGCAGGTTGTCCTGGGTCAGGACAAGCAGATCATTTTCCAAAAAGTAAAGCAGACCCTGGAGGAATGTTATATGCAGGATATTACCCTGGAAGGTCTTGCCGCCGAAACGGGATTCAATCCCACTTACTTTTCCAAGTTGTTTAAAGAACATTTTGGCATGAACTTCGTCAATTACCTCTGTAATCTGCGGATCGAAGCTGCCAAAAAGATACTGGTAAGTACCAATGTACGGATTACTTCTGTTTTTCAGATGGTAGGATTCTCCCAGCATTCCTACTTTGTGAAGCAGTTTAAAATCTATACCGGTCTTACCCCCACCGATTACCGCAATAAATACAGAAAGATGTGATCCTATGTCCGTACTTCATAAATTTTCTTCGGAACTGATTTCCAGATATAAAATGAAAAGTTTGTTCATGACTTACTTTTTTCATATATTAATTACCGTTACGCTGCCGATTCTTATGCTGATTTTTGTGATTTCCCTCTTTTTTATCAACTCACAGAAAGAAGAAACCGGCCGGTATATTCGTTCGGCCGCAGAACGGAATGCCAATCTGATCTATACGCTTTTTTCCCAGGCGGATACGTACCGGGAACAGGTAACGCTCAGTTCCAATGTCTCCGATCTGCTGTCCAACGACATTTTCATTAACAACGTAACAGGCTCCTCCCCTGTACAGAAAGTGGCGAAAGAAGCCTCTCTTTTTATCGATTATTCCGGCAATATCGACTACATTTACCTTTACAGTCCTCATGCGGATTATGTCTATTCCTTTCTGTCCAGATCCGGCAATTATCTGAAAGACTTTCCGGACTCCTCCTGGTATGACGAATTTATAAAAAGAGGCGAACAAAACTATATTGCCTGTCTTCCCTACAATGGGACGGACTATCTGACTTTTTGCTATGCCATTAACTATCCTTATCCGAGACAAGGTATTTTAGTCATTAAAATATCGGGAAATACACTTGCCAAACTGCTAAATATCAAAGATAAATCGTTGGAAGGCTTCCGGATTACCCTTCCCGGAACCGAAGAGATTCTTTTTGATTATTTTTATGATGAGAGTAAAAATGCCATGCAGTATACCGTAGCGTCAGCAGACAGCCCTGTGGAATTTTCCTACTCTTCCCAAATCGGCAGTCAGCCTTTGCGCTTTAATTTCAATATGTTTTTAATCATTCTGTCTTCCTTTGGCGTTGTGGTATTGTCCATCCTTTTAAGCATCACGTTTGCCAGAAAACAGTATTTATCCATCCTGTCGGTTATTACTTCTCTGGAAAATCCGAATATCCAAAGCGACATGCCGGGAACCAATGAATTATATTATCTGATGGAAAAGACGAAAGGAATCGCCTTAAGCAACCGGAATCTGGAATACCAGCTTTTGGAAAAAGTAACCAGCTTAAAAAAGGCGCAGGCAATCGCGCTGCAGACGCAGATCAACCCGCACTTTTTGTTTAATACCCTAAATATGATCTCCTATTCGATTCAGGGAGAGGATAACCGTACCGAAGCCGTGAGTCTGATTTCCCGCCTGTCCGATATCCTGCGGTATGCCCTGAAAACCGAAGAATATCTCGTCACCTTAAAAGAAGAAGTGGAAATGTTAAAGTCCTACGTGGAAATTGCCGAAATAAAACACGACCACTCCTTTTCTTTTGCATTGGAGATTTCCCAGGAACTCTATGATCTGCACACTTTAAAATCCATTATCCAGCCTCTTGTGGAAAATGCGGTGGAACACGGCATTAAAAAACTGTACCGGAAAAAAACCGGGAAAATCACCGTTTCTGCCTTTTGCAGACAGGACAGGTTGTCGATCTGTGTAACCGATAACGGCGCCGGCATGAGCAAAGAGGCACTGGAGGAGCTTAAAAGTTATCTGGATTCCGATTCTTTATTTTTAAACAAGAACATTGGTCTGAAAAATGTAATCAGCCGTATCCGTCTGCTCTTTGATAACAAAGGCGGCTATACCATCACGTCAGGACCGGATGGCACCAGTGTAACCGTTTACCATCCGGTTATTTGATAAAAAAACTTTGATAAAAGGCTTGCAAATTTAGAATAAAAGCTTGAAAATATCTCTGCATAATAGTATAGCAGCAGAACAGATGTTTTGATTATTAAGGAGCAACCTATTATGTGGGAAATCAAATCATGTAAAAAATGATATCTCCTGCCGACAATCTTTTCATGAAAAGCTGTTTCTTTTCACGGGAGAGAATTACCCCGTTTTGGTTTAAAATGCTGAAATAAAAAGGAAAAGACTAATTTTTCTTAAAAGCTTCCTCCATCGCTATATTTCCCAACCATACCGCCAGCCTTCTTAAATCCACTTTAATTTCTTTGTCCGTTCTTCTGTAAAACAAATAAAAGTACTTTTCTCTTGAACTTTTCTCTGCTTTAAGCGTATTCGTTACTTTCTCAAAATAACACGGTCTTAGTAAGGTATTAAATTCAATTTGAATTTTAGCAAATGCTTCTTTGGCAAATCCGCTGTTAAACTGACTTGCCTTGAGAATAATGAAATCAAAGGCAATCTTCTGTTCCTCTGCAAATGCTTTTAATGCCTCCATCCATCGCAAATGCTTTCTTTTTTCAGCAATCATCGCTTCTATATTTTCTTTTTTCATTACTTCTTTGGTACATAGTATCTGAACATTTTCTATATCTTTTTTACAAGCCAATAATGCATCATTATTTATTTCTTGTGATCTGCGTACAAAATTTAAGTATTTGCATAAAGCGTCAAGGCCATCTTCAACGATTTCAAAAACATCATTTGTATATCCGGTGCCGAAAATGGCTTTATATTCTGCTTCCGATTTCCATAATGGATGTCTTCTGTTCTTTCTTTGAAAATATTCCCTTACAAAATCGCAGTCAATATTTTTAATCAAAAATGTAATATCTGCATCGCATAATAGTGAAACCCTGTAATCCTCAGATATCTTTATACCTTTTTCAGTTAATGCTTCATAAGAAAACAGATTAACCTGCTCATATTTATCACGCAATATTCCCATTGCACTTTGCAATAAGTAAGCCTCATATTGAACAATCGGGTGATTTTGTATCCACTTTCGCTCAGCATCATGGGCATACACTACATTTTCAATAACACTAATGGCATCTTTTGTGTACACAATCTGGTATGTATCCCCTTCTTTACGAAATCTGATGCTTTGAAGAAGTCTCTCATAATCAATCGATACTGTGTCAAATCCTGTTATGTAGGCATCGCGTATTAAATAATCTAACTTATCAACATCAATGACCGATGAATTTAACAAGGAGATCATACCGTTCAAAAATGAATATCTCTTTCCTGGCCTCTTTACATAAGAGTACCCCAATATGCATCGTGCAAAAAAACTTTTTTCCGCATCATTTTGAAACAAAAAATCGTAATCTTTAAGAGCTACAATCACACTCATAAGTTCATGTGGTGCGGCTTTATAATTTTTGCTTTTTATCTCTTCCTCCAAGTCGGTATCTTTCGTAAGTTCTATAACTGCATTATGCAGAAAATCCCGTTTTCCATTTTCGAGATAATACTCTTCCCCCGTATGAGAAAAAGGAGCATGTCCCAAATCATGTAGCAAACACGCCGTCTTGAAAATTTCTAAAATTCTATCGATTTCTCCGGCATCTGTGTATTCACTTTTATTACTGTCTATACTCTTGGAAACAATACAACCCAAATGATAAACTCCCAGCGAATGCACAAAACGATTGTGCACCGCTGAAGAATATAATGGAGAATAACTTGTCTGAATAACATTTCTTAGACGTTGAAACCCTGCTGTATCAACAATATTTGAAATTACAGATTCTTTAATGCTTATATATCCGTATATCGGATCTTTAAAACGCTTCACTTTTTTCAAGCGGAAACCCCCAATGCACTGACAGCTCCTTTGTCCATAAATGCTAACATGACATCCACCGACAAATACCCCCTAAACTTTTTCCACAATTGTCCTACTGACACATCTTCTTTTAATCGAATTCCCTCATCCATCCCATTTGAAAACAGTTCAAAATAATCGGAATAATCATGTAGAAATGCATTCGTACGTTCTTTGGATAATACAAGCACCGCCTGTTCACACTTATCATTTAAGTATTTTATAACCATAGCTCCGTATTCATCCAACTGCTTGAATAAAACTTCTCTCTTCTCTGACTTTTCAACCAACTCTATCAGGGCATTTGCTACCAAATCCTCTATGCCGATATAGATATACATAAAATCACTCCATTCCTGTTACCTGTTTACACATTCTACCATCCTTCTTGGTGAAAAACAATACGCAATTTGTCCCAAATATCCGCTTCCGGATTTTGTTACTTTTTAATATATGCTTCCCCTTGCTGCTTAATATATCTCTCCAAACTCCGGACGGATCTTCAAAAAGAAATTTTTAGGTTGTATTTATCCTAATATTTGTATATAATATGATTACAGCGTTAAAAGGTCTGGTTCCACCTGTGCTTGTACAGTGGGGGAGATTATCCTATGAGAATAGATACAAATACCATGGTTTCGATTTCAGAAGCAAACCAGAATTTTTCAAAAGTGGCAAGACTGGTAGACGAGCGCGGCTCCGCAGTCATTCTAAAGAATAATGTTCCAAGATACATTGTGATAGATTTCAGTAAAATGGATGAAGATGTTGTCGCATCAGATGAAGATGTCCTGAGTATATCCAAAAAACTTATGGGACAAAACAGAGAAGCGTATGAGGTATTAGCGAAATGAAAAGATGAAGCAAACAGGCAGGAGCTACCTATTATGTAGGAAATCAAATCATGTAAAAATGATATCTCCTGCCGGCAACCGTTTCAGTTTATCAAATCTTTGATAACTTCACCGGCAATAATCAGTCCGACCACGGAAGGAACGAAAGAGACGCTTCCCGGAATCTGTCGGCGCTGTGTGCATTTTCTTGCTGTGCCGGGAGGGCAGACACAGTTTGTCCGACAGCTTATCTCTTCGGTATCTATAGGAGTAAGAGGCGGTTCCTGGGAGTAGACCACCTTCAAATGGTCAATGTTTCTCTTTTTCAATTCCCGCCGCATGACCTTGGCAAGGGGACAGATGGAAGTCTGGTAAATATCGGCAACCGTAAAAGCTGTGGGATCCAGCTTATTTCCGGCGCCCATGGAACTGATAATCGGAGTACCGGCAGCATGGGCATGCTCAATCAAAGTAAGCTTGCCGGTAACGGTATCAATGGCATCCACAATATAATCATATTGTGTAAAATCAAACTGATTCGCCGTTTCAGGCAGATAAAAGGTGCGCCAGGTGCGGACCACAGCGTCGGGGTTGATCTCGGTAATCCGTTCTTTCGCAACATCGACTTTGTATTTTCCGATGGTTTTTCGGGTGGCGATGATCTGCCGGTTAATATTTGTCAGACATACCTTGTCATCGTCAATCAGATCCAATGCGCCCACACCGCTGCGAGCCAGTGCCTCTACGGTAAAACCACCCACACCGCCGACACCGAATACCGCAACACGGCTTGCCGCCAGTTTCTCCATAGCTTCCTTTCCCAAAAGAAGTTCTGTTCTTGAAAAAGCATTCTGCATATGATTCTTATCCTTCCAAGCTGTCTGTTCTAAGCGGAATTATACGGTAATGTGTGAGCTATGTCAAGTAAGGGAATACTGCCTGCGGTACTCCGATGGAGCCAGTCCCGTTTTTTCTTTGAAGATCCGGCTGAAGTAGTAGGGGTCAGGGTAACCGGCCTGGGACGCAATGCTGCGGATATCCAGGTCGGTCTGGGTAAGAAGCCTGCAGCTGAAGTTGATGCGCTGCAGGATGAGATATTCGTTGGGAGACATCCCGGTATGCCGATGAAAAGCATTGCGCAGGGAAGTGGCGCTGATATGTTCTAACGAAGCCAACTTTTCCATAGAAATCGGTTCGTGAAAGTGGCTGTGAATATAAGAAAGCGCTTTTAAGAGACGATTATCCGGAAGCTTTTTATCGGAAAAACGTCCGGTAAGAAGCAAAATCTCCCGAAGCAGACATACCGCAAGGGCATCTGCCTGGCTGTCATGGGCAAGAAATTCCGCAAACAGTCTCTGAAAAACCAAAAGGATCTCTTCATGAATGCCGATGGAATGCCGTGCATTGGTCTGTTCGAGCGCGGTTTTGGCCAGACTGCGTGCTTCAAATCCGGTGAAATGGACCCACAGATAGGAAGTGTCTTCCAAACTTTCATATTGATAAGGCCGCCCGGGTTCCAAAATGATAACATCCCCGGGCAGGAGCGTAAATTCTTCCATCATCAGTCCGCCCTGAATCAGGTACAAATAATAATAATCCTGCCTTACGGAACGGTTGGAAAAAACAGTATGAGAAGATACGGCACCGGTACAGTTTACCTGCAGCGCCGTCTTGTCGTTTTTACGGTCGGCTTCCCGCTCCAGCCGGGTACGGAAATATGTCTGTGTTAAAAAGTCCATCTTTCTTTTCTTTTCCTCCATTGTCTTGCCGGAAGTAATCTGCTATAGTAACTCCATAGTCACTACTATAGCACAACGCAGAGAAAATGCAATCGTTCAGATGCACCATTTTGGGGAAAGGAAGAAGAATTTTATGGAATTACAGGTAAAACAGATTTCGTCACTGGAAAAAGTACGGGGAAAAGAAAAACTTGATTTTGTTGAAATAGATAAGAGGACAGTGCTGCAAGGGGAGCGTTTTTCTTATCAGTTGTGTCTTGCTTCGGACAGCCAGCTGCAGGCGCAGCTTTGTATGGAATCTTCCCTGACAGATGCTGTCCGGCTGTATCAGGTAAAAGAAGCGGTTTTAGACTGCCCGGTTACCGAGCCTGGTCCGCAGGAGGATTATCTGACAAAAGATCCCTGCCTGATGCCGGATATCCTGCTTCCTCTGGAGACGGCTGCAGAAGCAATCATGAAAAATACTGCCTTTGACAAGAACGCTGAACCGGGTGAGAATACTGAACTCGTTGCGCATACGATATCAATTACACAGCACTTCTCCCTGACGCCATACATAACTACCATCTGGGTCAAAGTGGATATCCCGAAGGATTGTAGGCCCGGAAATTATGCGATCCGTTTCGCAATTCATCTTTACCGTCCGGGGCAGGAACCGGCAGGTGTACTGTATAAGACAATGCGGTTAGAAGTGCGCCCTGTTTGTATGCCCGTCCAGAAGCTGATTTATACCAGATGGTTTTATGCGGACTGTATCGCGGTTGCACACGATGTCCCCGTTTATTCCGAGGCTCACTGGAATTTAATAGAAAAATACATTGCTGCAGCGGCGGATGTGGGAATCAATATGATACTGGTTCCGATTCATACGCCTCCTCTGGATACCGAAGTGGGAACCTGCAGGCCCTGCGTTCAGCTGGTGGATATAGAGAAAAAGGGAGAGCGATATTTCTTCTCCTTCGAAAAATTCAAACGCTTTATTGATATCTGCAAGAGAAACGGGATTACACATTTTGAAATGGCTCATATGTTTTCCCAGTGGGGAGCGGAGCATGCCCCCAATATCCGGATTACGGAAAACGGTGAGACGGTGGATTACTTCGGCTGGCATACCGATGCTTCCTCGGAGGAATATGTTGCTTTCCTGCAGCAGTATATCCCGGCGATTGAAGCGGAACTTACCAAAGAGGGAATCAGCGAGAATACCTATTTCCACATTTCCGATGAACCGACACTGGAAAATATGGCAACCTATGAGAAAGCATCTTCCCTGATTCGCCCGCTGATCGGAAACAGCAAAACCTTTGATGCCTTGTCCCATTATGATTTTTATGAGAAAGGTTTGGTGGAATGCCCTGTTACCGTTGTCAGTTCCCTTGCGGAATTCTTAAAGCACCCCATAGAAAACCAGTGGGCTTATTACTGCTGCGGTCCGCAATATGTCTATACCAACAGTTTTATGGCAATGCCTTCTTATCGGACACGCATACTGGGATTTTTGCTGTACAAATATGACATCAAAGGATTTTTGCATTGGGGATTTAATTATTATAACAGCTGCCGTTCCTGGTATCCGGTCAACCCGTACCTGACCACCTCCGGCGACAAAGCCTACCCTTCCGGAGATCCGTTTATTGTCTATCCCGGAAAAGAAGAAGTCTATCCCTCCATCCGGGGAGAAGTTACTTATGAAGGAATTCAGGATATGCAGATCTGCACCCTTCTGGAAGCAAAAATCGGAAGGGAAGCGGTTGTAAAACGGATCGATGAGGCGGCAGGCGAGCCTCTTACCTTTGAAAATTACCCGAAGACGAAAGATTACCTGGAAAGACTGCGGGAAGATATGATAAGGATTTTGGAATAAATACAAGATTGCCTCCTATTCTTTGAGATTGGCTTGCGATACCTTTCTCATTGTATTATAGGAGGCTTTTTGCTAAAAGTTAAAATAAAGACATTTGAGTGTATTCAGGCTGTTCTATAAAATGCATAAGAGCCTCGTTGTTATAGACTGCATAAGCTGCATTGTGATCGACTAAAAAACGATTGCCTTACCGTTTACGGTAACAGCTCCCTGCAATGCACATGTATCACAGCCGATTGCCAGACCGTTTAAGACGGTATATCCCTCTTTCGCCAGAAGCTCGCCGATTTTTTTGGCAATCCTTAAATAGCGTTCTTGTGAATTCCTTTTACCAATAACTGCAATTACTGTGTTTTCGCATGCCGTTATATCTCCTACATAATACAACACTTCAGGAGCAGATTCCAGATCCCGCATATGCCTGGGGTAGAATATATCATTTTTTTTACATGATTTGACTTCCCACATAATAGGTTGCTCCTCCTGTTTGTTTCATCTTTTCATTTCGCTAATACCTCATACGCTTCTCTGTTTTGTTCCATAAGTTTTTTGGATATACTTAGTACATCTTCATCTGATGAAACGATATCTTCCTCCATTTTACTGAAATCTATCACAATGTACCTTGGAACATTATTCTTTAGAATGACTGCAGCTCCACGCTCGTCTACCAGTCTTGCCACCTTTGAAAAATTCTGGTTTGCTTCTGAAATCGAAACCATAGTATTTGTATCTATCCTCATATGCTAATCTCCCTTCCGCCACCACTGTACAATCATAAGTGGAACCAGACCTTTTAACGCTATAACCATATTATATACAAATATTAGGATAAATACAACCTAAAAATAGAACGTTATAAGTTATAAGTTTACCCTGCTGCAATCCGTCCGCACCCTTGACAAGGTTTTGGTACCATGCTAGAATGATGTAGCAGTTCAGCGAAAACCATTTGCGAATATCTCACTTGTGCCTGCGTGCTTCCATTTGCAGGCTGCAGAAAGGCATAGTTACTTATATGAACAATTTACATGAAGAATGCGGTGTTTTCGGAGTTTACTCTCCGGAGCGGAAGTCTGTGGCGAGTCTTACCTACTACGGTTTGTACGCGCTGCAGCATCGTGGGCAGGAAAGCTGCGGTATTGTAGTATGTGATGACGGTCTTTTTACTTCCTGCAAGGATCTGGGACTTGTCAATGAAGTTTTTACCAGAGATGTAATGGCAAAATTTCCGGAAGGGAATATGGCGGTAGGGCATGTGCGTTACGGTACGACCGGCGGTACCAACCGGCTTAACTGCCAACCGATTGAAGTCAATCATCACAAGGGCAAACTGGCGGTTGCACATAACGGAAACTTAAGCAACGCCTACGACTTAAGATGCAGCCTGGAGATGGAAGGTGCCATTTTCCATTCCACAAGCGATACCGAAGTCATTGCACACATCGTCACCCGGAAAAGACTATGTACCCCTTCCATTGAAGCTGCTGTATCAGAGGCTATGTACCTGCTGGATGGCGCGTATTCCCTGGTTCTGATGTCTGCCGCCAAGCTGATTGCCGCAAGAGATCCTTATGGTTTCCGTCCTCTTTGTTACGGACAGCTGTCAGACGGCACCTATATCATTGCTTCGGAAAGCTGTGCCCTGGATGCAGTCGGCGCTTCGTTTATCCGCGACCTTGAACCGGGAGAGATTCTTGTGTTTGACGAAAAGGGAATTCATTCCCGCACCGAGCACTGTCATCAGAAAAAGCCCCATATCTGTATTTTTGAATATATCTACTTTGCCAGACCGGATTCCGTGATCAACGGCATCTCCGTGCATGAAGCGAGGCAGAAGGCCGGCGCCATTTTGGCGGAAAAACACCCTGTGGAAGCAGACGTTGTCATAGGTGTTCCCGATTCCGGACTGGATGCAGCGCTTGGATACTCCCGCTATTCCGGCATTCCTTACGGAATCGGCTTTGTAAAAAACAAATATATCGGACGTACCTTTATTTCGCCCGGACAGGAGAACCGGGTAGATCAGGTGCGCATTAAACTGAATCCCATCAAAGAAACCGTAGCAGGCAAACGTGTCGTTATGATAGACGACTCTATCGTAAGAGGCACCACCAGCGGACAGATTGTGAAGCTCCTTAAGGATGCCGGTGCAACAGAGGTTCATATGCGGATTTCCGCACCGCCTTTCTTAAACCCCTGCTATTACGGAACGGATATCGATTCCAGAGAAAATCTGATCGCCTGCCATTATTCCGTGGAAGAGATTGCAGAGAAAATCGGAGTAGACAGTCTTGGCTATCTTCCTATAGATGCTCTGCCTTCTCTGATTGATTCCGATGGTTTCTGCAGCGCCTGCTTTGACGGGAAATATCCCACTCCGGTTCCGTCACACCTTTACAAGAGCCGTTTTGAAGGCAGATTATCCGAGCGTAAGAAAACAGTGGAGCAGCCTTAAAAGCACTCCACTGTTTCCAGATTACCCTGCAGGGAAAATTTTCCCATAAGGTTGCAGGGCAGAAAGAAATAGTCGCCTTTTTTCAGTGTTCTTTCGTAACCTTCGCCTTTTAATACACCGCTTCCGTTCGTTATGATATAAACGGCATAACTATCGCTTACGTTCATGGTATACCGGCCGCCGGATACCGTTATCCGGTTGATAACAAAGCAATCGGTATTTCCGGGGCCGATCAGCCGCTCCTTTTTTACACTGTCTTTCTCCGAAACCGTTTCCGGTATCATACGAGCCTCCGGTGCTTTTCCGAAAGAGAAGCACTCCATGGCTTCGTCTTTGGAAAGTCCAATGTACATTTCCTGTTCATTCAGTTCATACTGGTCGCACCAGTGCTCCGGCTGAATCGTAAAGTCGGTGGGTTCCTGCACTTCCAGGATCAGGCAGCCGGCTCCGATGGCATGCACGGTTTTGGCCGGAACCAGAAAAACATCTCCAACCTTGGGTTCGATGTACTTCATAAGCTGCTCCATGGCAGACTTATCGGTTATGCTCGCATCTATCGCTGCGGAAAAAATATCCTTATCCACGCCATCCTGAAAACCGAAATAAATTCTGGCTCCCGGTCTGGTTCCCAATATCACCCAGCTTTCTGTTTTTCCGTATTCCGAATGAAAATATTTTCTTGAAAACACCTTGTCCGGGTGCGCCTGTGCCGGAAGTCTTACCGCACTGTCCAGGATTTTCACCAGGATACGCATTTTGCCGCTTTTCCCAAGCATTTCCTCCGGATAACGTTCCAGCAATTCGTCAAAATAAATCCCACGACCTCCCCCACTTTCTTGTTCCGCATTTTCCTCTTTTACCTTGGATACCCCCTCTTTTTCACCGTTCGAAATCTTATTGATCGCTCTGACACGAGATGCGATCCACTCTTCCGGCAAAAAACCGTCCTTTGTCTCATCGCCGAAAAAATCTGCAAAAAGCCTGCCGCCGCTGTAAACGCGGCCGACTCTGTTTCTCTCAAAAAACACGGGAGTTTTTATCTGTTTCCTGTTTTCCATCGTATTGTCCTTTCCGATATTTATAACTGTTCAGACGCACCCTTCACAAAGCTCTTCGCATGCTTCACAGCTGAATTGCTAATTGTTATCATATTTTATTCGTTTCTGTGCCTGTGCGGCATTTCGGAACCTTCCGCAGGCAATGGTTCCGAACAGGGCAGCGCCGAAAGCGGCCTCTTCCAGATGCGCGGGAATTTTCATTCCGGCGCCGAATTTTTCCTCAAAAATGTTCACCAATGCTTTATTTTTACGGATTCCGTTACCGGATCCGACAAGACCGCTTTTGGTAATGCCCATTTGACGATACATGGTCAAAAGCTCCTCTGCCATCCCGCAAAGTACTCCCCGGGTAAGACAGGCCGGCGTAAAATTCTGCGTGGTAATTCCCGTTATGCTTCCTGTCTGCTCCGGATTCTGCCTTGTTCCCGCAAAACGGGTATCCACATGAAGTTCTCCTTTTCCCGATTCGTTTCGCACATCCGCCTGAAAAGCTCTTTTGGAATCGTCTTTCAGCATGGAATTCATAATGGCATATACTTCGTCATCCTCCAATTTTTTCAGATATCCAAATGTCTGTGCATAGAAGTTTTTAAGCAAAGAATAGGCTCTTCCTCCGCAAAGAGCCGCCCCTACAAGAAGGTACTTTCCCTCAAAGTAAGGTCTGGTTTCGATTTCCGGGTTTTCTGCTTTTTGGTCGGATATCACGGAGATCTGGCTGCCGGTTCCCACATTGACCAAAATATCGCTTTCATCGGCAAGTGTGGAAAAAACACTGGCCTGATTGTCACCGATTGCCACGCTTACCGGAATGCCCTTATATTCTCCGGCAATCCGGTACTGCGCTGTAACCTCTTCTGGATAATCGTATGCAAAAGAGTCGGTATCCAGTTGAAAACATCCCAGGCTTGCGGCATCACTTGTGTGTACCAGCGGCGCTTTCCGTCCGCAAAGCTGCATGACAAAATAATCATGAATCGTACAATAATGTAAGGCCTGCGCCGGTCGGATACCGTTTTCTTTGTTATAAAAATCCGTTACATTTCCGTAACCGGCAAAGCTGTTTAAATACTTCGCATAAGTGGTATCCCGCCAGGGAAGGTTCCCTCGTTCATCCTGCCAGGTATACAAAGGACTTACGGCTTTTCCCCCCCGATCCGTATACACAATTCCGTGCATCTGCCCGGTTACCCCGATTACTGCTATATTCTTTGCTATATTCTCTCCTGTCAACTCATCCAGAATCTGCATGGCGACAGACATAATCCTATCCACTGACTGAATTTTTTCCCAAGGGGCGCAGCCCTCCAGAAAAGCCTCACTGTTTTCGGTAATCGATTTTTCAATCCTGCCGTTTTCGATATTCATTACAATACCGCACACACTTGTCGTTCCGATGTCAATTCCGATTGCTTTCATTTTCTTCCTGTCCTTTTCATGTAATGTAACATAATAACTCAACCACGCCGCCGTACAACGTACAAGAAATAACCGGATCAATAATTCAGGCAAGTTATTTGGTCTGGCTATTTGCAGGACAGTGTATTAGCACCCGATATGTGTGGAGTTAAGATCCAGTCTCGTAATAATATCCTGCTGAATCTCCGGGGAAAGATCCAGGAAATTAACGAAGGTTCCATGGATACGCATAATATACACACCGCTTGGCGCATACTTTTCAGGATTTTCCAGCACTTTTCGCAAGGTTTCCGGTGTCGTCACATTAACATAAAGATAAAACGGCGATATGCCTTTTTCCAATTCATTGAAAAAGAGCGGTTTTATAATATTCCGGTAAAATTCCATGCCCTTTTCTTCGTAATTTTTACCTTTAAAGTACTTCGGATCAATTCCCAGATGGGATGCGTATCCTCCGTTAAACTCTTCAAAAGGCAGCCTCATATTGGAAAGCATCCGGAATCCAAGCCCGTTGGATGCTTCTCCGTAAAGCGGATCCACTCCATAGCCAAGCATATCCCGGCTCTTTCTGCCGTCCGGAGTAGCGCCTACCCAGTAACCGTAAGTAAGGTGTGTGGACGGGCTGGAAAAATCAGGGCGGAACGGATTGCCCAGGTAATTTTTCCTGGAACGCAGCATTTCGGAAACTTTCTGTGCAATTTCCTTTGCCTCTTTGTCCACCACTTCAATGTTGTTGCCGAACTTCGGGCAGGAAAGCAGGAACTTTCGTAACCCCTCATAACCCTCAAAATTCTTTTTCAGCGCATCCACCAGCATCTCTTTTCCATCCGGATACTTTTTGGAAAACTCGTCAATGGCAATAAAAGAATCCGCAAGTACGCTAAGACCGTGCACCAGGCAGCCGCTTCCGTTATATTTGGTTCCCTGTTTGTGCGTATCACGCATATCGGCGCCGTACGTCAGTCCGCCCATAAAGCAGCTTAAGAACGGAACCCGCAGCTCGGACAGCGCAGTTGACGCACCATTTGCCGCCTTTACCATATTGTCGCAGACTTTCTCAAGAGTACGATAAAATACCTCTCTTACATTGGTAAGGCCGCATTCCTCACAATCCATCAGCTTTTCTCCGGTAATTTCGGAATATCCGCCGGTCAGCACCATCTCCAATACTTTAGGAAGATTCAGCCAACTGTTGGTGGTGTTGCCATTATCTTTTCCCATAATGAGAGGCTCCTGGCAGCCTGCTACCGAATAATCCGGAATATCTTCCCGGGCAATTCCATTCTTTTCAAGAATTTCAAACAGAGAATCATCGTTAAACAAAGAAGGCGTCAGCACTCCCGGAGAGAAGAAGAATCTTCCCATCTCTTCATACAGCTTTTCCGGCGTATTTTTATGCAGCTTAACGGAGAGAATCGGCTGGGGCAGATTCATGTCATAGTATGCATCCAGAATCGCATAAGACATGGTATTGGTCAGATCGTTGCCGTCATTGTCTCTGCCGCTTATCAGAACATTCTGGGAAATGGCCCAGCTTCTGTCTCCGACATTGTAAAAAACAAGGAAATGCTTAAAAAGTTCACTTGCCTGACTGCGTGTCAGTTTCCCTCTGTAAGGTTCAAAAATGCGGTCCGCATTTCCCACGGAAAGTGCATAAGGGTTCGGCGCCTGCTCCAGGCACATGATCTCCCAGAGCAACAGATAAAGCTGAATCGCCTCATAAAGTGTTTCCGCGCCGTCCTTCGAAATCTTTTGCAGTGTTTTTTCCAACAGATCCAGCTCCCTGCGACGCTGCTCTTCACAAGACGTTTTCTGTTCCCCGATCAGATCGATATACCTTCCGGCAAGGATTTTGACACCGCCAAGGGCAATCGCAGCCGCCTCATAAAATTCACCTTTTTCCGCCTGCGCCTTCCGGATCATATCGTCCACGCCGTACTTTAATGCATAACGGAAATCCGGAATAACGTGTCCGGTTACCTGTTCCACAAAAAAGATGACCTCTTTGGTGTAATTTTTCGCTTCCCCATAGGTTTTTCCGAGCATTTCCACCATGTCTGACTTTGCCGTAAATTGCCGTACCTTATCGATTCTTGCTTCCGGAAACTCTTCATTCGGTTCGATATCGTTGTAGATTGCCATGGGATCACAGTAACCGGAAAAACCTTCTACGGTAAAAGAAGGATTGATCAATGCATAGCTTTTGGCAAAAGCATCCCGCTGCGTTCCCGCAAATACGGCATTTTCGCTTAAGGAAATGGGTATGTTTTTCAGAACCTCTCGCAAAAAATATGCTTTTTTTACCTCCGGTAAACAATCCGCATATTTTTCATCGGAAAGCATTTCGATTTCCTTCGCCTGAAACCAGCCGTCAAGGCGCTTGATCTTACGTTCCTCCTGATATAATGCTTTTGCTTTTTCTGTTAATTTTCCTTCTTCATAAATGTTATAAATCATTGCTGTCCTCTCCTTGTTTGAATTTTTATTTACATTCCTTTTTAAGTTGTTACGCACTTAAGTCCATACGTTTTAAAAACAGCCTCAAACTCCCTTACGGTCTCATCCGTCACGAATCCATCCGTAATCTTATATTCCTCCTGCCACTTTGCTTTCCCGTACTCATGGTATTTCAGGAATTCAAAGACGGTATGTTCCGTAGGGAAACGGGAAAAATATGCGGCAAAACCCTCCGGATTCTCCGCATTAAAGTGTTTGATCAACGGTATTCTTACATGATATTGCCGGCCGCTTGCACAGATTTCTTCATAATTTTTCCGGATCTGCTGTGTCCCGACTCCGGTATAGGCCTTCAGGATATCGCTGTCATAGTGTTTAAAATCCATGATCAGATAATCAATATACGGAAGCAATTCCATAAGATGCGGCGATGTGCCGTTGGTCTCGATTGCGGTATGTATGGCGTTTTCCTTCATCGCTTTTAACGCGCAAAGCAGCGCCCCCGCATCTAAAGTCGCCTCTCCGCCGGTAAAGGTAACTCCTCCCCCGCCGAAAAACATGGGTTTGCAGCTTATGGCTTCCCTGGCCAGCTCTTCCAGAGTATATTCTTTGTAGTGATTCTTTTTTCCTTCAATTTTCATGCCTTCCGGATTGGAGCACCAGGGACAATGCATATTGCAGCCCGCTACATGATAGACCAGACGATTACCGGGACCATCCTGCCCGAAATTAAAACCTTTTTGAAATATTTTCACCCCGTTGCCTCCTCGCAATTGCCATATAATGCTTTAATAAAGTTAAATGATTTAACTATTTTGAATATAGCATTCCTACTCCTTAATGTCAAGGATTTTTATAGCAGTTTATACGTATTTTAATATTTTTCGTAACAGTTATTCTGGTATAATTATCTTAACAGAATTCAGCAGAAAGGAGGAGTAAACCACCCAAAGCACCTAATACTTATAGTGGTAGAAAACCGACGTAGAAAAAGCCCGAAGCCAAGCCCGGACACATATGCTGTCTATAAGATTCTGGATAAAGATGAGGACATGGCATTTCAATTCAATACAATTTACCAAAATTTCATTTGAACAAAATCTGCAGCCGCCATAATCTTAGGATTCTGCAATCCGGATTCAAGAAAATCTTTATCTCCTGTAAGCAGGATATCCGCTTTAGCATAGATAGCCGCCCGAAGAATCGGGCGGTCATTTACATCGCGGATCTTTTCTTCGGAACTATATTCTTCAATAGGAGTTGTAACAACTTCAAGTGTCAGTAATGCCGCTTTCTGTACGAACTTCTTTTACCAAGTCCATAACTGCTTCATCCGAAATAAGTCCTGTATTTTCCGCTTGTCCGGCCATCTGTGCCTGAAGCATTTGCATAGCATATACTGCCGAATTGA
The DNA here is from genome assembly GCA_934433135.1 of uncultured Acetatifactor sp. GTDB lineage: Bacteria > Bacillota > Clostridia > Lachnospirales > Lachnospiraceae > Acetatifactor. Next base: position 48,044 of record CAKRZO010000013.1, on the reverse strand, counting down.
TAAGTCTTACAACACCATTTTCTACAACAAATGTTACTCTGTCGCCACAAGATATACCAAGAATCTCTCGAATATCTTTCGGAATTGTGACTTGTCCTTTCGACATAACTTTTGCATTATCAATAAATGTGCTTGCGATCATCTAAAATCCCTCCGTTTCATAAAATAGGGGAAGTAGGAATTTCCCTACTGTTATTATATTCGATATTCAAGAAATTATCAACCTTTTTAGAGCAAAATCCAGGAGAAACCAATCCCTGGTGGTTACTTTTCACGGAATAATGGCGAAAATTCATTCATAAATTTTATTAACATCAAAACCTCAAAATCTTACATAAGTACATTTGACGTGGAAAGAACAATCGCATATAATAGGAGTACGAAGCGAACTACGGGAATATGAAAAGTAAATCAGAAAACATCGGAGAAAAACTATGTTGAGAGCATCCAACGCAAGCACTATGAAAGAGCAGAATAAAAGGCTCATCTTAAACCTGATCCGGCAAAATGAATATTCAAGAGCGGATCTGGCGAAAATCACAAAGCTTACCAAAGCCGCTGTAACCATCATTGTGGAGGCTCTAATAAACGATGACCTGGTATCGGAGACGAAATCCCCGGGAAAGGGGATAGGACGGCGTCCTTTGATTCTGAAACTAAACGAAAACCGGCTGATGGCTGTCGGCGTCAATATTACCAGAAGCTTCGCGGAAGTCGGCATTGCCGATATTGGCGGAAATATAATCTGTACAAAACACCTGCCGTCCTTACCAAAAGAAAAGGTTCTGGAAGAAATCATACACGCCATTCCCCGGATGATTGAGGAAAATCATATTGCTGCAGAAGATATCTACGGCATCGGTGTTACTACACCGGGACCTGTCGATGCATCTGCCGCTGTCATCTTAAATCCGCCTAACTTTGACGAATGGCACTATGAGAACATCGGTCTTACCTTTCAGGGCATTCTTGACAGAAAGGTCTATCTGGAAAATATTTCCAACGGGCTGACGCTATGTGAAAAATATTTTGGAATTGCTCAAAAAATGGACAACTTTCTCGTCCTGATTGTTGACGATGGAATCGGTTCCGGAATTATGCTGTCTGACAAACTGTTCCGGCATATCTCCGAACTGGGTCACACATCGATTCGCTATGACGGAATTCCCTGCGAATGCGGTAACTTCGGTTGTGTGGAAAAATATGCTTCCATCCCCGCTATCCTTCAGGGCACCGGATATTCCTCCTGGAAAGAAGTGATCGATGCCGATGACCGTAAACTGATCGATAAAGAAGCCCGATACCTCGCATGTACCGTGATTAATGCCGTAAACTCTTTTTCTGTGGAAAACGTGATTTTGGAAGGCGCCGTTACTTATAGACCGGAAGAATTATTAAAACAGATTTCCGACCGCATAAAATGCAACCGAATTGCCAGGAAAGCCCCTATGCTTTACTCCGGCAGCGAATACAAAGGCGTTCTCTGCGCTGCTGTAACGGTTTTTGATAATTACCTGAATAAGTAGAATTTTTAACATACAACAAAAGGGCAAGCACGCTTGCCCTCTGTCCCTCTGTTACACTCGCGTTCAGAGTAGCGAGACACTCACTCTTAAATTTCTTGCTTAGAGCTGGGAGAAGCATAGAATATTACACATTTTCCAACGGCTTCGTCTCGGGGCAGGTCAGTTCCGGAATGATCTCATCCGGCGCTACCCAGCGGACTGCATTGGTGATGACTTTGCGGATATTTTCATCATAGAAGGTGGGATTGCCTTCATGTCCCGGCTGGAAGTAGAAAATTCTTCCCAGGCCACGTTCAAAAGTCACGCCGCTGCGGAATACTTCTCCGCCGTTGAACCATCCCAGGAAGATGGTTTCCATGGGTGTGGGAATATCAAAAAATTCTCCGTACATCTCTTCCACCTGCAGTTCAAAGTGCTCCGGCAGACCTTTTGCGATGGGATGACCGGGATTGACATTCCAAAGGCGCTCCCTAGCACCGTCACGCCACTTTAAATTGCAGCTGGTTCCCATCATTCTCTTGAAAATCTTGGAATGGTGTCCGGAATGCAGTACGATCAGTCCCATTCCTCTTAAAATACGATTCTGAATCTTATCTACCAGTGCATCAGGTACTTCTCCGTGTGCCATATGTCCCCACCAGATCAGAACATCGGTATCGTTCAACACTTCATCCGGCAGGCCATTATCCGGATCATCCAGGGCGGCCAGGCGGCACTCGATATCCTCATTGGCACCCAGGAATTCTGCAATCACTGCATGCAGACCATTGGGATAAATCTTTGCAACTTTTTCTGAATTCTTCTCATGACGGTATTCATTCCATACAGTTACTTTTATCATGTTCTTTTCATCCTTTCGTTTCAATAGATCAGGTCTTTTTAACCTTTTTTACTTAATCTTGTCTCATGCAGGCAGATTTTCATGCATGCATGAAATCTGCCCACAAGAATGCTTGTCTGAACTGTTACTCAAAGTATATCGTCTTTCCGGTCTTTGCAGATTCATAGATTGCTTCCAGAATCTGTGTAACTACAATTGCCTGCTCGGGTTTTACCACAAGCTCTTCCCCGTTTACAATCGCATTGTAAAATACTTTCTGCTCGATATCCGGGGCATTTACCTTTGCTCCATCGTAAAAAGCAACGCCGCCTGTGGAAAGCTCCGGTTTCTCTACACACTGTTTGCCGTACTGTACCCGGTTGATCCGGAGACCGTCCTTCATATCCGCTCCGGCTTTGGTACCGCACAGGCTGGTCTTGGCTTCATCCACTTCCAGGGAATTCAATGCCCAGGAGGATTCCAGCTGAATGGTTGCACCGTTTTTCATCTTGATAAAGCCAAATGCGGAATCTTCTACCGTAAACTTCTTCGGATCCCAGTCGCCCCAGGCATTTCCGGTCTCTGTCTGGTCTGCAAGCTTGCGATATACGGAACCGGTAACGGACTCCGGCTCATAATTATTCATCATCCACAACGTCAGATCCAACGCATGGGTACCGATATCGATCAAAGGACCGCCGCCCTGCTTTTCTTCATCCAAAAATACGCCCCAGGTAGGAACGGCTCTTCTGCGGATTGCATGGGCTTTCGCATAATAAATCTCACCCAGATCCCCGTTTTCACAGGCTCTCTTTAAGTATCTGGAATCTTCCCGATAACGGTTCTGATAACCGATCGTCAGAATCTTTCCGGTTTCTTTGGCCGTTTCCAGCATCTGCTTTGCTTCCGCATAGGTCTTTGCCATGGGCTTTTCGCACATAACATGTTTTCCGGCTTTCAGCGCTGCGATAGTTACCGGTGCATGTGCGCTGTTGGGTGTCAGCACATATACGGCGTCCAAGTCTTCTTTCACCAACTCCTGATAATCCGTATAAACCCTGGCATCCTCCGTACCATACTCGGCTTTCGCTTTTTCGGCTCTTTCCACAATCAGATCACAGAATGCCACAATCTCAAAACCGCCGTTTTCTTTGATCGCCGGCAGATGTTTCCCGTTGGCAATTCCGCCGCACCCTACAATACCTACTCTTAATTTTCTCATAACATGAAATCCTTTCTCCATCCGTATTTCTTCGTAACAGTTCAGAAATTTTATAACTGTTACATTTGTTCAGATATAAAACTTATAATGCCGAAAAAATATACCTGAACTGTTAATTTTAATTATAAAAAAATCAGCGAAAGCTTTCTAGCCTGCTTTTGCTGATTTTTCATACGATTCTGCTGTTGTTAGTAACCGTTCAGACGGTTACTAAATCATTATACTGCAACCACTATCATGATGCCTGGAGCTTAACCTGAATTTTCCGTTGCTGTTGTCTGCTTTTCCTTTTCTTTCTCCGCAACGGGTACTTTGGAGCTGCCCGCCTTGTAAACTTCCATCGGTGTATAGCCGTAATATTTTTTAAACATGCGTCCGAAATGGTTATAATCACAGAATCCGGCTTCCGCTGCTGCCTGAGTTACCGTAAATTCCCCTTTGATCAGGAAATTCATAGCCTTTTTCAGCCGGATTTCGTTGATATACTGCAAAGGAGAAACGCCGATGCTTTCCTTAAACAGATGATTGAACCGGTCTTCACTGACATGAATCAAGGCAGCCAGATCGCCGTTGGTAATCGGCTCTCCGTAGTGCTCTGCAATGTAAGTCTTCACCACATTCAGGCGTTCCAGCTTCCGCATCCGCCTTGCGCTCTCTTCATCGGAAATCATTTCCTGCACATAATTCCTGGCCAGGTAGGCAATAAGCTGAAGCACAATACCCTTACAGGCAAGCCGGTATCCCGGCTCCTTTTTTTCATACTCCCGATGGATGGCTTTCATATATTCCCGAATTACGGAATCTCCCCGAATCAGTGGGCTGAAAAACATATTTTTATCTGCCAGCTCCTCTGACAGGGCATTCAACTCAAAAATAACGACCATTGTTTCCATTTCGGAGTCCCTGCTGACACCGCCATGGGTTACATTGCTGTTGGCAATGACTAGGTCGCCTTCTTCTGCAGTAACCTCTTTTCCATCCAGCAAAAACAGCATGCTGCCGCGCATAAGGTAATGCATCTCTATATGCTCATGCCAGTGCGTGCCGAATACGGTTTTCCCTTCCCGGATTCTCCTGTTAATCAGAAGCTGAATGGGAAATTCCCTATCCTGGAGGATCTTTTTTTCATATACCACCAAAGACTTATCCATTTTACTCCCCATTTCCGAGAAACTCTGTCGCGAAGATAGACGAACTTCTGCCATAATAACAACTTGTTTTCGTCCCTTCTTATTTTTTCTGGAATACAAACAGCTTACTGAATACGTAATTGGCAATGATAACCAGAATGGCTGAAATAATGGTAGCTGCATAGACATTCATGCCCAGAGCGCCCAGTACCTGCATCACCACCACATCCAGAATCAGAGTGGAGACTCTGGAAAGTACGAATTTCGGCGCTTCTTTGAGCATCGGCTCTTTGCTCTTAAAGACAAACTTCCGGTTGGTAAAATAAGCAAAAATAACTCCCGCGGTCCAGTTGACAATACTTAAAACCAGATTCTGTCCGCTGGTGGGGTATGCGGTATTCTTGAAGAAGATAAAGTTCGTCAGAAACTTTGCCGCCCAGGATACCAGGGTCGTCAATCCTCCCACAATCAGATAGGCGATAATTTCCTCGTATTTTTTGAATAACTGTTTTAACTTTTCGATCATGTTTCTCCTTATTCCGCAGATGCTTTAGCGTCGGAGGAATCCGGCATCAAATTTCAGATTTGACGCTGCGATTGCGGCTGCTTTATGACGCCTGCTTCCTGCAATTTTCATATCGATTCAGGTTTTCCGTAAAAACAGTTATTATTATAACACAGGAAAAATGGGAAGTCCACATGAATGATTGAACTTAGCACCAAGTTACACGACCATCGCATCCTGCAGATGCGGCAAATAGCCGCGAAGCATGCGAAAAATTTTGCGAATGGCGCTAAGCTCAAGCATTCACCTGCGCCCATCTCCGCAGTCAAAGACTTTCTTCACTGCACCGCCCTGCATGGCGGACTGATGGGCGGTAAGTCCGGGAATGGTATATCGGGCGGCCATCCAGGCGTCAACAGACGGGCGGCTGCCCTGATAAGCGGCTGTGCAGAAATCATCAATCAGGAATTTATGGGTTCCCATATGACCGTTTCGAAGCCCCCGGTAGCTTTCCGGCAGGCGTAAGACTTCTTTTTCCTGAATTTTGGCCTGAGAAGACCATTGCCACTTTCCGTTGGCAAGATCATTCCGAAGATCCGGGCTGTTCTTATGTTCCACGGCAGGAATGGGATTTACATAATCGCTGACATCGGTAAGAACGACCTTTTCCTCCGATGCGGCAAAATCCTTTTCCACCAGAACGTGCTGGCCGATACTGAACTCATATCCGCCCTTGGTTCCGTACAGGCCGGATATATAAGAGCTTGGCTTCATCCACCCGAAGTTTCTGCCTTCCGTCACTCTGGCCGTACCGCCGTTTGCCAGCTTCATCATTACAAACTCACTGGAAAAGAGATTGTCCCATTCATTGCGTCCCTTGCCGAAGCAGGCATCCTTTTTTTCCTCATAGCCAAAGCAGGACACCTCTGTTACATAAGAATCCACCGCCGATAAAATCATAGCCGTACTGTGTGTCGGGTACAGAAGCGGCGGCATCCCCCGTTCTGCAGGGCGTTTTCCGTAACTGATGGAATCAATGTGGTGATAGTACTGTGCGGCGCCGTACACAAAATCCCCCAGCTTTCCCTGTGTGTAGACCTGCCTTGCGAACATGGCGCAGGGATAATAATAGCAGGTCTCTCCCATCATGTAAGTAAGACCGGTCTTTTTTACCAGTTCCGTAATTTCATGACATTCTTCCGGGTGGCTGGCCATAGGAACCGCACAGTAGACATGTTTGCCGTTTTGCAGTGCCTGTATCGCCATAGGTCCGTGCAGATGCCTTTGTGTAAACAGTGCCACCGCATTGATTTCTTTGTTTTTTAAGACTTCCTCATAGGAGTCAATGACCGGTGCATGAAACAATCCGGCATATTCCTGCGCCCGCTCCCGGATACAGTCACAGACATATACTTCTTCCACATAAGGATGCGCCTGAAACAATTCCACAAAGTTTCGTGCAAAAGCACCGCACCCTACAATCGCAACTTTTAATTTCATCTTAATCCCTCATTCCGCAGCAACTCCACCAGCACGCCTTCATCCGCTGATTTGTGGATGGACTGCATGATCTGGGTCATGTGTCTTGCATAGTCCAGGGATACAATATAGGGCTCTCCGTGCAATGTGCGTGCAATCATGGAGTAGATCTCATAATGGTCGCCGAAGATCTTTCCATTCAGTGTAACATGCGTCTTTTCGGTATGGGTAACGCTGCGGTAACAGTTGGGATCGTCTGCTTCCGGATAAGAAATTTCATGGATCTCCATTTCATTGCCCTTTACATAAATCGTTCCCTTGTCCCCCTGTACCACCCAGTTGGGAAGGTAATCGGAAATAATATTGTGGTCTACCTGTACAATGATGCCGCTTTCCGTCACCATGGTGGAGCAGAACATGTCATCCGCATCTCCCGGATTGATAATCTGGCGTTTCTGGGCATAAACGGTACGAATAGGCTCTTCCACAAGGTGCATGACCTGCTCTACGATATGAGGCCCCCAGTTATTCAGATATCCTCCCGCATAAGCTTTTAAGGTCTGCCAGTCGTTTCGCTTTCCGAAGGTCATCTGTGCCCTGTAGACCCGGAATACTTTTCCGATCGTTCCCGCTTTTACCACCTCTTTAATTTTTTCCACATCCGCGCCATTGTGGCAGGGAATGAACGGCATCACGATTACATGGTTCTGCCGCGCCGCCTGAATGATGGAATCGGCTTCCTCCACGGTGATCGCCCATGGTTTGGTAATAAGCACGTTTTTTCCCGCCCGCAAGAAATCCAATGCAATGACCGTATGCGTATAGCTGTAAGTCAGAATGATTACAAAATCAAACGCTTCGGAAGAAAGCATCTCATGATAATCCGTATATTTCACGGCCTTGGGAAATCTCAGTGCATAGTTGTCCAATGCAGTCTGATTTATATCACAGATTGCGGTTACTTCAAATTCCGGATGTTTTTCCAATACCGGTCCGTGCAGTTCCTTTGCGGTTCTCCCGCATCCTACGATTGCTGTTTTCAATGCCATTTTTCTCTTCTCCTTATAAATAATTGCAGGGTGTCAAAATACCATCCATTCCACAGACGCTTTCGTGTCAAAGGAATCGTGCTTTCAGCAGCTTCAGTGCTTTTTTCATGCTCTCCAAACCGGCTCCGTTCCTGGTTTCAAATGAAATCGTTTGGTCATAGCCGATGGCTTTCAGGTTTTCCAAAACTTTTGCCACATATGCGCTGTATCTGTCCTCCGGCAGCATGCGCTGCAGCTCCGAAATGTGAATATGCCGAAGACTGTTCCGATAGGTAAGAATATCCTCCGGACGGTCTGAATTGCTCATCATATGGATGGTATCCGCCAGAAGCTTTACCCGTTCGGATGCCACACCTTCTACCACTTTCATGCCGTCAGACAGGGTGTGAATAAAATTGCAGGCATCCTTGCGCAGCGGCTCCATGACAATGGTCATCCGATAGGCTTCGCAAAGCGGAACCATTACTTCTTTCATAAGATCGATGAGTCGGGCATACTCCTCTTCCTGAGTCATCCCCTCTTCCAGTGCACGGCTGCCGGCGCTGCCGAATACCACCTTTCCGGCACCGAGCCTGCGGCACCTTTCCAGCGTTTTTTCCAGATAATCCCGAATCTTTTGTCGGTCGGCATTTTTCCCGACCACACGAATCGTCCCCGGAAAAAGCGCACAGCAGCAGTCACAGGCAAGATCCCATTCTTTTAAGGTTCTTTCCAGCTTTTCAAACTCTGTGCGGTCAAGTCCGGCCACCAGCATAGCCCGCATTTCCACATAATCAAATCCAGCTTCCCTGATCATCCGGATCAGAGAATAATCCACTTCTGTTTTAAGCGGTGTGGAAAACTCTTTGCAAAATCCGTATCGCATTTTCTTTCCTCTCTTTCATGATTTCCGGTAATCGTTTGGACAGGCATTCAGGAACTTTGCGGTCCGTAAAACCGGAGCAGGCGCAGCCTCCCTATTATGCGAAAAGGTGCGCAGTCCGCCGGGATAAAAAACTGGTCTCCCCTGGTAATTTTCGTGCTGTCTGCAGTTTTTTGCCCATCTGCCGCCCTTTTGCCATCCGTTTCCAAGGTTCTTTTTGTCACAGTGTTTTCTGCCGGCGTTTGTCCGTCTGTCCCAATGGATGATTCCTGCGTCTTTTCCAGTCTGCCCTCTCCGTCCAGAACATAGATTCCGCTGAAAACGTCCCCGGAAGACATCTTCAGGCTTCCGTCTATGCAATATTCCTCCAGGCGAAACATTTCCGTATCCTCGTATCCGATTACCTGCGTTCCGCGTTTTTGAATATGCCATCTGTCATAAGCTTCCTGCCTTGTCAGGCTGGTATAGTGAAAACATTCAAACATTTTTTTAAATCCAAGTCCCTGATGGCACTGGGCATCCGCAATGGGAAATCCAGCAGGCGTAATTCTCTCCGTCCGTATGGTATAGTCGGTCGGCTCCTGAATCTCTACAAGGAAACAGCCGGCACCTATCGCATGGGGCATTCCGCCTTCGATCAGGAAGGTATCCCCCGGATGAACCGGGAACTTATGAAGGCATGCAAGCATGCCCGGTATGTCCTGCCTGTCAAATACTTCCATCCAGTATTCTTCGGTAATTCCCGCTCGAAATCCCAGATAGATGCAGGGGCTCTCCGGCATATCTTCTCTGACCTCCAGAATGTGCCAGCATTCCGTTTTGCCGTAAGGAGAATGAAACAACCGTTTTGCAGTTTCCCGATCCGGATGAACCTGAATGGTAAGCCGTTCCGCAGAATCGATTAATTTTACCAGCACGCCCGGCTGGGCGCCGAATTTTCGGAAATGGGAAGAACCCAGCATTTCTTCCGGATAAGCTTCTATCAGATCTTTCAAATACCGGTCGGTACCCTTTATACGGCTTAACCCTTCCCGCAGTTCTTCTCTTCCTGGGTTTCGCGCCGCTGTAACCGACATAATCCATTCTTCCGGGAAATGGGAATCTTTCCCCGGCAGGTTCCCGTGAAGTCTCTCAATCCTGCTTCCGCCCGTATAGGTTCGAAACGCTTTGGCAGGCTCCAGAGGAATCATTTTCCGAACAGCCTCCTCCCACAAATCTGCTTTCCTGTCTGCTTTTTCCGTCACTTTACCTCCATTCCGCATACGCTTTAGCGTCGAAGGAACCTGATCTGGGCTACTTTGTGACGCCTGCGGCACAAATAGCCAAGTGAAAAAAATGCATTAAAGTACAATGCACTGCGTTTCAACGTGATTTTTCACTTTAACTTCCGTTTCCGATCGACTTTGTCGCTTTTTTACCGCTCTTTTGCGAAATCCCTTACCGTCCCGGTTGGTCTGTGGCTGAAATTCAGCCGCTTCAGTCCCGCTTCCTGATCCGGCATAAAATCAATCCATACGTAATGCATATGTCTGTCCCCGGTCACTTCCACACCGTGATCGGATCCTAAGGGAATATGCAGGATTTCGTTTCCTTTCATGGGAATCTTTTCTCCGTCAATCAGGACATCCATATCATTCTCCGGAAAACTGAAGAAAAACTGATCCAGCATGGGATGCGCATGGGGTCTGACCAGATCATACCCGTAAGATTCCACGGAACCGATGGTAAAGCGGGGAATGACTTCATGAGGAATCATCATCCGGCTGATGGTTTTTTCGCTCTTATTGGGGTCTATGTACTGAATAGATTCCTGATAGGGCACCACTACAGGGAATACGGTCTTGAATTTCTTTAAATCTTCTTTGTCCTGCGGACATTCCGCCCATTGAATTTCCAAAAGCTGCACCCTGCTGTCCGCTGTTACGGTCAGATCTTCCTCCGGATCCGGCACAAACGTTATCCTTGCAGAAACTGTTTTTTCAAATGCTTCTTCTTTCCCGTGTGCGGCAAAGCAGGCGCTGCCCTCCACCAGAAGAAGAATGCGGTAACATCCCATCTTTCCCGGGAATTCTATCCGGTCGCCTTTTTCCACCGCATGTGAAAACACCCTTGCCCCCGGAATTTCTCTCTTGCATAATTCTACGGTGTACGTTCCTTCTTTTCCGAAATCCATTTTTTCCATTCCTATTTTTTCTGCCATGTTATTCCTCATTTCCGAGCGACTATGTCGCGAGGTGGCGAAGAGAAATTCGCGTAGGCGATTTCTCTTCTGCCATCAAAGCAATTTGTTTTCGCTCAGAAACAAATTGCGGTGTGAAAAATCAGCGTTTCAACGTGATTTTTCGCACTATTCTCCATTCTATTATAATTTTGCCATAAAAGCAGTTTTTTCGCTCAGGAGCAAATTGCGCGATCCGGATTGACTGCCTTTACCCTGTCTACCACAAGCTTTCTGAATTTCGGGGAAAGCATGGCAAAAAAAGCAGTAAAACCGGTAACTCTTACCACCAGATCCGGATATTTGAAAGGATCTCTGTCCGCCTCCAGAATCTTTTTGGTGTCAATGATGTTGATATTTAAAAGCGTATTGCCGGTGCTTAAAATCGTCTTTATCATATCCGCCATCTTGGCGATTCCCTCCTTGTCCGCCGCGATCCCCGGATCCAATTCCAGCTGAACCGGGGCGCAATTGCCGTATCCGGGCTGGATTCTTCCTATGGAATTACACATGGCGGACACCGCTCCATCCTTACGAAATCCTCCGTTGGGATTGGCTCCGTGGTTGATCGGCTCGCCTTTCTTTCTGCCGTTGGGAGTAGCTCCTACCGTACTTCCGAGGCCGATGGTATTCGACCAGGAAAAGAATCCGGGAATAAACTGAATGCCGGGATGCTGTCGGTTCAAATCTCTCACCAAAGCGGTATAAAGCCTGCTTATCTCCTCCGCCCAGTCATCTCCTTTGGTCTCGCCGCCGCAGTAACGGTCGCTGTGAAGCAGCAACTGTCGGATTCTTTCTCCCCCTTCTCCTTCGAAATTTTCCTCCAGCTGCCTGTGCAGTTCCTCCCAGGAAAGCTTTCCTTCTTCTTCGATTCTCTGCTCACAGGCTGCAAAGCTGTCCGCCACGCAGGCGATTCCGCTTCCGTCCACGCACATATTGTAAAAATTGGCGCCGCCGTCCGTGATATTTACTCCTTTTTCGATCAGGCCATGTTGAAACAGATTTAAAATCAGTTCCGGCTGGGACCTGGTCTGGTATTTCAGATGATGCATAATGCCCAGTCCGGTGACATCCACCGCCGCTTTCAGGTGTTTTTCAAAAAGTTTCCAGAGCTGCGCCGTGCTCTTAACGCCTTCCGGATCGGCATACATTTCCCGTAAGGCCACCTCAAATACTTTCAATAGATTGATCTTTACCGTATCGTTCATGGTATATTCCATTCCCGGAATGCACATCCAATGGCAGCCTGCTGCCACTCTTTTTCTGGCAAGCTCCAAAGAATAACCGCAGCGCATAAATCCCTTCACCAAAGCCGTATCGGAAGAATACCGTGGCCAACCCTGTTTGTTTTTAAAAAGATACTCCACCGACTTTAAGAAAAACTTCTGATCCAGTCCGTCATGTACGCGAATGGTCAGATTGCAGGCAATATTGATCCGGTCGGCTGCTTCCAGACAAAGGTAGGAAAGCTTCGAAGTCATATCCTTTCCGGTCTCATCCGGCCCTCCCAGCTGAAAATAACGGCTGTCCTGTAAAAAAAGGCAGGCCAGATAAAAGATTGCTTCCTCATCCGTAAGCTTCCCGCATTCTTTGTCTTTTTCATAAAAAGGTCTCAACATCTGATCCAGCTGCCCTCCGGCGCTTCCCCGGTTGTAAGTTCTGGAAAGCATGCTGAACCAGCACATCCATTGGATCGCTTCCCGGAACGTCTGCGGCGCTCCTTCGGCCGTTTTTTCATTGATATCCGCCATCTCTTCCAGATTTTTCCGTAACTGCGGATTTTTTTCCTGAAGGGAATACGCCTTTAATTTTCCGGCATTTTTATGCAGAAACCGGATAATGGCCGTGACAACCGCAATCTCGCTGTCATAGAATTCCTGTTCTTTCGATCCGTGAAGTTTCTTCTGTGTCTTCAATTTTTCCAAAATGCCGCCCCAGCCCAGTTCAAAGCCGATCTGAAGATCCGGCGTAAAATGATGGCAGTTATCGATTCCGGAGATGATATTATACTTGTCAAACAATTTCTGATAATCGTCATACGGATAAACGGGATTCCATTTGCAGTCCGCAGGTCGCAACCTTTCCAGAAATAGAAAACCTTTCCCCACAAAAGCATCCAGAGGATCGCAGTACAAAGGATGTTCTTCAAGAATTGCGCAATAGTTCTCCGTCCATGCCTGATATCCGTAAATGGATCCGTTCTCATGATTGGGTTTCAGTTGATAGTGAAAAACATCCTGTTCAATCAATCCGTAATCATCCTCATCCGCCCCGCCTTTTCGGGCTTTTTCCTCCGTCTGCCGGATTTTTCGTTCCCGCAGAAGCCGGATCCGCTTATCGTAGGAAAAAGTCTCCGTCTCCGGGAATTCATTGATAAATGTAATGGCACTCATCCCGCTCCTCCTAACTGATTTTGATTCTGATGCCTGCCTGTTCCCCGGCCTGTTTTAAGCGCTCTAAGTGATTTGCATCCAGCGGCGCTGTGTTTTCATAGGGATTATACCGGTGCAGTTCCTGATATTTTGCGGCTCCCAGCGGATTGAAATTTAACAGTTCATAATATTGCAGGTGAGACAATCCTGCCAGGAATGCCGCTATGGAAGCAATGTTTTCCGTGCTGTCCGTCACATGCGGAATCAGCGGAGTTCTGACCAGAAAAGGGATTCCTGTCTTATCCAGCAGACAGATGTTTTCAAGAATCTGCCGGTTGGAAATGCCGGTATGTTTCTCATGCTCTTTTTCATCCCATAGTTTCAGATCACACATTACCAGATCTACATGCGAAAGCAGATCCTTAATAGATTCAAACGGCAGGCTTAAATTCGTCTCAATAGCCGTTGCAATCCCTTCTTTACGACAGGCCGTGCAAATCGCATCGGCAAATGCTTTCTGGCAAAGCACCTCACCGCCGGATAAGGTAACACCCCCTCCGGAAGTTACATAATAAGCTTTGTCCTGAAGAATTTCCCGCATGACCTCTTCGATATCCATACGTTCTCCGCACAAAATAATCGCCTGGGCAAAGCACTCTTCGGCGCACCTTCCGCATCGTCTGCAAAGCGTCCTGTCAATGATGTGCCTGCCGTCTTCCGCTTTATGGGCGCCGGCCGGACAGACCTGAAAGCACTGCCCGCAGCCAATGCATTTATTATCATAAATCATCAATTCCTTTTCAAAGGACAGCGTCTCCGGATTATGGCACCAGTCGCACCTCATGTTGCATCCTTTCAAAAAAACAGTCGTCCGTATTCCCGGTCCGTCCTGCAGCGAAAAACGCTGAATTTGCGTTACCAAGCCTTTCATCCTGCGCATTTCTCCTCTTCGTTATTTCGGAACCGTTCCCTCCTGCCTTTCATGGGAAAAAGCTGCAAAATGCGATTTTCAAAAAATGCACAAGAACTGCTGCGGTTACCGATGATATATAAGTGATTATACTTGTTATCCTCCGGCCTGTAAATGTGCTTGGCAGACCTGAAATTGTCTTTTTCAGACTTATCAATGACTTATGAATTTGTAAAAACGGATTGCATTTTGGGTGGAATTCCGATATACTGACAAAAAAAAGGAGGCTTTTACGATGTTGCTTGCAGACTGTGATCCTTTTGTGCGTCTGGCCATGACGGCCTATCTGGGAACCTGGGTTCATGAAGATACCTTCCATCGGTTAAAGACACCTGACTGCAGGCTGTTCTACATTATGGACGGGGACGGAAATATGATCATTGCAAACCGGACTTACCGCCTGCTGCCCGGTTGTGTAATTCTGCTTCCCGCCGGTACGGAGTATGTCTGGCAGCCGGATGCAGAAAGCGGAATTCACTACATTACGATTAATTTTGATTATACACAGAACTTTTCAAATATCCGAAAATCCTTCCATCCTTTTCCGGCGGATCGTTTTCGGGAAGAGGATATTCTGGAACATGTTGTTTTTGACGATGCCGCTGTTTTAAATGCGCCTCTTTTGTTAACTCAGGGCGCTTCCCTGCAGAACCGTCTTTTGATGCTTACTACGGAATTTTTTCTGGGAGGCGAATACTGCCGTGAACTTTTGTCTTCTTTATTGAAATCTGTCCTGATCGGCATTGCACGAATGGTTTCCATGGCCGGAAGCAAGGAGGAAAAGAAGGAACTGTTTCTTACCCGGGAAGTGATTCAATATATCCAGGAACATTATAATGAGAATCTTACCAATGAGACTCTTGCGGAAGCTTTTCACTTTAATTCCTGTTATCTGAACCGTATTTTTAAAAAGCATGTAGGAATCCCCATGCACACCTTTCTTTTGAACTATCGGCTGACCATGGCCAAAGAGATGTTAGCTTCCGGCAGTACACCCATCCGGGAAATACTGCTTATGACAGGGTTCCGGGATGCCCCGCATTTTACAAAATATTTTAAAAAACAAACCGGGCTGACCCCCGGAGAATTCCGAAAAGAGGCCGCCCGGCATGTATGAACAAAAGGCTGATCCTTCCTGTTTATGCAGGCTGGTACAACGTACAAGAAATAACTGAACCAATAACAGGCAAGTTATTTTGTCTGTTATTTACAGGACGGTGTACTGGTTTCAGGGATTTACAACCTGGTACTGCTCTCCTTTTAAGAAAGCTTCGATGCTGCGGCAGACGCTGGCCACGCATCGTTTTCTGGCTTCCACACTGGCCCATGCCAGGTGTGGTGTAATGATCAGACGATTGGAGTCGGTAAAACGGCTTAAAGGATTGTCCAGGGAAAGCGGTTCCTTTTCCAGAACATCCAATCCGGCCGCCTGAATCTGTCCGTCGACCAGCGCCTGATACAGATCCGCATTGTTTACTACCGGCCCTCTTGCCACATTGATCAAAATCGCCGTCTGTTTCATCCCGGAAAAGGCATCCTTATCCAGGAAATTCCGGGATAAGTCGCTCAAAGGACAATGCAGGGACAAAAAATCGCTCTGACAAAGCAATTCCTCCTTGCTCACCTGCGGATAGTCCGTGCAGGCGCTTTTCCCGGTGATGGAATGGAAGATCACACGACAGCCGAAGGCCTGAGCCAGACGGGCAACTCTGCGGCCGATATGCCCCATTCCCACGATTCCCCATGTCTTCCCTTCCAACTCATGGAAAGGAAGATCAAAATTAGAGAATCGATCCTGAGCACTGTAAGCACCGGATTTCACATAGTTGTCATAAAACGGCAGCTTTTCACTCAAAGCAAGAGCAAGGGCAAACGTATGCTGCGCCACCATTGCCGTGCAGTAATCCACAACATTGCAAACCAGGATTCCTCTGCTTTTGCAATAGGTAAGATCCACATTATCGTAGCCGGTGGCAAATTCGCAGATCAGTTTTGCTTTTTCGGCTTCTTTTAAGCTCTCTTCCGAAAAAGGAGCTTTATTGCCCACGATAATATCCGCATCCCGGGTTCGCTCCCGCACTTCCTGTACAGTAACGGTATTCGGATAACAGACGACTTCTCCGAACTGCTTCAAACCGTCCACGGAGATATCCGTTCCCACACTGTTGCGTTCCAACACTACAATTTTCATCACAATCCTCATTTCCCGGCAATTTCATCGCCATATAGCAACCGTTCGGACGCAGCCCGTTCGTAAACTTTTTGCATGCTGCGCAGCTATTTTACAGGCGCTTTAACAATTCTTCTCTCTGCGCTTCGTATCCCGGTTTGCCAAGCAAAGCAAACATGTTCTTTTTATAGCTTTCCACGCCGGGCTGGTTAAACGGATTTACCCCTAAGAGATATCCGCTGACACCGCAGGCAAACTCAAAGAAATAGAAAAGCTCTCCCAGGAAGAATTCATTTGCTTCGGGAATGGTTATCATCAGGTTCGGAACATTTCCGTCGGTATGCGCCAGAATCGTTCCGTTCATAGCGCTCTTATTGACAAAGTCAACGCTCTTCCCGGCAAGATAATTCAATCCGTCCAGATCCACCGGCTCGGTTCCGATAATAATCTCTTCTCTGGAAGTCTCCAGATTCAGCACGGTCTCAAATAAAATACGGCTGCCGTCCTGGATAAACTGTCCCATGGAATGCAGATCTGTGGTTAAATCCACGCTGGCGGGGAAAATGCCCTTCTGGTCTTTGCCTTCGCTTTCGCCGTAGAGCTGTTTCCACCATTCGGATACGTAATGAATGGAAGGCTCATAGTTTGCCAGAATCTCCACTTCCTTACCTTTTCTTAAAAGAATGTTCCGGAGTGCTGCATACTGCAGGGCATCATTTTCCTCAAAGGAATTCTCAAGCGCTGCCTTTCTTCCTGCTGCTGCGCCTTCCATCAGCTTATCAATATCCGCGCCGCTGACTGCGATGGGAAGCAGCCCCACTGCGGTAAGAACCGAGAAACGCCCGCCTACATCGTCCGGCACAACAAAGGTTTCATAGCCTTCTTCATCCGCAACTCTCTTTAAGGCGCCCTTAGCCTTATCGGTTGTTGCATAAATTCTTCCGGCTGCTTCCTTCTTGCCGTATTTTGCTTCCAGCTTCTCTTTGAATACACGGAAAGCAATCGCCGGTTCCGTTGTCGTTCCGGATTTGGAAATCATATTGATGGAAAAATCACGATCTCCCACCACATCCATCAGATGCTTTAAATAAGTGGAACTGATCGAATTGCCGCAGAAATAAATCTCCGGTGCTTTCCGGATGCTCTTATCCACCACGTTGTAAAAACTGTGGGATAAAAACTCAATCGCTGCTCTTGCACCCAGGTATGAGCCGCCGATTCCGATTACCAATAGTACTTCGGAATCTTCTCTGATCTTCTTTGCTGCCGCCTTGATTCTGGCAAATTCTTCTTTGTCATAATCTACCGGAAGATCGATCCATCCTAAGAAGTCATTTCCCGCACCGGTCTTTGCCACCAGCTGCTCCTTGGCATCCAGCGTCAGTTTTTTCATATAACCTACTTCTTCTGCTGACACAAAAGAAGCTGCTTTGGAATAATCAAATGCTATTTTCCTGCCCATTTTCTTCACCACGCCTTTCAAAAGTCTGCAAACTCTGTACGGCAGGCACAAAGTTGCTTTCCTTCACATTTTGTGTCAGCATCGCTGTCTGACACGCTTTATAGTGTATCAAAATCGGGCTTCAAATTCAAGAGGATTTTTATCTGATTTCCACGGTCTGTCCGATTCTGCCTGACCGGTAAGCGGCCTCGACCAGTCTCATATCATAGAAAGCTTCCTGTAACGATACCGGCACCGGTTCATTCCGCATAACGCATCTTAATTGTTACAGGATCTTCTCCAATACTGCCGCTGTCGCTTTTTCATTGTTGCTGCGGCAGATCCGGGGATTGCGTTCATAATATCCCTGATAAAGCAGGTCAATCAGGAAAAGCTGTCCCAGTTTGGCTGACATCGCGCCTCCGTCCAACGGTCCTTCCTTTGCTCCGCAGAGCAGAATGCCGTCGCAGTACGCCGTAAGGGGAGATTTGCGGAAATGCGTAATCGCTGCCACTGCGGCACCCGCCTTTTTCGCGGCAGCCGCCACCTGAAGCGTATCCTTGGTGGCACCGGAATAAGAAATCAGAATAACGAGATCCTTTTCATTCATCATGGAAGAAGCCATAACCTGCAGATGCGGATCCGCAATACAGGTCACCTTATTGGTAATGCGTAAGAACTTATTTCTCGCTTCCTCTGCAGCCGTCAGGCTGTCTCCGATGCCGAAGAAATAGATTCTCTGCGCCGCTTCCATCTTTTTCAGAATCTTCTCAAGTTCGTCTGTCTTTAACAGCATAGCCGTCTCCTGAATGGCATTCTTATGTACCTGCATTACTCTCTCAGCAAGCCTCTCCAACGGACTTGTACTGCCGCCGGTTTCCCGCATCAGCTTGGATTCCATGCTGGCCGTTCCCTGGCAGAGCGAAAACTTCATTTTGAATTCCTGATATCCCTCCAGCTTTAATGTCCGGCAGAAACGGTATACACTGGTATCCCCCACCTGGCAGGCATCCGCCAGATCGGTAATGGACAAAAAAGGAACTTCCTCCTTGTGACCGAGACAATAATCAGCGACCTTTTTCTCCGCCTTTGTAAACTGATTGTATAGGGATTGTATTTCCAGTATCAGATTTATTTCTTCCATTCTACTCCTCATTTCTGAGCGGCTTTATTTCTTCACACACGCACCATAAGCTCACGAATTCGTGCTATCGCACTCTACATCCTGCTTCGCAGGATATTCGTTCGCTAATGACCTCAGAAAAACAAATGTCTGCTTCGCAGCCGCTTGTTTTTCCTTGAGGTCATTATTTCGTGATTTCATCACTCAATGCATTTCGCAAAATCACACTTGCAAGCAAGTGATTTTGCTTCATTATATCATATACTTACGGATACTACAACAACCGTTCCGGGTGATTGCTGTGTCAAACGCCCGTACAGTTACTTTTCACGGGTTATTTCCATAATTTTTATTGACATTTTTTTAAGCAAACACATATAATATATCAGACGCACGGTGTTGCGTTTCAAAAAAGTTCAAGTCTATTGACTTGGATCTATTTTGTGCTATAATACTTGTAGAAGGTAGCGACGAGATCAGCTATCGTTGGTTATGAAGCAATTGACTGTGTCGGTACGCAGCCGGTTGTGGAACCAGACCTTGGGTTATGCGGCAACCTCAAACCGAATAGGCTCTTCGGAGTTGAAAGAAAGCGCTTTTTAGGATCTTGCCCGCGCAAGATCCTTTGTTTTTACCAAACCAAAGGCGGCTATACAAAAATGGACATTTTACACCAATCTGCTTTAGCCTAGAAGGAATTAACCGAATCCTTGAAGGAAAAATAACTTTTGAGCAAATTCAAAAAGCAACACAATATGAAAAAATGGTTAAACCACGATTAGAAGCATTAATCCATCTAAAGAGCTCGTTAGATAATGAATTTAATCTTTATTCTTTCATGCCTAGGATGTACCCGTTTGTCACTAACATCAAAGCGGATTATCTGATAGCCAGCCACATTGTTATTAACAGCTACGTTTTCATAATTCATACAGCACCTAATGGTGATGCCAAATGTGATTTTCTTTGCTGCTCTGCTTTTGCAAAAGGTGAACGTAATTATGAAATTAATCAACGAAAACGTACTTTACTAAAAAAGGAACGTATACATATTCCATCAAATACAATGTCTATCTTGTATGACCGGCTAAGTACCGGTGTAAAGGATTAAACAGTTTATCCCGGAAAAAAAGTAGAAAATGTTGAAAAAATGAATGAGGCGGAAAATTCCATCCAAGAACAAGGATATTTTACAGAAGAAGAGGTGGAGGCCAAGCTAGCTAAGGTGTAAAACAAAGAAAAGCAATCTCTTACGAATATTTCAAGATTGCCAATGTTTGCCTAAACTATATAAAATGCCGAGAGGAAGAAACCGCGATCCCTCCAAGATTAAATCCTCTGCTGCATGTGGATCAATACGGGGAATCGGGGTCGCACATAACAGATGCGGTACGCAGCAGGACATCCTGCTGTTTGGAATTTAACGAGCGGTAAGAATCAACCAGCTTTTGTTCTTCTACCGTCAGGTAAGTCACCTGACATTCTGTACCAATGGCAAAAAATTCGGACATCGAACAATTCAATACGTTTAAAATTGTCTCCAAAGTATCTACGGTAGGCATGGTAAGTCCTTTACTGATTCTGCCCAAATGAGACTGGGAGATATTCGTCATCTGCGAAAGCTGGTATTTGGTAATGCCGCGCTGTTCAAGCAAGCTGTTTAATTTCTCACCCAGTTCCATAGTTTCCTCCTTGGTATTGTCTTATTTTTGACTGCCGGATTTTACAAGATTTACCAATATTATGCATCATTTCCCTAAAAATTATAATACTATTACGGTAATAGTATATACTGCCATTCTTGTGCGGCATTGTAAATAGGTCATTTGAACTGTTACAAAAGAATTCCGAAAGAAAGAGGGGTAAAACAGATGAAAGACAACGAACAGAGCAAGCGAACGGAAACAAACCGAAAGAAACAGGTGCCATCGGGAAGCGTATGGGAACAAGCGGAAAGAGGACGGACAAATAAGGAATGGAAGAAGTTGACCATCAGATTGTCGGCGGTCGGATGCTGCGTTTTCTTCCTGCTGGCAACAGGATGCAAAAGGAGTGAAAAAGAGGATCCGGCACAGCATACGGATCAGACGGTGCTCGCTGCATCTGGGAGTGTGGCAGAAAATACGGCCGCCGAAAGCGAAGGTTCCAAAATGACCGATAACGGGCCGGATTTGAATTCCAAAAAAAGGATTCCCGATAACGCGAAAGAGAAAACAGAAGACAAAAATGATAGCAAAACGGAAGAGATCCTGCAGGCGGATCCGCCGATCTTCCGAAAGGAAGGGGAATACTGCCTGAATGGCATTTTGTGCGGAAGTACGCAGGAAGAGGTTCTTAAGGAATTTCCGGATGTTGTCTATCAGGGGACGAAAGAAGGCGTAAAAGAAGAATTACAGGTGTACCAACGCGAAGTTTTCTACCGGGATCTGGACAGAGTCGTGGAAGAGTCCTATTTCTTCGGTAAGGATGGGCTGGAAAAAGGTCTTTTGAGAGTAAAAGTTCAGGAAGGGGAAACCATGCAGGAAATGCTGGAGCAGCTGCATGCTTTTCTGGAACCCAGGATCTGCCTGAATGCAGGCGACCGGAAGTGTTTGTCGGGAGGATTCTTTTATCTGAAAAGCAACGAATACTATCGTTACGATGTGCTGAAGGATGAAAAAGGCGGAATTTTGCGCATGGATCGGTTTGATGCACAGAAGGACGGCGATGAATCCTATGCAGAGATACGGATTTACAAACCGGATCCCTTTGAACAGGGCAATACCCTGCGCGGCTGGAGTGAAGAGATTGTCCCGTGTTATATCGCAAAGAATCAGACAGCTTCGGACATCTTTGATCTTAAAACAGAACGGGACTGGTTTATGCGGGAGGAAGACGGGACGTATTTAACCTATCAATATGCCTGGTTTATAGATTATTACAAGGATGAGGTCATCGCGGAGATCGCAGATAAATGGACGAATCTCATTCTGGAACCGGGATGGATTCTGAACCATACGGCAGACGGACAAACGTATTCTCTTGCACCGAACCTGGTTATCTGGGGATTCTTAGGCGACCCGGATCTTCGTTACGGTCCGATCACTTACGAAGATTTCGTTGCAAGAGAACTGGTTTATCCGGAAGAGCAGTGGATCATCGGAATCAACTCCAAAGGACAGATCCAACATATCATGGAAGGCATTCACGTACAATAACGATAAAAATTGCACCTCAAAATCCCGAATTCCGAAAGCTGCAGGTTCGTCACAGAACCCGCACCAGACGATATTCCCGATCCAGCAAAAGGATATCCGCGTATTTTCCGGGAGTCAGGGAACCGACGGAATCATACATACCGATGCTTTTGGCGGGATTGGCGGTTGCACAGGCAATGGCGGTCTCCGGAGCGATGCCGAAGGAGATGGCCGTGCGCATGCAATCAAAAAGGTTGGTAGCGGATCCTGCAATGGTACCGTCTGCCAGAGCGGCAAGCCTGCCTTTCACAATTACCTGCTGGCCGCCCAGATCATAAGTGCCGTCCTGCAGTCCGGTTGCCCGCATGGAATCACTGATCAGAATCATGCGGCCCGGGAAGAGCTTAAAAGCAGCCCGGACGGCACTTTCGTGAATATGGATACCGTCGCAGATCAGTTCGGCCATACACCCGGGATCGTCCGCAGCCGCACCGATCAGCCCGGGCTGTCTGTGGGCAAAGGGCGGCATGGCATTGTAAAGGTGCGTCACATGACTGGCGCCGGCCTCAAGTGCCAGCCGGGAAGTCTCATAGTCGGCTGCGGTATGACCAAGGGAGATCGTAACTTCATCATGCAGCTGCCTGATGAAATCCAGGGCTCCCTCTGTATCCGGTGCCAGCGTTACCAGCCGGATTCTGCCGCCGCTGCTTTCCTGACAGAACCGGAAGAAAGCAACATCCGGTTTACGGATATAAATTTCCTGATGTGCGCCTTTTTTCTTAGCCTGTAGAAAAGGACCTTCCATATTGAAACCGAGAATACGGGAATGCTTTGTGCCGCTTTGTGCCGCGGCCTCCACTTCCTGCCCGGCGGAGAGAAAAATCCGCTCCAACTGCTCCTTGGGTAACGTCATGGAAGTGGGACAGTAGGACGTAATGCCGTGGGCATATTCGTATTCCAGAATCGTCTGCAATCCTTTCGGATCGGCATCGGAAAAATCACAGCCGCAGGCACCGTGACTGTGAATATCAATCAGACCGGGAATGACATAAAGACCGGAAGCATCGATTTCTTCGACATTCGTTAAAGAAGAAGCATCCGGGACAATCCGTCCGTTTTCCACATACAAATCCCTTTTGGCAAAGCAGCAGTCTTCTCCATATACATAACCGTTTTTCAGAATCATAAGAGCCTCACTTTCTGATGTCCCTGATGACACAGACACTCACCGGACTGAATTTTTACTTTCTCTTTTATCATGGATAAAGCGGCTTCATCCGCTACCACCGTAACATTATTATGCAGCTGCAGAATGGAAGCGGGAACTTTCGGATCCACCGGACCGAAGAAGGAATCATACAGCGCTCTGGCTTTATTCTCCCCGCTGGCTAACAAAAGGACTCTTTCGGCAGCCATAATATTGCCGACTCCCATAGTGTAGGCATGCGTGGGAACTTCTTCAAGATTTGCAAAAAATCTGGCATTGGCATTTCGGGTCTCTTCCGTAAGCTTTACCAGATGGGTGCCTTTTTCAAATACGGCAGCCGGTTCGTTGAATCCGATATGGCCGTTGCCGCCGATGCCCAAAAGCTGCAGATTAATGCCGCCCAGAGAATGAATGACCTGATTATACCTTGCACATTCCGCTTCCCCATCCTCTGCCAGGCCATTGGGTACAAAGGTGCAATCCTTACGGATATTGATGTGATCGAAGAAATTCGTATTCATAAAGTAACGGTAGCTCTGCGGATGCTCTTCACTCAGACCTTTGTATTCATCCAGATTGACACTGCTCACCTGGGAGAAATCAATATCCCCTTTTTGATACCACTCGATCAGCTGACGGTAAGTACCCACAGGTGTAGAACCGGTAGCCAGTCCCAGAACAGCATCCGGCTTAAGAATCACCTGCGCCGAAATAATATTAGCAGCCTTTCTGCTCAATTCCTTATAATCTTTTACTCCGTAAATTACCATACTGTTTTTATCCTTTCTTCCATGGATTTTGCAATCCCATTCTGCATTTTTGACCCTGCTGCATTTTGGGCTCCTGCTGAATTTTGGATCCCTGCTGCGTCCCGGTACAACGTGCAGGTGTTTTTACTTCTCAGATGCATTATAGCATTGCTGTTTTGCAAAAACAATAGGAAAAGGAAATATTTTTCAAATTGTAAGCTAAAAAAGAAATGTTTTTTGCAATTGTAAAGCAGAGTGATACCTGCGTATTTTATAACAAAATTTGTGCATGATTTTGTCATAAGAATAAGTAGGTATTTACATACCTACTCCAAAGAAGCGGAACTTTCTCTGTAGTACTCCAGCAGAAGTTCCACCACACGATTATAACTGAACATGCCATCGGCGACACCGTTCGCCTTGAGGGTGGCTTCCACAAGAGTATCCGATACCTTGTCCACGGTCTCGGTATCGATAACCGCTTTCTTATTAATACGATCCCAGTCTTCCTGTGTTAAAAAGATGTTGTCTTCCGTTACCTGCCGCAGGATATGGGGCTGTGCCAGATAGGCCTCCCGATCTCTTCCCACCGCTTTGTAAAAATCATTATCCAGGTAATTCAATACGCTTAAATAGCCACTGTAAACAAAAACCGGATCGTCAGAAGAAATACAGGCAAGGTAGCTGATAAAATTCGCTTCATCCTCATATATGTATCCTCTTAAATGCGCCAGCTCATGGCACATGGTCGCAGGCAAATTCATGATATACATCACATCATTATAATTGGCTTCCATGGAAAAAGGAAAATAATAACCGCACATATATTGCTGGGAAAAGAAGTCCGAGACGGCCAAAGGCTTGGGATGGGGATAATATCCGGCAAGCCGCGGATAGATTTTTCCGAGATCCTGCATACACAGAATCGCCTGATCCGTCAGACTGCCCTCATACAGAATGGTACCGTTTTCGTCCCGCTGCATTTCAAGACACAACTCATTACAGGCTTCTACCACCAGATTCCGCACCGCAATCAGTTCTTCCAACGTATAGGCACCGGCTGATGCCTGGGTCTCAGTTTCAAACTTCCGCTCTTCCCTGCTGATATAGTTTTCGGAAAAAGTCGACGCATGGTACAAAATCGTACAGTTTAACGTCATAACCAGGCAAACTGCCAGAAGTGCGCGGAAAAAGAATCGATAAAAGGCGCAGATTCCCCGGCGCAGCCCGGATCTCTTTTCCCCTGAATCAGCCCCACCGCTTTGTTCAACGGCAATGGCCGTTTTATCGGCTGTTTTTGCAGCTGTTTTAACAGCTGTTTTAACAGCTCCTCTAACAACTCTTTTCCCTGCTGCCGTGTCGATTGCCTTACTGACTGCAAAGGGAATCCACAAAAGTAAGGCCGCAGCTGCCAGCAGCGCTCCCAGCCCTAACATAATTTCCCCTACGGAAAACGGGAACAGATCCATAAACCGACCGTAAGTATTCACCCACACCGGAAAAATGTGCTCCAGATACCAGTCGCAGAAGGCTGTGCTGCTCCAGGCAGCAAGGTTCAGCAGAAGAATCAGAGCTGCTGCCGTTATATACGCAATCATCCATGCTTTTTTATGTTTTACTTTTTTCATATCTTGCTTCTTCATTTACTGCTTCTTTCATCTTATGATGATATCATGAATTGCTCCGCTGCAAAGCAGCTCCCGCAATTCAAAACATTCGGAATCCGCTAATTTACTGCGTAAATCGCTACTTCCTCATGTTTGGCGGGTCCCAAGTTCAAAAGCCTAATCGTGCAAGCACGAACGGCTTTTTGACCTTTTGACCCTGATATCATTCATATTTAATATATTCGGCATATTCTTTCCAGATATTACAGATCCAGGTCTTGCCCTGATTGAAAATAATTTCCTCTCCGTTCTCATCCAAAAACAGGTTGGGATCGGTGTCTGAGCTTCTCTTCCAGGTTCCCTTGATTACCTTTCCGGCCGTGAAGACAATGGCATCTCCTTCTCCATGTACTCCGAAAGCAAGATAATCCTTTCCTTTCGGCTCTCTTACTTCACCATGACAGATCTTAAATACTACATTCGTCACGGCAAGCTGTTCCCCGTTCATTTCATCGATCTGCGCCCCACCGTACTGGGAACGATAGTAAAGGCCGTCTTTGGCACGATACTCAAAACAGGGATTGGAACTTCCGTACCCGCCTCTGTTGGCGCCCGTTCCGCCCGGATAGATTCGAACGGCGCTTTCCTCATCCTTGTATTCCGCCGGATAATCATCCGCTGCGAAGGTAAAGGCCTGTACAAACGTATCCCGATATTCCTCCTCGTATCCAAGGCGTTCTACGGCTTTGGTATACTTTGCCGGGAAAAGATAACCCGTATATTCCAGTGCATAGCCTTTCCGCTTGATGCGGTCGTAAGCTTCCGCAGCAGGTTTTTGGATTCCTGCTACTGCCTGGCTGATGTTATCGATTCTGTCGCTGTTAATCAGTTTTTCTACGAAGGGACGAGCCAGTCCCCAGTTACAGTAAATAGCGTCATATGCCATGGCTTCGTATACATAATAGTCCCGACTGCTTCTCACCGGTCCGATATGATCCAAATCATCATAATCCTCATAAAATGCCATCAGACGGGTAATCCGCCCCTCTACAGGCGCTTCATAAATAATGCTGGCTTTGGAGATACCGTACTGCGGCAGTGCTTTCTTATCATTGGGCATCATCACCGCCATGCTGCGGCGCTTTGCAATAGACGCATCCTTCCACTCTCCGGTGAGATAGCTTTGCATTTTTCCGTTTACAACCTTACGCTGTGTTATGACTTTGTCCGTTTCATCTTTCGGCTCTGTCTTTGCCCCGGAGCCCTTCGTCTCTTCCGAATCCGTCTCCTGCTCTGACGATGACTGTTCCTCCGAATCTGTCGGTGCCGTATCCTCTCTGCTTTCCGTGTTTTCTGCAGTTTCCGTACTTTCAATAGGCGTTACAATTAACGTCGGAAAGTTTTCCTTTTCCTTATCTGCACAGCCCGTCACCAGGATTCCCGCCATAAGCAGGGCTGCTGCCGCCGCTGCGTATTTACCGTACCGCCTTCCCATTTTGCTCTCTTTCCTCCGTTTTCGCTTTCCTTATCCATATTAATTCTGTAACAGTTCAGACAAACATTCTTGTCATGCCTGCATGAAAATCTGTCTGAACTTAATCGCCAAGTACATGTGCATCGCACCTTACAGATACGATAAACAGCTGCGAAGCATGCAGAAAATTTTGCGAATGGCGCATCTGAACTGTTACTTATCATCAAATGTTACATAATTATTAAGATATCTTTTATTGTACTCAAAAAAAGGGTAGTTTGTCTACCCCTTGAATCCTTTTTATCTGTAGAAAATATATTCTTTTTTTGTGCATTCTGTCCATTCCCTCCGGGAACAAACCTTTTCCGATCAGGAAGCACAAACCTCTTCGATCAACTGAAGTATTTTTTTCGCGGAATCCACCTGCGGACTCTCCTTCATGGCATCCCGATAAGTCTGTCTGGTAAAATACAGCTCATGGACTTTATCGGTCAGAAGCTGCGGTGTCAAATCATTCTCATCGATGACCATAGAAAATCCCTGTGCCTCAAAGCTCTTTGCATTCAGGATCTGATCTCCTCTGCTGCTGGCCGCCGGAAGCGGTATCAGGATATTCGGCTTTCTCAATGCCAGAAGTTCGCAGATCGCATTGGCGCCTGCTCTGGAAATAATGACATCTGCCATGGCAAACAGATCTTTCAATTCTTCTTTTACATACTCAAACTGACGATATCCCGGCTCATTAAGCAATAAATTATCGATCTTATCTTTTCCGCAGACATGAACCACCTGAAAATCGGTAAGCAGAAGCGGAAGAGCATCCCGAACCGCCTTATTGACGCTGGCTGCCCCGAGACTTCCCCCGATTACCATAACCACCGGCTTATTGGCCGTAAAGCCGCACAGTTTAAGCCCGGAAAGCCGATCTCCCTTTAACAAGAACTCGCGGATCGGTGTTCCGGTTAACACTGCTTTATCCTCCGGCAACAGCTTATAAGTCTCCGGGAAATTACAGCAGACCTTTTTTGCTACGGGAATACAAAGCCTGTTGGCCAGTCCCGGCGTCATATCCGATTCATGAATAATGCATGGAATTTTCAGAGAAGCTGCCGCACGTACCACCGGCACGCTGACGAAGCCGCCCTTGGAAAAGACCACATCCGGTGAAATTTCCCGCAGATATTTCTTCGCTTCTCCAAACCCCTTCAGAACCCGAAACGGATCGGTCAGATTCCGGATATCCAGGTATCTACGCAGTTTTCCGGTTGCAATCCCATAGTAAGGAATGTCAAAATCCGCAATCAGCTTTTTCTCAATCCCATCGTAGGAACCCATATAGTAAACTTCAAAGCCCTCTTCCTTTAAGCCCGGAAGCAGCGCAATATTCGGTGTAACATGCCCGGCGGTACCGCCGCCTGTCAGAACAATTTTTTTCATAACAATCTCCGTAAAAGTGATTTTTTACACCAGGGTCTCCAAAGCTCTGGCAAGCTGATCCGGGCAGGATGTCTGCTTCATTCCGCAGCGGATTCCTTTTAATCTGCTGATGGCATCCTCCACTTTCATACCCTTTACCAAAGCGCCGATTCCCTGAAGATTGCCGTTGCATCCTCCGGTAAATTTCACGGATTGAATAATATCATCCTGTACATCAATATCAATATAAGTAGAACAAACTCCCTGCGTACGATATCTCATATCTGTCACCATACCTTTCTGCTCTCTGCAAGCCTGTACACGCCGTTTCCCGTTACAATCCGAGCGTATCCATTTCTTCCGAAATCAATTCTTTCGAAATTTCCTGCTTCTTTTCGTTGAAGAAATTATAGCAGATTCCGTCTTGCTCCGCAACATAAAACTTACAGTTCACTCGTACGTTTATGCAGGCAGATTCCATGCTTGCATGAGAAGCTGCCTGTGTAAATGTACGAAGGGAGCGCCATTTTTATAAGCAAAATTAGCTGCGAAGCAGCGGGAAAGCGCTGAAAGCGCGATTTTGCGAATGGCGCGTGTGGACTGTAAGTTTTAAAACCGTTCAATTCTTGCTCTCTTTTATGGGAATATAGTCTGAAATTGCCAAAGCGTTTGCGCCCTCTTGCATCTTTTTTCCCCGTGAATTATGATGATGTCAATCAAAAAGCGAGGAGGTATTTCTTATGAAGTACAGCGACAATCACGTAACGGATATGAAAATCGCCTATATCGGCGGCGGATCCAGAGGCTGGGCATGGACTTTTATGACAGACCTGGCAAAAGAGGCTTCTCTGTCGGGAACCATCCGCCTCTACGATATTGACAAGAAGGCGGCAGAAGCAAATGTAATTATCGGCAATCATCTGACAGAAAGAGAAGATTCCAAAGGCAAGTGGGAATACAAAGCCTATGATACCCTGGAAGAAGCCCTGACAGGAGCGGACTTTGTTGTCATTTCTATTCTTCCCAAGACCTTTGATGAAATGGAAGTGGACGTACATATGCCGGAAAGACTGGGAATTTACCAGTCCGTAGGCGATACGGCAGGCCCCGGTGGCATTATCAGGGCCCAGAGAACGCTGCCTATGTTCGAAGAATTTGCCAAAGCCATCGAAAAGTGCTGCCCGGATGCATGGGTCATCAACTATACCAATCCCATGTCCCTGTGCGTAAAGACACTCTACCATGTTTTCCCGAAAATCAAGGCGTTCGGCTGCTGCCACGAAGTATTCGGCACGCAGAAGGTTCTGGCGGAAGTGGCAGAAGAAGAGCTGGGACTTTCCGGCATCACAAGAGATGACATTCATGTAAACGTGCTGGGCATCAACCATTTCACCTGGTTCGACTATGCAAGTTACAAAGGCATCGACCTCTTCCCGGTCTATGACCGCTACATTGACAAGCATTTCGGAACCGGTCATGAAAAAATACATGACAACTGGGCAAATTCCTCTTTTTCCTGCGCTCACAGAGTAAAAATGGATCTGTTCAAGCGTTACGGCCTGATCGCCGCTGCTGGAGACAGACACCTTGCTGAGTTTATGCCGGGAGAGGAATACCTGAAAGATCCGGGAACCGTAAAGAGCTGGAAATTCGGTCTGACGCCGGTATCCTGGAGAAAAGAAGACTTGAAGAAACGTCTGGAACGCTCTGCAAGACTGGTATCCGGTGAAGAAGTAATCGATTTGAAGGGTGAAACCGGTGAAGAAGGTGTTCAACTGATTATGGCTCTCTGCGGCTTAACCAGAAAGATCAGTAACGTAAATATTCCCAATACCGGCAGACAGATTTCCAACCTGCCCGAGAAAGCGATCGTAGAAACCAATGCCGTATTTGAAAGAGATGCCATCCGTCCGGTTCTGGCAGGCTCCATTCCGGAAAACGTTCTGGCACTGATCATGCCCCATGTAGAGAACCATGAACGGACAATGGAAGCGGCTCTTACCGGCAACAGAGAGCTGGTTGTGGAAGCCTTCCGGAATGATCCTCTGGTAAAAGGCAGAGCATCCGATGAAGAAATCCGCAAGCTTGCTTACGATATGCTGGATGCGACATTATGTAACAGTTCAGACAATCATTCTTGTTGACAGATTTCATGTCTGCATGAATGATTGAGCTTAGCGCCAAGTCATATGAGCATCGCACCCTACAGATGCGACAAACAGCTGCGAAGCAGCGGAAAGCGCTGAAAGCGCGGTTTTGCGAATGGCGCGTCTGAACTGTTACGCCTTTATAATATGTCGATTTTTATCTTTCTTTAACACATACACTCAGTTTTATGTATTTTATGTCATTATTTTGTCGTTAAAAAAGATTGAATCTCCGGTATATTCCTTTTATAATAAAATCAGTTCCCGATTGTTACGGGAGCTGATTTTTATTGTGAAAAGGAGACTTATCTTATGTTTCTGATATTTCGTGAAGAAAAATGGATTTCCATCTGTATGCTGGTCCTGTTTCTGCTTAGCCTCTGCTTTCGGCTGGTTTTGGGATTCTTCTACCGGCACCTGATCCGGGAAACCGACAATATGGCGGCAACCGATAATAAAATTCTGAAACAATGCAAATTAAAGTTTACCAACTGTTTTCAGTTAAATCAGGGCGTTTCCAATATTCCGGTCTTTGTGGACAAGTTCCTGAACCGTCTTGCCATCGGCCCTTTCTCCTTTGGACTGATTTATCATCTGTCCGGTCAGTTGATGCTTCTGTCTGTGGCCTGTTCCGGCATCGGCATCTGCAAGAGCATTGCAAAAGGAAGACTTCTTTTGGAAATTTTTCCGTTTTACATCGTAAGCTTTCTTTCTTTGTACCTGTACTTTGCCGTTTCGGCGCTTCTGGATATCAAAGGGATGAAGCAATCTTTAAAAACAGAACTGGTAGACTATCTGGAAAATCACCTGGCAAGCCGGATTAATGTTACCGGAAAAGACATGGAGGAACTCTTCGGGGTGCAGCAGCAGGTTTTACCTGCCTCTTCGTCCGCCTCCTCTGATTCTGCGGCTGTCCGCTCCTCGCGGAAGAACACACGAACATCCTCTGCCACGGCTTCTACACAGACCTGTTCCCGCCGTCTGCAGGTGCAAGATACCGAATCCGCCGCAAAACAGCCGGATTCTCCGGATTCCTCCGTTTCTGCCGCTCCCCGGGCTGCAAAAAATCTGACACCGGAGCAAGTACACGAACTGGAAGACCTTCTGGCAGAGTTCCTTGCACCGTAACGATTGTGTAAAGCTTGTATAGCATCGTCTATTGACAAAATTTTCCCACTGCTGTAAATTAAAGTAACAGTACAAAATTTTTCTGGCGTGAAGGCGTCTGCGGAATGGGGATATTATGGGAAAATTTGACGGTATCTTGCTTTTATCGGATATTGACGGAACGCTTACTTATAAAGAAGGACACATTTCAGAGAAAAATCTGGAGAAGATCGCTTATTTTAAATCAGAAGGAGGCACTTTTTCCATTGCCACCGGAAGAGACCCCGGGTTCCTTGCCCGGCATGGGCTGGACAAGCTGCTGAATGCTCCGGCTGTTATTTTAAACGGTGCCGCCATTTACGATTACACCGCCGGAAAAATGTTTTCCCGGGAAAGCATTACCGAAGATCTCTCTCCGGTTCTTGATTATATCAAAGAAAACTGCAAGGGTTGCCGGGTTTCGCTGTCAGGAAGCGTCAAAGAAGTTTATTATGCTCCGGGTGTTCCCGATTCGGATCCGTTTGAGGCACTTTATCATGCCGGTGCCTGTGATAAACTGGCAATTGCCTCTCTCGATGAAGCTTTCTCCATTCGCCTTCAGCAATCCATGGAAAAAGATTTCCCCCAATATGACATTCATCGCGGCTGGTCTACCGGTGTGGAAGTCATTTCCAAAAAAGCCGGAAAGGGAAACGGTCTGCTCCGCTTAAAGAAACTTCTCGGCAACATCCATACCACAGCAGCTATCGGAGATTTTGAAAATGATCTCTCCATGCTGCGGGCTGCCGATGTCAGCGCCTGCCCGGAAAATGCCGTACCGGAACTGAAAGCCTGTGCGGATATGATCGTTGCCTCCAATACCCAGAATGCCGTAGCGGACTTTATTGACAAATTGCAACTGTTTATCAAAGGGACAAAAACGCAGATATGAAAATTTAGATATTGCAGCAGAAACTTATATTTACACCGGATATTTTTCAAGACATACCAGCTGCACATCAGGAATTCCGTTAAATATGCAGTTTACAATACCGATTTCTTCATAGCCAAGCTTTTGATATAATTTTCTTGCTTTTAAAATTCGATTTATCGATCTTATTATATACTATTTCTGTCAGCGATGAAAGCGGAACTTCCACGGCACTCATCGTACGGCAACACCATGCTGTGCATTCTTACAACACTTCCTGCATAAAAACTGCCTGCAAAGCCATACTAATCCATATTCCGCTGGTACTTTAACGTCAAAAAAACCGCGCGTCAAACATAGTGCATCGGAATTCAGCCGGGAGCACATAACCATCCGGTGACAGAGAGCAAAAGGGGGAAAGTCGGTATGCAGGAAAAAAGGAAAAATAAAAAAATCATCACACTGCTTCTCATCACAGGAGCGGTGTATTTTTTTCTGGCGTATTTAACGCCTCTTTTGGCTCCGGTATTACTGGCCATGCTTTTTGTAACAATGTTCGGTCCCATTTTGAAAGAAATCCAGAAAAAACTTCATATCCACAGACAGATCGGCGCCATTTTACTGCTTCTGGCAGCCTGCATTCTTCTGATCCTGCTGCTCTGGATCTTTTTTTCCTGGGGTGTGGGAAGCCTGCCGAACTGGAGCAGTAAGCTTCCGGAGCTGGAAAGCGACCTCGGTCTTCTGGTTCATAATGTGTGCAGCGGTGTGGGAAAGGCAATCGGCATCGACAGTTCTTATCTGGAAACGACCATGCAGACCTATCTGCAGGAAAACTTTGACTATCTGGAAGAAAAGCTTCTGCCCGGCATGCTGTCCCAATCCTGGAAATACATGAAGGAGTTGGCCGCCGTAGGCGGTTTTCTGATTACTTTTATCATCGCCAGTATCCTTCTTGCCAAAGACTATGACCGCATCATGAATAAGCTTCTGGACAGGGAAGAATATCATCTGTTCCTGGAGATTATCTGCGGCATTATCCGTTATTTGGCAACCTATATAAAAGCACAGCTTATCATTATGAGCCTGATCTCTGCCCTTTCTGCGGCCGTTCTGGCCGTATCCGGTATTGAGCACGGGATTCTGTGGGGCATTCTGGCAGGCATCCTGGATGCGCTTCCTTTTATCGGAACCGGAATCGTACTGGTTCCCCTTGCCATAAGCAGCCTTTTCAAAAAGGCAGTTCCGGCCGCCGTTATCTGCATTATCCTTTATGCAGCCTGCGCATTTTTAAGAGAAATGTTGGAACCCCGGCTTATCGGGCGTAAAGTCGGGGTTCCTGCAATTGCTATATTAATCAGTCTCTATGCCGGTCTTCAGCTGTTCGGCTTAAGCGGCATTATTAAAGGACCTTTGGGATTCATTATTGTTTATCAGACCTGGCATTCGATTGCAGCGACTTGATATATTTTGTCCATTTGATATAACCATAAGTGGTATTGGTCAGATAGCCGATTTTTAAGATCAGCAGGACATACTGACCGGAGAGGATATTGATAACCGCCTCCAGGATGGCGTCGATATACCAGGCGATCCACTGCTCCCTGTAACGAAGCAGGATAAAGACGCCGTTGGCAATTCCTACTGCAGACACACAGGCATCCAGATAGCAGACAATCACTTCCAGAGTCTGGTTCCCGTTAAATAAATCCGTACCGATATCCAGTGTTGTAAGGAAATAACCTACACCGAGCGTCCATACAACAATACCGGCAATAATCAGAACTTCCATCCATCCGCTCAGCTTTCTGACAACCGTCAGCTCATCATCTTTTTTATCCGGATGCTTATTCCAACTGATAAAGCTGATAATATCAATCGGCAGCCAGAAGAACAGGGTTGATGCCATGGTTGCAAAACGATAGGAAAGCAGCACACAGATTAGGATCTCGGTCAGTTCCACAAAAATAGAAACAATAAAATTCCACTTGCTCTGCTTGGAAATCAACAATTCGCAGAGAATATTCAGAAAAGTGTCCGCCAGGTACAAAGCCATAATCCATTTGCCGTTGATCCCGTTGACATCTTCCTCCGGAAAAAGAAAAGCAAATACAAAGGCCAGGATCAAAATACTGAAAAACCAGACCTTTTCATAAGTGGTAAAATAATGCCATAAATTCACGCAGCGCTCTTTTAATGATAAAGATTTCTTTTGTTCCATCATTTTTCTCCCTCATAAAAAATAACACACTAACGCATTATACCAGCTAATGAGGAAAATTACAATGCGTACGCGAAAAAACTATCTTACCTACTTTAACTCCAGTTCCAGTACCGTATCTCTTTCATCAAACAGCTGCGCCACACCTAAGTTTACAAACGCATCTTCCGGATAGCTGACACCGTTCCAGGGTCTTAACAGCTCTAACTCCGCTCCATCCTCCAGATGACGGGCTTTCTTTAATTTGCCTTCCAGTCCGTCCAGGCGGAAGCTGCCGACTCTTCTGTCATAAATATGAGCATAAAGCATATTTCCCTTCTGGGTATATCTGCCCCATTCCGGTTTTTCCATGATACTTTTTCCGCAACCATAGATACTGTCGGAATTGCCGTACATCCACTCTCCGATTTCCTGCAGAATTTGTACGCTGTGTTTGGGAATATCCCCTTTGGCATTGGGTCCGACATTGATTAACATATTACCGCCCTTGCTTACGCACTCTACCAGCATATGTATGATATTTTCCGCCGTCTTATCCTCCCAGGGCTTATCTCCCGCATAACCCCATATGCCGTCATGAATGGTCAGACACAATTCCCAGGGAACGTCCCTTCCCAGAACATCCTGTATCCCTTTTGCCGGCATCATTTGCTCCGGAGAAACAAAATCTCCCGCATGAAGATCCGGCTCTTCCTTCAGAGCATCCCCTCCCAGACGATTATCGATCACAATATCCGGCTGAAGTGTACGCATCATCTGAATCAGCTCTTTGGCCTTCCAGGTTTCTCCGCTCATGTGTTCAAATTCCGTTCCTGCCAGACGGGGATTTTCATAAGAAAAATCAAACCACATCAAATCGATTTTTCCATAATTGGTCAAAAGTTCCCTTACCTGATTATGAAAATAGGTTATATAATTCTCCCAGTGGTGCGCCACTCCTTTATAGTCTTCACAGTCACGCATGGGATGATTGGTATCTCCGTAATGGGGATAATCCGGATGGTGCCAGTCCAGCAAGGAATAATAAAAACCGACCTTTAACCCCTCTGCCCGGAATGCCTCCACATATTCTCTTACCAGGTCTCTTTTGCAGGGTGTATTCGTGCTTTTGTAATCGGTGTAGGCGGAATCAAACAAGCAGAAACCGTCATGATGCTTCGTGGTCAGAACCGCATATTTCATACCGGCCTCTTTTGCCAGTCTGGCCCACTTCTTCGGATCGTAACGAACCGGATTAAATTCCTCAAAATATTTCTGATACTCTTCCACCGGAATCCGTTCCTGGCTTCTGACCCATTCACCTCTTGCCGGAATGGCATACAGCCCCCAGTGAATAAACATGCCGAACCGGTCATGCCGAAACCACTCCGTCCGCTTTTGTCTTTCTTCGTAATTACCCATGATCTCCTCCATTCTGATGCGATTTTTTCGCTATCCTCATTTTCAAAATTGAGTTCTTTCCGTTAGGAAACACCCCTCGGATGAGATCAGTCTATCATCTTCTTTCGCCTCTTTCCATTCAAATTAGTAACGGAAAGTTGTAAAATATTAACTTATTTTATTTCCCATTTTGTCCGGAATGAGAATCCGAAATCTGGTAGTATTTTCGAAAATCTCTGGGATTGTATCCGGTATAATGCTTAAAAAAGCCGGAAAAGCTGCTCAGTTCTTCAAATCCTACCTGCGTCATAACCTGAGAGATCGGCAATTTGGTATTTTCCAGCAAAGATTTCGCTCTTTCCACCCGGAGACGGTTCATATAATTTAAAGGCGGTACCCCCATATGACTTTTGAACATACGGATAAAATAGTTGGGATGAATATGTAAAAGCGCGGCTAATTCTTCTACGGTAATTTTCTGCGACAAATGGGTATTCATATAATCCACTACCCCGGGAAGGCGGCTGTTACAATCATCTGCCGACAAAATCCGATCAGCCATTCCGTTCCGCCCTGTCACCCCGGTTCTGCCTGTCCGTTCTGCCGCCTCCGCTTTCTGTGCATAACGCATAAACTCGCTTACCAACAGAAGAATCTGCGCCTTCTCCTGCATTCGGGAAGCCGGACTATGCTCTCGGGAAAGAGCAAACAGCCGCTGAAAGTTCTCTTCCATGACTGTTTGTTCCCCCTGTTTTTCCGGTATCTCTACCCGAAAAGGCAGCTTCAGCTTTTTTAAAATCTGCTCTTCTCCGGTACGCAGGTCAAAATGCATCCAATACTTCTCCACATGGTTATCGCTGATCTGATAATAGGAATGTCTGGTATGCGCCGGAATCAGATAACACTCGCCGGGAATGGCATGGTAAACCGTCCCGTCAATTACCAGCTCACACTCGCCTTTTCGGATATAATACAGTTTGTTAAAAGGACAACTGACATGGTACTCCTTCCAATTCTCTTCACATCTGGTATAGCTTCCGTAATAATAATACAGATATAGATTGGAAAAATAATCCAACGTCTGGGCCTCCATGTCCTTTTACCACCTTTCTGCCTTTTCTTTCTGCCTTTTTATCACTTTCCTGATTACATCATCATAAGATCTGATCTGCACATAAAACAACTTCAGCCGGCATCGTTTTGCAGTAAGCTTATCCCGCAGGCAAACGCTCAATCCTTAAAATCAGGAATGCCGCTCCAGCGTTCTTTAAAGTAATGCGCTGCCATTTTCGGTCGTCTGTCTCTGGTAAAAAGCCCTTTCCGGTTGCCGTCTGCACGCATACAGCCCTGCAGCGTTGCATAATCTGCAAAATTCCAGGCATGCTCTCCGGTAATAAATTTGCGTTTGTCAAATTCCGCATTGATCCGTTTGTAAAATTCCACCTGAAATTCTTCCGAAAACATTTCCGGTACACATTCATGAATTCCGGCAATGCAGTCCGCGCCGTACTCTGTCATCATAACCGGTTTTCCCTGTTTTTCCCAAAAATCCAGTTCTAGGTTCAACGCATAGCAGGCTGCATCCAGATCTCCCGACAGATTGTACCAGCCGTAGTAACGGTTAATGCAGACCACGTCCATCGTCCTTGTCACCAGATCTCTTTCATAATTATTCTGACAGCAGACAAAAGTTACCGGACGATTCGCGGGATCCAGCCGATGAGTCAGTTCATACAACGAATGCCAGTACTCATAGGCAGATTCCGGAAAATGTTCTGTATCCGGTTCGTTTCCCATAGACCACATAACCACACAGGGATGATTTTTATCCCTTGCAATCATTTCCCGCAGCACCTGTTCATGATGCTCTCGAATGGGAAATGTTTTGTAAGGATCCGTGCTTTCTCCGGCACCGATTCCCACTGCCGGTGTTTCATCAATCATCACAATTCCTTCTCTGTCGCAAAGTCGGTACAGCTCTTCCGCATAAGGGTAATGGCTGGTTCGAAAGGAATTGGCATGCAGCCAGTGGATCAGATTCACATCCTTCACGTCCAGGCAAAGATCCAGTCCTCTTCCCCGGAAAGCCGAATCCTCATGCTTTCCGAATCCCTTGAAATAAAAAGGCCTGTTGTTGATCAGGAACTGACAGCCTTCCACCCGCACGGTACGGATTCCGAATGTTTCTTCGTAAACATCCGCGCCGTATGTTACCCGGGCGGTATACAGATAAGGCGTACCGGGCCACGGCCACCAGAGGTTGGCTTGGGGGATCCGAATCTTTCCGCTGTCTCCCTTTGCCGAAGCAACTGCTTTTCCATCCGCATCCAGGATCTCTATCCGGATTTCATCCCGGAAATTTCCATCCTGCAAATCCTGATTCTGCGGCTCTGTCTTTCGGGACTTACTTTCCGGCAAACCTTCCTCCGGCATGTCCGTATTCTGCAAGATTCCATTCATCAGATCCGTCTCCCCGGTTCTGATCTCATAATACACAATTCCGTCTTCTCCGTCAATATCCGGAACCAACGTAATATCCTCAAAATAGGATAACGGCGTCACAACAATCCGCACCGGACGGTTCAGACCGGTATAGTTAAAGAAATCAAAGTTCGGCAGGTTGCTTTTTTCCCGCATGCGCTTTGCGGCCTTTACACTGGGTACGGTGGGATTGTCCGAGCCGAAGAAAGCAATCCCGCCTTCATTTCCTACAGGGAGTGTCCCATGATTAATTTTATTATCTGCCGCAACCATCAGTTCAAAGGCTTTTCCCGGTTTTACCAGATCGTTTATTTCCACTTCAAAAGGCAGGAATCCGCCTTTGTGCGTCCCTGCCAATTGTCCGTCAATATAAATTTTTGCCGCATGAGCCACTGCGTCAAAGCGCAGCATAAGTCTCTGATTCTTCACATAAGCGGGAAGCACGACCCTGCGCTGATAGTAAACCCAGCCGTAATGGTTCCGATACTCCGGTACATCCTTCTGGTCATTAAAGGATGCCGGCACGGCAATCGGCTCCCACTTCCATCCGGCCGTATCCAATGTATCTTCCGGTTCTTCCTCACTTCCCAGCCGGAAATTCCAGATACCGTTTAAATCTATGATTCCTCTTGCTTCGTTTTCCTGTGGATATAACATCTTCTCCTCCATTCTGCAGATGCGTCAGCATCAGATGTACAAGTTTTCAACCGCCATCCGGCTGCCCCGATCATCCGCCCCTATCCTGCTTCACGGTTACCTTATCAGAAAAGATCTCTTCTATCCATAGACTATTTTACAAAAACATGCCTTTCTTTACGCTTTTATCATCCTGTTTAAAACTTCCTCCACGGAATCCGCCGCCAGGAATTTTTCCTGTTCCCGTGCCGTTCTTTCACATGCTTCCTGCTCCGGCATCGGCTTCCCGTAACCTGCCTTATCTAAAACACTGCCACGGATAATGTAGGGATACCCCACAAGCCGAAGCATAGGAAGATCATTATAGTTATCCCCAAAAGCCATGACTTCCTGCAAGGTTATCCCCATTTTCCGGCATAGATTTTCCACACCCATGCCCTTGTCGGCAATGGTAAAATCCAGCCACTTTTCCCCGGAAAGTGCTACTTTAAATTCCTTTTTCCACATTTTTCCGAGAATCTCCGTATAATTGGCCGCACCATCCCGGCAAAAAGCAGCCACCTTCAGAATGTCTTCCTGAATATCCGATACGCTGGGCACCACCATCGTGTGATTCCCCATCACATCATGCACATGATGGTAAATTTCCGGATCTTTGGGAATCAGGTAACTGGTATCGGCTCCCGAAATCACCACTTCACACCCTTCCGCTTCCAGAATGTAACCGATCAGCTCTTCCGCCCGCTTCCGCGGCATGGAGATCTTGTCCGACAGTGTCTGTCCCCGGTACAGAACCGCTCCGTTTTCACAGATATAATCGATCTTGTCCGCCACCGGCGCAAACAGCTTTCTTAAATTGCTGTATTGCCTTCCGCTTGCCGGTGCGAAAGCAATTCCCTTTTCCCGGCAGGCAAGAATCTGCGCCGGAAGCGTCTCGGAAAGCGGTGCATCCTCACCTCTTACCAAAGTTCCGTCAATGTCGCTGACAATTAATTTTACCATCAATATTCCATCCTTTCCTTTCTTCGTGCTGCCTGCAATCCTTATTTTGATTCTTATTTGATATCCTGATATAATGAAGCAAAATCACTTGCTTGCAAGTGTGATTTTGCGAAATGCATTGAGTGAACTATGTTCACGATATCACTGCGTTTTGAAAAAATCTTGTAAAATCCTCTTCCCGGTTCTTTTGATCTGTCAAAGAATAAATTCTTCCGGTCATTTCATATTTTGCACCGGCCATTGTATTGTACGGAAGCAATTCCACGGGACTGTCCCCCACAATACGGGCAATGGCTTTCAGATTCTCTTCGGTATCCGTAATCTCCGGGATCAGCGGAACTCGGAACACATAGGGGATTCCGCTTTCCTTAAGATACCGTACATTTTCAAGAATCCGCCCGTTATCACAGCCGGTGTATTCTTTAGAGGCCTGCGGATCCGCTAATTTGATATCCTGCATCACATAATCAAAATACGGAATCATTTCCCGATAAACCGATGGCAGCACATATCCGCTCGTCTGTATGGCCTTGTGTATGCCGGGAAGCTTTCCGGCAAGCTCTTTTAAAAAGTCCGCCCAGAGCAGAGGTTCCCCTCCGGAAAAGGTAATTCCGCCTCCGGTCTGCTTTAAGAAGTCCCGGTAACCGGAAAGCCTATCTGCAAGTTCCTCACTCTCCATCCATTTTCCGGCAATGCTCAGGCAATGATTCGGGCAGATGTGAAGGCATCGCCCATAGGGCCGGCACTCGGGATGGTCACATTTTATCATACATTTTCCGCAATGAACACACTTATTTTTTCGAAAAAGCAGTTCCGGAGCGGCCGAAAGCCCCTCCGGATTGTGACACCACCGACAACGCAGCGGGCAGCCTTTCAGAAAAACCGTAACCCGGCATCCCGGTCCATCGTGAATGGATAATTCCTTAATATCAAAAATCAGTCCTTTCATACCTGATACTCCTGCCGCTTCATGACATGATCCTGGTACTCTTTATCCAGCTCTACAAAATAAGCGCTCCAGCCCCAGATCCGCACCACAAGCTGTCCGTACTTTTCCGGATGCAGCTGTGCATCTTTCATTTTTTCCAGGCTTACCGTATTTAACTGCAGCTGATGTCCGCCCATATCGATATATGCTTTTACTAATGCCGCTACTTTCCGGATACTGTCGGCATCCCGGAAAACGCTGTCAGCAAATTCCAGCGTAAGGGGACCTCCGTTAATAGCTTCCGGAACCTTCGGTTTGGTAAAGGACTTTATCACACTGATCGGACCATTGATCTTTGCAAACAGGCTGGGCGAAAAATTGGTGCCGAAAGCTTCCCCTTTTCGTCTGCCGTCCGGAGAAGCCCCGATCTGTGCGGCATGCCACAGATAATACATGGCAGAACCGGTTCCGGCCCGGTAAATTCCGCCCCGGCAGTTCTTCTTACCCTCAAGGCTTTTGGCAAAGTGATGCAGAAGCCACACACCCATGGAATCCGCCCTGTCATCATCATTCCCCATTTTGGGCGCTTCATACCGTAAAAATTCCAGCAGACTGTCATATCCTTCATAATCTTTATCTACCGCCTGTACCAATTCCCCGGGCGTAATGGTTTTCTTTTCATAAACGCATTCTTTTATGGCTGCCAGACTGTCCGCAGCTGTGGCAATTCCGGTGCCGTGAAAACCGAAATTATTATATTTTCCGCCTTCATAAATACCGCCCTCCATGCAAAGATTCATAAGCGGAGAAGGCACAAACCACAGATTCTGAATGGAATCGCAAAGAGCATCTGTCCGGGTTCGGATCTCCCTGTCCACACAGTTTAAAAATTCTTCAAAAGTTTCGCAGTTTGCCAAATCCCGATGCAGGCAGACATCGATTACTTTCGGAAAAGACAGCGCACCGATGTTGGCTACATCCGCCCCCACTTTGGGAATAATGAACTCCCAACAGGCCGCCACTACATAGTTCCGGGCATCCTTTTCCTCATATCCCAGCCTCTTAAGGCCTTCTATAACCACATCATCGTTGGAATACTGCGGGAATCCCAGTCCGGCTTTGGTAAGCTGTGTTCCCAGTTCATAAATGTGCAGCGGAGTGTTCCGGCTGACACGCAGATTGATTTTCGGATCGATAATCTGTAAGTTCCGGCTGGCTTCCAGGCAAAGCTCCGATAAAAGGTTAAAGCCGTCGCTTCCGTCTTCTTTCATTCCGCCCAAAACCATGCTTTGACCATTGTCTCCCTGCTGTACTCCCGGATACAGGTCACTGTCTTTGTGAAAAGATAAAAAGAAATCTTCCAAAAAATCAAGGGCCGATTCTCGGGTCTGCAGACCTTTTTCCATATCCGCCTTAAGATACGGCATCATATACTGATCAAAACGTCCCACTGTCACATGATAATTGCCTTCCAGCCATAAACCGAAATGCAGAATCCGAAAAGCCTGCAATGCCTCCCGGAAGGTTCGTGCCCCGTAAGCCGGTACCCTGGAAAGAATCTCGGCAATTTCCGTCTTTCCCAGGCGGATTGCTTCCTTCCGGTACTTTTCCGTAAGCGCTAACAGGGCATCAATATCCCTTTGTCCAAAACTGTCCGCCTCCTTCCTCCGTTTTAAAAGTCCGTCCCGGATAATTCCTTCATAATCCGGGGATACATTGGAAAGATAGCCCAGCTCATGGATAAAATGCTCCTTGCGGATTTCTTCCCATTCCTCTTTGGTAAAACAGTCCGGCAGTTTTTTTACCGTCCGCACAAAACAGATTTGTTCCCCCGGCAAAAATACCGGCTCCTCCAGACCGGCAAACAGCTCAAACCGTCTGGTCATGCGTTCCTTCGGCGACAGTCCCAGTGCGTGATAAGTCTCTCCGAGGTTCTCGTATTCCGGATAATCCTTCCTGAATATATGATGTTTTTTCTCCAAAAGATAATCTTTTAATTCTTTGCTCATAATGTGTACCCTCCTTACATTATCGTTAATGTATTGCTAAAGTAACACATTTCGGCGATTCTGTCAATATTGTATGGTATGAAGCAGGGTACCAAGCAGGCTCATGGGGTTCCATTCGGGGGACGCTCTCGCTCAATTTTGTGCCCCCCTCA
The DNA here is from genome assembly GCA_934433135.1 of uncultured Acetatifactor sp. Taxonomy (GTDB): domain Bacteria; phylum Bacillota; class Clostridia; order Lachnospirales; family Lachnospiraceae; genus Acetatifactor. The sequence goes on along the minus strand of CAKRZO010000013.1, from coordinate 4,558 downwards.
TTGAAATCCCCATGAGTCTGCTCTTAGAAACTTACTATCAACAAATTACAAGCTATACGTAATATTTCAAACGTGTCTTCTGCCGAAAATATACCACACCAGGCCGATCACCAGTCCTGCTGCCGCCGGGCATATCCAGCCCAGTCCCAGTTCCGAAAAGGGAAGTACCTTTCCCACGACCTGCAGGAAACCGTCCAAGCGGCAGAAACTGCGCAATCTGTCCGGAAGTGCGCAAAGCAGATCATAAACCGCACCCACAAGAGTAAGTCCCAGTGTCCAACCGTACACGATACGGCTGTGCTGAAACAGATTGCCGAAAAGAGCAAGCAGGATCAGCATAATTGCTAACGGATAGAGGAACATCAGCACCGGAATGGAATACCGAATGATGGAACTGAGGCCGAAATTAGCAAACAAAAAGGAAATCACGCTGAAAATCACGGCCCAAAGACGATATCCGGGTCCTTTGGGGAACATCCCCCGGAAGGTTTCCGCACAGCTGGTAATCAATCCCACTGCCGTCTTTAAGCAGGCTAGTGTTACCGTAGCTACCAATACCAACAATCCGGCTGACCCCAGATAATGGCTTGCAATCTGTGATAACGCAATGCCGCCGTTTTCAGCAGGCTCCAGAAAACCTCTGCTCTGTGCTCCCACAATCGTTACCGCCAGATAAATCAGTCCCATAAAAAGGCAGCTGAAAATTCCGGAACGAACCGTACTTGCTGCCACTGCACCGGCATCCTCCACGCCAAGTCCCCGGATGACCTGCACCACAACAATGCCGAATGCCAGACCGGCCAGCGCATCCATGGTATTATAGCCTTCCAGAAATCCCGTGAAAAACGGATGGGTTGTGTAGTTCTCAACAGGGACGGCTTCTGCAATCTTCATTCCCGGAGAAAGCAGTGCGACCACAATTAAAATTCCCAGAAAAAGCAGGAAAAAGGGATTCAGAATCTTTCCGATCCAGACAAGAATTTTTCCCGGATAAAGACAAAACAATAAAGCCGCTGTAAAAAAGAGGAAAGAAAACAGCAACAGATAGAAAGGCATCCTGTCTGAATTCGGCAGAATCTGCTCTATCCCTACCGTAAAAGAAGTGGTTGCACAGCGGGGAATTGCAAAAAAAGGACCAATGGTCAGATAAAGCAGGCAGGTAAAAAACATCCCGTAAGGACGTCCCGCCTTCCCTGCCAGCTCAAACAATCCACTGCTGCGGCTGATCCCCAATGCGGCTACTCCCAACAGGGGAAGTCCCACGCCGGTAATCAGGAACCCGAGGATTGCCGTCCACACATTTCTGCCGGCCAGCTGCCCCATGGAAACCGGGAAAATCAGATTCCCCGCTCCGAAAAACATGCCGAACAACATACTGGCAATGGATATATATTCCCGCATACTTAATTTCTTCTTCATCTTAATCCTCATTTCTGAGCGACTTTGTCTTCTTCACTCTATCCTTTTCCTTTACAAATGGTACGTACGAACGTGGGTAACAACGTTGTGGGAATCATACGGTGTTTTCGGATCTTCACTGCCAGCACCGTAATATTATCCCTGCTTCCGTTACTAAGTGCTTCCTGCAGGAGAATCTCCGTTATTTTCCCGCAATCCGCGTCTATGTTTCGGGAAAGCAATGCTTCGATCGCTTCCTCTGTCAGTCCGTCGGTCAGACCATCGGTTGCCAGCAGAAAAAAATCCCCTTCTTTCAGAAGAATCTCTTCACTAAAAGCGGGCTGAAGAATCATTTCCTCTTGAAAAATGCCGAGATACTGGGTCAGTTCATGACGACCCGGATGCTCCACCGCCTGCTGCCTGGTCAGAATTCCCGTCTGTACCATTCTTTCCGCCCGGTTGTGAGCCGTAAAAAGCGGATGTAGCCTTCCCTCTCGGTACAGATAGCAGGGACTGTCACCGATATTGCAGCAGATGGCTCTGCCCTGATCCACGTAAAGAGTCGTAAGCGTGGAGCCCATTCCCACACCGCTGTTTCTTCTTCGTTCCCTGCAGATTGCCTGATTGGCCTGCTTCATACAGGATCCGGCCGTTTCCCGCACCTGTTCAAAACAACAAGGCTTTAACGCCTTTACGGCAAGAAGCGAGGCCTGTTCTCCATAGGCCTGTCCCCCCATCCCGTCTGCTGCCGCCGCCAGAAACAGATCTCCGTTAAACCTTCCTTCAAATTGCTCCTGCATCCGGTTCACATTTTCTTTGATATGTCCAGCAAGATAAAAATTATCTTCGTTATTGCCTCGTACCCGGCCTGCATGCGTCTGCACTGCCGCTTCCATTTTCCATTTCATTTTATCCTCTCTTCCGGGCGACTTCGCCGCGAGGTGGCGAAGAAAATTTCGCACAGACGATTTTTCTTCTGCCATAAAAGCAATTTTTTCCGCTCAAGACTCTATTCATAAAGCGCATCTCGTGCCATGCTTCTCCGCTCCAGGCAGAGTTGGACATGCCGCAGTCGATAAATCCCATTTTTTCATACATCTTCACTTTTTCGTCCAGACAGGTAAGAACCAGCATCTTTCTGCCTTTTTTCTTTTCTCTGTCCGCATATTCGGAAACGATGGCTCTTGCCAGACCCTGCATACGATATTCCGGCAATACGTCCAGACCCAGCATTTTCCGGTTTTTTTATCCACTGCCACCAGAAACTGTTCCGAGACCTTCACGGCACGCTCTTTCATATTTTTTTAATCGATACACCTGCTTCCTCTTTAAAACGGCAAGAATGCGGTGCACGATTTTCAGGGAAAACTGCGCAGACAATTATAAATATTATAAGCGGAATTACGGAATTTGGCAACCGCTAATTTTATCTTGATTTTTGATCCTTAAATGAAAAATTGTAACAGTTCAGACGCGCCATTTCTCTGAACATTTCGCCGGATGCCTTGTGTTTCGCCGGATATTCGTATATAATGATATCAGGGTCAAAAGGTCGAAAAGCCGTTCGTGCTTGCACGATGAGGCTTTTGACCTTGGGACCCGTCAAACATGAGGAAGTAGCTATTTACGCAGTAAATCAGCGGATTCCGAATGTTTTAGAATTGCTCCGCTGCATTGGAAGCATCCGCAAAAGGAAGTGAACGCTATGACCTGCGACGAGGTTTTTTACCGCCAATATCTGAGCGGCGACGACGCGGGGCTGGAGGCCCTGATGAAAAAATACGGTGAACCCCTGACCCTGTATATCGACGGCTATCTGCACGACGTTCATGAGGCGGAGGAGGTTATACAGACTGAGGAGCGAAACCGCATCCTGCATTTCTGCATGAGCGAAATGAACCCGGACTATCGGGAGGTTCTGTATCTGACCTATTTTGAAGGCATGAGCTACGCGCAGGCGGCGGATGTCACGGGAAAAACGGTAAAACAGATCACCAACATGGTGTATCGCGGAAAAGAGAGCCTGCGAAGGCTGCTGGAACGGGAGGGAATCACAAATGCGGAGTCATGAGGAACGGATAACGGAAACAAAGCGGCGCATCGCCGCAAGGGAACGGAAAGAACGGCGGCGGCGTAATAAAATCACCGTGTTCGCAGCTGCTACGGCGAGCCTCGTACTGGTCGTAGGTGTATCCTTCATCATGCCCCATATTGCCGCAAACATCCAGACAGGTGATTATTCCGGCTTTGAAACGGCGGCAAGCATCTTTCACGGCGGCGTAGCTTTGGGATACATCGTCATCGGGCTACTGGCCTTTCTTCTCGGCGTGTGCGTGACTGTTTTGTGCTTCCGGCTGCGGCAGATGAACCGTAAAGACGGGCAGGACAGGGAAAGCGAGGATGCGTATGGAGCTGATTGAGAACCTGCTGCAACTGCTGGTCACGTTCATCGGTGCGCTGCTTTCGGACATATCCTATCGAAAAAGCCGCAGGCAGGCGTACTTTCTGCTGCTGTGCTTCTATGGCTGTTTTGCTCTCGGCGCGCTCTACTGGACGATTTATCTGCTGCTGTTCGATACCTCGCCCCGGGTCTTTTATGTGTCGGAGTTCGGCTGGGTGGCCAGCGTGATCTTCCTGCGGATCTTGCAGGCCACGCTCACCAATCAGGACGAGCGCAGCTTCCGCTGCCGCAGTGCGTGGCTTGCGCCTGTGTTCGGCGTGCCGCTGCTGGCGTTCTACTGCATCTTCGGGGATATTCTCTCCAACCTGATCTGGTGCGGCATGATGATATGGCTCTCCTTCTGCGCCATTCGTGGACTGGTCTACGCCAATTGGCAGACGGGCGCGACGCGGAATATACGGTACTTCCACATCGGCGTGCTGTGCTTTGCGTTCGCGGAGTATCTGCTCTGGACGGCTAGCTGCTTCTGGCCGGATACCTCACCGGCAAGCCCCACCTTCTGGTGCGATATGCTGCTGACGCTTGCGATTCTGGGGCTGCTGCCCGCCACGAGAAAGGCGGTGGAAGCATGACCTACATCGAAAACATTTTTATCTGTATGGTGTCCCCGCTGCTGGTGGCCGCTTTGTGCATGGGCAGGCGGCAGCTCCGCTTCTTCCTGTTCTGCATTGCCGGAATGGGGGTGTGCCTGCTTTCGGC
>CAKRZO010000012.1 GCA_934433135.1 uncultured Acetatifactor sp. | reverse complement strand
ATTGCTGCTGTGGCTCAGTCGGTAGAGCGTCGCATTGGTAGTGCGGAGGTCACGGGTCCGATTCCCGTCAGCAGCTTCATATGAACTTTTCCGTTGCCTGTCCGATGATGGAATACCTGAATCTTTGTTCGGATCGCAGGAGACGGCAGTCAGGCAGAAGGTAAAAGCATCGTATGTCATAACAGATTGCTGCTGTGGCTCAGTCGGTAGAGCGTCGCATTGGTAGTGCGGAGGTCACGGGTCCGATTCCCGTCAGCAGCTTATAAAAAGCAGTAAGGGTGCTTCGCCCTTACTGCTTTTTCACAAATAATCATTGTGCGCTCTTTTTAAGATAAACCGCACTTTGTACCCGTGTTCGGCACAGATCGCTTCCACAATCTCCTCCGCCCTGTCTATGGACGCATTATGGATACAGAAGACACAGGCCTCTTTCCTGCGGCGCAGGAGGGAAGCTTTCGTCCAGTAGATATAATAGGAGATCCGCTCCTTAAGCAGAGCCCTTTCAATCAACGCTCTGCACTCCGGATCTTCCACCTCACACAGTTCCATTTCATTATTCACTTTTAATTTCGTATACATCGGCTGCATTGTTTTACCCTCTCCCTCTTCTGTTGCATACTTTCCGATTGTTTCTATACCTCGTACCGTTATACCTCGCACCGTTATACCTCGTACCGTTCATCCGGGCTTTCTTACAAACTGCTTTCATTCCTGCGTGAAATCTGTCTGTTCCTTCTTTTATCCTGCATGCGGCTTTTTGTAAAAAGATCATAAATACAGGGAACGACAATCAGTGTAAGAAGGGTTCCGTAAAGCAGTCCGCCGATGGTTACCACCGCCATGGGACGTGCCATTTCCGATCCCATATCCTTACTGAATACCATGGCAGAAAGCCCCAAAATCGTCGTCAAAGCCGTCATCAGAACCGGACGCAGCCTGGTTCTGCCTGCCGTATAAATAGCTTCCCTTTTTTCCATCCCCTGCTCTACAAGCTGGTTGATACAGTCAATCAGTACAATACCGTTATTGACAATAATACCGGAAAGCATGACAAAGCCAATCAGGGCAATGACGCTGATCTCACTGCCGGTAAGAATCAGTCCCAGGAATCCTCCCGTAAATGCCAGCGGAATCGTAAACATGATAATAAACGGAGAGCGCAGGGACTGGAATTGAGCTACCATAATCAGGTATATGAAAATCAGCGCCAGAACCAGCATTAAAAGCACCTGCCCGATTGCTTCCTGAATGTTCTCGTTTTCGCCGGAAAATACCAGCTTATAGCCGTCAGGAAGCTCATATCCGTCCAGTTTTTTCTCCAGATCATTGGACACCAGCCCGATATTATAACCATCCTTAATGGAAGCGGATACCGTCACATAACGGTTCTGATCCGCCCGGAGGATCCTGCTTAAGGTCTCTGCATCTTCAAAGGAAACCAACTCTCCTAACGGAACTTCCACCTGCTTTCCTTTATCATCCGTTCCGTTGATCGCAAGCGTTTTCAACTGCTCTGTCGTAAGCTGCGTATCCTTATCGCTGCTTACATAAATATCATAATCCTTATCCGCCGTGACCAAAACATTCGAAGAGGTCGCCGCTGCCAGCTTCTGATACAGCTGTGTATAGAGCTGTGCCGTGGTAAGCCCGTATCCGGCCGCCTTTTCTTTATCTACAACGATCCGGATCTCTTTTTGCACTTTCTCCAATCCATCGGAAACATCTTCTGTTCCTTCCACATCCTTCACGATATCGGCAACCTGTGAGGCGATCTTTCGCAGCATATCCAGATCTCTTCCCCGTACCTGGATGGAAATCCCGCTGCCGCCCAGTGCCGACATATCCATATTCGAAGTGGTAACCTGAATCTGTGCATCCAGATCCTGTGTTGCGTCCATAATCCGGTCGGCAATCTCCTCATTGGAGAGGGTCTTATCTTCTATCGTGGTCACATATATCGTAGCGCGGTTATCTGCTCCATCGGATCCCATGCTCATGCTTCCGAGACCCGAAGAGCCTGCCATTGCTCCCACATCCTGAATTTCGTCTACTTCCAGGATTCGCTCAATCACCTGATCCGTTACCTCTGCCGTATCCGTCAGCGCTACATTGTCATCCAAAGACACAGTCACTGTCATCTGTGTGGAATCCATATCCGCCATAAAAGCGGTACCGTTCTGCAAAGCTCCGTAAAAGCTCAGCACAAAGAAAAGAATCACCAGCAAAAATACCAACGGTTTTCCTTTCAACGCTCCTTTTAAAACAGCCTCATATCCTTTGGTCAGCAGACGGTATGCCTTTCCTTCCTTTTTCGGCATGGTCTTAACCAGGATTTTCGAAGACATAGCAGGCACAACCGTCAGTGCGATCAAAAGGCTGGCAAGCAGAGAATAGGCAATCGTAAGCCCCATATCCACAAACAGCTGTCTGGTCAGACCTTCCGTAAAGACAATCGGCAGAAAAACGCAGATCGTCGTCAGCGTAGATGCCGCAATTGCCCCTGTGACTTCTTTCGTCCCTTTTATGGCAGCTTCCGCAGCGCTGCAGCCTTCATTTCGAAGTCTGTAGATATTTTCAATTACCACAATGGAGTTATCCACTAACATTCCGATTCCCAACGCCAGTCCCGACAGGGAAATCACGTTTAAGGTAACGCCGCTGAAGTACATGCAGACAACAGCTGTCACAACACTGACCGGAATGGAAACCGCCACCACCAGGGTCGGCCGCAGATCCTTAAGGAATAACAGCAGAATCAAAACCGCCAGAATTCCTCCTACGATCATATTGCTGAAAATAGAATCTTTTACCAGATCAATGTAAATTCCCTGATCCATCAAGGTAATCAGTTTCAGATCCAGGTTCTTATCCATCAATTCCGTAAAACGCTCTTTAATCCGGTTTGAAACATCCGCCGTGGAATAACCGGTCTGCTTCTGCATGGTAAGTATCACACCGGCACTCCCGTTGACATTGGTATAGATCTCTTCCGAATTATCTGCATAGAAAACGTCCGCTACATCCTTAAGCTTAATCACCGGAACGCCGTCCATATGCATATCCAGCAAGGGAAGCTCCTGCAGCTCTTCCAGCGACTGGGGCTTATCTCCGATCCGAACCAGGTAATCTACTCCGTCCTCTGTGATGTATCCGGCCGGCATGGAAAAGTTCTGGGCAGTCAGAATCCCTTTTATCATGTCTGCTGTCAACAGCTTGTTCATATCCGCCTGATCATAGGCCTTCTGCTGTGCTTCTTCTAACTGTTTTTCTCCGTCATCGATCTGCTGCTGTGCTTCAGAAAGCTTTGTCTCTCCGCTCTCAAGTTCCTTTCGGGCGCTGTCTAGCTGCGACTGCGACATCCCCAGCTGATATTCTCCTAATAACAGGGACGAATTGGCATTGGCAAACTCAATGGCGGCAGTCACCTGTCCTTTTTCCACTTCTACCAGGCCGTTATTAACGGCTGCCAGATTCTGATCTATGGTCTTTACGGATTCCGTCACCAATGCTTCATAGGCTTCCAGACCGAGGCTGTTGGTCAGTCCGTTCAGTACATCCATCATTTTAAGCTTCTGAATCAGAAGCGGTGCCGCCAACTGCAGGGTCAATTCATCCAGATCCGTCTGTACAGTGTCGAACTGACCGCTGTCCGTCCAGTCCAGTGCCTTTAATTCTTCTATTTTCTCCTGAAGCTGTGTACGATTTTCTTCCGGAATTTGATCGGAAGCAAGGATCTGCTGCAGAATCGTGCTTTGTTCAAAACTCTTTTTCAGTTCACGAATCTGCGCATAATAAGTCTCATTGTCCTGTGCATCCCCTCCGGACACCGTGTTCTGCAAAGCGTCACAGATTTCCCGGTAGGACGATGCCATGGCAAGAAGCGTATTGATCTCTTCCAGGGTCACATTCAGTGTCTTCGCTGTAGACAGATTGGTGGTCAGATTCAGCTTTGTGGTCTCCAGATTCGATTTGGCTGTCAAAAGCTGCTCTTTCGTCTGCGCCAGTGTCTCATTCGAGGTTCTTTGCTGCTCTTTTAACTGTGTCTTGCCTGTTTCCAGCTGCTCTTTTCCCTGATTGATCTGTTCCTGACCGCCGGTTAACTGCTTCTGTCCGCCCGCTATCTCCTTCTGGGAAGCGGCTAACTGCTCTCTTCCTTTCTCCAGTTCGTCCCAGGCATCTTCCATTCCGGCATCGATTGCTGCAAAAATCTTTTCATTGACTTCGTCAATCTTCTCCTGCCGAATCACGACCTGAACGCTTTCCTCCAAAAGTCCGGAAGCGTTTACACTCGCCACTCCTTCCAGATTCTCCAGGGCCGGAACAATCTCGTCTTTCGCATACTCACTGATCTGTCCGTGATCCATATTTTCCACGCCTACCGCAGCTACCATAACCGGCAGCATATCCGGGTTCAGCTTCATAATCACGGGATTGCCTATGGAATCATTCCAGTATGGTGTAATCTGATCCAGACTTTCCCGGATTTCCAAAGAAACAGAGTCCATGTTGGCGGACTGATTAAACTCCAGAATGACCATGGAATAATTTTCCGCCGATATGGATTGTATGCTTTCAATATTACTGATCAGTGCCATAGCGGATTCCACCGGTTTGGTTACCGCTGTCTCCACTTCTTCGGGACTTGCACCGGGATACGTTGTCATGACAACCGCATAGGATAAACTGATATTCGGCAACAGATCCGTTGACATTTTGGTAAAAGATACTACTCCCAGAACAAGTGCGAGAATCACCCCCACCAGGACAGTATACGGCTTTTTGACACTAAACTTTCCAATCATTCTTTATTTCGGCTCCTTTTTCTGTCATATCACGAATTGCTCCGCTACAAAGCAGCTGCTAATGCATTTTTTCACACTGTTCTATTATAGGATGTTAAAAAAGCCCGTGTCAATAAAGGAAATATAAAATACTATAATTTTTTCTTTAACTTTGCTTTGAGACGCTGCAGAGCATTGTCCGTGGACTTTTCTTCCCTGCCCAGCACTTTGGCGATCTGGGAATAGGTCATCCCGGTCATATAAAGGTCAAAGACCTGCTTTTCAAAAGGGCTCAGTTCTGTCTCAATGACGCGCTCCAGATCTTCTCGTCTCTCTTTATCAAGGACCAGATCTTCCGGGTTGTTTCCGTGATTATCCTCCAGCATGTCCAGGAAAGGAACCTGTGCAGCGCTGTCCCCCGGTGCAATATTGTCATAAAGCGAAATGTAACTGTTAAGCGGCAGGTGCTTTTTTCTTCGGGATGCCTGCACGGCAGTATACAGCTGACGGTTGATACACAGCTCCGCAAACGTATAGAAACTGGCATCCCTTCCGATATCATAATCTCTGACCGCCTTAAACAGTCCGATCATACCTTCCTGGATCAGATCCTGTGTATCTCCGCCCAGGATAAACATCCGCCTGGCTTTGTCACGCACCAGATTTTTATATTTGTCGCAAATATAATCCATGATGCCTTTCTCACCACCGCGAAGTCTGTCGATCAGCTCCTCATCCGTACACTCCGCATATTCTCTGCCGTCCCGTTCTATTTCCATACCGATCTCCGTTTTTACACTAACCCTAATTATTTTTTTCACACGAATCCTAATTTGCCTTTTTCACATTAATCGCTGCCGTACGATTTCGTAAGCCAGTACGCCTGCTGCCACGGAAGCATTCAGGGAATCAATATCTCCCTTCATGGGAATGGAGGCAACCATGTCGCATTTTTCCTTTACAAGCCGCCCCACACCTTCTCCTTCATTGCCGATTACCAGACCAATAGGTCCTTTTAAATCAAGCTCATACATACTGCTTCCGCCCATATCCGCGCAGACAAACCAAAGGCCTTTCTTCTTCAGGTCTTCAATCGTCTTGGCCAGATTGGTCACTCTTGCCACCGGCGTATAGTTGATCGCACCTGCCGATGCCTTGGCCGCCGCCGCGGTAAGCCCTGCCGCACGGTTCTTGGGAATAATCACTCCATGGGCACCTGCCAGATTGGCTGTCCGTATGATTGCTCCCAGGTTATGAGGATCTTCGATATTGTCCAGCAGAAAAAGGAAAGGTGCTTCCCCCTTTTTCTCTGCTGCTTCCAGCATATCTTCCACCTGGGCATACTCATAGGCAGCTGCATAAGCAATCACTCCCTGATGCTTGCCTGTTTCCGAAAGCTGATTTAACCGTTCCCTGGTGACATATTTCACCAAGGTTCCCTGCTTCTGCGCTTCTCTGCGAATTGTCATGATCGGACCGTCCTGACAATTCTCCAGTAAAAACAGCTTGTCAATGGGTTTTCCGGAACGGAATGCTTCGATTACGGCATTCCGCCCTTCTATGGTAAATTCTTGGTATCTCATAACTCTCCTTTGTTTTGTTGTAACAGTTCAGACATACATTCTTGTGGGTAGATTTCATGCTTGCATGAAAATCTACCTGCCTAAAAATGCCCATTGGGCATTTTATGTATAGAGCTTAGCGCCAGATTTATGAACATTGCGGCTAGCAGCCGCAAATAAGCAGCTGCGAAGCATGCGAAAAGCTTTGTGAATGGCGCGTCTGAACTGTTACGTTTTGTTTTCCTTTTTTGCTGCCTTGTTTTGTCGGTTTTCATTCGAGCTTTGCTTTTTCGGCAAATAGCCTACAGTTCCCGCCCGATCCGTTCCAGGCCCAACCGAACCAGTTCCAGCACCCTGTCCATACGGTGTGTAAGATACAGATAGCCCACCAGCGCTTCCAGACCGGTTGCCTTGCGATAATCCGCTATCGTTGCATTCTTGGCGGTTGTATAGGACTTGGCATTTCTGCCTCTGCGATAGACTTCCGTTTCCTCTTCTGTCAGGTACTCTTCCAAAGCAACCGCCATCTGCGCCTGGGTTCCGGCCTTTACATAAGTACTTGCCTTCTTATGAAGCTCATTGGCGGCACGGTTGGAACGCTCCACCAATACGGTTCGGATAATCAGGTCATAAACCGCATCTCCGATATACGCTAACGGCAGCGGCGAATAAGTCCGGATATCCTTAACGCCGCAGCCGAAAGCCTCCTCGATCCAACTCGGAATCCCAGACGGCTCCTGTCCGTTTGGTTCCTGTTCATTTGGTTCCAGTCCGACCGGCTCTTGCACAATTTCTTTTTTCTGTTCTGCCTGTACTTCCTGCATTTCCTGCTTCCTCTGTATTACCTGTTCTGCCTGATTGTTCATTCTTATTTCCATTTTCTGTACGAATCCACATTCCGCAAACGCTTTCGATATCAGCTTCTCTTCCAGCGGACGCCTTCTCTGGTATCTTCCAGAACAATTCCTTTCAAAAGCAGTTCATTACGGATTTCATCCGCCCTTGCAAAGTTCTTTGCTTTTCTCGCCGCCTGTCTTTCTGCAATCAGATTTTCTACCTCTTCATCCAGAAGTTCTTCTTTTTTCTCCGTATCCAATCCGCAAATACCGCTCAAAAGCACAATCTGGTCTTCCAAAGCCTTAAGGAATTCAGCACTGGAATCCTGATCTGCATGAATGTTTGCGAATTTTACCAGCTCGAAAATAGCAGAAAGAGCATCCGCCGTGTTAAAGTCATCTTCCATGGCCTCTTCAAATTTTCCGGTAAATTCTTTTGCTTCGGCAAGAAGACTCCCCTCTTCCTGCGTTATCTGCTCTGTCTTCGCGTTCTTTTGCAGGAATCTTAAATTTTCCACACAGGTAACAATTCTTCTGTAACCGTTTTCAGCCGCTTCCATTAATTCCGCGCTGAAATTCAACGGACTTCTGTAATGAGCCGACAGCATGAAGAACCGGAGTACCTGCGGGTCATATTTTTCCAGAATATCACGCACGGTAAAGAAATTCCCGGCGGATTTAGACATCTTCTTATTATCGATATTCAAAAAAGCATTGTGCATCCAGTAGCGGGCAAATTCTTTTCCGTTTGCCGCTTCGGATTGTGCAATTTCATTTTCATGATGAGGGAAAATCAGATCTTCTCCGCCGGCATGAATATCAATTTCTTCTCCCAGGTACTTTTTGCTCATAACAGAGCATTCAATGTGCCATCCGGGACGTCCATCACACCAGGCGGATTTCCAGTAAGGCTCTCCGTCCTTTTTCGGTTTCCAGAGTACAAAATCCAACGGATCTTCTTTCTGATCCTCCCCCGTTACCAGTAAAGACCGGCCTCCTGCCCGCAGGTCATCCAGATTCTTATGGGACAATTTTCCGTATTCTTTGAATTTACGGGTACGATAATATACCGTCCCATCTGCTGCCTCGTAAGCATAACCTTTATCGATCAAAGTCTGAATCATCTCCAGCATACCCGGAATTTCCCTGGTTGCCTGGGGATGGGTTGTGGCAGGCTTTACATGCAGGGACGCCATATCCTTTTTACACTCGGCAATATACTTTTCGGAAATCACCGAAGCATCCACACCTTCTTCCAGCGCCTTTTTGATAATCTTATCGTCCACATCGGTGAAATTGGAAACATAGTTCACATCGTATCCTTTATACTCCAGATAGCGGCGCACCGTATCAAATACGATCATGGGACGTGCATTTCCGATGTGAATATAGTTATATACGGTCGGTCCGCATACATACATTTTCACTTTCCCCTCTTCCAGAGGGACAAATTCCTGCTTGGTTCCCGTCAGTGTGTTGTAAATTTTTACGCTCATATCTCTTCTTCCTTTCTTGCAGCCCTTATTCGGCAATTCAGGCATTCTCGATGGTTTTGCTTTGGGTTCTTTCCAACGCTTCCAGCTTAGACAGGCGTTCCTCCAGTTCCCGGTTCTTAATGCGAATCTGCGAAATCTCTTCTTTTACAGGGTCGGGCAGATCTGTCTGATTCAGCGTCTCCCGCGGCAGCGACACATTATTGCGCTTAACGACTCTTCCCGGCACACCTACCACGGTAGAGTTCGGCGGCACCTCGCTCAAGACCACACTTCCCGCTCCGATTTTGGAATTTTCTCCGATGGAAAAGGAACCCAAAACCTTGGCTCCTGCACTGATCATCACGTTGTCTCCGATGGTCGGATGCCTTTTCCCATGTTCTTTTCCGGTTCCTCCCAGGGTCACTCCCTGATAAAGCGTGACATTGTTTCCGATAATAGCCGTCTCTCCGATGATCACACCGTTTCCATGGTCAATAAACAGCCCTTTTCCGATCTGTGCACCGGGATGAATTTCAATTCCGGTCTTGCGCACGGCTCTCTGTGAAATATACCTTGCCAGAAAGTAATGCTTTTTCAGATAAAGCCTGTGCGCCAGGCGGTAGTGTAGCATTACTTTAAAGCTGGGATACAAAAAGACTTCCATCGAGGAGTGTATTGCCGGATCACGTTCCTTAATAATCCGGATTTCTTCCTTCACATTTTTAATCCATCCCATATCTTTCCCCATTCCTCAGACGCTTTCGCGAATGGCGCGTCTGAACTGTTTAACATTTTTACCTAATATATAAAAAACCACGGCCTATTCGACTAAGAGACGAATAATTCCGCGGTTCCACTCTACTTAAAAGCACAAAATGCCTTTCCCTTTATGCGTATAACGCCCGCCTGCGTGCCCGGATACAAATTACAAAGTACGTAACCAGATTACAGAATACGTAACCAGATTATAAACTACATAATCAGATTACACAATACGTAATCAGACCGCCCAAACTTTTTCCCCGGACCGGCTCCCGAATGCACTTCCTTTTTTTCCCAACAAAGACGCTTCCAGCTTATGCGTCCTCTCTCTGTGATGTTCCCAAAAGTACTCTCTTCGTTCCAAGCCTTTGATTTATTCCTTTTCTTCTACTAGGATATGCATTTTTCCCAGTTTTGTCAACTGTTTTTTTTGTTCCAGTTTACATGTACATTCATGCAGGCAGATTCCATGCTTGCATGAGAAGCTGCCTGTGTAAATGTACGAAGGGAGCGCCATCTATATGAGCATCGCATCTTCCTGATGCGACAATAGCTGCAAAGCATGCGAAAAATTTTGCGAATGGCGCGTGTGAATTATAACGTTTTTTACGGTACATCGTACCGAATACCTTTCTACTTCTTTCCGGCGTAGCCTTCGCAGCCGCCGCAGCCGGCACAACCTAAGGATACTTCACCGGCCGTCAGGTTAAACGGGCTGGTAAGAAGGCAGACCGCTGATGCCGCGATTCCTTCTTTGGCGCCGGTAAAGCCAAGTCCTTCTTCCGTAGTGGCTTTTACATTCACCTGTTCTACTTCGATCTCCAGTACATCTGCGATATTTTTACGCATTTCTTCTATATAAGGACGCATTTTCGGTTCCTGTGCAATGATAACGGAATCGATGTTTTCAATCAGATATCCCTTTTCCAGCAAAAGTTCTCCTGTCTTCTTTAAAAGAAGCAGAGAGGAAATTCCTTTGTAGGCAGGGTCATTATCCGGAAAATGAAGTCCAATATCGCCAAGCGCAGCCGCCCCAAGTAAGGCATCCATAATGGCATGAAGCAGCACATCTGCATCCGAGTGTCCCAAAAGTCCCTTTTCATAAGGGATTTTCACGCCCCCTACAATCAAGTTTCTTTCCGGCACCAGCCGGTGTACATCATAACCTGTTCCGATTCTCATGCTTTCCTGCTTTTCCTCCCTTCCCGAGACTTTCTGCCTTCCTCTGCCTTCTCACTGCGTCTTCTGTTCTCCCGCAGTTCCCTTCTTTCTTCGGGCTTCTCGCTTCTTCCGCGTCTTCTGCTCTCCCGTGACTCTCTTCCTTCCTCAGGCTTCTCACTTCTTCCGCGTCTTCTGCTCTCCCGCGGTTCTCTTCCTTCTTCGGACTTCTCGCTTCTTCCGTGCCTTCTGCTCTCCCGCGACTCTCTTCCTTCCTCAGGCTTCTCACTTCTTCCGCGTCTTCTGCCTTCCCTTGCTTCTCCCTCTTCGCCGAAATTCTCACTTCTGCCGTATCCGCGTCTTCTGTCAGACGATTCTCCTTCCCGACCTCTTCTGTCTCCGCGTCTTCTGCCGAAACGGCTCGGGCGATATTCATCCGTCTCGATCTCCTCACTCTTTTCCCCTACATAGTGTTTCAAAAGAGCTGCCGCCATATCCAGCGGATCGCAGTTTTCTTTCTGTATTTTACGCAGCAGGAATTCTTTCATTTCTTCCATATTTTCCTGCTGTCCCTGTTCCCAGACCTGATCCAGAAGCTTTTCCGCTTTTGCACGCATGACTCTGGCGGCATCCGGAAGCTTCTTCTCTTCAATCTGCGTGTGGCAGATTCTTTCGATTTCCCGGATACGGAAAAGCTCTCTTGCCGATGCCAGCGTAAAGGATCGTCCGGTCTTTCCCGCACGTCCGGTTCTGCCGATCCGGTGCACGTAGTATTCCACATCCTGCGGAATATCATAATTAATGACCGCTGCCACATCATCCACATCGATTCCTCTGGCCGCCACATCCGTTGCCACCAGGATATCCGTGCTGCCGTGCCGGAAGCGGTTCATAGCGGCATCTCTCCCTGCCTGGGACATGTCTCCGTGAAGCCCCTCCGCACGATAGCCGTGCTGCCTCAAAAATTCCGTCAGTTCGTCCACTTTTTTCTTGGTATTACAAAAAATCAGGCAAAGTCCCGGCTGATAAAATTCCAAAATCCGAATGCAGGCTGCGTCCTTATCTGCATTTTTGATACGGTAAAAACGCTGACTTACCAGCGGTATTGTCAACTCTTCCGCCGCAACTTTGATAAACTGCGCCTCTTTCTGGAACTTCCCGGTGATTTCCAGGATCGGTCTGGGCATGGTAGCGGAAAAAAGAGCTGTCTGATGCTCTCCGGGAATGCTGCCCAGGATTAACTCCATATCCTCCCGGAATCCCATGTTCAGCATCTCATCCGCTTCATCCAGTACTACCATACTTACCTGATCCAGTTTAATAGTATGCCTGCGCATATGATCCATTACCCGTCCCGGAGTTCCGACAATAATCTGGGTGCCCTTAAGGCCTGTAATCTGTCTGCTGATATCCTGTCCGCCGTATACCGGAAGCACTTTAATTCCATGCATGTATTTGGCGAGCTTGCGAAGCTCCTGCGCCGCCTGGATCGCCAGTTCTCGGGTCGGACATAAGATAACCGCCTGCAGCCCTTTTTCCTGCGGATCGATTTTTTGAATCAGAGGAATTCCGAATGCCGCTGTCTTACCGGTTCCGGTCTGCGCCTGCCCTATGATATCCTTTCCTTCCAGCAACACCGGTATCGCCTGTTCCTGTATGGGGGAAAATTTTTCAAATCCCATTTCTTCCACGGCTCTGACGATCCGCTCATCCAACAGACCGCTGCTTAACAGCCCCTTATCTGCTGCATCTCCTGCAGAACCGCTTTCTGATAAGCTGCTGCCTGATAAGTTGTCACCTGCAGTGTCACTGTCCTCAAAAATACTACGTTCTATCATTTCCTGCATTATTTCATACAATCCTTTTCTTCTCTTTTCTTCTGATCTTCTGATTTTCCCTACTGTTCCGTATAAAAAAGCAAACAAAAAAACGTTGAGAACCTCAACGTTTTTTCATAGCGAGAGGGGGATTCGAACCCTCGACACTACGGGTATGAACCGTATGCTCTAGCCAACTGAGCTATCTCGCCACAACAACCAACCGCCTCGGACTCGGTTTATTCCGGAATCTGATTTCAGTTGGAATGGAACCTATAGGGCTCGAACCTATGACCCTCTGCTTGTAAGGCAGATGCTCTCCCAGCTGAGCTAAGATTCCATGTAAGCTACTTTCCGCAACCGACTAAGTCAGTATACTATAAAAGCAGCTCTTTGTCAACAAAAAATATTATTTTTTTCAACCCTTTTTTTCAACCGAGTTACTGCCATTCGTAGTATTGCTGTGAGGATAGAAAGTACTGCACGGCGTATTTCGCAATATCCAGTCCCGTGGTGTCATCCATGCGGATGGTCAAAAATCCGTAGCAAAGCACCGCCGCTGCCGGCAGAAAAATGCGGAGTTGCACAAGCGGCGTCTGACCGTGTGTCTGTATGAGTTTTCAAATTTCTAATTTAATCCGTATGACCTATTACGCTCCAGTTCACCCAAACTACCTGTGCAAAGTTCATATATGCTACATCCGCCTGAAACACGACTCCGTCTTTTGCAAATTCCAACTGATAATTCACGATATCCGAATCCTGCTCTCTCTGCCCCTTGCTTCCCGTTGCCTCTTTTATATCATTCACCAGCTTCTGATATTCTTCCTGCGAAATATTATAATAAAGTCCTTCGCCGGGATTCTCTAAAGAAGTACCATGATCCGCTTCCATGGGCACATAATAGTTTTCTCCGATCTGCCCCGGAAGAAAAAAAGCATTTGCAGGTAAATCAGGCATACAAAGTGTCCTTAATGCGACATCCTTCGTCATGGCCGGAATACTCAGATCATTTGTCCGGTATGCTTTGCAAAACGCATCGTAATCTTCCTGTGCCTGCAGAACCAGCTCGCTGATATCTGCGGAAAAGCCGGAAGAAATTGCTTCCGGAAGCTCCGAAGAAACCGCAAGTCCGGATAAGGTATCAACATAGCTGTCTATTGCAAATCCTCCCCGGATGCACTCTGCCACTTTTTCTGCAATCCCGTCAAGCTTAAGGAAGCCGTTCAGGTTGATGTCCGCATAATGCTCTGTCTTTGCACAATCTTCCAGGGAAAGGGTGGCAATCCCCAGTTTTCCCGCCAGGCTGCAGACCTCCTGCGACAACGCATATCCGGCAATAATATCACATCCTGCATCAGCAAAGCTTTGCACTGCCCTGCCGGCATCGGTATTTGAGAAGCTCTCACCATACAGGTACATCTCCGTCTCTTTCCCGCTTGCCTTCATACCGGCCCGGAAGTACTCCTCATATACAGCCATCCAGTTCTGATCAACCAGCATCCCCACTTTGCCGCTCTGCGTACTTCTTCCGGCAATCGTTCCCGCCAGATACATCGCCTCCGTGTCGGCACTGACAGAATCCTCCAGACCTGAAATCCCTGTCAGATTTTCCGGAGATCCGTCTTCTGATAAGCTTAATTCCCAGATAAGTTCCTTTCCCTTATCCGCTACAAGCTCTTTATCCGGATGAGCTTCCAGTATTTCTCTTACTCTTCTCAGATAAACGCCCCTTCCTACTGTAGCATTATAGAAACTGGCAAAGGAATCCACTCCCTCGCCTGTCAGCAATACAGCATCATTCTCCTCCAGCATTTCATCCAGTGCATTCATTGTTATCTCAAAATAACGCTCCAACTCCCTATCAGGTTCCTCCCACAGCTCCTTCCACATCGTATCCCAGGTTCTCAGTCCTGCCTGCTGCATAACCTCTTCCATCTTAAGCTGCTGCAATCCGGCATACTCCGGAAGCTTCAGATTCTGAATCTCTCCGCCTAAGGCAAGGACTCCCACCTTGACCGAATCCTTTGCCTGCCTGTTTTCTGCCGGAATTTCCATTCTGGTATTGTAGGTTCGGTAATCACCGTCTGCCTCCTGTGATGACAAAGCACTGTCTGCCCTATTCACACTGTTTCCTGCGGCCTGTTGTGTTTTTTCTTCCTTATTCTCTCCCGATTGTTTTTGTGTCATCCACAGGATTCCTGCCGAAAGCAGGATGCAGAAACCAAGGATACCTCCCAGTACGGGTATCCATTTTCGCTTTCTTGCTTTTAAGTCTTTTTCATCATTTCCGCTCTTCCGGGCATTTCCACCACTTTTATCATTTCCGGTCTTCCGGGTATTTCTTTCTTTTCCCGCGTTCTGCATACCCGTTCCGGCAGGCACTTTTCCCTGCTTATCGTCTTTTTGCTTAACAATCTTTTTGCTCTTTAAACTCTCTTTATGATTTTCTCCGGTTATTTCTGCTGAAATATGTACTGCTCCGGCAAATTCCGTCCTGTCTTCATCCTCTTCGTCGTTTCCATCCTTGCTCTCGCCATCTTTTCTTTTCCCATAAGAAGAGACATATTCGTTTTTCACCGGTGCGATTCCATTTCCGGAGGAAGATACATATTCGTTTTTCACCAAAGTGATTTCATCTCCGGAAGGATAGATGATAGAGGAATCCTGTTCTTCGTAAAGGATGGCTTCCAGCTCCTGCCGCATTTCCATTGGACTGGAATAGCGTTCCTTCGGCTCATACGCACAGGCTTTCAGCACGATTTCACCCAGTCTTCCCTGTCCGAATAAGGGAAGCTCGATGGCATCTCCACGCATCCTTCTTTCCAGCGCCTCTTCTCTTGCCGTATAAGTAATAAGGTTCGGCACAGGCGGCAGAAACGGAATGCGGTTGGCATTCAAAAGCCGGTACAAAAGAATCCCCAGCGAATAGATATCCACACTGAATCCGTAGGAAAGACCTCTGTAAACTTCCGGTGCCATGTAACTGTACGTTCCTTTTTTCGATAATCCGGAGGAAGTCTTCTCTACCGTACGGGCAATTCCGAAATCCCCCAGCTTATAATCCCCGTTATCGGAAACAAACAGATTCTCCGGCTTGATATCCCGGTGGATAATGTTGTATTTCTGACACAATTCCAGAGCCTTACATATATCAATGCCGATTTTTATGATGTCCCGCCTGCTCATGGGGTGAGAATACGCATACGTTAAAAGAGGCGTCAGAAGCTCCATGCGGATTAAAATGTCCCAACCGATACCGTCCTCATGAGCCACCACTTCATGATCTTCGTAACTTACAATATTTGTCGTGCCCTTCAGCCGGGACATCAGAGCAAATTCCCGGACAATGTCCTCGACCACGCTGTAAAAATAGGTTTGGATGCTTTTTTCCTCCATTCCTTCTTCCCTGGCATTTTTCACTTCAACACTGTTTGAAGGAATGGTAATCACCTTTAAAGCTGCCCGGTAAGTTCCGAAATTTTCCCTCTCAATTTCGTAAACCTTTCCGAAGCTTCCTTCCCCGATCAGGCGCTTTACCACCCAATTCCGGAACACAACCGAACCAATCTCATACTTCTTACTCATAACTAATTTGCATACCCCTCTGAGTACCAGTTGACAGTAGTGACCTGCGCATCCATCTCATAATTCACCTCTGCTTTGAACTGAATTTTGTTTTTTACAAACTCCAGTTCATAAAAAGCATAGCCGGATCCCACACTTTCCTTCCCTTTGCTGCCTGTCTTCTCTTCCATGTAAGCCAACAATTCCCGGTACGCTTCCTGGGAAGTATTGTAATAACGCCCTCCTATCGTCAACATGAACTCCTCCGGTGAGGCATTATAATCCCGTGTGTCATTTACAAAATAATTCTCTCCGATCTTTTTCGGTAAGAAAAATCCAGTTTTCGGCGGATCCGGCATACAAAGAGTCCTGACGGGAACCGCCTTCATCTGTTCCTGTACAAGCGACGTATCATACCAGTAAGTCACATAAAATTCACCATAATTTCTTTGCGCCTGCAGAACTGCGTTTCCCACTTCTTCCGAAAGTTCTGTCGAAACCATAAGTCCGGACATGGCATTGATATAATCCTTCATCACAAATCCGTCCCGGATACATTCCGCAGCTCTTTCCGCCACACCGGAAAAATCAGAATTTTTTCCGAGAATGATATCCGCATAGTAATTATGATCCGTATAGTCTGCCAGTGAAATGATCCTGACCCCCAGTTCCTCCGCCAGGCTGCAGGCTTCCGGAGACAGTGCATAACCTGCGACCACATCACAGCCTGCCTGGGCATAGTTTCGGATCGTTTTTTGTTCATCCACATTCCAGAAACTCTCTCCATACAGATACAGCTCTGCTTCTTCTCTGTTTTCTTTCATTCCGAAACGGAACGCTTCCGCATCATAAACGCTCCAGGCCTCATCTATCAGAATACCGACCTTGCCGCTTTGCGTACACTTTCCTGCTGCGACCCCAGCCAGGTACATCACTTCCATGTTAACCTCTTCGTAGCTTTCCGATCCCAAAAGTCCGGTCAGATTCTCCGGAAGTACCGATTCCGTGATCTGGAATTCTCTGACAAGCACACTGTTATATCCCGCCAGAAGTTCCTTATCCGGATGGGCTTCCAGTATTTCCCTTATTCTGTCCCGGTAATAAGCCGTATTGTTCTCCATTCCATAAGGTTGGAGTAAGGCATCGAGCCAGTATCCCGTTATGAATACCACATCATTCTCTTCCAGCATTTTGTCCAGGGCTGTCATTGCCGTTTCAAAATAATCTTCTATCTGTCT
Organism: uncultured Acetatifactor sp.; assembly: GCA_934433135.1. Lineage (GTDB taxonomy): Bacteria > Bacillota > Clostridia > Lachnospirales > Lachnospiraceae > Acetatifactor. The sequence continues at coordinate 84,703 of CAKRZO010000012.1, read as the reverse complement.
TACCTGCCAGTTCTGCAATTCATACCACATATCATTCCAAGTTTTCAGGCCGGCCTGTCTCATGCAGTCCTCCATCATAAGCAGATTCTGTGCGGCATACTCCGGAAGCTCCAGGTACTGCGAGCCGTCTTTGGACGACATGACCCCGATCTGAACTTGTTCTTTGGGCTGCCTGTTCTTTGCAGCGATTTTCCACCGGGTATCATAGACCCGGTAATCGCCTTCCTCCCTTTGCTGCGGCAGACCGGCTTCCGGTTCCTGCGTCTTTATATCCGCCAAAGAAGTTTCTTCTCCGGATATAGCGGTTTCTACGCTTTCTGCCGGTTTATTTTCCGTATTTGTCTCTGCCTTACCGGCGGAAGTATCTTTTTCCTCTCGGAGTGCGGTATTGGCGGCAGTCAGGAACTCATCGTTGCTTTGCCGATTCCGGGTCATCCATACCAGTCCTGCGGAAAGCAGAATGCAAAAGCTCAGGACACCTCCCAGTATGGGAATCCATTTCCGGCTTCCTGCTTTTGAACCCTTTTCATCATTTCCGCTCTTCCGCGCATTTCCACCACTTTTATCGTTTCCGGTCTTCCGGATATTTCCATCTTTTCTCAGATTCTGCACTCCCGTTCCGGCAAGCGCTTCTCTCTGCTTATCATCTTTTTGCTTAACAAGCTTTTTGCTCTTTAAATTTTCCTTGTAATTTTCTCCGGCAAATTCGGTCTTATCTTCATCCTCTTCGTCGTTTTCATCCCTGCTTTCGCCGTCTTTTCTTTCTCCGGAAGAAGAAACATAATCATTCTTCACCAGAGTGATTTGATCTCCGGAAGGATAAATGATGGACGCATCTCGTTCTTCGTAAAGAATGGCTTCCAGCTCCTGCCGCATTTCCATGGGACTGGAGTAGCGTTCCTTCGGCTCATATGCGCAGGCTTTCAGCACAATCTCACCCAGTCTTCCCTGTCCGTACAAAGGAAGCTCAATGGCATCCCCGCGCATCCTTTTTTCCAACGCCTCTTCTCTTGCCATATAAGTAATAGGAGCCGGTGCAGGAGGCAGAAACGGCGTACGGTTGGCATTCAAAAGCCGGTACAAAAGGATCCCCAGAGAATAGATATCCACACTGAATCCGTAGGGAAATCCTCTGTAAACTTCCGGCGCCATGTAACTGTACGTTCCTTTTTTCGACAATCCGGAAGACGTTTTTTCTACCGTACGGGCAATTCCGAAATCTCCCAGCTTGTAATCCCCGTTATCGGAAACAAACATATTCTCCGGCTTGATGTCCCGGTGAATAATATTGTATTTCTGACACAGCTCCAGCGCATTGCACATATCGATACCGATTTTTATGATATCCCGTCTGCTCATGGGATGCGCATAAGTGTATGTTAAAAGCGGCGTCAGAAGTTCCATGCGGATTAAAATATCCCAGCCGATGCCGTCCTCATGAGCCACTACTTCATGGTCTTCATAGCTTACGATATTCGTCATGCCCTTCAGTCGGGACATCAGGGCAAACTCCCGGACAATATCCTCGACTACACTGTAAAAGTAGATTTGAATACTCTTTTCATCCATTCCTTCTTCTCTGGCGTTTTTCACTTCAACACTGTTGGAAGGAATGGTAATCACTTTTAAGGCAGCCCGGTAAGTTCCGAAATTCTCCCTCTCAATTTCGTAAACCTTTCCAAAGCTGCCTTCTCCGATCAGGCGCTTGATCACCCAGTGTCCGAACACTTCCGTACCGATTTCATATTTACCCATCTTATGCTAATCCTCATTTCTGAGCGCCTTTGCCGCGAAGACAGGCCAAGAGAAATTCACGCAGGCGATTTCTCATTCTTCTGCCATAAAAGCACTTTGTTTTCGCTCAGAAACAAATTCCCTTTCCTATTTTCCGATACCATTTCCTTTTTTTATTATAGCAAGGGGATTTATAGCCGTCAAGCACGGCACTATGCATTTTGAGTCGATTTTTTTACATCTTATCCGGCGCCTCAAAGCCCAGTACATCGATGCAGGTCTCCAGCACATCCTTAGTCAGGGCAAGGAGCGCGACCAGTCCTTCTTTTTCCTTCTGGTTTTCCTCGTTCAGAATATTCGTCTCATGGTAAAAATGGTTAAATGCATTTGCCAGGTCGTAGATATAGGCGCAGATCTTATGAGGTGCAATTTCCTCGCAGGCATTGTCCATAACGGCATTGAACTGTGCCAGCAAAAGCATTAAATCTTTCTGGGAAGCATTCTTCGGCATGCCGATTTGCGCCTTCCGAATATCTCCGCCCTGCTGCGCATACTTTGCGAGAATAGACTTCATCCGCACAATGGTATATAAGATATACGGGCCGGTGTCTCCTTCAAAGGAAGTAAATCTTTCGATATCAAAAATATAATCCTTGGAGGCCTGATTGGACAAATCACCGTACTTCAAAGCAGAAACCGCAACCATCTGTGCGACCTTCCTTGCCTCTTCCTCCGGCATGTCCCGTCCTTCCTTAATTTTGCGATACATTTCCTCTTTGGTTTCCTGAATCAGATTCTCCAGACGCATCACGCCGCCGTCTCTGGTCTTGAAAGGCTTGCCGTCCTTTCCGTTCATGGTTCCGAATCCGACAAACTTAAGGGCAGTGTTCTCATCTACCAGATGGGTCTTACGTGCGCAGCGGAATACCTGTTCAAAATACAGATCCTGTCTTTTATCCACCACATAAATAATCTCATCCGGATGATACATTTCCATTCGTTCCATAATGGTCGCCAGATCCGTAGTATTATAAAGAGAAGCGCCATCCGACTTCAAGATCATGCAGGGCGGAACTTCCTTCGTATCGCTTTCTTCCTTTACATCCACTACCAGTGCGCCATCGCTGATATAAGCATAGCCGCCGTCCTTCATATACTGTACCATGGAGGGAATGCGGTTCTGAACATCGCTCTCTCCTTTCCACAGATCAAACTCCACATTCAGGCTGCCGTAATTTTTCTTAAGATCGGCAACGGATACTCTCATAATGCGTTCCCATAAAGCGCGGTATCCCCTTACACCGGTCTGCAACTTGTAAGTCGCTTCCATGGCCTGTGCCTTGTATTCCGGATCCACCTTGGATCTGGCGCTGGATGCCGGATAGACTTCCTCCAGCTCCGAAATGGTAAAGGGCGCTTCCTCAGGATATTCTCCGGTATAGGAGTCGTCAAAATAGACCAGATCCGGCTGTCTTTCCTTCAGTCCCATAATGACCAGACCCATCTGCAGTCCCCAGTCTCCCAGGTGCACATCACCGATCACATCATGTCCGCAATAGCGGCAGATGCGCTTAATGCTCTCACCGATTACAGCCGACCGGATATGCCCTACATGCAAAGGCTTCGCCGCATTGGCTCCGCCGTAGTCAATGATGATTTTCTTCGGCTTTTCAGGCGCCTTAAGACCGAACTTATCTTCTTCTCTCATCCTGCGCAGATACTCCGCCGCAAACTCCTCCGTAACCTTTAAATTCAGAAATCCGGGCGCCGCCACGCTTACCTGTCCGAATACCTTGCTGTCCGCAAGCTTTCCGGCCACTTCGTTTGCAATCATAACAGGCGCTTTCCGGTATTTCTTCGCTCCGGCCATAGCGCCGTTGCACTGGTATTCACACAGATCCGGCCGATTGGAAACAGCAACCTTTCCCAGTTCCCTGTCATAGCCTGCCGCCTCAAATGCTTTCTGCATCTCTTCGGTTAATAAATCAATGATTTTTTCCATACTCTTTCAAACTTCTCCATCCTGCATTCGTACTTATTTACTGCCCTTCCTCTTTCCGCTTTCTTTCCGGATCCGACAGGGTACTCACCTTATAATAGCGGAAATTTCTCCTCTTTACAAGACACAATGTGAAATTTCCTGCTTTTTTTATTCTGAAAATACTTCATTTTTTTCATTGACAAACCTCTGCATATTTTGGTATAAAGAAAGTTCAGGAGGAAATACAAATGAAACTAGACTTTTTATTTTTCTTCAACAGCATCCTGCTCGGTGTCGGACTGGCGATGGATGCTTTTTCCGTCTCTTTGGCAAACGGATTAAATGAACCGCAGATGTCTAAGAAAAAATTCTTTTCCATTGCCGGCGCTTTCGGTTTTTTCCAGGCTCTTATGCCGACTGTAGGCTGGCTGTGTGTTCACACTGTGGTAGAATACTTTACTGCATTTGAAAAATGCATCCCGTGGATCGCTCTGATCCTGCTTTTGTATATCGGCGGAAAGATGCTCTGGGAAGGCATAAAAGGCAAGGGAGAAGATGCTGTCGAAGCATCCCGTCTTACACCGCATGCACTCTTTATCCAGGGAGTTGCCACTTCCATTGATGCTTTGTCCGTGGGCTTTACCATCGCGGAATACTCTTTTCCCGTTACTGCCCTGTGTGCTTTGATCATTGCTTCCGTTACGTTCATTATCTGCATGGCAGGTCTGAATATCGGTCGGAAATTCGGTACAAAGCTTGCCGGGAAAGCTACCATCGTAGGCGGTATTATCCTGATCTTAATCGGTATTGAGATCTTTCTTAACGGTATGTTTTAGGCGGGCTGTCTCGGAATAAATGCAGCCGCAATAGTCCTGTCTGTAAAGGTCGTATTCTTTCGACAGTTCCACGGATCTTTTATAACCGTTCTTTTTTTTGAAATCGGAGAACAGCCAGTTTACCTGATATCTTAAGGCAAGGCTTTCTCCGATTTCGTTTAATAAAACGGCATTTTTCAACGGGCTGATGGTCAATGTGGTTCCGAAATAATCATAGCCCCCTTTTTGCGCTTCTTTCGCGGTTTTTTCCAGGCGAAGCCTAAAGCATTTCCGGCAGCGCTTTCCGCCTTCCGGTTCTTTCTCCAATCCCGCCGCCTCCCGAAAAAATACCTCCGGCTCATAATCTCCTTCCAGAATCCGAATCGGGAAACCGGCCTTTTGCTGATTATACAGGGCAATCAGACGCTTCTGCTCCTCCACCCGTTTGCGATATTCACCGCTTCTGGAAATATTGGGATTATAGTAAAAAACAGTAATAGCAAAGTATGGCTTTAAATATTCCAGCACATAACTGCTGCAGGGAGCACAGCAGCTATGCAAAAGCAGCCGCCCGCTCCCCTTTTTTTCTTCCGTTATCTCTTTGTTTCTTCCTTCCAGTATCTTTTCCAGTTCTTTCTGGTAATTTCGCTGATTCATTCTTGTCCTCGTTTTTATAAATTCTAAAGGCGCCCGCATGCAGAATCCAATGAGGGGCGTATGTAAAAACGCCTGCCCCAAACTGCATAGGGCGCAGTCGACTGCGTACTGTGCAGTCTTAGTGGCACTGCGTTTTTAATTAAGCGAGAGCGTCCCCCGAATGGATCTGCATGCGGACGTCTATAGATTTTGCTCACCCTGCGTATGGAAGCATCTCAAAGCAGTCATACTCGCTCTTGCCCTGAATGATAATCTCCCAATCCGGCTTTTCATATTCCAGTACACAGGTACTTCCGTCCTTTAATGTCAGTTCCACCCAGGAAACATCGTCTGTCGCCGACACATGGCAGGAGGTTCCGGCAGGGAGCGTAATATTCCTGAAATGTTCTCTATCATCCGGCGTATCATATACTTTTGCTTCCAGATCCACAATTGTCTTCAGCTCGATCCCCCAGTCTTCACTCCATTCCACTTCATACCGATCCGTATAAGACACCGGCATTCCGTCTTCTCCTGTGAAGTATTCTCTGGAGCCGGAATACGTTCCCAGCACATAAATTCTCTGCGCCAGAGCAAACCGTTCCGGATTCTGCATAAATCTGCCGTAGAAAGAGGCCTCTGCATTTCCTTTCAGTACCGGTGTTCCGCTGCTTAAGTCAATAATATCCAGGCAGCGGTAATCATTGGCTCCACCGGTTTCCACGTACAAATAGCAAGTTCCGTTCTTCAGTCCAACCAGATAAACCGCAGTAATGTTTCCTTCTGATTCCTGTGCTATGTAGGTATTATCACAAAAAACCTTATAGCTATAACTATAACCATATAAGTCCCCTGCGTTATATTGGGAAATACTGATAGTTTCCTTTATTTCGTCTCCATCCACATCCAGCGTAATGCTGTCATATACGGACATCGGCCTTGCAAAGCCATCCTCTTTCCAGATATACTCCTCTTTGATCACTCCCGGAATTTCATCAAATCCGATGGTGAGCACGGTATTTCCTCTTGCATAAGGTCCGATCACATATTCATCAAAACGAAGCATAATTCCATAGGTATCGATGCTGAAAACCGGATTGCCGCAGGATGCATCCGTCGGATTAAAAATCGCTTTTACCGTATCTGCATAATCCGTGTAATATCCATCCTTGGTATCCCCGCTGCCGTTGATATCCTGAAGTTCCAAAAGCACATATTCTTTCAGCGCTTCATAATCCTCCGCAATATCCCAAAGCTGGAGTTCCTGTCCGTTTTCGGGATTCAGATTACAGGATACCGATACGGTACTAGGGTGCGCTCCACCAAAATAAGAATATTCCGTGGTAATCATGCTGAGGATCTTCGCATCCGCTCTCTGAATGGCAGTGGTATAATCCGTTGTAAACAAAACCTCAGAAGAGATGCCGTTTTCCTTTCGATATTGCAGTGAATCGTCTTTTGCTTTCATCAGCTCTTTTTCATTGGATTCGTTGATTCTCTCCAGAGCTGCCTTTAATTCCGTATATCCTTCCGTCTCCACAGATATCCGATCAAATTTTCCGGAAAATATATAGTCTCCGTTATCGTCCCAAGCGTTTGCGGAATAATCTTCTTCCCTGCGTACATCCAAAAGCTCCGTTTTCTGCTGAATGCTATCCTGTCCTTTGGAATCGTCCGTTTTCTGCTGAATGCTATCCTTTCCTTTGGAATCGTCCGTTTCTGTCGTTTCCTCCTGCTTTGCCGTACTGCTTACAATCGGTTCCGTTTCCAGCGTTTGGTTTGTTTCTTTTTTACTGGCTGCAAAGCTTCCCTGGGAGTTCTTGATATCTCCTTTCCCTCCGCAGCCTCCCAAAAGTAAAATAACCACAAGACCTGTCCCCACGAGCTGCATTTTTCTGTTTTTTCGCTTTCCGTTCATTTTCCCTCCGTTCTGCAGATGTTTTCACTCTGCCCGTTTTTCTATCCAAACGCGGACCGTTCAGGCGCTTCATTCGTAACTTCTCAACACCTGCTTATGTCTTTGTCTGTATCGTTTCAAAAAAGCTGTCGATTCCCTCATACCGTTTTTCCGCTTTTCTCCAGTGGATCAACTGAAACCATCCGTCTGCATAGTCCGCACGCCGGTTCTGATATTGCAGATAATAGGCATGTTCCCATACATCCAAAAGCAAAATCGGCGCATAACGCTTTAAATCCGGCACCAGCTGATCAGCCGTGGTCTGAATCTCCAACTTTCCTTCCCGGTCTGCCGTAAGATACGCCCAACCGGAGCCGAAAACACTCATGGCCGCCTGCTTCATCTGTTCCTTCCATTGCTGATAAGAACCGAAATCCCTGACCAGATTTTCCGCAAGCAGCCCGCACGGGCTTTGCCCTACCGGGCACTTCATGGAATCAAAATACAATTCATGATTCCAGACCCCTCCGCCGTTATTCTGTACGGATAACCTAGCCTGCGCCGGAAGCTTCTCCAGATGAAGCAAAAGCTCCTTTAAACTCATTTTCTGAAGCTGCGGATAATCTGCCAGGGTATGGTTCAGATTATTTACGTACGTCTGATAATGCTTATCGTGATGAAAATGCATCGTTGCACAATCAATTACCGGCATCAGCACATCGTATTCATACGGAAGCGGCCTTGCCACAAAAGGATATACTTCTTCTCTCATACGAAACCTCATCTCTTAATGCTTTGTTGGTTCTTACTGCGCTCCTTGCACCAATCACAGAAAACTTACTGCTGCCGACAACTGCGAAGCATACAAAAATCTTGTGACCGGCACATCTGAACGGTTACAGTATATGTGAGAATTTCGTTTTTATTCCGCTTCCATTCCGTTTTTACAGTGAAGCAATATCAATCAGGTTCAAATCCTTGCTTGCGTTTTCCAGGCTGGTTGCCAGAGCCCGAGCCGTATCCAAAGACGTGATACAGTTTACGCCGGTCTCAATCGCGGTACGCCGGATTAAGAAACCGTCTCTGGACTTATCTCTTCCCTGGGTCGGCGTGTCAATTACCAGATCCAGCCTGTGTCCCAGGATCAGGTCCATAACGGTTGGTGATTCCTGTGAAATCTTATTTACCTTGCGGGCTTTGATACCTGCTTCATTCAATGCGGCTGCTGTGCTTCTGGTAGCATAAATGGTATAGCCCAGTTTTTCAAACCGCCTTGCAATCTGAATCGCCTCACCTTTATCGGCATCCTTTACCGTAATGACCATATTTTTATACTTGGGCAGATTCACTCCGGCTCCCAGGAACGCTTTGTACAAAGCTTCATGGAAGGTGGAAGCAACCCCCAGGCATTCTCCGGTGGACTTCATTTCCGGTCCTAAGCTGATCTCCGCGCCCCGAATCTTTTCAAAGGAGAATACCGGCATCTTAATGGCATAATATTCTGCCTCCGGACACAATCCCGGCTTGTAGCCCAGTTCTTTGATGGTTTTTCCCAGAATCACTTCCGTGGCCAGATCCACAATCGGAATACCGGTCACTTTACTGATATAAGGCACCGTTCTGGAAGAACGAGGATTCACTTCTATAACATAAACATCTTCATCAATAGCGATAAACTGAATGTTGATCAGCCCTTTTACATGCAGCGCCGTAGCAAGACGTTTGGTGTAATCCGCGATCTTATCCTTGATCAGCTTTCCGATGGTAGGCGCCGGATAAACGGAAATACTGTCGCCGGAATGCACTCCCGTTCTCTCGATATGCTCCATGATTCCCGGGATAAGGATATCCTGTCCGTCACATACCGCATCCACTTCGATTTCTTTTCCCATCAGATATTTATCTACCAGAATAGGGTGATCCTGGGCAATGCGGTTGATAATTTCCATAAATTCTTCGATTTCCGCATCGTTTAACGCGATCTGCATTCCCTGACCGCCGAGAACATAAGACGGCCTTACTAAAACCGGATAACCCAGCCTGTTTGCTACTTCTTTGGCTTCCTGCGCCGTATAGACCGTACCGCCTGCCGCTCTGGGAATCTTCGTCTCTTCCAGAATCTTATCAAACAGCTCTCTGTCTTCCGCCGCATCCACATCTTCCGCTTTGGTTCCCAGAATCTCTACACCCATCTCCATCAGATCTTTGGTCAGCTTAATTGCGGTCTGTCCGCCGAACTGCACCACCGCGCCGTCCGGTTTTTCCAGTTCCACAATCGCTTCCACATCTTCTGCAGTCAACGGCTCAAAATAGAGCTTATCGGCAATATCAAAATCCGTGCTGACCGTCTCCGGGTTGTTATTGACAATAATCGTCTCATACCCGGCCCTGGAAAATGCCCAGGTAGCATGTACGGAACAATAATCGAACTCGATTCCCTGTCCGATACGGATCGGTCCGGATCCCAGCACCAGTACCTTTTTGCGCCCTTTCGTCTCTACGGCTTCGTTCTCGCCGCCGTATACGGAATAATAATACGGTGTGGTTGCCGCAAACTCTGCCGCGCAGGTATCCACCATCTTATACACCGGATGAATCTGTTCCTGCCTGCGCATAAGCCGGACCTGTTTTTCCTCCATACCGGTCAGCCTTGCAATTACGCTGTCCGGGAACTCCAGTCTCTTGGCTTCCCTTAACAGCTGCGGCGTAAGCGGACCGCTTTCCAGGGCAGCCTCCATTTCCGTCAGCACCGCAATTTTATCAATAAACCACAGATCGATCTTGGTAATCTCATGAATTTCCTCATAAGGAATCTTTTTACGCAATGCTTCGGCAATCACATAAATACGCTGATCATCCACCACTTTCAGCCGCTCTCTGAGTTCCTCTGCCGATAAAGCGGAAAAATCATAGCTTCTTAAGCAGTCCACATGCTGCTCCAGGGAGCGGATGGCTTTCATCAGGGCGCCTTCAAAATTCGTGCAGATACTCATGACTTCTCCGGTGGCCTTCATCTGGGTCGTCAGCGTTCTTTTGGCCGTAAGGAATTTATCAAAAGGAAGTCTGGGAATCTTTACCACGCAGTAATCCAGCGCCGGTTCAAAGCTGGCATAGGTCTTGCCCGTAACCGCATTCTTGATTTCATCCAGGGTATAGCCCAGTGCAATCTTGGCTGCGACCTTGGCAATAGGATAGCCCGTTGCCTTGCTGGCCAAGGCGGAAGAACGGCTTACTCTGGGATTGACTTCGATGACACAATATTCAAAGCTGGTGGGATGCAAGGCAAACTGCACGTTACATCCGCCGGTGATTTTTAACTCGCTGATGATATTCAGTGCAGAGCTTCGAAGCATCTGGTACTCTTTATCGCTTAAGGTCTGAGAAGGAGCCACTACAATACTGTCTCCGGTGTGTACACCTACCGGGTCAATGTTTTCCATGTTGCAGACGGTGATACAGTTGCCGGCGCTGTCCCGCATCACTTCGTACTCAATTTCCTTCCAGCCGGCAATGCAGCGCTCTACCAGAACCTGTCCCACCCTGGAAAGACGCAGACCGTTCTCCAGAATTTCTTCCAGCTCCGCCTGATTATGGGCAATTCCGCCTCCGGATCCCCCCAAAGTATAAGCCGGACGCAACACTACCGGATAACCGATGGTATTGGTAAAAGCAATTCCGTCTTCCACATTCTCCACTACCTTAGAAGCTGCGCAGGGCTCTCCGATCCGCTCCATGAGATCTTTAAATTCCTGCCTGCCTTCCGCATTCCGGATGGTTGCCGCCGTGGTTCCCAGCAATGTCACACCATGTTCTTTTAAAAAACCGCTTTCCTCCAGTTCCATTCCAAGATTTAAGCCCGCCTGGCCTCCCAGCGTCGGAAGAATGCTGTCCGGCTTTTCTTTTTCGATAATTCCCTCCAGAACCTTTACGGTCAGGGGTTCAATGTATACTTTGTCCGCGATATCTTTATCCGTCATAATGGTAGCCGGATTGGAGTTTACCAGAATGACTTCCACGCCTTCTTCTTTCAGGGAACGGCATGCCTGGGTTCCTGCATAATCAAATTCCGCAGCCTGCCCTATCACGATCGGTCCGGAACCGATCACCATAACTCTTTTCACATTGGGATTCTTAGGCATTCTCTTTCTCTCCTTTCCGCATCATTTCAATAAACCGGTCAAACAGGTAACCGGAATCCTGCGGTCCTGGGCAGGCCTCCGGATGGAACTGCACCGTAAAAATATTTTTTCCGGTATAAGAAAGTCCTTCGTTGGTTCCGTCATTGACATTTACAAAGGCAGGCACCGCCACCTTGGGATCCAGCTTATCCGTGTCCACCACGTATCCGTGATTCTGGGAAGAAATGTAAACTCTTCCGGTGGCCAGATCTTTTACCGGATGATTGCCTCCTCTGTGCCCGTATTTTAATTTATAAGTATCCGCTCCCGTTGCCAGCGCCATCAGCTGATGTCCTAAGCAGATGGCAAAAATCGGAATCTGTGTTTCGTAAAGCTTTCTTACCTCTTTAATGATGTCCCCGCAATCCTTCGGGTCTCCCGGACCATTGCTTAACATAATGCCGTCCGGACAGGAAGCAATGATTTCTTCCGCTTTGGTGTCCGCCGGATAAATGGTTACATCGCAGCCTCTTGCCGCAAGACTGTCCGCTATGTTTTTCTTGGCGCCGAAATCCATCAACGCCACATTAAGGCCGGTTCCGTTTAATTGTTTCACAATAGCCGGCTTCTTTTCCCGGATTCCCTGCTTAAAAGCCTCTTCGTCAAATCTTGCCGCTCCGGACAAAGGACCGTTTTCAGCAAGGCTTTTTACACCGTGGATTTCCTTTTTCTGCCTGCAGGTAACCTTTTTTACCACATCTCCGGTTTTGTAAGCCCTAAGTGCAGGAAGAACCTCTGAAAGATCATAAGAAGCGTTTGTGGTAATCATGCCGTTCATGGTTCCCTTTTCTCTTAGGATCTTTGTCAAGGCTCTGGTATCAATCCCGGCAATTCCGGGAACATTATTCTCTTCTAAAAATTGTTGGATCGTCATATCGCAGCGGAAATTGCTGGGGATGCGGGAAAGTTCTCTTACAAGGAAGCCATCCGGCCATGGTCTGTCAGATTCCATATCCTCTTTACAAATACCATAATTACCGATCAAAGGATAGGTCATACAGACGGCCTGTCCCGCATAAGACGGATCGGTCAATACTTCAAGATATCCTGCCATAGAAGTGTTAAAAACGATTTCACTGATAATTTCTCTGTCGGCGCCGATGTGGACCCCTTCAAACACCGTGCCGTCTTCCAAAATCAAATATGCCTTCATGTCTACCTCACATTCTTCTTTTCAGACGTCCCTGTTTACTTTTGCTTAATCGGCTTATTATAGCATAGATTTTCCCGCACCACAAGTGCAAAATTTTCTTGCCCTCATCCTGTTCCTGTTGTATCATGATGTTATCGTTTACCCGTACGTTTGAAGCTGTCTGTGTAAATGTACGTAGGGAACGCCATTACTTAGGAACAGCAAAGGAATCATGTTTATGGAAAAATTATTTTATACCGACCCTGCAATCACTGATTTTTCGGCCAAGGTGCTTTCCTGCCGTCAGGCGGATGCAGCTTATCATCTTCATGGAAAACCGCAATATGAGATTCTTCTGAACCGAACCGCCTTTTTCCCGGAAGAGGGCGGTCAGGGAGCCGACAGCGGAACTCTGAACGATATTCCGGTATCCGACGTGCAGATCCGCGAAGATTGTATCTATCACATTCTGCCCGTTCCGCTTTCGGAAGGGGAGACCGTCACAGGGCACGTTGACTGGAAACAGCGCTTTGATTACATGCAGCAGCACAGCGGTGAACATATCCTTTCCGGTCTGGTGCACCGCACTTTCGGTTATGACAATGTAGGATTTCATCTGGGAAAAGAAGAGGTGACCCTGGATTTTAACGGCATGCTTTCCGCCGATCAACTGGCGGTTCTGGAAAAAGAGGCATGTGAAGTCATTTTCCGGAATCTTCCCGTAAGGATCTGGTACCCGGATCCGGAAGAACTCTCACAGCTTACTTACCGCAGTAAGCTTGACCTGACGGAAAATGTACGAATTGTGGAAATCCCGGGAGTCGATATCTGCGCCTGCTGTGCGCCTCATGTAGAAAGCACGGGACAGATCGGCCTGCTTAAAATTCTGGATGCCCAAAGTCACAGAGGCGGTATCCGGATCCGGATTGCCTGCGGAGGAAGAGCCCTTTCCCATTTCCGTACCTGTCAGGAAAGTGTATCAGACATCTCGGTTCTGCTTTCGATCAAACCGGAAGCCGTAGAAAACGGGGTAAAGCAGTTAAAGGAAGAAAACAGACATCTGAAAGAGCAAAAAAATGCCCTGCAGAAAGACCTTCTTGCTTTAAAGGTGCAGCTGCTTTCCTCTCCGGACGACTCCCCCAATGCCTTTCTTTTTACCGGCTCCTTTGATACCATCGCCCTGCGCAACTGTATCAATGACCTCACCGAACGATATTCCGGTCTATGCGGGATTTTTGCCGAAAAAGAGGGGACACAGACCAAGGAGCTGAAAGCTCCTGCCTGTTATAACTTTATTATCGGAAGCAGCCATCAGGACTGCCGCAAGATCGGCAATCAGTTAAAAGAACGCTTTCACGCAAAATGCGGCGGCAGCGCCCCGATGATTCAGGGGCAGATCTGCGCCGCAAAAGAAGAAATTACCGGTTTCTTAGCAGAAATCTTATAACGTCAGGAGCAAAATACCAACCGTAGATACCTGCACATCGTTCCGTATTGGTTACCATTCCCAGATGCTTTAGCATCGGAAAATTGTCGATCAACGGAAATATTGAACGCCGGATTCGAAAATCTTCATATCCTGCTCACCATGGATATTGATGGCCACTCCCTCGCCTCTTCGTTCGGAGTGCGCCATCTTGCCCAGGCACCGTCCGTCCGGTGAAGTAATGGATTCAATCGCACAGTAAGATCCATTGATATTGTATTCCTCATCCATGGTTACCCGGCCTTCGGGATCAGCATACTGGGTTGCCACCTGGCCGTTTGCAAAAAGCTTATCGATCCACTCTTTATTTGCCACAAACCGGCCTTCGCCGTGGGAAGCGGGATTGGCATACACGCCGCCTAACTCGGCTCCTGCGAGCCAGGGTGATTTGTCGGACACCACCTTGGTATATACCATCTTGGAAATATGACGGTTAATGGTATTAAAGGTTAAGGTCGGAGAATCTTTCGTCTGTCCTACAATCTCTCCCCAGGGAACCAGTCCCAGCTTGATTAATGCCTGAAAACCATTGCAGATTCCCAATGCAAGTCCGTCTCTTTCCTGTAAAAGCTTATGAACCGCTTCCTTTAACTTCTCGTTACGGAAAGCCGTCGCAAAGAACTTGGCGCTGCCGTCCGGTTCGTCACCGGCGGAAAATCCGCCCGGGAACATGATAATCTGTGACTTTCCGATGTTCTTTTCAAATTCCGCTACCGAATCCCGGATATCCTGCGCCGTAATATTCTTAAATACCGTGGTAATCACATCCGCGCCTGCCCGTTCAAAGGCTTTGGCACTGTCATACTCACAGTTGGTACCGGGGAATACCGGAATAAATACCGTAGGTCTTGCCACCTTGTGACGGCACACATAAATCTTATCCGTCCGGAACAGTTTGCTCTCCACTGCCTCTTTATCGGATGTGGCTCTGGATGGGAATACTTTTTCCAAGGTTCCCTTCCATGTTTTCAGAGCTTCCTCCACCGGGATTCTTACTTCTCCGTAAGCAAAAACAGACTCTTCACTGACCGTACCCAGAACCGTATATTCCAGACCGCTTTCGTTAAGTTCTCCCAGCTTCTGCGCGGAAACTTCCGCAACAATATCGCCCAGACCGTTTTCGAACAGGAAATCCACGGGAACTTCCGGATCCAGAGTAAGTCCCAGGCCGTTTCCGAAGGCCATCCGCGACAGTGCGGCTATGGCTCCTGCCGCATCCGATGCATAAGCGGATACAATAACCTGCTTACCAATCAATTGATGGATACCGTCATACAGTTCCATAACAGCCTCATACATCGGAATGTCATAATCATCTTTTTCGATTTCAAAGCGAACCAGGGTATTCCCGGCCTGTTTTAATTCCGGGGTGATCAGATCGCCACCCTTTGCCACATCCACGGCAAAGGAAACCAGGGTAGGCGGCACATCCAGATCCTTAAAGGTTCCGGACATACTGTCCTTTCCGCCGATGGAAGCCAAGCCGAAGCCTACCTGAGCATCATAAGCACCCAGCAGCGCACTGAAAGGCTGGCTCCAACGTTCCGGTTTCTCCGTCATTCTGCGGAAATATTCCTGGAACGTAAAATGAAGCTTTTTATAATCGCCGCCTGCCGCCACGATTTTGGCAACGGATTCCGTAACCGCATAAATGGCTCCGTGATAAGGGCTCCAGGAAGACAGATACGGATCAAATCCATAGCTCATCATGGTAACTGCATCGGTTTTGCCCTTCAGAACCGGAAGCTTTGCCGCCATAACCTGGGTCTGGGTCAGCTGATTTTTTCCGCCGTAAGGCATATAGACACTGCCGGCTCCGATAGAAGCGTCAAACATCTCCACCAGGCCTTTCTGGGAGCAGACATTCAAATCACCAAGGAGCGCAAGCCAGGCGTTGCGGACATCTCCCTTTTCCAGATATTCCCCGGCCTTCGGCACAGCCCATTGATCAAAATAATTGTCCTCTTCCTTCGGAATCTCCACCTTAACGCCGGTTTCCTGATGCGCTCCGTTGGTATCCAGGAAAGCTCTTTTAATATTGACGATCTCTTTTCCTCTCCATTTCAGGATAAGCCTGGGTTCCTCCGTTACCACGGCAACTGGAACCGCTTCCAGATTCTCCTGTGCGGCATAGGTAAGGAATTTCCCGGCATCCTCAGGGGCAACCACAACCGCCATTCTTTCCTGGGATTCGGAAATCGCTAACTCCGTTCCGTCCAGACCGGCATATTTCTTGGGTACCTTGTCCAGATCTACTACGAGGCCGTCCGCCAGTTCGCCAATGGCTACGGAAACGCCGCCTGCACCGAAATCGTTACATTTCTTAATTAAAAGGCTTACTTCCTTTCTCCGGAACAGTCTCTGAATCTTACGTTCCGTCGGCGCATTTCCTTTCTGCACTTCCGCACCGCAGACCATAATGGACTCTTCCGTATGTACCTTGGAAGATCCGGTAGCACCGCCGCAGCCGTCTCTTCCCGTCCTTCCGCCCAGAAGAATGATGATGTCTCCCGGATCGGAGTTCTTTCGGATTACATTTTCTCTCGGAGCCGCCCCCATGACTGCACCGATTTCCATCCTCTTGGCAACATAGCCGGGATGATAGATCTCCTTTACCAGGCCGGTAGCCAGGCCGATCTGATTGCCGTAGGAAGAATATCCTGCAGCCGCGCCTCTTACCAGCTTTTTCTGGGGAAGCTTTCCCTTTAACGTATCCGCTACCGGCACGGTAGGATCCGCCGCGCCCGTTACCCGCATTGCCTGGTACACATAGCCGCGTCCGGACAAAGGATCTCTTATGGCTCCGCCCAGGCAGGTAGCCGCGCCGCCGAAAGGCTCGATTTCCGTAGGATGGTTGTGTGTCTCGTTTTTGAAAAATACCAGCCATTCCTGAACGGTCTTCTTTCCATCCTCTTCCATCTCCACCGGCACAACCACTGAACAGGCATTGATCTCATCCGATTCTTCCATATCAGTGAGCAGACCTTCTTTTTTTAATTTTTTCATTCCCATCAGCGCCAGATCCATCAGGCAGATAAACTTATCTTTTCTGTCTGCGTAGATCTCTTCTCTGGTATCCAAATAGCTTTGATAGGAAATTTCAAGTGGCTCACGATAATACCCTTCCCCGAATTCTATATTCTTTAATTCCGTGGAAAAAGTGGTATGACGGCAATGATCCGACCAGTAGGTGTCGAAAACCCGGATTTCCGTCATGGACGGATCTCTCTTTTCCTCCCGGAAATAATTCTGTATATGAAGAAAATCCTTAAAAGTCATGGCAAGGTTCAGCGAATCGTATAAGTCTTTCAGTTCGCTTTCCTCTTTCCCGCAAAATCCCGAAAAGATTCTGACATCTTCCGGTTCCGCAAAAACAGTAACCAGTGTATCCGGCTTTTCCGGCGCTGTTTCTCGGGAGTCCACCGGGTTAATGCAATAGGACTTAATCGCTGCAAATTCGTCTTCGGATATTTTTCCGTCAATTACATAAGTAACCGCCGTTTTAATAACAGGCTCCTGCGATTCATCCAGGAACCGGATGCACTGCAGAGCCGAGTCTGATCTCTGGTCAAACTGTCCCGGGAGAAATTCCACGGAAAACATTCTGGCAGACTCCGGAGCCGGAACTGTCTCCTCATACAAATCATCCACAGGCGGCTCTGAAAAGACCGTCCTGCAGGCCAGCCTGAATACTTCTTCTGAAATATTCTCCACATCGTAACGGATCAGGATTCTTACGGATTCTACCCCGCGGATTCCCAGATAACCTTTTAACTCCTCTGACAACTCGCTTGCTTTTACCGCAAAAGGCGCTTTCTTTTCTACATAGATACGTCTTACGTTTCCCATGCCTCTCCTCCAGATTTTTGTTAAAATACCTTTTATTAACAGGAATACTCTTTCATTATAGTATGAGATCCTTTTTCATACAATAGGTAATCTGACAAATTTGCACTGTTTTTTTTCTCCTTTTACAGCATGAGTCATGAAATACTTCATTTTTTGTTGCTTTTCGTCATAATATGTCTTTTATCATCAATATTTTGTTATTCGAAATCAATATTATTATAGATTTTTCCCCACAAATCAGATATAATTCAGATGTCAGGTTGAGATACCTGACTGTTATATAACATAATTCCGGAAGAATTCCCCTTTTACACAATCGAAGCGTCCGCCGGTCTCCGGTGGGCGTTTCGATTGTGTAAAAAACATTGAAAATGTTTTTAATATTTTCACCTAAAAAGAAGCCACAGATATCATCTGTGACTTCCTTTTTTTCTTTTTATTCCGTTTTATTCAAATACAGTTCGATCCCCCACCAGTTCGCCGATTTCCTCCGCCCATTTTCAGGTGTAATCCGCAGCAATATCCTCTTCCACATCATCTTGTGTGGATGTTTCCACTTCATCATATGTGGAAGTTTCCACATCGTCCCGTGTGGATGTTTCCACTTCATCTTGTGTGGAAAAACTCTGGGCTGCCGCATGACCGGCGGCCTGCTGCGAAAGCTGCTCGATTCGTCTGCGCACCATCCGGGTTATCGTCCGGATACGATTTTCCTCCATATAGTCTTCCGCGCCGTCCATGGACAAAACACCGGTAATAAACGTTTCTACATCCGCCAGACTGTTAAAATCAATCCACCGGAAGTCGGATACAAGCTTCAGCTGCTCCTCATGATGGTTTTTGAACGGTTTGCAGACCACTTCTTTTTCCGAACGCATCTGTGCCGGCATTTTGTCGTAGCCAAGGGAAGAACCGCTGTCATAAATGGGTGCAAATCCAAGCCATTCCAATGTTTCCGCATTACGGACTGCACCGAAATTGTTCAGATGCCGGTCCTCGTTGGCAATGATATAATCAAGCACTATCATCCGGTCAAGAAAAGGGACTGCGCCCTGAATCCCCAGTGCCTCACAGCAATTGATAAAGTGTTGATATACCGAGGTACTGTTATCCTTTCTCTGCGTTTTCAGAATGCGCCACGCAGGAATCAGCTCGGTGTCTTCCGTGACAAAATCCTCGCATACACTGTACGGCACCCCTTCGCTCCATGTTATGGTGTACGGCACGTGAGGAATCTTCATTCGTTCCATAATCCCGGCTGCGATCACTTCATTAAACGGCTGCTGGTGAAACGGATTGCTGCCGCCCTTTATCAGGCAGCGCTTCCCGTTTATGATTTTCCAGCGCTTTTTCAGGTTACCGTCCGAGGTATTATCCGGTGAGGAAAAGTCCAGTCCGTCCGCTTTTTTCTCTGCACCGAACAGAACATCGCCGATATCCTCCGAAAAATCGTTTTGGAAAAAATTAATTTGCTCCCAAGTCAGGCCGGAACCCTCCGGGCAAATCCAATACTGATCCGACAAACTCAGTGCGTAGCAGCGCACAAGCAGCATTTTGGTACTGGCAATTTCCAGTTTTTCCAATGCTTCACGCACGCCGGAACGGCTGGCAGGGATGGAACGGTCTGTCCACCACTCGTTAAGCGCTGCCCGGTCAGCAATTCCTTTTCGTACCGGAATCCCTACCGGAAGGTGCTGCGGTACATACACGGTACCTACTTTCTGTATAAAACCCGTGGCATCATCCAACTCCAATTCCGCCACCCGGATTCGTTTATGCATCAAAATGCACTTCACGCAGTTCACCTCGTTTCGCTCGTCTCCATTTACGAAAAATTATACCCTGTTTTCCCTTCTTTTGTCAATGGTGCGGTACGACTCTTCCAAAATCAACTTACAAGATTAATTTAACCTAATTCACTTCTTCTTAAACGTAATGGTGCTGCTGATCAATTAACTGATTCCGTTCAGCAATCCGCTGTTGCAAAAAAGCATAAAAAGAGCTGTCGCAAGATCATCATTTTCTGACAACCTTGCGACAGCCCTTGTTAAAAAATTTGGAAATTATATTGACACAAAACAGAGGAAGAGGGAATCGAACCCCCGTTAACGGTTTTGGAGACCGCCGCACTACCGCTGTACTATTCCTCTATGCTTCGTTGCAGTATCTGCTTTCTTTCGCTGACCTGTCAACAAAAGCTATTATACCACATACTTCCCCATCTTGGCAAGCCCCAAAATAAATTTTTGTCATCTCTTAAACTGAACCGGGAGAATCGCTTCGGAAAGGGGGGCAAATTCATAATCCGGGAAGGCTTCCAGAAGATCCGGCAGACATTTCACGGTTTTGGCAAACAGGTCATGCGCCAGCAGAACAATTCTCTTGCGTCCTAACGCCGTATCCACGGCATTCTTCACCAATTGCTCCTGTTTTGTACTCTTTACGGCATCTTCCAGGCTGGCGTTCCAGTCAAAATAGATATATCCCGCTTCCGTCATGGCTTCTATAATGTCATCGCAGATATCCCGGTTAAAACTGTTGACGCTTCCGCCCGGGAAGCGGAACAATCTGGTATCCACCCCTGTAATTTCGTAAACCGAATCATGTGCCTTTGCAAAATCCTCCAGGTAGCTGTCCACGCTTTCATACAGTTCCTCATATACATGTCGGTCACAGTGAATCCCTATGGTATGTCCTTCTTCCACAATGCGTTTGGCTACTTCCGGATTTTTCCGGACATTCTCCCCGACTACAAAAAAGGTAGCTTTCACTCCCTTTTCCGCAAGGATATCCAATATAGCAGCCGTATTTTCTTTGGTGGGGCCGTCATCAAAGGTAAGATAGACTACTTTCTGCTCCTGCCCTTCCTCTGGTGACTGTGAATCTTTTCCCGCCTGACCCGTATCCTGCTGTCCGGAAGCCATGCCTGTCTGGTCTGTATCCCCATGCCCGGAAACCGTACCCATCCGGTCTGTGTCCTCATGTCCGGGTGTCATGCCTGTCTGGTCTGTATCCCCATGCCCGGAAACCGTACCCGTCCGGTCTGTGTCCTCATGTCCGGGTACCTCGTCTGTGTGCTCCGCATCCTGACGTTCAGATGTCGCATCCGTTCCGTTCATCTGCGTTTGCTGTAAAGATGTTTCCAAAGATACGGCAGAATCTGTCTCTTTCTTCCTCTGCTCCCTGCCCTTCAGCTTATTTAAAAGGATTCCGGACAAAATCATGGCCGCCGAAACCAGAAGGATCACAAGGAAAATCTCTTTGCCTGATCCTTTGCCTGATCCTTTCTCTTGCTTTTTGTCCGGTATTCTGACATTTTTCCACATTCCCACACTGCTTCCTCCTGCCCGCACACACATCTGTGCTACTAACAGTTTACGCAGTTCTTCCTTCAAAATGCCTGTTTTTTCATTATTTCGATATTTTTAAAAACAGCTCATTGATCCCATCATAAAAACCAATGGTAACAATCGTACTGCCATCTCCCATTCCTTCGAAACTGTACTTTGCATAATTATCCGTTGTTTCCGTCAGCGGATTTGCCGTCCGATAGCTTTGCCACTCGCCAAGTCCCACGTAGTTTCTCCACTTTTCAACCAGCTCATCCGGATTGATCTCCTCCCAGCTGGTCTGCGTCCGGACATAGAATTCATAAATCTTTCCGGTGTCCGCATCCAGGCATAAATCCAGCAGACAGTTTCTTTTATCCGCATTCTGCCTGTTCGTGGACAGACTGATCTTCCAGACCGAAACATTGTTCCCGGGCTCCGTAACTTCAATGGCGGAATAGCGGTCCACACTATGGGTAGATGCCGTCACCGCCTTTACAGACTGCGGCAGAATACCGTCCTCTTTCAATTCCAGAATCTGTGCATTGCAAGTCTTGAAAATCTCTTCATCCGTAACCTCTTCTTCCGAAGAGCTTCCTCTATTAATTACAAACGCATAATTTCCCGTAATCTCCGTATAATTTTTCTCCCGGTTTCCGTTTTTCAGATTCATACTCTGTTCCGTCCCGGGCAGCTCTCTGCTGTTTAAACTGTTGGACAGGATATACAGCTTTTCATTGCTGTTTAACGAATAATGGTACCCTTCACTATCCGTTTCCACGGATTCTTCCACAATATGATTCAAAATATTCTTATCCCGGTATCCGGAAAGGCGCTCCGGTCCTATGATAGCACAGCCGATCAATACAAGCGCAGCTGTTAAAAGGCCCAGATATTGGATTCCTTTCCTGCCTTCCGGCAGCTTCTTTCGGTCTTTTTTCTGCATCTTCTGTTTCATACACACTCCGTATTCCGATCTCCCGGCTTTTTCTCCGGCTGTTTTCCCGATATCACAAAACTGATACTGGTTCCCTTTCCTAAAGTACTCTCAATCTGCAGCCCGCTGTCATGCAACTTCAGAATCTCCGTACACAATGCCAGCCCGAGTCCGGCGCCGTTGCAGCTTCGGGAACGGGACTTGTCGACCATATAAAAAGCCTCTGTAATCTTACCGATTTCCTCTTCCGGTATTCCAATTCCGAAATCCGTTACACAAAACCGGTATCCTCCTTTTTCTTTCGTTCCGGACAGAACTATCTCACTTCCCGGGGACGAAGCTTTGCAGGCATTGTCCACCAGATTTAAAAGCACCGACTTTAAGAGATTTTCCTCCCCGTAAACCCAACCGGGTTCGTAGGAAAAAGTGAAACGGTACTCTTCTCTCTTGCCGTACAGATCCTGCAGATAGGAAAAAATCTTCTCCGCTTCTATTTCCTGTCGGATACAGTTTCCCTGCTTCATAACAATAATATCCAACAAACGAAGAGACATCGCTTCCAGTCTCTTTCCTTCTGTATACACATAATTTGACGCCAGGAAATGCTTTTCTTCCTCAAGCTTCCTCGAACGCAGTATATCCGCATAGCCGATAATCGAGGTTAACGGCGTCTTCAGCTCATGGGCAAAGGCAGCGATGAAGGTCTCTCTGGAGCGGATCTCTTCTTCCAATTTTCCGATTGTCTCTTCCAGCGCTTCCGCCATCTGATTGAATGCGCGGGTCAGATCGCCCAGCTCATCCGCACTGATCACCTGTGCACGATAAGAATACTCTCCCTGCGCCATCTTCCCGGTTGCTTTTTTTAACAGCATAATGGGTCTTGTCAGACATAGGCACACAACCAGAAGAACTCCCGATGCAAAAAAAAGCACCAAAAACGTTACCTTCCGATACATATCGAATCCAAGCATTCTCTCCCGGAACACTTCCGTAACATCTTTCATTGTCTCCAGATACAAAACCCGGTTCAGCACCTGAATCCGGATTCCGGTATGTACATAATACCGATCCTGTATCTTGGTTACCTGATACAGGCGCTTGTTTTCTTCAATTCCGTCAAGCAGCCTGCTTTCTTCGGTAAAACCGTCACTGGCAAAAAGAAAATTCCTGTTTTCATCCGAAATGCGAAGCTGTCTTTTTCCGGCCTGTCCGCCGTTTTCCAGATTGGAACCGATGCGCTCTACCGCGGTATCCGGCAGCACATCATATCTGGACGGCACATTTAAAGCAGCCGTTTTAAAAGCAAACTGCAAAATGCTGCTTTCGTCCATGGCCTGGGAAATTTCTCTCTCCAAGGAAATCCGGAATACATAATCCACCAGATAAGAACCGCTTAATCCCAAAGCTACAGCCATAATGGTTATAGTACATAATAATATTTTCGTGGAAAATTTCATTGCCTAATCCCCTGATTTTCAGTCTATCTCCAACCGGTATCCGACTTTGTATACCGCGACCAGATTGTTTTCCCAGCCCATTTTTCTGCGCAGCCGCTGCACATGAAGATCCAGGGTACGGCTGTCGGCAAAATATTCTCCTTCCCAGACCTTTTCATACAATGTCTCCCGAAACAGCGCCACATTCTTATTCCGGATAAAAAGCACCAAAAGACCATACTCCTTATTGGTCAAAACGATATTCTTCCCATCTTTTATTACGGTTCTTGCTTCCATATCCACTACCACGTCCCCGGCTTTCAAAAGCTTCTGCGCCTTATTGTATCTGCGCAGCACAACTTCTACTCTGGCCAAAAGCTCCACCACGTCAAAAGGCTTTACCAGATAATCTTCCGCCCCCAGCTTGAGACCTTTGACCCGATCTCTGACTTCATGCTTTGCGGTAATGAAAATTACGGGAATCTTCAACGGACGCAGATACTCCATGACATCATAGCCATCCGCTCCCGGCAACATGATATCCAATAACACCAAATCAAAATTTTCTTTGTCTACCAGATCTATCGCCTTGATCCCGTCCTGTACGAATTTACACTCATAACCCGCTGCCGTCAGATTCATATCAATCAAATCACATATGGACTTTTCATCATCTACAATCAGTATCTTTATCATATCCACCCTAATCCCTGTTTCTGAACGCCTTTGTCGCAAAGGCAGGCAAACTTCTTCCATAAATGCAATTTATTGCCATCCCCAGAACTCACGTATGCTTCCGACCAAATCTTCCATCTTGGTCTTTTCCTCGCAACGGTACTGTTTTACAAATTCTCTATCTTCCTCAAAACCATCGGTCCGCTGGTAATAAACCGAACAGTCGCAGACTACTTTCATGGTGCCATCGGTCTGTGTATAACTGTAACGGGCTAGCACCACCAGATCCTTCATCCCGTCTCCGTCTACATCCTTGCAGGCAAATCCTTTAAGTGAATAAAGGCTTTCATAAGTATCCATCGGCTGAAGGCTGAATACGATTCTTCCTTCCTCATCCACCAGATAAATCATAAAAACCAGATATTCTGCAATCCGGAACGTTCCGGGAACCACCTTAAGCCGACCCAGTTTTTCAAAATTTCGTTCATGACACTGCTCTTCTATGATGCACATACCGTTTTCCGTCAGTTCATCCAACGTGGATGCCGTATATAAAAATTCCGTGGAAACACCGTTTTTCATATGAGCGGCAATGATATCAATGCTTTTGTTCATTCCGAAGCGGTTCAGCCTGTCTGAAAGTCTGTAGTCACTATAGAACGTCTTCTCCCCTTGGAACAGTACATCGCCTGTTTTATACGGTTTTCCCACCAAAGGCCCGTCTTCATTTTTACATTTGGTAATCAGCACGATATCCGTCAATCCGTCATCGTTCATATCCTGAAAAGAAACCGCAGCAATCCCCCGGTTGGTCTGGCGCATCTTTCCGGGAATGCAGTTGTTGGTCTGAAGCTGTGCCGTTTTAAAAACAATTTTTCCGTACGAGTCTGCAAGAAACAATACCAGTCTATGGTAACGAGTATCCAACGCCGGGATAAAAATTAACGATTCTTCACCGAAAGATTCCATTACGGTTTCAAATACCTGATCTTCCAGAACAACAAAACCGTTTCGTGCAATATCCGCTCTTTTTTCTACAACGCCCAGCCGCCCCTTGAACTCTTCATACTTTCTTGCCGTTTCTTCAGCTTCACTCTCCAACCTCTGTCCGGGCACTTTTCTTTCGCCGATCAAAGGATTTCGGCTCTTTTTCGCATCCTGGGTCGCTGCCGGTATCACTGTCTGTCCCGACTCCTGAACTGCCGCCTTACTCACCGCCTCTGTCTCGGCCTTTGCGACGTTCCCATTCCACGCCCTGCCAGTCAAAAGAAGCAGCGCCAAACCTGCGGCCGACAGACGCAAGCCAGCCTTCCTAAACATTACTTTTCTCATTTTTCCAACTCTTCTCCCGTATGAGTTGCCATCAGAATGGTTCTGCCATCCTGCTTTTTTCGGATATACTCCATTGCTTTCTTCCGATTCTCCGAATCCAGCCCCGTAAAAGGCTCATCCAGCAGGCAATAATCGCTTTGCATTTCCATTGCCCGCACCAGACAGACTCTCCGTCTCTGTCCTCCGCTTAGTTCCCTGCAGGGCTTGTCTAAAAGCTCCGGCGCAAGA
Source organism: uncultured Acetatifactor sp. (assembly GCA_934433135.1). Classification (GTDB taxonomy): domain Bacteria; phylum Bacillota; class Clostridia; order Lachnospirales; family Lachnospiraceae; genus Acetatifactor. The sequence goes on along the minus strand of CAKRZO010000012.1, from coordinate 59,058 downwards.
AGCTGCTCCAGCGCCTTCCTCGCCCCAGCCATGTCTTTCGTCACAACGCAGACATTGATAACACTGCTGTAATCTTCCAACAGCCTGTCTTCCTGAAACAGAAATGCCCCGTTCTGACTGCAGACGATCTTTCCTTTATCCGCCTTTTCCAACCCGGCAATCAGCCGAAACAAAGTCGTCTTTCCGCTGCCGGAAGGCTCCTTTAATTCGTAAATTTTTCCTGCTTCATAAATGCTGCTTACGTTGTCAAGAATAACCTCTTTCCCGTAAGATTTGGAAACATGCTCCAGACGAATGGTAACGTTTGCTTTATCTGCTATAGTTGCTTCCGTATTTCCATGACCTGTTCGGTATCCTTCCCGGAAAACAGGGGGGAGATACCGGCAGAAAGCCTCCCACAGGCACAGAATGATTTTTTCCATCAAAAAACCAAGCAAGACAATCGTAAATGTCCAGGCAAACATGCGGGCGGTATCTAATGAGATCTTGGCCAGATAAAGCCTCTCTCCAACAGACCATGCCGGAATGCCTATGACTTCCGCGGCCGTTCCGGCCTTCCAGGCCATTCCCGTGCCGAACAGAATTATGCTGCGGATAAACGGACGCAACGCAGGCCTTCGAATCAACAGCAGACGATCTATTAACGGCAGCCGATAGGCTTTCGCCATTTCCAAAAGCTGCCTGTCCGTGCTTTTCAGTCCTTCCAACAGATTCAGATAACAGTCCGGAAGCACTACCAAAAAGCAGATACTCACTGACAACATACTGCTTCCCCACCAGATCAGGAACAAGACGCAAAAAGAAGCCACCGGAACGGTTTTCATCAAATGAATCAACGGATAGATCCATTCACCGAAAGTCGGCCTGCGGTAACTGACAGCCGCCAGAATGCAGCCGCAGACCATTCCGCCAAGCAGCCCGCCCCCGATTCTTCCGACAGAGCAAAAAACGGTTTTATAAAAATCCGGCTTTGCCGCACATTCCAACCAGACCTGAAAGGTCTCCCATGGACCTGCAAACAAAAGGGGATTTTGAATCACCCATGCCGCAATCAGCCATAACAGCAGCCAGAAAAGGATAATTCCTCCTTTTTTTATTAAACGATACTTTTGCATCATTTCAGCATATTTCCTCTTCGCAGACCTGTTTTCAGGTAGATAAGACAATGTGACTAATTCACTGCATAAAAGTCCTCTTCCGGAAGCTTTCCTCCTACGGAAGCGGGATCCGCATCATACAGAACCTGAAGGTATCCGGATAACGCCTCTTTCATCTCTTTTCCGGTGATGCATACAATATTGCATTTCGGTATTGCTTTCAACGCAATCTGCTCTTTGGCCACAATGCCGGCATTTACGGTAAGAAGCGCAACTCTTTCGGTATCGTTCGCAGCACAGTCCACGCTCTTAGCCTGTTCTTCCAGAAACTCCTTTATATCCTCCGGCCTGTTCTCCAGAACTTCCTTACGTACCAGCGTAACGCCGGTTACCATACGGCTTGTCTTATCATGAATTTTATCCCATTCTTCGTTCATGTCAAGAACGGCTTTCAGTTTCTCATTCTGCATGCAGGCCGCGGTAGCAAAAGGCTGCGGCAGAAGTCCTACGGCATCCGGATTCTCGGCAAGCAACGCGGCTACTTCCGTAGCTTCCGATTTATATTCCAGGCTACAGCTGTCGGTCAGACCGTTTTCCGCCAGAATGTTCTTCAGCACATACTCCGGTGTGGTTCCTTTTCCGGTCAGGTAAATCGTCTTTCCGGAAAGATCCGTAATGTTCTTAATACTGTCATTCCCTGTCACCAGGTACAAAACGCCCAACGTATTAATACCGATTGCCGCAACATTTCCTTCTGTTTTCTGATAAAGCGTCGCAGCGGCATTGGCAGGCACCAGTGCGATATCCAATTCTCCCTTTACCATCTTTGCAAGCAGCTCATCCGCCTGTACCGCAATCGTAAATTCATATCCGGAATCCGTGCCTTCCCCGCCGAAACGATCCATCATATCCATCAGCCCGATCGCCGTCGGTCCTTTCAACGCTCCGATTTTTAAGTTTTCTTTATTTTTTGCCTCGTTTTTGCCGCAGCCTGCACACAACAACAATACGGCTGCCAATAACCAAACCAGTAAAAATTTCTTTTTCATAATCTCTCCTCTTTTCCTGTGAAATCCTAAGTACAAACTCATCTTATAATATCATTTCTACTTTGTCAATAATTTAACAGAGTTTTTGTACGAGTGAATTCCATCAAATTCACCCGCGCCATTCGGATTGTATTGCATGCTGCACAGCTATTTCCCAAGGGTGGGTGCATGCGGAATCCAATGAGGGGCGCATGTAAAAACGCCGCTCCTAGGGTTGCGTACTGTGCAACCCTAGTAGCGCTGCGTTTTTAATTGAGCGAAAGCGTCCCCCCGAATGGATCCGCATGTGACCACCCGTAGCTTTGCTGTAATCATCGGTTATCATAAATGAATTTGAAAAAAATACCATAATATTTTCAGGGATTCGTCTCATACTAATACCAAGATAAGTGATGACAAACACTTAAAACGGCAAAGCAGAAGCTATAGCGTTTCTTCTTAAGTCAGGATAAGTGAACGTCGGAGACTTATCTTGACAATAGAGAATTCAAACCAAGAAAACGGAGGTGAAAGAAATGGCTAACAGCAGAAACAGTAAAGTAGAAGTACCGGAAGCTAAGGCGGCAATGGATCGCTTTAAGACTGAGGTTGCATCTGAACTCGGTGTAAACCTGAAGGAAGGTTACAACGGAGATCTGACTTCCAGAGAAGCCGGTTCCATCGGTGGTGAGATGGTAAGACGTATGATCAAAAAGCAGGAAGAGCAGATGAAATAAAAAAGCAATGGGCCGGGAGAAAACTCCCGGCCTATTCTATTTTGCAACAGTTCAGTCATTTATATGAGCATCGCATCCTACAGATGCGACAAATAGCTGCGAAGCATACGGAAAATTTTGCGAATGATGCGAGAACTGTTCGTTTGTCCTTACTCCTCCGGTACATAGAAGAGCTCCAATATCATCTCATACAGCTTCGCATCGTCCACATGATACTCTGCGTACTGTTCGCCCTTTACGACTTCTCCCGGTACATTTTTCAGATTTTCTTCCGAAAAGTCCACATCCAGAATCCGGGTAGCCAGATAGGATACCTTGGATACCGTAACATTGGTAACCATATTATTCTTATCCATCGCGATCTGATACAGTTTCAAGGGAATCGTAAGATCCTCCTTCGTTGCCTTCAAAACCTTCTGTGCAAAGTTCATCAGATATTGCTTCTGTCTTGCCATTCTGGCCAGATTGGAATCCAGAAGTTCCGTGTCTCTGGACTGTACAAAGATCTGCGCCTGTTTTCCTTTTAGCACAATCTTCTGTCCCGGTTTAAAAAGATCCGTACTCAACGCGGAATCTTCCGGGATCGTCACTTCCACACCGCCAACCGCATCATTCAGATCGGCGATGGCATCTAAGGGAATTGCCGCATAAGACTGGATCGGCATTCCGTAAAGAAGCCTGGAAACGGAACGGGCCACATTTTCACAGCTGGTGGCTTTCCCGTTGCCGTAAGCATAGGCAAGGCAAAGCTGTCTGTTTTCCACACCATGGAAATTGCCATCCTTATCATAAGTATTGATATCCACCATGGAATCTCTGGAAATTGCAAGCAAAGAAACTTTTCCGGTCTGCGTATCCATAATTCCTAAGAAAATACAGTCTGCCTGACCGTTGTTCCCTACGATATCCTTTCCTTCTTCCAGATTATCCTTATCAATTCCCAGGAAAAGAATACTGGTAATATTTTCATTCAAAACATACCTTTTTCCATTATAGGTAACGGTCTTCCCGTCATCTTCCAGAATCGGCTCTTCACCTTCTTCCACATCAAGAGAAGGAACCGTAATCTCAATCTCCGGCGTAAGTTCGCTTTTTAACAAATCCTTTTTTCCTTTGCTGCTTAAAATGCAGAACACCGCTGCTGCAAGCAGAATCAGAAACAACAGCACAAGCAGCACGGTTATCAGGATCCGGGTGCTCTTTCCTTTTTTTCCGCTATTGCGCCGCGGTGCTTTCTGTCTGTTCGCCATATTGTGCCTCTTCTTCCTTAACCAGTACCGCCTGTACCAGCCGTCTTGCCTCCGGCTTGTTCGCCACGCAGGTACTTAATGTAATAATCCGATCCTTAGCTGTAATTTCCAGCTCCTTGTCCACACAGGCTCCTGTCATGGACCGCGGATTACGAACCGAATCCAGATACTTCGTAAAGACATCCTCATCCTCAAAATCAAAGGAATACAGCAGGTGTCTATCATCATATTGATAAGAAGCAAAGACCTGATAAGTCAGAATCTTATCCGGCAGATAAATATAAATAGTGGAATGCTCGTCAAAATAGTCCTTTGCCGCATAATATCGTAAATCATGGAACATAGAACCGTTCTTCATATTATGCCCGTAAATAACCGTATTGGGATCCGTGAAATCCTTCTTATTCAGCTTCTCCGTGTACAGGCTGGCAGCTGTCTGGACTTCTCCGTAAATGGTGTGTGTCAGATAATAATCCTGATCCTCTCCTTCGCGCTGCGCGATAGGGTAGTCGATCTTGGTGCCCGGGACCTGAATCCAGGCATAAATCTCCGGATTAATCTCCCATAATTCTTCAAAATTAATCGAATGGGTGCTTAAAGGCGCACTCTCCTGGGTAGGAAGCGTACTGTCGCTTTCCGGTACACTGCTCTCAGCGGGCGGAATATTCTCCCCGATCACCTGACTTGCCAGATCCTCATATTCCTTCTGCGTCTTATACCGATCCCACAAATATCGGAAAATGATAACCAGGCAGACAATACAGCCGATGGCGGCAATTACGGATAAGATCCGCCAGAACACCGCTGCTGTACTTTTCTTTCTCCCCTCATTGTCTTTCCGGGATTCGTTTTCGTTCTCGTTCATTCCTTTTCTCCTCCATAACTGCACAAACCCCGTTCTCTTCTTCAGAAAAACGGGGTTTGGATTCCTTTTCGGCAAAACACAACTTTTCTCAGATAAAGTCTTGCTCTTATGCTTCCTCTTAAGCCTGTGCTTCGGACTTCTTCTTTGCAGTGGCTGCAATTGCTACCAAAGATGCTGCTGACAATCCTGCATACAGAAGCACGCTGCTGTCTCCGGTCTTAGGAGAAACCGTCTCCTCTGTTACCGGCTCCAGAACTTCGCCGGAAGGACTCTCTTCTGCAAAAGAAACCATACCGAATGCCATTACCATTACCAAAGTTGCTACAAGTGCAAATAATTTTTTCATCGTCACTATTTCCTCCGTCTCTACACATTTTATTTTAGATCCATAATTTCCTAATCACCGTTTTATTATATCATCTGCAAATCAAAAAGTAAATACTTACTTTTCTTTTTCCTCGTCTTTTTCATGCTTTTCCTGTTTGGAGCCGTATCTGCCGTAATAGCGGTAGTTTTTGGCGGAAGAAGTGGAAATACCTGCCTCTACTCCGTTTAAGATACAGCCTGCCAGATGAATTCCGCTCTGTCCCAAAGTAGAACAGCTTTCAATAATGGCATACTGGGGAACGAAATCCTGCTTGACGACCATAACCGCCATATCCAGTTCTCCGGCCAGCGCCGCCGTATCCGCCAGCACACCGATGGGAGCGCTGTCTACAATGACATATTCGGCCACCTCTTTTAATTTTTCCAAAAGCTTGCTCATCTGGGGGGAATCGATTAGCTCCGAAGCATTGGTGCGCGGTTCTCCTCCCGCAACCACATACATACCGTATTTCTCCTGATATTTGCATACCTCTTCAAAAGAAGCTTTTCCTTCCAGGAAATCAATGGTTCCTTTTCCGTTCTCATCCTCCAGCTTTAGGACCTTCCGTACCGTAGGATGACGCAGGTCAGCATCTACCACTGCAATCTTTCGGCCGTTCATGGCAAGCGCCATTGCCAGATTCACGGCAACGGTACTCTTTCCTTCTCCGGGAGCCGCACTGGTAAACAAAATCGTGCGGTAATTTCCTTTTGCGGCTTCCTTTTCCAATCTTGCTCTCAGAATCCGGATGGACTCCAAAAAGCCCTGGGAGATTCTTTTATTATAGATCGTAATGTCCTGACGATAATTTTTTCTTCTCTTTTTATAGGCGATTTTCGGAACGGTTCCCAGACAGGCAATATTCAGGTTCCGTTTCAAATCCGATTCCGTATGAATCGTCTTACGCGTCACCGCATACAAAAGCAAAAGTCCCATGGCAACAACAAAACCGAGAAAAAGCCCCTTTTCACCGCTTCTTTTAAAATTCGGCGTGTTATAGGGCTGCGCCGGAACTCCCGTGCTGTCTAAAAGCTCCATATTGACTTTACCGATGACATATTCCGCAACCGAAGGGTAATTCCGGATCACCGACTCTAAAACCTCATATGCTTTCTGGGCATCCCGGGACGTCACTTCCAGCGTAAACAGATTGGTTCCCTCAATGACATCCGCAGATACGCTGCCGGGAAGGGATTCCACTCCCAGATCCTGCGCCACGATCTGGCTTAACAGCCCGCTGGTTAAGATATACGGAAAGGTCTTCTCCATCTGGGCAGCCGTGGTACTGTTATAGTAGCTGCTTCCTCCGTACATTCCGTTGGAGGCGCTGGTCACCGTAAAAGTCGCCGTTGCCCGATATATCGGAACATAACTGCGTTTGGCTCTTATGTAAAAATAAGTTCCGCAAAGCAGAATCAGCAAAAGGAGCAAAAGACCGAACCGCCTTACCCCCCTCCACATATTTTCCAGAATTCTGATCAGATCAATCTTCTGTTCCGTCTTGTTTTCCATAACTGTCTCCCTTATACTTCTCATAACCGTAACCGTAGCCATAGCCGTAACCATAGCCGTAGCCATAACCATAGCCATATCCGTAGCCGTAACGACCTCTACCGGTAAACGGATCCTTATGAACATCATTGTAAATACAGCCTAACAGCCTGGAACTGCTGTTTTCCAGAATATCCACCGCATCGTTGATATCTCTTGTAAGGGCTTTGGACTGTCTGACCACAAGAAGCGAAACATCGGCATATTCAGCCAGCACTTCCGCATCCGCCACCATGGAAATGGGAGGCGTGTCGATTACCACATAATCCATCATCTTACGCATACCCTTCACCAGACGCTTCATGCTGTCTCCCGACACGATCTCCGTCGAATTATTGTAGCTGTGATTTCCCAGAATCAAAAACAGATTTCTGGATTTATTCTTGATCAGGCAAAGCTTGGAATCTTCTTTTCCCTTCAGGTACGTGCCGATTTCATTTTCCTTTTTGACACTGACTCCCAGGATCTTGTGAAGCGCCGGCTTTCTTAAATCGCCGTCGATGAGCACCACCTTATCGGACTTCTGTGCCAACGCCAGGGCAATATTGGTTGCTACCGTGGATTTTCCTTCGTTTTCCAGAACGCTAGTCACCAGAATAACATTTCCCTGTCCCTGCTTGGCCTGGTACATAAGCCTGGTCCGGATCTTTTTAAAGGTTTCCACAAACAGGAAGCTCACTGCCGAATCGGTAATCAGGATGCTGCGCTTTTCTCTCTTAAACCGGGAACGCAGGGTCTTGTACTTCTTTTCATGATAAACGGAGGCAAACCGCTTGGTATCTAACTTCCGCTCCACTTCCTTTTCATTCTTGACCGTATCCCGGAAATAGGAAAGAACCGCCAGAATACCTGCCATTGCCGCCATGGAATATAAGAACACTTTTTTTAAGATTCCGGAGGAAATCCGGATATTGGACGCAAACTGCGGAGCCGTAGGTGCCTGCAGCACTTCCAAAATCACGCCGTCCATCACGTAATCCGTGACTGAACTGTAATTTTTCAAAATAGACTGAATGATCTCAAACGCCATTCTGGGGGAAGATGCCCTTACTGTAAGGGTCATCAGGTTCGTCTCGCTTAAGACCGTAGCGCTTACATCGGCGTCAAAAGTCTCCATTCCCAGATCTTCCTGTACTACCTTTTTTAAGATATTGCTGTCTAAAAGTTTGCTTAAGGTCTCTGCCTTGGTCCTTGCCGCAGACAGATTGGACACAACGGTACTACCCACTCCTTTTTCCGTCACCGTCAGGGTGGCGCTGCTGGTATAAACCGGCACATAAGTTGCCGCCATAATCACATAGGCACACATGTATCCTACGATACCGGCGCTTACAATCATCCACCAGTCTTTTAAAAGATCCCGCAGGATACTGAAGATATCGATTTTCAATCCCTCTGATGAGGAAGATTGTTCCTTCCAGTCCGCCATCTCTTCCTCCTATTCTTCCACAACGACCAGAATCTCTTCCAGTCCCTGATAGTCTTCATCTTTGTAGGTTAAATACACAGGATAGATCCCCGGCACCGCCGTATTGACAGCAGAATCGTCCACCTTGACCAGCTCTCCCAGCGTCTCTTCCCTTAGGACTTTTCCGGCGGAAGAAACATTCGTTCCCTCTTCGGAAGTATTCTCCTGTCCGAACAGAATCTGTCTGCCGCCGGCATACACTCCCTGGATCCGGGACAGGTAATCCAACGGTCTTCCTTCATAATAAACCAGGTATTCCGACAAAAGCATCCTGGCTTCTATGGTAAGGCTGTCATAGACCTGAAGCGTAAGCGGCAGATAAGAAGTATCTCCAGCGCTGTTGGTTACCTGGAATTCTACTTCGTAGCTTCCCGTGGTATAGCTGCTGTAATCCTCCTGAGCCGTAACCCTTAACTTACCGGTAATATCTCCGTCCAGGCAGTCATAGGCTTCTACCATATTGGTCAGATTCACGGACTCTCCGGCCGGTATTCTGACCGATCGCTTTAACAGAAAACGAGGCGGATTATAATCCCGATAACGGATTTTCCTCTGTTTTCTGGTCACATGATTATCTCCGTCAAAAGCCACATACGTTACCTGTCTGGTCTTATCCGTAAAAAAATGAGAAATCGATTCCACGGCAAGGGAATCGCTGACATCCCCGTCCTTTGCATCCATGGCCGTAACACCTCGAAGCAATGCGTCTTCTTCATCCCGGATGCTGACCGTCAGTTCTTCCTCTTCAAAAGAAATCATGGGACCTGCCGTATCAAGCGTGCGCCGTTCCTCAATCCGGTACCAGCCGTACAGAAGCACTGCTGCCGCGCACACAACCAGCCAACCTATTCTGAATACTTTCATTTTCCTTCTGTTCTCCTTTTTATCCGGGGATTCTTAATGAAAACCTCGCGGCATAAGCCGGTAAATTTCTTCGCTGTCCAATATCCTTCCCGGATTGTCTTCCAGTAAAATCATGGGGCATTCTTCCCCGAACATTCTCTCCAATACTTCCCAGACGCTGTCCAGAGAAGGGTTTCTCTGGCTGCAGCCGTGGGCATCGCTGGCAATGCAGGTGACCACCTGATGTCTTAATAATTCGATGGATACTTCCCGGATCTGCCTGCCGAATCTGCCCAGAATGCTTCCTTTATTCATCTGAATCCCACAGCCCATACAATTCCACTCATAGACAAGCTGCGGATCTCTTGCCACAAAATCATATCGCTCCGGATGGGCAACCACCGGAATCTTGTCCTGCATCAAAATGCCTTCCAAAACCTGCCTTACCAGCAACGGATCTTCCTCAAAAGCAAATTCCACCAGAAGGTAGCTTCCTTCGTTAAGGCAGACCAGTCTTCCGTCTTTCAAAAGCTGCGGCACCTGTTTGGTTCCGAACACTTCCATTCCTCGTAAGATCTCCAGGTCAATCTGCAGTCTTTTTACTTCCCGCCGAAACTCTTCTAATTTTTTTACCCATGCTTCCCCTTCATAATTGTCATACTCGTCCGGGATATTGCAATGGGGGGTCGCCACAATGGTGTGTACACCGCTGGTTGCGGCCATCTGCGCCATGTAAAGCGATTCTTCCATTGACTGGGATCCGTCATCCACTCCCGGTAAAATATGAATATGCAAATCAATCATATTTTTCCTTTCCCTCTTATTAACAGTTCAGCCGCGCCCTTCGCAAAATTTTCCGCATGCTTCGCAGCTACTGTTACTCTCAAACTACATCTGTTACTTATTTAATCGCAACTTCCTTTCTTTGTCAAGGCCTTTTGCTACCAATGCCGGATAAATATTAATGTAAAAATGGGGGTGAAGCAAAGCTCCGGGCGGGCTCATGGGTTTCCATTCGGGGACGCTCTCGCTCAATTAAAAACGCAACGGCACTAGGATTACAAAATACGTAACCCAAGGGCCGGCATTTTTACATGCCCCCTCACTGGAATCTCCCATGAGTCCGCCCTTAGTAGCTTGTTGATATTAGGTTTACAATGATTCGTTAACCCTATAAATTCAGCCTTGGTCTTGTCCGGTATCTTTGTTGCCGATGATTCCATACTCTTGCAGCAGCGCCACGCGGCGGTTGCCGACGCGGACGGCATCCTGCATTCCTCTTCCTTTTTTCTTTTTGCCGTAGTCCGTGATTCTGCAAAGCCATGCGTAGGCAAGGAGCCATTTTCTGTCTTCCAGGTATGGGTAACGTCTGCGCATGTATTCCCAATCGGGGAAGAGGGACTTTAGGATTCCGGAGCTTTTGCCGTCGGAAGCGCCGGCCTGCAGGGTAATATTGGCGCTGTGCATGCGTTCTTCGCTGCTTTTTCCGTAAATGCCGCCGTCCAGCATATCAAGAAGCATATTTTCCGAATGGAGGGCTTCCCGGGGCGGTTTGGGGAAGTTGCTTTTATCCCAGCCAAAGCCCAAGTATTGTTCCGCAATGTCTAAGAGGTTGTCCCAAAACAGTTCCATATTCTGTCTCTTAAGTGCCTGTAAAAAGTCTTCTGTCCTTATGCTTTCCCGGTAGGCCTGTGCAAAAAAAATCATGTCGCACAGTTGTCGGATTCCGAAGCCGGTATGCAGGAAGTGTTTCAGGCCGTGGCAGACCAGGTAGTATAAATGGAGCGTCGGATCCGGTGCATAAACCGTTACGCCTTGGATTCTCTCCGTGCAAATATTTTCAAAAATGTCCCGGAACTCTTCGTTCAGTCTTCCGTAGGCATCCGAAGAGGTCTCAAACAGTTCCATATGTACTTCCAGGTGAAAGCCGCTCCTGGAATGGTAATAGGAAATCTCCTGTGCCTTCTGTCCGTCTTTGCCTTCTTCCGGTACAAAGCCTTCTTTCTTCAAAAGATTATCCAGTGCTTCCAGATCCTGTCTTTTGATCAGAATGTCTTCGTCTCCGGATGGCCGGTTGTCCGGCTTTTGATAAAGGTTTCGGCATATAATTCCTTTTACCACCAGCGGCCTGATTCCGAGCTGCACTATTTTGCGGTATAAAGTAAGGAATTGTTCCGTGTTTCTTACCTGGCCGGTGATCTCCCGCATGACTTCGCTGCGGCATCCGGCTCTTACCTGTTCCGGCAGTTCCTGAAAAGACCGGCACTTTGCGCCTGCATCAAAAATCACCGGAAGCAGGGAATGAATCCCCGCCAGATGCAGAATTTCCTCCCAGTCTCTTCCGCTCACCACTTCCAGATCCGGAAGCGGCTTTTCCGGAAAAAGAAAATTTCTGACGATTTTCAAAAAAATCTCCTGATTTGCTGTCATTTCTCCGCCCTTTCCCTTTCCAAATCCACTCTGTAACTATAGCAAAAAAAAGACAGACAGGCAAGTGAAAGTTTTTGTTTTGCCGGATAAACTCACAAAATTATATTAACGTAATATATAGTTAAAGCAGGGCTTCGGGCGGGCTCATGGGCTTCCATTCGGGGGGACGCTCTCGCTCAATTTTGCCCCCCTCATCGGAATCCCCATGAGCCTGCCCTCAAAAACTTGCCTTAATACAATTGTTTATCCTGTTGGTTTTTGTCTCCAAATCTTAAATTGACAAAAAGTACCGGTTTCTCTATAATGGTAGGTGATCATTACAGCGACATGGCAAAAAGGGGGAGTTTCTTTTTATGCGTACCGTGAATACCGGGGAATATGTTTCCATCTTAAAGGAGCTTACGAAAGAGGGCAAAGAAGCCAGTCTTTTAATCAGCGGCAGCAGCATGTCTCCGTTTCTGATTCATCAGCGGGACACCATTTATTTCCGGCATCCGGACCGGGCTCTTAAGAGGGGGGATATGGTCTTCTATCAGAGGGCAAACGGGCAGTATGTCATGCACCGCATCTATAAGAAGCGCCCGGAAGGCCTTTATCTGGTGGGAGACAATCAGACCGTGATCGAAGGGCCGCTTAACGAGAATCAGGTCTTTGCTCTGGTCTGCGCCGTAAAGCGGAAAGGGAAAATGCTTTATCCGGGCAGCTTCTGGTGGGAGTTCTTCGCCCATGTCTGGCCGTTACTCCTTCCCGTACGTCCGTTTCTCTCGGCCTGCTATGCCCGGATTTTCGTTTCCCGGAGTACAGGTGACCATTAATTATTCTTAGTAAGGCGCAAGCAGTCTTAAAGCGCAGCACCCCGTAAAAGCGTCCGAAGCAGAAGGGTATCGAAAGATATCAGAAATAGAAAAAAACAAAACGTATAGATATCGAAATAGCAATTAAACAAAACATAAAATATAAGAATCAGAAAAGGAAGTATGGAAAATATGGAGTCGAAGGAAAATACACCGAAGAACGCCTCTTTTGAATCGTTGGATATTTTAATCAGTCGATGGAAGAACGGAACCTTTTCCGAAATCCTGGAGGACTGGAAATGGATTCTCGGCTACAGCGCCCGTTATAAAGGCGCTATTGCTTTTTATGTCATACTGGGAATTTTCAGTACTACTCTCGGGCTGGTAAGCTCTGTCGTAAGCAAATACCTGATTGATATCATCACCAGTTATCAGAAAGAGAAGCTGGTAAGCCTGATTGTGCTTTTTTTAGTCAGCTCCGTGGGCGGCCTTGCCTTTGAGAGCCTGATCAACCGGATCAGCACCCGGTTAAGCATCTCCATCAATAACGATATCCAGGCGGATATTTTTGATAAAATCGTGGACGCGGACTGGCTTGCCATGGCACGTTACTCCAACGGGGATATCCTGAATCGTTTTAATAACGACATCGGAACCGTAAGCAGCAATGCCATCAGCTGGCTTCCCACGATTCTGATCGCCTGCTACCGCTTTGCAGCGACCTTTTTCGTCATCCTCCACTATGACTGGATCATGGCTCTGATTGCGCTGGGAAGCGCTCCCTTTATGCTGCTTGCTTCCCGCTTTTTAATTAAAAAGCAAAGGGACTATCGCAAAAAAGTGCAGGAAATGAACAGTCAGATGATGACTTTCGAAGTGGAAACCTTTTATAACTTCGATACCATTAAGTCCTTCGGCATTGCGCCTTCCTACAGTAAAAAGCTTCGACATTGGCAGGAAAAATTCAAAAAGACGAACCTGGCCTATAACCTTTTCTCCATTAAGACCAATATCCTGCTGTCCCTTTTGGGCATGCTGGTGCAGTTCACCGCTTTCGGTTACTGTCTGTTCCGGCTGTGGACCCATTCCATTACTTACGGAACCATGACTCTGTTTTTACAGCAGCGCAGCAACTTATCCGGTGCTTTTAATAACGTCATTTCCATTATTCCTTCCTTTTTGAATAGCTCCGTATCCGCTCACCGGATCCGGGAACTGGTGGAGCTCCCCAAGGAGGTGCACATTCCGGAAAGTTCGTCTTTGGATGCCTATGCCAGGGATGGCTTTGCCATCCGGCTGAACCACATTGATTTTTCTTATGTAAAAGACGCAAAAGTCATTACCGACTCCTGCTTCTGCGCCAATCCGGGAGAGATTGCCGCTCTGATCGGCCCTTCCGGTGAGGGTAAAACTACTCTGATCCGGCTGATTCTGGGGCTGATTCATCCCCAGGAAGGGGAAGCGCTCCTTTGTACCAGGGATGGCAAAACCGTTCCTTTAAACGCGGACACCAGGCACTTTTTTTCCTATGTTCCGCAGGGCAATACCATTCTGTCCGGTACCATTGAAGAAAATCTCCGGATGGTAAAAGAAGATGCTACTGAAGAAGAGCTGATTGCTGCTTTGAAAGCCGCCTGCGCCTGGGATTTTGTGGAAAAACTTCCGAACGGACTGAAAAGCCCGGTAGGTGAACGAGGCAGAGGGCTTTCGGAAGGGCAGGCACAGCGTATCGCCATCGCAAGAGCGCTTCTGCGCAATGCCCCCGTACTTCTTTTGGATGAAGCCACTTCCGCCCTGGACGTCACCACGGAGCGGCAGGTTCTGCGCAATATCATCCGACAGCATCCGGGTAAGGTCTGCATCGTTACCACCCACCGGCCCAGCGTACTCAGCATGTGCCAGCGCGTCTACCGTGTGATGGAGACACAGGTTCGGGAACTGGACGAAGAAGCTTCCAGCCGCATGGCGATGGATTTTTGATATTGCAGCATTTCATCCGCAATCACCTGACAAATCTGTAATCATTGAGCGAATCCTTGATCGCTTTGGCAGTTGTACATGGCAGGCAACAATCGAATCATTATTGATTTTTAGAAATGAGGAAGGAACATAAGACTTCTATGGGAAGACGGGGAGAAAATATCAGAAAACGCGCCGATGGACGTTGGGAAGCACGCGTCATCACAGCTCACGATGCATCCGGCAAAGCCAGATACCGGTATCTCTACGGAAAAACCTATCGGGAAGTAAGAGAAAAGAAAATGAAGCTGTTAGCGGAAAAAGAAAATAACCTGATCTGTACCGAAACCAACCGTCTGAAAACTTCCTTCTCCACCATCGCCATGCAGTGGCTTGCCTCCAGGAAAGATACCATAAAAGAGTCCACTTATGCCTGCTACTACATGCTTTTGCAAAAGCACCTGATTCCGGCATTGGGGGAGTATCCACTTACCGCTCTGAACCGTGAGGTGCTGGATGCCTATCTGCGCAGCCTTTTAAAAAACGGGCGGAGCGATGGTAAAGGCGGGCTTTCTCCCAAAACGGTTTCCGACATCCGGTCTCTTCTGCTCCTGATCCTTAAGTATGCGCGGCTGCAGCATTATCCCTGCCCTGCAGACCATTCTCTTTTTTCACCGAAAAACCATACTCCTGCTATCCATATCCTTTCACCGGAAGAACAACTTCGCCTCGAACGCTTTTTATTGGAGGAACTTTCCACACTTTGCGGCACACATTCGCAACACGCTGTGTGGAAAGCGGTTTCGATCCCAAATCTTTGAGTGAGATTCTGGGGCATTCCAACGTCACCACTACCCTGCAGCGATATGTTCATCCGACCATGGAACTGAAACGCAGACAGATGGAAAAGCTGGCACAATTTTCCATTTGCAGTCAGAATTGTGGTCAGAAAATCACCTGATCTTTTTTCATTTCCTGATACAGACATTCTACCGCCAGCTGTGAGATATCGCATTTTAAATGATATACCGGCACGGTCTGCAGAAGCTCTTCCAACTGCTTTATCATCTGAAGCAGACTCTCCTTGTTCCAGCGATTTACCGTAATCTCTCCATACAAGCTCACAAACGCTTCCGCCGCTTTCTTACGCACGACTTCATTCTGCTTAGCCTGACTGAGGAGTACAATCGCCCCCACCGGCAGTTCCTTATTCTCACAGATGCCGGAGGTTCCGCAGACCGGCCAGCCCATTGCCATAAAACGTCCTTCTTTCTGCATTAACAGTGCCCGGTCACCGTTTACCACGTTTCCGTTCCGGTACTGCCGCCAAAGCTCCGCCTGGGTGCTTTTGCCGGTTCCGGAAGGAGCGGAGAACAAAATGGCCTTTCCTTCGTATTCCAGATAAGCACAATGCAGAATCAGACCGCCTCTTTTTGCAAACCGCCTCTCCAGTGCAAGCAATGACACAAAGATCACTTCATGATGCATCTGATCCAGCCATTCTTTCCGAAGATAAACTTCTGCAAAGTTTTCCCCTTTCTCCTGATAAAGCGCATAAAACCCTTCTCTTCCCTTAATTCCCAGAAGCCGGCTTTCCAGCATACCGCTCCGGTACACTTCCAGATCCGGATGTTTCTGGATCCGCCCTCCCTCCGGAATCGGCAGATTATCCGCTGCGTAGATGCGGTAGGTGTAGTCTGCTATGGCTTGCACTGCCGCTTCCGCAGTTGTTACTTCTGCCGCCTTGTCTTTTCCCGGCTGTGTATCCTTTCTGCCGGCCTGTTCCGTGCTCTCTATACTCTCCCGGTCTATTTCAAATTTCCGCACCGTCTCCGGAAGTTCCAACCCCTCCGGAAGCACCAGTGCAAGCGTAAAATCCCCGATCCGACATACTCTTCGCTTTTCTGCTTCTTGCACTTTTCCTATTTTTTCCATTACTTTTCTTTCTGTTCCTTTTTTTTCCTGACACTTTTCATTTGAAATTCTACCACATTCCATTCCGATACGCAAGCTGACTGCTTTCTTTCTATAATTCTACCTTCCTGCTTTCGTAACCGTTCAGACAAATTTCCATGCAAGCACGAAATCTGCCTGCAAGAATGCTTGCATGAGCTATTATGACTAAACTGCTAATTATGCTTCCATTGTCAGTCATTTTGTATAAATACCCGCAAAAAATGGATATTATGCACAGTTTTTCGTCCGTAAAAGCTTTGTTAATAATGAAAAATTTGTTAATTATTTCATTGACAAATTTTCAAGATGTGGTATATTATAGATAGAGTATGCGGGAGTGTTTTACATGCTCATGTAGTTATTCCTTTTAAAGCATTCGTTGCTTTGAAAGGATTGGGAAGGGGTGTGGTCTTTCATTAAAAAAGACTATGATAAACCAGTAGTTCACTTTGCTCCCCATATCGGTGAGCTTACCAATGATGAGATCGTTCTGTTAACCGACTACAGACTGCGGGAATATCTTGCAGAGAATGGATTTCAGAATGTGACAAGACTTTTTCGGACGAATGATGAATATATGCTCCGGGATATTGCCGGTGAAAGCGTCCTGATCCCGATTGGAGAAAGCGCGGTTTTCGGAAATAGTATTTTGTCTTTGAATGAAACCTGCCGTTTTCTGTGGGAGCAGTTTAAACGGCCCCGGACAATATATGATGTCTACGTGGCTGCAAAAGAAGAATTTCAGGATTCAACCGGCAGAATGCTGGGAGGAATACTTTCTTTTGTAAAAGAGTATTTAAATGTCGGATTATTAAAGGAGGAATAAAAAATGACGATGGAAATGAAAAAGAATTGGATGGATCCCCGGACAATCGTACAGGATTTTGTGCCGAATGAATATGTGGCAGCGTGTGGAGATACGGGTACTGCGTATAAGTTTGTATGTGATGCAGTGAGACCAGGAGCAATATTTGACTCTTCGTCTGTTTATACGAAAGATGGTAGGTATTTAGGTGACTTTCATCCCTGCTCCGAGACTCATATTGTTGATAAAACAGACGTTTTTTTAGACGGATATATCGAATCCACTTGGGGTAGTATGTTTGGGAAAACGGATGTTGTTATCTGGAGGGGAACAGATGGAAATGATCTTCACTGTACTACAAAGTTAGATCAGACTACTTGGGAAGTGGCAAAGTCATAACCTCATCAACCACAAAGATCTTAGAATACTACAAATTAAAAGCCGAAGATTTTTCTTTGGCTTTTTTCCTGCAATTAAGGAGCAGCTTTTATGAACCCTTTAGACTCCGCTTCCAGCGTGGAACGATACCTGTGCGACCGGGCCGTGGATACCCAGACTCCCATCAACGGCAGCCTTGAACTACTGCCCCTCTGCAACATGAATTGCGACATGTGTTACGTCCGGCTGAGCAAAGAAGAAATGGATCGCCTGGGACGCATGCGTACTGCCGAGGAATGGCTTGCCATCGGACGCCAGATGAAAGAAGCAGGTGTCCTCTTCCTTCTTCTGACAGGCGGCGAACCTCTCCTGTTTCCGGATTTTCAAAAACTTTACCTGGGCTTAAAAGAAATGGGAATGATTCTGACGATTAACACCAATGCCACCCTGATCACGGAAGAAATGGCCGCTTTCTTCGGAAAGCACAAACCACGACGTATCAATATTACTCTCTACGGAAAAGACGAAACCTCTTACACAGACCTGTGCCATTTCCCCGGCGGCTTTACCAGAACCGTTCAGGGAATCCGTCTGCTTCGGAAATACGGAGTAGATGTGAAGATCAGCAGTAGCATGACCTGCAGCAATGCGGATGACTGGAAAGAGATCATCGCACTTGGAAAAGAGCTGGATGCTCCGGTTCGGATTGACTGCTACATGTACCCTGCTGTTCGGGAACGGACTCTGCCCTACCCTGCAGAATGCCGCCTTGCCCCCGAAGAAGCGGCGCAACTTCGTGTCAAGGTGCTTCGGGCAGAAATGGGTGAAGAATTATTCCTAAAATATGCACTGGCAACCCTGCAGCGAAAATCCGACACTCTCCCCGGCGAATATACTCCCGGAAAAGTGCACTGCATGGCAGGCCGCTGCTCCTTTACCGTAAACTGGCAGGGACTGATGCGTCCTTGCGTAGTTATGACTGCTCCCGAGGAAAATGTCTTCGAGCTGGGATTCGGGGAAGCCTGGGAACAGATCTGGGCTGCAACAGATGCGATTACTACCAATCCCCAATGCAGCGTGTGTACCTATCGGAATGTCTGCCAGACCTGTGCCGCCTGCGCTATGGCAGAGGAAGGCGCTTTTGATGCACTTCCGGACTATATGTGCCGCTATACGAAAGAAACCATTTCCGCGTTGGAGAGATATGCTGCAACACACACGTAAAAAAAGAGGGCTACCGTGAGCTATCCACTATGATATCCACCGATTGTCCTCTTTTTTCAAGCTTCCATATGCCGTTTTTCTATGTTACTGCTCTTCTATTGCGTAAAATTCGGCAGCATCCTCAGAAACTTCGGATCCGTTTGCGCATTTCCTCATCTTTTCGTTCGATTTCTTTTATCTTTTCCATGAATAATCTGTCGCGCTCTTCCAGCTGCTTAATCTTCTTCATGAATTCATTATCTCTGATCTGGAGCTCTTTCGCCTTTCTTCCCAAAACTCTGTCTATTGCATCCTGATCCATTGCCATAACTATCTCCAACCTTTCCTGACTGCTGATTCCTTTTTCATTATGAGCGGCACACTTCTTTGCTTTATTTCAGTAAAATTATAGTGCGTTGCCTTTGTAAAATCAAGGTAAAAAGTTTACAAAATTTTTATAAAATGCAAGCAAAGATTTCTTATAAAATCATCCGCTTTCAATGAATTTTATTCATTGCTTTATTTCAAACGATAGAAAAGTGGTCAATTTAGTGGTCAGTTTCTCCCTTACTTCCCGTATTTACCAGCTTCTCTCCTGCTTCAACTTATTGTGCCGTACTTTAAGAGCACAGACATTTGTTCTTTACAAAAAGTACGAAATGAGTGGTCAATCAACTGAGGAAATAGCTTGTTGTATGTAATTTTGCGGCTGTTGCCTCTTTGTTGCATTGTATCAGGAAACAGTAAAAGGGGCAGTAACGCTGAATAATTTCAAACGGGACTTCCCAATAACGAAGACAGGAATGAGACTATGAAGGCAAACAAAGATTTTGTAATGAGAGAAATCGCCGGAGAACACATATTGGTTCCTACCGGCAAAGCGTCTGAAAAACTCTATGGGTTGGTAACCCTGGAAGGAAGCGGTCTTTTCCTGTGGAACCTTCTTCAGGAAGAATGTACGGAAGCACAGCTGCTGCAGGCAATGTTGGATGAATATGAAGTGGAACCGGACGTTGCAGCGGCGGATCTGGAAAAATTTCTGACTACATTACGGGAATCCGGCCTGATAGAAGAAGCATAGTGGATTCCCACAAAAATGAAAGGAAAACTGTTTAAGGAGGAAAAAGTGATGAAGCATGGTAAGAAGAGATTTCTTTATGCATTACTTGCAGCTTGTATGATATTCACTGCAACTGCACCGGTGTCTGCTGCAGAGATGAATCCCGGTACCCTTTCTTATTTCGGATATGGCCGAAATACATGGAGTAGCTGGTGGAATCGTTTCTGGGGCAACTGGGGAAACGGAAGCAATAAACCCGGTAATGGTAATTCCGGTAATAACCAGAATGAAAAAGGACCGGACGGAGTGTCCATGACCCTCGTTGAGGATCAGAGCATGGTAGCTGACGGAGCTACTCTTCGCGGCACTACATATGAGACAACAGAGTTAGCCGATACGGGCGATACATCTACTATCGTATACTATCCTGCAACCCTTATCGACTACGATAAGAATAAAATTGCACAGTCTATGGCTGATCTGGATGTACAGTATGCTGTTGACCACGATTTGTCTACTTCCAGTACCGGATGGACTTGGAATGGATTGTACTTTAACTATAGTGGTAGCTTAACAGGAAGTTATGATGATGGTAGTGAAACAGCCAGTTATCAAAAAGCAACAGTTTCACGTTGGTCAGCATTTGGAACCACTGCTATTGAGGATAAATTTACAGGATACTATTACACTGAAGATGGACAAATATATTCCCCTGTAAACGTGACAATTAAAGTTCAACAAGATTGGTGGGGGAATAATTCCTATTCTTATACCCTTAAAGCAAATAATAAGACAATAGATTCATATGATAATGGCCAATATCCTAGTCGTTATAAACCTAGTGTTACTTTATATACAAAGTCTTCTTCTAGTGACAAAACCATAACCAGCAGTAGCTATGCAAAATGGCAGCAATGGGGTGATGACGGCAGTGGAAACAATCCATCTTATATTCACAGTGGCATTGTAACGGAATTAAAAGATGGAATTCCTCAGTTCGCAGCATCTTATGCTAATAGACTATTTGATAGTACAACATTAGATGGAAAAACAGTATATACTAACGTTGGAATTCCTTATCAATTTGACCCTGAGACAGGTTACTATACTTTTGATTCAGCCAAGAGAGGCACCTATTTTAAAGATGGTGCGGCAAGCGATACGAATTTAACTTTGTTGGACGCTCCGGTATTAATGTACAACAGTACTCCTGACAGGGAGGATGCTGAGCGACGTAAGCTTGGATTGTTCACAGGGTTTATGCCTTTTGATACACCATCTTCTACAAAAACAACTGAAACATATAGAGACTATGACTACGAAGAGACTCAGAAAACAGGTGAAGGATACAAACTGACTATTACAGATGGAATTTGTGAAACAAAGAATTATTACTTTACTATGAACGCCAGTGTTCCTTTCGGACTGACTTCTAATGGCTGCGTCAATAGTAGTGATAATAATTCAGATCCTATTAAATTCGACTTTACCGGCGATGATGATGTATGGGTATTTATTGATGACGTTTTAGTCCTTGATCTTGGTGGTATTCATGACTGCGTATATGGTTCTATTGATTTCGCAGCAAACAAAGTAACTTTTGGCGCAGTTGGTTCAGGGAAAAAGGCTGGTGACGCTACAGATGGTGGCTATGGAGTGGCATCAACTACTACTGCGGGACTTTCCCAGGGAAAAATCTTTAATGAAGGTGGAGAACCTGGCAAACTGAATATGACAAGAGAAACGTTTGCTGCTACAGACAACCATACATTGACTGTTATTTATATGGAACGTGGTGATGGTCTGTCAAACTGTAAGATCAGTTTCAATCTTCCTCAGAAAGATTATGTTGCTGTTACGAAAGCAGTAGATCCTAAGTTATATGATCAAAAGGATCCTACAAAGGAAAAAGGTACTCTATCTGATGAATTGTGGAGCAGTATTAATGCTCGACCGTTTACGTTTGTACTGTATGAAGATTCTACTGCTATGTCAAACACTTCCTATTCTTTATACGATGCAAACGGTAATTTCCTTGCGAATTATACCACCGGCTCAGATGGATCGTTTAGCATTAAACCAGGGCAGACAGCGCGTTTCTATGATGTAAATTTCGATGGAAAGACACAATATCATTTGGAAGAACTGAAGCCCGGTACCTCTTGGGGAGAAGCATCATTTAAGAGTACATTAGCAGTAGCTTCGAAAGAAGTAATTACTGCAGCGGTAGAAGCACGTGACGGATTTTATTCCAGTGAAGGAATTACTGCGAAAGGATCTACAGAAGCAGTAGATGTGGTTACCTTTACGTGTACCAACAAATTACTTGATCCCGCTGCTGATATTGCCGAGGACAAAGTTGTTATTGATTATGGTATTCCGGATGAGATTGATGTTCTCCGTAACGATACCTATACAGGAGTTGGCACGCTTGTACTTAAGGGACTTAGTCTAACAGAGGATAAAGATAGTGTTGCTCAGGAAGTCAACGGAAAATACGGTACACTTACGATTGCAGAGGGAAAGGTCGTTTATCGATTGACGAGTCAAATGACAGGCGTGGACACTTTCTATTATTCAACCAAGATTGACGGATATAGCGAGGTTCAGCCTGGAGTTGGTACTTTGACCATCATTCCTGCTACATCTATGTACTACGAAGAAGATTTCAATAATCTGGTTACATTTGTTAAGCAGGATAATGCTGCTGAATGGCTGTCTGTAGGTGAATCTCAAGGTGGTTATCAGGAAGAGGGTGTCGTAGGCAACCACGAAGATCATCCTTATGGTTCTGATAATGTTTACCTGAACAACAGTGGCGATAGTTATGGCACCAGCATGTACGTCAGCACAAAAGACAAGGCTGCTCAGTTTAAGTACACATTTACCGGTAAAGGAACCAGTTTCTTTGCAAGAACTTCCATTAACAGTGGATATATGCGTGTTGTAGTTACCAATCATGAAACCGGAGAAGCTTTGTATACCCTTTATCGTGATACTTCGTATAAAGACGATGCAAAAACGGGAGCCAATTGCCTCTACAACATTCCGGTATTTACCTGGATGGCCGAAGAATATGGTTATGGTACTTATGACGTTACAGTAACGATTGCAAGAAATTATCAGACTTATGTAACCGGGGCTGATGGCAATGCTGTGAAATCCAATGTATGTAATGAATTCTATTTAGATGGTATCCGCGTTTATGAGCCGATTGATGATACAAAAGAGGATAATCCTGATTATCTGATTGCAGATGATGCCTATAAGGCAGATGGGGAGCGTTATTGTAAAGTGCTTACTTTGCGTGAAAAGTTACTGAGAGAGTACACTGATTATAATGGAGAGAATATTATTTGGACAGGAGATGGCTTCGTACTCTTTACAGATACCAACCATGAATTAGTTGCTGCTTCTGACTATGAAAGTAATGGTCCCAAAGAAGAAGTGTACTTAACCACAGGGCAGGCAGTGACATTCTCGTTGACAAACTGGGATGCAAATGCTAACAAACTGTATCTTGGAATAAAGGCTCCCATGGGTAGTGGGGAAGTTTCTGTCAATGGTCATGTCATTACAATCAGAAATACAACGGATTGTTACTACGATATCGGAAGTTTTGGCGATATTACAGAAGTTGAAAAAGACGGAGAAAAAGTAAAAGTAGTTACCTTTAAAATTGAGTGTACGAGTTCAAATATTATCTCAATTACAAATATGAAGGTAACGGGAACTCCTGATTTTGCAATTGTACCTAGTGAAGATATTGTTGTTGGAGATTCCGATGTTTCAGTAGAAGCTTTGGTACCAACCATAGCAGACATCAGTGATAGTGATGTTGACTCTAATCCTGATGAAAGCGAAGTATCTTCCGGAGATTCTGATTTATCAGACGGAGACAGTGATGTGATTTCTGTTGGTAATGAAGGATAAGGAAACTACAGGAAGGAGAAAAATTATGAAAAAGGAATATCAGGCACCTGTAGTTTTGATTGAAACATATAAGTTAAATCAATCTATTGCCAATCATTGTGGTGAAGTTGTTCACAACGGTCCGGCTTTGGGGGATCATGAAGAATGTGATGATTGGAGAGAAAAGCACCCATTTGACTTTTTGTCGCTTGGAAATGATTACTACACTCAGCAATCTTCGTATAATGTACTATTTTATGAAGACGTTAAAGTTTGCGATTGTTACACCACAGGTAACGGTTCTTTCTGGACCTCATAATGTATTAGCTTAAAAATGTTTCGCCGAAAAGGCCGGCAGTTGTCTGCCGGTCTTTTCCAATCTAAATGACTATGAAAATATTATTAAAGATAGCGGATCTTATTTTCTCCGTTACATCCGAAAGGGATTTGTATCTGGAGGAGAACTTAAAACTTTTTATGGTTGAAGGGGATACGGCTTCTGCTGTTGTAACGGTTCGTTATTCCTGGAAGCCGGAACTTTTCAGGGTACCATCCGGCATCTATCTCGGAGAAGATTTGCTGCACATTTATTATGCAGAATCAGACGGTATACTTCTTTGCATGACCAAAGGCGGATATAAAGGTATGATCGGGAGTGCAGCGTATGACCGTACCCGAAGAGAAGTGACCTGTGTTATTAACGAAAGGCCGTTTCTGTTTACTCCGCGTGATTTGGGCGCTCTTCTGCGCTATCTTCCGCTGTTTACCATTTATCAGGACTACGGAATCCTGTTTTTCCATGCATCACAGGTAGCTTACCGGCATATCGGCATCCTTTTTACCGCTCCTTCGGGAGGAGGGAAAACGACCCAAGCCGGATTGTGGGTAGATAACGAACAGGCCGAACTGATCTGTAATGACAGAACCTACTTGCGATATAAAGACGGGTGGTACACTTATGGTTGTCCTGTGGATGGTTCCACACCGGTATGCAGCACCAAAGTGAATTCTTTGGGATGCCTGGTCGTACTGAAGAAAGCTTCTGTGAATCAGATCAGGAGACTTTATGGGAAAGAATGCGTTCTTTCGTTGTTGCCTCAACTCATTTTTGACAATTGGGAGAAAAATGCCACGCTGTCAGCAGTAGACCGACTGAACAAGTTAACGGAAACAGTACTGGTCTATGAATTACAGGGTACACCGGATAAGAATGCAGTGATTTGCCTGAAAGAACAACTACGAAAAGACGGAGTATTAACAGATGGAAAAAATCAGTGATCGCTTATGGAAAAAATCCGGAGAAGCCGGAATTCCGCTGACTGCGGCATTTGAACTGCTTCCTTTATGCAACTTGCATTGCAAGATGTGTTATGTGCGAAAAGAAATGTCGGATGTCGTGGCTGCCGGAGGACTTCTTTCTGCAGAAGAATGGATTGATTATGCAAAGCAGGGAAAGGAATTAGGTCTTCTGTTCCCGCTGCTGACCGGTGGAGAACCCTTTCTGCACCCTGATCTGTGTAAAATCTTAAGCACCATGGAAGACATGGGAATGCAGGTAAATGTAAATACCAACGCCACTTTGATTGACCGGAATATGGCCAAATGGCTCGGAAAGCATCGACCGCTGCGCCTGAATGTCACACTTTACGGCGCTTCGGAGGAAAGCTATGCAAAACTATGCGGAAACGGCGCTGCCTACGGTAAATTACGGGATGCCATTCAGTATCTGAAAGAGGAAAATGTTCCCGTGAAATTCAATACCAGTATTACACAGGATAACTATCACGAACTGGAAGCCATCATGGCATATGCCAAAGAGGTAGAAAGTCCGATTCAGACTGCTACCTACATGTTCCCCCCAATTCGCAGAAGTATGGAGCTGGCAGGGCAGAATCATAGATTGTCACCGGTACAGGCCGGTGAGGCACGTGTAAAAGCAGACTATCTTCAGGCGGATAAGAAGTGGTTCCTGACGCAGGCAGCTCGATTTCGGTATTTTGTGCCGCCATCAGATGAAACGTTGATGGCAGAGAATCCGGAGGGAATGCGAATGACCTGCAGAGCCGGGCACTGCTCCTTCTGGATTGACTGGAAAGGAAATATGACGAACTGCGGAATGTACGGTTCTGTGGAAGTACCGCTGAAAGGCCGGACATTAAAGGAAGCCTGGAATGACTTGCGTAACAGGACGCATGCTTTCCGCTATTATCCGGTTTGCCGGAATTGTCCGAACCTTCCGCTTTGTCATTCCTGTGTGGCCATGGTATTTAATGAATGCGGAACAACAGACGGAAGACCGGAATATTTATGCGAAATGAACGCTTCCGCAGCTTCGTTTTATAAAGAGTATGCCTTCCGGTATTATCCGGAAGAGGCAGCTTCGATTTGGGGGAACCGTGAGACATCGAATCTATTACCGGCTGCGGGGGAAAGCAGCTGTGACATAGAAATTATCTAAAGAAGAGAGGAACGTCAATGAAAAGGATCACTGGAAAGAAAATTCTTTCCGCAACACTTGCGGTACTTACGGTACTCTGCAATGCCCCTGTAACGACTCTGGCTGCTGAAAACGAAACGATAAAGGGCAGTCCGGAGACTACCTACATTTCTTCGGCAAATTTTGGCCAAAGAGAAAATAACTTTAATGAGGGCTGGAAATTTCATCTGGGCGATGTAAACAATGCACAAAGCAAAGATTATCAGGATAATACCTGGACAGATGTATCTATTCCCCATGACTTCAGCATCAGCCAGGATTTTAACAGCAGTCTGGAAGCAGAATCAGGCTTCCTGCCCGGCGGAACCGGCTGGTACCGTAAAAGCTTTACGCTGTCCGAGCAATATGACGGCAAGCAGTTTGTATTAGGCTTTGACGGCGTATATAATAATGCATATGTGTACGTAAACGGTACTTATGTAGGAGAAAATCATTACGGTTATAACAGCTTCGCTTTCGACATCACGGACAAGCTGGTCTGCGACGGAACAACGGAAAATGTAATCGCTGTGAAAGCGGTACATGAAATTCCTTCCAGCCGCTGGTATTCCGGAAGCGGAATTTATCGTGATGTTACCCTGACTGTTACCGATCCGATTCACGTTGCTCTCGACGGGACTTATATTACAACCCCCAATCTTGCAAACGGAGATGCTACGGCCAATATTGCCGTAAAGGCACAAAATGACAGCGATCAGCAGACAGCCGTTACTGTTCAGACGGTGATCTTGGATGCCAACGGAACGCAGGTATCCGACACAGCGGAAAACATACTGAGTGTTGCCGCCAATACGGCTGCGGAAACCACTCTTTCCCCGGTAGTTTCTTCTCCGCAGCTGTGGTCTATTGAAAATCCGGTTCTTTACACTGCACGGACAACTCTTTCTGTAGACGGAAAGACCGTGGATACCTATGATACTTCCTTTGGTTACCGCTACTTTTCCTTCAACGCCAATACCGGTTTTTCATTAAACGGTAAAAATGTGAAAATAAAGGGGGTCTGCATGCATCATGACCAGGGTGCTTTAGGATCGGCAGCCTATACGGATGCGATGGAGCGCCAGATTCTTATTTTAAAGGATATGGGTTGTAATGCTATTCGTACCAGCCATAATATTGCCAGCAAGAGCTTTATCGAACTGTGTAACAAATACGGAATGCTGGTAATGGAAGAGGCTTTTGACGGCTGGAGCTGTAATAAGAACGGAAACACACATGATTTCGGCGAATATTTCCTGGATACCATTTCGCGGAACAATACGATTCTTGGATCCTATTCCGGTGAGACCTGGTATGAATTTGCCTTAAAATCCATGATTAACCGTGACAAGAACGCTCCTGCCATTGTAATCTGGGATATCGGAAATGAGATCCGCAACAGCGCCACGAATTATTCCGTTTATACCACATATGCCTCCAATATGATCGGCTATATCCAGTCGATTGATAAGACTCGCCCGATCACGCAGGGAGATAATACCCAGGCAGGAGATTCTACAATTCTTGCAATCGACAAGCTGCTGGCGGACAACGGTGGTGTTGTGGGATTTAACTATTGGGCAGAAAATACTGCAAATATCCATAGAACCTATCCGAATTGGCCGCTGATTATGACAGAAACGGTTTCCATGCTAACGACCAGAGGAGCCTACAGTGTCTATGGAGAAGGCAGGGATGAAAAGAAATGGGCCTGCCCGGTATATACTTACGGAAATAACCATTATAGTTATGGTATCAGTTGGGGAACCACTGCCTACTATGACTGGTCTGAAGTCATTCAGAAAGATTACGTATCCGGGGACTTTATCTGGACCGGTTTTGATTATATCGGAGAACCCAATCCTTGGTGGTCGGATGGTTCCGGATCTGTCACATCTCTGGGAGCAGCACCGAACTCTTCCAACTTCGGTGTTGTAGATACTGCAGGATTTGAAAAAGATGTCTATTATTTTTACCGCAGCCAGTGGAAACAGGATGATACAACATTGCACATTGTTTCCGCGTGGGACAGTGACAATATGTATACCTCTAACGGTAAAACTCCTGTATGGTTATATACCAATGCCCCTGTTGTTGAGTTATATCGAAACGGAAATTTGATCGGAACGGCTACCCGAACCGTACATACGACCTCTGCCGGGCACAAGTATTATACGTATAAGACAACCAGCAATAACAGCGTATGTACTGCAGTCAATGATACCACTTATGGAAGAAATTTGTATGCGGCCTTTAATGTCACTTATGCAGCCGGAACCATCAGTGCGGTAGCAAAAGATGAAAACGGTAATGTGATCCGTACCACAACCGGTAATGCAACGGTGTCCACACCGGGTACAGTCAGCAAGTTGAATGCCTATACAAATAAGACAGAACTCCTTGCAGACGGAAGCAGCCTCGCTTATGTGACGGTAGATGTTCTGGATGCAAAGGATGTTTTAGATACGACAGCAACGAATTTAATTTTTTTTTCTCTGACGGGAGACGGAGAGATTGTGGGAGTGGATAACGGAAATCCCGCAACGACGGATAAATTTCAGCAGTCCAGCGTATTATCAAGCAGTACGCAGGCTCAAATCAAAGCATATGCCGGTAAGGCACTGGTAATTGTACGTTCTACGAAGGATGCCGGAAATATTACTTTAACGGCAAGCGCAGATAAACTTACCTCCGATACGGTTTCTATCCTGACCAAAAAGGAAAGCGTACCAGAAGAAAGAAACCTTGTATCTTACACTATGGTAAGAGACTATACGGTAAAACTGGGAACAACTCCTGTTCTGGAGACCACCGCTACAGGAACCACCGCTCAGGGCGATACTCTGGAAGGTACGATCACATGGGAGAATACTGCACAGAATATTTCTGAAACCGGCGATTATACGATCCAAGGAATTCTTCGCTTCCCGGGTGAGGCAGACATTTCGGTATCCTGTACCTTGCATGTAATTGCAGATGTTATCGCGGTACAGAACATTGCAGCACTGACAGAACCGGGAACAGTTCCTTCTCTTCCTGCTACGGTAAAAGGAATTCTTCCGGACGGAACCTTCAGTGGCGAATTCCCGGTTACCTGGGAGGCTATGGCAGCAGAGAGTTTTACAGCCGGATCAATTGTTACGGTAAACGGCATGGCGGCCATTATGGGAGATGCGACTTTTCCGGTGACCTGCAATGTCCGTGTGGCTGAAGCATCGGCAGCAGAAAGTGAAAATATTACAGGAAAAACTTTTGAGATTACCGAAAACGTTACTGTAACGTCGGATAATCTGGGAACGATTAAAGATGGCGAGATAGCGTTTGATGATGATAAAACCAAGCGTTGGACAAACTACAATAATCGTGAGGAGAGCGACAGTGTTACATTGACATTAAAATGGAATGAAGTTCATACCGTTTCCGGTGTAAACTTGTATTTCTTTGTGGATAACTGGTGTGCGGCACTGCCCAAATCGGTATCCTTTGCGTATTCCACAGACGGCACCCACTATGCATCAATACCTTACGGAGGTGTGACTCCGACGAGTGGATTTACCAAAACAGAATATATCTTTGATGAACCGGTTGTTCTTTCTTCCCTGCAGATTACATTGGTTCAGCAGGGTGGTACCAGCGGAAGTAACTGCGTAGGATTAACTGAAGCGGAAGTCATGACAGCCAGTCAGCAACTGGTTCCTCAGACCAGCGCATTGTTAAGCAGTATTGCTGCAAATGGAACCGCAATAGAAGGCTTTGCACCGGAAATATATGCTTATCAGATCAATGATAACGAAGCAGAAATATCCGCTGAGGCTGCCGAAAACGCCGGAATTACTATTTTGCCGATATGGAATCAGATCATCCGTATTCTGACAGTCTCCGAAGACGGAAATGCGGCATGCACCTATACTGTTACATTCAACGGAGAAACCGTATGTACACACAGCAACACAGAAATACGCAATGCTGCGGAAGCAACCTGCACGGGAGATGGCTATACAGGCGACCTTTACTGCACAGACTGCGGGACTTTGCTTTCGGAAGGAACCGTTATTCCGAAGACAGGTCATAGCCCTCATGTAACCGGAGTAAAAGCTGTAAATTGTACCGATGAAGGCTATACCGGCGATACTATCTGCATCATCTGTAAGGAACTGCTGGAAAAGGGTTCTGTGGTTCCTGCTGCTGGTCATACCTGGAACGGCGGTGTGGTTACCAAGGCACCTACGACAGAGGAGGAAGGAATTCGAACTTATACCTGTACTGTTTGTCGAACTGCTCGAACAGAATCCATACCGAAATTGGAAAAGGTATTGCAGAAACCTTCCGTTTCCCTTTCTTTACAGCAGGGGGACAACGGCAAAATCAAGATGACAGGTTGCTTCCAGGACTATGCGAATGCAGATAATTATTATACAGAAGTAGAACATGGCTTTGTCTACATGACAAAGACCCGGCTGGGAACCCGTTCTCTCTCTGTTCTTTCCCCTGGACGTACCAAAGTAACTGTCAGGGGAATCAATGAGGATGGAACATACTCATACAGTATGACTCCCTCTAATAAGAACGTTGTCTATGTTATTCGCGCTTTCATCGCCTATACTGATGAAAACGGAAAAACTGTGTATGTTTATTCCTCTCCGATCTCGAAGAGTTATAATAAAATCAATTGATGCAATATTTCAATAATTTGTTATCAATAAATCATTTATTATATTAAAGTAAACCCCGCCTTATATTTCATGTATTTATGCATGGAATATAAGGCGGGGTTCTTTATGATACAATAAGTACCAGGATTTTATTGTTTAGTAGAAAATAGACCAAAATGACTTTCTTTGTTCTACCACATAATACGTAGCTTTACTGTTGTTACCGCATGTAACAGTAACAGTACGATATCTGTTTAAGAACGAGGCTCTGCAATTGTTGGAAGAAGCAAAGGCCTCTACGGCTTTCTTCACTTCGTTCTTAGAGAAGGCGTGTCTTTCTCCCTCTTCTCCCGTATATTGCAGGGAAGTAGTTCCTATCGTTCTGCCGAAAGCATTCTTTAAAGTGATTGTCAGTACTGCATCTGCAAGAACCGGCTGTGGTTCCGGAGCAACTGTTTCTGTCAATCCTAATGCTTCCAGTGCTTTCTCGCAGTCTTCCGCTGTCAAAGTTGTAAAGTCTGCGGAAGGATCGTCACATACTTTTAGCTTCGTCACAGACAGAATATTGTCACCCTGATTGGTTATGGTAACCGTAATTGTTCTGGTGTTAGTACTATCACTGCTGTCCTTTGCCAGCGGATAGAACATATCTGTTGCGGAAGTAATTGATTGACCTTTAATATCCGTAGTAGTTGAATTACCCTCCTGAACACTCAGGTCATAGGTGGTTCCATTACCGTTTAATGCTTTCAGACCAATCTGCACCGTTCTGTTTGTCGCAACGTTAAATACGAGCGCCTGTCCTTTGCGAAGATAAATTTCATTCTTCGGTCCGTTCTTCAACAAGTCATTGGCATTTGCTGCTGTGAAGACAGCACTGTTCGTTAGAATCATTGTGGTTGCACCTGCAGCCTCTCCTGAAAGTGCTGCATTTACCTGGCCTTTCGGATCGGTCGAAGTAATCTCTAATGCTGCCAGAACTTTATCACGTAATTCCAGATAAGAAGGATTTTCTTCTTTGTCGGAGGCATAAACTGTGTTTGTTGCTTCATCTGCCAGTGTACCGTATACACGGAATCCATCCAGATGGATTTCGCCGTGAGTTGTCTCATTGGCATCAGTAACACAATGACGAATGGTTACCGTATAGGTATCGTGATCCAGCCCTGTCAGGGAAAGAATCGGCTGACTATAGGAATCCACATCCTGTCCGGCAGTTGCATCGGAAGTCCCGCTTCCTGTTTTCGTGTTTACTTTTGCAAGCTTTACAATTGAACCTGCAGAATTACGAATCAAAATGTTCACAGAACCGGTCTTAGTGGTACTGTTGGCATAGATGTCAATTCCGGTACCGGTAAATGTAAATACTGCATCGTCTCCGATTACTGTACTGGTTGCCTGGGTTCCATTGGAAGCTCCAGTCCTCTCACCAGCGTACTTGCTGTCGTATCCGTATTGCGCATTCGCTTCAACGGCTTTTCCGGCAGCGGTAAGAGTCTGCGTTCCATCACCTTTGCTTCCGGTATCTATCCATGCAACTCCATTCTTGCCCTTATAGTTTGCAAAACCTTCTTCATAATAAACGGTTGTGGCCGGGTAGATGTAGATGGTATGAGTTACCTTTGCAGCGGATACAGCTTCTGACTCTTTCAATGTTAACTGTAAAGTTTCAATTCCTTTCAAAACTTCCGTCGGAGTATAGGTTAATGTGCGTGTATCCTTATCAAGGATTGCCGTTCCGTATTGTGCACCGCTGACCTGAGAAGAAGTCCACTGAGCGTTCTCGAGTCCCAGACTTGCTGCTGTAATGACAACAGGAAGTCCGAAATCTACGACAAAGTTTTCTGTGTTATGGAATACATAATACAGAAAAACCTCTTTGTTATTGGTATCTGTACCACGTCTTACTTCCTCACAAGTATAATTGCTGTAGCGATATAGTGAACTAATTTCCGGCATTGTGCTCAAGACAGAGGAAACATATTGCGGGTTATTCCACTTGTTAGTCACTTTACCGCCGGTAAGACAAGTCTCGCCATCAATTGTTATTTCAGGTAGATTAATATTATTATCAAAGTATGTTCCTTGCTTTACAATAATATTGTAACTATAAAATTCATTACCCGTCGTCTTATCAATGTAGTGGACAGTCAAACTATCATCATTTGCTTTTGCACGCAAGTAGTATGTGACAAGAAGACCCTGATACTGATAGATTTTAACGCTTTCCAGGAATGCTTCTCCACCGATTGCAGGATTGGTTATCGTGGTTAAAACACTCTTATCAATGTCTTCCTGCGTCTTCGCCCAGGCAATCTTCTCAGTCCCACTATATTCATAACTGGCAGGTGCAGTTCCTTTACTAATAGGAGCACTATGAGTGTCACTGCTTGGTGTTACTGTGATCATATAAATTTCATAGTCGTCCGTTTCCACACCTGCAATTCCATAGACGGTTCTATAGTAAGATCCATCTGTGTCTTTAACTACGTAGCCATTTCCTAAAGGTACCGTCTGGTCAGTCGGGCAATCAAAACCAATGGTTTTATTGGCAGCAGGGAAAGATGTCGGAGTTACTTCACCTGACTCATATTTCACTGCAAAATCCAAAAGACACTGATTGGCAGAGAATGACAAAGGTCCCCAGTCAACAATCTGGGTTTCAACTTCCGTTGTTACGGTTGTCTTCTGACGATACCAGATATTTACCTGATTTTTAGTTGTATCAGCTGCTTCAGCCCCTACATTGCTTATAGCAATCCACTCATTTCCATCAATGGAATATGCCCAGGTATTATCCCAATAACGAATATACCTGAAGGTTATACCTAAATGGGAATTGTTGGTCCATCCGTCAGTAGACTGCCGACTGGCATTTGAATGGTAGGCGCTCTTCCAGTATACAACGTCATAAGTGTTGCCATCCCAGCTTTTAGCCGTGCCGCTTAATGCAGGCAGAATACTGCTTAATTCAATACCATTTACTGTATTGACACCATTCAGAGAAGCTTTTAAGGTATAGATACTACGGCGGTTACCGTCTGTATCCGTATAGTTAAAGTTAGCTGTAGTGGAACTCCATCCTGTCGGTACCACACCAGTGTTAGTAATCCACAGGTTTACAGGAAGAGTCACTTTACCAAGATCAACCGGTGATACATGAATTATATACTTGATACCACCAATTTCCACGCTTGCATCTCCAACTGCCAAGCCTTTGAAAGTGAGGGTACTTTCCTTTGCAGGAGCAGTCTTGGAAATTGTTACAGGAGAGCCAATAGGATTGGAATAAGTATAACGGCCATTTCGCCCACTCCTATTTGCATACAAAGTGCCATTATTAAAATAGAATCTCGTTGCGTTCCACGAGTCATCTGTTACAGATAAACTATTACTATAATATAGATACTTACCATCACATGTTAAATTATAGCCACCATAGTAAGCACTTGTAAATGTCCATTCAGCAGCATCTTCAACTGTTGTGCAAGTTTTACCGGACTTATTGAGATATACTCCATCACTGACTTTTATATAGTATTTCCCATTATTTGCTACAGAGCTGACAGGAGTTACATCTACTTTCCCTTGAGTCTCCTTATAGACTACTGTTACCTCTGCAATGCCTTCAGGCTGTAAAGTATATTCCCCTCTTAAATCTTTATCCGGTACCGGTACACTCTGTTCTTCTCCTACGGTAAGAGATATATCAACCGTTTCAGCCGCAAGAGCGTAGAGACCGATTGTGGAAAAATGAGGGACGGTAAAAACAAAGTAATTAACAGAGTCAACGGACTCAACTTTACCGGCAATATCCTGTGTCAGACTTTGATCTTCATTAACAACATAGCCACGAATACGTTCCTGGGTCTGCGGCCATTCTGACGGAATTGGGATTCTGACAATAGCTGACTCTGTGTATCTGTTTCCATCTATATCAGGAGTTATTTCAAATGCCAGAACTTTACCTGCATCACTGCTTTCAATAGCCGGAGCGGTAGTTGCAGAAACCGTCAAACCGGTCAATTCCGGAGCGGTAACACTGATACCTGTTGTGCTGTCAGTAACTGTTTTGTCTTCAACATCCGGAATCGTTTTTGGTACAAAATAATCCGGATTTGCATCAGCCATCGCTTTAATCAGCTCCTGTACCTTGATCAGTTCCACATCAACTGACGGTGTATCGCACCATACACAGAACATAGCTCCTATATTGGATGTTCCTGTGGGGATTTCCGTATAGGTAGTACTTGTAGCATTCCAGCCAGACTGAATGTTTTGGAATTTAGTAACATCAAACGTTGTAAAGTTGCTCTTTACGACATCATAACCATATTCGTCCGATTTGCTGGGAACATAATACCACTTCTGGTTGGTATTAATCAATTGATATCCTGCATTCTTTATTGCTGTAACGGTATTATATTCGCTGCCATTCCACTGATTGGACCAATAACATACCTGTACTGTTTTGTATAAGTCACAGCTTGTTCTGCCATTATAACATACAAAATCGTTGAAGCACCGTGCTGTCATGGAAGCTTTTTCAATAATTTCAGCACAGTCATTCATATAATTAATCAACTGATCGTAGGTTACCTTTGCAACAGAGGATTCAATATAGGGATTACGAATGCCCTGTCCATATTCATCAGCACCAAAGTTAAAATATTGGCTGTTCCCGTTCTGTCTGAACCAATCCACATATTTCTTTAAAAGGGCTTTACCAAAAGAAACTGTGTTGGAATTATTCAAGTCCAAAGAACCCTCTGAACCGGAAAGTTTAAGACCGGAGAAAAGATCAGAGCTGAGAATTCCATCCATGTGTCCCGGCATATTCAGTAAGGGAACAACTTCAATACCAACTTTACTTGCATACTGAATAATTGCCTTCATGTCTGCTTCCGTCAACTCATTGACGTCACCGGCATCATAGAAGTTCTTATTTCCCTGCTGTATAGCAGCTTTGACAGCATCACTGGTATAGAGCAAACTGCCATTGTCATCTTTTAGATCCATGTCATCCAGAATAAACCGCAGTCCGCCGTTTCCAAAGGCAAGCTGCAGCTGATCAAATCCATTCTGCGCCATGGTATAAAGCATGGATTTAATATAATCTACGCTGAAATACTTCCGTCCGCAATCCAGATGCACAATTGTCTGATAAGAATCTGCCGTAACGGTCTGTGACCCTGCCGGAAGGATCTGCGCCGTATCTTGAATATTGTCAGACATGCTTACTTCCGCATTATCGGACACGTCCGCAACAGAAGATTCTTCCGGACTGTTCTGTTCTGCAACAGAAGACGTTTCCTGTGCTGTTTCCGTGCCGGCCGGAATTATTTCGGTCGCACCTGCTGTGGCAGACAGGCTGAACATCATAGACAGAACAAGGAGCAACGATAAAATACGTTTCCTTTGTTTCATAAATAGTTACCTCCTGATTTTACTTTACACTTTCTATCATCTATTTCAATGTTGCATTTATTCTATGCTTCCAAATCCGCAATTTCTTTCATTGCCTGAATCATTTCACACAAATAGAAAGGAATCCCTTCTGTCGTGCCGGTCTCCGCCATTGCCATAGCGGCGCAAGGGTGGCAGATTTTCTGGCTGGTACACTGTGAACATAATCCGGAAAGCACTAATTTATCACTTTCCGCAACCAACTGGTTCCAGGCTTCCGAAAAGCTTGTTTTCCTTAAATCCATCGCGGGCTGATTCATTAATCCGCACGGGGTCATGAATCCGTCCCAGGTAATCCAGAAAGAAGCTTTTCCCGCTCTGCAGCGGACTTTGCCATCCAGGGGATCCACGCAGGATTCATCTAATCCGGGTGGAGGAATATACCCGCTTTTTATGCTGTTTAGGAAAGAACGGTATCGCTCATTGCCATATTGAAGCCGGAAACATTCCAAACGATATTTTGCAGCTTCCCATGGAGTAAAACGATCATTTTTTCCGATCTGGTCTTTATCCCGCCGGACAGGCGGGAACATATAGGTACTCGCCTGCAGAACCAATCCCTTTTCCTCAGCGTAAGTAACCAGTCGCTTCAAATCGCTTACATTATGCGGTGTCAGGGAAGCATTCAATTTTAAAGGAATCCCTGTCTCCTGCAGCATAGTGATCGCTTTCTCGACTTTCGAAAAAGCTCCTTTCACACAACAAAGCTTTTCATAAGTCTCTTCACAGGCACCGTATAAAGTAAGATTGATGCGGTGGGGCGGCAATTGCCGCAAACGGGCAACTACTTCTCTATCAATCAAAGAGCCGTTGGTGTTAATGTCTACCAGGAATCCCATATGAATAAGCGCTTCATACAATTTCCAGAAATTCGGCCAGAGGAAAGGCTCTCCACCCGTAAGAAGCAGATAAAGCATACCGGATTTTTGCGCTTCTTCGGCATGTTCCAGCCATTGTTCCAATGTCATAAGCGGGCGACTGTGCCCGGCTACCTCTCCGGCAGTTTTCCGTACGTAACACATCCTACAGGAAAAGTTGCACAGCGGGGACAGTTCAAAGGTTCCGCTGAATGGAATTCTGCAGCGGCTGGCTTTGGTATAGAGATATTCTGTCAAGGTTCCGAAAACCTGTTTTTCAGGTCGTTCTCTCTCCATATGCTTCTCCCCCT
Organism: uncultured Acetatifactor sp.; assembly: GCA_934433135.1. GTDB lineage: Bacteria > Bacillota > Clostridia > Lachnospirales > Lachnospiraceae > Acetatifactor. The sequence goes on along the minus strand of CAKRZO010000012.1, from coordinate 21,593 downwards.
TGCAGCACTTTTTCTAATAATTCCACCGCCTTTAAATCCGGTGTACAGGATAGTTCGTATACAGGAATGGTATCTGCAATCCGCTCTGCCATATCACAGGCGAATTGTACAAACTTTTTATCCCAACTGTTTACTGTCAACTGCGCATAAATGTTACGAAAAGCTTCTGCTTTACGCAACTTTCGGACTCGGCATTCCGTGCTTTTCTGTAGAAAAACAAGGATGCGGATCGTGCAACTGTCATTGACATAGCACTTAGAAGAGCCTGCATAAGGCGAACCATACCCTGTCAGTCTATCGTCTTCAAAATGAAGAATCGTCCGATCCCCATTCAGCAACCGACATCCGCGAAAACGACACCACAGATCCGCCTGAGTAGACTTCCCGATTCCGGAGACTCCGGAAAAAAGAATTCCCCCGTATGGTGATGCTACAAAAGAAGAGTGCAAAAGCAACCTCTTTTCATGCATCAACAGGTTTTCCCAGGCAATATAGGAAAAGCAGGAATCTAAATAGCCCGGCATTTTTTCTGCCGTACGCAGAAAAAACACATTCACTGTTTTTGAAGATAACTCGATACTTGAGTATGCATATGGAGCTTCCTTTTTTTCAGGATCCCGAAACCATCTGACGAATGTGTTCTGGTTTTCACCTGTTGTAATCAATATGTTGTCCCGGATAAAAACGGGATTGGATATATGTCCCGGTATATGCGTAGTCTCACGAAAAAACACTTTATAATCCGGATTCATATCTGTCCTGAATGGCTGAAAGCTTTCCGGCCATTCAACTTTCCGGCAGGTACAGAACGCAATCGTAAGGCCGGCAATCGCTACTTTACAAGAATATTCCAATTCCATCAGGAATTAAAAACTCTCATAGAGCCTGTACCGTTTTCGTAACAATATTCTTCTCCGATTATATTTCCTTTTTTGTCTTTTATAACACCATTATCGCCTATGTATTCACAGGTTACTACACTGTCAGTAAACAATGCTAAGTCATAATTTCCCAAAGATGTATCTCCTGTAGCGTGACACTCATACTTGCTTTTCAGATTCATATCCCATCCGCAGGTTGCGATGCTCTGGCTCAAAAGGAATGTTTCAATTACAGCATCCGGCTTAATATACTTTTTCATTCTGCTTAACTCCTTTGCTTTTCTATAGCTAATATTCTATAGCTAATTATCATTTTGTATGGTAGATACCAGTTCTGCACTTCCCATGTAGCATTCCGACACATCCAGTTCCACGGCGTTTCCTACCGGGAGTTCCTCTATGGAATAGGAATAAACGGTGCCGCCAAAATACATATCTTCGTCAAACAGACAGTGGAAATTCAGTGTATATCCTGTCAAAATATCGTCTGTCTGATTAATCACGGTTACAATCGTTCCATCGGCCTTAGCCTGAATTTTCTCGTTTCTTGCATTCTGTTCCTCACAGAATTCTGCAACACAGGTGATTTTCTCGCAGGTTGCTTCCTTGGGCAGTTCGGCATTCTGTGTTTCAAATGCCCATACACTTTTTCCCGGCGGAATATCCGCAATCTCAAAATGATAAGCGGAACCATCTGCCATCAAAAGCTCAATAGAAGCTTTCATCAGAAATTCCTCTGACACGTTATGTAATTCAATGGATGCAATATTCTCACCGTCTTGATCGCCGCAATCAGGATTCGAAATACTCGACTGGAATAAAGATTGTATTACCAATTTCCCATCTTCCGATAAGTAAGGAAAGGAAACAACTGCATTTTTTTTGCTTTCTTCTGACAGAATTGTCTCTGCATCGGAAGAACCTGTTTTCGACTCTCGTGTGTCCAGAGCGTTTGAAACGAGAGCTGCAGTTGAATTCACATCTTTTGTAATATCCGAAACTTCCTGTTCTGCCTTACATCCTGTTATAGAAAGCAAAAAGAAAATCATTACTGCAATTACACATTTTCTCATGCGCAATCCTCCTGATTTTCTACTATTTTGAAATGTTCCAGTTTATCCAGGAAAGCACGGATATCCTCCTCGGCAGTTTTCTCATCTACCTCATATTCTTCAAGAAGCTTCTGCACCAATTCCTTTTCTGTACAGCCATCCTGTAACTTTTTCCACAAAAGACCGCCGCTTTCGGACAGACTTATCATACCTTGTATTTCTAAGGCTTTCTCGCCATACGGAATCAATACATGCTCGCCCGCGACTTCACGCATGATCAGTCCACTGCATACTTTTAACATAATATATTCACCCTGCCTTTTGCCAATAATACCACCCCGATACACAAAACAGGTTCTGTGCTGCTCTTAAAGTACGGCACTTTCAGAGTCAATGAGGGAATCACCTCACCGCCTTTCTTAATACTATACCACAACCCTGTTTTTGTCAATTACCAATTTATATTTTTTTAATAAATATTACTAAATTTGGTGACAATTCAGTGACTAATTATGCATTTTTTAATGCTGGTTCCGGGAGCATTTTTCGGCATCGATTGCCAGGACAAACATGAGAACAGGAAGTGCATCCCGGGGATTGGCAATGTTCAGCACATAGGTATCGGTCATGTGGAACAGTTCCTTGGAAACCGAAGCAATTTCCTGCCCTGCCGGTCCGGTAATGGAATAATCCCATTCCAGGAAACCGCCTTCCACTTGCCAGCCGTTGAAGTCGATATTGTACCGCGGCTTTAGGAAGGAAAATTCCTTGCTGATGCAGCCGATATAGCGTTCGCCTTCGTAAATCTCAAATTTGGGCAGCCAGGTAAACACTCTTTCCTTAACGGTGCCGACTTCTCTGCCCGATGCATTGAAAATCTTCAGGCAATGTCCCCAGGAAAGCTGGCCTTTTATCACGTAGACCACGTTCTGTTTTTCATCATAGATGTCATAGCTGTCAAACCAGGAAAAAAATCTTTGTTTAAATAAAAGCTTCATCTCTTATCCTCCGGTGTGTAATCTATCACCACGATTTCCGGGACATTAAACAAGCGCGGAATGTGAAAAGAAGTTCCGAGTCCTCTGGAAACAATTAAGGTGTGGTTTTGCTCCTGTGCATCAAATCGTCCCCAGACCCGTCCCGGGAACCAGCCCTGATCCGGGGCATAGAGACCACCAATGAGGGGCAGACGGATCTGTCCGCCATGAGTGTGGCCTGCCAGAACGTTATCCATATTCCACTCTTCCAGTGCTCCGTTCATCAGAAAGCAGACCGGCATATGGCACAGCAGAATGGTATAGGCATCGGTATTCTGAAATTTTTTCAGAAAGCGGCATTCCTTTTCCTGGGCTTCTTCGGTCTCCAGGTATTCTTCCGGCAGGCAATAGCCGTAAATGCCGCCGAGGCGCAGGTTCTTGGATGCGATGTCAAGATATTCATAATCCAGTAACACGGCGCCTGCCTTACGAAGTTCGTCTTCCCAGTCCCGAGAAAAATGGGTGGGGTACTGTTCTTCATGGTTTCCGTAAGAGTAATAAACCGGAAACCGTTCGGACAGACGGCTGACCAGATTGGAAATGACTTTCAGTGATTCCTGTGTTGCATTGAACATGTCACCGGTCATGCAGATGTAATCCGGTGAAAGGTTTATGATCTGTTCGATCAATTTTTCATTGTTTTCTCCGAAACTGCTGTTGTGCAGATCCGACAGCTGGACAATTCGGAAAGGTTCCTGTATTTTTTCACTTCTGATCTGATAGGAAGTGACTGTCAGGCCGTACTTGGAACGGTACAGTTCCACGCACATCCATATCAGCAGAAGATTCACCGCCAGAACGGCTGCAGACAGCAGTAATTTCTTTTTTTCTCTCATGCTAATCCCATTCCGCAGACGCTTTATCGCCGAAGAGATCTGATCAGGGCTACCTTGTGACGTCTGCGGCGCAAATAGCCGTGTGAAAAATCAGCACTCCTTACTTCCCTGCAAAATCGGTAAGACGATCCCAGTGTTCGTAAATATATTCCAAAAACCAGCTGGCGAAGGACATTCGCAGACGGTAGCCCGGCCGGATTCCTGTATTTTGCCGTTCCTCTATACCAGTTTGATCTTCTGTCTTTTGTGGCCTATCCGATCCTTGCGGCTCGTTCGCGCTTTCGGCGCCGCTCTCCACGTATTCGGCTTCTCCCAGATCAATGAGGCTCATCATTTCCAGATTAAAGCCTGCTTTTTCCACATCATCTCTGGAAATCAGGAGATACTTGCCGTGAATGGTGCCGGAATTAATTAATGTCTTAAGCATTTCCAGGTTGTTTTTTCCGGGCTGGTGCAACAAATCTGCGAGAATTTTCTGGAATTCCTGTCTGGAATAATGCTGCTCCCGTTCTCTCCAGAAGTCGATGCTGTGGGGCATGACAATTCCCACAAATAGAATCATCATATCGATCAAAAGCGCCATCAAGGCACAGACCACTCCGATCATTTTGTTTCCAAGGAAAGTGCGGACTGCTTTTTCGATTCGGCTTAAATCCGGATCCGTATTGCGTTTGAGTTTTTCCAGGCTGCTGTAGAAATCACTTATCATCAGAGCCGAGGTCTCAAGCGTCTCTCCGGATTCTTCATGGAAAACCGCATCTGTAGCAGGCAAAGCTTCCAGGCAGGCATAGACCGTCGTCTGAATGACCATATAAGCTTCCTGCAGTTCTTCCTTCGTACCCCCGGATTCCGTAGAAAGCACGATCCGGAACGTTTCATCATACTGTGTAAGATAAGCGATGTAGCCCAGGTAAACCGAAGCCAATCTTCCGGGTTCGTCTTTTCGGTCTTTTTCCGTCCCGATACGCAGTGCGGCTTCCCCGATCTTATCGGCAGCATCTTTTAAAGCCTGTGTCTCTTCCGTGGTAAGCCGATCTTTTTTTAGCAACGCCCGGATCGTGTCTGCTTCTTCCGTACAATCCAAGGCGTTGCTTTCCCGGGAAATTTTTTCCTCGATCAGAAAGTATTGCCGGATATCTTCCGCGGTAACCGTCAGTTTCGCAAGCGCCTGTTCCGTCTGCTGCTTCTTGCTTTGAATCCGCGTCAGATTATTTTCATGCTCTTTGGCCAGCATTTCCAGAACCGCTCTGGCATTCGGACCGATACCGCCGGAATTTTGGGTGGCATCTGCCACTTTTTCCTTATAATCGGTATTCTCCTGCGTTTCCTTTTGCTCCAATGTCGCAAGCTGTGCCTGCAGATTCTGATATTCCCTGATGCTTCCGCCCAAGTCGTAGATCCGTTGCTCCTCCGCAGTCAGAGTGGACTGTGCATCCGCATCCTTCGCTTCCTTCGCAATTCGGTCGACCGACTCCTCCAGCAACTGTTTGACTCTTTGGTAGTATTCTGTGTCCACGTTATGGTTTACCTGCTCCAATAGATCCACCGATCCCAGGACATATTCCTGATAGCGGTCAATACGGCTAACTTCTTCCGGATACATAACCGGCACAAAGGAATTGTAGGAAAAAAAGGAAGACACTCCCAGCACGGCAAAGTAGATTAGGAGCAGGAAGGTTCCCGCCACCGGATTTTTGCTTCCGGCATGAATCAGATTGCCGATCAGCCAGACCAAAACGGCCAATGCAGACACAATTGCCGTCAGGAACAGTACATGTCCCCACATTTTCCCCGCCCGGTAGGAAATAGAAACTTCCTTTAATATGTACGCTATAACGCAGCTTGCCGCAAAAATGCCGCCTGATGCCGCCAGCACCCATTTTTGCTTAAATTTATGACGGCTCATCTGATCCAGATCCAACACACCGTTAATCTGAAGGCTGGTGCTTAACAAAATCGCCTGTACTCCCAGAGTGATCAGAGCACAGATCCACCAGGCCTCGATGAAATAGAGCATGCCATGATACGTGGTATAAAAAGATGCCACTGACAGAACACCGATTGCCAGCGTGGCGATTTTCCCATAAGAAGTATGTTTTCCGGTAAGCGTGTCAATTAAAAGTCCGATATAAGTCTCTACAATTCCGATTACTTTAAAAATCAGATAAACTGCCTCCATGCACAATGCCCCGATTACACCTGCCGTCTTTTTTAAACTCTCCAGCATAGATTACCCCTCCCGCTTTCCTTTTTCGATCCTGAATTTATAAAAATTTTACCATAAAAAGAGGCAGGCGGCAATGACCTTCATCTAATCTTAAAGGATTTTTATAATAATTCGTTCCTTATCCGACTGAGATTGTGCCATAGGGCATAATTATACCGTTTATTGGCAAGAAAACAGACCCGCTTGTCTACAATAGAAAGACGCGAGTCTGTTTTCATTTAGAGAGCAATTTGAGATTTTTCAGAAGCGATAGCTTATCGATTTATAGTTCGTTTCTGCTTCGTTCTTCCGGAGACCGTCGCCTAATCAGCATCGCTCCTTCTTTTCCTTTGGCCGATAATACCCAACAGAGCCAGAACACCGCCGCTGACGAACAGGACAGTCACCCAGCTGATGATGTCACCGGTGCTGCCGGTCTTGGGAGACTTGGCAGAGCCATCTTTTACAGGCTTGTTAGTGTTATTATCGCTGCTACCTGTATTGCCGGTGTTGTCGCCGGGATTGGTGCTGCCGTCATCAGAGAGTTTGCCAATCACCGTTTTCTCGCTCCGTCTGGCATCGCAAACGGTGCATTCTTCATGTTCAATGCCGGTGGCTTCCCTGGTAGCAGCCTGATCGACCACCCACTTGAAGCTGTGCGCTGCCACATCGACCTTGCCTCCGCATTCGCACTCGTGCCAGTGATTGTCTGCATCATACTTCCAAACAGTGCCGTAGCTATGGATATGACCGGAAGGTGCGTTCTTATAGGTAGCCTCCAGCTTCACATCACCCGCTGGCATGGTGAAGGTGGTTGTAGATCCGGCGGCATCTGCCAATATGACATTTCCCTCCAGCACGATCCACTTGTCAAAGACTTTGCCAACCTCAGGTGTGTCCGCCGTAACAGTCACAACGGTATTCTGCTCAATCCCGGCGGTGATGGGAGTGCCTGCGGCAACGGATGCCGTGCCTCTGATGACCGTAAGCGAATATTTCTCCACGGAATCGGCGACAAACTCTGCCTGGATATTCACATTACCCGCCGGCATGATGAATCTGTTGTCTATGATTATCACACTATCGTTCCATACCTTCCACTCCTTGAAACGGTAGCCGTTATTTGCCTTGGCGTTCAGGACAATCTCCGTTCCGGCAACAGCCTTCTCGGGAGATGCGGAAGCGGTTCCGTTGCCGTCGCTTGTCACGATGACACTGTACTCAGTCGCTGCAGGGTTCTTGACGAACTTTGTCTCGCCGCAGTCGGCGCGCTGGCAGGTGTAGAGAATCCCTTCGCTCTTACCCTGCGTTGCGGGTTTGCCGCCGTCCCAGTCGTGGCTGAGCTTATTAATGACATGACCGTAGCGGAAAATCTGTCCGCAGCCGGCTGTGCACTGCTGGTCGCCGCTATAGCCTGTGGTGGTGCATCCGGGCTTTCTCTCATTGATCAGCTTGGAGTTACCGGCAATTTCGTGGAGGGACGGGGTAGAGACGCCCTTCTGCGCAATCCTGTCGCACGCTGTGCAGTATTGGTTACCGGAATAGCCCTTCTCGGTACAGGTCGCCGTTCTTACATCCCGCAGTTCAAGGGGACCGCTATGCTTGAAGTCGCCGGTCTCGCCCTTTACGGTGCCGCCGCAGGCCGTGCAGCGGTAGTCGCCCTCATAGGCGCGGTGCCGGCAGTCGCCCGATCTGGCGTTATAGCGTTTGCCGCCATGGCTCGCGTCTGTGGTGGCCGAGAGGTTTGTGCCGTAGTAGTACAGCGGCTGCAGCGTGCCGGTATGGCCGGCATTTGCGGGCGGGTAGATATCCGAACCGGCACTGATGACTTGGCCGCAGTCTGCGCAGGCGGTGTCGCCGGTGTAGCCCTTGCGGTCGCAGACCTGCGCCTTCGCATTGAGCACCGTGGTGCCGCCGCTGTGCGTACATTCGGAGTAGACCGGCTCAAAGAAGAATTGGCCGCCGCCGGGGGCGCCCATGGCGCTGAACTCCGGAATCGTGCAGCCCCACTCGAGGGCAGAGCCGTCAGTTACCAGCTTGAACAGAGTCTTGGCATCGTTGGCATCCCATTTTTTTTGAACCGGTGCCATGCTGTCAGACGTGTTGTATTCGCGGAGATACTCCACCTTCCAGCCGATGGCCTTCTGACCTGCTTTATCATCGGGATAAAGCTTGATCTTGTCGCCGGGCTTGACAATCATACGGGTTGCCCGGCCGTTTTTCACCGACACAATGGCGGTGTCCTTTGTCCAATCGCCGTCAATTTTTTCCGTCTCTTTGTATTCGCAGACGCTGCATTCAGCCTCCATGCCGCCTTTGCTGCCTGTGGTATCAGGACACAAAACCACATTCCAGCGGCCCCAGCTATGGGGAACCATGATGAACTCCTCGCAGCCGGGAACCTTGCACTTTTCGGGGTGGGCATAGCCGGACTCAAGGATGAGCTGCTCCACCGTCTTGGTCGAGCCGCCGATGTTGAAGGTATATTCATAGATACTGCCGAAGCCGGTGCAGTCCCAGTTCCAGCCGTAATCATGGACATGGCTCTTCACAAAAACGAAATAGTCGCAGACGGTGCAGACGAGCATATCAACCCTGCCGCCGCCCACCGCGTCATAGCTTTTTTCAAGCTTAAAGGTATGCGGGAAGATGCGCTCCTTGGAGCCGGTGGTCATATAATGCGCTTCGTAAAGAGCGCTTTCTTCGAACAGGCACTTGAGCTTGTGGCCCTCGCTTTTGCGAACGCTGCCTACGGTAGTGTTATGGGTATTCCCATCCTTATCGACCCAAGTGACCTTGTATTCCGGCGTTCTCTTGCCGTCGTCGGTGGGCACAGGCACACCGGCCTGCTTATAGCTGAAGGCATGGGTGGCAGTCAGCTTTGCCTCCGCCGTTTTCATGGTGTCCGAAGTGTCACCCTTTCTGCCGATGACGCAGAAGTAGGAGTAGTCATCCTGGCAGGCCTCGGCGGAAACCGACAGCTTCAGCGTGGGGGTTTTCACGCCCACATAGTAATCTGTCTCCGGCAGCTTGTAGGGCGCCCTCGTGGGATTCGCATTATCCTTCTGATACCACTGATAGGTCAGCTCGTCGCCCTTCAGGCTCTTTGCCGAGACAGAGAAGGTGACCCAGTTATGTTCGCTGAACAGCAGGCCGTTTTCCGGCTCTTCCTTATAATCGCCGCTGCCGTAGATAGAGGTCTTGCACTTGACGCCCTTGGGCTGGCGGGTGATGACGATGGAGCTGCCGCTGATGTAGCCGCAGACCTTGCACACGCCCTTGGCGTCAAATTCATGGTTGGCGGCATTCAGCTTTTCACCGTCGCAATAGCGGCAGGGGTGCCAGTGCTGCGTTCCGTCGGCTGACCAGGACGAGGAAGCGATGTGGGTATGCCCGGCGCCGGAATGCTCCGTCTTCAGATGATCCTCAAAATCAGAGTCGCTGAAGCACCAGTCGTCATGATCGCAGCCCATAGCGCTCACGGCATCCCGGCAGCAGTCCTTGCAGCGCTGATCGCAGCCGTCCTCGCAGGGATCGCTGTCGTGGAAGCACAGGCCGCAGTCCTCGCAGAAGTGATCCGCATAGTCCGTGTCCATTGCGCACATCCCCTCGGAGCAGTCGGAGTTGCCCTCGCAGCACTCCTTGCACAGCTCGCAGGTTTCGCAGAACTCGTCCTCGTCTTCCTTATCCGTGACCCAGCCGTCGCAGCCCGGGCAGATGTGCTCTTCCCACTCGGCGCTTTCCACGCAGGTCTCGCCGTCCGGGCAGCCGCCGGCATCGGAGTTGTCCATGCAGCACTCCTTGCACAGGCCGCAGTCCTCGCAGACCTCCTTGGCCAGCAGGCATTCCTCGCACTGCTCGCAGGCCGTGTGGCAATCGACGCAGTGGATGACGCCGGTATCATCGTCGTCCACGCACTCGTCCACCGAACCGAAGCAGGCGTTACACAGCGAGCAGTGCATCGGGTCGCTGTCATCGTTTGCACAGTCATCGCAGAAGCCGCAGGAGTCGCAGATGGTGATGGAGCAGCAGGGACCCTTATGGCATTCGCCGCACAGCTGGTCATCCTCGCCGATGTAGCACTTGGCGCAGGTGGAGCAGTGCGTATCCTCCATGCAGTCGGCGCACTTGTAGCACTCCTCGCACCAGTAGGGCGTGTCGCCCAGGCACAGACCGCAGTCGTTACAATGGGTCTCAACCCAGCACTCGTAGTTACAGTCAATGGTGCAGAACAGGCAGTCACACATATATTCGCTGCCAAAATGGTAGTGGTCGCAGTTAGGACAATCGAAGCCGTCGTCGTAGTCGTCCCAAAAGGCATGGACGGGAAGCTCTGTGCCCGGAACCATTGTCAGAAGCATCATAAGCACCAGCAGGATACTGACGATGCGCCTTCGTGAATTCGTTTTTGTCATACTATCATTTCCTCCATCAAAATTATTTGAAGATTTTGTTATTCGTTTTGTGTCAATCCATAAACCGTGCATTTTCCATGGGATGCTTCACCCTCGCTCTCCTTACGTTGCTGTCACATCGCATAGATCTGATCCATCAGGTATCCTGCGGGGCTCCGCACGAGTCACATCGATATCATGATCTGACTTCTTAAAAGCAGCCGATATGGAATCTGTTACATCTTTTTTTCACTGTTATTATAGCCCCAAAAAAAGGCTCTGTCTGTCCTCAAAAGTGAGGACAAACGCGGGTTAAATTGCACACAAATTAAGTTCCTGCGATCTGATCTACTTTATGATTGCAATCAAAGGAATCTTTCAGTCTCCCTGTTGCTGAAATCTGTCCTTGTGTTGATAAGAAAAATTTAATAATTGAAGACATTGCTGTTCCCAAAAAACAAGAAGTAAAATATCAAAAAACAGAAAGAATATATCTGCAAGAGACAGATACCAACCAATAATAGCCACGTAAGTAAGACAACAGTTTCAACGAATCCGGTAAATTCGATATAAAACTATCACGGTACACATTGCCGAGAAAAGTCACATATAGTACAAGCAATATGGCATTTACTTTTTGAAAGAGCTGTGCTATCATAAAGTAACAGTTCGGACGCACCATTCACAAAACCGCACTTTCACGCCGTTGCGGCTTCCTGCGAAGAAATGGAGACATTTCTGCACACGGTCATTGATACATTGTCCTGCGTAGTCGGCTGCAGCTCAAAGTTAACATTTTTTACAGTCATTACAGCGAACTTCTGTTCGTTGTTGTATATTTCCTTTAGGGCAGGATTCAGACGGCTCTGTTCCGGTGGTTTTGACATAAGTTGCGTATAAAGGCAATGCATAATTGCTTTCGTATCTGGCTGAACCTCACCTAATGAAAGGAAGGAAGAAACATGGCGAAGAAACCGCAGAACACAACCAGCAACAGAAATGAGATTCCCTTACCGCAAGAAAGCAAATGGCCGAACAAGGCACTCATTCACGACATCATCCGCGCATTGGCGCTGCTTGTTGTATTCGCGTGGGCGCTGGTAAACCTTGATGCCGTCTTGCGTTTTCTCGGCAAGGTGCTTGCGCTGTTCGCTCCGTTTATGATCGGCGGAGTAATTGCCTTTTTGATTAACGTAATCCTTCGGCCGTTAGAATGCTGCTGGAACAGGGTATGCCGAAAAGCTCCCAGGAAAGTGACCAGACCCGTGTGCCTGACATTAAGCGCTGTTCTTGTGCTTGGAATACTGTTCGCCGTAGTGTTTATGATGCTTCCGAGCTTGCGGGAGTCCGGCGATGAGTTTATCCGGAATATTCCGATTTATGTTGATGAAATCGGGCGTTGGTGGGCAGATGCTGTTCACTTTGCGGCAAAGTACAACATTGTTTTGCCGGAGTATGCAATCGACTCTGATTTGCTGATTGAGAAAATTACGACTTTTATCAACGATGAGGGCAGCGGCATTCTCACCGTTACATGGGGTGCGGCAACGTCTGTCCTGTCGGTTTTGGTAGATGTTCTTTTGGGCTTTGTCTTTGCGCTGTATCTGCTTACGAAAAAAGAAGTGGTCGCGGCACATTTGAAAAAACTCCTTGTGACAGTCTTTCCGCAAAAGAAGGCGCAGCGGCTTCTGAACATCGCCTCTCTGACCAACCAGACTTTCACAAATTTTGTCAGCGGGCAGCTTACCGAAGCTGTCATCATCGGCGTTCTGTGCTTCTTGGGAATGCTGACCCTTGGAATTCCTTATGCCGGTGCGGTCTCCGCGTTTGTGGCCGTCACTGCGTTAGTGCCGATTTTCGGCGCATGGATCGGTGGCGGTCTTGGCGCTTTTCTGATTCTGCTGGCAGAACCCGGCAAAGCACTGTGGTTCATTGTCTTTCTGCTCGTTTTGCAGCAAGTGGAGGGGAATCTGATTTATCCCAAGGTGGTCGGCAAGTCCGTTGGCCTTCCCGGACTGTTGGTGCTGATGGCTGTCACTATCGGAGGCGAGGCATTTGGCATCTTAGGGATGCTATTCAGCGTTCCCGTTTGTGCAGTGCTGTACAGCCTTTATCTGGAGTTTATGAAGAAAGAAAGCTCTCGGCACTGAATTTCCTAAAGTTCCTTTCGAAACCTTAAATCCGGTATTTCTTGTAAACACATTATTGACAAATTTCATACAGAGCATCATAACACCGATTCCTCCAGATAGCGTACTTCCTTGCCATGCACTTTAGCATGTGCACTCTCCGATCTGGAGCTTTCTCTGATATAGCCTTCTACGTTGATCACAAAGATGGAATCCGCCATATCAATCTTGCGTTTATGCATATCATCAAGCATTGCCCAATACCAGTCTTACCGCATCAATCAGGTCCTGACTGAAGCCATCCAAATCGTCCATGGTAATCACTTTATCCCGAACCATAATCGCAATATTCCAAATTGCGGTTGACCTGCGCATGTCAATCAGCACTCCCGGATGCTTCTTATCACGCCTGATTCGTTTCTCCAATTTCCAGAAATGATCCGATGCCTCTCCGGGAGAAGTCAGCAGTTCAACATATTCCCTTGCCAGCTGCTCCATATAATGCTTTTGCCATCCGGGCACACGTTCACAAAACAGCTTCCAATCTGCTTTCGAAATCTCCATTACATTCATCCTCCTAGACAACGGTTCTCACGATCAAGGCTTGTTTCCTTCAGATAGCGCTTCAATAGAAAAGTGCAGAAATACGGAAATGTATAAATATTATCACTATATCCAATATTTCCTGACGTAAATTTGATTCCATACTTAATATCCGGATAGCTGTCACTTTTCAATAAAGTTCTGAGGGATTTTGCCATTCCATTGGTTGCCTTCACTTCCACCGGTACCAGGTAATCTTTTGTTCTCACAAAAAAATCTTCTTCCAGATAAGAATCTTCCTTTTTATAATAATACAGATCGTATCCTGCTTTTACCAGTGCTTCTCCTACAATATTTTCATATAGAGCTCCTTTATAAACGCCGAGATTCCTGTTGGCTCTCAGATCCTCCTGTGCCTCTTCATCCAGCATGGCAACAAAAATGCCGGTATCAAAAAAATAAAGCTTATATTTCGTGTGCTCGTAATTTCCTCTTAATGGCAATTCCGGAAAATTGAGGCAATAGCATATATTAACAATTCCGGCATCCCTCAGCCATTCTATACATCCCCGGTAATCCTTAAATCGGGCTCCCTTTGCCACTTTGCTGATTTGGAATTTCTTATTATCTTTCGCAAGCTGCATCGGTATCTGCTCAAATACATTCAGGATTCTTGTCTGATCCATCCCGTCTGCGTACTTACGAATATCTTCACGATAGTCATTTAACAGCTGCCTTTGAATCTCCAACGTTCTCTCAAATGTTCCTTTGCGGATATACTCTCTTACCACTGCCGGCATTCCGCCCAAAATGCAATAATCCAGGAGCAGGCTGCCGTATACCTTCATTTCTATTTCCGAAAAGGGCTTTTCCGCCTTCATATGCTCCAGCATATTCTCTGTGTTTGAATCATCATACCCTTTCGCCCACAAAAACTCTTCAAAATCCATGGACACCATACTGTAATCCACTTTATAACCAACACTCTGGCTCTCGATTCTCTTGTACTGAATGCCCAGCAGAGATCCGCTGCAGATTACATCAAAGCGGGCGTCCATCTTAAAAAATTTTAAGGAAGTAGCCAGTTCCGGAAATTCCTGAAGCTCGTCAAATATCAATATCGTCTTACCTGCCTCAAATCTCTTGGCAGGATCCATCCTGGATATATTTCGAATAATATCATCCGTTTTGTAGCCATCTTCCGTAATTAACTTATATTTTGGTTCTTCGACAAAATTAATGTAAATTACATTCTTGTAATTTTCCCTAGCAAAGCGGCATATAGATTCCGTCTTGCCAACCTGCCTCGCCCCTTTGACAATCAGAGGTTTTCGCTCTGCATCTTCTTTCCATTGAATTAAGTAAGCATCGATTTTTCGTTTCAAATAAATACCTGCCATTTCCAGACCTCCGCTTCTATAGTATACAAAAAATGAGGGAAATATTCAATAAGAATTGCAAAAAAATGAGGGACTGCTCAACAATAATTTTTCCTACCTCTTTTGCATCATAACATCTGCTCCTCCAGATAATGGACTTCCTTGCCATGCACTTTGGCGTATGCAATTCTTCATTTTCCCAGACACCGTCTGGAATTTTTGAATTTATATTTTCCTTTTCCGTGACCGGATACCGGTTCAATAATATCTGCCTGCACCAGATTGGAAAGAAGTTTGGAAGCACCTGAACTTTTCAGCTCAAGAAGTTCCATTGCTGCACTTCTTCCAAAAACTTCATCAAAACCAAACCTCTCAAAAAATCTATGCATATGAACTGTCGTTTTTACTGAAAACTCGCTGCCCTTTTCGAAAAGCACACTTTCAATGTCCACTTTTGTATCTTGAATGTCCACTTTCTCATTCTCAATATCCACTTTTTCTTCATTCAAAAGTCCACTTATATGAAGGTTTCGATTGTGAAGTTCATTTTTCTCGTTCAAAAGCAGATTCCTGAGAAACGCTTCCAGATACTCTGTTGTTTCATGAATACCTTTTTGCAGGTTCGTATAGTTTGCACGGACAAGTGCCTTGCGTGACAAAAACATACGAATGTTCTTACAGTTCTCCACCTTTGTATGTTCCTTATAAAGGAATAGCTTTGGTCTTTCAAGATGAGACACTATCGGGCAGTGGCTCAAGTATTCTTCTTACTCGCTGCTGTAATTCGTCACTGAAATCTGATAAATCATCATATGTAATTACCTTTAGTCTTATAAGACGAACGATATCCATCAGTGCCTCTGACTTGCTCACCTCCATAATAACCCCCGGATGACACTTATCTTTTTTTATCCGCTTTTCCAATTCCCAAAATTTGTCCGATGCAAGCCTTGTGTCATCATTCAGAAAGTTCACATATTTTTTAACGAGATCTTCCATATATTTTTCCTGCCAGCCTGATAATCTTTCTTGAAATAATTTCCAATCTCTTTTACTTATATCCATAATTTGATTCCTTTCATTTCCATTCTCTTGTTTTTCTATTACCTGTTCTGTCTTCTTTCGCTATACCTATTTCTCCTTGGTACTTCTTTCTCCGGATCGGAAGTTTTGGGGTGCTCACTGGATGAACCGAAAAGTTCTTTTCGGCTCATCATTTAAAAACTTCTCGTGTATAAACAAGCTCCTTATAAAGTATTTTCTGTTTAGCTTACAAAAGCAGTATTTTATGCTGTCACTCGTCCTCATCCGGTTCATCATAATACCCGAGTTCTATACGAACATCCTCCATCATATATCTCAGATCATCTGGGACACCATAGCCCAACAATGAGGCAGTCGATATGAGGTTTTCGAAATCTGCTTCATGGAGACTGAAGAAATCCGGATGCAGTTTGGCATAATCCAGAAATTTTTCAGCTGAGGATTCAAGGCTGTTGTAAAATCTTTCATTAAAATCACCGTAAGCCGCACTAAGTTCGGCTGCTTCGCGGGCAAAAGCAAGGTGCATCAGGGCTTTCGTTCCTTCGTCTGTTGTTCTGCATAGGTAGTCTTTCAACACACTTTTACATTCACCCAAAGAAAACTGTCCCTTCCAGAAAACCTTTTCTAAGCGTTTCTGCAAAGAGGCTATTAATTCATCACCGGAGTCCTTGCTCCAATAACTACTTTCGATATCCTTGAAAACTTCAGAAGATTTGAACATTTCAAACAAATGGTTCTCCAATTCCTCTCTGGCCAAAGCTTTAATTACTTTTTTATATTGCGTTAGTGTCATATTCTTTCTCTCCCCATGACCAATTATGCATCCCGCCTGACTTGCTTCTTCAATTTCCAGAAATGATCCGATGCCTCTCCGGGAGAAGTCAGCAGTTCAACATATTCCCTTGCCAGGCGCTCCATATAATGCCCCTGCCAGGCAGGCACGCGTTCACAAAACAACTTCCAATCTGCTTTTGAAATCTCCATTACATTCATCCTCCGCTTGATTACGATTTACTGCACTTCTTTCAAAAACTTCATCAAAACCAAACTCCACTTTTTCTTCATTCCTTCATGCATCGGAACAGCAATCCGTTCCTATCCTACCACAGCTGCGCCAAAGGGCATAAGGGGCAGTTCTGTCCATTATGAAGAACTGTTTGCCGAAGAGCCAGAACGCCAGCCTGACGACACTGCAGGTGTCTTACAAATATTTTTTCAATCTGAATTCCGTCTGATCACCTTTTTTCTCGTTTACGAGTTCAAATAGATTATCACTTGTTGCAAACAGATTTCCGGGATTTCTTCCTATGATCAAATACTGATTTTTATCATCCATTGAAATATACTTTCGTGTGTCATCATTTAGCAGAATATCTGCATTATCAATCACGATCAACTTACCTGTTTCACCGGCAATAAGTTTCTTGATATCTTTCTGATAATCTTGATAATTTATGCATAAAATCTTCGGATTTACTGCCATACACTCTCTTAAAAATGAAAATGATGTGGTTTTCCGGTCGCTGACGAGCCAGTAAGTATCGTAATATTATTCGTAAAATCAAAATTGAGTATATACGAAGTATGAACTGTTGAAAAATGTTCCATGACAATCGGCTTACTCTTCATCCTGCCACCACTTCTTTAATTCTTCATAATCCTTGATAACTCTTGTCCCGTTTTTATCAGAGACTTTGACGCCATTCATATCAAATGGTATTATTGCATAATCACTATACACCGCTCCGGTCTCCAATCCGTATAATACTTCCAATGCATTATCACCACATTCTTTGAGGCAAAAGACTTTGTCCGAGAAATACAGCACATTTAACACCGTTTTACAGCCTGTTGACAAGCAATCAATATCCAATGTAACGCCATTAAACCTTGATTCCATCTTGTATTTTCCAATCAATCTGGATGCATCTATTTTTTCAACAATGGCACTTGCCCTATCATCCAATTCTGTAACTGTATTCTGATTAAAGAATACATCGTTAAGCTCTACGTAATTCATAGCAGGCGGAATGTCTTTCTTATTCTTAAATATCGTAATCATGCAAGCACCTCCAATCCGATATTTTCAAATTTCCTATGTAGGGATGTATCTGAATGGATGCACTTCATTCATACCCTATGATCAATTCGGTATCCCGCCGGAACAATAAACCGTTCCTATCCGACCACAGCTGCGCCAAAGGGCATAAGGGACAGTCTGGCCATTTTGAAGAACTGTTTGCCGAAAGGAATTCCTACGATGGTAATGCACCACAGGCAGCCGACAATCAGGTTCCCAAGCGCCATCTCCCATCCGAAAAACACGATCCAGATCAGATTCACCAGGAAGGAAAAGGTTCCGCTTCCGTATATCACTGCTTTGCCGAAGGGCCAGAATGCCAGCCCTGCGAATTTAAAACACTGTAATCCTACCGGAATCCCCACAATGGTAATGCACCAGAGCATTCCCGCAACGATCCAGGCCAATCCTCCGACCAGCCCTCCTAAAAGAAACCACAGTATATTTCCTATTGTTCTCATAACGTTTATTGCCTCCGTTCCGAATATTTACGAGTTAAAATTTCCTTCGCCTTCTATTTTCTTTTACATCATAACATCTGCTCCTCCAGATAGCGTACTTCCTTGCCATGCGCTTTGGCGTATGCAAGCGCTAATTCTATACACAGAATTATTCGTTTTTCCCTCCGCTTTTACATACCCTGTCTCAACTAATATTTTCAAATATCTTCTTACGGTTGCTGCTGATTTTCCACTAACTGCTTCCGCCTCTTTAGGTGTTATTTTTCCTTTCTCTTCAATATATTTTATTATCTTCTCCAGTTTACAAAATTCGCTTGTTTTTAAAACTTCGCTCGAAACTTCGCTCAAACTTCGCTCATTTTTACTATTAACTTCATTCAAGTCCCGTTCATCCGCTCCCTTAATAAACCCTCCGTGTATAAACAATCTTGTGATAAAATAAGTTCTTGCATCATCCGTCTCAAATTCCGGCTTCGGTGAACCATTCGCCTCCAAAGCATCCAAAATTTTCTTAAATCCGGTGTTTCTCCCCTCTGTCAGATGCAATTCTTTTAAAAAATCCCCAATTCGTCTATTTCTATAGCGGCGATTTGAGACACGGAAGCTTTTTAACCCGTCCATTGTAACCGAGCGGTCAGGCCCCGGGAATCTTACAATTTCAATTCTGTCATTTTCTACGCGTACCTCAATTGGCTCCCTCTCATCATATGCACGGTGATATACTGCATTTGATAAAGCTTCTTCAATAGCCGCATAAGGATAGTTGAAAAATCTATCTGCTTCTGCTCGTTCCGGATGCTTCACAACTTTCTCAGTAAGCACTACATTTCTAATGTATTGTAAAGCTTCACGCAATTGCTGCTGAATAGGTCCTTTGAACGTTTTTTCGATAATATCATTACCACCAAGTCCACTTGGGAACTGTACCACATCAATCTGGCTATATGGAAAGAACTTGTCCGGTTCCATGCTAAAAAACATTAACCCTACATTTTTAGGCTTAGTATATTCAGGAAGTGTACAAATAATATTCATGTCTCTACACACTTCAATAAAATCCCCTGTCTTAGATTTCTCATACAGCGAACTTTTAACTTCTTTTAAGTAGTTTTGAATCAACGTTATATTTAAATCTGACATCTCCGCCTGATGATTTACACGATCGTCAAAAGGGACTCTGTTTGCAAGATTAAATAAATCCTTTTCTTCATCATCCGATGGCTCTACTGTATTTGATGCTTTACGGATGTAATGGATTCTCTCTTTATTATTCTTTTCCATAGTCTTTGGCGATGAATATGGTCTATTATCTCCACCCGGACACCAGATAACAATAAACTGCTTATCCTGGTATGCCTCTACTCCTATTATCGGAGTATACGCTGGTCTGATGAGTTTGCATTTAGAAAATATCTCCTTTTGATACTTATCAAGCTTTTCTACAGGCACACCTTGCAGTGGGTACATTGGGCGGCCATTCTTCTCTTTTACTCCTACTACAATATAGCCTCCGCCCCAGTTATCAAGATCATTGGCAAATGCGCATATCGATTTCACAGAGGCTGCTGCATCCCATGTTTCTTTAAATTCAATCCTTGCCCACTCCACTACTTCACCGGATAGTAACGTTTTTATATTTGTTGGAATTGCCATTGCTACACTTTCCTCCCCGATATTAATTACATTTACACAATTCTATTATGATCCAGTCTGCATATAAATCTTCAATAATGTTCATCCTCACTATTTGCATTGAATGCAGTCACTACATATCCATTTCATAATAAACTCAGCTTTCCGTTTTGTAAACACATTATTGACAAATTTCATGCAGAACATCATAACATCTGCTCCTCCAGATAACGGACTTCCTTGCCATGCGCTTTGGCGTATGCAATCTCTGACCTGGTGCTTTCTCCGATATAGCCTCCTACATTGATCACATAGATTAAATCCGCCATATCAATCTTACGTTTATGCATATCATCAAGCATTTTTTTCGTTTCGGAAACAGCGCCTTCTTCCATGCCATCCCATACTTCCTGATCACCGGAATGTCCAAAGAGGCCTACACTGATAACAATGTTTCCTTCCAGGGTAAGTCTCTTCTGCACTTCCATAAATTCCTCTTTGAAGCGGGTACTTCCGCAAAGAGTAACTACCGGATAATTCGCCTTATTATCTGCCATCATTTGTCTCCTTGTGCAGCTGTTGCTTTTGTTATATCACCTTTTATCATCTCAATTAATGCCATATTCTTCGTCTTCAATATTCAAAACACCTCTTCTTCCCGGATTACTTTTTCATTTATGGTCATTACCAGTTCCTGAACCTTCTCCCTGTCAGGCTCTTCCGGTAAATCCGTATTTTCTGCCGCGTAATGCAGGCATTTTTCATAGTCCTGAAGTATCTCGTAAAAGCTTTCACGGAAACTTCCGTCTTCCTTTTGGTACTTTCCGGTTCGGATGTCCATAAGCAAATCATGCTCTTTTTCTCTGTAGGTCCTGATTTCACCTTTTTCCAAAATATCCAGTGCCATCATGAACAGCCTGATCAAATGCATTGCATGTTTATTCAGATGAAGATCATCCTTCTTTTTATTGCGCTTTCCGATTTTCTCATAATCCTTGATCACATTTGCCATGGTATTCCACATGCCGGAATAGTCTCTCAACGGGTAATGAGACAAATTCGCATTCACAAATATTTCCGTCTCCAATTCAGGATTCACAGCCTTGTCGATAAAAATCTCCATGCTCCCGTTCTTAAATTCCCTATAGCGGGTATTGAAGCTGTGCATCGCGTTTTTTACGGAATTATAAATATGCTGCTCCTTCTCACTTTGGGGGAGGGTGTCCCTGGCAAGTGCATTCTGGAGCCTTCGAAGCTGCGCGTCCGCATATCCGCCAAAAGACTGAATTGCCCTGCGTGACAAAAACAGCTTCTTATTTTCCAGCAAAAGTCTGCCGATGTCATTCAGATACAGATAGTGCTCCGCATTCAGCCCCAGCAGCTCTATGGTATTGGGATTACAGTTAAGAAGCAGCGGTACAATTTTATTCAAAGCATAAATAACCGTGTCGGTATTCTCGTCCTCATACACTTCGAATCGTGTCAGACCAATCAGATCCGATTTCTGATTCAGTGCAATCCCCCGGATATCGATATCACTCGTCTCAATGTTGGTTCCGTAAGAATAACTGCCGGCAAGGCCGAGAAGAATCACGTGCCTGCCAAGATGCTCATTTGTATGGATAAAACGATATTCCGTTCCTTTAAGAATGTTTTTACAATTCTCCATTTTTGTATGTTCCTTTTTCTGTTATATTATTTTTCCTTTCCCTCATAATAATCAAAGAAAAAATCTGCCGCTTTAATTCGCGTATCGACCAACCTGAGTTAATAGTTTCCTTTTCGTAGAAGCTGCGTTTGTCCGGGTCTGAAATCGACAACAGCTCACAATAATGCGACCATGACAATTTAACAGACACTGTCTGTTGAATTTGATAGCTCTGATAGAAGCGTCGCATAAATTGGAGATTAGAAACAGA
>CAKRZO010000011.1 GCA_934433135.1 uncultured Acetatifactor sp. | reverse complement strand
TCGTAGTCCAGACTTCCGCTGAGCAATGCGTTCACCGCTGCGTCAGCGTCCCCGCTGACACCGCCGTAGAGCTTGATACCCGCTTCGGCGAGTGCTGCCTGCGCACCGCCGCCGATGCCTCCGCAAATCAAAGTGTCCACGCCGTTCTGCATCAGGAAGCCTGCCAGTGCGCCGTGACCGCTGCCGTTGGTATCAACAATTTCCGCATGAGTGATTTTGCCGTCCGCAGCTTCATAAAGCTTGAACTGTTCGGTATGGCCGAAATGCTGAAAGATTTGACCGTTTTCATAGGTAACTGCAATTTTCATAATGGAATCTCCTTTGCAAGTTTTGCCTGATTTTTCCATGTTGGCTCTCTGCATCCGGCAGCAACGGCCGCAGTGAGCTGCCTCCTGTCCTCCGCAGATGCGGTAGTTTCCCCCGGTGATGTGCAGCGGTTTCCCGTGGACAAGACACGCTGCAATCTTGCGCCGTGCGCTTTCGTAAATCTCCTGCACGGTAGAGCGTGAAATATCCATCTGTGCGGCACACTGCTCGTGGGTTTGCTGCTCCAGGTCAACCAGCCGAATGACCTCGTACTCGTCCAGCGTCAGCAGGATCGGCTCGACATCCTCGCCCCCGTTGGGGCAGAATTTATCGACTTGTGGTACATCACAAATCCGACGGCACCGTGGCGGTCTTGGCATGGACGCCTTCCTCCTTCCGTTTTCGGTATATACCGATTATAGCACTTTAGACAGGAAAAAGCAATATTCTTTTCAAAAGCCGCTACAATTTCTGCCCTCATATAGATGCTGGCTGATATTCGGAGTCGAAAGCTACATGTAAGCCATGATCGTATTGTCAGATTATCTACATTTGACAGAACTTCGCAGGGCATGATGAATTTGCTTGGATTCATTATGAGTTTAGTTTACATGCAAGCCGTTCACGGGTGGTTGTCCGCCTATGAACGGCTTGTAAATTCTCAAAATTTTTTTAGTCCCTACTTGACACAAGAAGCTCTATCGCGCCTGGGTCGTAATTACCTGAAAACCGGCGAGCTCATCGAGGTCATTTTCCCGGAGTACGACATCCGCTATACCGCCATCAACGACGGCGTGGACACGGCAAGGGAGGACAACGAGTTTACACCTCTGCGCAACTGGTTCAACGAATTTTACGCGCGCGACACCTCCAAGAAGATCCGCGCGGTCAAATGAGAAATTCCAGTTTGACGGCGAATATGTCTATAAAGGGAAAACAGTCGGCGTAAAAATACAGATCGCCCCCAACGACACAGACAGTGCCAAGCCGGAATACGCACTGCCTACCTGCAAAATCGGTTTTGAATATCGCTGATCACAAAACATCCGATATATGACAGGAGTAATCAACTCCACTGATCAAATAAGAGCTTATAGGTAAGGAGGGTGACGGTGATATGCCGCCTGAAAAGAAGCCGACCGGGCGGCAATCTCCGGCACAGTTTCAAGAGCGCCCAGCAAGTTTTTACTTGCTGGGCGCTCTTGAAACTGTGCCTTCGACAAAAACCAGCCGTTTTCAGCAGCAAAACAAACGGTTCGGCAAAATATTCCGGCGAGGAGGTGATACCGATGTACAGTGCAGTGCTTTCAGAGGACATACCATACGGATCTTTGCCTTAAAGGACGGCCGCCCTGCACCATTCCGGCAGCTCTGTCGTCTGCCGTAGCCCTCCGTATCAATCGTTTTTGAAACCAACCAAAAACGATTGAACGGAGGTACATAACCTTGAAAAAACAATCCAAAGCGGATTACGAGGAATACTACCGAGCAAAGCGCCGACAGAAATATCTGGACGAACGCTCTGCGGAAAACGGTGACTTCTCCTACGATATGCTGACCACCGATGAATTCAGCGGCGAGGATATCCTCATCTACCTCCACTATTACGCCGACATTTCAGGTACAGACCTTGCCGAAATTTACAGCTTATCTCAACAGGCAATCAGCAAGCGGATCGCCAAAATCAGAGCAAAGCTCAAAAAGCTTTTAGAAAATCAAAAAACTTGGCTGTAGCCCCTCAACTTTTCGGCATGGAAAGTGAGGGGGCTTTCTCTATAGCCTCCGCCCGTTCTTTGAAAACCGAATAGCACAGCGCATCCTTTACCTTCCTTCTGCCGTCGGCGAAACCGATAAGCCACACGACCTTTTGATACGGCATAAACCTTTTGCGAATGCTGCTTGATATGAATCTGATAACCGAGGACGAGTACGAAAAGATCACACAAATCAGCGTGGAAGGAGAAAAACATGAACATCACGGAGATCACAAGTGTAAGACAGCAGACAGCCGAAAGGCTCCGACTGGCGCCCTACTGCCGGGCATCCAGCGATTCCGCCGATCAACGCCATCCCTTCGCAGCACAGATACTACTTACCGTCTATTAAAATCAATAGTACAAAAAATAATACAGCCTATTACGGAATTAAGCTCATGAAACCCGGAATAAGTCCCGGAGATACAGAATTGACCGGCTGCATTTGAACCCTTAAGAGAGGAGAAGGTGTTGGCCGATTATTCTATTTTTCATGGGATGATTTTTGCCGGCTTTTAAAGCGGAAGGATCTCCAGAATCTCCGTCATGGGAATGCGGCTTCCGTCTTTCATAAGAATCATCTGTTCAAATGAATCGATCTTTCGTATGGTTCCGGTAACGGTGAGATAGCTTCCACCGTCCTTTTTTTCATCCGGTTTAAAATAGGTAATACTCACCTCGGATGTCTCCTTCTGATGCGATGCTTCCGATGTATCTGTCAAATGCCGGGCAATCTGCTGCAATCTGCCATCCAGCGTTTCAATCTGTGATTCATCCAGGTTCATACGTCTGTCCGTCAGACGCGCCTTTTCCCGTAAGGCCGCATCATAACCTGTAAGTGCAGCAAAAGGCAGAAACTGCGCGGCTCGGTCGTGCATGGACATAGGCGGATGCTTTTTGGAAACGGGGCGGGACAGATTCATGATATCTGCGTAGTTTTCACTCATGCTTTATGACCTCCGATCTGATCGTTGCGTTCTCTTCCGGTAGCGCCTTCTCTTAGGTTCACCCCTTTTAAAAGTGCATTTTTCCCGTACTTTTTCTTTATGGCAAGAGCAGCTTCCTGGATTTTGCGTTCCCTTTCACGTTGCTTTTCCTCCGCCTTTCGATCAGTCTGCAGTGCAGCATAATCCGTAAAAAGAGAAAGCTGTTCATAGTTTTCCTGAACCGGAATGTTTTTTTCTTCCAGAACATGATTGGCTGCAAGATTAAGTCTCCGCACCAAAAGATCCGGATTCACAATCCGGTCATACAATTCTGCTGCAGACTTTGTAATCTGCCTCGCCAAAGAGGTATAGCGGTCCAAATTGATACTTCCGTGAGCATGCTTGGGAATTTGCCTTCCGTAACGATCCGTGACCACGGCTCCACGGTATCTTTTTCTTCTGTTTGGATCGGACAGGTTCTCGATGTCATATCCGATCGTGATCACCAGCTGATCGGCTGCCAGCTTTTTTTCCAGCAGTTGATCTGCCAGGGCATCCGCCATCTCCAAAAGGACAATTTTCGCTTTTCCTGCGTCATAGGGACAGTGCAGCACCTGACCGGAGCTTAAACTGATGCTGTCGGGACGGTATTTTTTCACATCTTCTATCGTACAGGGCTCTATTCCCCAGGCATGGTCGATTAACAATTCCGCATTTTTACCGAAAAGGGTATAAAGAAGTTCTTCATTCTGTACCGAACACCTGGCAATGTCACCCATGGTAAAGATTCCCACCTGTTTTAACTTATTTTCATACCCGTGGCCGATCTGCCAGAAGTCGGTAAGAGGCCGATGACTCCAGAGTTTACGGCGAAACTCCATTTCATCCAGGCGTGCGATCCGGACGCCGGATTCGTCCGCCGGAATGTGTTTTGCCACAATGTCCATGGCCGTTTTGCAGAGAAAAAGATTGGTTCCGATGCCTGCCGTAGCTGTAATCCCCGTTGTCTGATAAACATCCCTGATGATTTTTCGGGCAAATTCCTCCGGCGACAGCCCGCTTCCTGGAAGATACGTCGTGACATCCATAAATACCTCATCGATCGAATAGACGATCATGTCTTCCGGCGCCACATATTTCATGTAAATACCGTAAATCCGGGTACTGTACTCCATGTAATAAGCCATGCGCGGCGGCGCAATCAAAAAGTCAATGGCAAGGCGGGGATTGCTTCGCAGTACGGAAGCCTGGCAGGAAGCCCCTTCCTCTGACGGAGCAACTTGCGAGTCTTCCCTCGGAGCACTTTCCCTCAGGGCACTGCTGCGGCGTAAAATATTGACTTCCCGGACCCGCTGCTTTACTTCAAATAAGCGGCACCGTCCGGGAATCCCAAGACTTTTTAAGGACGGTGTTACAGCAAGGCAGATGGTCTTATCGGTTCGGCTTGCGTCTGCTACGACAAGATTGGTATCCAAAGGATCCAGTCCTCTCTCCCTGCATTCTACCGAAGCATAAAAAGATTTTAAATCAATGGCAACATAAATGTGCCCATTATCCGACTGTTCCACTTTTGATTCCTCCCTGTAAAACACAACATTCCGGATTGTTCCATATCCATACTTTGCATCCGGAGAACTTACTCCGGCGGGGTAACATCTTCGGTATGAAAAAGAATTGTCATCAAAATGACTGCTATAAACGCTCGAATCATGTCCATCCTCATTCTACAGGCTTTTTCGCACAAGCAGACTGCTTGCACACTACCGGGTCAGAAGCATTCTGTCTTGAATGCTCTTGCCTACAGTATGCGCGGTTATTCCGGATTTCATGAGCTTAATTCCATAATATTATCAATGGGCTTCAGTACTTTAAAACTCTTATCCGATACATCATTTATTATACCTTGTCTTTGCCCAAAATACCACCTTTTTAAGCATCTTGGAATACCTTTCCCATTTTTTGCATGAACTGTTATGTCAAAAAACTGCTCATTTCTTCATTTTAAGTGGTTTCTCTTGACTTAGCAGTCAATGTATCTTACCATATGCTCCGGTTAAACGTTGTTTTCCCGCAAAATCAGAGCAGGAACAATTGCAGAGAGGCAGGTTAATGATTTCTTCACTGCTCAAGCGTTTACAGAATGGAGGATTAAAATGAAATTGGAAGAAAAAATCATAGACTTTTTAGGTGACAGCATAACAGAAGGCGTTGGTGTGGAAAACTGTGAAACCGGACGTTATGATAATATCATAAAGAAACAGTGCGGCCTGAAGGCAGCATATAACCACGGAATAAGCGGGACACGCCTTGCACATCAATCAAGGCCGAGTGAGAAACCGCGGTTTGACCTGTGTTTCTGCGGCAGTGCATATGACCTCTCAAAGGATGCAGATATCATCGTTATTTACGGCGGTGTGAACGATTATATCCATGGAGACGCGCCGTTTGGCAGCCCTGATGATAAAACACCCGCAACTTTTCTGGGGGCAGTTGAGTTTCTCATGAATTTGCTTAAGGAATTATATCCGCATACGAAAATTGTGTTTATGACCCCGGCGCACTGCTGCTATGATACGCTGGACGAAACCAGACCCTCAAACAGACCGCAAAAACGTGCCGACGCAAGGCCTCTTTGCGACTACGTTAACGCAATAACGGAAAAAGGTAAGCAACACAGCATCCCGGTTCTTAATCTTTATGAGCGTTTGATGATAAATCCCCATCTGCCCGAACACAAGGAGAAATATACAGCCGACGGCCTGCATTTTAACGATGCCGGGCATAAAATTCTTGCGGATTTACTGATTGACTTTATAATAAATGAAGTGCTTTAAAAATAGCTTTCAAAAAATTAAGCTTCAAAAAATTAATTTGAAAAATATACAAAATGTATTTTTATTTTCCTTTTATTGTGATATACTATTCTCAGGAGGTGCCAAAATGAAGGATATTTACTTGACTAATTACGCAGTAAAAGGGATAAAAACTTTGGATCAATTAATTTCATTATCGTTTTACAGAAAAATAATTCCAAGAAATCCGCAGACGCAGGAATATAATATAAAGGGGATCTACGGCATGAATGGTTCCGGCAAATCAGGTATTATAGCTTCCGTAGACATTTTAAAAAACCTCTTAACGAATCCTAACTATTTAAATAATCCTCTTGTTCAAAAAAATTTGGACGCCATTATCAACAAAAAAACAAATGAACTATTTATGGAAGCAACATACCTTACCGAAACAGGAAATAATCTTTTCGTATTCCGGTATGAACTGACTTTAGCCAAAGACCTGATAGGGAAATATATCATAACTTCTGAACAGTTATCTTCCCGGAAAGCTTGCTCCCAAAGCAGCTCCATGAAACCGGTTTTTAAAGTTGTTAACGGCGAAATCACTTTTTTGCAACAAGATAATTCTCAAGAACTTGAGAACTTCATTTATAGAAAAACAACAAATTTACTGACAACCAACCCTTTGTGCACTCTGTTCTTTGAAAAAATTTTGTCAAACAAAGATGTTAACTTTTCCACGTCCGAACTTTTTTTCAATATATGTACACTCTATATATTAGGAAACAAGATACACGTATTTATAGATCAATCGGACGATCATAGAAAGTATTTTATTAATAATTTACTGAATTATGAGGATGATCCCGAAAAGAAAACAGCTCCTTTTAACGATTTGATAAAGCATTTACTGGAGACAGACAGCGATAGGCTTAACATTATATCTGTTTCTGAAAATGTGGTACCTAAGAACAGTTACCACCTTTTTGAGGAAACCATTGACAAACTGTACGAATTTCTACGTATTTTTAAAGCAGACTTACTGAAGATTAAAATTGATCGTAAAGAAGATGCTGATGTCTACGTATGCAATCTTATAATGGTATATGAATCTTATCAGATACACGCAGAATTTGAAAGCACGGGGATTAAAAAGTTAATTAAGCTTTATGCCTATTTAAAGGAAATGGTTCATGGCGGAATCGTTTTTATCGATGAATTTGATTCTAATCTGCATGATGTCTACCTGTGCGCACTGTTAGAATACCTAATGCAATATGGAAAAGGACAGCTCTGCTTTACTACTCATAATGTCGGACCAATGGACATTCTGAAACAACACAAAAAATCTATTGACTTTTTGTCATTAGATCATAAAATTTACCCATGGACTACAAATGGACACTACTCCCCTTCAAAATTATATCGAAACGGGATGATCGAAGGTTCACCATTTAATGTAGATTCCATTGATTTCATAGGTGTATTTAGTTTGACAGAGGAGGATGAGTAATGGGTCTCCAGCTGGTTTTTGTTGTTGAAACAAATAAAAAATGCAAATCTGACTGGATCTACATCAAAGACACTATTGACTGTTTTTATCGGTACGATCAGGCACAAACAAAATTCAGTCCGGTATATATGGATGGAAAAGGCAAGTATAAAAGCAAGGAAAAGGAAATCTCAAACCTGGTTTCCCAATACGCTTCCACGTCCAAAACAAATGAAACAAAAATAATATATTGCTTTGACTGCGATGACTACGATATCAATCAGGAAGATTCACTCTTTTTAAAGAATGCCCGTCAATATTGCCTTACAAAAGGATATCAATTTATATGGTTCTGCAAGGATATAGAACGTGTTTATTTAGGAAAACAAGTTGATGATAGTAACAAACAAAATGAATCCGTAACATTTAAAAAGAAAAAACTTATCGCCCACGTAGATATCGAAAGATTATCTTTTTCCGATTATCGACTAAATACAAGCAACATCATAAATGTTTTAGACATGTACTTAACACGGAAGCCTTAAGCAGAATAGCCTTCATTCAACAATACCGGAATATGTTGTTTTCCGGTATTGTCTGGGGGATATGCCTGTCTGTGACCGGAAAAGCTTACTGAAATACAGCGGATCCTCATACCCGGTCAGTCTGCTGATTTCACTGATCGAGTAGTCAGTTCCCTCCAGCAATTCCTTGGCGCGGCGGATCCGGATTACCGTAAGGTACTGTAATGGACTCATCCCCATATAGCGCTTGAACAATCGGATAAACCAGCAGACACTCATATTATGTTCCTTTGCATACGTATCTATCGTGATGGAGTCCGCCATATTCTGGTTAAAATATTGGACTGCCTGTCTGATGGAATGCGGAATCCGCAGAGTATCTTCCGTCTCTTCCATAACACGGCGGCATACCAAAAGAAAAAGCTGCTTAAGCTGCAGGGTGAGAAGTTCTGCGCAACCATAGCGTTTTAACTGCAGTTCCCGAATCATCTCTGTAAAAATATTTCCATATTTCTCGCTGCTGCCCGTAAAAAGGATCTGCTTTCCCTCCCAGCCCATCTCATTTAAGAGTGATTCAACACCGGAACCGGTGAAATGAACCCAATAGATTTCCGTGGCATCTCCTGCCTGATATTGATAATCCTGAGGTTCATAAGGGCGGTATAGTATCATATGGCCGGAGGTAATTTCCGATTTTGCCGTGCCGGACACATTAAAAAATCCTTTTCCGTTTGCCACATATAAAAGCTGGTAATCGGGCCTTCCTCCTGCTCTCTTTGTTCCCATTCCTTCCCGCCCCGTAAATCGGTAGCAGCCGCAGCTGTTAATTCGCAATGCTACGGTATCATCCATTAAATCTTCTTCCTGCGGATCCAGGTATCCGGTGTTCATGTACATGTAATGTCGCCCTCCCTCGTATCACTGCAGTTCAGCTTACAACAGTTCAGCCGCGCCTATTCGTAAAAGCGCACGCTACGCTCAGCCGCGCCCATTCGTAAAAGCGCACGCTACGCTCAGCCGCGCCCATTCGCAAAAACGCATCGCCACGCTCAGCCGCGCCCATTCGCAAACTCGCGCTTTCAGCGCTTTTTCGCTGCTTCGCAGCTATGTTTGCTCATAATTCGGGCGCTCCCTCAGAGACAAAACACTCCTGCAAATTCATGCAAGCATGATTTGCAGTCGCATTTTGCCTCTGGCTGAGCTGGTTCCATTATATCATTTTCTCCATATTTGGGGCAAGAGTATCTCTGTTTTTTTTCGGTAAGATAAGGTATGATAGTTACAGTTATGCAAAAAATTTTGCGTCATCCATACGCGGAAAGGAATTTCTATGATAATACCCAGGCATTATGAGAATCTGAACATTTTACATGAAAATACGATGCCGAATCGTTCCTATTATATCCCCATGGGAAACAACGTTTCTACGGGAAATAATCTTCCAAACCTTGTGGAACACAGAGAGCATTCGGATCGCTTTGAATTGCTGAACGGCACCTGGCAGTTCCGTTATTATGAGAGCATTTATGATCTGCAGGAGGCGTTTTTTAAAACCGATGCAGATTTGGGAAGTTTTAAACCGCTTCCGGTTCCTTCCTGCTGGCAGAATCACGGTTATGACCACCATCAGTATACGAACGTCCGTTATCCGTTTCCCATGGATCCGCCGTTTGTACCTCAGGAGAATCCCTGCGGAGCTTATGTACATCATTTTTCCTATGAAAAGGATGCCCTTGCTCCGGAATGCTACCTGAATTTTGAAGGAGTCGATTCCTGTTTTTTTGTCTGGTTGAACGGTCAGTACGTAGGCTACAGCCAGGTCTCCCATTCCACCAGCGAGTTTTGCATCACGGATCTTGTGAAAGAGGGCGACAATACCCTGGCGGTTCTGGTATTAAAATGGTGTGACGGCAGCTACATGGAAGATCAGGATAAGTTCCGTATGAGCGGTATTTTCCGGGATGTGTATCTGTTAAAGCGCCCGACCGAAGGTATTTTTGATTATTTTACCACGACTCCTGTTGATTGGAAGGAAGACAAAGCCTGCGTGGATATCCGGATTGCCTTTTTCCATAAGCCGGTTACGATAAAGGCTGTTTTAACCGACCCGGAAGGAAATGTGGTTGCCAGTCAAACTTTGGACAAAGAATCAATGGATGTATCCGGCATGCCGACAAATGGCATGACAGATGATACAACCGGGACATCAGATGCAAAGTTCGGCGCTGGTTCGGTAACGACGCAGATCAGCCTGCCTGTAGTTCACCCGATTCTGTGGAATCCGGAAGCCCCTGCCCTTTATACTCTGACCCTGGAGACGGAAAACGAAGTCATTACAGACCGGGTAGGTATCCGGGAAATCAAAATTGAAAATGCCGTTGTCTACTTAAACGGCGTTGCCCTGAAGATTCACGGCACCAACCGTCATGACAGCGACCCGGTTACCGGCTTTACCATCTCTCTGGAACAGATCCACAGGGATTTGAGCCTGATGAAGCAGCATAATATCAACGGTATCCGTACCAGCCATTATCCTAACCGCCCGCAGTTTTACCAACTTTGCGATGAATACGGTTTTGTTGTGATTGACGAAGCGGACAATGAAAGCCACGGACCCTGTACCATTTATTACGCACCCAATACACCATGGGAAGAAGTCAGCGCCAAATGGGGAAAGCCCATTGCGGATAATCCGGACTTTATTAACGCAACCGTTGACCGCACACAGCGCTGCGTTATCCGGGATAAAAACAGACCCTGCGTCATCATCTGGTCAATGGGAAATGAGTGTGGCTACGGCATTACTTTTGAAGAATCCTTAAAATGGACCAAGTCCTATGACCCTACCAGACTGACCCACTTTGAATCGGCTCGATACGCAGGACATGACCGAAAATATGACTTTTCCAATCTTGACCTTTACAGCCGGATGTATGCTTCCACGGAAGATATTCATCAATATTTTGCAAAAAATCCGGATAAGCCCTTTATTCAGTGTGAATATTCCCATGCCATGGGCAACGGCCCCGGCGACCTGGAAGACTATTTCCGAATCTATCATCAGTATGACGGTGCCTGCGGCGGATTTATCTGGGAGTGGTGCGACCATGCCATTGATATGGGCAAAGACATTCACGGCAAAAAAATGTATGCTTACGGCGGCGACCATAAAGAATATCCTCATGACGGTAATTTCTGCATGGACGGTCTGGTTTATCCGGACAGAACGCCGCATAAAGGACTTCTGGAATTTAAAAATGTACACCGTCCGGCCAGAGTAGTCTCCTTTGATGCGGAAGGAAAGACTGCTGTTCTGCACAACTACATGGATTTCGTGGACTTAAAAGACTATGCCCGTCTGGTTTATGAGATCAACTGTGACGGCCGCATTCTGACTCGTGGAATCATTGCAGAGGAAAATATGCCTTCTATTCCCGCCCATGGAGAAGGATGCGTGACATTCTCCTATGAACTGCCCGCTGCCGGCAAGTGCTTCTTAAAGCTCACCTATTTACTGAAAGAAGCGACCCCTGTTCTGCCAAAGGATCATGTTCTGGGATTCGATGAAGTGGCACTTACTACGGAAAACGGCGAAAATCAGGTGACCGCTTCTTTGCTTGCCAAAGGTACCCTGCAGACAACGCAGCCGATTCAGGTAACGGAGGAAGACCGGTTCCTGATTCTTCGAAATGACCGGCTCCGCTATGTTTACAATAAACTCACCGGTTTATGGGAGACTCTTACTCTGGAAAACCAGAGCCTGCTGGATCATCCTATGGAATTTAATATCTGGCGTGCGCCTACGGACAATGACCGCAATATTTCCCAGCAGTGGATGAATGCGCAGTTCCACAAATCCGTTACCCGTGCTTATGAAACGCAGTGGGAAGAAGAAAGCGGCAGCATTACCATCCGTACCACAGTATCCATTTCTGCTGTTTACATTCAGAAAATTCTGAACCTGACAGCCGTATGGAACGTTTCTGCCGACGGAAGAATGGAATCCCACATTACAGCGGATAAGGATCCGGTATTCCCGGTTCTGCCCCGGTTCGGTCTGCGTCTGTTCCTTCCGAAAACGATGGAACATGTGACCTATTACGGCTTAGGTCCCAACGAAAGTTATATTGACAAGAGACGCTCCAGCTTCCACAGCCGGTTTGACACCACCGTTGCCGACCTGCATGAAGACTATATCCGTCCGCAGGAAAATGGAAGCCATTACGATGTGGAATATGTCACCCTGTCCGACAGACACTTAAGCCTGACTGCGGTAAGCCAAAAGGCATTTTCCTTTAACGCTTCCGCTTATACCCAGGAAGAACTGGCTGCCAAAGCTCATAATTATGAGCTGGAAAAATGCGGACACACCGTACTGTGTCTGGATTACCGCCAGAACGGAATCGGCTCCGCAAGCTGTGGTCCCGAACTGGCTGAAAAATACCAGCTTAAGGAAACGCATATGGAATTCTCCCTGACGCTGGTTCCTTCTGCGAATTTGTAAGCGGATGGGCATGCCGGGTGAATGCCATAAAACATGCGTCACCCAACGCCCCGGTAACTGCATACGTTTATAACGATAGAACGTGAACTTCGCTAAGTTCACATAAAGAAGCAAACAAAAAGCCATAACCTCATGTTTACGTAAGCATATCGCGAGGTTGTGGCTTAATGTTATTTTGTAACAGTTCAGACAAGCATTCTTGTAGGCAGACTTCATGCTTGCATAAAAATCTGTCTGCCTAAAAATGCCCAAAGGGCATTTTATGCTTGGAACTTAGTGCCATGTTACATGAGCATCGCATCCTACAGATGCGACAAATAGCTGCAAAGCATGCGGAAAATTTTGCGAATGGCGCGTCTGAACTGTTACGTTATTTTTGCGTTTACTTTTTACTGCTTGTCCCTTCTCCGATACTCCATTGGCGACATTCCGAATTTTCTCCGGAACACTCTGTTTAAATAGCTCTGGCTGGTAAAGCCGGTGGCGACGGAAATCTCTCCGATGGTTAATTTCGTATTGCCAAGCAGTTCCAATACCTTTTCCAGTCTGTTTGTAAGCAGGTAATCGTTAAACAATTCTCCCGTCTGTTCCTTAAATATGGTTCCCAGATAAGCCGGAGAAATTCCGCGGTTTTCCGCCAGTTCCTTCATGGAAAGCGTGCTGTCCGCATATCGTTTATTGACCTCCTGCAACACATACTTAACGGAAGGATGTACAAAACTATCTGCCTGTTCGTTGGAACGGATCCATTTAGCGCAGAAATTTTCCATCCACTTTAACATCTTCTCCGATGTTTCCTGCGTATCCAGGCAGTCGGTGGAACGCAGCCTGCTCCGTTCCGGAAAGGCACCCTTTTTCCGATTTACCAAATAGACCGCCAGACAAATAATCTCTGCTTTCTTTTCTTCCTCTGTCCGACATTTTTTTACCATCCTCTGAATGAGCTCCACCGTTCCCTCTTTATCGTAAGCCTCTAAAGCCTTCACCAGCAGTTGCTGCTCACTGCTCCTTATAACCTCCAGATACTTTTCGTAAGAGTACTTTCCCGCCTCTACAATATTTTTATGAAATAAAAAATCAGCGTTTAAAAAATGTGAGCATTTTCGATAGCTTGTAGCTATCGCATGCCGGGAGGTAAGCGGCTCTCCGATAGACACAAAAATGCAATACGACGCCAGATCTCGGTCTGTTTTCAGCAATTTCCGAATCCGCCAGCCTTCCCCCGACACGGCTTCTCCGTACACAATAAAAACCAGATTCATGTTGGCATCCAGGAAAGAGTAATATCCCCTGTCTTCTTTCTCCCGGTAATACTTTAATAAAGCAACAGAATCCGCCTCTTGCAGACCGCTGATATCCATAAGAACCACCTGCCAAGCCGGAATGTTAAAATCAACTCCCGCTAAGGCACTCTGTTCCGCAAACCGCTGGGCGCTGATTTCACCGTTCAGCAGATTCAGGAAAAAACTATTGCGAAAAATTCTGATATCGTTATTATAGTACTTTATCCGTCTTTCCCGAACGGTCTGCATTGCTGTTTTTAAACATTCCTGAAGATCCATAACATCAATCGGCTTCAGGCAATAGTTAATGATGCCATATTGAAACGCTTCCCGTACATAGGAAAAATTATCGAAAGCGCTGATCACAATAAAAAGCATTTCCGGAAACTTTTCTTTTATGGCATTCATCAGCTCCAGACCGGACATTTCCGGCATGGAAATATCCGTAAGCATCAAATCTACCGGATGCTCACAAACATACCGATATGCCTCGGCTGCACTCGATGCATAGCCTGCTACTCTGCAATTGTATACATTCCAGTCAATATTGTT
This sequence comes from uncultured Acetatifactor sp., assembly GCA_934433135.1. Taxonomy (GTDB): domain Bacteria; phylum Bacillota; class Clostridia; order Lachnospirales; family Lachnospiraceae; genus Acetatifactor. The sequence goes on along the minus strand of CAKRZO010000011.1, from coordinate 95,277 downwards.
TAACAGCCATTCCACAACACTACTCTCATCATCTACAATAAATACGTTCAGACCTTTTTCGTCCATAGCACTTATACCTTATACTCCTGCCTACATACAGTTTTGTTACCGCTAAATACCCTTCGCTTATATTCTAACACATTTTTCAAATCAACAGCAAATTATATATTAGTCACTTTTGCAAACACAAGAATAACGCTCGTTCCGGGATCCGGCGCATTTGATCTTATATCAACCCTGCACTTTTCTCCGAACAAAATCTGCAGTCTCTTATATACATTATCCAGTCCGACATGCTCCTCATCGCTGTCCGTTACCATTTGCCTGCGATCCATATCTTCTCTACAGAATCCTTTTCCATTATCACAAAAGCAAATATGAATCCGATCATCTTCCTTATCTGCATATCCCAGAATCGAAATATAGTCTGTTCCGTCTCCCCGGAAAGCATGTTCAAAATAGTTTTCCATAATAGGCTGAAAAATCTGTTTGGGTATTTTATAATCCAGAATTTCATCTTCAAAATCGATGGAATAATCAAAGTTATGCCGGTAGCGTACGGAAGAAAAGTCAATATAATTCTGTAAGGCCTCCAGCTCCATCCAAATAGTTGCCGCGCTGTCCCCATGAATCTGATAATCCAAAATGCGGGACAACATTAAAACAGCATCCGCCAGTTCATCCTGCTCGTTTTCTGTCAAAAGTTCCCGCATAGATTCCAATGAATTGTATAGAAAGTGCGGATTTATGCTGGTCTTTAATGCCTGGTATTCCGCCTTCTGCTGCAGAACCTGGTACACATAATTCTTATCAATTAACGTGTTCAGGTTATCGCACATCTTATTAAACTGAATGGCAATCTGTGAGAATTCATCCTCCTGTTCCTTTACGGGGATCCGATACTTCAGGTCGCTCATCCCGATCTGACGAATCCCGTTTTCCAATTCATAGAATTTTCGACCGATCAGACGACTGATCGCCATCATGGCAGTTCCCATCACTGCAAGGATAATCACCGCAACCAATAGAACAATCCCCGCCATTCCCTCCAGCCGAAATCCTTTTACGGTCTTTTCCGGTATTGTGTAAAAAACAAAACAATCACCTTTTTTGATAGCTTCCGCCTTTTTCAGATAGACCTTCCCATCCTCTGTAAAGGTATCTCCCTGCGCTAAAATATCTCCTATTCCTTCATAAAAAGAGTCCTGCCCTTGTGTATACTCTTCCCTGCTGTCATACAAAATCAGTCCCTGTCTGGTAGTAACCAGGAAGCGTGCCTCCGGGCTTATATGATATTTTTCCAGCACCGTATCAAAACAATTTGTTTTGTAAAGCACCGTAATCTGATAGCCTAACGCTTGCGTCCTTTTTCCTACCGACTGCACTTTGGACTGAATTCCGAAAAACTTTACCGTTTCCTTTTTCTGAACTCCCATTAAATATGTGATTTTACTTGCTCCGATCAGATTACGGCTCAGTTGCTGCGCTGCGCTTTCGTTTTTCAGATCAAAAGCAGCCTCCCTGATTCTGCCCTCATCTTTCAGATACAGATAACGGACATTATCCACCGTGCGTCGGAAATATACTCCCGCTATCCACTTGTCCTGTTGACAAACGGTGGAAAACATATCGGTAACTTTATTAAAAAGCTCCGCCCTCTCATATCCGGTATCCCCGCCCTGGCAAAATTGCTGGAGCGTTTTTTCATTTTCCTGCGCCAGAACGGGGATAAATGCCTTATAATGATTATCCCAGATGTCCGTATACGTCTGCTGCATTTCTGACAAAACGGTATCATACTCTTCGTTTAAAGAAGCAATCCTGGCATTATTAATCGTGCCGAGAATATATGCGGCAACCACAACGACTATGACAAATACCAGCAAAAAACAGGAACAGGTCAATTTGGAATAATAATTGAGCATTAATCTTTTTTTCATAACAACTAGCCTTTCACAGCTCCGATCATAATACCTTTGGTAAAGTAACGCTGGAAAAATGGATAGACAATCAAAATCGGCAAAATCGTAATGGTCGTAACCGCATACTTAATGGAACGAGGGGACAGAGCAGTTGCCACACTGGATGCCATGCTGGATCCTCCCTGCCGCATAAGGCTTGCCAGTACACTGCTTTGATTAATATACGTATACAGTACCGACTGCAAGGTCTGATACCCGCCTTTCGTCATATATAACAGGGTATCCATATAAGTATTCCATGCTCCCACTGCAGAGAAAATGGCAATGGTTGCCAGAATCGGCTTGGACAAAGGAATAATGATATACACGAATCGTTTAAAATATCCGGCTCCGTCAATATAAGCCGCCTCCTCCAGAGAACTTGGCAGATTCTCTATATACGTTTTTACCAGAATCATATTATAGGGAGAAGACAGGCAGGGAATCACATAAATAAACCAGAAACTATTTAAGAATCCCAGGGAATACAGGTTCAGATACCCCGGAATCATACCTGCCGATACATACATGGTAATGATAAAGTACCGATACCAGAAAGTCTTATGCTTCAGTTCCTGTTTGGTCATGACATATCCTACCACCGACGTGGACAGGACGGTTGCCAAAGTCGCCAGAACGGTACGCAGGACAGAGGTCAATGCTGCTTTTCCCAGTCCGTTCAATGCAAATACATCGCGGAAAATCCGAAAGGTAATCCTTCTGGGATAAAACAAAATAGATCCGGTCTTCACCAGCTGCGGATCACTGATGGCATTAATAATTACAAAATACAGCGGATAAACCGCCACAATGACAAATAAACCGAAAAATATATAATTAACGATATGAAATCCGATATCTCCGATTTTAAGGGGGCGCTTCTTTTTTTCTTTTCTGCTTTCTTTCATGTTCTTCAACTCCTTATAACAACTTTTGCCCTTATGCAAAATCGTAGTATTGTTTAAAATAACGACTGACCGCGTATCTTTTTGGACAGTGTATTGGCAAACCACATCAGTCCCAGACCGACGATGGATTTCATCAATCCGACGGCTGTTGAGAAGGAATAATTGCCGTTCACCATGCCCACGTCATAGACATATAAATCAATGGTTTCCACCGTGGATCGGTTAAAGGCATTGCTGAACACAAAAATTTTATCAAAATCCGAACTTAAGAAATTGCCCACACCTAAGATCACCAGCGTAATGAAGGTCGGCATCAGCAGCGGAACCGTTATGTAACGCATTTTCTGAAATCTTCCCGCACCGTCTATCTCTGCCGCCTCGTATAATTCCTGGTCAATGGAACTGATGGCGGAGAGATAAATGATCGTGCTCCAGCCAACACTTTTCCACATACCCAGGATCCACATAAAGAACCAGCCGTAGTCTGCAGATGTCATTAATTCAAAATTCCCCTGGATCAGTCCGGCATTTCGCAGGATACCGGCGATAATTCCGCTTCCGGGCGCCAGCAACGCATAAAACGTCGCATATACGGTTACCCAGCCGATAAAGTTGGGAATCGTGATCAGACTCTGCGTAACTCTCTTGCAGCGCCTTGACGGAATCTCATTTAATAAAACGGCAACAAACATCGGGACAAAGGAAGTAACCAGTCCGATAGTACTCATCGCTACCGTATTCCGCAGAATGCGAAACATCTCCCGGCGCTTGACTGCATTGGCAAACATACTCTGGAACCATTTCAGTCCGACAAAATCACACTCCAGCATATTTCGTCCCAGCTTATAATCCACAAAAGCATAACCCAGCCCCCAGAAGCTTCGGTAGGAATATAAGAAACATACGATTATGGAAGGCAAAATCGCCAGAAACAGTTTGGTGCTCGGCGACAGACCCTTTTTCCGCTCTTTTCCTGTTTGATGATACATAGTGAAGTTTCTCCTTTATCTTTGAGAGGGATTTTGCTTTGGCAAAATCCCTCCGCCACAAATAATACATTTATTGAAAAATGATTCTTCTACTGAATACCGGCCAGTTCCTTAGATGTTTTCCAGATTTCTTTTACTTCCTCTACCACCTGGTCAATTCCCAGTTCCTTGCAGTCTTTCTGCATCTGCTTCCATAAAGCGTCAAATTCTGCCTCATCCTTTGCAAAAATCATCTTCCAGGATGCCGTATTCATTACCGGTTTGATTGCACTCAGAAGTTCCTTTGCCTCTTCAGATAAATCTGATGTATAAGCAAATGCAGCACTTCTCTTTACAATCTTATTTCCGGTCTTTCCATCCCATACTTTCGGATAATCCTGTATGTCAATCTCTCCATACACACGATACCAGTCTTCAAACAGTTTTCCCTCTGTTAATGAATTATACGCCCTAAATATATTAATATATTTGCCATCTCCAGGATAAATTGCCCAGCTCGACACGGCAGCACCGTTAAAACTGTTTGTAGCAGCAAGATCACTCATGGTTCCACCCCCGGGCATTTCGTAAGTACCACCCGTTCCATCTTTTGCCACTTTCTCGCCATCCTCTGTCAGGACGCGGCTGCCGGATTCATCATACTTCCACAAAACCCCTTCCGGACCATTAAGCTGCACTATCAATCCTTCATAAGAATAAAGCCAGTTTAAATATTTTAAAGCAGCATCCAGATTCTCGGCATTAGCACTGATTCCATAACACCAACCGTTAGAAGAACCGACATAAGCGTCTGCGTCAACCGCATAAGTAAAAGCATTCGCTAAAAACGGTGTATAGCCAATACCCTCTTCGTAATTATTACCTAAAGAATTATAGCTGCGGAACCAGTCCCAGGGGGCAATCAATGCCTGTCCGTTATTATATCTGGCTTGTGCTTCTTCCCAGGTCAGAGTCGGAGAGTCCGGATCCAGTAATCCCATCTGATTAGCTTTGAACATGAACTTTAAAGCATCGTAATAAACGCTTCCGTCATCCAACATAGCCTGCGGTTCTTCACTGCCATCGTTCTTTATGGTGCATACCTGGCAATAGGCTTCTTCATAGCCAAGGCGCGTGTAGTAGTAATTAGCCAGCAAAAACGGTGTTGCGCCATCCCAGTCAGAGAACATAATAAAAGCATAATTCGGTTCCCCCTCCGGTGTGGTAGGGCAGGCATCCTGCATCTGTTTTGCCACGTCCAACAGATCATCCATGGTATTTATTTCCGGATAACCAATCTTTGCATAAACATCCCAGCGAATTGCACCCCAAGTAACCAAGCCGCTGTTTGGTCCAACCCCAATTCTCGAGCCATACATAGCACCATTTTCGTCTGTCTGCGCTTCTACCATGGAAGCATACAGTTCATTTTCAAAAATCGCGGGTAACTGCTCTTTGTACTGTGCCAGATCCAGAAGTAGTCCGGCATCCAGTGCTGCCTTATAGGTATCCGGATGCAATGTTACGATATCCGGAATTTCCCCACTGGCTATCATGGATTTTAAGATACCATCTGCCATGGGTCTGCTTCTCAGCACAATGCCGAGATTCTCTGCGATGTAATTATCGAACCAGGGTACGTTCTCTGTAGATCCTCCGTTACTGCTGTCCGGGAAGTAAACGTTTAATTCCGTCACTTCCTGATTTTCCTTTTCTGCAGACGCACTGTCTGTTTTTTCTGAGCTTACTTCCTTACTCGTGCCTTCCTGCGTCTTTCCGTCCTCTGTCTTACCACAGGCTGCCACTGTAAGCAACATTAACAGACACAACAACACTGATACAACTTTTTGCAGCTTTTTCCTTTTCATCTGCAAATCCTCCTCTTTCCAGATTATCTCTTACTATTCTCGTCTCTTAATATTTTCTTGTTACTCACTTGATATCACGAATTGCTCCGCTGCAAAGCAGCTCCCGCAATTCTAAAATATGAGGAATCCGCTGATTTACTGCGTAAATCGCTACTTCCTCATGTTTGACGAGTCCCAAGTTCAAAAGCCTAATCGTGCAAGCACGAACGGCTTTTTGACCTTTTGACCCTGATATCATTTTATTAAGAGCAGGTACAAGTTTATTATATTACCCTATATTCCGTTCCGTATATAATACTAATTTCGGTTTTTTGCACTATCTTCGTTCAATATTTTCATACTATTCTATACATCTTTATAACATAACAGCAAAATATTTTCAGATATTCAGGAAAATAATGGAAAACACTCCAAGTGCCACTCCCGTAAGCTGCATGGCGCTTAACCGTTCTTTGTAGACACAAAGGGAAATGATCGCCGTCAGCACAAGGCTGCCTGCCGAAATCACCGGAAACATAACAGAGACCGGCATCCTGGCTCCCAGAATCATAACCAGCAGATTAACGATGCCGTTGCACAATCCGTAAAGTACAGCCAGATACCCTCCCGCACGAAACGACGGTTTCAGCACTTTTCTCTCCTTCCATAACGAAATAAGAGCCAGAAAAACAACAGCAATCACCAAAGATGCCACCATAAATTCATTTTTATATTTTTCGTTGCAAGCCACCTGCTGGGCTTTCTGGATGGTAGAGCACATACCATTCCCTACAAAGGCAACGGCAACGGCCAGAATCCACCGGACGGTCACCTTTCCTTCCTCGCATCGTTCATCCGGGCTGTTTACCAGAAAAAGGGAGATTGCCAGCAGCGCAAACCCGATATAGGAAAAAACCGTAAGCTCCTCTCCCAGAAAAATCACACCGTAAAGTGTTGGAATTACAAGAGAGTAGGAATTAATCAGCGCTGTTACAGACAGCTTACCGCAGCCGATTGCAATCACGAGCGCGAGAATAGAAGAGCTGTAGGCCACGGAAAAAGCAAGGGAATAGGGCAGCACTTCTTTGGGGATTTCCATTGGGAACCCGGAAAGCACCCGAAAGAAAAGCAGGGCTGACGCCCCTGCCAATGCGGCAAACATGACAGAGGCGCCCCTTGTTTTTCGTTGAAATTGTTTTGCAAACACCGACTGCAGCGTAAGTGCTGCAGTGGTGCAGGATAACAACAGATAACTCATTCTTAACCCTTTCTGTATGCATTAACGCACATATGTATTCATTAACCTGAAAATCAGTACCTCTCGCGGTCTTAATCGCACAGAGAATCCGTCAATGCCGGTATTATCCTTTGTAAAGCAATTCATAGACAACTCATGCTCCTCATAGGAAAGATTCTCTATACCTGACACTGCCAGTCCGTCAAACCACACACGAACGCTCCGTGCCTCTTCATTGCTGTAAGGAGAATAATCCGTCAGGATAAGCAGTACTTCACCATCCGCTGTTTTCACAAGGTTTATGCCGCAATCACTTTCCGCGTGCGCTAACGGTCTCGCGACAGAATGCATAAAGTCTCCGATCGCAGCATGAATGATCTTGCTGATATTGGCTCTTCCTGCATTCAACAGCGCATAGGAATCCACTCCTACCTCCGAAAGGCAGGCATTGATCAGCAAAGCTCGATCTTTCCGGTAAAGGATACCATTTTGCTCCGATTGTACCACGCATTCCGCATCCGTTGCCGAATAAGGAAGATGGCAGGAACAAGGATATACATATTCCTTTTCTCCATGATACGATATCGCACTGATTTCCTCAGTCACCGGGTTCGCAGCCACACCGAAAATGTCCTCCAATCCGCTGACGTCACCGGTAGCAATCAGTGCCATACCGTTGTCATACAATTTGCGGATCTGCTCTTTTATCGGTGCACTGACCTTACGCAGCGAAGGCAGCACCAGAATATCTGTCTGTTCCGTATCCAGCTGTTCCAGGGAATCCCATTTCAGAACAAACCCCTGAGGCAGGCCTGTTTGCGCATTCACTTCATGAACCACATTCATCCCTGTCAGGCACTTATTAAAGATAGCATTCGTATCAATTGCGGTGCAGCGGCCATCGTCCGCGCAATCAAACTCCGTAACAAAAGCAGTGGCTTTCAGTGTCTGCACGGGCTTGTGTTCCCGATAAATTTTCCAGGATTTCAAAATGAGTTCATAGCGTTTTTCCGGTTCATAACTGATATGTTCATATACCTGAAGGATATTATCGTCCCAATACCGGAACTTACCCTTCTCAAAAACCGGAGTGTTATACAAATATTCATACATCTGTGTAACAATCTGATAGGCGGAAATAAAGCTTTCCCCATCCGTGGGCGAAGCATTTGCCGTAGCGCCGTCCGGGCATCCGGGCGGGAAAGAATCATACAGCTCCGGCGCAATCTTCAAATCCTTCCACTCCTGCTTAATCGTCATCATATTCCAGGCACTGACATGTGTCTGGTAGCCGCAGGCATACGGATAATCCTCCAGCTGCAGAAATCCATCCTTAAAAACCCGGGAAAGTCCCTGCTTATTAAAACCGAACCATTTGGTATCATAAGCACCGGAATTGTTTACGGCATATACATGATAGGGGCCGTACGAAAACCGCTTTACCTTCGGATTAATTGCCTTGATTTCCTCCCACTGCTTCTCAAACAGCGGCTCTGTTTTATCGTTGATATAGGTAATCAGCCGGTCAAAACTCTCTCCCGGTATTCCTGCCCATTTTTGCTCGTCCACACATCCTTTTTCATCAACCGCAGGGAACTGTGCGCAGATATCCGGGTTTTCCTCCAGGAAGGAACGGTATAATTTCCTTACACTTTCGCAATCAAAAACCACATGATTCCAAAGGTCATAACGATAGTAATTACGGCTGCCTTCGATTCCGGGATAAATATAATTCAGATAATCCGCATTTTGAATGACTCCGGGGTAATCTTTATAGGTATCGTTTCCGTTGAGCAGGCCCCTTTTGGTCATCCATACCATAAGCTTGCGGCGGTATGCATGAACCAGCTTCCAGGTCTTTCTGCTTTCCGAAGGTCCCGGTGTTTCCAGGGATCCGGTAATATAATGCATGAGGTTAAAATCCGGTCTTCTGTTTGCCAGGTTATACGTTCCGTACTGTGCCGCACAGCCGTCCCCGGCATAGATCATCGGCAGTCCGGAAGTTTCCTGCGGGCATTCCGTAAGGGCATCGTCAAATATTTCAAAAGCCGATACATGCTTATAAATCGCATTGGTTCCGAAAAGGCACCGGAATTCCACATGATACACGCCCTGGCTATGTATTCCGCACTTCACGAAAAAGCGATACTTTCGATATCCGTATTCCTCAAAAACATTTTGACCTGCTCCTGCCTCTTTGGTTTCTACTTCCAGCGTCTTAATCTTTTCAAAAAAGGCATCCTGTAATTCCGCCTCAAATGTAAGATATCCGGAATCCACTGTGGAATAAACGTCTACGCAGAACGCAGGATTCTCGGTATTGATAAAATAATGATTTTGCTGCGCATGAAATACGGCATCCTGATAATCAACGCTGTCCTTCGGCAGACGGGACACCATTTCCTTGTCCGGATCGGAGGTCACTTCAAAGAAACATGGTTTGTCCAATGACTTGCCGGTAAACAGCAGTGTCCCCCGGGAATCATATGTATACATTCTGTCTGACGCCTGGTTTCCGGCGCAAAAACTGGATCTTTTATCATACCCGATAAATACTCTTTCCGGGATTTCAAATCGGTCGATTGTAAGCTTTCCGCAGTAGGGAATATCCTTTCCGTTTACCAGACTCTTAAAACTGGGATAACTGTTATCGCAGAAAACCATCTTACCGTTTTCTATGTACAATCTTCCTGCCCCAAATGAAAAATACAGCCCCCAGAAAATATCATGTTCCCGATTCCAGACTTCACATTTCTGCATGTTATCATGGTTATTGTAAACCCCGCCTGTCAGCTCATAGCGAACTTGGTATATCGGGTTTACCTCTCCGATCTTATCCACTGAGAACGACAGATAATAATCATATGCTCCACCGTCCGTCCTCGGGATCGTAAAGGATTGACGGTAAATATTTTCTTCGGTTTTCTTTACAGATTCCCCGGTTTTTACCGAAATTGCCCCGAAGCAGACATCCGTAACCCCGGTTTCCTTTGCAATACCGATAATGCCGGCCTGCACTTTGGCTTCCATTGCAAGGGAAATACCAAATACTTCTGCTTCTACTTTATCATTTTTATGCGTCATCAGCAAGGTGCGTTTTTCATTTGCGGCAACCTTAACTCCGGAAACATTCTTTTTTACAATCTCACTGCTGGTTACACCGTCTACCTTGACAAATGCCAGTTCCGCTGTTTCTTCTTTCCTTTCATAAGAGATTACCAGTTTATAACCCGATCGTTTTTCCCGCTGATAACCAAAATACACTTCCCATGTCCAGCGGTTAAAGGGCGTTAATTGCGGCGGCTGTGCATAAAAAATTTCGGTTGACAACTCAAAATCGTCAATCTCCGGCATAATAAGCAACTGCTTAGAATGATTTCTCTTGATATGAAGAGAACTACTGTCAACAAAGGCATCGTAATTCGTATAACGATGTGCCGCTTCTGTCATAACCGAATACGGCTGCAATTCGTCCGTATAAGTTTTAAAATTCTCATAAAATACTGTTGTATCCATCTGCTCCGGCATTTTGAAATAACCTCCGTTTTTCTGTATTTTTTACCATGCGCATATTAATGGCGTACCTTCTCCCCTCTAAATCACCCTTTCATTTTGCGCAACTACTCAAAAAATAGAATAATAAAGAGAGGATACAATTTCATTATATCCTCTTCTCTTTCACCTTGCATATAATACAAATTTCGGTATTTTGCACTATTTTTATGCAAACGTTAAAAATCCATCCTTGGGAACTGACTTGCTTTTCTCGAATTGGTAATCGGTAATTATAGAACCGTTTTTGTCTACAGATTCATCGGTATTTACTATATATACACAGTATTTCTTTCGGGCTTTTTCACAGAATGTTGCATCTGGTTCGAAAGTTCATTGTTCCATAAACCTGTGCCACATGGTAAGCGAACCCATGACAGCAGCCTTCTATCGGATAAGCCATCTCCAATATTTGCCCAGAACAGCCGTATCTGCAGCTATTAACGGATTCCGTATATCATCTATTAAGTAAAAATTCATTACTGCCTAAGTTATTTTTTACCTGCAATCTATGCTTTCCCATGTCTCTTTTATCCATCTTATGGATTTGCGGATACCTTCTGCCATATGTTCTGGAGGATAGTTGTATAATTCTGCAATAAAACCGTCGTCATACCCGCTCTTTTTCAACCTGATCATAATTTCCCTGATCTGCATAAATCCTTCTCCTACTGGGACAACATAGAGTTTTTCACCGTTTGCACAAACGGTACACAAATTCTTTCCTGCGGTTTCCTTCCACACGCTTAATGTTTTCTCGCTTTCCCGGCATCTGTCCTTTAAATGAACCGTACAAATCTTATCCCGAAACAATTCAAATGCTTCCAGTTCGTTCTCATGGTACATTACAAAATTGCCCGTATCAAAACTGAATTTCAATCCCGGAACTTTTTCTAGGAAATCTGCTATTACCGCAATCCGACAATACGGTGCCATCAGCGCATCAAAATCCTCTATCGAAACATCTATCTGTTTCTCTTTTCCGTATTCCACTGCATGACGCAGACCTGTCTGCATATTTTCTATAAGTTGCTGTGTTTTTCTGTTTCTTCTTTCTGAACGAATCCGGGCACAAGCAATACATTTTTTGCTTTCCTTTCCACGGCAAGCATCGGCTCAATTGCCGTCCCGAAAAACATTCTCGAAACCGGTTTTTCGATGCCGTCTATATTCCCATATTGTGTCTGAAACGGTTCCCTTTCCAGACACTCCGTAATATAATCTACATAGACCCTTGCCATCTCAATGTGTTCGGATCCGTGTATTTCCGCCGGGGCTGCATACTCTACGGTGAGCATCCCTTCATACCCGTCTTCCTGTATACGATGCAGCAATTCCTTTATCGGAATCACACCGCTCCCGGAAGGTACGCAACGTATCTTTTTCCCATCCGTGCATTGTTCACCGGACGCAAACTCTCCTATGACAACATCTTTCAGATGAATACGTCCAATATACTTTTTTAACCTTTCATAAATCTCCAGTTCATTGCAACAAGTATCTGCTACCCTGGAATTCGCCGTATCAAAGACGAATTCCAGACCCGGAACATGTTCCAGCAGATATTCACAGTCCTGCATCGATGCTAACGGCTTTAAATCATGCGGCGTATTTTCGAAGCCGATCGGGATACTATATTCTTTGGCCGTTTCCACAACGATTCGATATCCCTCAACCGCCTTGTCCATCTTCTGCTGCCTGGTCATGCCTTTTAATACAGCTCTTTCCTTCTCATCATATCCACCCGGAACAACCATCAGCATTTCAGTACCCAGACTCTTTGCAAATTGCAGAGCCTACCTAGCCGCTTTCTGCAATTCCTCTGGGGATTCTTCATAAAGCGGCATCGCAGAAATCAGGCAGCCGCACTTTACATCATACTTCTTTAATGCGGCTCTCAGTGCTTCTTCCCCAAATACCCGGAATTCCGTATCCATGATATCCATTACCGACAATCCGTTCTCTTTTGCGATTCGGACAACCGTATCCGCATCTATGAACTGATTCCTTGCATCTTCCATTAGGGAAAAACTCATTAGTGCCAGATTTGATTTTTTTAACATGTTTTCGGCCCCTGTTCCTTTTCTGATCTGTAATCTATTCACCTACCTGTGATTTGCATCCTTGCAATTTCCCTGCAGCATGTGCACCTTTGCAACTACCTGCAGAATCGGTAAAGTCCAATATAGAGGTTTGAGGGATACGGTGAATTACAAAAAAAATTAATATCTTTCCGTTGTCCCGTAAATCTGTGCCAGCCAGTAAAGCACATGGGAAGCAAATCCGTGACAACAGCTTACAATCGGATAAGTCTTTTCCCAAAGAGTACCCGTACGTTCCGCCATCGGAAGGAAGTATCCCCTGACATTTTCCAGAAGTTTCTCATACTGCCCATCCAGATAAAGAAGTTCCAGCCGCAGATAATCCCCGATAAATGCATTTGCCGGCGCCACATCCGGGAAAACATCTTCCGGTCTTGCCGGTCCGAAGCTGTCCACCATGGTCTTCCAAAGCTCCGGATAGTCCTTTTTATCCGCAACTCCGGTAAAGAACGCATAATACTGGCACACTTCCGACTGATGCCCCGGATTCTTATACACTCCGTCCTCAAGTACCTCATGATCTGTAAAAAAGCTTCCGTTATAAGAACGTTTCCGGATGGTTTCCATCAACCGCTCACTCTTTTTCGCAAGATCTGTACGATCATACATTCGGGCAACCGCTTTCAGCATCCGTGCATACAACATATTGCTGGGAAAGCTGATATCCTGTACCCATTCCGCTGCTGCAGACCATTCCACAAAGACCCAGCCGTCCAGTCTTTCCAGAAGCCCGTCTTTATTTTCATATTGTTGAAAATAAGTAATCAGTCCCAGAACCTTCGGTTCGGCCTGCCGGATAAGTTCCCGATCCCCGCTCCGGTCAAGATATTCTTCCAGTTCCAGGACAAACCACATCGCCCAGTTCGGAATAAATGCGCCCTCATCGTGATCCGCCGGATAGCACATGGGAAGCATTCCTTCCGGCAGATAATCGAAGGTTTCCGGAAGGATAAAATTACGCAGCATTGCCCGTTCCAGAATGCTTTTCCCCGTCAGCACCTTTTCCACACGTGCCGTAAAGAAACTGTCGCAGAGCCACCCCGCCCTTTCTCTTGACGGACAGTCATAGAAAAAGTCAATGGCATTCTGCTGATAGGTCTCCAAAGCAGCCTGTGCAATTTTGAAAAGGTCGGACTGCTGCTGTGGAAGGCAGATGCAGCGATTCGGTTCGGCATGTTTGAACTGCACCATACCAACTCCTGTAACCTCTGCACTGCCTCGAACGATCACTTTCGCGTACTTCATGGTATACGGCTGAAAGCTTTGCAAATGATACGCTCCGGGTTCCAGATAGAATTTCACACAGTTACAGCTCCAGAGGCGTAAGAAATCCAGCTTTCCGTCCACAAGAATTTCATCAAACAGCGCATAGACTACGCAAGCTTCTTCACACCGGACGTCCAATGTAATAAATCCGCTCATATCTATGGGATGTTCGCATAGAAGCCAGGCATCCTTAAGCTTCTCCGGGAATTCTCCCGAAACGGCTTCTTCCTGATACGCAAAGCCCTGCACCTCATCCGACAGATGTTCCTCCAGTTCGTCTACGGCAAAGCCCCGGATCTTCGGACCGATATCCACATAGGATCGATCCCGGAACGGATCCTTGCATCCGGCTTCGAAATTTACGCTTCCCCCGCTTAAGGGAACTGCCCGGGACTGCACATACTGCGGATATCTGACATCTCTGGGAAACCACTTCTTCTGCTCCGTACCGGTCAGGCGAACCGGTATTTCCGTGCATTCCGGTTCGGTATAAAACAGAAAATCTTCCGGTTTCAAACGGTAAACTTCCGTAAATGTCCGCTGATACCCATACCTTTGTACTTTCTGAACCCGGCACTGCCTGCGGTATGCCGGAATCCCCCCGTTTTCTCCTGTCCATACCAGGCTCTTTTCGCCTTCATAAATCTCGGCGGCAACAAACGGCGGCTGATCCATCAGGGAAAAACTGTTGATCCGCGCACTGAGAACATTAATAACAATCACATCCGCTTTTCCGGACAAATAGGGTGTAAGATCTATGGTATCCACTTTAAAGAAGCCTTTGGCCGCTTTGGCCGGCCCGAATGCAACAAAGATGCCATTAACAAAAAGCTGGTACTCTGCCGAAGTCGCCAAATCGATAACCGCCCGGGTCAAATTGCGCAGACTTACCCGCAAAGACAGTTCGCAATTCATTTCCTCTTCCATGCCGGCCACCCATACCGGCTGTGCATTTTTAAACATCGTAATGTTCCTCCGTAATCGTTCGAATCTGCACCGCCTGAATCTGTGTTAACTCCACGGACACTTCTCCGGCGCAAACCGGCTCATCCAGATAAATATTCCTTTCCGGTGTTACCGGAGAACATTTGATCCGCAGTTCCAGACCGGCCTTCAGATAAGGCAGGATTCTTCGCAGGGAAACTCTCCACGGCAGTGCGCGCAGGTAATCATCGGCAATCAACAGATCTCCGGCATAGAGCTGGACAACATCCGCCCTGATGTCAAACGTAACTATGGCATCGTAGCAGATATCCGCTAACTTCTCCGAAACATGAAGAATGTACTCCGGACAGTCCCGCGGGTCTGCAAATAAGTATTTTGCATACCGGTTATCGGATCCGATCTGCCTGTTCTTTGCCTTTTCCACCGTTACAAAGTGCTTATCCAATGGTTCTGCGCCTTCTTCGCAGCACAAAACCTGTCCGTCCTGTTCCCAGACAATTCCGTTCCGGAACAGGAAGTATGTCTCATCCTCTCTCTTTACCGGATAAAAATGCAGACTGTCTTCCGTATTCAGAATCAGGATCTGCGCCGATACTGCTTCCCCTTCCAGATGCAAAATACCGGTTTTCTTTTCATCGGATGAATCCATCGGACGAATACAGGTATTTCCGTTCTTATAATAAGTATTTACCGGGAAATCCCCCCGCACCGTAAAGCGCCCCTGCAGCTCCAGAATCGGATCGATTCCCTCCTGAACCGCACAGACAAGGGTAAGATGCTTCTGATAGATGCCGGACCATAACGGCAGCACCGTCATAAATTCCACGGTAATGCCCAACCAGCTTTGCCGAAGGGCAAACACACCGCAGGTATCTGCCGGAATGCTGACCGGTCCGCAGATTTGTTTCCCGGAATCCGGATAGCAGACCGTAAAGGAAAGCTGCCCGATCGGTTCCATGGCATAATTTCTCTGGTGCGTATTAAAGAATACATAACCGCCTTTCTCATCCCCCCGGAAAATGAGCCTGGGGGTTTTCAGATCGGTATACGATATCGGCTTGCGATCCGGAAAAGTGCTTGTCATCCGAGCCATTTTTTCACCGCAGCAGTGAATAAACTGATGCATACGCTTCAGGTAAAAATAGCTTTCCCGGGGCTGTCCGTATTCATCTAACGGCGCCTGAAAGTCGTAGCTGGAAACCGGAAGATCATTTAAATATCCGGTATCCTTGCTTTCTTGATAAAGTCCGCCGGGAGGATTAAAGCCTCCGTGGAACATATAATAACCCGGCATAGAGTTCCCGGATCCCAGACTTACCATAGCCAATGCCAGGACATCCATTGTCGTAATGGTCGGGCGGCGATGCCAGGTAAGCTGATTGCCCGGGCCGAGCTCACAGGTCAGGAAAGGCAGATCCTGCAAGACATCCTCCTTCTTATCCTCTTTCCCGGAAAGCAGATCGCTTCCGATTGCACTGTCATTTCGAAATGGCTTAAAATAATAATTTTCACTGATCGGCAGCGGATCCGTATTCTGTTCCCAGGGAGCCGCCGGATAACAACCGAAAACGGGAAGAACTTCTCCCCTGGGAAATTCCGTCACATGAACTCCCCAACCGGTTACCGTATAGTAAGGCACCTGCATTCCGCAGGACAAAGCGATGCGCTTTAATTCCGCCAGGTGCGGACTGTTTTCCGTCAGTTCATTTTCCAGCTGGATTCCGATCACCGGTCCGCCGTTTCGAAAAAGCCATGGATTGATTTCTCCGGCGTAAGCGGCAAATAATTGCTTTACCTTCTGTAAATAACGTTCGTCATTACAGCGCAGCGGAATGCCGCTGTTCTGCAGCCAGTCCGGGAATCCGCCGTTGCGGCACTCTCCGTGGCACCAGGGGCCGATTCGCAAAAAAGCATATAAACCGACTTTCCGGCACAACTCCAGAAAACGGCTGATATCCCGGTTTCCGTCAAAGCAATATGTTCCCTCTTCCTCTTCATGAAAAATCCAGAACAGATAAGTAGCTACGATATCTACCCCTGCTGCTTTCATTTTTCTAAGTTCCAATTCCCATTCCGCACAATCATAGCGGGTTGGGTGAAACTCCGCCATAATCGGAAGCCATGGCTTTTTATCCTTTTCCAGGCAACGGCTGTTAACGCCAAATTGACCGAAACCGGAAGTTTCTCCCATTGCCAGGGGAACCTGTTTTCTTTGCCCGGTAAGTTGAAATGTAAAATGATTCATTGTCTTCTCCCTATTGCTGTTTCATTCGATATTCCCTTGGAAAACAGGAAAACATCTTTTTAAATTGGTTGGTAAACTTTCAATATTTCTTATTCTGCTATAGGTATGTGTCTATTTGCTTGTATCCATTTACTATAAACAGAACGGAGTTTTCCAACCGATTCTCCACACAAAAGAAACATAATTCCATATTGTGCATCTTTAAACTATTGTCGCATACCCGTCTTCGTTCTCCTAAGTACAACTTTTTCCCTTCAATATTTTTCCATTAAAATAAAACAATGATAGCTAACCACATTCCCGTTTTTCTGATTTTCTTCTGAAGTTTCCGGATTTTTGCTTTCCTTTCCTTACTCTTTCACTCCGGTACTTTCCTTACCCTGCTGTCCCTGTTCTGCATTCCCGCATGCAACAAGTCCGATGATTGCAGAGCAAACTGCAATCATTGCAATTACTTTGCTGAACAATTTTCTTCTCATTCTGTTTCCTCCATTTTTTGAAAATCTTTCATGCATATATTTCATATATATTTTGCACTACGTACATGTACTTTGTGGCTTCATGTTAATATTTAGTGTCTGCTGATTAAACCGTTTCCAGTTCAAAATCAGCAGATTGATGCGTTAGTAGTTCCATCAGCCACAAAAGTGTAAAAAATATCCGTGACTGTTTTTCAAGACTTGGTCTCCCAAGTTTCGGACCAGATAATCGTATGCCATGGTTTTTACAGTATTTTCTTTTTTCTCTGGTACGATAGATCTGATCTGCTAATATACGTTCCGGATAATAGCCGGTCCGTTCCCTGAAACGCTCTGCCGCTTCTTTCAGCACTGTACTTTCATTGTAGGCATCATAGGATATTTTTTCTATTCTGCCAAGACCATTATCATCAATACTAAGGTCAAATTTTCCGTCAGCTGCTCAACCAGTTCTCTGTCAGAATATTGATACCTAGTTTGAATAATCAGGAAACCAAGAGCAAGACGCAATAGCTTGGCAACCCTTCCATTTTTCCCTTTGAACAGGCGGGAGTATTTTTTTTCAAAGATTTCCCCTGGAATGGCATCTGCCATTTTTACCCATCTGTTTTCAGGATTCATGTGAAGTCCTATTGGTTGATTGAAATCCAAAAAGTTGCTCTGTGTATTGTCAGTATACTTGTACATTATTTTCCGCTCCATAAATGGTATTTTTCTATCGAAAACTGCACGAAAAAAGATTTGATATCTATTAAAACCGTGCACTTTATTATACCATTTCAAACAGAAAATGCAGTAAAATCAATGATTTCAGGCTGATTTTCTTTTAATCAGCAGACACTATTTATTTCCCGGAAAATCTATGGTCAATATTTATTTTCGTTGTCAAATCGGCCGGAAATCCGGAAAATATGATTGTCAATTTCTTTTTTTTCTGTCAAACTGCAAAATACTTTACAAGTGGTATAATTTATGACGCTTTTACAATAATTTATTTTGTTTCATGAAAGAAACTATCTGATCTTTGATTTGCTTCATGCCTAAAATATTTGGATGTCCGACTGTTTTATCGATGTTTTCCAATTCAATGTAAGGAATATCCAAATATGAGCAGGTACCTTTCATACCCTTTGAAATCTCTGCCTTTAACTCGGTGTTAATAACACATAAAATTTCTGCTTTAGGAGCGCTTTCTTTTAAAGTATACAAAAGATACCCAAATGCTGGGAGAACATAATATAAGTCCTTTTCACTCCAACCTTTGTATTTAATTTCACCAATTGGAGAGTCTGCCCACGAATCATTTGTTCCACCAAATACGATGATTTTATCAATATTGTTTTTTTCAAAGAAAGA
This sequence comes from uncultured Acetatifactor sp., assembly GCA_934433135.1. Classification (GTDB taxonomy): domain Bacteria; phylum Bacillota; class Clostridia; order Lachnospirales; family Lachnospiraceae; genus Acetatifactor. Next base: position 76,411 of record CAKRZO010000011.1, on the reverse strand, counting down.
AGCCTTAATAAGCTTTCTTACTCTACCAATAAAAGATATGTTCGTATAATCTTTTCCATTGTAGCCTGTATTGCAGATTGTCGTTCCTGAATAACTGCTGTTTAAAATCAAATTATTGCCGCTTTCTTTTAAAAACTGGTATACCCATGTTTGCTCATATTTGCATACATCAGTTTGTCTTGCTCTGGTATCAGGATAGTCGGAAAGATACCATGTTTCGCAGTCAGCTGGGATTTTTCCTTCGAATGTTGAATAACTATCTCCCAAAATAAATAAGTTCTTATTTTCAGCCATTTGTTTAATCTCCTAAGAATATACGGTAGTGTCAAAAACTACCTTTTTTCATATCCATTTTATACTACTCACATGTATTTCGTGTTTTGATGCTAACATTTATTTTTCAAATATCCTATGGTCAATATCCATTGATGTTGGGGTCGAATAAAGTTTTTTAATCGTCCCGTCATTGATAGTACCTTGCTACGAAAATAAAACTCGTAGCAAGGTGCTATCAGGGATGATTTCTATTTGACCCCAACATCATAAAACAATATATAAGTCATATTTACTATAGACTATTCAAAGGTAAAAAGCGATAGCACAAATTCAGGATTTTTGTATTTTTTTCATCTGGCATATATTTTACCTATAAGAGTAAACATTGAAAAGAGAATTAAAACCCGAATAAAATTAGTACTAAAATCCCAAATTTGTTCTATTTCCAGGATATCTCATCCCAACATATAATGACGATATATTGATTGTATCGGCTTCCGGATCAAAGAAACCGAAATAGGCATAGTATATCTCTTCAACGAAAGGAGTCTTTTTTATGTTTCAAATAAGCGACCATTTTTCAGCATTTGATGCTAACAAGCAGCCGTATTCCTTTACAGTGGAGCGGCATACGGAAACAGCGAATCTTCATGCCGGAGTAACGAAAAGGGGATTTTCCCTGAAGTCTATCGGAAATCGTTATCTTTTAAACGCACCTGCTTTCCTGACCGGCACTTTCACAATGGACTTTATGATTTCTTATCCTGTTGAAATTCCTCCGGTCTTTTACTTACTGTTCGCATACGATGAAAAGCATCGCTGCGGATCTGCTGTTCAAATTACCTACCGCATCGGAGAATCCCTGTCCGCTGTTTTGGTTGCTGTCAAAAACGGGGAGTATACCGAAATAACAGAACCTCAGAAAGTTCATGATACATTAACAGAAGGGGAATGGAACAAACTATCCCTGGAAATAGAAGCAACCCGGATAAAGCTTCATATAAATGAAGCGATCTTTCTCTTCCCCTGCGACAATGTCAGAGGAAAATTCGGTATCGACAGAAATGCCTTTATCGGAGAACTCCTGCTCAAAGACTTCACATTCCATTCAGAAGATACTTTTGAACAAAAGTGTATTTCGGAAACAGAAAAGCTTGCTATTCCGCTTACAAACGGCGGAGATATTCCGTATACCATAAAATATAAAATCGAAGAGATTGAAAATGAGTTTTATCTGACTGCCTCCCTGGATGACGGTACAAAATCAAGAGCAGTAAATAAGCAAGAACGCCTCGGACAGTATGTAGCAGAAATTGACTGGATGACTTCTCCGTATGTGGGTCTATTTCATGATAAACAAATGATTTCCTTCTCACTTGCCGAAGGAGAAAACTGCTTTGTCGACCCCAATATCTTCTGGGATTGTCAGAAAACCTTTTTCCATGATCGGCAATTACCCCTTATTGGCTTTTATAAACTGAATGGCTTTGTTCCGAATGAACAAACCGGTTTTCTTTTCGGCTATGAAAATTTGTTGTGCAAAGGATATGACCTGCAGGCAGGTGGGAGCGAGTTCCGATTTTCCCATGACGGCAAACTTCTTTCCTGCTCTTGTAACAGTGCGCCCAATTCCAAAGACACCTATGAATTACGCTCGCCTTTTGATAAAAAGGCCATTTCTCTTATCCCAGATGACTGTTACAACAAAGCACAGGTTATAGAGCATCTGGAAAATAATCATTATTTTTCTGTAGACGAAACAATCCGGTTTGAACTGGTTCTCCACACGACCCTCTCTCCGGAATATCTCTCTTTTTATGCCGAAGTTCAAAATGTTTTTGAGACAGAAGTTCTGGAACACAATATCATTAAGGACTGCCGGATATCCTATAAAAAAGAAGCGATGTCTGCCCAAAATGACCGTTATGAAATAAAAGTCCCTACAGAGTTTGCCAAACACAAGGTCGGCGTATACAAAATCGTCTTTACCGTTCTGTACGGTGGCTCCGAATACAAACGGGTTTCTCATGCATTCGAGGTTTACGATACCCAGTCTGATTTGTGTCCTCCCCTGGAAAGCGGTCTTCCGCTTATGTTTTCCATGAATAATGAGCAGAAAAAACTGGAAAGGAATGCCTTCGATTTATGGAACCCAATGCCATCCTGCGATTTCGGTCATTACATTGCCTGTGCCACTAACACACCGGTAGAAGCGGAACGACTTGAGGTCTGGCGATACCTGAAATTGTTTGGCAGGAAATGGTTTGTGTGGCTTGCGATACGTACCTGTGATGATTATCTTTCCGAAAAACACAACATTGTGCTGGAAAAGGCGGATTATATCTTCCATACCGGGGTTAATACCGACTATGATCCGCTTGGTACCTACAGCCTTTTCCCCAATCGTGTTGATCACTGGTGGAACCTTTCGTACAATGTCCCCGGGGTAAGACAACTTATAAGAAAGTTTTTTCATAAATATCCGGAATACTGCCTGCAACTGTCATATGACCCTACAGGTACCGAACCCTTTTCAAAAGAACAATACAAAGAGCTTATTGCGCTTTGCGGCCAGGAAATGATTGACTATATCAATACCGAGAACACAGATTTTGTAAAAACACATAATCAATTCCTCAGAAAGCTTAACCCGAATGCAAAACGGGCTATTTATGGTCCCTTTCCACAATATTTCTGCCCGACACTTACTTGGCACTCACTGAGATATTTCGGTATACCGGATGATCGGGAATTAAGTGAAGAATATTATAATGGTTTTGCCATTTTTGAGGACTATCCTTTTTCCTGTTCTTACCAGACTTACCGCGGGCCATTTGCTTTAATGACACTCCTGATACACCTGCCCGATCTAACCGTCTATCCGGAATTGTATACCGGCAGTAAGGGTGGCTGCATCGACGGTGCAGTGAAATATGCCCATGCTCCTATGGGTGACTATGATTGTCCACCATACCAGAATTCCACGCTTGCCTTCGAATATGTCTACAATACAGCATATAAGACCAAGGATGGCTTCGGATACTGGAATACCTACGGTTTTCACCGCGGAATGGATACCTGTGATTATATTAATCAATTTGTACATAACTGGCACTATGTAGCAGAACATAAACCGGTTTCTCCGCTTCGTTCCACTGCATATCTCATCTCATATGACCGCAGTGCTGACTGTTATACCGATGAAGCAAATTATTATAATCAGGGTGAAAGTGGTCAGACAATTGTATATGAATGCGCCAGAGAGGCCGGCATACCGGGTGGTTTCGGAGTAACAGCCAACACCCTTAAGACTCTTACTGCAAAAGACTGCGATCTACTGGTAATTCCATCGACAATACAGTTAAAAGAAGAAGAACTCGATGAGATACGGCGCTTATACAATACAGGTGTAAATCTGATTGCTCTTTCCGATATAACAGGTCTTGAAGATCTCTTCGGAGTCAGAGCCTGCAAAAAAGAGAACATTAATGTCAACAGTGTAGAATATAACGGTGAAAAGGAATATGTCTTGAATACTTCCGGAACTTTTGCTTATGAACCGTTGAATGCAACTGTTACCGTTGCCGTCAATGACAATGTTCCGGCTGTTATATGCACACCGAGGACTACGCTCTTTAATACCGCAATGCTTCACTTGGGCTGTGCCGATCCGTCAAAGCCGGTTGCTGCAAAAGGCTGCTTTATTGTGGGACAACTGATCCGACAGGCAACAAAAGACATCGTAACAGCATTATCATCGCCTCTGGCGGTCGGCGAACATGTCGGCGTTACTCTCTTTCGCGATACAAACGGGAACAGAATGCTGCTTGCAATTGATTACACTCCATTTGATAATCGGGAACAGACTCAAAAAGAAGCGGTTATAAAACTGAATATGGATGATGTTCATTCTGTATCCTGTGATCTTCCTGTAAAATTTGCAAAAAGGAACGGAACAGTCCGTGAAATCCGATTCCGGATTCCGGTTCATGGATCTGCCTTCATCCAATTGCTGACTTCACAGACAGATTAAGCCACATCCAAATAGCAGGCAAATAAAACCCCGGTTTAAGCTCATAAACATAAGCTGAAACCGGGGGCATATAGAAGTTGCACGCTTCTGTGATGCCTCTCATTTGACTACAAATTTATAATCCATACTTTGCTCTCATGTCATGTAAAACATCTACTCTCAATTGAATTGCGCTTGCCATCTATGCCACCTCCGCTTTTTCTGCAAGAAGAATACCAAAGAAACCATGCTAAATCAATACAGTTGCATTAACTTACCTTGTTGCCCTTGTATCATTGTTGCACTGCTCCATTGCATCGGACAATAATCTTCTTCGTAATTCCCCTTGACGAATTTCCGATATTGGCACATAATAAAAGTGGAATTTTGTTACCGGAAAGGAGTGGCAGCATTCACAATGAGCGAAAAAAGCGGAAATTATATTTATGCAGACAAAATTAATCCGGCTTGCTTCGGAAGAGTGGCATTTGCCGGTTAACAAGATTATTGATTTATTTAAAAAAACAGACGTTCTCGACTATATAGAAAAAGGCTACGGGATCTTCCACTGCGAAGGGGATGAAGCCGTACTCGATGATATTGCGGAATTTCTTGAGGGGAAGGGGATAAAAGCGAATGTTTAAACTAACGGATCAGTATTGCTTTAAAACAGATAAAGCTATCGAATGTCTGAAATTTGTGGAGAGTGAAAAAATATGGATCAGGTAACAATTTCAAAAGGAAATATGGATTACACTGCTGATCTGCTTATTACCATGACTGTTGAAGAAATTGCCGAAGAAACCGGTAAAGACAGCAAAGAAGTATTAACCGATTTCCTATGTTCCAAAACCGGTAAGGCCTTATACGATACTGATACGAAACTTTGGTGCAATGGACCATCCTATATTGCCGAACTATATATGGAGGAAATATCCAACAAAAAAGGAATGGAAAACATTTCATAAAAGGCCGACGGTTTGGAAAGTTATGCGCTGGCGTTCACCCCGTAAACGGCAAGCCAGTGTCATATATGCAACTCTGCCGCCCCTTTAAATACCAAAATAACGCAGACTCCTTCCCCTGTCTCATTCGGAGCAATGATTACATGACTCTCTTCTCCAAATGCAATCTTCAACCTTTTACTTACATTGTACAGTCCTATATGAGATCCTTCCGCTTCACTATTATTGATAAACTCGTTATACTTTTTTGCCTCAAGGACATCCATTCCCTTTCCGTTATCCTCAAAGAATATATGTACCATCCCATCTTCATCACAAAGCTTACCTTTTACACAGATTCTGTCCCGTCCGTCTCCTCGAAAACCGTGAACAAAATAATTCTCCAGGACAGGCTGAAGGATCTGTTTCGGTACAACACAATCAAGGATTTCGTCCTGAAAATCCAGGATATATTCAAAGGAATACTGATACCTTATAGAAGAAAACTCCAGATAATTTTGCAATGCTCTTTTTTCTTGCTTTAAACTTACTACACGTGTTCCTCTAATTTGGTATTCGTAAATTCGCGCAAGCAGCAAAACCATTTCTGCATCATCCTCTTTACCATCTTCATGCAACCTGGAACGAATAGCCTCCAGGGAATTATACAAAAAATGAGGGTTGACTGTGTTTTGCAATGCTGTCATTTCCGCCTTTTGCTGTAATAACCGATAAATATAGTTCTTGTTAATCAGTTCCTCCAGTTCATCACACATCGTATTAAACTGCATTGCGATTCTGGAAAATTCATCTTCCCTGGAAGGCACTGGTATTCTATAGTTTAAATGATTGTTTCCTATTTTACAGATACCTTTTTCCAGTTCTACAAACCTTTGATATATCATTCGATTAACAGACAAGCTTACGATAATGGCAAATATCAGAATACATACTGCAAACAATAAAATCAAAATTCCGGTAGCATCCAGCCTCATTTTAATCAGTTGCTTTTGAGGAATAAGATAACATATTTTGTAATCTTCCCGATTCTCTCTTACTTTTTTTAAATATTTCTCTCCGTCCAACAAAATGGGTTCCTCATATTGACCTGCAATCAGACTTGCGGCATCTAAATAAGTATCCTGGTTTTCGGAATATTCCTTGCAGCTGTCATAAATTGTACTGAGGTTCTCTGCCAAAATCAAAAAGCGGACTTCATCTGAAAAGTGATATTTTGCTATAATCTCATCAAAATCGTCTAGTGAATAGAGCATTGTAATTTGGTAGGCATTTTCAAGACCGCTGATTCCTTTGTCCATAATTCCGGACTGAATCCCCCAATAATTACCGACCTTCTGCGCCATACTGCTCTTTATCTTTCTTCCTCCGATGATTGTACGCCTGTATTCCCCGGTTTCCACTGAATTTTCTTTTCCATCGGAAATGGGTTGCTTTCTTTCCATACGCTGAGTATCACAATAGAACAGATAATGCATCTCATCCTTCATACGTCGGATGCAAATTGCATCAATTTGCTCATCTTTCCTGGAAATAGCCCGCATAACCTGCCCTATTTTATCCTCAGCAGTGTATGCATTGTACTTTTCATCATCCATGAGGCAAAAATACTTCAGGCTGCTCAAGTAGAAGTCATCCTTCAAAGGAATAAATCCCTTATAATAATTATCCCAGATCGCATCACAATGTTCTTCCAACTCCCGCAAAACAGTATCTGCTCCTTCCAGAAATTTTTTCTTTTGAGCTTCACGTAGTGCTGTCAGTCCTGCAAATATTAATACCAGTGCCAGCGCGAGAATTGCTGCCACACTAATACAAGTCAGCCTCCAATAGTAACTGTTATACCTCTTCATTTTCATCCCTGCTTCTCTTTCCCTCGCTGTCTCGTTCACTCGCAACACTTATGACGAAACTCCGTGGGGGATATCCCATACTTTTGGCGAAAAGCCTTATTAAAATAGCTCTGGCTGGAGAATCCAACCTTATTTGCGACTTCACTGATCAGCAATTCCTTTTTACCCAGCAAAAATTCAGCAGTATCCAGCCTTTTTTTCATCAAATAATCATTAAAGTATTCCCCCGTCTGTTCTTTAAACAAAAATCCAAGATAAGAAGCCGATACTCCACACTTCCTCGCAATCTCCTGTAAAGATAAACTCTTGTCCTCATAGTTTTTGTCTGTCTCCGACATTGCCTTTCTGACATAAGGATGCAGTCTTTCATTCTGATCGTTTTTGTTATCCTGCAGGTTTCTGTAGATCGAATTCAGCCAGTTTTTCATTTGACAGGCTGATAACGTTCTTCCCTTTCCTGTTTCCGGTAAGGTCGGCATTCCCTTTTCCATCCGAAAATTTCCCCGGTATCTCCGCACAAGAAATGCAGCCAGACAAACCAGTTCTCTTTTCTGCTGTTCACCTTCCGTGCACCCAGTGGCTGTTTTTATCATAATCTCTTCCGCTGCATTCCAATTATCTGTCTCCAGATAGTTTGTTATCCTGAGTACTTCATTACTTTTCTTTTGAGACAAATACTTTTCATAAGGATATTTTTCAATTGAAACAAATCTTCCGCCGAACAGACTCGAAATATTCATGAAATCCAGGCACTCCTGATAACCGGAAGCAATCTGCCGATAATTTTTCAAAGGACGTCCCATACACAAAAAGATCTTATCGGCAAGCTTTTTTTCCCTGATTACATTCCGGATATTGCTATCCGCATCTGTGTTTTCCGGTCGATCGGATAAATACAATATTACCAAATTCATGTATGCATCCAAAAAACAATAAGTCCCCGGCAGCTTTTTTTCAAAAAATGCATTCATCAGATCCATGCGCTCATTTTTTCCGGTCTTACCGGTACTTATCAGAAAAACTCTGCAATAGGATACATTTAAATCCATTTCTGCCAGCCTGCACTGTTCTTCAAAAAGCGGATCCGAAATATCTTCCCGTAAAATTCTTTGAAAAATACTATTACGCAAAATCGGGTCATAAGAAATTTTCCGTTTCATGATTCGATTATTCCGCATCATACAGACTGTTCGAAGGCAATTATTCAATTCATCCATGTCGATGGGTTTCAGGCAATAATCTACAATTTCATACTTAAGAGCTTCTTTTACATATTCAAATCGGTTGTATGCGCTGATCACTATGATGAAAATATCCGGCTGCAGCTCTCTTGCTCTTTTACAAAGCTCCAATCCCGATACACAAGGCATATAAATGTCCGTAACCAGCACATCAATCTTCTTTTTCCTCAAAAAATCAAGTGCTTCGCTGGAATCTGTAGTGTATCCTACTATTTCACAGTGAAAGTTCCCCCAGTCTACATCACTGACAAGCCCTTTCACTACAGATTGTTCATCGTCTACAACAAATACCTTTAAACTGTTTTCTTCCATCGAACTTTCTCCCTGCATAGGCTTTGCAATCTCTTTTTTGTCTTGCCTTCCTATGGTATTGTACCACAAAGCAAGCCCGAATCATACCCGTTTTGCAATAACATGAATGGTATACTTTGCCGAAAAGGATTCTGCACACATTCTTTATTTGCGCAAAATCCTTTCCGGCATACTTACTATTCTCTGATCATGCGTCCCAGCAACAGTCTCGCTACCGGATTTGCGGTAATTCTGGTGCTAAGATCTATCTGACAAATAATTACTTTTCCGCTTCCGACACTTTTCCGGGCAACTGCATAAGCAACTTTCCATTTTCCGACATCCACTTTCTCCTCGTTATGCTCATCCAAATTGGCACTGGAAAGAATTGTTTCAAAATCCTGTGCATCGAAAGTTTCACTCAAAATCGGTGATATACAACCTTTTTTTTCATCATACCAATATCTTACATCATCTGATTTCAGATCCTTTGTTAACGGATTGTCTTTGCTCCTTGCTACAAAATGTACCGGTCCGTTTCCGCATTTTTTTACCAGAATTTCTTCTCCTGCCGCTGTATGCCGCCCCTCAGGGAGCCGCATAAGAAATAATTTTGCTCCCTTCCTTACCATGTCTGTAATTTCATATTCTCTTTTTTGATATTCTTCATAATTGCAGACAAAAATTGTTACTCTTTCACTTAGTTGCTCAGCCGGCACTGCCTCAAACTCAAACTCAGACTGCAGCTTTTGTACGAAAGAATCCGTTGCGCCCAACAAACATATTCTCCCCAGATTTTCCTTGTTATGCGGAAAAACTTCCAAACACAGTTCATAGCTGTCTATCATACTTCCTTCTTTGCTGATAACAGCCGCCTGAACCTTCAGCAGACTTCTGTCCGGCACCTCCGGAAGCATTATCGGGAGGTATCCCTGAAATTCTACATCACAAGCCGGTACATGAACCTCCTTTTCCCCGGCAAGGAGCAATTCATCCTTAAGATATACTTGATAATGCAGCCTGGCATTCTCTAATATCTCATCCGGATCATTACAGAGCCAAACCTCTACATCAACTTTCTCTTTTGCAAAAACCTTAAACCGGTCATATCGCAAGTCCACTAAAACGGGAGCACAGGCCTTACGATATTCCCAAAATGCTTTTTTTGGCGTTCTGTCTACATCTACCATTGCCTTCATCCACCCGTCAGGGTAAGCATCAATAAAAAGATGATAAGCAAAGGATACCATTCTGGGATTACGCCGGTAGGCCCTGGTCATCAGTCTCATGACCTGAGCCTGATATAGCTGACTGGCTTCAGACCACTCTGCCAGAGTTCTGGGCGTTTCATAAAACATATAATGCAGATGTCCCAACTGTGGAGGCGGATCTCCGGGAATTACGGCTGGCGTCCAGGTATCATCATCATGCTTCGGCAGCCATTCTTTGGGGTAATACTTTTTCACCACGGAAACCGGATCCATTCCTTCCATGCCATACTCCCCACATCCGTAATTCCAGTCCTCTTTTACGGGCATCCAGTATCCCTTATGCAATAAGCCAAGATCAATGCCATGACCGTTATACCAACATGTATAGCAGTGATAATCCGGGAGCCCGTATCCTACCGGTGGGTCATAATCACCGTCAATGGGTTTGATAATCCTGTCCGGATTCAATATGTGAATCATTTTATCCGCACAGACAAAGAAATCCTCCATTTCATTACGCTGTATGCACCTGTGGGGGCGGTTTTCTGCATTAGGAAAAGGTTCATTAATATACGAACAGATAATACAACTTGGATGGCTTCTGATCAAATGCTCCATCTCCTGCGCCTGTTTCACACACTCTGCTATTTTATTTCTTCTCATACTTCCATAGGCTGGAAAATCTGTCTGTACAAGAAGCCCCATTTTATCGCAGCAATCGTAAACCTCTGATTGTACAGGTCTTTGGGTAATTCGCAAGTAGTTGATATTTCCGACTTTTGCCAATAAATAATCTTGAAACAATCCTTCAAAATCTTTTAAAAACACTCTTCTTTGCTCCCGCCCCTGGGAATTCACTCCGCGAAAGCGGATCTTTCTACCATTCAGCCGAAACACTCCCTTGGGATTAGTGTCCGTATCCATGGTAAAAAAGCGCATACCGAATTGCCGCTTTCTGCTGTCCAAAATGCTGCCTTTTTCATCTTTAATCCGTACTTGCACCTGATACAGCCAGGGTGTCTTGGTATCCCATAATCTGGCATGCGGTATCTCTACGGGAATCTGAAGATAGTTGATTCCTCTCTCCATCCGCAGCGGAAGGACTTCGTTGCTATGAAATGCTGTGGTTTCCGGCACATATTTTTTGTGTTCAAATACTGTCTCCTCAAAATTTTGTCCGTATACGCTTAAATCCACAGTAAGATCACGCATTCCCACTTTTGTACCATAGATTTCCAGCCATACTTCGGCCTTTTCGTAAGTAACCGGTCGCACAAAGATATCCTGAATAAAAAATTCGCTTCTCCCTTCGATGCAGACATCCTGCCAGATTCCCATACCGGCAGGGCAATGGTGCCATCCCATCAGGGGCTCATCATATCCCACACCAGTCTGCGCATAGACCTTATCACCGGTATATACCTCTCCCCGGTACTCTCGGTTGCTTCCCATAGGAATAAAGTCGTTTTCCACCGCTACTACACAAATATTTTTTCCCGGTCTTGCCTGTCCGGTAAATTCAAATTCAAATGGGGAAAAAAATCCCTCATGCTCTCCCACAAAAGCTCCGTTTATATATACACGAGCCTTGTAGTCCACACCTTTAAAACAGATCCACTGTGATTCTTTTTGAAGTTCCTCCTCTGACAACGAAAACTCTGTGCGGTAATAGGTCACTGCGTATCCAAGCGGTTCTCCGAAATGAGGAATTTTAATCTGTTCCCATTCTCCCTCACCGTTCAAGACTTTCGTAAAATTTCCTGCATCCTCATCCGTCCCGATACGCCACTGAAAATTTACCAGTTCCTTATGGGTTCTGGTCATTTCCATTACCGGCGCGTATTCTTTGAAAAAGGGAATGTAGTATTCTCTCTTCTGTTGCAGAGCCTGCTGCAGCTTTTCCTCAGTCCAATCTTCTATTGGTAAAACAAAAAGAGCTCCTTTCTCTATCCCCGTCTTAAGATACTCTTCCTTCAGCTTTTGCGGTTCACTGTCTACTAATTTCTCTCTGGTAGACTTTATTTCAAAACTTCCTATTTCCTCATGATAATCAATATAGTTTTCCTCTGCCATTCTGCTCCTCCACTCCGTACATTTGTATCTGTCGACGGGAAATATACATAGCCTTTACAGCATAACACCCCGTTCTACCTTTTCTCTAAATTGCTCATCCGGCATCCTGTGATAATAATATTTATAGGCTCCCAAAACAGCTCCCATAGCAGGTGGCTGCTCAAGCAACACTACCTCACAACGGCAGGAAACTTTCTTCTGAACTGTTTCCCGAAAAAGTTTTATCATCTCCGGATAATCACTTTTCACCCATATACTTCCTGCCAAAACAACCATAACCGAATTCCGGAAATTTAAATTTTTTATACAGCCTATTGTACTCTGTGCCAATGTTTTGGTCATGGCTGATATAATCTGTACAGAAATCGCATCCCCTTGTCTTGCACAGCGAAACAATATCTGATCCAAATTTAATACAGCTTCTTTATCAAGCTTCAAATGCTCCGGATGAAACAACTCCATAAGATCTGCGGAAGCATCCGCCTTGAGAAAATTTAATACTTCCCGTGTAAGTGAAGTTTTCCCGATATCATGATAACGAGCACTGTATACCCCTCTGAGCACTTCTCTGGCAAGATACTCTCCGCCTCCGAAATCGCTTGAAATTTGGCCGAATCCACCTACCTGCAGGGTTTCTCCGGTTTCATTAATCCCGCATACATTTGTTGCTGTTCCGTTAATACAGCAAACTCCGACCCCATTTGGTGCAGCCGCCAGAATTCCGAGGACAGAATCATTAAACACTTTACTTGGGCAGTGCAAAATGTGATCCGCCATTTCCTGAAGTTTTCTGTGCTGTTGCCTTGTATCTGCACCGGAGAGTCCTAAAACCGCATAATCAATATCTGTCGGGGAAATTCTGCTTTCTACACATACCCGATCGACTCCTCTGCGGCAAGCCTCTTCCGCTGCCTCATATCCTAAGAGCGCTTCATGGCTGCAGGTTCCTGTTCGGATATGACCCAGTCTCTTTCCTTTTTCATTAAATAAAAAGAAGTCTGTCTTGGTACCGCCGCCATCTACGCCCAAAAAAATACAATTATTCATCCCATGTCCCTTTCCAAGTTGTTACTTTCTGAAGAACAAAGGAAGATATTCTTTGTGTGCTTCTTTCATTTCATGGTAACAATTTTCTGCAGCCCGGAAGTCACCTACCAGAGGATGGATCATCAGTGCACGCAGAGATTCATAATCATCTCCTGTTAATGCTGCTTTGACTGTATGTCTTTCATAAGCTTTTACTGTACACATATATTCCATAATATGCTCATTCTGAAATCTATAGATAGGAATCGGCGTCACTCCGTCCTTTCCTGCAATACAAGCTACTTCAATGATATCATCTTTCCTTAAGAAAGGAAGTATGCTGCCATTTCTCACTCCTACAATATGTATCTGTGCTCTGTCATTAGCAATATCATCAATTAAATTAATTGCTGCCGTGGAATACTTTGCACCACCCCTTAAGTCAAGCTGCTTTGGTTTTACATGCAGGGCACTGTCCTCATAAATTTGAAGCAACTCTTCCTCTATTTCCATACACTGTTCTCCTCGTGTCTTTGCAGCTGCCTTCTGTTCTTCCAACTTCTTTTCCCGATTATAATAGTATTCCATATAGGTGCATGGAATTCCTCCTGCAGCTTTCAGGCATTCCCTTGAGAAACCGGTAGCATGAATATTTTTCATAGGGGTAGCATTAATGCCATTTTCAATGGCTTCTTCTATGTATTCTCTGCCATTTTTCCGAATACCGGTGATCCAGCTTAAATGGTTCAGCCCTACATACTCTATCCTTGTATCAACCTTATCAATTTGCAGATTTTCACAGATACTATCCACCATATTTACAGGCACATTGCAAAGTCCGACAACTCGGATAGAACTGTGGTCGGAGATGGCCTGTGTAATAATTCCGGATGGATTTGTAAAATTAATCAGAAAGGCATCCGGGCAAAGCTTTTCCATTCTTTTCGCAATATCCAGCATAACCGGAATTGTGCGTAAAGCTTTGAAAAAACCTCCTATACCTGTAGTTTCCTGTCCGATCAAATTATATTTTAACGGGATAGACTCATCCAAGACACGAGCAGGAAGTTTTCCCACACGAATCTGTGCTACTACAAAGCGGCTATCCTTCAATGCCATATCCATATCTTTCGTAAGGATAACCTCGCATGCCAGCCCTGCAGCTTTTATCATCCTTTGGCATAGCTGTCCTACGACTGACAGTTTTCTGTCGTCAATGTCCATTAAACGAATTTCATCAAATTGTAAAGAATCTTTGTGCTTTATAATTCCATCGATCAATTCAGGCGTATAGGTACTACCGGAACCGATGACTGTCAATATATTCTTCATTTTCGCCGCTATTCCTCGCTTTTTTATTCTGTTGAAGCCTTCTGAAAGAGAATCCTGCAATGCAGAATTCTCTTTCTCATACTTTTTGCTTTCGCATTACCTCTTCTTATTCAATGTGAAAAACTTCTGCCTGCTTCATGCCTTCGTCATGTCTTGCCAGCGCATCTTCCAGCACTTTATCCATTCCCAGCTGCTCTGCATCCGTTTTTACCTGTTCCCAGAGGGCGTCAAATTCCTCTTTGTCTTTTGCAAATACCATCTTCCAGGAAGCTTCTCTAACCAGATTGCCGATCTGATTGGTTAAAGTTACCATTTCGTCGGAAGCAGGAGGAATAAAACTAAGCTTATTAGATTTAACTGTCAGCATTTCCGGAGCTTTATCCAGACAATAAGAGTACATATCCACATATTTTCCGAAATGACCCTGCCAACTGTCCCGCATATAATCGGTTGTCAGTTCATTCAGGAATTTTACATCCATATTATAAATGTCATAGGGCTGATTTGTCTCCGGATCCAACGTCCATCCGGACACCGCACAGGAGTTAAATGTGTTCTTAAGGTCTGTAAGATCACCGCCGCCTTCTATTTCCAGTTTTCCGCCTTGTGAATTCAGCGCAATAAATTTATCTGTATAAACTGCCTTTCCGTTCTCCATTTTCCATAGATCACCTTCCGGACCTCTTTGGTAGGTCAGAATACCTTCTCTGGAATAGTACCAGTTAAGAAGCTCTAAAGCCTTGTCAATATTCTTACACTTGGAGCCGATACCGATATACCATTCACATCCTGTAATGTAGGGACCATAAGTAACAACTTCTACGCTTTTCGGCCATGCGGATGCATATCCTTTAAAATCTTCCACGTTAGTCTTTCCGTAACCTGACCAATTGAAAGGCACCATGGCATACTGACCTGCAGCCACTTTGGTATTAAAACCATCATAATTCTGAGCCGTAGAATCCGGATCAATCAATCCCATTTGATTTGCTTTATACAAATATTCCAATCCGGCTTTATAAGTGCTGTTATCATCAAGAATGCTTCTGGGCTCTTCACTCAGATCAGCCTTCACTTCTACCAGCCCTCCATGATAATCCATAGTATATCCCATCGGCCCTTCATAATAGAAAGTCATATTTCTCATATAATTGCCATCCCAGTCATTAAACAGCCCTAAGCCGTACATTTTCAATCCTTCTGCTGTTTCCGGCTCCTTTTCAACCATCTGTTTAATAACATTTAAATATTCCTCCCAGCCAGCTGCCTCTGGGCATCCGATCTTTGAATAAATATCCCAGCGAACCTGAAGATTGTATTCCACGCCGTTATTATCTCCCACCTGCGTAGGCAGTGCAAAGTGCCTGCCATTCGTAAGTGACTTGGCATAGTCCATAGCGATATCAAAATTGCTGTTTTCATAAACTTCATTTAGCTTCTCCTGATAATCATCCAGATTGACAAGCATACCTCCCTGGGCTGCCGTCATCATATCTTCAGGATTGCCAAAAATGACGATATCCGGCAGTTCTCCGCTTCCCAGCAAGGCAGACATAATATCGCCATCCCCACTGTTTACCTTAATATCAAAGGTAATTCCGAATTTTTCTTTCACAATATCCCAATACCATTGTGAATTTGATCCATCTGCCTGAGCAGGCGCTGAATAAAAGCTCAATTTCACCTCGCTGCCTGCGGTATTCCCGCCTTTAGATTCGGTTTGTACCTTTGACTCGCTTTGATTCTGCGTTCCGTTCCGATCTGCGCATCCTGTAAGCATGGATGCCAACATACCGAATGCCAGTAAAGATGCTAAAATTCTTTTTTTCATGTTCCTTCCTCCTAGTGAATACAGATAGTGTCAAATCTACCTGCTGAATATAGAAATATGTTATAAAAAGCTGCCTGCCGACCCTATATGTGCACATATTTTTCTTTTTCACCTTTTACACCGGCAAAGACAGTTTTTATTCCGAAATTTGGTAATTATCTAAATACACTGTTTGTAAAACCACAATTCAGGATCCAGCTCTCTGTACCGTGCGCCCTTTCAGAGACGCTTTCGTCTCTTGCGCAACCTAACCTTTGACTGCTCCGATCATAATGCCCGAAGTGAAATACCTCTGGAAGAATGGATATACCAACATTACAGGAATCAGTGTTACCACTGTCACAGTGTGCTTTACCGCTGTAGGATTAATTGCATTCGACAGATTCTGAGTGGCCAGACCGGGATTTTGTCGGATCAGATTTGCCAACATATTCGCGCGGTTCAGATACAAATACAAAACAGACTGTAGTGTCTGGTTATCATTACCTGTCATATACAAAATGGTATCCATATAAGAGTTCCATTGCCCGACTGCTGTAAAAATTGCTACAGTTGCTATAATCGGCCTGGAAAGCGGAATCATAATTTTTAAAAAACGTCTGGCATATCCGGCACCATCCATAATGGCAGCTTCCTCCAAAGCCTCCGGTATACTCTCCATATAGGTCTTCATGAGAATCATATTGTATGGTGAAACGAATGCCGGAATGACGTAAACCCAAAAGCTGTCCAGCAACCCAAGCCGTTTTATATTCAGATAAGTCGGTATAACGCCCGCACTAAAATACATGGTAATTGTCAGAAATCGATACCAGAATTTGCGATGCCACATTTCTTTTTTAGACATAATATAGCCAAGAATCGTAGTGGATATTATCATGGCACAAGTACCTAAAACCGTTCTTGCCACAGAAATAAATGCTGCTCTTCCCAATCCTTTTATTTTCAGCATATCAACATAATTATTGAAATGAATTCCGACTGGGAACCATCGGATCTGTCCGGTCAGGACCTTACTGTTTTCACTGATGGAATTGATAACCACATAATAGAACGGGTAAAAACATGACAGTGCTAACAATATGAAAACGAACCCGCTTATGGCATAAAAGATAATATCCGTTATTCCTGTTTTGTGTTTTTTTCGCATAAGCTCCTCCTCAAAAAACCTTCTCGCCTCGGATTTTTCCGGAAAAGAAATTAATGGTAAATAAAATCAACAGACCTACAATACTTTTTGTAATTCCTACTGCCGTAGAATAGGAAATATTATTGCTTCCGATTCCCAAATTATAGGTATACAAATCCAGTACTTCAATTCTTGCCTTGTTGAACGCATTCTGAAATACATAATACTGATCCATTCCATTGCTCAGGAAATTGCCCAGGCTCATAATCAGCAATGTCAAATAAGTTGGCATCAGTCCCGGAATTGTAACATACCTTATTTTCCCGAATCTTCCAGCACCATCTATGGATGCCGCAGCATATAGTTCCTGGTCGATGCTACTTAAACCGGCCAGATAAATAACAGCGCTCCATCCAAGTCCCTTCCAGATGTTAAACAATAGCATGGTAAGCCATACATGATCAGAATTGGCCAGAATATTAAGTGGATTCTGTATAATGTGCATTTCCTTTAATAAGACATTCAGTGCCCCGGATTCCGGCGCAAAAATTGCCGTTGCCAGAGAATAAATCAAAACCCAGCTGACGAAATTCGGAATGGTTGTTATCGTCTGCACTGTTTTTTTAAACCCAGGAGTCATTTCATTCAGGAAAACTGCAAACAGCATCGGCAGAAAGGATGTCAAAATTCCGAGCATGCTCATAGCACAGGTATTGGTCAAAACGCGAAATGTCTCCCGGCGCATGACCGGATTAGCAAACATACTGGTGAAATGCCGTAATCCTACAAACTCACAATTGCTGAGTTTATAGCCAGGTTTGTAATTATAAAATGCATTTCTCCACCCTTCTAAGGGTAAATAGGAAAAGAGAAAATAAAGGACAATAAATGGAAACGCCGCCCAAAAAAGCTTCATTCCAGGTTTCATTTTCCATTTTTTTGATTTGTGCATATTCTTCATACTCGTATTTTCACTCTTCTTTCATTCTTATCAAAGTAAACAGTTATCTCTCTTAGTTTCTATTATACATTGTATACTTTTTCTGTAAATAAAACATATTCCATATTTTTGCAATAATTCAAAACTTCTTTTTTAACATTTTACTTTCCGATTAATTCTATTAACGTAATTCCCCTTAACGAATTTCCGATATTGGCACATAATAAAAGTCAAAGAATCGGAAAGCGTTTCCTAAAAATGGAAAGTAATAAAAAGGTGATTCTATGAGTATTCTGGTGCATCGTGAGCGCCTGCAAAAAGGTTGGAAATATTTTGATATCATGCATAAGGACAGGCGGACGGCGCGTATTTATGAAGACGGAAAAAGCACGATCTACTATCCGTCTTTTATGCCTTACAATTTATACCTGGAAGATTCCGAAGATATTGATGCCCGTGTCAATAACCTGACCAATTTTTATTACTGGTGTTCTTCCAGGGTTCTGACATTGGACAGAAAATATGCAAAGGAAATTTTAAGAACCATCGGCGCCGGGCAGGCAGCTACGGATAAAGACAGGGCAATGCTTGCCGTATCCTACCACGGTTTGACACTGACGGATGTTTTCTGGATAAGAAGCGCAGACGAAAAAATAAGTTTTGAACACTTAAGTCTGTATTCCCATTCCCTGTCCGGCGCGTTTGCAGATGTCAGCCTGCGAGGAAAAGAGATTACATTACAGAACGCGGAACTGTTAATGCCCGGCGATGCAGGCTTTTCTGGCTTGTGATACGATAGAGGGCGCCAGATGCCAGACAATGGACAATGTTATGACCCAACAAGACGCAGCAATAGAGGCTGTGAAAAAAACAGGGCTTAACCAAATATCCGTGATAAAAGAAGAATGGTTTACCGACTCCGCAATCCGGGAAATGTTTTTCAAAAGACTGGCGGTTTTGAAAAGCATTAGCTAATAAAGCGCCGAAATCTCATGGACTTCGGCGGTTTAGGATATGGATTTTTTGTTCAATTATGTAATGATATAATGCTATCAGGGTCAAAAGATCAAACATCGGGAAAGCGGATTCCGGATCCAGGAAAATCCGGTACATTTTTATACACTGCTGTGCAGCAAATTCTATGTATTTATCCTCTTTCAGGGTAAGACCTGCAAAAAGCATAAAAGGAACCACTGCATATAGCCATGATAGATCATCCATGCCTTCGCGTCACCGCCGAAGTAGTAATTTTCAAAGTTAAACTGAGGATGGTCGGTTCTGTTCTGATAACCTGACAACTCGTGGATACACTTCTGAATCAGCTCCTCATCCTTCGTATCGGTAGCCAGTTTACTCAATGCAAAATAAGCCAGCAAACCGAAATAATGGTTTACTTTATGCATTTTTTCATATCGTGTCATAATGTTTCGGATGATCTGGGTTGTTTTCATATTTTTTCTTTTCCTTTTCCTTTTCCTTTTTTGAACTGTTACTCTGAATCTTACTTTTCCTTAATTCCTTATTCCACAAACCTTTTCTCTTCCGCCCTAAAACCTCGCTGAGCTTTCAAAATAGATATCGTGAATCTGTATCTTGGGATTGGATGTCAACGCAAACAGAATAATCTCCACCACATCCTCCGGCTGCATCAGTTTGGACTTGTCTACACTTCGTGTTCCCCAGAAAGGTGTGTCCGTTCCGCCGGGATTGATGGTGGTGACACGAATTCCTTTTTGACCCAACTGAAGCAGCATAGCCTGTGACAGCATATTAACTGCGGCTTTGGCTGCCGCATAGGCAGGTACGGTATAGCCGCCGAAAAAGCTTAACATAGACGCCAGATTAATAATTTTCCCGCTTCCGGATGCAAGCATTTTTCTGCCTGCCAGCTGGCAAAGCCGGAAAACTCGTGCCCTATGGTTAAAGGTGCTTTTGCCCTGGGATGGGTTCCCGCATAAATATTCAAATCGGTTCCGCAGATTCCCGCATGGGAAATCTTAATCAGTCCGAAGCCTTCCGGAACCTCCGGCATCGGTACCTCCTTTACTGCTATCGTGTTTGCTCCTAAGTACTGAATTGCTTTCATTGTTCTATTCCTTCCTTTTGTTTCGCTCAGATACAAAACGTTATGGAAATGTCTTTCTGAGCTCATTTTTTATAATTCTGCCTTCTTCCGCACGGAATAGTGAACGGCTTCTCCTTTCAAAAATCGTACGCCTTCCTCCGCCGCCTTGCGCTTTAGTTCGTGGGAAGATTCCTCCGAATACCAGGCGCTGTGAGGCGTAACCACAAAATTGTCCAGCGAAAGCAAAGGATTGTCCGGCAAAAGCGGTTCTTTCTCCACCACATCCAGTGCCGCACCGGCTATTTTCTTTTCCTGCAGAGCCCGTAAAAGAGCATCCTCATCCACAATGCCGCCCCTGGCCACATTGATTAACAACGCGGAGTCCTTCATTTTTGCAAACTCTCTGTCGGAAAACATATGCCGGGTATATTCGTCCAGCGGACAGTGGATGGACAGAATGTCCGATCTTTCCAGAAGTTCCTCAAAGCTGACAAATTCCACGAAATCCGGGAAGTGTCTGTGGGTATCTTTTTCCTCGATATCATAAGCAATGATTTTGCTTCCCAGCGCCGCAGCCCGTTTGGCGAACTCACTGCCGATGCGCCCCACGCCGCAGATTCCGACGGCACACTGACCAAGTCTCCTTATGGGAATGTTCCTCCGGTAGTCCCAGACTCCCTGATGAATCAATCCGTTGGCGTAAGAAATCTTCCTGGCAAGGTTCATCATATGAGCCAGCGCCTGATCCGCCACTTCGCAGGTACCGTAATCCGGAAATTTCTTTTTTCTAATCTTCTCTTGTGTTTTTATCATAGCATATGATATAATAAAAAATATCAGAATGTTGCCGATTATTATAAGAATATTGCTGTAGATATCCGCATGGTTCGGTGCTTCCTACTTTTTAAAAACCGTAACAGTTTAGATGCACCATTTACGAAACCATGCTTTCAGCGTTTTCCTAGAAATGATGATGTTTTAGAATTGCGGGAGCTGCTTTGCAGCGGAGCAATTCGTGATATCAAATGAGGATCAAAAAATACAATTGTGAGGTTTGATATGAAAACGGACACTTTTACGATCCCGGAGGTCATCGACTACCAGTACCGGGATATCGGAAA
Organism: uncultured Acetatifactor sp.; assembly: GCA_934433135.1. Taxonomy (GTDB): domain Bacteria; phylum Bacillota; class Clostridia; order Lachnospirales; family Lachnospiraceae; genus Acetatifactor. The sequence goes on along the minus strand of CAKRZO010000011.1, from coordinate 55,048 downwards.
AGATCTTCTGATCGATAAGAGACACTCTCACGGAAACAGTTATGAAATCGTGCAGGTTCTTTCCGGTGACGGTGTGTTTATGATTGACAAGCACATTTTTCCCTTGCGGGAAGGCTGCGTTTATCTGGTAAACGGCATGGACATTCACTGTTCCAATCCGGAGCATCCCGCTGACTATATCCGCAATAAGATTGTCCTGTCCGCGCCTTTCATAAACGGAATCGCACGGGCGGCAGGCTTCGATCCCCTTGTTAAGGAGCTTTTTAACCGCCCCGGCAGGAATCTGATCCGCCCCGGCGAAGCGGGATTTGCCGCCATAGATTTGCAGATGAAGCAGATCGCATCGGCTGTGGAAGAGAGCGAAACGCTTTTCCGCCTGAAACTGGCATCGGCTCTTCTGGGCATATTTTCCGAACTTTCTTCGTACGAGGAGCAGAGTCTCCCCCCTTTGGAAGGGAAATTAAGCGGCATCCTCCAATACATAGACTCCCATTTGCAGGAAAAAATCCTGCTGGATGAAATCTGCGCCTATACCAATTTAAACAAATATTACCTGTGCCATCTTTTTAAAGAGACTACGAGCATGACGCTTTCCGATTACATTCTCCAAAAGCGCCTGTCTTTGGCCAAACAGAAGCTGCTTTATACGGATCAGTCCATTTCCGAAATTGCGCTTTCCTGCGGTTTCGGCAGTTTTTCCTATTTCAGTGCCTTGTTTAAAAAAAATGAAACGATAAGCCCCGGCGCATTCCGCCGCTGCAACGGAGGTAATAAGATTTGAAACAAGTAAATGTGAAAACCGAAAAGAAATTATTAGATTCCAACCTGATTAAAATCATTGCTATTTTGGCCATGACAGTTGACCACATTGCCTGGGCGGTTTTCCCGGGTTATCCACAGGAATGGCTTCCTGTCCTCATGCATCTTGTGGGAAGAATCACCTGCCCGATCATGTGTTACTTTATTGCAGAAGGATATCACTATACCCGCAATATCCGTAAATATATGCTGCGGTTATTCGCTTTCGCCCTGCTTTCCCACTTCTGCTATCTGTATGCATCCACTGATTTTGCAGGGCTTAAGTCGTTTCTTCCCTTTGCTTCCGGGAAAATGCTGAATCAGACCAGTGTTATGTGGTCTCTTGCCTGGGGTCTTGTCATGCTTCAGGTGGCAAACAGTGCCAGGATCAAAAATAGCGTTTTACGAATTATACTGATTCTTCTTATCTGCCTTGTCAGCTTCCCCAGCGACTGGAGCTGCATTGCCGCTCTGTGCATCCTTTCCTTCGGAACCAACCGCGGGAATTTTAAAGCGCAGTCCTTCTGGCTGATTTTCTATGTGGGGATTTATGCCATTGTCTACTTTTTTGCCATAGATAAAATTTACGGAATCCTGCAGATGGGCGTGGTTCTTTCCCTTCCCCTTCTCCGGCTGTATAATGGACAAAGAGGAAAGAACCAGTCCCTGAACCGCTTTATGAAATGGTTCTTCTACCTCTACTATCCCCTGCATCTGCTGATCATCGGACTGATCCTGCATCCGCTTTTCCCTGCCCAAAGAGACGGGATAGAAGTATCCGGTGTGTCCGCTATTGAGGAAACTTCCATTCCGGAAGATGCTACAAAAATGGCCTATATTATAGACATGACCGAAACTTCTGTTACGATTGATGAAATTGAGTGGATCACCCTGGATATGACCGACCGGATCGCCGAACTCGGCATTCAAGATGACATGCCGAACGGATTCTATATCTACAATCCAAGCGAAGAAACGCAAACGATTCCCATAAATGCATCTTGCAAATGCATTCTTTTTTCCTACGAAGAAGACTATTTTGATAAAGAATTTGACATTGCTGCTTTGATGCGTTTGTATAAAAAGAAAAGTGACCATTTCTGGTATCCATTTACTTTCACTATAAAAGGCGGTGAAGTTATCGAAATGGTGCAACAGTATGTTCCTTAAATCGTTTATACAAATTATCCCAGGGGTGTCTCTACGGGCACCCCTCCAGCAAACCTTTTAAATAGCCAATGGCATAGAGTCTTCCTAATGCCGTATATCCGTTGTTATCCGTCTCGCCGGCCATGGCAGGGACATGATCTACCCGGATAGGGACGTCAATTCCGCATCGTTTGTACAATTCCATAATCTCACCCATGCGGATATCTCCGTTATCATGGAATGTTTCATGAAAATGATACCGGTTGCCTGTTGCATTCCGGAAATGAATAAAGAATATTTTATCTTTCCATTGCGGGATGATTTCGTACAAATCTTCTCCCATCATCCGGTAACAGGCCTGGCACATGGTAATTCCCAGGCAGTCACTGTTGCCGAGTGCAATTGCCTTTTTGATGTTTTCATTGGAAATCATAATACGGGATACTTTTCCAAGCTTCGGAACCGGCGGGTCATCCGGATGCAGCGCAAGCCTGATGTGATGCCTTTCCGCATAGGGAAGCACGGCTTTCATAAAATAGCAGTAATTCTCCCACAACTTTTCCTCACTGATTGCCAGATCCGTTTCCTGATATTCTTCCATGGAAAATCCGGTTACAAGCGCACCTCCACGTTCTCTAATACGGTCACTGGTTCTGCACCAGCCTACATGCGCCATAAAATTAAAGCAAATGGTACGGATATCCAGCCGATCCATAATGGGAAACATTTTTATGACCTTGTCAATGCACTCATCTCTTTTTTCATCACCTGCTTTGATGTGGTCATGAAGCGCATTGGGCATCGGTTCGATCACAATGGGAGTGATGCCGAAATCCGTAAATTTCTTATAGATGCTCTGCCAATGGGAAGCATCGCAGATGTCAAAATCATCCGTCTCCGGCAGACGGATAACTCCCTTTTCAACACCGCACTGCCTGGCATAATCCCAGGTAAGATCCCTTTGACTACGCAGATAATCCGTTAATATCATAATACGAACCCTTTCTTTCTGTTACATTTATTTGGGAGCAATTCCATCGGCAATTTGTTTTCGCTCAGAAACAAATTGCCGATGGAAAAATTGCATATCAATGCAATTTTTCTAACTAGACTCCGCTGTGTGCCAGGAATCCGCCGTCTACCGGCACGGTGATACCGGTTACAAAAGATGCCTTTTCATCATCCAGAAGGAACGAAACGCAGCCTAAAAGCTCCTTCGGCTCTCCGAAGCGCTGCATAGGGGTGTGGTCAATTACATTTTGACCGCGTTTGGTAAGTCCGCCTTCCGGAGTACAGAGAATCTTTCTGCTTCTTTCATTCACGAAGAAACCGGGGGCTACGGCATTTACCCGGATTCCCGCAGGGGCAAAATAAGTAGCCAGAAACTGTGTCAGATTCACCACCGCAGCCTTACTCATGGCATAAGCCGGAACACGTGTCAGAGGTCTTGTACTATTCATAGACGCAAAGTTTAAGATACTTCCTCTGCCTTCCTTCGCCATCTGCTTTGCAAACGCCCTTACCGGAATTACCGTTCCCAGGGTGTTCGCCCGGATTACGCCTTCGAAAATGTCCAAATCCAGGTCAAAAAAACCTGTCATTTCTTCTTTTCGTTCTTCTTCCGGCAACAATTCTTCTTTTTCAAAGGTAAAATTCGTTGTTACGGCTTTATTGTTATTACCGCCTGCTCCGTTAATCAGGTAGCGGCAGGATCCCCAGACGTTTTTCACTTCCTCTGCCAGGGCTTCCACATCCGCTTCCTTTGTCACATCTAATGTCCTTACCATACAGGTTCCGCCGTTTTCCAGAATCCGTGCTTCCACTTTCCGCAGCTTTTCCTCCGTTCTGCCCACCAGCGCTACCTTTGCTCCCTGTCCGGCAAGGTACAGGGAAATTTCCGAACACAGGACTCCGCCCGCTCCGGTCACTACCGCAACCTGATTTTCAAATATAGAATTCATTTTCTCACTAACCTTTCTGTTATTTACTGTTACCTCAAATCGCCGACTGGGTGTCATTGGGATCTCCGTGAATTGCCATGTCATACTCCGCGCTCCAGTCAATTCCCCGGAAATCGGCTGCCGCATCGTTTGTCCGAATATATTCCGTAAGCAGATCCAACATTTCAACTGTCCATACATTCCGATCGATCTGCGCTGTGGTGAATTTATTCTGCGCAATCATTTCAAAACCGAACATGTCTTTTACCTTAGTCTTTACCGCGCCATCCACCACTTCCTGCACCAGATGCGCAGGAATGAACAGAACACCTGCATCGGTTCCGAATACAATATCTCCAGGAAGACAGATTGCTTTACCGATTCTGGCAGGCACATTAAATCCGGTCATGACAAATTCCCGGATCGGTGTCGGATCCACGCCCCGGTAATAGACCTGTACATTTTCTACCTTTTTCATCTGTTCCAGATCCCGTACTCCGCCCCAGATGACTCCGCCTCCGGTTTTCGTCCGATTGGAAATCGCTGTTGTCAGGTTACCCCCCAAGAAGGTTCCCTTGTAGATCTTATCGTACATATCCACCACGCAGACATCTCCTTCCACCAGGCTGTCTACGACCCACTGGTTATAGGTTCCGCTTCTCCCCTCGCTTCTGCCGATCTCGGCTACCGTCTCATTCAGATCCGGTCGGGTCGGGCAATAAACAGCGGTTACCGCTCTGCCGATCAGCTTACGCCCATCGGGATGCAGCACCTTTAATTCTCCCTCAAACTGACTTTCGTAACCTTTTACGAAAATCGGTTTCCACACCTCTTCCAGCGTCAGTCCGTGAAGTGCCTGCAGATAGTGATCGGGAACCCGCGGTCTTCCGTCTTCAAAGCGCTCCCCCTCCCACTTAGATGTCATTTGTATAATGTCTTCTTTTACGTTAAAGTGCATACTTTCCTCATTTCCGAGCGACAATGTCGCGCTAATCTCCTATGGTTAAGACACCAGTTTCTTTGCATTTTTGTAACATACATCCTGTACCAGATTTTTTAATAATCTGTCCGATGCAATCATTTCTCCTTTTTCCACCTTTTCTCCGATCCATCCGCATAAGGCTCGTCTGAAATATTCGTGCCTTACAAAAGAAAGAAAGCTTCTGGAATCCGTTGTCATTCCTGCAAAAACAGATAAAACACCGAAAGCGCTGTTGTTTTCAAATACTTCCCGCATGCCGTAAAGGTGATCGCACCACCACCAGGCAGGCCCCTGTGTAATTTTCCCGCTTACTCCATCCTGGCTGTAAGAACCGCTTAAAACGGACATTACCGCATTGTCCGCCGGATTCAGCGTAAACAGAATAATCCTCGGCATGCCCCACTTTCCCTTCTCAAAATCATCCAACATATCCGTAAGGGATTGCACATCACATCCGTTTCCGATTCCGGCGAAACCGCCGGCCGGTCCGGCAAGCCTGCGAAGTCTCGTGCTGGTGCTTCGCTGCGCTCCGATATGAAGCTGCATGGTCCAGCCTCTCTTGGCGTAAGATGCGGCAAGGAATCTCAAAACAGCGCTGAAAAGCCTGCCCCGGTCTTCCGGGGAAAGTACTTCTTCCATGGAATGCTTTTCTTCCATGGAATGCTTTTCTTCCATGGAAAAAGAGCATTCCCTTTGCAGCTTCCGGAAGCGTTCCTCATTTTTGCCGTCCTCCTTGTAATAGACAAAGCCATTATCCAGCGCATGGTCGGAGAAACGGCATCCCGCCTGTTCAAACGCTTCCAGCCTTTTTTCAATGGCGCAGAAAAAATCTTCCAGCGTAAGAATTGTCATATGGATTATCTGCTCCAGTTCCGTTATCGTTTTTCGATCGATACCTGTTAAGGTATCTCCCCGCAGGGAAGGAGCAATTACCGCAGATCGTTCCTCTAATGCCTCTTGTGCGGAAAGTGTGGCAAACGGTTCTAAGTTTTCCGTAAGAGAAGCACAGGGCGAAGCATATTCCACGTGAAATTTTTTAAGCAATCCGGGCGCGGTAAATTCGGGACTGGCAAGCTGCTTTCCGGTCTCTTCCCATAAATCTCTGCTCTTGGTATCCCCGGGGATAAGGGAAATTCCGAATACTCTCTTCATTTCCAGAACAGACCAGTCATACAAAGGGTTCCCGATCAGCTTCGGCAAAGAATCCATCCAGGCTTCAAACTTTTCATACTCGGAAGCCTCCCCTGTAATGTACTTTTCGGCCACTCCGCAGATTCGCATGGCACGGTGCTTATACGGATCCCCTGCCAGCCAAAGCTGCGTCAGGTTCTTAAACTTGCGTTTTTCCGATAAGTCTCTTATGTTTAAATGATTGTGGTAGTCAATCACCGGCAGAGCTTCTGCACATTCATGGTACAGACTTTGGGCTGCCGATGTTGTTAACAGAAAATTTTCATCCATAAAAACCTCTTTTCCAAATGGTGCTTCTAAATGACTACGCATAGCAATGTGTTATGAAAGCTTTCCGGTATAGTAACAGTTCAGGCGCGCCATTCACAAAGCCGCGCTTTCAGCGCTTACTCGCTGCTTCGCAGCTGCTTTGTTTCATATAATGGCGCTAAGTTCCAAGCATAGAATGCCCAAAGGGCATTCATAAAGGCAGATTTTCATGCAAGCATGAAATCAGCCTTCATAAATGCTTGTCTGAACTGTTACAATCATTATGTTTTATTTCACCTCTTTTTTCCATGTCCGATTCAATCTATTTTTGCACTTTTCGAACATATCTGAACAGTTTCTTTGCTATAGCCTTTACAATGGACTTTATAATATACTTTACAAAGGACTTTATAATGGAATCACTTGACAACAAGCTCCAAAATTCTTACACTGTTAACAAGTCGGTTAGAAACGGAGATTAATGGAGATTTTATGAAGATCAGTTATACGCCACGGGATATTCCTTTTATCGTAGAAAATATTAACTGTGTCAGTGTGACGCGCCCGAACGGGTACAAGATGACCTTTGCGGAGGGGAGAGCGCAGCACACTTTCGTTTATACGCTGAAGGGAACCTTGCGCTTTTCTTTCCTTACCGCTTCCCAGGAAGATATCCTTGCGCAGTCCGGAGATCTGGTTTTTGTCCCGGCAGGAACCAGATACAGCAGTACCTATACTGCCGATGAAAGCTCTGTGATTATTGTACAATTCGATCATCTTTCCGGAGCCTTTCCGGATGCCCTTACTGCCCCCTGCCGGATTACAGATGAAAGTATTCGTAAGATTTTCTGTTCTTTATACGCCGATCTGCAGTCCGCGCAAGGGCTGAATAGCCTGTATTTTTTATCACAGATTTACAACCTGTTATGGCGTATCACACAGCAGGCAGGAACACTCCCCGGAAAATACAGCCGGATACAGCCGGCTTTGAAGGACCTGCCCTTGTCCTGTTTTGATTCTTATAAAATTCAGTATTATGCAGACTTGTGCGGCATGAGCGAACCCGGATTCCGCAGATTATTCAAAGCCTATACCGGCCTCTCTCCTGTGGAATACCGTAACGGAATGCGCCTTGATACTGCCCGGAAATTATTAAAAAGCGGCGAATTTACCATAGAAGAAGCGGCAGAAAAGGTAGGCTTTGCAAATACCTCCTTTTTCTGCCGCTCCTATAAGAAACGATTCGGACATTCTCCCGGAAAAGAATGTTAGTATTACATTTTTCAATATTCTTGCTATTCTGTAATCACGGCATTTCGGGACTTGAGGTAGATATCAATATCTTGGTTAATGTACTATTCCAAAGCATCACTTCTTACATAGTATGTTCTTCGTCCGGAACCAAGACGAATAAGTGTACCATCCTGAACTAATTTTTTCAATGCTGCTTCGACAGAAGAACTGCCCAAACTGGGACAGCTCGCCAGGGCATTCTGTTTCGTAAAGGTACCAATATGATTCGTTGCATATTCCCGCACAACATCATAGGCGGTACTCCTTGGGCCGCACCTTTCAGCCAGAGTCAATCTTCCCTCAAACTCACGGTAGCATCCAAGTATGATACCCAGCATATATTTGATGAATGGCTTGGATTATTTTCATTTGTATGCCAATTCTGATCCGCCTGCGACATCTTCCCGGATACGGCATCCAGCAGCGATCCCGCTCCCACACAGACCAGAACCTGTCCGTTTTCATCCAGAATCGCCGAAACCTCTTCCTGCATATTGGGACGCGGCAGAATATTTGCAAAAAAATCCTCATTCATCAGAAGCATCACACATCGTTTGCCCGCCGTATCCAAAGGAACCACCAAAGTGACAATCCTCTGCCAGGATGTTTTTTTCACATACACGCTCTGCGCCGGTATAAAAAACGCCTCGGTATTGGCCTCCAAATCCTTCCGGAAGCTTTCATAATCCCAGTTTTCAAAGGAATACATCGTGTTCCAAAAATCCTCTTTTAAGCAGGAACTGCTTGCCGCAACCATGTAATCGTCCTCCTCCTGGTAATAAACAGCATCCGACAGAAAAGGCGTCAACAGGCAGTATGCCTTTAACTGATCCTTCGTGTCAATCGCTGTCAGCGTTTCATCCTGCAGGGAAAATCCCCGAAGCATCTTGTTCAAATACATCTTCTGCTCCGTTGAAGTCAGATGCTCCAGCTGCGTTTCCATGATGTTCTTGGCATTTTGCAGGTTATTGCTGCTGTTTTTCCGAATCTCTTCCTCCAATACCCGAAAGAGATAGCCCCTTACAAAAACAGATAAACCAATCAATGGTATCAAAAGAATCAATACATAGGATACCAAATCCCTCATGTCTCTATTCTTTATCGAACCGACTTCGCTTTCGCCGATTCCTTACAACCAATTCCCTGCTTCGCAGCTGCCTGTTGCAGCTGCAGACCGGGACATTCCTAACATGGCATTACGCTTCAAAGGGCTGTTACCTTACAACGCCTTCTCCCTCACCATCTGCGCACGCTTCTTAAATACCCGTGGGAAGGTAGTGAAGATAACGATCGATGTGATAATCCCCGCCGTAAAATCCGCGATTCCTTCCGAAAAATAGACACCCTTGAAGCCAATGGCATTGGTCAGGATAAAGCAAAGGGGAATCAGAATGACGACTTTCCGGATCACGGCAAGAATCAATGCCGATTTCGCCTGTCCCAGCGCAACATTTACATTCTGCAGCGTCATCTGTACAAAAAACATAATCGATCCCATCAAAAAGAACGGTCCGTATTCCTTTACAATCGCCGTAACCGACTCACTGGCGGAGAAAAAGTAAGCATACATCTCCGGCATGGCAAGAGACAATGACCAGATGGTAACGCAGAACAGGAGCGCGATCACGGTCACATACCGGATTCCCTTTTTCAGCCGATCCGCATCGCCCTTTCCGTAATTGTAACTGACGAAAGGCTGCACCCCGTTTCCGAGACCGTTAAGCGGCAGCGAGATCAGCTGCAGGGCACTGAGCATCACCGTCAACGCAGCCGTATAATCTTTATTGCCTCCCGTAGAACGATTCAGATTGATATTAAATACCACCTGTATCGCACACTCCGTAATTGTCATGACAAACGGCGTAAAGCCCAGGGACAAAATATCGGCCACTCTTTTCCAAAAGCCCTGAATTCCCCCGCTGTTGAAGTGTCTCTTTATACCCTGACGTGTATCTTCTCCGGCATAACGCCTGTCGGAGAATTGCGCTGTGGAATCGGAATTTTGATTTATTCCCCTAACGTTAAAGTGTCTGCGATAGAAATGAGTGAAATGAAACAAGCTCTTTTTGGAGAAGAAAAACAAAATCACCCAGACGCAGGAACATCCCTGGGAAAGAATCGTAGCAAGGCTGGAGCCTTCCACACCCATTCCAAGGGTAAAAATAAAGATGGGATCCAGCACGATATTCATAACTGCGCCGACCAGAACCGAACCCATGGCAATCATGGAATACCCCTGGGTCAGAATAAAGGGATTGAGTCCCTGGGCAAGCATCACGAAAAGTGTGCCGCAGGAATAAATTTTCAGATAGGCAACGGCAAATTCCACCGCGCTGGGCGGACAGCCGAACAGTTCCACGATCTGCCTTGAAAAAAGAAAGGTTACGGCGCCGATTACGATTCCGATTATCACCAGCAGCAAGAAACCGGTATTAAAAATCCGGTTGGCTTCCTCTGCGTTCCCTTCTCCCATTTTAATTCCGGCTCTCGGCGATCCTCCCAGCCCGATCAGATTGGCAAATGCCTGGATAATCAACGTAATCGGCAGCACAATTCCCAGTGCTGCCAGCGCATCCATTCCTGATTTTTCAATCCTGGCCACATACATCCGGTCAACGATATTGTATAAAAACGTAATCAGCTGCGCAATAACCGCAGGGATGGAGAGCCGAATAATCAACGGCAGTATCTTTCCGTCTCTTAACTGCGCTGTCATATCTTCTTTGGTTCTTTTGGTATGCATCCTTTCTACACCTTCCTTGATGCCTTTAAGTATAACAGCCGCCCGCTCTGTTTTCAAGAGCTATTTCTATTCCCCTTTCTCAATGAGAGAATGGTCGAGTTTGATAAATTAAATTTTTAATGCCTTTATAAAAACTATTGGGATTCTCTCACGAACAAATTGCCGTGTACCATACTGTCTCATTAGATACCAGTTCCATTTTCTGCACTACGCCGTTTATTTCAAACATAACCTGCTGTGAAGCCGGTGATATTGCCGATAATTTCACATATTTTCCCTGTTTCCATTCAATCGAGAGCGTAATATTTCCCTCCGCTGCAATTCCGCTTAGTTTTCCCTGCAAAATTTCATCCGGAAGTGCAGGCAATATCTTTATGGTATTATCCTCACACTGCACAAACCACTGTATGATTCCCATTGCTGCACCGAAATTGCCATCGATCTGAAACGGCGGATGTACGTCCAAAAGATTGGGATACCACTTTTGTTTTTTGAACAGCTCAAAAGAACGGTTTCCGTCCTTCAGCCTTGCCCAAAGATTTATTTTCCATGCAATGCTCCATCCGGTTCCGTCATCACCGCGCATCTCCAGACTTTTCCGGCTTGCATCATACATTTTGGGGTTCTTTCTTTCCGTGAATAAACCACCCGGATAGATACCATACAAGTGGGAAACATGGCGATGATGCACATCCTTTTCCTCATATTCCCTGTCCCATTCCAGCAGCCGTCCATCTCTTCCAACATCAAAGGTATCCAACTGCGGCAGGATTTTTTCTATTTCCTTCTTAAGGGCAGAGTCAACCTGTAAAATCTCACAACAGGTTACATAATTTTGGAACAACACGATCAAGAGCTCCTGTGTCATTGCCGTATAAGGCGCAATTGCCTGATCCGTTCCCTCACTCACATAGCGATTTTCCGGTGATGTTGACAGAAGCATTACTTTTTTGCCGTTTCTGTCCGCAAGCTGACTCTTATAAAACTTCACAGCCTCTTTCATCATCGGATAAAGATCATTCTCCAAATACCGAATATCCCCGGTATACTTATACTTTTGAAACAGCTCATTTAACAGCCACACGGACGACAGATTAAAGAATCCCCAAGAAGCATTTCTTTCCATACCGGGGCCGCACACCGTCGGCATTCCCCATAAATCCGTTACATGATGACTCACATACCCGTCGGAGTGATAATTTTCCTTTGCAACGGCTTTTCCCGTGTCCGCCAGTTTTTGGGCCAGTTCCAGATAGGGCTGCTGCATCTCCGGCAGATTAAGAGGCAGAGCGACCCAATAGTTCATCTCTGTATTGATATTCAGGGTGTAGCTGCAGCACCAGGGCGGCTGAAACGCCTCATTCCATATCCCCTGCAGTGTCATGGCCTGTGATCCCGGACGGGATGCACTGATCAATAAGTACTTTGCATAGTTAAAAACCAGTTCAGCCAATACGGCATAGTTTTCCCCCGATCGGATGAATTCATCCGTCGGTATTTCACAATGACAACCCAGGTCTATAATTGCCCGATTATAGTAACCTGAGAAATCTGCTTTGTGATCCCGGTAAATCCTTTCATATCCTTTCTTTTGCGCTGCATGGTTTTTGCTTTCACATGCTGCGGCTGTCGGAGCCTTCGGTAAAGTGTCATAGCGGATATAACTGGTCTGAGTTGTAAGATACAAGTACATTTCCGTACTGTTTTCAACAATTAGTCCCTGTTCCGATCCACGAACAATACCATCTGTTTCGATTTTTACCATTGTGGTAAAGCGGATTCCTTTTCCGTCATAAGTGCATGGATTGGTACATGTTCTGTCTCCGGGGCTTAAATTCGACGGGCACTCCCCTTTTAATTCTATAAAATCTTTGCCGTATTCCAACGTACTTTTCAGCTGTGAATCCATAAAAATCGTGTATTTTTGAGGCATTTCATCATAATATCTGAGCACAATCACATCATCCGGATTAGATGCAAAATATTCTCTGAATGATTTTGTTCCCTGCCTTTCAAAGGTAACTTTTACAACCGCGTTCTGCATATCCAGAACGCGGCTGTATTTCTTACAATCCTGCACTTTATCATCCTGTATCGGGCTTTCCAGATACAAATTTCCCATCGGCAGATAATTTTGGGACCAGTCTGCATTCATATTTCTGCAGACCAGATCTTCCGCTTTGTCTGCATCCCCTCTCTCTATCAGCTGCCGTGCTTTTCGGTAAGCCTCGTAAGCTTCCGGCTTAACGGTATGTCCCGGAGTTCCGGACCAAAGAGTATCGTGATTCAAAGAAAGTCTGTCCCGACAAACGCCTCCGTAAACCATAGCGCCCAGACTCCCGTTTCCGATCGGAAGCGCCTCCTCAAAACAGGAAGCCGGTTTTGTATACCATAATTTATTCATATTTTCTCTCTTCCGTTTCTTCCACCGTCTGCTTTGCATCTTCGATCTTTCCGAATGTTACCTGTCCGTGCCATTGCCCCGAATCATCTGTTGTACATGGTACGCGCACAATGACTTCTTCGGATTTTCCGTCTTTGACAATAAGATATCTGCTTGTATTTTTTACATACCATCCTGTCGGAACATAGACAAAGAGACTTCCCCTTTCTGCTGCCGGTCTCTTTATGGACAAAGATAACGTATCTTCCTCCCATCCTGACTTTGTATCCAGTTCCCCCATGAGGATGTGCATGTCGGTTGCAAGCAGGCATGGATGTTCCTGTCTTTTTACAAAGTGGAAAACTCTGACGGTTCCCGCCGGAATTCTGACTTCAAACACATCTTTTCCACTGCCGCAGAATGTCTCATTCCAGAATTCCCACACAGCAAAATTTCCTTTAAAATGAAGTGTATGGATTTCTTCTTCCTTTGTGATATTATACACAGCAAGCACAGAAGAATTCGGGAAATCATACCTTGAAATGCGGGGCGGTTTGCCTTCCTTGTGGGTAAACAAATCCTCCGGATAAGCCTGTTTCGTATGGCGCGGGATGGTCTTTTTAATCATGGAGAGACGCTCCTGTGAAATCAGACTGATCTGATCTCCGAGCATACTTCCGCAGCCGCTCATTCCGTGAATGGTTGCCGAGATGCGGGCATATTCCAACGGAATCGGCGAATCCAGTGTCAAAACGTTTCCGATGTCATTCTGATATAGTTTCCGGTGCGTATAATAGGAAGCCATATTGTATAATGCTCTTTCCGGTCCCGTCCAGAAATCCAGCGAATTAATGATAAAACTTGCCGGATAGAAAAAGGCTTCCGGATTAATATCCCTTCCCTCTCCGAAATCATTTCCCGTACGCATAGCATCCGTATAACCGCTGCATGGGAACGTCGGTCCACTGGAAATAAGAAGGTATGTATCTTCCGTTGCTGCTTCCCGAATGGCTTTCATAAATCCACAGAAACTTTCCGCACTTTTGACAAGCTTAGGATCCGCATGGGAAAAAGTCGGCGCTGCATCCAGTTTCCCTGCTCCGATCCGCACAAAATCAATCATATAGCAACGAATACCCATTTCGTGCCAGTAAGAAAATACCCTGCGGATAAAATCCAAAGATTTCGGATGGGAGGGATCCAGTCCGTAAATGTCCGGTCTTTCCTTTACCGGGTATTTGGCTGCATCGCCATGTTTCCAGCCTTCCATGAATACCATGGGTTTTCCGTCCGGTGTTTTGTATAAAGCATCCCACATCTCTTCCACAAGCTTCGTCAGTTTACTGCTGATCATGAAAGGACCGTTCCACAGTCCCAGCTTAAAACCACGTTTGGCAACTTCTGATACCAGATATTCCGGACCATGGGGAAAATTATGATCGTTCCAACCGAACCAATCTCCTGGATTACCATCCGGTATATTGGAATTGCTGACCCTCGCATATTCAAAGCCGTATCCTGCCAGCTTCTCGTTGATCGCATCCAGATTATGCAGCAGCTTCTGTTCTCTGTTCTCATTCTCTACGTCCGTATAACTCCAGGCGCCGCTGCCGATGCCGAAAACCGGGTTTTTCTGAAAAACCGGTCGGATCCGCTCTGCCGCAATATCCGCCCACTCTTCCAGCTGCGTAAAAGGAGAGTCTCCGTACGATACTGCAAATTCCTCAAACGGTGTCTTTTCTCCTGCCTCCAGAATCCAGCCTTCAAAATCTGCGTACGCTACAATCTGTCGGATTTTTCCGTCCTCCACTCTACGGCTCACCTTCGTATAAAGTCTTTGGAATGTAACAAAACCGACCTGCAGGGCAGCTGCCTTTGCTGCCGAATAGAACTGGAACTTAATCTGGCTCTCCTGCGGCGCCCCCGAAGATGTAACCGACAGAACTTTTCTGGCATCCTGTCCTCTGTCCGGTACGGCCAGAGCCCGTATGTCTTTTGCATCTGTCAATACGGGCACATCTGCGTTTAATATTGTGAATTTGCCAAGCTTTACCGTTTCGTCAGAAATATTCCTGATTTCCGAACGAATGAGAAGCCTTTCTCCTCTGTTTTCGGTCTCCCAGTTCCACTCAAGCTTCTCAAAATTTATTTTGAAACAATTTTTTTCCTGTTGAAAGACTCTTATCGGCATTTCGGTTCTGCCGTCCGTTTCAATACAAGGAACCCACTCCGCCAGGATATTTCCCCAGTTAAATTTTTTATTCTGCCATATTAATTCCATTTTTTGCCCTTTCTTTACTTTTTCCTTATCCATTCTGCAGATGCTTCAGCATCAGAGAAACCGCTGATCAATGGCTGCTTTTTGACTCCTGCGGCACAAATAGCCATATAAAAATGCGTTAATGTCCTTTTACGCAAATCAGATATACGGCATTGGGTGTAAGGGATAATCTGATTTTGCCCGAATGCTCTTCTAAACGGGAAAACACAAATTGTTTTACGGGATGCAGTGTACCTTCTTTTCGCAAAACAGCGGCTTGTTCTTCTGTCATGCTTTTGCCTTCCCATTGTTCATATAACCGATAAGGATTGGTGGTGTGACGGTCGATGCACCAGATTGTTACTTCCCTGCCCTCTATATTTTCCTGAAATTCCAATGTTTCCGTTATCTTTGGAAGATCCTCTTTAAAATTCTGCGAGGCATATGTCAGCAAAATTGCATAGTCACCCCGCTTGCTTTTTGTAGGAAGGACAAAAAGGTCTTCTCTGACTGTTTCTGTCTTCAAAAAGTTCTCTTCCAGCCCGGATGCCAGAATATAGGCATTGTAAATCGGTTTCGCAATAAAATGCAGTGTAAAGAAATTACGGAATCCCGAAAAATCCTCTGTCATTTCATGCTGCCCGGAAAGACAGATCATTAATTTTGCTATTTTAAATTCTGAATAAACCAACTCATAAATTAATTTTACAAAATAAGCGGAAAATACCTCTGTTTCCCGGAACATCAGATCCGGACAATCCTCCCTGTTATAAAAACCGTTTGTGGCAGCGCCCCATTCATCTATTACAATCGGAGTATTTTGAAAGCCATGATTCGCAATGATCTTAAGATAGTTTCGATGCTTACGGATATTGTTTTCCACGCAGATCTGCTCCGTCTTGTGATTTAAAGAAATCGGATCCGTTCCGTAATTATGCAGCGATATAAAGTCAAGCTTAAGATTTTTTTTCCTTACATCATCAAGCCAGCCGCCTAAGAATTCCAAATTTCCCGCCAATGCCGGGCCTCCCACCGGAATCTTTTCCGATACTCTGCGGATTCCTCTTTGAAAGGCTTCATATAATCTGCAATATTCCAAAAGCCGCTCCTTAACAGACGATGCAGGGAGCTCTGATAAGAAAAATGCAGGGATATCCGGTTCATTGAAGCACTGGCAATACCATTTTGCCGCTGTATCCAAACCGTAACGCTCCACGTTATGTCTGGTATATTCATAACAGACTTCTTCCCATAAGGAGTAATCCTTTGGAGCGGAGGTATTGAAGAGTTTCCCCTTGTAACGGGTCTTATTCTTTGAGACACTGGTTTTTCCGGTTACGGATGCGGCAATGCAGTCCGGCATACCTGCATAAGCTAAAAGAATTTCGTATCCTTTTTCCAAAAGATAGTCCAGCCTCAGATCACTGAGACGGAAATCGTATTGCAGCTTTCCGTTTTCATCCGTATAGACAATATCTTCCAGCATGGTATAGATTCTGACGGTCTGAACCGCTTTATCCTGCGCCATTCTGTCCAGAATCCGCTTCCCCCAGGAATCTTCTATGGCATCTGTAGGGTGAAAAAGACACTGATTCCAGAAATTTTCCTGTTTTTTTAATATCTGATCTGTAATTTTTATCATAAGCTACCCCTTTACACTTCCAACCATAACTCCCTTTACAAAATATTTTTGTATAAAAGGATATACGCACAACATGGGGACGGTAGCTACCAGGATCACACAATATTTCATCAGCAGAGTTTGTTTGTAGGCGATCTCATAAGCTTCCGGATCCTCCAGCAAATCTGCCGTCAGACGACTGCTCATCAACAAATCCCGCAGGACATTTTGTAAAGGATATAGTGACGTATCATAAACATAATATAGTGCATTGGTAAAGTTATTCCAATGACTTACCATATAATACAGCCCTACCACGGCAAAGACCGCCTTGGACAGCGGAAGAACGACTTTCACCAGATACTGCGCCGAATTGGCGCCGTCCAGGCAGGCCGCTTCCTTTAACTCTTTCGGAATGCTGTTCATAAAATAAGACCGGATAATCAGGGAATTGTATACCGACACCATGCCCGGCACGATCATTGCCAGCCTGGTATTAAGAATTCCCAGTCTTTTGAACAACAGATATCCCGGAATCAGGCCCCCGCTGAAGTACATGGTAAACATAAAGAATGCCAGCAGAATTTTTCGAGGCATAAAGCTTTTATCCGACAAAGGATAGGCCAGACAAATGCTCATTACCATATTAATGCAAGTCCCCACAACGGTATAAAAAATGGTGTTGCCATACCCGATCCAAAGCTGCTTATATGCTAAAATCAGTTCATATCCTACCGTGGTAATGCCTTTGGGAAACAACAGCACCCGTCCGGCATTCACCGCATTAGGGTCACTGAAGGAAGCGCTTACTACGAACAGTAACGGCCAGGAAAACACCAGAATCAGGATCAACATAATTAAAACATTCAGAATATCAAAAATTTTATCCGAACAGGAACGTCTGTTTTTTACAATTTCTTTTAATTTCATCTCGTCCCTCCTTACCACAGGCTTTCTTTTAGTACTTTTTTACTGAACAGATTGGATCCTGCCAGCAAAATAATATTAATCAGGTTATTAAATAAACCAACTGCCGTAGAAAATCCGTAATCTCCGTCAATCAGACCGACCTCGTATACATAGGTAGAAATAATCGCCGAAGAATAATAATTCAGGCTGTTCTGTAAAAGAAAAACTTTCTCAAATCCTACGCTCATAATGGATCCCATCCGCAGAATAAGGAGCATAACAATTGTAGGTGTGATGGAAGGGAGATCTATGTGTCTCATTCTCTGAATCTTGGACGCTCCATCCACAATAGCTGCTTCATGCAGTTCATAATCCACACCGGCCAGTGCGGAGAGATAAATTATGGCGCTCCACCCCATCCCCTGCCAGACCCCGGACCACACATAAAGGGACTTAAACCACTCCGGCTTTGCCAGAAAGTCTACGGATTCAAGCCCCACCATCTTCCTAAGAATGTTAAAAAGTCCTGAATCCGGTGTGCAGAATAAGGAAATCATACTGCATATAACAACCGTTGATATAAAATGTGGTGCATAGGATAGCATCTGTACCGTCTTTTTTAACGGTTTGCTTTTCAGATAATTCAACAGCAATGCAAATACAACAGGAATGGGAAATCCTACCGCCAGACTATACAGACTGATTCCCAGAGTATTGGTCAGCAAAAGCTTGAAATTGTAAGAGTTGAAAAAACGCCGGAAATGCTTCCATCCAACCCAAGGACTTCCCAAAATCCCAAGTTTTACCTTATAATCTTTAAATGCCAGTGTGACACCGTACATAGGAACATAACAGAACACAATAAAGTATACCACCACCGGCAGAATCATCAGATAAAGAATCCAGTTATATTTCAGATCCTTTTTAAAACGCTTCCACATAAAGTACCATGCCTTTCCGTAAAATGAGTTTGAAAAAGAGAGACCGAAAATGCCCGTGTGTTTTCAGCTCTTTCAGCCTCTCCATCCCCGATCAGAAAATGCAATTACTTAATTACTCTTTCATAAGCATCCTGATAAATTTTGGTAATTTCCTCCACCTGCATCTTCTTTAAGGTTTCCTGGAATTCCCCATAAGAATCTTCCAGTTTCTTTTCACCGGTAATTACCTGCGCACTGTAAACGTCCACATAATTTTTGATATCTGTCATCAGCGCACTGATTGTCTGATTCTCTTCCTCTGTAAACTGTAAAGTAGGCATACTCAGACCTTTTGTGTACAGACCATTTTCACCATTTAACTGCTCATTGTCATACTTTGTTCCTTGGGAAGCGGCGTGCTTCCAAAGCTCCGGCATTTTAAAGGGAACCTGCGCAGAACCAAGCAGCGTACACTGGAACGTTACATTATCCCATTTGTCTTCAAGCCATGACCAATTGCCGTTCTCATCAATGGTATAGCTTTCACCTTCCACTCCCATTCGTACGATTCTTCCGCCTTCTTCCGTATACATGTAATCTGCCCATGCAATCAGTACTTCCGGATTTTCACACTTATCGGTAATTGCCATTCCTCCTTTGTTCAGACCTTTGTTCAGAGGGAAAACCTCCCGGTTAAAAGGCTTTAAAGCAATGTAATCCAGCCGGTTCTCGTCTTTTACCAAAGAGGTACCGGAATTAGGGAACATGCCGTAAACCTCTCCGGATTGTGCAACTGCCTTCAGCTGATCCATTGTCTGTGTATATCCGGTGGGATCCAGGATTCCCTCCTGGTACATCTTCGTAAGATAAGACAGATATTGGTCTTTGAATCCATCTGTCAGAGGATAAAATACAATCTCGCCATCCTTGACTGCAAAATAGTTTCCGTACATGCTGGCATCATCCACCCACAGCAAAAACTGGTACAAAGCTCCTCCCGCGTAAAATGTCCAGGGAATTTCATCATTCGGATCCCCGTTTCCGTTAGCATCCTGCTCTTTAAAAGCCTTCAATACTTCATAAAGCTCTTCTGCATTGGTGGGTTCCTTTAATCCCAGATTATCCATCCACTTCTGATTCAGCCACCAGACATAGTTGCCGGTTCCGTATACTCTGGGATCCTGAATTAACGGCAGCGCGTAAACATGTCCGTCCGGAGCCGTTATCTCTCCCCAGGCATCTCTCTCATCCAAAAGGCTGCACAGATTCGGTGCATATTCCCGGATCAGATCTTCCAGCGGAATCAGCAAACCATCCTGTCCGTATCCATCCAGATCAAAATAGGAGCATTTAAACAGGAAATCCGGATAATCTCCGCCGGCCATAACCAAACCGCCTTTTTCCTTCATTTCACTTGCAGGAAACTCTGTCAGATCCACTTTGATATTGGCTCTGTCCAACAAGGTATTCCATGCCAGGTTATCCGCTACATTATACGTACCGCTCATAATGGTCATTGCCGAAAATTCCATGGTATCTTTTAAAGGAAATACAATCTCTTCCTTTTCCTGTGTAGATTCCGGAACGGATTCTTCCGGCTGTTTTATTTCAGAGGTCTTTTCGGAAACGGATGTAGATTCCCTGGAATTATTTTCCTTATTTCCGCATCCCGCCAACAAGGAAATTGCCAGTGTCACTGCTGCCACGCAGGATATTGCTCTGGAAACTGTTTTTTTCAACTTCATATTTACGTTCCTCCCGATTTCATAATTGTTGTAATTTTCGTTTTCCTCTTTCTTGCACATCTGTGCTGCACACCCGTACACTTCATGTGCTTTGCTCATATGCTTTTCTTTTTACCGGTTTTTCATTTATGCCGGTCGTATTTCTCATGCGTTCTGTCCGGACAGCTGCCTGATAGGCTTATTCTACACATACCTGCCGCATCTTATCAAGACACATTATCTATTCTGCAAAAAATGCATCGGAAAACAATGGTACATAATTTGCTTTACAGGAAATGCACTGCTTCAAAATCTTGTAAAAAATGATGGCTTCCTGTAAAATAGAGTTTGATTCCCGTTGATAGAAATCCTGTATTCAGGATAATGTAAAGGAGCCCCTATGTTTCAAAGGAAATTTACACTCTCTACTTTTATCAAATATTTTCTCTCCTACCTGCTGATTTTTACAGTACTGATTCTGGGTTTCTTTTTCATTATCCGGACGCAGCTTACGGAAACTTATTTTAACCAACGTGTAAAACAGGCTAAGACACAGCTGGATCATTTTGCGGAACAGCTTAATACCGACATCCTTTTTCTGACACAGATTGATTATTCCCTTTCTGCAAATGAGGAACTGTTAATGAGCCGTTACAATTCGGAAGGATATTATCAGCGTAAAGTATATAAAGAACTTCAGAAATACGTCTCCGCTACCAGGCTGATTCGTTCCATTATCTATCAGCTCCCGAATACCGGAGGCATTCTCTCCACAAGGGATATCATCACTTACCGGGACGGAGTTTACGTTCTATCTGATCCGGATCAGAAAAGTATCTCTTTTGATCCTTCTGTCTATTTGGGTGCATCGCAGGGACAGTTGATTTTTTTATCCAATGAAGAAACACAGCTTTTTCTTTATTTTCCTGCCACAAACCCCAAATCCAACGGACTTTTCTTTTATATCCTGGACACGGATCAGATCTGCATGCAATTAAAGGGTCTGATTTCCGATGAAATGCCTGCTATCGCCCTGATAGATCCGGACGGATGTCCCGTCACCGGAATCAATATCCAAAAGCTGACTTCTTATATTCCATCCATTCAACTGAAAGATAATATTTACCGACTGGATTCCTCCACTTCTGTATGTGTACACAGCAACATCGGAAACGGTTTCTCCCTAATATCCATGCTCTCCAACGACCTGTTGTCCGAACAGATCGATTCCGTATTCTCCGAGGCTTACCTGACCCTTTTTCTATTGGGAATACTATGCTTTTTTCTGATTTTTCTGGTTATGAGAATTACCTACCTTCCTTTGCACAAGCTGACTCAGAAATTAGTGGAAGCCCCCGATTATAAACATAGTTATATCAAACAGCTGGATGAGGCTTTTTCGGAATCTGCAAATGAAAATCAACATCTGAAAGCCAAATTAGAAGACTACCGCCTTTCCATTCAGAAATCCCTGTTAGATTCCGTTCTTTCTTCCCAGTCCCGGACGAATGTGACAGAGCTTCCCAATATCGATCCTTTTTTCGGTAAAGATCCGAATAAAGAAATCTTTATCCTGAAAACGGCTTCTTCGGAAAAACTTTCCCAGGCAGATGTTTTATCCTTTCTTAAGCAACATCTTCCCGGGCAGGATACCTGCATTTTACTGACTTCCGAATGCTGCAGTGCGGTTTTCCTTATTTATTTTTCCGGAACGAATCCAAACAAACAAAAGACCCTGAAAGAACTGTCCGATCGGCTTTATCGGGAAAAAGGACTTTTTTGTGCCATCAGTAATGGCTCCGATTCTCCTATGGACATCCCTGCACTTTACGAAAATGCAATCCGGGCAAGCCGCTTTTGGCCGGAATCACCGGTATCGGAATTTTCCTCTTTGCTGCAGACTGACGAACAGAACCTTACCGCATATCCTCATAAAAGGCTCAAAGATTTATCTGAATGTCTGTCTGAAAATAATTTTACGGCAGCCAGAGAACAAATCAGGGAACTATTCCGGCAGCTTGACCTTTCTACAACTGCCAAAAGCGACCTGTCCGGTTTCTTTGTTCCCTGTGTACTGATCGATATGCTTACCGTTATTATCAACGGCATGACAAAAGCCTCGATTAATTTTCATTCTTATAACGATTTGTACTTTGAGTTGCTCTACCTGTGCCGCAGCTGTTCTTATGTGGAAAAAAGGGCGGAAATTGTCAGTCATACAGAGGAACTGATTACTTACTACGAGCAGAAGATCTCAGACAAAAAGGGCAATTCGGAATCTGTGAAACGATTCATGGAAGAATTCTATTGTCAACCGGATTTTTCCATTGCCGTGCTAGCCGACCGGATGCATGTCAGTATTACATATATGAGTCATCTGTTTAAAAGGGATCTGAATATCAATTTTTCCGATTACCTGTGGATGCTTCGCCTGAAAAAGGCCAAAGAATTGCTGCATACAACGGAAATGTCTATTGATGAAATCAGTATCGCCGTAGGATATTTGAATACCTCCAGTTTTCGTAGAAAATTCAAACAGGAAACCGGGATGACACCATCCCAGTTTCGGATAACTTCTGTTAAAATACTCTGAACTGATTTTTATCTTTAAGTTATGACTATATATTTGTCTTTGCGAACTTGCTTTTTCGTGCAAAATCCGGAGTTTTCAACTTGCTTTTTCGTGCTTTTTAAGTTATAATCAAATTACAATATTGTAATTATCAAATAAAACAGTCAACAAAAAGGCGGCGGTAATAACCTTATGAAAAAGAAAACGAATTACATAGGAACAATAAAGGAAGCGGTAATTTTAACGGTGGCGGTGGCGATTATTGCGGCGGCGGTTTATTTCTTTCTGGTACCGAGCCATACGTCCGTCAGCAGCATTTCCGGTCTCGGCATTGTGCTGTCGAATTTCATACCGCTCCCGTTATCTGCCATTACCATGATTCTGAATGTGGTTCTGTTGATCATCGGATTCCTTACGTGCGGAAAAGAGTTTGGAACAAAAACCGTTTACACCAGCATCATGCTGCCCCTGTTTCTGGGGCTTTTTGAAGCGGTCTTTCCGAATTTCGGCTCCATGACAAATAGCCAGGAACTGGACGTGCTTTGCTATGTGCTGGTGGTCAGCATAGGCTTAAGCATTCTTTTTAACCGCAATGCATCCTCCGGCGGTCTGGATATTGTAGCCAAAATCATGAATAAATATCTTCATATGGAGTTAGGAAGAGCGATGTCTCTTTCCGGTATGTGCGTGGCGCTTTCTGCAGCGCTGGTTTATGACAAAAAAACCGTTGTGCTGAGCCTTCTCGGTACTTACTTTAACGGAATCGTTCTGGATTATTTTATTTTTGATCATAACCGGAAACGACGCGTCTGCATTATTACCGCTAAGGAGGAAGAACTGCGCCGTTTTATTATTGAAGGTCTGCACAGCGGTGCTACTATATATGAAGCAACCGGTGCCTACAATTTTGAAAAACACAATGAGATTATCACCATTGTCGACAAAAGTGAGTATCAGAAACTGATGAAATTCATAAATGAACTTGATCCCAAAGCCTTTATTACGGTTTATAATGTATCCAGCATGCATTACCAGCCCAAGATTTAAAGGCGAAATCTTTATTTTTACTTTTGTTTTCCGTGCTATGCTTTCAGCAAAAAATGATTTTTATAAAAATCCAGCAACCCTTCCTTTTTCATTTTTCCCAGTTCCAGGGATAATCCGCTGCGTTCCACGGAAAGATAGTCGGCAAGCTGCTGTCTAGAAAAAGGAATATCAAATTCATAGGAGCCTTTCCGCTGTGCTTCGGACGATAAATAAGACATCAGCTTAGCACGTGTGGAACGCTGCCCCATGTGCATGATTTTTTCATTAAAGAAAAGATTCTTCTCTGCCAGTTCTCCAAGGAGGTTGCGGATAATGCGGCTGTGATGTTCACAGGTGGAGGAACAGACCGTCAAAGTGCGTTTTACATCCAGAAACATTACGGTAACCGGTGTGTCCGCCACTGCCCCCGCATTCAGCAAAGCTCCGGATCCAAAGGCCGCAGCCACTGCTGCCGCTGTCGCAAAGGTCTGTCCGGGCAATACCCGGGACAGAATATTCCGATTGCCCCAGATATCTTCCTGCACCACCAGTACACTTCCCGACAGTACCAGACCGAAAGATTCTGTCCTGTCTCCGGCATGAAGCAGATAAGCATCCTTCGGAAAACTCACCGTCTTCGCCGCAAGACACGACAAAACCGCGGACAGATCCTCCCTTGTAATCCCGAAAAATAATTGGGAGGGTGGAAAATTTTCTATTTTTTCAAATTTTTTCATTCTATCCAAATTTTTCATATAAATATCTCCGTTGAAATATAACAGTTCAGACGCGCTGTTTTGTTGGTAACAGTTCAGACGCGCCATTTGCAAAATCGCGCTTACAGCGCTTTTTCGCTGCTTCGCAGCTATTTGTCGCATCTGTAAGATGCGATGCTCATATAACTTGGCGCTAAGCTCATACATTCTTGAGTGTAGATTTTCATGCAAGCATGAAATCTACACTCAAGAATGTATGTCTGAACTGTTGCGTTGAATATTCAACCGACTTGGCAGTCTCAGTATACTATAATCATGGCAGTAACACAAGTAACAAAGCACAACAGCTTTTAACGTTTTTAAGAAACGTCTGGGAAACGGAGGTTCCTATGAAAAGAAAAATCATTGAAATCGATCAGGAAAAGTGCATCGGCTGCGGGCTTTGCGCATCTGCCTGTCATGAAGGCGCCATTGCCATGGTGGACGGAAAAGCAAAGCTTATGCGGGACGATTATTGCGATGGATTAGGCGACTGCCTGCCGGTCTGCCCGACCGGAGCCATTACCTTCACCGAACGAGAAGCTGCCGCCTATGATGAAGAAGCCGTTCTTAAGCACAAAGCTTCCTCTTCTGCTTCTATCAGGCAGGAAAGCCGGCTGTCCCACTGGCCGGTACAGATTAAACTGGTACCGGTAAATGCCCCTTACTTTGACGGTGCGAATCTGCTGATTGCCGCCGATTGCACAGCATATGCCTATGCGGCTTTCCATGAAAACTTTATGAAAGACCGTATTACCATCGTAGGCTGCCCTAAATTAGACAATGTAGATTATTCCCAAAAGCTTACCGAAATTATCCAAAAAAATGACATCAACAGTGTAACAATCGTACGAATGGAAGTTCCCTGCTGCGGCGGACTGGCCTACGCCGCCGAGAAAGCCCTGCAGCGCAGCGGAAAACTCATCCCCCAACAGGTTATCAACATTTCAATAGACGGAAAAATTTTAAAGTAAATGATTTCGAATGGAAAAAGGAGGATTTTATGGATTATAACATGTTTTGTTTTCAATGTGAACAGACGGTCGGCTGCAGCGGATGTACCGGAATGGCCGGTGTATGCGGCAAAACAGCGGAAGTTGCCGGCCTTCAGGACGAATTGACCGGTGCGTTAATCGGACTTGCCAGAGCAACCGATGAGAATCCCCACGTCACGCAGAATACTTGGACACTGATAATCAAAGGGCTTTTTACGACTGTCACGAATGTAAACTTTTACCCGGAGACCCTTCACAGCCTGATTGACCGGGTACGCGCGGAAAAGGAACGCCTTATGCCGGACTGTTCCTGCTGTGCCTCATCATGCGGACGCAGTGATGATTATGATATGACCGGACTATGGAATGCCCCGGAAGATATTCGCAGCCTGAAATCCCTGATTCTCTTCGGGGTGCGCGGCATGGCAGCCTATGCCAACCATGCTATGGTGCTGGGAGAAACGGATGATGAAATCAACCATTTCTTTGCCAAAGCCCTCTTTACCATCGGAGAAGACTTAAACTTGGAAGAACTGCTCCCTGTTGTGATGGAAGTCGGTGAGAAAAACCTGAAATGTATGGAACTTTTGGATAAAGCAAATACCTCGGCATATGGCATGCCCACGCCCGTTACCGTTCCCTTAACCGTAGAAAAAGGGCCTTTTATCGTCATCTCCGGCCATGATCTGCATGATTTGAAACTGCTGCTGGAACAAACCGAAGGTAAAGGAATCAACATTTACACTCATGGAGAAATGTTGCCTGCCCATGGTTATCCGGAATTGAAAAAATATTCGCACCTGAAAGGCAATTTCGGTACGGCCTGGCAGAATCAGCAAAAAGAATTTTTGGATATTCCGGCGCCCATTCTTTTTACGACCAACTGTCTCATGCCGCCGAGACCGGGTTATGCCGATCGGGTATTTACCACGGCGCTGGTATCCTATCCGGGACTGGTTCACATCGGAGAGGACAAAGACTTTACACCGGTGATCGAAAAGGCTTTGTCCCTGGGCGGTTATTCGGAAGACCGGACATTTACCGGCATCAACGGCGGCAGTACGGTTATGACCGGCTTTGCCCGCAAAACCGTGCTGGATCAGGCCGATAAAATAATCGAGGCAGTAAAAAGCGGTGCCATTCGACATTTCTTCCTAGTCGGCGGCTGTGACGGTGCACGTCCCGGACGAAATTATTATACGGAATTTGTAAAGCAGCTTCCTGCGGATACGGTAGTATTGACATTGGCCTGCGGAAAATACCGCTTTAACGATCTGAATCTGGGTACGATAGGAGAACTTCCCCGCCTTATGGATATCGGACAATGCAATGACGCCTACAGCGCCATCCGGATTGCGGCGGCATTGGCAGAAGCCTTTGCATGCGACATCAATGACCTGCCTCTTTCCATGGTGCTTTCCTGGTATGAGCAGAAAGCCGTCTGCATCCTGCTGACACTCCTGCATCTGGGTATCAAGAACATCCGCTTAGGTCCGACCCTGCCCGCTTTTCTATCAAAAGGAGTGCTTGATTACCTGATGAAAAACTTCGGCATTGCACCTATCTCCACTCCGGAGGAAGATATACGGCAGCTTTTTCTGTTGCGCCAAAAGAATAACGGATATCTTTCTCAACTAACCTGAGGTAAGGAATCGAAATTAAAAAACCAGTATTTATGCGGTTTCGCGGCATTTCGGTGTCACTGTTTTGTCACCATTGTGACTGTCTAAGTGCCGTATCCTTCCTTGCTTCTTTGATTTTTTCTCCCAGGTTCATCTTTCTTCCTTCTTTCTCATGATGGCTGCAGCAATCAGTTTTACCAGTCCGACTGCTATCAGAAAAATTCCTAACTTCAGCAACATTTTTCTTTACTGGATGTGGGCTCTGTGTTATAATTGAGACGGTAGGCAGGACGCCCTGTCCGCCTTGATATTTAACGAAACAGCTTGTCTATCAGTATAAGTATCGTGCCTATGATTAAGTCTATCAGTGCGTTGATTGCTAAGTCTTTCCACTTGATAGGCTTTTTCTTTTTGCCCATCTCATCCTTTCTCCTTTCCAGTGGCTTTGCCTCTTATTTTTCTTTTATCTGTTATTTTTCCGATCTCCGGCGCTTTTTCTCCGCCTCTGCCCTATATAGGTCTGTAGATCGGCAAAAAGTTTCAGGTGTTCTATATGGCGGACACCTGCTGCCTGTTTTGTTCTTTTGCTGCCTTGGTTTACCTGCTGCCGGTCTTGCTTTTGCCGTTGGTCTTTTTGTTGTACCGGTACAACTTTCCAAAGATACAGTTCCTTTTCGTCTACTCCCAGTGCGGTCGCAATGCAGTATATAGCATATAGCTTATACTGCCAACGATAAAAGAGCCAGCCGCCAGTAAAGTCGTAACAATATGAAGCAGCCTTTCCGTCAGCGTATTCCCCAGCTTTGCTGTGCAGCCGATGGCTTCCATGTATTTATAAGTATATTCCACCTCAATGCGTACAAGCTCGTCCACAAAGTGGTGAAACCGGGTTCCGGAAGATGCATCCAA
Organism: uncultured Acetatifactor sp.; assembly: GCA_934433135.1. GTDB lineage: Bacteria > Bacillota > Clostridia > Lachnospirales > Lachnospiraceae > Acetatifactor. Next base: position 27,007 of record CAKRZO010000011.1, on the reverse strand, counting down.
AAGCAGCCAGGAATTCATCCAGATGTTCATACATACATTTATGTGAGTAGATTGCATGCTTGCATGAAAATCTACTCACATGAATGTATGAGCTTAGCGCCAGATTGTGAAACAAAGCAGCTGTGAAGCTGCGAATAAGCGCTGAAAGCGCGGCTTTGTGAATGGCGCGGCTGAACTGTTACAAATAAGAAATTTCTTACAGCTCCTTTTGCTTTACCATAACCCGATACCCGGAGGGGGAGCACCCTTCCTGGCATTTGAAATATTGGCTGAAATAGTGAATATCATGGAACCCGGTTTCTTCACAGATCTCCGTAACGGAATGATCTCCCTGTACCAGAAGCTCCTTTGCCTTTTCCAGCCGGATTTTCATAAGATATTTCTTAGGGGACATGGTTGTCTGCTTTTTAAACAGCGTACTGAAATAACTGACGCTTAAATGACACAGCGCTGCCAATTCTTCCAGGCGCATATCCTCTTTGTAATGCTCCTTCATGTATTCAAGAGCCGCTCTGATCTCTCCAAACCGGTCTACCTCTTTTTCTTCCGTTCCCTTTAAATTTTCCTGACAGATCAGATACAGAAGCTCCAGAAAAATGGATTTTTTTAAAAGGCTTTTATCCACTGCCACATCCGTATTCATAGATATCAGCTTCTTAAATAAAATATCCACCGTTGTGTAATTCTGAAGCTTCATATGTTCCGGAAAGTCAATGGCCTTCTCAAACACCGGATGATCCCGCATCATTTCTTTGTCCGGTATATCTGCTACATTTTCCCCTTCCTTAAGATGATACTTTTTATGGGGCCAGAAGTTCCGGTCTCTTTCATAAAAGAAATCAAAATGCACAACTTCCATATCAAAAGGATCTTCCTTGTCCGGAATAAAGCCGTGAAGCTTCCCCGGTAAAATCAGCAGCAGATCGCCTTTTTGCACCTGATATTGCCGCTCTTCCACAAAAATCAGGCCTTTTCCTTTGGAAACAAGGACAAACTGGTGATCGTAAATAATTCGGTTCACCAGCCTCCATTCCGAATGTGTCCTGGTGCAGACACAGGTGCGTATATAAGGATTAATCTCCCAAAGTTCTCTGTATTCCATACTGCTGTCACCTCGTTTTTAACCGTTGCTCTCGTAATTTTACTTTATCAGAAATCTCTTTATCCAAGAAAAATACAAAAACAGAATAAATTTCTGTAAATACATATCCTTTCCTTCATGTTATCATTTTGTGCAAAACAGTGCAACGAAAATGCAAAGAAAAATGCAAGAAAGGACTTTACTATTATGTGTACTTCGTTAAGGCAGGAATTTCAAAATCCTCCTGCAGAATTTTCTCCCATTCCGTTCTGGTTCTGGAACGACGCCTTGTCCGAGACGGAAATTACACGGCAGATGGAAGATTTCCGTGAAAAAGGCGTTATGGGATTTGTCATTCATCCTCGTAAGGGTCTTCCGAAAGAAATCCCCTATCTTTCCGACAAGTTCCTGCATTATGTAAAATATGCGGTAAAAGAGGCGGCCCGCCTTCACATGCACGTCGTTCTCTACGATGAAGCCATGTACCCTTCCGGCTCTGCTCACGGTATGGTGGTAAAAAGCAATCCCGAATTTGCCGCAAGGGCTCTCCGCCTTATGGAATGTCCCGTAACGGCTGATCTTACGGTTGATGCGCTGAATACGCTGATTCATTCCCGCATCCGGGAACCGGAAAAGCTTTTAGGCATCGTTTCCGCTAAGAAAAATGAGAAAAACCAGATTCTTACGGAAACCCTGCACTTTCTTCCGGTGGACTCTGCCCTCTTGTCCGGGTCTGCCCTGTTGCCTGAATCTGCCCTACAAGAAGAAGGTTCCGTTCTTTTTTTCCTGATGGAAACCTGCTCCAAGGGAACCATCCGGGGTATTCATTCGGGGGAAGATGACGGCGAACCGGATGCACCGGCTGCTGCCGATCTGCTCAATCCGGAAGCTATCCGAACCTTTATCCGTCTGACCCATGATACCTATTACCATGCTCTGAAAGAATACTTCGGAACTACGGTAATCGGAATGTTTACCGATGAACCGGATGTCCTCGGGCGCAACCACATTCCCGATGTGTTCCCCTGGACTCCCGGCTTTACTGCTTATCTGAAAGCACAAAACCTTCCTCCGGAACGTCTTGTGCTTCTCTGGCAGGAGGCCGCCGACCGCTCTCAGGAAGCGTTCCGGGTATCCTATAAGAAAGCGATCAATAGTCGTCTCTCCGAATCCTATTACCGGCAGCTGTCAGAATGGTGTACCGACCACAATATTGTCCTGACTGGACACCCTGCCGCAAGTGACGATATCGGCCTTTTGCGCTATTTTCCTATTCCGGGACAAGACGTGGTATGGCGTTGGGTCGCGCCGGAAAATAACCTGGGCATCGAGGGAAGAAACTCTACCATGGGAAAATGTTCTTCCGATGCGGCAAGGCATTCCGGAAAACGCAGAAATTCCAATGAATGCTTCGGCTGCTGCGGTCCTAAGGAAGACGGATGGGCCTTTACAATGGATGACATGAAGTGGTATCTGGACTGGCTCTTTGTAAGAGGAGTCAATCTGCTGTACCCGCATGCATTCTTCTACTCCATAGAAGGAGAAGAACGTTTCGGAGAACGCCCGCCCGATGTAGGTCCCAAAAATACATTTTGGCCTTATTACGGATACATTTCCGATTACATCCGCAGAATGTGTTGGTTAATGACAGACAGCTTCAACACGACACCCATTGCAGTTCTCTGCACGGAAGACCATCTTCCCTGGGAGCCTGCCAAAGAGCTTTTCTGTCATCAGTTGGAATTTAATTATCTGGAGGAAAATCTGCTGCAAAATGACTGTGTGGTGGAAAACGGATGGATTCGGATTCAAAAGCAGGCCTACCGGATTCTTTTACTGGATTCCGGGATGGATACCGCTCCCTTAAGTGAAGTACTGCATGCCTTTATCGTAGGCGGCGGCCATCTGCTCTATTGGGATCGGGAAAAAGACCTCTCTTCGGCAGTCCGGACTCTGCTTACAGAAGATTCTGCCTGCCCTATACAGGCACAGATGCTGCCCCTTGTAAGAGACATCCGGTTAAGCCACGTCAAAAAGAGCGGCTGTGATTTTTACCTTCTTACCAATGAAGGAGAAAACGGCTTCACCGGGACGCTTTGCCTGCCGGTTGATCCTGCTGCCGGTGACATTGCTTCCTTTGAACTTTGGGATGCCTGGAACGGCACACAGCAAAGCTTTTCCGCTCCCTGCAAAAACGGAATTTTTTCTCTTCCTCTCGCTCTGGAGCGCCGGGAAAGTATCATTTATGTTGTACACACGGCTGACCCATGTAAGCCATCCTCAGCGGATGGTCCGATTACTTTTTCTTCCCTTTTTGCGTCCGCTTTTTGTCCGCCGGTTTCTTGTCTGCAGACCAACGGAAACAAACTTTCCTGCAACTTGTCATGCTTACAGTGGAAACTGCACACAGAAACGCCGGATATACATTTTGAAGCAGTAATTACAGACCTTTGTGACTGGACAACCTGGGATTCCATGAAGGACTATTCTGGAATGGTTTCTTATGAGACGACTTTTTCCTATGATCCGGCTGCATCCAACGATGCCGGCTGTAAGGATACCCTGATTCTGGATCTGGGAGAAGTTCACGAAATCGCTTCGGTCGAGCTCAATGGCAAACCTGCCGGCTTACGCATGTGGGCTCCTTTCCGGTTTGATGTAAGCAAGGCTCTTTGCGAAGGAGAAAACCGGCTCCGAATTACGGTTACGAATACACCCGCCAACCGGATTACCAAATCCTCGATTTCCTCCGGATTACTCGGACCGATGAAACTGTTTTCTATATAATTTTGTGTAATTTTACCAGTTTACTTTTTGCCGCAAAAAGGACAGAGCGAAGTAAACAAAAATTTTCATTCAAGAGTTCGACGTAAGTCGAACTTTCCTATAAAGCAAAAAACAGGCCCCCAGACAATAACGCCTGAAAGCCTGTTTGTTTGCTTTACTCATAGACGTTGATAATGCTCAGAAGCGTAGCCAGAATAATGCCCGGAACAATTGTGGCCAAGAAGCATGCCAGAACAGACTGTCCCGTGACCCAAGCATACATGATTTGAATTGAGGACGGCGGAATCAGCAGTCCTAAGGGAGAAGCGTTGGCGATCAGGGACGCTGCAAAGCCTTTATCGTAATGGGCTTCTTCCAGCTTGGGATACATAATACCGCCAATGCAGGAAAGGGTAGCTGCGGCAGAACCGGAGATCGCACCGAATACAGCGCTGGACACAACTGCCACAATTCCGAGGCCGCCCGGCAGTTTGCCGACGAAAAACTCTACGAAGTCGGTCAACGCTTTGCCCAGCTTACCGCGCTCAATCAATCCGCCAGACAGGACAAACAGAGGAATCGCCAGCAAAACGACCGTATTGATTTTATTAAATCCAGTGGGAATCAAGGAGGCCAGGCTTTGACCGTCAAGGAATGCAATTGCGGTAAAAGATGCGCCGAACGCCGCAGGAACGCACAATCCCAAAATCAGGCAGATCAGCAGAATTATAACAGAAATAACAATGACGATCATTTGTTCTCACCTCCGTTCTTGTGTTCAAAAAACGCCTTGGAAATGTAATAAAGAGCCCAGTAGACTGCGAATACAGCCATACCGAAAAATCCGATGGCAATGGGAAGCTGAGAGACCACATAGGGAATCTTCAGGCCCGTAGTACGCGGCATTTTTATCAACGAAAGAATTGAATTCTTCGTCAGTCAGAGGCAGCACTTCGCAACCCTGACCGACCATCTTGTCCAGATACTCCTGGTCCAGAGTTTCCATGTTTTCAAACTGCTGATTGGTCACTTCGGTCACGGCATCCTGGATAATCTGCTGCAGGTCCTCGGGCAGGCTGTCCCAAGTCTTCTGGCTGATGGTGTAATCCAGAGGATCGATGAACAACTTATAAGGTACCCAATGCTTGATATCCAGATCTGCCAAAACCTTGGAATATGCATCAAAATAATGAGAGCCGGGAGAATAAATACGCTTGGCGTCCTCAACGCTGGTTGCCAGATAAGGCAGGGAGTTGATGGCGATGCGTGCATCATAGGAAGTGCCAATAAAGAAGCAGCCCATGTCCACGTTACCGGCCATAATACATTGCCGTTGCAAGGACAAATGCTAACAACTTTTTTCATTTTTCTTCTCCTTTTTCACAGTTCCTTTTAATCGGGACGTGCAAGAGGATAAATGGGATCACGCATTTTTTCTTGTGGAGTTTCCGCGCATATCAACAGAGATCAGGTGATCCACCTCATCTCCGCGGATACCAATGTAGTAACTGGTGAGATTTGCCGTAGAGCAGGAATGATTGGGGATGATCTTGATTTTATCGCCCACCTTCAAGGTTGTCTCACCGTGGACATGGAGCTTGCCCACCTCTTCGGACAGGCCCTCCACTACCAGTTCGGGATGTCCTTTCACAGCGCCGTATCCAACGATGGAACTGTTGCCGTGAGCTCCCTGATCCAAACCTAAGCACTTGGCACCGGCGTCGCAGATGAATAAGTCTTCTCTGAGATGGGAAATAACGGAAGCCAATACATATAAAGAGCACTCATCTTCTGTAGCTGTTTCGGTGGACATCTGAATCACATCGTTGAAAATGTAGTTGCCGGGATGCATGACCTGAAGATTTTCGTCCTCCAAGGCGCCGAAGAAAGTAGGAGTAGAACCGCTGGTGACCAACTCGGGTTCGCATCCGACACTTCTCAATGCTTCCACCGCCGTATGAATTGCCGTTCTTTCCGCCTCAATGCAAGGAGGAACATCGTTCTTGCTCGCCGCACCGTAGACCTGACCGGGATGGGTGGAAATGCCCTTGAGCACCAGATGATCCAATTTCATCAATTCCTTGGCAAAATCCGCAATGTGCTCGGGTAATACGCCAAACCGATGCAGACCGCTGTCCACAATAATGGTGCAGTTAACCTTGACGCCAGCTTCCTTGGCACCTTCATTCACTGCCTTGGCGGCCTCCAAGCCATCCATGCGGACGATGAAATTGCATCGCTTAGCCAGTGCGGTCACACGCTGCACGGAAACATCTGTAGCCACAGGATAGGCATACATCAGATTATCAAAGCCAGCATCGCACAGAGCCTCAGCCTCATCCAGCGTGCCACATAGGAAGCCGGTAGCACCCGCCTCCACCTGTGCTTTTGCCAGTTCCAGACTCTTGTGAGTCTTGAGCATGGGCCAAATCTGCTTGCCGTGTGCCTTAGCGGCATCCCCGTACTTTTTCAGATTGTGTTCCATGGCATCGAGATCCACCAAGATTGCCGGAGTGTAAATTTCATTAATTTTCATAAAAACCTCCGTACTTATTTTGCACAAAAAAGTTTTGAATTCAACGATCCGTTTGTTCTGCTTGCACATTCATATGTTAATATAATTTAATGAAAATGTCAACGATTTTAATATGGTTAAAGTGCAACAACATGTTTACTATTTTTTTATACATCTTCTTGTTTTGGAAAATGTTCTTGGAGAGTTGTTCTTTCTACCAAAAAAGTTTTTATTGAAAAATGCCGATTTTTGTGTATAATGTATTTAGTTCCTTTTTACCAATGCCTTACGAGTTGTAATCTCATAATGGTTCACGTGAGTTTTTATTACTCCACATACCCGGACAGGGGTAAATGCTTGAGCGTTTTGGCAAAGTTTCTGACCTCAAAATTTAACTATATTAATTAAAAAATATTTAAAAGAAAACTATTAACTAATATTTAATATTGGCTAATTTCCACTTGGAATCGTTTTCCTATTCATTTTCAATTAAACAAAGGAGGAGTTATCCCCCATGGCAAATTTAGAACTTGGTACCAAAATTAGGCAGTACCGAAAAGACCAAGGGCTGTCTATGCAGGCCTTGGCGAACAAAGTCGGCATCACCCCCTCTATGCTCAGCCAGATTGAGCGGGACTTGGCTAATCCTTCCATTAATACACTGCAATTGATTTCAAGCGCTCTCAACGTTCCTCTGTTCCACTTTTTTACAGGTACTGGCAGACCGGAAGAGGAGTATGTAGTCCGCAGAGACAGCCGCCGCCGACTATCAAAAAGCGGCAGCACTATGTCCTACGAATATGAATTGCTGATGCCTAACACCAATGGCAGTATTGAGTTTCTTATGCAGCACTTCAAACCCGGCTGCAACAGTGGTGAAGCAGTTCAGACTCATGACGCTGAGGAAATTGGCTACGTTTTGGAGGGACAGCTAAATCTGTTCATTGATAATTCCGAAGTGCAGCTAAATGCTGGTGATAGTGTCCGGATCCCCAATATGACTCCTCATTGCTGGTACAATCGGTCTGATAAAGACGCCACGCTTCTTTTTGCCATGACCCCCCCTGTATTCTAAAAAAGTGAAAGTCATTTGGGGTTCTTCAAACTATATATCACATTAAGGGGTCTTGCTATGCAAGGCTCCTTGCTTTTATGGCGCATGTGTACATATCGGACTATGACTGCGTCAGCCGGACGTTTGCGCCAAAGTGCAGCGTGGCGGAAGATTCGGTCTGCGGCTCCGGGCACTGACACATCGTCTCCTATGGGAGCAATCGACTTGGCAAAACCAAACTCGCCGCTTATCAGGTATCCCGACGTGGGGAAACACTATATTGTGAATTCCTGGGGGATCGTGTAAAACTGGCAGGCAAGGCGGTGTTATTTGCAGAGGCGGAGATTTTCATTTGACCCACGCCGTGACCCACGAACAGAAAAACCGGGGTGGAAACAGCGGAACGGAGAGTACCTGCGGGTGATGAAATCCCGCAGCAAACCTGCTTTATTCTCCCGAAATCCATCAGAAGACGTCCCTATCGAATCTTCTTTGGCAGGATGCCTCAGACCGCTCCCAGGAAGCCGCTTCGGTCGAACTCAACAGCCAACCTGTCGGCTTACGCATGTGGGCTCCTTTCCGGTTTGATGTAAGCAAAGCTCTTTGCAAAGGAGAAAACCGGCTCCGGATTACGGTTACGAATACACCCGTGATGAAAACTCAGGGGAGAGCTGTTTGCTAAGGAGCATTCCTGTAATTCAGAAATAATGCCAATTGAATAAAAAAGAACCTCAAGGTATGATTGAGTTGCATCTTGGCGGATGTAAACAAAACAATCAAAACACGGGAGGTTCAAAATGAATTTAACACAGAATGACAGACTAAAGCAAGTAACAAGTGACACTTTAATTGTTGGAGTGGACGTTGGATCACAAACTCACTTCTGCAGAGCGTTTGACTGGAGAGGGTTTGAGCTTTCAAGAAGAGTATTTAAGTTTAGCAACACCGGAATGGGATTTCTTACTTTCCTTCGATGGACAGAGGAACTCATGAACAAAACGGAAATGAAAAAGGTCATTGTTGGCTGCGAGCCTACCGGTTGCTACTGGCTTACTTTTCAGAAGTTTCTACAAGACCAGGATATTCAGCTTGTAACAGTAAATCCGTTTACCGTAAACAGAAGTATGGAATTAGATGATAATAGTCCAGAAAAGAGTGATTTGAAGGATCCTAAAACAATAGCGTTGCTAGTGAAAGATGGAAGATTTTCAACTTCTTATTTTCCAAGTGGAGTATATGCGGAGATCAGGGAAGCATCTGTTTGCAGGGACCAGATTATGAAGCAGCATGTACGTCTGTCAAATCAGATACAGGGATGGATCCAGAAGTTCTTTCCAGAGTATTTGGAGTGTTATGCTGATTGGGATTCAACCAGTGGACTGATGCTTCTTAGAGAAGCTCCACTTCCACAAGATATCCTTAAAATCGGTGCAGGTGGAATCAATCAGATATGGCGCAATGCAAAGGTGCGTGCAGCAGGAATAAAGAGGGCTCAGACCCTGGCAGAAGCTGCACAGAATAGTGTGGGATTGGAAGCCGGTGAAGCTGCAAGACTCGAGATATGGGTTCTTGTAAATGACTACATCCTTAAAGCAGAACAGCTAAAAAGATTAGATGAATATCTGGAAGAAAAAGTAAAAGAAGTACCAAATGTGGAGAAACTGCTCGCCATTAAAGGTAAGCGCAAAGTATTCCCACGTTAGACCTAATGAATCGCATCTCTGGCATACAAGCTAGAAATGCAAGCATTTTACTCTATTATCACTTGCAAGATGCAAGCGTTTTACTCTACATTGCACTTGAACAGTTCGTCTGAACGTTTTCATTCCAGGGTGCCAGTTTTGCCAGTTCTTCATCGGCCATAACAGTTTCCGGAAGTTGTTCCAGCAGGTAATTCAAGTACTTGTAAATGTTCAAATTATGGGTTTTGGCCATCTCGACCTTTGTGTAGACTATGGCGCTGGCATCTGCACCCTTTGGTGTATCACTGAACAACCAGTTTCGGCGCCCTACCGTGAAAGGACGGATTGCATTCTCACTGAGATTGTTGGAAAAACTGCATCTTCCATCTTCAAGATAGGTCATAAATTCATTTTTGTGATTTTGGGCATAGTTCACCGCCTTCTCCAAACGTGTTCCCTTCTTTGGAGCCTGCTGTGAGAGCCATTTCCAGAATGCATCCAGTATCGGCTTTTCTTTTTCGAGCCGGTACGCATACCGCTGCTCGGGTGTATGGTTTTTAGCTGCTGAATACCGTTCCTGTTCAAACAACCGGTTGATATATTGAACACCCTGTGCGGCAGGATTGCTATAATCAAGTTCTTTTCCTTTGGGAACCGCCTCGACAAAATACCTGCGCAAATGAGCGAAACAGCAACACCGCCTGATGTCGGGCAGGTTATTGTAACCCTGGTAGCAATCCGTTTCCAGGTAACCTCGGAAACCTTTCAAAAACTCCGCTGCATGGAACTTAGCCCGGGTTTCCGTGTATTTATAGAGCACGATGTCAGGAAGACCATCTTCGCCTGAGCGGAACAGCCACATGAAGGAATCCGTTTCAGCCTTCCTTTCTTTTTCGTGCAGTACCTGAATTCTGGTCTCATCAGCCATCAGGAATTCCCGCTTTAGCAGTTCCCGATGCAAATAATCGTACAGCGGTTTAAAGTACTGTGCAGCACAATAGATAATCCAGTTGGCCAGAGTTGCCCTGTTCAACAGAACACCCAGTTGTTTCCAGTCCTGTTCCTGACGATACAGTGGCATGGAGTTCGCATACTTCTGGTACATAACCCAGGCAACTACAGAAGCAGTTGCATAACTGTGAGGGATCAGGGCTTCCGGTGCATGTGATTTCACAAACTGAACGGCTCTTTCCATCGCCGGTGCTTCTGAACAGACAGGACACTTTGCTGTTTCTATATAGATATTTACAACCTCGCCTTTTGCAGGAGTGAAGTGGAATTCTCTTCTTACGAATTCCCTGCCAACCACTTTCATTTCGGCACCACAATCCGTGCAAAACTTCTGATCCTCAGAAAGTGGTATGACTTCATCGCGGGAAGGAACACCTTTGAATACATCAGCCTGTTTACTTTTGGCCTTTCTTGTGTGTTCTTTCACCGGAACAGACCCGGCAATCTCAGTTTCGTCCATTGGTATGGCTTCCTGCTCCGCTTCATCAAACAGCTTGTACTGACCTTCCAGATTTTTGGTTTTCTCACTGGATGTACCAAACAGCTTCTTAGTCAGGTACTCAATCTGTTCCGTCATGACACGCATCTGTTCCTGATTGGATGCGATAGTATCACGCAGGGAAAGAATGATTTCATTCTGGTTCTTTACCGTCATATTCAGTTGGCTGATCGTGTCCTTATACTCAATGAGCCGGGCATCTTTCTGAGACTTTGCCATCTGTTTTCCACTCCTTTTCAGATGTTTTTATTTTATCACAAAAGCCATCTGAAAGGAAGTAGAAAACGCCGTATTTACGGGATTTTCTGCAACTTGTGGATAAGTTTTTCTGCAAGGTAATTATAATGGATTATGCGGAAATGTTATCCACATTTTCCGGTACTTTAAAGGCTTTGGGCTGCTCGATTTCCAGTCCTGACATAAGCCAGTCGAATTGCTGCCAGGTAAGGGACCGGACTTCTTCAGAATTTCTTGGCCAGCGAAAACGCCCCTGTGCTTCCATCCGCTTATACAGTAGAAGAAAACCATCGCCCTCCCAGAGTAAGGCTTTCAGGCGGTCACAGCGTTTGCCACAGAAAAGGTACAATGACCGCTGCCTTGGATCCATATGGAGCCGATCCTGCACGATGGCACAAAGACCATCAATAGAGCGTCTCATATCCGTATAGCCGCATTATCTTTATGTGTGGATAATGCGGCTTATAAACATGAAATTTTTATCCTCATCTTTTGTAAAAAACATTGATTTTACAGTATCTTTTTTGAAAAAGAGGAGGATAAAAAAATTAGTTTATGGAACAATGAAACCATCAAAAATAGGAGGTGGTTTCATGAACCAATACAACATCATAGTGCAACAATTATTAGCGTATCTGACCAAACGTAAACAATGCAGTTCAAGCCGGCTGTCCCACAAACAATGTTATGAGGAATTCGGCCAATATCTGGAAGAGAATAATCTTTATCTTTCTCAAGAAGCAGCAGACCAATGGATTGCAAGCATTCAGAGGAAGTATAATCGGCAAAAATGTTATTTCTGGCGGCAGTATATCAGTCAGTTAATTGTTTTTCAAACTACTGGCTCCATACCAGATGACCTTTTTTATCAGATCCAGTCATCCTATGATAAAGTTCCGGATTCTTTGAAGTATTACCTGAATCTGTATCTTGAAAGCTGTCGTTCCAGATATACAGACAGATCGTTTGAGATTGCAAAAGTTCACTGTTCAAGGATCATGTATTATCTTTCAGAGCAGGGAATAACTGAGATACAGGAGATTGCCTTTTCTGCGATTGATATGCTGATTCATACAGACTTTCATTGTTCCAAAGATACAAGGGAAATGTATCTGCTCCATGCAAGATTCATGCTGGAATTTTTTGCTTCTCTTAATATAATACCAGCGGAACTGAGTGTAATGCTTGATGACAGGATCTATTTTCAGATCGGCCGTATGGAATTGTTTTCATCAGAGCATCAGACACTTCTTGAGCAATTCCGTAATAAAAGCAGTCTTTTTTCTGCCTGTGAGTTTCATGAACGTATCTCTGCTTTTGAAACAGTCCTCCGGGATCTTGGATACGGTACTACCCAGTTGAAAAGTTCGTCACATATCCTCAAAGCTTTATACCTTTTTCTTTACAGATACGGATTAGGTTATCATCCTGAAATAGCCGGGATCTGGTTTGAAGAGATCAAGAGAACCCTGGGGAATTCTTGGAAAAACTGGAGACGTATCCTGCGGCTTTTTAAACAGTACGCGGAGGAAGGGATTGTGCTTAAAGGAACACGCTATACATACAGGATAGATATCCTTGATACCTTCCCGGAATGGTGCCGTATTCCTGTAAAAAGCTTTATGGACCGGTTGATCCGCGAATTCCGGAGTCATTCCACAGCAAGAAACTATAAGTTCAGTTGTCTTCGTTTCTGCCGTTTCCTGATAACAAACGGGATAAACGGTTTTGACAAAGTGACCATAGCCCATATCCGTCTGTTTAGTCTTACCGATGAACATGCCACTCCATATGGACGTGCTACAAGTTTCGCGGTAATCAGACAGTTTCTTTATTATCTTGAGGAACAGAAACTTTTACAGACCGGACTTTACCAGGCACTCTTTTCAGAACGTGCACGTTCTGCCGGCATCACAGACATTCTAGGTGGCGATCAGATACAGCGAATCCATGAGTACCGTCATGCAGCTTCCACCCCAATGGAACTGAGAACAGCAGCGATTGTTACGGTTGGACTGGAACTCGGACTGCGTGCCTCGGATGTTGTCCGTTTAAAAATGAAAGATATCGACTGGAAGAACAGAAGGGTATCTGTCATCCAGTATAAAACACAGAACGCTTTGTCGCTTCCACTAACTACGGCCGCCGGAAATGCAGTTTACCGGTATCTTTTAAAAGGAAGACCGGAAACAGACAGCCCATATGTTTTCGTCCATCATCACGCACCTTATGACAGGATGAGTACCAAGATATGCAACAACTCTCTTTACTGTATTCTTCCTGAACGGTATGATGTAGTAAACAAAGGTTTTCATGTGCTCCGCAGGACTTTCGCAACTACTCTTTTACGAAATAATGCAGGGATTCAGATGGTAATGGATTCTCTTGGCCATACGGATAATACCAGTGTTATGAAATATCTTTCTTTCGATGAAGAAAGGATGCGTCTGTGTCCGCTGTCCCTCACACAGTACAGCCTTCTTCTGGAAGGAGGGGCTGAATGATGTCAGGACACTATAGTTTCACCAGCTGTTTTGCACCATTTATCGAAAGCATGATCACAGAAAAAAGAAACGCGGGCTTCCAGTATGAGCATGCAGAATGGATTCTTCACAAATTTGATGAATTCTGTAATCAGGAACAAGTTGAAACTCCTGTGATAACTCAGGAACTGGCGGGAAAATGGGGGACTCTGCGTAAAACAGAAACAAAAGTTACTCTTGCAGGAAGGATCTCCGTTCTCCGACAGTTAAGTCTGTACATGCAGGCATATGGAATTAAGTGCTATGTCCCGAGAAACTTCACCCGTAAAAGCAACCGTAGCGCATATGTTTTAAGCATTGAAGAAATACAGTCCTTGTTTCTGGAGATTGACAGTTACCAGCCAACCATAAGTGCCGAGGTCTTTCATAGGCTGGCTCTGGAATACAGGATCCTGTTTCGTATGCTTTTCTGCTGTGGACTCAGGGTATCAGAAGCCAGAAAACTGCGTCTGGACATGGTCGACCTGGAAAATGGTGTACTAAAAATCTATCAGTCAAAAGGCAGCAATGACCGTCTTGTCTATCTGCCGGACGATCTGCGACAGTTATGCTGTGAGTATCTAAAGATCATGACAGCTAAATATAAAATAAAATCGGAATGGTTCTTTCCTGCATCCGATCCAGCAAAAGTACTGCAGGTTGCTTCCGTCGGGAAACGTTTCCACCGGGCATGGGAGCAAACACCTTATGCCAGAGAAGGGGCTCTCCAGCCAACAGTGCATTCTCTGCGTCATACGTTTGTGGTACTAAAAATGAACGAATGGATGAAATCTGGTGTGAAACTGGATAACATGATGCCTTATCTAAGTAAGTATCTTGGTCATTCCAGTCCGGACGATACTTTTTATTATTATCACCAAGTGGAAGAAGCCTTTTCCATCATCAAGCAAAAAGACCAGTCTGCATCCTTCGTAATACCGGAGGTGGCCGATGAAAAATAGAACTTTGAACTGCCAGCTCTTTTTCTCGAAGACAAATGATTTTTTAAGCTACTATCTTCCCTGTCAGGCAGCAAGGAGCATACATACAATAGAAACTTATCGTGATGGACTCACTGTATTCCGGAGATACATTACAAATGTACGGAAAATATCCATAAAAAAGTTTCTGTTTACTGATTGCACCAGTGAACTTATGCTGGATTATCTGGGATATTTGAACAGCCAGGGATGCGAAGCTTCTACCTGCAACAACCGGCTTGCTGCACTAAGGGCCTATCTGTGGTATGCGTCAGATATGGATATCTCTCTTCAGTCGATAGCGTTATCTGCATCTCATGTACCCTTTTTGAAGGAACCAAAAAAGGAAAAACAGATCATTCAGGATGAGGATATGAAAGCCTTGCTTGCAGCTCCTCCAGATACACAAAAAAGAAACCGTGACAGGATGATCATGATTCTCCTGTATGATACAGCGATTCGTATAGCAGAGCTTCTTGAACTTAAGATATCATCCCTGAAACTTACATCCGTTCCAAGCATTCACATACATGGAAAAGGCGATAAGGAACGTTCCGTATCCATTACAGATGCAACAGTATCTCATTTAAAAAAGTATTTAAGACAGTTTCATCCGGAAATGCTTCCTAATCAGCCCTTATTCTATACGAAAATCAAAGGAAGTATTGCTCCGATGTCCCCTGGAAATGTCTCAAGAATCATCAATAAGTATGCGGATGCAATCAGGCCAGAACACCCAAATCTCCCGGAACATCTGCATTGCCATATGTTCCGGCGTACCAGGGCAACTGGTTTATACCGAAACGGTGTTGAACTGGAGATGATATCTGTAATTCTTGGACATTCATCTACTGAAACAACCAGGATTTATGCGACTCCATCCATTGAAATGCTTGGAGAAGCAATGAATACTGCTAATTCTACAATTCCAGACGAGACTCCAGAATGGGAAGAAAATGAGGATGAACTTGCTCGCATCTGCGGGCTGAGATAATTTTTTTTATCCTCATCTTTTGTTATAAGAATGCCTAAAATAAAGCTTTTGGTAAAAAGATGAGGATAAAAATTTCATGTTTATAAGCCGCAGACGATATAAAGCTCGTCTGCGACCGAAATGTCGCCTAACATGGTAACTCCTTCAGGATTTGAAGTGTCTGTCTAAGCAGGACAGGATCTGTTCCATTGGGAATTCGAAGTACCGTATCTGCAATGGAAAGTTCCATTACTTCATTGTGTAAAGACTGGGCATCCCGGTTCATGGCAGGAGAAAGAACTGTTTCCTTTTTGCCATGGGGCGTAAGCTGAATCTTCACGATTTCCTGCTTATCAGGGTCTGGTTTTCTCATAGTATCGGGAATATCGATACATCCTTTCTGGCGAAGACGTTTTACCCAGTTGTAAAAGGTTCCGGGCTTGATGTCATTCTGCAGGCACCATTCGTAGTCAGTAAGACCACTGGCACGACACTCCATAATCAGTCGGAATTGCTCATCTGCAGAAATACGGGGTGCTCTCATAATCTAGCCTCCATAAGTAGAGTGAAATGCTTGCATTTTGCTAGTGCAGGCAATCCTAATGAAGTAAAACGCTTGCATTTCCTATTTGTATTATGAGACCAGATTGCTACGTTGTCACTACACAGGAATATTTTGCGCTTACCTTTAATTTTTCTCTACCCATTACCTCTTTGTTTCAAACTTATAAAATTCTCCGCATATTTTAGATAATCTCTCAGAATCTCTAATCTAGTAAATTCAGGGCTTTTGCTTTTTTATTAAAATCCCCTACTTGTTTTGCCAAAACACTTGACAACTACATCGAAAAATGTGGCACTTTGCACCCTTATTTATAAGATATTTTTCGATTGGAGATGATTTTTTATGTCATCTATTAATTTTGGTGATTATTCCGCATAACAAGACTTTGTTATTGTTAATCTTCGTAAATATTTTAAAGATCATTTACCAATTTCGCTGGCATGATTAATCAAGATTCCGAGAGATCATTTTAACAATATTCTACCTATCTGACTTATCAATCTTTCTATACATAAGACATGCTACAACTAGAGCTGTAATACCACTTACCAATTTTCCCAAAATAACGCTTGGAAGATATGTTCTATCAAAAATCATCGTAAAAGCAAGATGATCGCCAATTATATAAGCAGCAGAAACTGCAAATGCCATATTCATTATCCGCCCTTTTCTATCCATCTTATCAATGAAACCGAGGGTCGGGATTACATTTGCAAGTGTTGTAATTAATCCAAGGATGGATTTATCATTAACATTCAACACTTTTCCAAAACGATCAAAAAGTTTTCCGAATACTCTAGATACCACAGCAAGCAAAGGAAGTACTCCAGAAAGAACAAACGCCACACTCGCTACAATATCCATTGCTTCCCCAATTGGGGTTAATCCTTGTATAATTACAATGTCCGTAAGACTTTCAAAAATTCCCAACCCCAATCCTACATAAATAATTATTGTAAGAATATTACCCACAATTCCAAATATTTTTATGCACAAATTCGGATTATAAACTTGCCCTATACAAATAATACTTGAAATCACTATCAACGGAATCGAATTGATTAACAGTTTCCAAATAGGACATCCTGCCATAAGGCCACCTACTATACACCCTATCGGCATTGTAGCTATTCCACATAAAAGTCCGCTGAAAATGTCATCATAATATATTTTATCTGCCATCCTTAATGCCATCGGTATTAACAAGATAGCTGCCCCAAGCATAGACGCAACAATCATACCGTTATAACCGGCCCAAAGCGACGATTCTGACAGCTGGTAAGCGAGCGCAGCTCCGCCAGCATCATTTGGAATAAAACCTGCTACTACAGATATATCCATATTCAAAAACTCTGTCAGTGGCTGAAAAATATATGTAAGTCCTTTCGCAATAACCGGTGACAACACAATCATACCAACCATCGACAATATCAGATTTCCTGTTGCTTTAATCCCCTTTTCAAATTCCTCTCCAAGCTTAAAATGATTTCCTGTTACCTTGTCCAGCACCGCCAAAAGACTAAATGCACCAAATAAATATTCCATACATTACTCCTCATTTAACTTGGGAATCGTTACCCACTCTCCTCCATTATCAATAGATACTTTGCTCATAATACCAGGCAGAGTCATATTCATTGCCATATCAATGTTGATTGGTAATTGGCAATCCTCATGAAGCGCTTTTAGTATCTCTATTACCATTACATAGTCTCCCCGGCTATGTCCGCTGTTTGGAATCTTTTGTGTTGCTTCATTCCAACTTTCTGGCAAGAGTTCTCTTTCGTAATACTGCAGACTCTTCCATTCTTCTGCGTAAGATGTCAGATCATAATCAGGTGATGCTATGTGTATGTATGTTTCAGACTTCGGTGCATTCTGACGGATTATTGCTCTTCCTTTTGTTCCACTCACTTCAAAAGGTAGCATATACGGAGTAGGAGTACAAAAATCAAGACGCACCTGAAGCAATCTTCCACTTTCAGTCTTGCAAAGCATCACATTAGCCATCTCCCTTCTCAGTTCTCTGCTTCCATCCGGGCTTTTTCTGTGGCGGCCACTTCCCACACAACAAACTTTTTCTATACGTTCATTGCCAAACCAGCTCAACATAGGTCCCAGATTATGGGTAGAATAAGTTGCCCCATACAATTGGCATCTCCAATCTTTAAATGGGTTTTCATTATAATGCAGATACTGTCCTTCTGCATAATGTACCTCACCCAAATACCCCGCTTCTATCAATTTCTGAATGATAATCACTTCTTTGTAATAGTTTACATTCTCTGCCATCATGTATTGCGCATTACTGTTCTTAGCAGCCCGGTACAACCTGCGACTCTCTTCCACTGTTGAAGCTGCTGGTACTTCGCACACCACATGAATATCTCTTTCCAGTGCATAAATTGATTGACTTACATGTAATGGCACAGGGGTTCCTATTACCACCAGATCAACCAATCCACTATCAATCATCTCCTCGTAGCTTGTGAACATTGCCACATTATTTCCAATCCTAGTGGCATATTCCCGCATTCCTTCTTCATTTAAATCACAGATTGCAGTAATTTCTGAAAATTCATAATCCATCATAGGCTGTACATAAACTTGCCCTCTGCCTACAACCCCTACAATTCCACATCTAATTTTTTTCATTTTTATTTTCCCTTTCATTCTATTTTCTTTCTAAATCCCTAAACATACCGTTCCCATTATGCATATAGCAATACCTACAATCTTTTTTTTCGACATATTTTCTCTGTAAACCAGTGCAGATAGAATTGTTGTCAATACCAATATCATTGAACTGGTTATGGGATATTGAATTGCTGCTACTATATTTGCAGCCAGAAAAATACCCAGCAAGTTTCTCACGCAAAGAATAATTCCAGTTCCCCCAGAGTTGGTAAAAAAATATCTGTCATATTCTTTTTTTCTTTTCCCTTTATTCATAAAGTAAAATGCACTACTGATAAAACATGAGCATAAAAATGTGAAAAAAGTGAAAACCGTACTTTGTGCTTTCGGAAAACAGTATGGATATAACTTTTGGCAGACTGCAATCACGGCATTAGCCAGGAATGTTAATAATACATACATCAGTCCCTTTTTACTTCCTATCTTTCTTTCTCCATTATCCCCAGTGAAAATCAAATACATTGACAAAAGTAAAAGCAATATTCCTATCACCTGTACTACATACATTTCTTCCCTAACAATGAACCATCCTACAACAATCGGAGCAATCATACTTGACTGTACAATCATCGAAGCCGTTGCTAGTCCTACTCCATTTTCATAAGCAAGAAAATTATAATAGAATCCTAAAACATAACCTAGACCTGCAAATATACCAAATAGTAGCGCATACCACTCGAAACCGGCGTAGGATTTCATCATTAATAAAAATGCCGAAATAGTTGCTATTTCCATAACAACGATATTAAACCCGAGCAATGCTTGCTTATCTGCTCCATACTTCCTTGAAAATTCTTTTCCGAGAAAATTCTGAGTCACCCCAAGAAAGATATTTAAAATTAATACCATATAAACCATATTTGCAATTATTCCTCTTCTTTATACTTTTCTACCGTCTTTCTTGCATTTATCAATCAATTCTTTTACCGGAGTAATTGCAATATCCGCATTTCCATCTAGTAAAGTCACAGTTGAAATAATATACTCTCCATCATTTGTAAAAGACGGATGTGGATCCAAATGATAAACGCCATTGCGATCAACCATAGGACAAGGTAATGCAGAAAAGATATCGATTTCCTTTTCACTTTCTCTATCATAGAACAGTACTTTACAAGGTCTTTCCTTCCATGCATAAGGAGTCTCATCACCACACCAATACTTCCGGTCAGCTGTCGTATGACAGTGACACAGCGGACGTTTCCATACATGCGTTACTTTCCTTTTATCAATATTACATTCAAAAGCCCCGTGTGCATAATCTACCCAACAGATTAAACCATCCTTAGACCAAAAATCATGTGCAATTTCACTGCCATCATGCCCATACCAGGCTTTTGGAAGCAATGGTTCAAACTGATTTCCTCTGATATCCATCAGCCAGATACGATTATCGATTCCAAAATATTCTCCCGTATGAAAATCTCTCCACCAGTCCTGATCCAACATAATAAGATTTGGATTATTTGGCGAGAACATGGCATGATCATAATAGCGAGCGAATTTATGTATGACCTTAAATTTCCCTGTCTGCAGATTACCAGTGGCAATATAAGTTTTATCAGCCAATGCGATATCAAGAATAATATACTTTCCATCACAAGATATGCTCGTATGAGTCATTATCATTTGCGGACTACGATAATTCAAAAACTCATTATCCAAAGTGATAACTTTTTGAATATTTCCTTCCACATTCACTCTATATATAGATACATCTTCTCCAAATAAGACATCATGTGTTCTGGGAATAATAGCTGGTAGCCCACGATTACATCCCGCACCAGGAAAGTTTCTGACAAAGGGATTTTCTCCATCCATAGAAACAACCGCCAGATTCTGACACTGAGCAGGGGCATTCAGACAGCGAATCCATAAATACTTTCCATCCATGGTCAGGCTGGAATTAGTGAAATAAAAATGTTGCTGAAGTTGTGCCACTTTCTCCGTTAAAAAGTAACTTTTTACACCGGATTCAGGATCAATATACTCTTGGAAATAGGGGTGTTTATCTAATTTCAACATATTCTTCACACATCCTTCTTCTTTCTTTGAATAAATCCCACAGAAAGTCTGAGGGATTTATTACTTTTTAATCTCTTATTTTGTAGTAAGCCAAGCATCAATCTGACTCTGTAATCCTTCAATGATATCATTCACACCTGCTGCTTCTAGCTTCTTAAGCATTTCGTCTAGCAATACTGCGGAATCTCCTGTACCTTCATCAAGTCTTCCAATATACTCATCTATAACAGATTTACAATTTGCGATCTGAAGCTTAATTGGTTCTGTATCTACTGCAAATCCCATCAATCTTGATTGTTTCGCTGTATCATTAATTTCCTTGGTCTGTGTCCATGCATCATCAGCCTGTCCTTCTACCAAATATGTATTGAATACATTTCCAATTATCCAGCTTTCATTACTATATTCTGTATTCTCCACTCTCTTTACGGTGTTCTCATCCAGCTTCACATAGTGCTTGCCTTCGATTCCATATACCAAAAGATTAGCAATTTCAGAATCTGTATTTACATATTCTAAGAACTGCAGTGCTTCTATCGGGTGCTTTGATTGTGCATTGATTGCATGCATTGTCGCTTGAACACCACCTGCTGACAAGTATGGATCAGAGATTCTGATAGCCTTTACAGGGTATCCCAGGCTAGCACTTAATTCTGCTTCAAAACCTGGCTTATATGCATCTACAGCTACAGGCATGCCTTCAGGTGTACTTTCTGGAGAAACACCACCGTTATCACCATCAGAACCTTTTAATGTATATCCTTTTTCCGTCCATTCTCTTCTTGTCATAACCAAATCACGAAATTCATCTGTTGCAAACTGGTTAAATACTGTAATTTCATCTTCTGGTCCTTCGTACATTACAGCTCCCGGAATAAGAGTCCCTAAAGGTTCTTCTATTCCATAAGAATATGATAAGTTTCCCCAATTAAAACTAACTTTTCCTGTATCTGGATAATCAGCGCCATAAGCTGCCATAAAATCACCGAGTTCGACAAAGGAATCTACTCCCTCTAAAGTTGCCTCGTATTTTTCATACAGAACTTCAGGAATTCTTAAGCAAGCACTTCTTGCCATGATCTGCTGTACCGGCACACCATAAATACCACCATTTACAATGGTACCATTCCAGATACCCTCTGTCATACTTTCCTTTAAGGCAGGCACTTCATCAAGCAGATCGTCTAGTTTCAAAAAAGCACCATTTGCAACATTAGTTGCGTAATCGTTCTTCCAGTTTGAAGTCCAGCAAATATCATAATCTTCCCCACCAGCAATGATCATCTGAATTTTGTCATTATAAGAAGAATAGTCAATCGGCATAAAATCTACATGGAAGCCCAATTTTTCATATACCATATCACTTGCAAGATCAAAGACTTCCTCGTTTCCAACACGAGTAGTGTCCCCTAGGAAATACCATTTCAGTGTAATATCCTCTTTCTTCTCGTTTTGCTTATCATTGCTTACGTCATTTGTACTGCTTTCTACGATCTTTGTTGGCTCAGGCTCTTCTTTGTTTGCAGGTTTATTACTTCCACAAGCCACCATCGTACCTACAACCATAGCTGATACACAAAGTATTGCAATTATCTTTTTCACATTCTTCATAACCTTTTTTCTCCTTTTTTTTAGAATATTTTCTATATATCAAATAGCCATCTATGCGTTTATCTCCCTCCTTCCTAAGCGACATGGCTATCTGTTACCTTAACAATTCGTTGCTCTTCCTATGTCCATATATGTCTACTCCTTGACTGCTCCAGCTGTCATCCCCTTGATGAAATACTTTTGGAAAAATAGGTAGATAATTATCATGGGACCAATAGCTGCAACGCACGTTGCCATTCTAAGGCTTTCCTGCGGCATGTCTGCAGTAATAATTTGACCCGCAGTACTTGCCTGACGCATAAAATCAATTTTCCCTAATAATGCCTGCAGCAAGTACTGCAGTGAGTACTTATCAACATCAGAAATATAAAGCATGTTCTGATACCAATCATTCCAATATGCCATAGCTGTTGTAATAGCAACAGTTGCAATGCCGCCTGAACTTAAAGGAACGATTATCTGATAAAAAATACGAAATTCTCTTGCCCCGTCAAGTTTTGCTGACTCTATCAAAGATTCTGGTATGGTTGAAAAGAAGGTTCTCAAAAGGAATATATTCCAAGGGCTAATTAACATGGTAACAATAATCGCCCAAAGAGAATCCCTTAAATTCAGATATCTTGATACCAGAATGTATGTAGGCACCATACCACCCGAAAAAAGCATTGTAATATAAATATATAAGTTCAGTTGCTTTCTAAAAACAAACGTCTTTCTTGACACTGTATAAGCAATCTGACTGACAAGTATTACACTCAGCAACGTTCCCACAACTGTAGTGAATATCGTAACACCATACGCATTTAGCAACTGACCTGGATTTGCTAAAAGCAATCTGTAAGCATCTAGACTGAATTCTTTCGGAATCAGTTGAAAACCATTCTGCTTAATGCTTCTTTCCGAGGAAAATGATACAATCACAATAAAAATCAATGGTATGATACATATTAAGGCAAATAACCCCATTACTAGATATGCAATTATCTTAGCTACTTTTTCTTCTCTGATCTTCATCTTGATTTCACCCTTTCTCGTCTTTCAACTTTTTAAAATAATGCATTCTCTTTGTTATATCTTCTGGTAATTGCATTCGTTGTCAACACAAGAACCATTCCAACAACTCCTTGCGCAAATCCAACTGCTGCTGATACACCAGCATTTCCGGCTGTTGTTAAAGTTCGATATGTATAGGTTTCTACAACATCCGTAACATTTTTAAGCGCTCCTGACGCCTGTGGTATTTGATAAAAAAGGCCAAAATCTGAGTTAAATATACCGCCAATTGCTAAAATGACGAGCACAGTTACTGTAGGTTTGATAATCGGAACAATAATTTTATAGGCAGTCTGCACTGCATTGCACCCATCTACTTTAGAAGCATCTAGAATATCCGTATCAATATTGATGATTGTCGTGTAATAAATCAAAACCTGATATCCTAAACCTTTCCACATATGGAAAAACCACAAAATAAACGGCCAGTATTTAGGCTCCCCATACCAAGATATTCTCTCGCCTCCTAAAGATACGATAATGCTGTTTAAGAGGCCATTTTTATAGTTTAAAAATAATAATGATATAAACGTTACAACAACCCATGAAAGGACGTATGGTTGGAACATTGCATTCTGAATTATTCCAACAGATTTCTTCCCCAGATAAGTTAATAAAATTGCCATTGTGATAGCAATCAGATTTCCAGTAATAATAAATACTGTATTGTATGTCAATGCATTTCGTATTACCAGAGTTGCATCATTCGACTTAAAAAAGAATATGAAATTATCAAATCCAGCCCATTCACTTCCAAATATACCAAGGTTGTACTTATAATTCTTAAATGCTATCACTACGCCGGCCATAGGAATGTATTTCATTACCAAGATGACTAACACCGCAGGTAATGCTAAAAGTATCATTTCCCATTGGTCTTTTTTAACTACCTTTCTTTTTATTATTCTTTTCAACTTCTTCATGTGACACTACCTCTTTCTATTGTTGTAGCATTATTGTAAAATAACCAAAATCAAAAAAGCAATATCGCAATTGGGAAATAACATTTGATTTACTCCCTTTTTACAATATTGCCTCGTTCTTATATTTCAGACACTTTTACGATATTTATCCGGCGTCAATCCATAGGTCTTTTTGAAGTTCTGCACAAAATGACTGGCATTGACATATCCTACCCTGTCAGCCACTTCTGCTACTGTCAGATTGGTATCATTCAGCAATTTTTTTGCCTGTTCCATCCGATAATTAAAAATATAAGCTGTAATACTTTGTCCTTTATAATATTTAAATATCTGTTCCATTGATTTCACTGACATTCTAGTCTTCTCTGCTAGGAACTCCCTGCTGAAGGTTATGCTTCCATAATTATTATGTATTAATTCCAATATCTGTTCTACTTTTTTAGTATTAAATTTCATTGAATCATGTCTGGTTTCTTCTGTAATACATGTAAATAAATCATAAAGTTTTAGAAGAATTTCTCCCCAACACATTTCCTGTTCTAACTCTATAAGCATATGTTCCGAATTTAGCAAAACCTTTCGGCTTTTCTCGGTAGCCAAATCCTTAAATTGAGCATTCAAGCGTTTCAGTAAACGTCTCACAAAGTTTTTCGCAGATTCTGGAGGCAGTACAACGACAGCTGGTTGCTCCATAACATCAAATGCTGCTTTCAAATTATTTTCTTTCAGAGCATGCATTATTATTTCGATTGCTGAATCACTGTCAAAGGACACCCCCTTCTGTTTTTCTTCAATTTCCACCAAATCTAGCGTTCCATTATCTCCTGTATAAAAGCTCCATTCTTTCATCACTTGCAACTTTGAATATACATTTTCAATGCATTCAAAATCAACTTCCGCACTGTTATGGATTATCACAAAATGCAAATCAAATTGATCTTGCATGAAAGACCTGGCTGTGTGTATATTTTCAAACACCATCTGATAATCTCTACTGTTACAAATGACTGCAATTTCTTTTATATTAACTTTAACAATATCTATCGCAAGATCATGATTTAATTCTCCCAGTACATTTCGTAAAGCAAAATTCAGAACATCTTTATCTTTTTTACTGTACTTGTTACTTTCCTTTTCAAATTCAATCAAATAAAGCAGGAATACATTGCAAGAACTTCTTTTATCTGTATTGGTTACAATCAACTCACTGACAACATATCCTCCTTGTAGATATAAACCTAATACATTCTCATTCGCTCTTTTTCGCAAACGATCCATTTCAACATTTGTTTTTTCAGTATAACAGTAGAACTGTCCTATTTTCAACAATATCCATCTTGATATTTGTGTATAACTACAGATAATCAGCAAAACAATGAAAAAAAGACAAGTCACAGAAGAAATAATGGCCCCAAGAAATCTTCCTACAAAATTCCAGATACTGACGATTCCACAGAAGATCAAACCATCATATTTTTTTCCGATTACTATATTGCTGCCGATTCGTATAACTTTATTTATTCTCTCTTTTTCATTTTTTAACGCCTGAAATATATCATCACACTTCATCTCACATTTTTTATCTGAGCTGATTAATATCATTCCATTTTCATCCATAACATAATAAGAATCATTTGACTTGTATTTACTTAAGTCAAAATAGTTTTTATAAAAATTTAATACAATTCGACTCTCTGACTCATTATATGGTTGTATTACAAAGGTGTACAATGTCTGATTCTCTCTGTTCCGCAATATAAAATCTTTTGCCGCATCATAATTTTTAATAATTTCTGCAATACCTACATCTTTTTTAAAGTTATTTATATCATACTTACCACAACTTCCCGATTCATAAAAATAGCCATCGTTTTCGTTATATATGTACACGGATTCCAGATAGTAATCACTAGACTGATAAAACATCAGCCTTTTCTGCACTTTCCTCATATCTTTCTCCCACAAAGTAAGAGCTTCTTTGATTACTGGATCCAAAACAATCTGACCGGCAAGTTTTTTATTATTCCTCACTTTCACTTCAACCTCTTCTATCAGATCATTTATTTCATATGCAGAATATTCTATATGTGCTGCAATTAATTTTTTTATTGCTATTGTGGATGATATAATATCAACTCCAGCAATTATCACTGTTAGCACAATAAAAATAATAATTAAATTCCTTTTTACTATATTGCAATTATTGCTTGATACATCCTTCATCTAAACACCCTCACTTCCAATTATCTGCCAAGAGCTCCTCAATTATAAATATATTTTCGCATTGCAACTGATAAAAATCAATATTAAATGTAACAATTTATGTTGAAATTGTTACTGTACAGACGTTAGCTTGAATAAAGGAAACAGATAATGTATACTTGAAGCGTTCAAGAGGACATTGATGTTGTTCAATGGGCTGGTGCTATCCGACAAGCTCTTTGAGCATTGCGCCGAGACTGACGAAGCGGCACGAAACCGCATAGAGCTGATCGTGCGGTCACTGGCAGAGCAAAACGACGTGACCGAAAAGCTGAAAGCCGAAAACCAAATGGAATGGGTGCGGCAGATGAACGCTTGCAAGGCACAGGCAGAGGAGATTGTGAAAGCGGAATTGATTTATGATTGAGCGAGAAAGTCCGGGCAGAAAACTGTTCGGACTTTTCTCATATATTCCAAAATGACGGTAGAATTGTTCACAAGTTTTATGGTATAATTTGAATGTGAAAATTGAACAACAAATCGGAATTTGTGGAGAGATTTCCTGAACTTTCCTTATTTTACAGGCTTTTCAGCCCATTAAATAGTGAAAT
>CAKRZO010000010.1 GCA_934433135.1 uncultured Acetatifactor sp. | reverse complement strand
GACGGCACATATAACTATACGGGGTCGAAATAAATTCGCCACTTCTCCTTCCGTGCTCTGTAGTGTATTGCTATTCCTTGAAAGAATTATAAATCAAAGAGTGGATGGGCACAACATTTTTCATAACTTGTTTGTGCCTTGAGCGAAGCGAAAGGAATGACAAAAACTATGAAACGCAACAGGTTGAAGTGGGTTTTATCCTGGGCGCTGACACTGTGTATGCTTCTTGGCATGACAGTCAATATTCAGGCGCAGCCGGATGAAGAACCTGCGGCAGTAAGTCAGGCGGTTTGGGAAAAAGTCGAAGATTCCGATCTGGTTCCCGAAAGAATTGCCAAAGCAGAAGAAAGTGCTTCTTCCGTCAGAAGAGCGCCCGCTAAGGGGACGCAGGATGAAACCGTAAGAGTATTCATCATTTTTGACAAAGAAGCAGTAGTGGATAAGGGCTTTGCCCTGGATGGCGTTGCAGGCAACAAATCTGCAATGGCATATGCAAAAGAATTAAAGCAGGAACAGGATGCAGTACTTGCAAAAGTAAATCCTGAGATAGAGATCGACGCAAGATACAGCTTCACGCTGTTAAGCAATGCCGTATCTGCTGAGGTATTAAGATCACAGATCGATGAGATTACAAATACCGAAGGCGTTGCAGCTGTAGTAGAGGCTCCGGTTTACGAACTGACGGATAAGGATGAGGCTGCACAGCCGAATACCGTAACGGCAGGAGAAATGAACGGAAGCTTTACCGTATGGGGCAACGGTTATACCGGTGCAGGCATGAGAGTTGCTATTATCGATACCGGACTGGATACCGATCATCCTTCCTTTGATGCAGCTGCATTCAGAGCACATCTGGATGAGGTTCTTGCACAGAACGGAAAGACTCTGGCAGATGTGGATCTTATGGAAGAGTCTGATATTGCTGCTGTGGAGAGCCAGCTGAATGCTTATGCGGCAGGCGGTACGGCAGAAGAGATGTATCGCACAGAGAAGGTTCCGTATGCATTTAACTATGTGGATTCCGATCTGGATGTAACCCATGACCATGATACACAGGGTGACCATGGTACTCACGTTGCAGGTATTGCTGCAGCCAACTACTATGTTCCCACAGCAGACGGATTTGCCCGTCAGGCAAACGGTGTAGCAGGTGTGGCACCGGATGCACAGCTCTTAATCATGAAAGTCTTCGGTAAGGGCGGCGGCGCTTATTCGGATGACTATGTAGCAGCAATCGAAGATGCAATTCTTCTGGGCGCTGATTCCATTAACTTAAGCCTTGGCTCTGCCAGCGCAGGTGAAACCGCTGCAGGGGAAGCTTATATCGATGAAGTGTTTGATAAGCTTTCCGGAACCAATACCGTAGTAAGCATTTCCGCAGGTAACTCCGGAAGCTGGGGTGCTGATTCCCAGTATGGTGCAAACCTGACAAAAGATGTAAACCTGGACACCGTAGGTTCTCCGGGATCTTATACCAATTCCTTTACCGTTGCCAGTGCCAATAACATCGGTTATACCGGCTATGCAGCAACATTCGGTACAGAGTATGAAGTATACTACAACGAATCCGATTATTCCAACGAGCCGTTCCATACTCTGGATACGACAGGAAACGGTACGGAATTTGACTATGTCCTTATCAATGGTGCCGGAGAAGAATCTGATTATGAAGGACTGGATGTGACCGGAAAAATTGTCCTGGTAAGCAGGGGAGTGACTACTTTTGCAGAAAAGCATATGGCTGCAGAAGCTGCCGGCGCAATCGGCGTATTTATTTACAATAATCAGGCAGGAACTCTTGGTCTGAACCTGACCGGTTCTACGGCAACGATCCCTTGTGTATCGATTACGCAGGCAGAAGGGGAAGCAGTTAAGAGTCAGTCGGAAAAGGTTTCTGATAAGGTTTCTACCGGTAAAGTAACCATTAACGGCAAAGTTTCCACAACTTATGAAGTGGCAGACGGCAATACCATGAGCAGCTTCTCCTCCTGGGGTGTTCCCGGAGATCTGACGCTGAAGCCGGAAATCACTGCAGCCGGAGGAAATATTTATTCTACCCTTAACGGCGGAACCTACGGACAGATGAGCGGTACTTCCATGTCAGCTCCCAGCATAGCCGGTCTGAGTGCGCTGATGATTCAGTACATTGAAGAAAATGATCTGGCAGCTAAGAGCGGATTAACTTCCCGTGCTCTGGCACAGAGCCTTTTGATGAGTACAGCAAAGCTGCTTACCGATGAAGATGGCAAGGTATATTCTCCCAGAAGGCAGGGTGCCGGTTTTGCCAACATTTCCGCAGCAACACAGAGCCCTGTTTACATCCTGATGGGTGACGGAACAGGCAGTGACGGTAAGGTAAAGGCAGAGCTTGGTGACGATCCGGACAGAAACGGTGTGTACAGCTTTGACTTTACGGCTTATTCTCTGGATGGAAAGCCTGCATTCTACAGCCCGGACAGTCTGGTTATGACAGAGACGGTTGCGGATGATTATTATATCGGAGAATCTCCTTATGTATTGTCTCCGGAAGTAACCTTTGACGGAGAAGTATTGTTATACGATTTGAACGAAGACGGAACCGTTGATGTAAAGGATGCTTTGTATTTCCTGCAGAATGTGAACAAGAGCGTAGCTTCTGCTCATATCCAAGCTTTGGGAGATGCACTGGACTTCAACAACGACGGATGCATTAATACACTGGATGTAGCGCTCTTTGCTAAGATGATCAAGAGCGGTCAGGGCAACTTTACCGAAAAAGGTTATCTGGTAGACGGCAGTGCGCATGTGAAAGTAACCGTTACCCTGTCCGATGCAGATAAGCAATATCTGAATGACAATTTCGCAAACGGTATGTATGTGGAAGGTTATGCTTACCTGAAGGGCGCTGTGGAACTGTCTGTACCGTTCCTGGCATTCTATGGTAACTGGACCGATGCCTCCATGTATGAGAATTATGATTACATGGATGCTACTATTAATAAAAATATTTATAATACCTACAGCGGCATTTCCGAGACTAACTACATGAAGGTTAAGTTTCATGATGCGTCTGCAGACTATCCTTTCGTAGGTAATTTCTATGCAGATGATGACGAATATCTGCCGGAGAGAAATGCCATTTCTTCCGTAAACGGCGACTCCATCAGTAAGGTTGTATTTACCCTGATCCGGAATGCGGCGGATTTGTCCTTTGAAGTAAAGGATGCCGAGACCGGTGTCGTATACGAAAGCAGAAGCGTAGGTGCTGCAACGGCAGAGTACTATCATAGCAATCAAGGCAAGTGGATGAATACTCAATTGACCTACAAAGCAGGATGGCAGCCGGTGGATGCAGAAGGCAATCCTCTGGCAGACGGAACAAAGTTAACCGTAGGCTTAAAGGCTCTTCCTTCTTATTATGCAGACGGAAGCAAGACTCCGGGTGAAGGTGTATACCTTACTTTCCCGGTTACCATTGATAATGAAGCCCCTGTTCTGGTAAATAATCCGGAGCTGGGTGAAACCATGGATATCGTAGTAAAAGATAACCAGTACACAGCAGCCGTTCTTCTGGTAGATGTTCAGTCCAGAGCTGTTCTCGGCAGATACGCTGTAAACCAGACGGAAGCCGGTGTGGAGAGCACGATTACGGTTAGCTGTCCGGAAAGCATTTTCTACATTGTGCTTGTAGACTATGCAGGTAACACCAGTTTGTACCGTTATAACAATTCCGGTGAACCGGATACACCTTATGCAAACAGCATTGTCTTAAGTGACAGTGAAGTGGAATTGCTGAAAGGCAGCAGCTATGCATTAACAGCAGAAGTAGGGCCGATCAGTCTGCTGGATCCCAGTGTTACCTGGAGCAGCTCGGATGAAACCGTTGCAACAGTTGATGCTGACGGCGTAGTAACCGCAGTCAGTGTAGGAAGCGCTGTGATTACAGCAACAACCAAAGCACTGAATAAGGAAGGCGGAGAACCTCTTACCGCGGAATGTGCCGTTAATGTATTTGAACTGACCACACAGATCAAGGGTATGGTATGGGATGAAAATGCCGATGTACATGTAGCGCAGTTCGGTGTCAGCAGCCCTGCCGCTTACAATACTCTGGCAGTAGTAGACGGACATTATATCGCAGGAACCAAGGTAGGTGATAAGCTTTATGCTATCATATCCACCGATGATGACAATCAGACAGCGGATATGTATACCATTGATCCGGCGAATGGTTATGCGGAAGAGCGACTGGGAGAAAGCGGCCAGTGGTATACGGATATGGCATATAACCCGGCTACCAATCAGATTCTGGGTCTGTGTGGTTTCTATGTAAGTATCTATGATGTAGAAGCACAGGAAGATATCGGCGCATTTGATCTCTCGGATTATGCTTTTGGAAGTGATTATCTGGTAGGTATTGATTATGTCGGTACTGACGATGCCGGAAACAGCTACTTCTATGCAATTACACAGAGCGGAGTATTGTATGTGTTCATTGAGACTGCAAGTATGAACTTAAGATGGGGAACTATGGGTAATACCGAAATTGAGACGTATGCTTTCTATAACAATTCCCTGCTCTATGATGCAGAGAGCGGCTATCTGTATTATTCCATGTGGAATAAGGATGAATCCGTTCTGTACGGTATTGACATCGATGGTACCGGATCCATTTATACCTTAGGAGATTTCGGTGCGGATGTATGGCCGGTAGCAGGTCTTTACACCGATGCCAAGGGTACAGCTGCTACGATATCTTCCGTTGCAGATGAAATACTTTCCGAAGGCGAAGCAGTTGAAATGTCTGCAGAAAAGCCGGTGAAGCTGGATGTGAATGCAGTAACAAGAACAAATGCACAGTAAGCAGATAGATGGTATCTTTTGAGTAGAAAGGAACACACAGCAATGAAAACAAGAAAAGGAATCGTATTTACGA
This sequence comes from uncultured Acetatifactor sp., assembly GCA_934433135.1. Classification (GTDB taxonomy): domain Bacteria; phylum Bacillota; class Clostridia; order Lachnospirales; family Lachnospiraceae; genus Acetatifactor. Next base: position 110,384 of record CAKRZO010000010.1, on the reverse strand, counting down.
TCATGCTTTGTATGATTCTGAATCTGTGTGGAATAGCAACAACAGCTATGACCGCCCGGGCTGACGAAGGCAGCCCGGCGGCCGGAATCGTGTCTACTGTTCTGACATCCGAGAAGGATCAGGTTACCGCAGTGGTAAGCATTGTCGAAAACAGCGGAGCGACCAGCGGCCGTATTGAGCTGGTTTATGATCCGGAAGTCATGACATTAGAGAGCACCGAGACCTTTGACCGCTGGCTTTTGGAGGATGTGAATCCGGATTATACGGATGAAACCACCACGAACTTAAAGCGCATTTCCTTTGCTTTTGCAGATGAGGATGCATTTGAGGAAGGCGGAGAGATCTTAAAGGCAGTCTTTAAGGTAAAGGATGCACAGAACGGACAGATTGTATCTGTAGGCACACAGATCAAAGAATTATATAAGGGCGAAGACCAGGTGGATCCCGGACAGCTGGGAGGTGAAGTAATCACCAAGGTCGTTGTAGCAAACGCTTCTTACTTTAAAACAACCGTAACTTCAGAGGGTGATAAAGTTACCGTAACCGTGGATTTCATAGGAAATCAGGGCGTGACTAACGGACGGTTGTCTGTTTGGTATGATGAGACGGTAATGACGCTGTTAAGCGCCGAAAGCTATGGAATGTGGCTTTTGGAGGATATTAACACCGCTTATGCAAAAGACGGTAATCAGACAGCAGTATCCTTTGCATTTGCAGATGCGGATCCGGTCAATAAGAATGGAAAAGTACTGACTCTGGTATTCCAGGTAAAGAATGCAACAAACGGTCAGGTTGTAGAAGTAACAACCGAAGTAAATGAACTGTATCAGGGTGAATTGACAGTTCCTGACCTGGACAAGGAGAAAGGAAGCACTACTTTGGTAATCGGCAGTTCAGGCGGCGAAACCGGCGGTGGTGAGACCGGAGGAGAAAGCGGTGGCAGTGAGACCGGAGGAGGAAACGACGGCGATAACACCGGAGGCGGAGAATCCGGCGGAAGCGGTGATACCGGCAGCGGCACAGGTTCTTCCAAGGATCTGACAACTGATGAAAAGAGTCCTAAGACTTTCGATACGACAGTAGATGCAGTCGTTTCCGCAGTAAAGGACGCTCCTAAGGCAGCCAGGAGCGTGGCAGTAGCAGTAGGACACGCAGCAGCAAACAATTGGGCGCTGCTTGCAGGCTTAAGCGCTGCAGCGATATTCGCGCTGGTAATCGGTATTCTTTCCTATAGAAAGTCCAAAGAAGACTAAGCTATAAAATAAAGTCGGAAAGCTGAGAGCCATAAGGCTCGAATGCTTTCCGGCTTTTTGGGTTATCTTAATATTTTGCAATAAACTTTAATAGCAAGTTCCTAAGGGGGGACTCATGTGGAATCCAATGAGGGGCGCTGCGTTTTTAATTAAGCGAGAGCGTCCCCCGAATGGATCCGCATGAGCCCACACGTAGATTTGTTTCAGGATGGTATAGTTTAAGTTTATATTAAAATTTTCGCAAAAGGGATTTCCTAATTTCACAAAAGATGGTATGATAATATCTAAGACTGAAAGGAAGAATCGGAGGAACAGATTATGGATAAAATCATATTAACAGGAGACCGTCCGACAGGAAGACTGCATGTAGGACATTATGCAGGTTCCCTGCGTCGTCGTGTGGAATTACAGAATTCCGGGGAGTATGACAAGACTTTTATTATGATAGCGGACGCACAGGCTTTGACCGATAATATTGAAAATCCAGAGAAAGTAAGACAGAATATTATAGAAGTAGCGCTGGATTATATATCCTGTGGTTTGGATCCGGAGAAGTCGGTACTGTTTATTCAGTCCCAGATTCCGGAACTTTGTGAACTTACTTTTTATTATATGGATCTGGTGACGGTAGCAAGACTGCAGCGGAATCCTACCGTAAAAAGCGAAATTCAGATGCGGAATTTTGAAGCCAGTATTCCGGTAGGCTTTTTTACCTATCCCATCAGCCAGGCGGCGGATATTACCGCCTTTAAGGCAACAACGGTGCCGGTAGGAGGAGACCAGCTCCCTATGATCGAGCAGACAAGGGAAATCGTGCATAAATTCAATACGGTTTATGCGCCGGTATTAGTGGAGCCAAAAGCATTGCTTCCGGAAAATGAGGCCTGCCAGCGTCTGCCGGGTATTGACGGCAAAGCCAAAATGAGCAAATCCCTGGGGAACTGTATCTATTTATCAGATACCGCGGATGAAGTCAGGACCAAGATCATGAGTATGTATACGGATCCTTTGCATTTGATGGTCAGCGATCCCGGTCATCTGGAAGGCAATACCGTATTTACTTATCTGGATGCTTTCTGCAGGCCGGAGCACTTTGAACGTTATCTGCCGGATTATGAGAACCTGGATGCCCTGAAAGCGCATTATCAAAGAGGAGGACTTGGCGATGTAAAGGTTAAGAAATTCCTGAACAATGTCATGCAGGAAACGCTGGAGCCGATTCGCCGGAGAAGAAAAGAACTGGAAAAAGATATTCCTGCCGTATATGATATTTTGAAAAAGGGAAGCGAGACTGCAAGACAGACAGCCGCACAGACCCTTTCCGAGGTAAAAACGGCAATGCGGATCAATTATTTTGAAGACAAAGAACTGATTGCCATGCAGAGCGCAAAATATCAGGGAAGACAGTAACGATTCCTTCTGTAAAAAAAAAAGCAAGTTTGCTTTTTGGCAAGTTTGCTTTTTGGCAAGTTTGCTTTTTGGCAAGTTTGCTTTTATGGTAGAAGAGAAGTCATTTGGAAATGGGAAAGGCAGGCTGGTCGGAATGAAACGCAAGAGAGAAGATTTTGATGATTTTTCGGAAGAGGAAAGACCGATCATCGGAACAACAGGTATTGTAGTAATCGGGATTGTCCTGGTTGTTATTATTGTGATTTTGTGCCTGTTAATCTGGCAGTTGAATCATAAAGATTCTGCGGGAGGCAGTGCGGACGTAGCTACAGCAATGCAGAGCAGAGAAGTTTTTGAGGAAGGCAGTTCACAAAATCCGCAAAATAGTTCGAAAGAATCCGAAGAGGATCGACAAAGCACACAGCAGGCATCCGGGACAGAGACCGGCGCTTCTTCCGACCGGCAGGCAACAGGTGCCGGAGAAAATAACACGGGACTGACGCAGATGAATTTCCGGGATACCGATGAAACGGTAACGGCTAAAGATGTGACGAATCTGCGGACAATGCCCGGGACAACGGATCAGCAGTATGTTGCTTTGCAGTTGAAAAACGGGCAGACAGCCAGAAGAACCGGAATCAATGATGAAACCGGCTGGTCCAGGCTGGAATATGACGGACAGGTATTGTATGCGGCAAGCAGACTTCTGACCACACAGATCGAATCCCCTGTGGACAAGCCGTCAGGAGAGCCCAAAGCAGACAAGCCGGCATCCAATACCGGAACCGGCCAGGATAAGGTTGTTACGGCGGATGGCCGCACGATTTATTTTCTGCCCTGTGATGACACGGTGTCCCCCAAGATGGAAGTAAATCTTCGTCTGGAACCGAGCACCAGCGCCGGCAATGACAGTGTGGACTGCAGACTGACATATGGGGAAACAGCCCACAGAACCGGCTATGATCCGGAAAGCGGTTGGTCCAGAGTGGAATATAACGGAAAGGTTCTCTATGCGGTCACCAGTTATTTGTACGTGCCGGAAGCTGCACAGGGAAATGAATAGCAAAAACGAAAAAATTTTATAAAGGAATAAAATAAATGCGGCGGGATATGCTAAAGGCAGGTTCGGCCGACAGGACAGCTCACAAAAGCCTGAAAACCGATAGCGGTCAGGACTTTTTGTGGGCTGTTACTTTTTTGTATTGTAGCAGAAAGAAATTTCGCAGGAGAATGAGTCGATTTGACAGGGCGGTTAAGAGAGACTTGCGCCCGGAAAAGAGGAGAAGAATGGAGACAGGAAATGAAAAAACTCAAAAGAGCGGGAAATCGGGCATTCGATTGGCACAGCCGGTGTATATACGCAGCAGTGCCAGCATTGTAGGGAAAAAAGAAGGCGAAGGGCCTTTCGGAGCCTGTTTTGATATGGTAGGAGAGGACGATCTGTTCGGCTGCAATACCTGGGAGGAAGCGGAAAGCAGCATACAGAAGGATGCGGTTTATATGGTTCTTGAACAGGCTGGAATGAAAGCAGATGAAATTGACTTTTTGTTTGCGGGAGATCTGCTAGGGCAGTCTATTGCCACTTCTTTCGGGCTTTCCTCCTATCAGATTCCGTTGTTCGGTGTGTATGGAGCTTGTTCGACCTGCGGAGAAACCTTAACGCTCGGTAGTATGGCAATTGCCGGAGGCTATGCGGATTATACATTATGTGTGACGTCCAGTCATTTTGCCAGTGCAGAGAAGGAATTTCGTTTTCCGCTTGGCTATGGTAATCAGAGACCGTTGTCCGCTACTTGGACGGTAACCGGAAGCGGAGCCTTCTTGTTGTCAAAAGAACCGGGAGAAAACCCTAAGGCCTGTATCACCGGCATGACTCCGGGGAAAATTGTGGATTACGGATTAAAGGACTCCATGAATATGGGCGCCTGCATGGCGCCTGCTGCAGCCGATACCATACAGCGGCACCTGGAAAATACGCATACCAAACCGGAGAATTATGATAAAATTATAACAGGAGACTTGGGGAGTGTGGGAAGTAAAGTCTTGTTGGAACTGTTGGGAGAGCGGGATCTGGATATTGCATCCGTTCATATGGACTGCGGAATTGAAATTTATGATGCCCGGGCTCAGGATACACACGCAGGCGGGAGCGGCTGCGGTTGCAGCGCAGTAATGCTTTCTGCTTTCATTCTGAAACAACTTCAGGAGAAAAAGTGGAAGAGGATTCTTTTTGTGCCTACCGGCGCCTTATTGTCCAAAACAAGCTTTAATGAAGGACAGAGCATACCGGGAATCGCACATGCGGTGGTACTGGAGACTTGTAAAGATCGTATATAAAAATCTATTGCATTCTGAAGGTTTTTTTAGTACAATGTACGGGATGAAGGGAGGAAGATCAGGATGCGGACAATGGAATTTAAGATGGAGCGTCCGGGATTACTGAAAGAGGGACAGCATATTACGGTAACGGAAGGCGTATTGCCGAGTAATTACTATTATACGATTGATCCTTCCCTGGCAATGTCCCCCAATGTTCCTTTTCGGAACCGGTTAAAATCCCGGGAAGGGATTGTAACCGAAATCGAACAGACAGAAAGAGGATTTTATGTAATGGTGCAGTTTGAAGAGCCGGAAGTAAAATGAGCTTCCGGATTGCACAGGCTATTTGTGTTGCAGACGTCGCAACATAGCCTTTGACAAAAGAACGTCTGCGGAATGGAGAGAAAATGAAGAAAAAAGAAACCGCTCAGGCGCCGGCAGCGATCGGACCGTATTCACAGGCTATGATAACAGGCAATTTGTTATTTACCTCCGGGCAGATTCCCATTGATCCCGAGAACGGACAGATTACAGGCGAAGATATCCGCTCACAGGCCGAACAGGTTATGAAGAACCTGGGAGCTATCCTGAAAGCTTCCAATGCAGACTACGAAAATGTAGTAAAGACCACCTGCTTTTTAGCCGATATGAATGACTTTGCAGTCTTCAATGAAGTTTACGGAAAGTATTTTACGCATAAACCGGCAAGAAGCTGTGTAGCAGTTAAGACGCTTCCGAAAAATGTACTGTGTGAAGTGGAAGTTATTGCAGAACTGCAGGACTAAGGAAGGAAAGAATTGAGGAAGCTACATATGAAGTACAAAAGTAATATCGTGCTGACTGGTATGCCCGGGGCCGGAAAGAGTACAGTAGGCGTGGTGCTTGCCAAAAAGCTCGGTTTTCGCTTTGTAGATTCGGATCTGGTAATTCAGGAAAAGTACGGAAAACTGCTTTCGGAACTGATTGCAGAGCATGGAGTGGATGGTTTCCTGGAAATTGAGAATCAAGTCAATGCGTCTTTGGAGGGTAGAAATTGTGTAATTGCTACCGGAGGCAGTGTTGTTTACGGAAAAGAAGCCATGGAACACCTGCGCACTATCGGCAAGGTAGTTTACTTAAAGCTTCCTTATAAGGAGATTGAGCGCAGACTCGGAGACCTGGCAGCCAGAGGCGTTGTTTTGAAAGAAGGCCAGACCTTGAAAAGCCTGTATGAAGAAAGAGTGCCTCTGTATGAAAAGTATGCGCATATCACCATTTCCTGCAGTCATAAAATGCTCCGCCAGGTAGCGGAGGAGATTGCTTCCGTTGCTACATAAATACCTGTACCATTGTGATACAAATTGCCATGTGAAAAATCGCATCTAAAATGCGATGGCATTTCAATGCATTTTTTCACACTACTCCTGCCCGGCGGTATAATCCCGGGCATAATAAGCCATCCTACTATTATAACAGATTACACTATATAGCAGGATAAACTTATTAATAAATAGCAAGTTTCTAAGGGCGGTCTCATGGGGATTCCAATGAGGGTGCACAAAATTGAGCGAGAGCGTCCCCTGAATGGAACCTCATGAGCCTGCCCGAGGAGTTGCTTTAGGCTGATTTTATAAGCTTATCCGGAACAGGCCGGAAAGGAGCGGAAAAAACAGGATGGAATATATCAATGCGTTTTGGGTGGGCGGACTGGTTTGCGCAGCAGTACAGATTCTGATGGAGAAAACAAAGATGATGCCGGGAAGGATTATGGTGCTTTTAGTCGTATCGGGAGCAGTGATTAGTGCATTCGGCTGGTATGAACCCTTTGTTGACTTTGCGGGAGCCGGGGCAAGCGTCCCGCTTCTGGGGTTTGGAAATACGTTAATGAAAGGCGTGAAAGAAGCGCTTGACAAGGAGGGTGTTCTCGGACTGTTTACCGGCGGCTTTTCTTCCGCAGCTGCAGGATGCAGCGGGGCTTTGATCTTTGGTTATCTGGCAAGCCTGGTGTTTAATCCGAAGTCTAAATCCTGAGAACACACAGATATCGGATATACGTAAGAAAGTATCTGAGAAAAACAGGTATACAGATCACAGGTATACAAATGAGGATAAATTATGAAGTGGATAGGAATTTTGGCAGGTTATCTGCTGTATCTGGAAGTCATTTATCATTTTGGAAGTTTCGGGGCAGTTCCTGCAAATCCCGTGCCGGCAGTAGCAGCGGCCCTCTTCTTGGGAGCGTTGGAAGTACTGGTATTGGGACTGGTTAATAAAAAGTGCAAAAAAGTGATATTCTGGCTGTTTGCGGCAGTGCAGTATATTTTGTTCGCGGCGCAGATTGTCTATCTCGGAATTTTCAGGGTGCCTCTTTTGTGGGAGGCAGCTCTGCGTACGGGAGGTGCGGCTCTTACGAATTACTGGCGTGAGACCTTAGACGGTATTGCCGGTGCGCTTATCTGGTTGGTACTTGCAGCACTGCCTCTTCCGGTGTTCGGTATTTTATTGAAATGGAGAAAGTGTCGTCTGCCGCAATTTAAAGGCAGGCAGTTTTTACTGCCGGTCTGGACGGCTGCAGCCGGAATTTTTATTTTTGCCGGACTTTTCTTAACCGGCAAGCTGACGGGAAGAGAATTTTACGAAGAATATCATGAATTTTATGACCCTCTGTCCGTTGCGCAGAATATGGGTGTCCTTACGCTGGTACAGCGGGATACGGCAGGGGAGATTCAGACTTTTTGGGATGGATTGAAAAAGAAAGAAAATGCGGATGAAATTACGCAGGCTTTCCATTCGGAAACAAGTACGTCCGAAGAAAATACGGATCAGGAGACGGCAGAGGAAACACAAACCGTGCAGGAGACGGAAAGCATACCGCAGGAGACGGAAAATATCCCGGCTGAGCCGGATACTTCGCCCCAGGAACTTCCCATTGATTTTGCTTATCTGAAAGAGATTTCGGAAGGAAAAGAGCAGACCTGGCTGGCAGAGTATATGGAGGGGCTTACGCCTACCAGAAAGAATGCTTATACCGGCATTTTTGAAGGTTATAATCTGATCTATCTGACTGCGGAAGGATTTTCCACCTATGCGATCCGAGAAGATCTGACACCTACTTTGTACCGCCTGACCCACAGCGGATTCATTTTTGAAAATTATTATGTACCTTTGTGGCAGACCAGTACCAGTGACGGAGAGTACATTAACTGTACGGGGCTTATACCGGATGGTCAGTTCAGTATGCGAAAGAGCGGTTCCAATGATATGGCATTTACCCTGCCAAGATATTTTGCTGCAGAAGGGGTTACCGCAAGGGCATATCATGATAACAGTCTGTCCTATTATGACCGTTATATTACGCATAATAATCTGGGATACCTATTTAAAGCAGCCAGAACCGGGGACCTGGATGAGGAGAAATGGAAAGATTCCATTTTCCCCATGGAGCATCCTTCCGCATGGCCGGCTTCTGATTTGGAGATGATGCAGGGAACCATACCGGAGTATGTAAATGACAGCCGGTTTCATGTGTATTATATGACCGTTTCCGGACATATGAATTATAATTTTAAAGGAAATGCCATGTCCGCAAAAAATAAAGAAGCGGTATCCGGGCTTTCCATGTCGGAAAATGCAAGAGCTTATATCGCTTGCCATATTGAACTGGATAAGGCGTTGGCCTATCTGTTGGAGCAGCTTGAGGCTGCCGGGCAGCTGGAAAAGACGGTAATCTGCCTGAGTGCAGATCATTATCCGTACGGAATGTCCCAGGAACAATATGAGGAGCTGGCAGGGAGGGATCTGTCTGAGAACCTGGATCTGTACCGCAACAGCTTGATTTTGTGGAATGTTGGTATGGAAGAAGAAACGGTGGTGGTAGACAAGGTCTGCGGTTCCATGGACATTTTGCCGACTTTGCTCAATCTGTTCGGATTTGATTATGACTCCAGACTATATGCCGGAAAAGATATTTTTTCAGAAGACGAAGGAATGGTCATCTTTAATGACAGGAGTTTTGTGACAGATACGCTTTTTTATAACCGAAAAGCGAAAAACAGCGCTGTCTTCAGAGAAGATGCTGTGGAAAAGGATGTATCCGGCAATGAGGTCAGCCTTGCAACTTCCCATACACTTGCTTTGGATGAGGAACAGAAAAAGCAGTATTTGGAGGAACGCAAACAGGAAGTCAAGGATAGGTACCAATTCAGTGCTTACATTCTGCGGAATGACTACTATCATAAAATTAAGGAAGCCATGGCCCATTAAGGGCGTGGCTTCTTTTCGGCAATGCATAAGGCTGCGGTCGTTCCGCACTTACAGGAGAGGCTCATACGCAAGCTCTTTTTTGGTAAGATAGCGGCACAAAGCCTGATCCCAGATCTGATCGGCTTCTTTGGAAAGGACAAAACCGGAATAGGCAACACCGGTAGAGAGAATGGTCTTTGTCCCGTCGAACCGGATATTCAGAACCAGAGCGTTTATCAGAGAAAGATCGGCACTGCAGTTTTCTTTGGTAAGAAGTGTACGGGCAAGTTCCGGTTTTAAGTAAAATATAAATTTAAAATACAGGGGTGTGCGTTTGCCTTTGATCAGGTAAAAGCACAACCCTTTTAAATTGCTCCAGGGCTGGAAATCATATTCCGGCACAAGCCCTTCTTCCGCATCTTGCGAAGAGTAAAAATTCCGGTTGACCTGACCGTCAATCGTGGTGTTCACAGAGGTATGAACGGAGGCTTCCTTCAGCAGGAACAAATCAAAGGTATCCGAAGTAAGAAGCTGTGACATAAATGGTTTCATGGCAGTAATCTGCAGGGAAAGCATGGTATAAAAGATTCCTTTCTGAAAATACTGTAACTATAAGTATACGGGAAAAAGCTGCAATTGTACATAAGAAAATGCAAAAATTCTCTTTACAGAAGTATTTGTCTATGATATTATATGTAGTAATAAAAACTATGTGCTAAATTTGTTGGAAACTTAAAACGTGGACAAAAATACAATAAAACAAAGCAAAAAATATCAGACATATGGGAGAAGGAAAACTATGGAGTATAAGATCATTGTGGACAGCTGCTGCGAATTGCCGGAAAATCTGAAAAAGGATGAAAGATTTGAAAGGATTCCGTTAGGCCTGGAGGTAGGAGACTATCATGTTTTGGATGATGAGAATTTTGACCAGCACCGTTTTTTGCAGGAAGTGGCATCGACTCCGAAATGCCCCCGTTCCTCCTGTCCGTCTCCGGAGCGTTTCGCGAAAGCATGCGAAGGAGACGCGCAGCGTATTTATATGGTAACGCTCTCTTCCAAATTAAGCGGCAGTTATAATAGTGCGGTATTAGGAAAAGAGCTGTTTCTGGAGGAGGGAACGCACAAACAGATACACGTAATAGACTCTAAATCCGCCAGCTGCGGAGAGACGCAGATTGCACTGAAGTTAATGGAACTGGAGGAAAAAGGATTTTCATTTGACGAGATTGTAGAACGGATTGCAACATTCCGGGACGAGCTGCACACCTATTTTGTTCTGGACAATCTGGAGACCCTTCGCAAAAACGGAAGATTAAGCGGTGTCAGGGCATTAGTGGCTTCCACTTTAAGCATAAAGCCGGTTATGGGATCGGAAGACGGGAACATTGTCGAAAAAGCAAAAACCATCGGCATGAAAAAAGCACTTTCCAGAATGGCACTTCTTGCGGCCGAAGAAGTACAAAATCCGGAAGAAAAATGTTTGATGATTACGCATTGCAATGCACCGGAGCGTGCGGAAAAAGTAAAAGAGATGATCCTGGAAAAGACTTCCTTCCGGGATGTGCTGATTATGGATACCGCAGGCGTCAGCAGCATGTACGCCGCTGACGGCGGAATTATTGTTGTGGTTTAAAGTTTTCACGGATATACCTGGCGTAAGAAAGTCCGTTTGGACCTACGCGGAAGACCGAACCATCCTGCATGGTAATTTTGAAAAATCCGATATGCGAAATGTACCTGCCATTGACAACCAGTTTGGAATTAGGGCAGAAGAAAGTCGGAAAGGATTCGTTCTGCGCATAAAAATTCTCTGCAGAGGAAGGAAGCAGAAGTCGTCTGCCATCGGTCAAGACAAGTTCCAATCGAAGAGAGATATCTTTGGCATAAAGAATTTCTTCTTCGGATACATAGTAGGTATTCTGTTCATCACGCAGTTCAATCAGGGGAACGCCGGAAGCTTTGGCATCCCAGATTTGATCTACAGAATCGGAAAGAACATTTCTTAAAATCGGTTTGTCCAGAAAGAAGACATTTCCCGGGCAGGAAAGTTTTCGGTAATCAATTTCGGAACAACACAAAAAGACGGGAGAATAGATTTTTTTCTCCCGCACAGCGGCGGCTGTTATACTGCCGTTTGTATCGGCGGTATGGCAGATATCGATAAAATAACCGTCATATCTCATAGGACAGGCAAGCAATGCCTGTGCGTTTCCGAAAGAATCGGTATAAAAACTTTTTCCGAAGGGTGCCCTTTTGTCCGATTCTCTTTTTAGAAGTCTTTCTATCTGCCGTCTGTCGGCACCGTTATCATCACAAATTGCAATATGCATAAAACACCGGCCCTTTCTGGTACATCATAAAGGGAAGATAAGCATAAAACCATTATAGATAGGTAATACTAAGCCGCCTGAAGAGAAAGTAATTGAGAACCAGCTGCACCGCAAAAATGGCAGGCATTCCCCAGACGAAGTACCAGCGTCTGGTTTTATGGCGGAACAGATACATCCCGATCAGGCTTCCCAGACTGCCGCCCAGGAGGGCAGCGCCGAACAACGCCGCCTCCGAAATACGCCAGTCTCTTTTCTTCGCCCTCTTTTTATCAATACCCATAAGGGCAAAACCGATGATATTTAAAATCAGCAGATAAATGCCAAGGACTATGGTTGCTTTTCCTTCCCAGCTCATACGGATTCTCCTTCTTTATGTAGATAACAAGTTCAGACAAGCATTCTTGTGGGCAGATTTCGTGCTTGCATGAAAATCTGTCTGCCTGAAAATGCCAATGGGCATTTTATGCTTGGAACTTAGCGCCATCACATGAAAATTGCTGCTTGCAGCCGCAACAAGCAGCTGCGAAGCATGCAAAAAGCTTTGTGAATGGCGCGTCTGAACGATTACTATTGCGGCAATGTCTTCTTTACTTCCTGCATCTTCATAGCACGTACTTTGCAGGAAAGACCGAACAGATTAATAAAGCCTTCTGCATCATGATGGTCATACAGATCTCCAGTGGTAAAGGAAGCGATACTCTCATTATATAAGGAATAAGGAGATGTGGTTCCGGCCTTGATAATGTTTCCTTTATACAGTTTCATCTTTGCTTCACCGGTTACATATTCCTGCGTTTTTTCAACGAAAGCCTGCTCTGCTTCTCTGAGTGGGGTAAACCATTTTCCTTCATAAACAAGACTGGCAAAACGGCTGCCCATTTCTTTCTTGAAAGCATAGGTATCCCGATCCAGGATTAACTCTTCCAGCTGATTGTGCGCTTCCATTAAGATGGTACCGCCAGGAGTCTCATAAACGCCTCTGGACTTCATCCCTACAACACGATTTTCCACAATGTCTACAATGCCGATGCCGTGCTTTCCGCCAAGCGTATTTAAGTGCTCAATGATTTCGGAAACTTTCATTTTTTCGCCGTTTAAAGCAACCGGTACTCCTTTTTCAAAAGAAAGGCTGATGTATTCGGCTTCATCCGGCGCTTTCTCGGGAGTGGTACCGAGAACCAGAAGATGGTCGTAATTCGGCTCATTGGCAGGATCCTCCAACTCCAGACCTTCGTGGCTGATGTGCCAGATATTGCGGTCACGACTGTAGGAGGAATCTGCAGAAAACGGAAGATCTATGCCATGCGCCTTACAGTAAGCGATCTCCGATTCCCGGGAATCCATAGTCCACTTGTCATTTCTCCATGCGGCAATGATTTTGATATCCGGAGCCAGAGCCTTAATGCCCAGTTCGAAGCGGATCTGATCGTTTCCTTTGCCGGTGGCGCCGTGACAGATAGCAACTGCGCCTTCCTTACGGGCGATTTCCACAAGCTTTTTGGCAATCAAAGGTCTTGCCATGGAAGTGCCGAGAAGATATTTATTCTCATAAACAGCGCCTGCCTGAACACAGGGAACGATGTAATCATCGCAGAATTCATCGATCACGTTCAAAATATATAATTTCTCTGCGCCGCAGAACTTGGCTCTCTCTTCCAGACCGTCCAGTTCTTCTGCCTGCCCGCAGTCCACGCAGACGCAGATTACTTCATAATCAAAATTTTCCTTTAACCAGGGGATAATGGCAGTGGTATCCAGTCCGCCTGAATAAGCAAGTACGACTTTTTCTTTCATAAGGTTCTTCCTCTCTTTCTGCTGTTCTTACCTTACTACGCTCCACTTTTCTGCTCCTGTCGGGGCGTGTCTTTTAACACTTTAATCATACAATATTCCTGCAAAAAATGCAAGAATAAAATATGCATAAAAATGAACAAAAATTTATAAAAATGAATAAAAATACATAAAAAAGTAACAAATATGCATTTTGCGGTTGCATTCGGGAGGCAAATAAGATATAATGAAGCAAAATTACTTACTTGCTTGCAAGTGTGATTTTGCGAAATGCATTGAGTGATGAAATCACGATATAATGAGCGAAATAATTATTGAGTGATGAAATCACGATATAGTAAAAAGCAGCGGAAAGGTATTACGGAAAAAGATCGCTGCAAGGTATAATGAATCAGAAAAATAAAAGGGCACCGCCCGAAACGGAGGTAAGAATGATAAAGGCAGGCATTATAGGCGCTACCGGATACGCCGGTGGGGAATTGGTAAGGATATTGCAAAATCATAAGGAAGCGGAGATTATCTGGCTTGGCTCCAAGAGCTACGTCGGACAGCGGTATGACAATATTTACCGGAACCTGTATCATATGGAAGAGAAAGTCTGCAAAGCGGATGATCTTAATATGCTTGCCGGGGAAGCGGACGTTATTTTTACGGCAACGCCCCAGGGGTATCTGGCAGGACTTTTATCGGAAGAGATTTTAAAGAAGACCAAAATCATCGATCTGTCGGCAGATTACCGGATCAAGGATGCGGCGGTGTACGAGGCCTGGTACGGACTGGAACATAAGTCGCCGCAGTTTCTTCCGGAAGCGGTTTACGGATTGTGTGAGATCAACCGGGGAAAGATTACGGAAAAAACCAGACTGGTGGCTAATCCCGGATGCTACACTACCTGTTCCATTCTTGCCGCTTATCCTCTGGTAAAGGAAGGACTGATTGATACCGACACGCTGATCGTGGACGCGAAGTCCGGAACCTCCGGCGCAGGAAGAGGGGCCAAGATTTCCAATCTTTACTGCGAAGTCAATGAAAACATCAAAGCATACGGAGTGACGACACACAGACATACGCCGGAAATCGAGGAACAGTTAGGATATGCGGCAGGACAGGAAGTACGTTTGAATTTTACGCCGCATCTGGTGCCGATGAACCGTGGAATCCTGGTGACGGCATATGCTTCCTTAAAAAAGAATGCGGACGGACAACTTCCCGGCCGCAAAGAAATCGAAGAAGCTTACCGGAAATATTACGGAAACGAATACTTTATCCGTCTGCTTCCGGAAGGCGTGTGCCCGGAGACCAGATGGGTGGAAGGCAGCAACTTCGTGGATATCGGTTTTGCTGTGGATAAGAGAACCGGCCGTGTGATCATGATGAGCGCTTTGGATAATCTGGTAAAGGGAGCTGCCGGTCAGGCGGTACAGAACATGAATCTCTTATTCGGACTGGAAGAGACGGAAGGGTTGAAAATGGTTCCCGTTTTCCCGTAAGAAACAGCCGGCCGGAACGGTTGCGAACGGAAGGATTCGAAGGCGGAACAGTTGCGGGAGGAAGAATTCGAAGACAGAAAGGTGTGCAGAAGATATGGAATCGAAAACCTATACAATCAGGACAATGACAATGGAAGATTACGATGGCCTGTACCGCCTCTGGATGAGCATCAAAGGTTTCGGAATCCGCAGCATCGATGATTCCAGACAGGGAGTGGAACTCTTTTTAAAAAGAAATCCCACAACCAGTGTGGTGGCAGTTTCCGGGGACGGAGAAATCGTAGGCGGAATCCTATGCGGGCATGACGGAAGACGCGGCTGCCTGTATCATGTTTGTGTCAGGTGCGATTACCGCAGACTCGGAATCGGCAGAGCCATGGTTGTATTTTGCATGAACGCTCTGAAAGCGGAACAGATTAATAAGGTAAGTCTGATTGCCTTTACTTCCAATGACGTGGGAAATGCGTTCTGGAATCAGGTCGGATGGACGCACCGGGAGGACTTGAATTATTATGACTTTACCTTAAATGAAGAAAATATCACGGCGTTTAACCGGTAAAACCGTTCAGCATCTGAACGGTTACAACAAAACGAGGAGGAAAAGGTATGATACAGAAAGAAGCGGGAATTACGGCACCGATCGGATTTGAAGCGGCGGCATATGCTGCCGGAATCAAGTATCAGGGCAGGACGGATATGGCGCTGGTATACAGTAAAGTACCCTGTAAGAAGGCAGGAACCTTTACCAGTAATGTGGTAAAAGCGGCGCCGGTGCTTTGGGATAAGGCAGTTGTGGAACAATCTGCGGACGCACAGGCGATTATCATCAATTCCGGCATTGCCAATGCCTGTACAGGCAAACAGGGAATGGACTGCTGCAAGGCGCAGGCAAAAGAAGCGGCAGCAGCACTTAATATCAGAGAAGATGCTGTTCTCATCGCTTCCACGGGAGTGATCGGTATGCAGATTCCGATAGACAAGATTACGCACGGAATCGGAGAACTGGCCGGGAAAAAGGAAGCCTCCCTTCAGGCCGGACTGGAAGCGGCCAAAGCCATTATGACTACCGATACGGTTTATAAGCAGGGAAGCATCAGCGTTACCATCGGCGGAAAGAAAGTTACGCTGGGAGGCATGTGCAAAGGAAGCGGCATGATCCATCCCGATATGTGTACCATGCTGGGGTTCGTAACAACCGATGCCGCTATTTCGGAGGAATTGTTGAAAAAAGCGGTGAAAAAATGTGTGGATGACAGCTTTAACCGGATTTCCGTAGACGGAGATACCTCTACCAACGATACGTTCCTGGTACTGGCAAACGGCCTGGCAGGGAATGCGGAAATGACACAGGAGGATGCGGACTTTGAGGCCTTTTATCAGGCACTTTTGGAACTTTGTATTTATCTGGCCAAAAAGATGGCAGGCGATGGAGAAGGAGCCACCGCGCTGATTGAAGCCAAGGTAATCCATGCGGCTTCCAGGGAAGATGCCAGATTGCTTTCCAAAGCGGTCATCTGTTCTTCTTTAACCAAAGCGGCAATTTTCGGACATGATGCCAACTGGGGAAGAATTCTTTGCGCCCTGGGCTATTCCGGGGCAATATTTGATCCGGAGAAGGTAGATCTTTATTTTGAAAGCGACAAAGGCAAGATTCTTTTATTTTCAAATGGATGCCCGCAAAATTACAGCGAAGAGGAAGCAACGGCTATCCTTTCGGAAAAGGAAGTCAGAATTTTAGCGGATATGCATATGGGAGAAGCATCCGCCTGCGCCTGGGGCTGCGATTTAAGCTATGATTATGTCAGGATTAATGCGGATTACCGGAGCTGATGAAGAGAAAATAAATTGATTTTATGGCAAAAAACCTGTCTTTTCGATAGGGTTGCACGGAAATGAGGAATTTATGGAAAAGAATATGGAGCAGGTGCTGCACAAAGCGCAGGTACTGGTGGAGGCATTGCCTTATATACAGAAATTCAACCGCAAGATTATTGTGGTAAAATACGGCGGAAGCGCTATGAGCAACGCCGAACTGCAGAAGAACGTGATAAAGGATGTGGCGCTTTTAAAACTGGTAGGGTTTAAACCGATCATCGTACACGGCGGGGGAAAGGAAATCAGCCGTTGGGCAGCCAAAACCGGAAAAGAATCCCGGTTTGTAAACGGCATGCGGGTAACGGATGAAGAAACGATGGAAATTGCGGAAATGGTCTTAGGCAAGGTGAACAAAAGCCTGGTCACCATGGTGCAGGAGCTGGGAGTCAAGGCAGTGGGAATCAGCGGAAAAGACGGAGGCCTTTTAAAAGTAGAGAAAAAGTATCCGGGCGGAGAGGATGTGGGATTTGTAGGAGAAGTGACGCAGGTCGATCCGAAAATCCTGTATGACCTTCTGGAAAAAGATTTTCTGCCGATTATCTCCCCTATCGGTTTGGACGAAGCTTTTCAGACCTATAACATCAATGCCGATGACGCAGCCTGTGCAGTGGCAAAGGCCGTAAAAGCGGAGAAACTTGCCTTCTTGACAGATGTGGAAGGGCTGTACCGGAATTTCCCGGATAAGTCTTCCTTTATTTCCCGTATCACGGTGAATGATGCAAAAAAGCTTACGCAGGAAGGTTTGGTCGGAGGGGGCATGCTTCCGAAGCTGAACAATTGTATCGATGCGGTTTCGGAAGGAGTAAGCAGGGTGCATATTCTGGATGGCAGAATTCCCCATTGCCTGCTTCTGGAGATCTTTACCAATCAGGGAGTCGGGACCGTTATTGTGGCGGATGAGGAGAACAGTGAAGGATGACAATGAAAGATTATATCACGCAGGCGGAAGCAGACCTGCTTCATACCTATAACCGCTATCCGGTGGTGCTTGACCGGGGAGAAGGGGTTTACTTGTATGACACAGACGGGAAAAAATATCTGGATTTCTGTGCCGGAATCGCCGTATTTGCCCTGGGCTATCATAATGAGGAATACAATCAGGCGCTGAAAGCGCAGATCGATAAGCTGATCCATACCTCCAACTATTATTATAATGTTCCGGCAGTGGAAGCAGCCCGTAAATTGAAAAAGATATCCGGCATGGACCGGGTCTTTTTCACCAATTCCGGAGCGGAGGCGGTGGAGGGCGCCCTTAAGACCGCAAGGAAATATGCTTATTTAAAGGATGGCTGCACGGATCATGAGATCATTGCCATGAATCATTCTTTTCACGGAAGGACCTTCGGCGCTTTGTCCGTAACGGGAAACAGCCATTACAGAGAAGCATTTGAGCCGATGATCGGACATATCCGGTTTGCGGATATGAATGATTTTGACAGCGTACTTAACCGGGTGACGGATAAGACCTGTGCGATTATCCTGGAAACCGTACAGGGAGAAGGCGGCATCTATCCGGCGGACAAGGAGTTCCTTACTGCTTTGCGCAAGCTGTGCGATGAGAAAGATATTCTGTTGATCCTGGACGAAATTCAATGCGGCATGGGGCGGACGGGAAATTATTTTGCCTGGCAGCAGTATGACATCCGGCCGGATATTATGACAACGGCGAAGGCTTTGGGCTGCGGCGTTCCGGTAGGAGCCTTTCTGATGACGGAAAAAGTGGCCGGGCATTCACTGAAAGCCGGAGATCACGGAACCACTTACGGCGGTAATCCGCTTGCAGGAGCGGCCGTGGAAAAAGTACTTGATTTATTTGAAAAGAATCATATAATAGATCATGTAAGAGAAACGGCACCTTATCTGGAAAAGACACTGGATGAACTGGCAGCACGTTTTCCATGCATTCAGACAAGGCGCGGAGTCGGTCTGATGCAGGGGCTTGTATTTGACAGACCAGTGGGAGAGCTCTTAAATAAAACGCTGGAAAACGGACTGATTTTGATCAATGCGGGAAGCAATATCATTCGTTTTGTGCCGCCTCTTATCATTACCGAAGAAAAGATAGACGAGATGGCTGCCATATTGGCGGAAAGCATCGAAGAGGTATGCGGGAGGAATACATGAGTTTTTTTAGAAAGATTTTTGCTGCAGCTGCAGGAATTTGCCTGATGGTTACGGGATTTGTAGGATGCGCCTCCAAAGAAGGAGAGATTATTCCCAATTGGTTTTCTTCCAAGGAGACGATTTATTTTTGGTATCCGGATGAATCTATGACAGAATATATTAATGCTGCGGCAGTGTCTTTCGGAGCGGACAGAAATGTACGTGTGATGCCCACACTGGTTTCCGACAGTACTTATCTGGAAGCAATCTATGATGCAACACTTCATTCGGACAAGATGCCGGATGCTTATATTTTAAGTCATGATCAATTGGAAAAAGCGTATCTTTCGGGACTTGCCGAAGAAGTACGGGATACGGATGGAATTTTGGAGGAGAAATTTCCAAGGGCTGCTTTGAATGCCGTTACTTATAGAGGAAAAAAGATTGCCTGGCCTTTTTATTTTGATACAACGGCGCTCTTGTGCAACCGGACCTATCTGCAGGAGTGGGTTTTCCAGCAGATGAATGCTTCTTCGGAGGATCCGGAGGAGATGGAAGAGGAAGAAGAGGCTGTCTTGGATGAAGAGAGGAAAGCGAGGCTTCTTTCCGATCCGTCGCCGCTTTCTTTGGAGGACATTCTGTTTATCAGTAATACCTTTGACGTGCCGGAAGGTGTGGAAGGTGTGCTGAAATGGGATGTTTCGGATATTTTTTACAATTACTGGGTGACGGGCAACTATATGAATACCGGCGGAGAGGCCGGTGATGCAGTGCGGGAAATTGATCTGAATAATGAAAATGCAGCGCAGTGTCTGGCTGTTTATCAGGGACTGAATCAGTTTTTTTCCATTGAATCGGATTCTGTCTCTTATGAATCTGTTCTGGAAGAATTCCTTTCCGGAAAGTTTGTCTTTACGGTAGCTACGGCGGATGCTGCAGAGAAGATACAAAAGGCAAAAGAGGATGGAACTTTTGCCTATGAATGCGAAGTGCTTCCCATGCCGGATGTAAGTGATGAACTGGAGAGCCGCTCCATGTCTGTAACGGGAACCGTTGCCGTCAACGGCTACTCCGCCCATAAAGAGCTTGCAGAAGAATTTGCTGCTTTTCTGGTATCGGGGTATGATGCCGATCTGTATGAAAGATGCCGCAAGCTTCCGGCCTGCCTGGACAAAAAGCCTCAGGGAGAATTCTTCGATGCTTTTTATGAAGAATACGCACAGAGTATTCCACTCCCTAAAATGATGAAGATCCGCAATTTCTGGGTGGAGCTGGAGGCGCTTTTCTCCAGAGTCTGGAACGGAGGCAATATTGAGAAAGAATTATCGCTTCTTGCGGAGAACATCGCCAGACAGCTGGAGTAATCATTATAGAAAAAACAAAACAAGTGGGATAAATTGCCAGTCATATGGATATTCTAATGATATGAGGGTCAAAAGGTATTTTGCCCCTCATTTGATATCACGAATTGCTCCGCTGCAAAGCAGCTCCTGATATCATTCTAATTCCAGAGAAGGAAAGAAAGGCGGAATATTCATATGACTGGCTTAATTATTGCACTGATTTCCGGCGCACTGATGAGTATCCAGGGAGTTTTCAACACACAGGTAACCAAAGCAAGCGGCGTCTGGGCGGCAAGCGCATTTGTACAGCTGAGCGCATTGTTCGTGTGCCTGGGCGCCTGGCTTCTGACAGAAAGAGGATCCCTCCTAAAAGTCTTTTCCGTGCAGCCCAAATACATGCTCCTCGGCGGTGCCATCGGCGCATTCATCACCTACACCGTGATCAAAAGCATGGACGCGTTAGGACCTGCCAGAGCCGTTATGCTGATTGTAATAGCCCAGCTCGCAGTAGCCTATATTATTGAACTCTTCGGCTGGTTCGGCACCGAGAAACAGCCCTGGGAATGGAGAAAGGCTCTGGGGATGGGACTGGCGATCGCCGGGATTGTACTTTTTAAGTGGAAGTAAAGTCTTTTCAGAATAAACTCCAAATTTATAAAAAGAAAATTGAAGGAAATTACTAAGGTCAGGCTCATTGGAATCCCCATGAGCTTGACCGGGGTTCTGCTTTAATCCCATTTTTCATTAATATGGTCTTGCAAGTTTATATTGAATTTTTTCAACAATGACTTGTAAAATCCGGCAGTTTCCTTTACAATAAATGAAGATGGATCCAAGAGAACCATCACAGCATAGAGAGGCATTCCTGCTCATAAAAGAGGAGGAACTATGCATAGAAAGATACTATTTTGGACGGAAATGATATTTCTGGTAATCCTTTTGACAGGTTGCGGTACGGGAAGGAATTCTTCCAAAGATCTGGAGGAATTGTTTGAGACCCTGCAGAATGTTTCACAGGAAGGAAGCATGCCGGATGCACAGGAGACGCAAATGAAGGAGACGGAAGAAGGTCTTCTTTATGTCTATGTCTGCGGAGCTGTGCGTAAGTCCGGAGTAGTCAGGCTGCCGACCGGAAGCCGCGCATTGGATGCAGTGGAAGCAGCAGGAGGTTTGTCGGAAGAAGCGGACTTAGACAGTATAAACCTGGCACGGATTCTGACAGACGGAGAAAAGCTTTATATTCCCGATGAAACACAGGGCAGCAGACTATGGGAAGAAACCGAAGAGGAAGAGACATCCGCTTTGATTGATCTGAACACGGCGGGAGTGTCAAGGCTTTGCGAGCTTCCGGGAATCGGAAAGGCGAAAGCGGAGCAGATCATTGCTTACCGGGAAGAGTACGGAGCTTTTCAGACGATAGAAGACATTATGAAAGTTCCGGGGATTAAAGAAGCTGCATTCCGAAAAATCAAAGACAGGATCATTGTGCATTAAAATTTTTTAAAGCTATACGACGGGAGGATATGGTAATGGCGGAAAAAAGGGTTCTGGTGGTAGATGACGAAAGGTTGATTGTAAAAGGCATACGGTTAAGCCTTCTGCAGGATGAGATGCAGGTTGACTGTGCATATGACGGGGAAGAGGCTCTGGAGCTTGCCAGAAACAATTCCTACGATATCATCCTTCTGGATGTTATGCTGCCCAAATTAAGCGGATTTGAAGTTTGTCAACAGATCCGTGAGTTCTCCAATGTTCCGATCATTATGCTGACAGCCAGGGGGGATGACATGGATAAAATCCTGGGACTTGACTACGGAGCAGATGATTATATTACCAAACCTTTCAATATTCTGGAAGTAAAGGCTCGTATGAAGGCGATTTTACGCCGGATGGAAGTGAAAAATAGAAAGGAAGAAACAGAAGTCTGCATTGAAAGCGGAAATCTCAAGCTGGACAGAAATGGGAGAAGAGCTTATATCAACGGAAAGGAAATCGGGCTGACAGCCAAGGAATTTGAGGTTCTGGAGCTTCTGATGCTCAATCCCAACAAAGTCTACAGCAGAGAGGCCTTGTTAAAGCTGGTATGGGGCGCAGATTATCCGGGAGATGTACGGACGGTGGATGTTCATATCAGAAGACTTCGGGAAAAAATTGAAGAAAATCCCAGTGAACCGGGATATGTACATACCAAATGGGGTGTGGGGTATTATTTCCTGAATGTAGTCTGAATCGCTATTTCAGAGTATATAACGGAGTGGAAATATGCTTAAGAGTATCAGAGAAAAATTACTGCAAATGATCCGGATGCGAAGTCTTCGGGTGCGTATCTTTTTTATTATCCTGGTCGTCGGGGTCATACCGGGTATTCTGATCCGGTATGGTATACTGGAGGATTACCAGGAGAGAGCTGTAAATTTAAGACAGACAACTGTTTCGGAACAGCTTAAGATTATAGCCAACCACTTGACGGATAATAATTATTTGGAAACCTATAAACAGAATGACCAGCAGGCGATAGCTGTTAAGGCAGTTATAAGCGCCGAACTGGAGATGCTTTCCGGTCTGTATGACGGACGGGTGATGATCATCGGAGGCAACTGTAAGATTATTAAGGATACTTACGGACTGAGTGAGGGTAAGACCATTATTTCAGAGGAAGTCATTAAGTGTTTTCAGGGAGAATCTTCCTGGCATTATGATGCACAGAATGGTTATATTGAAATGACCACGCCCATCACGATGCCTACTTCCTCAGGCAAGACGGACAGCACAGGCGATGCAGGGCAGGTAAAAGGCGTTATGCTTACCAGTATTTCCGATGACAGTATCATTGCCATGCTGGAAAATTTAAACCGAAGAGCCATGGTTCTGGAAACTTTAGTCATCATGGTGGTAGTTGCTTTGGGAACGGTTCTTTCCGTGGCTTTGACGAAGCCTTTTATCAAAGTAACAGATGCCATAAAGGAAGTGAAGGCAGGGTATCAGGAGGAATTGATCAGTGTTTCTGATTGTGCAGAGACCGTACATATTGTGGATGCCTTTAACCAGCTTCTGCACCGGATGAATACGCTGGACGATTCCAGACAGGAGTTTGTGGCAAATGTCTCCCATGAATTAAAAACACCTCTTGCTTCCATGAAAGTGTTGGCGGATTCTTTGCTTTTGCAGGAGAATGCATCCGTTGAGTTATATCGGGAATTTCTGGAAGATATTGTATCTGAAATTGACCGGGAGAATCAGATTATAACGGATCTTCTGGCACTGGTAAAAATGGATAAAAATGAACAGTCTCTGAACATTGCATCCATCTCCATTAATGAGCTGGTGGAACTGATTTTAAAGAGACTGCGTCCGATTGCCCGGAAAAGAGATGTGGAAGTGGTCTTTGAAAGTATCCGGCCGGTGACTGCGGAAGTGGATGAAGTGAAGATGACGCTGATTATGAGTAACCTGGTAGAAAATGCAATTAAATACAATAAAGAACACGGCTGGGTAAAAGTGACGCTGGATGCGGATCATCAATATTTTACATTTGAAGTAAGAGATTCCGGAATTGGTATTCCACAGGACAGCCTGGCGCAGATTTATGAGCGTTTTTACCGGGTGGATAAATCCCATTCCAGGGAGATCGGCGGAACGGGACTGGGTCTTGCCATTACCAAGAGTGCGGTAATGCTTCACAAAGGTTCCATTACCGTAACCAGTACGGAAGGCGAAGGAACCTGCTTCACGGTAAAAATTCCGTTGAACTATATTGCGTAACAGTTCAGACAAGCATTCTTGTGGGCAGATTTCATGCTTGCATGAAAATCTGTCTGAGCTTAAGCGCCATTTATATGAGCATCGCATCCTACAGATGCGACAAGTAGCTGCGAAGCATGCAGAAAATTTTGCGAATTAAATGGCGCGTCTGAACTGTTACTGTTCCGCTCTTGAACAGTTTTGCGCTGTCATGGGTGCAGAAAGGAAAAGAGAATGAGAAAAATTCAGCTGTGCATTTTAATTTTTATCATTTTTAGCGGGATGTTCCTTCTTTCTTCCTGTACAGGAGAGGTACAAAATCAGGAAGGGATCATTCAGCTATATTATATCAGTAATACGGAAACGAAAGTGGAAATCCATGAATATCAGCTGACACAGAAAAAAGCGACAGATCAGATTCAGGAAGTGTTGACACAGCTTTCCGTAATTCCCGAAAAGCTGGAATACAAAGCGCCTCTGGCTTATGGTTTTACCGTAAACAGCTGGCGTCTGGAAAAAGAGACCCTGACAGTAGATGTGAGCAGTGGATATCAGGAGCTTAAGCCTTATCTGGAGGTATTGATCAGGGCTTCGCTGGTCTGTTCTTTAAATCAGATTGACGGTGTAAATTATGTCAGTATGACACTGGACGGAAAGCCTTTATATGACAATCTCGGCAATCTGGTAGGTGTGATGAACGCAGAGCAGTTTATCAATAACACTGGCAGTGAGATCAATACGTATGAAATGGCCGACATTACCCTGTATTTTGCCAACGAAGCGGGAGACGGTCTGATTGCCGTCAACCGTAAAAAAGCTTATAATACCAATATTCCGTTGGAAAGGCTGATTGTAGAACAGCTTATCCAGGGGCCCGGCAGTGAAGTGGAAGGAATTGCGTTTCCGACCATCAACCCGGATACCAAGGTTCTGTCGGTGCGTACCAAAGACGGAATCTGCTACGTGAATCTGGATAACAATTTCTTAAACCAGACGTTCAATGTATCAGCCGATGTGACGATCTATTCCCTGGTAAATTCCTTGGTAGAGCTTAGCAACATCAATAAAGTACAGATTTCCATCAATGGCGATACCTCCGGAACTTACCGGGAAAAATACAGCTTTCAGAATTTCTATGAAAGGAATCTGGACCTTGTGATTACAGAGTAGAATTGCAATCCTCCCGTCTTTAAAAATATGGGAAAAGGACGGGTGATAGATGAAAAGACCATTAGCGGCTGCTGCACTGATACTCGGGGTAATCCTGGCAGTGGTCGGAAACAGAGGAGGGGAAGAGTGGGAAGCGGGAATTTTGCGGGAAGAAGAGGTCTGCCTTACCGGAACGGTCTGTCAGATCGAAGAAAAAGAGGAAAATAGTTTCCGGGTGTTGATCCGGAAAATAGAAGGTGCGCAGAGTACCAAAGAAGGTATTCTATGCAAGTTAAAATCCGGAGTGCGTCCGAAGATGGGAAGTCGTATCCGGATAAAAGGAACGTTTCGTACTTTTATGCCGGCTTCTAATCCGGGGCAGTTTTCCGTAAAAAAATATTATCAAAGCCTGCATGTGGCCGGTTATCTGCAGAATGCGGATCTGCTGGCTGCGTCCCCGGAATATGACCGGATCGGGGAAAGCCTGTGGAAGGCAAGGCAGGCAGGCGTCTGCAAGTTCTATCAGGTATTGCCGGAAAAGGAAGCTTCCGTAATGGCAGCCATGCTTTTGGGAGAAAAAGCCGGTTTAGAAGAGGAAACCAAATTACTTTACCGGCAGGGCGGGATTATCCACATTCTCTCGATTTCGGGACTTCACATCTCCCTGATCGGCGCCGGGCTTTACAAAGCCCTGAAACGTTTAGGATGCCCGCAGCCGGTATCGACAGCGGTATCCGGCACAGCTCTTGTTTTCTACGGGATATTGACCGGTATGGGAGTTTCCGCACAAAGAGCCATCGGAATGTTTTTGATTTATCAGACGGCACAGATTGCGGGAAGAACCTATGACATGCTTACGGCGTTATCTGTAATGGCAGCCGTGATTCTGGCCGGGAATCCAGCATTTGTTCAAAACAGCGGTTTTGTGCTTTCTTTTTCCTCTGTGGCCGGTTTGGGGCTGCTTGCTCCGCTTTTTCAAAAGAGGTTGCGGCAATTTACGGAAAAAGATATGGTATCCCGCAAAAGGAAGGTCTGTGCCTTTTGTATGAAAGCGGCTATTCCCGGAATAAGTGTTACACTTATGACGCTTCCGCTGCAACTTGTTTATTTTCAGGAAGCACCGGTTTACGGATTGATTTTAAATCTCCTGGTTGTGCCGGTTACGGGAATTTTGGCAGCCTGCGGAATGGCGGTTTTGATTCTGCCGCCGTTTCCTGTTTTCAGCTTGCCGGTATGCCTGTTTACAGGTTATTTTGATTTTTTGTGTGAATTGTCCGGCAGACTGCCCGGGAAGCTTTTCAGACCCGGATACCCGGGAGCGGCAGGATGTATCGGATATTATGGATTTCTGACATTGGCGGCATTTTTCCTGACGGAATCTTCCCGGAAGAAGCGTAAGACCAAAGAAGACCTCAAACGGTTCCTTTGTCCCTGTCTGTCCGGTATCTGTCTTACGGCCGCCTTTGCGGTTCTGATAGGGACGGGAAAAGCCGGAGAAGGAATTACATTTCTGGATGTAGGGCAGGGAGATGCTGTTTTTGTCCGAACCGACAACGGCAGAAACTATTTGTTTGACTGCGGCAGCAGCAGCCGGGAGAAGGTCGGAGAAGAAATTTTGCTTCCTTTCCTGAAATATCAGGGAGTCTCGGAACTGGACGGCATTTTTATTTCCCATCCGGATGCCGATCACTGCAATGGGATTCTGGAACTGCTTTCCGCAGCCGGGCAGGAGAAGATAAAGATCGATCATCTGTTTTTGCCGGCAATGGAACCGGAGCGCAGGAAAGAAGAGTACGGAGAGATCTTTAAGGTGCTGGAAGAAAACGGTCTTGCAAAAGAAATCCGAATCGGATATCTGCAGGCAGGGGAATGGTGGCAGGAAGGAAAATTCCGTTTTGTCTGCCTGAATCCGCCGAAGCAGATTCCGGATTGGGGCTCGAATGAGTATTCTCTTTGCTTTTGCATCCGAAGGAGGGATTTTACCGTGCTTCTTACGGCGGATACCGAAAAAAGAGGAGAAGAGGCTCTTATCACGCAATTGCAGGAGCAGGAAATCTCCCATGTAAATGTCCTGAAAGTTGCTCATCACGGTTCCGCAAATGCGACTACGGAGGCTTTCTTAAAAGAATGTGATGCCGATTTTGCCGTGATATCCTGCGGGGAGAAGAACCGTTACGGACATCCGTCTTCGAAGCTTTTGGAGCGGCTTAATACGGCAAAAATCCGTTATGCCGTTACCTGGCAGCAGGGTGCGGTCACAATCCGGTTTCGGGGAAAAATACCGAAAATCCGCTTTTGGGGGAAAGAGTAGAGGAAAACGATAAGAAGGAATAAGGTAGGAAGAGGCAGATGCAGCGAATTAATGAAGATATCAGACAGGAAAAATTCAGACAGGCCTATCTGCTCTACGGCGAGGAGGCCTATCTGAAAAGGCAGTACAGGGACAAACTTAAGAAGGCTCTTTGTAAGGAAGATACCGGCATGAATGTCCATTCATTTGAAGGAACGGAAACAACCGTAGAGGAAATCATCGATTTGGCGGAGACACTGCCTTTTTTTGCCGAACGAAGAGTCATTTTTCTGCAGGAGAGCGGGTGGTTCAAGACAGGAGGAGAGAAGCTTGCCGATTATCTGAAAGATCCTGCGCCTACCGCCTTTTTTGTTTTTACGGAGAAAGACATTGACAAGCGCAGCCGCCTGTTTAAGACCGTGAACACGATGGGTCTGGCCGTGGAGTTCGCACCCCAGGACGAAAGCGTATTAAAGCGCTGGATTGCCGGTATGTTAAAAAAGGAAGGCAAGAAAATCACGGAGGCGGACGCTGCATTGATTTTAAAAAAAGCGGGAACGGATATGGAAAATCTTTCCAGAGAGGTGGAGAAGTTGATCTGCTATGCCTATGACCGGGAAGTGATTACCCGGGAGGACATTGAAGCGGTCTGCACCGTCCGGCTGAGCAATCACATTTTTGATATGATCAGTGCAATTGCGGAAAAAAATATTCATAAGGCGATTGAATTATATTACGATCTTTTGTTGCTGCGGGAAGCGCCGATGCGGATTTTGTTTCTTATGGCGCGGCAGTTTAATTTTCTGCTGCAGGTTAAAAATCTAAAGCAAAGAGGCTTTGATGCAAAGAACATTGCTTCCCAAACCGGGCTGGCGCCTTTCCTGGTGGGAAAATATGCCGCCTGGGCAGGGAAGTTTTCCACCGAAGAGTTAAAAAGGGCTGTCTTTCAATGCGTGGAAGCGGAAGAGGCGGTTAAGACCGGTAAGCTAAATGACCGGATGAGTGTGGAACTGTTGATTCTGTCGGTTCTGCCGTAGAGATTGGTTTGCTCGGTAGGGAGGACAGTGTGAAAAAATGCATTGATATGCCATTTTTTCACACGGCAATTTGTTTCTGAGCGAAAACAAATTGCTGTGATGGCAGAAGAGAAATCGCCTGCGCGAATTTCTCTTCGCCACTTCGCGACAAAGTCGCTCAGAAATGAGGATGTTTCGTTGAAGATATTACATTTATCGGATCTTCATTTGGGAAAGTACGTAAACGGCTATTCCATGCTGGAAGATCAGAGCTATATACTGGCGCAGATTTTAAATATCATAGATCAGGAAGAGACGCAGGCGGTATTGATTGCCGGAGACGTTTATGACAAGGCTGTGCCGGGAACGGAAGCGGTGCAGCTGTTTGATGATTTCCTGGTAAAGCTTTCCGCAAGAGGGCAAAAGGTCTTTGTCATAAGCGGCAATCATGATTCGCCGGAACGCCTTTCCTTCGCAGGCAGACTGATGAAGGAAAGCGGTGTTTATATGGCGCCGGTGTATCACGGGAAGACAGAACCGGTGCTTCTTTGCGATGAGTACGGAGAGCTGGCTGTTTACATGCTGCCGTTTTTAAAGCCGGTGAATGTGAGACGTTTTTTCCCGGAGCAGGAAATCAGCTCCTACACGGATGCCCTGCGTACCGCGATACAGCAGATGGAAATCAGACCGGAGAGAAGAAATATACTGGTGACGCACCAGTTCGTAACCGGGGCGCTTCGCTGCGATTCGGAAGAAATTTCCGTAGGCGGAACCGATAATGTGGATGCTTCGGTATTTGAGGCTTTTGATTACACGGCGCTGGGACATATTCACAATCCGCAGAATGTGGGAACCGAAAAGATCCGTTATTGCGGTACCCCCTTAAAATATTCCTTTTCGGAGGCCTCCGGGGAAAAATCCGTTACCATCATTCAGTTCGCCGAAAAAGGAAATCAACAGGTCAAAACGATTCCGCTTTCTCCCAAAAGAGATCTGAAAGAGTTAAAAGGAAGCTATGAGGAATTGACTTACCGGCCTTTTTATGACGGGACGGTTTATCCGGACAGCTATGTACATATCACGTTGACGAATGAAGAGGATATTCCGGACGGTGTTCTGAAGCTACGAACCATTTATCCGTTCCTTATGAAACTGGATTATGACAACAGGCGCACCAGGCACAACGCCGTGATTTCCGGTGCAGAAGCTGTGGAAAACAAATCCGCGCCGGAATTATTTGAAGAATTCTATGAAAGCCAGAACGGTACCTGCCTTTCGCCGGAACAAAGCGATTTTGTGAAAGCATTGATAGAAAGAATCTGGGAGGAAAAATGAGACCTGTTCGATTGAGCATGACCGCCTTCGGTCCTTATGTAAATAAAAATACCATTGATTTTGACAAGCTGGGGAATAAGGGACTTTATCTGATTACGGGGGATACCGGCGCAGGAAAAACCACGATTTTCGATGCCATAACCTATGCTTTGTACGGGGAGGCCAGCGGAGAAGTCAGGGAGGCCGGAATGTTCCGTTCCCAGTATGCCCTGCCGGAAACGCCTACGGAAGTGGAACTTCTTTTTACCTATGCCGGAAAAGAATACCGGGTGCAGAGAAGTCCGGAATATAACCGTCCGAAAACCAGGGGAGAAGGATTTACCGTAAAAAAAGCCCAGGCGCAGTTTTTTTATCCGGACGGAAGAGTGGTTTCCAAATGGAAAGAAGTCAATGAAGCCGTAACACAGCTTCTGGGGATCGACAGGGAACAGTTTTCCGGAATTGCCATGATCGCCCAGGGAGATTTTTTAAAGCTGTTGATTGCTTCTACGGAAGAACGTAAGAAGATATTTCAGAAAATCTTTAAAACACAGGCCTACAGCAGGCTGCAGGATGCACTGAAGGAGGAAGCGCTTAAGCTGGGAAAGGAATGTGACCTTTTATCTTCCGGGATCCGTCAGGCAATCGGAGCGATTGTCTGCAAAGAGGAGGATGTTTTGGCGGCCGAAATTCAAAAAGCCGTGGAGGGAAGACTTCCGGCAGGAGAGGTACTGCCTGTTTTGGAACAGCTGATTGCTTCCGATGAATCAATGATGCAAAGGCAAACAGAGCGGATCCTGCAGCTGGAGGAGGAGATAGCCGACATTACCGGGCGTCTCGGGAAAGCGCAGGAGCAGCAGAAAGCGGAAAATTCTTTGAAGGAAGCGGAAGAGAAGAAAAAAATGCACCTGGAAAACCTTGCCGTTCTGGAGGAAGAACTCAGCGAGGCACAGAGTAAAGAAAGGGAAATCGAAAGGCTTAGCAGGCTGGCTGCACAGATTCGTGCGCTGCTGCCGGACTATCAACTTTTGGAAGAAAAAGAGGATTTTTTGGCCAAAGCAGGGGAAAAAATGCAAAGGCTTAAAAAGCAGCTCGGAGAAGAGGAAGAAAGAATCGGAAGCGGTAAGAAAGCAATTGAGGAAAGAAAAGCGGAATACGCAGCCTTGGGGGATGTCGGAGAACGAAAAGAACGGTTAAAAAGCGAAAGGCAGAGACTGTCGGAAGAAAGGCAGCAGCTTTCGGAATTAGCGGAAGGTTATCTGGAGCTGGAAAAAGACAGACAGGAGTGGAAAGATGCCGCAGAGCAGTATCGGAAAAAGGGTGAAAAGGCGCAGAAGGAACAGCAGGAATATGATAAGAATTATAAAAGCTATCTGGATGAGCAGGCAGGGATTCTGGCGGAAGGGTTGAAAGAGGAAAGCCCCTGTCCGGTATGCGGTTCCCTTCACCATCCGCACCCGGCGGAAAAACCGAAAAGCGCTCCCACGAAAGAAGAACTTAAAAAACTTCAGAAGAAAGCAAAGAGCGCTGCAGATGAGGCGCAGGAAGCAAGCCTTGCAGCCGGAAAGAAAAAAGCCGCTCTGGAACAAAAAGAGCGCAGCCTGCTGCAGCAGGCAAAGAAAATTCCGGGAATGGAGCCTTCGGATTCTGTTTTGGAACAGGCCAAAAGGAAAGAAAAGGAAACCGCTCTTGCATGGGAGGAGAAAGACAGGCTGTTTCAGGAGGCGCAGAAAGACGCAAAGAAAAAGCAGCAGCTGGAAGAGCAGATTACTCAGGGAGAGGAAGAACAGGCGCAGTTGGGAACCAAAATCCGGCAGCTGCAGGCGGATTCGGAGAGACTTGCCGGTGAAAAAGAGTCCTGCGGAAAGCAGATTCTGGAGTTGAAGGAGAAGTTGTCCTTTCCGGACAAGGATGCGGCACAGAAGGAAATCCGGAAGGTGGAGAAGGAAAAAAAGGATTTGGAGGCGGAACTAAGAAAGGCGCAGGAACGGCTGCAAAAGGCTAACGTACAGATCGCTTCCTGCGATGCGGCAATCGAACAGGCGCACAAGCTTCTGGCGGATCGAATTACGATCGATGTGTCGGAAGAGGAGGAAAATCAAAAGGAACGAAAGGAAGAAAAACAGGCGCTGGAGGAGGAAAAGCAAAAGACCGGAACCAGGCTTGGCATCAACCGGAGCGCATTTTTGCAGATGAAAGAAAAGCTGCAGGAAGCAGCGAGACTGGAAAAGAAAAGAACCTGGGTGAAAGCGCTCTCCGATACGGCAAACGGCAACCTTACCGGAAAAGAAAAAATCATGCTGGAAACCTATGTTCAGATGAATTATTTCGAGCGGATGATACAGCGGGCCAATGTCAGACTGATGATGATGACAGGCGGGCAGTATGAGCTGAAGCGCCGTGTACTTGCCGGAAACAACCGCTCTCAAAGCGGGCTGGATCTGGATGTGACGGATCATTACAACGGCAGCGAGCGCAGTGTCAAAACCCTTTCCGGCGGAGAATCTTTCTTAGCATCGCTGGCGCTTGCGCTGGGACTTGCGGATGAAATCCAGGCCAACGCCGGAGGAATACAGCTGGATACCATGTTTATTGATGAAGGCTTCGGCTCCCTGGATGAAGAAGCTTTGGAGACGGCAATTGCCGCTCTCGGCGGACTTTCGGAAGGAAACCGCCTGGTGGGAATTATTTCCCATGTTGCCGAATTAAAAGAAAAGATAGACAGACAACTTATCGTGACCAAAGACAGAACCGGTGGAAGCCACGTGAGAATTGTGTCGTAGGATTATGCCGTAGGATTGTGATTGTGCTGCAAGAGTATGAGAGTGTGAAGCATGAAACAGGAAGCACGGAACAATCCGTGTAAATATGATTTGCTTGTTTGCCGAAAAGCATAAAGGGTATACTATAAGAAGTTGCTTTGGAAAGCAGAACGGAGGAAAAAATGAATTCTATGCCGAAACCCTGGGAAATTTACAGGCATTTTAAAGGAAATTTGTATCAGGTCATTACACTGGCAAAGGATGCCGGTACGTTGGAAGATGTAGTAGTCTATCAGGCGCTGTATGGGGATTTTCAGGTGTACGTGCGGCCGCTTACGGAATTTATGAGCCTTGCGGACAGTGAAAAATACCCGGAAAGTGCCGGAAAGCCCAGATTTGAAAAGCAGAAAGGGAAAGCTGCACCGACCGGCGAAGACGCAGCTGAAGTTGGGACGGCTGATGCAAAAGCAGCTGATGCAAAGGCGGTCGGTGCAAAAACGGCTGCAAAAAAAGATGAGCTGCAAACTCCACAGGAGGAAGTACAAACACAGCCGGGGCTGGATCCGATGGTGATTGCATTTCTGGAGGCGGACAGTTACGGCGAGAAGCTGAATCTTCTGGCAGGAATGCGCCATAAGATTACCAATGATATGATTACGACGATGGCGATAGCCAGTGATATCGAAATCGAGGAAGGAGAGCTTTCCGTCCGATATGAGAATCTGAAAAACTGTTTATTGACCAAAGAAAAATACGAATGCAGGCGGATAAGAAATTGATGTAAGGAATTAATGCGAAAATGAAGTATCAGCACGTTGAAGCAGGGGAATTGATAGAAAGGGTGAATCGCTTTATCGCCAGAGTGCGTATAAACGGCAGGGAAGAGACGGTTCATGTAAAAAATACCGGAAGGTGTAAGGAGTTGATGGTTGCGAATGCCAAGGTATATCTGGCCAAAAGCTCCAATCCGGAAAGAAAAACGGCTTATGATCTGGTGGCTGTGGAAAAAGGGGATTTATTGATTAATATGGATTCCCAGGCGCCCAATCAGGCAGTCGGAGAATGGCTTAAAAAAAAGGAACTTTTTCCGGATCTGGTGAGCGTAAGGCCGGAGACGGTTTACGGGAATTCCCGGTTTGATTTTATGATTGAAACCGGGCAGGAGAAAGTATTTCTGGAGGTAAAGGGAGTGACCCTGGAAGACAACGGTCAGGTAAGTTTTCCGGACGCGCCTTCGCTTCGTGCCATTAAGCATGTGGAAGAGCTGATCGAGGCGAAGAAGCAGGGCTTTGCCGCGTGGATTTTATTCGTCGTACAGATGGAGCAGGCAGATTGTTTTGAACCGCAATGGAAGATACACCCCGTGTTTGCAGACGCTTTGTGCCGGGCAGCCGAAGAAGGCGTGGAAATCCGGGCTTATACCTGTAAGGTCAGACCGGACAGTATGGAGATCAATTCACCCATTCCGGTGGTATTAAAGGATTCCTTGGGAAAAACTTTTTCTCCTGTTAAGCAAAGTTTAAGAATTGGATGCCTGGAAGATATTCCCAATTTGCTTCTTGCGTGGTATGATAAGAACAGACGGGTTTTACCATGGAGAGAAAATCCAAGGCCGTATGATGTATGGGTATCGGAAATCATGCTGCAGCAGACCCGTGTGGAAGCCGTAAAGCCGTATTTTGAACGTTTTATGAAAGCATTGCCGGATATCCCTTCCCTGGCAGCAGCACAGGAAGAGCAGCTGTTAAAACTCTGGGAAGGGCTGGGATATTATAACCGTGTCAGAAACATGCATCGTGCAGCGGTACGTATTTTGGAGGAAGATAAGGGACAGATGCCGGATTCTTACGAAGAATTGCTGCTCCTTCCGGGTATCGGCAGCTATACGGCAGGTGCAATTGCTTCCATTGCTTTTCATAGACCGGTACCGGCTGTAGATGGTAATGTTTTGAGAGTAGTATCCAGGATAAGGATGGACGGGCGGCTTATCAGTGATACCAAAGTCAAAACCCTGGTAGAGGAAGAACTAAGGCAGGTGATTCCTACAGACAGACCGGGAGATTTCAATCAGGCAATGATGGAAATCGGCGCCTGCGTATGTATTCCCAACGGAGCGCCGCATTGTGAGGAGTGTCCGCTTGCGGTAATCTGTCTGGCGAAGAAAAACGGTTGTCAGGCGGATTTTCCCCGGAAGGCGGCTAAAAAGCCCAGAGCCATAGAGGAAAAGACTGTACTGTTGATCCGGGATGAAAATCGATTTGCACTGCATAAGCGTATGGAGAAAGGACTGCTTTCCGGTCTGTATGAATTCCCCATGCTGGATGGGCATCTGAAGGAACAAGAGATTCTTTCTTTCCTTTCGGAAAACGGCATGAAAGCGATCCGGATTCAGCCTTTGGGGGAAGCAAAGCATATTTTCAGTCACAAAGAATGGCATATGAAAGGCTATTTGATCCATACGGATGAGTTGTCGGAGCAGACCCCTGTAAAAGACGCGGCGCAGTGGATTTTTGTTACACCTAAGACCATTGCAGAGTCTTATCCCGTCCCGTCTGCGTTCAAGGCATATGCCGGGTACCTAATTTGATGAAAATGGTAACAGCTCAGATAGATTTTTATGCAAGCATGAAATCTATCCGCAAGAATGGCTGAACTGTTACTAAAAAACGGAATGAATCACCGCCATAGGAACAATGGCAGAAAAGAGGAAAAAATGAAACTTCTATCAATCGCGATTCCGTGCTATAATTCGGAAGCTTATATGAGAAAATGTGTGGATTCTCTTCTGGTGGGAGGAGAAGAAGTAGAGATTCTGATTGTGGATGACGGATCAACCAAAGATGCAACAGCAGAGATTGCCGATGAATATGCGGCGCAGTTTCCTACCATTGTAAAAGCGATTCATAAGGAAAACGGGGGGCATGGTTCCGCCGTAAATGCGGGAATTGCCAATGCGACCGGGCTGTATTTTAAAGTAGTGGACAGTGATGACTGGGTAAAAGAGGATGCATACCGGAAAATTCTTGACACCTTGCGGGAGCTTACCGGCGGAGAAAAGACTCTGGATATGCTGATCAGCAATTTTGTCTATGAAAAAGAGGGAGAGAAGCACAATAAAGTAATGCATTACCGCCATATTCTGCCGGCAAATCAGATGTTTACCTGGAAAGACTGCAGTTACTTCCGCAAAGGACATTACATTTTGATGCATTCGGTGATTTTCCGTACGAAATTGTTGAAAGAATGTGGAATTAAACTGCCGGAGCATACGTTTTATGTGGATAATATATATGTGTTTGAACCGCTTCCGTTTGTCAGAAATATGTATTATCTGGATGTAAATTTCTATCGGTATTATATCGGACGCGCCGACCAGTCCGTTAATGAGCAGATTATGATCTCTAGAATTGATCAGCAGATCAAAGTGAACAAGATAATGATTGATTATTTTGTGGAGCATAAGGCCAGAATGCTGAAAGAAAAGAGATTATACCAGTATATGCGCAACTATCTTGAAATTATTACAACTGTTTCTTCCGTACTTTTGATTCGTGCGGATACGCCGGAAGATCTGGAGAAGAAAAAAGAGTTGTGGCAATATCTGAAAGAAAAAGACAAGATGCTGTATCTGTGGATGCGCAACGGTCTTTTAGGAAATGCCATGAACCTGCCGGGAAAGGGCGGACGTAGAATTTCCGTGGAAGGATACCGCATCTGTCAGAAAATTTTCAAATTCAATTAGAAATCAGACAAACCGTTTTCTTCTGCTTCGAAGCCTGTTCTTCAAAGCAGAAGAAATTTTTTCGGGCCGATATACCGGAACGTAGACAATGGCTGCCATTAAAAAGGCGGTTGCCACGTCGAAACAGGAGTGCTGCTTTAAAAACATAGTGGAAAGAATGATGCTGCAGCACAGAATCCGGGAAGCCAACAGGAATTTTTTGCGGCTGCCGAACTCTTTCGAATGGGTCAGTGCAATGTGGACGCCCAGAGAGTTATAGACATGGATGCTGGGCCAGAGGTTGGTAGGAGTGTCTGTCCGATACAATCCGGCTACCATTCTGGTAAAAATATTGTCTCTGGGCATGGTAAACGGCCTTAAATGCTGACCGTTGGGCCAGAGCGTTGAGATAACAAGAAAGACAGTCATACCCGTAAACAGGAAGGAACATATTTTGTAGTACTCACTTTTGTTGCGGAAAAAAAAGAAGATAACTGCCGCAGCCACATAGCCGAACCAGAGAAAGTAAGGAATTACAAAAAGTTCGCAGAAAGGAATATAATCATCCAAAGCTATATGGATTACCCGGTAATGTCTGGTAACGGTTTTTTCCAGATAAACAAACCAGATTGTATACACACACAGGTATCCGAGAGAAAAGAAACCATGTCGATATTCATTCCAGATCTTTGAAAGTATTTTTTTCATTTCCTGATACTCCTTTTATAATGGGTTTCGCCTCCGGCGTCAATAGATCATATGCAAAGCCTGCGGCAGGCATGAAACCGTAATATCCGTTGTTTTTATAAATGCTTCCCCATCGGTATGCACCCAAAGCGGCTCGCCCGTATGGATATGAACCGTCTGTCCGCGGTAGGCCTCAACGCCCTTAAAACGGTAATGCTTTCCGGGAAAAGCGGAGGGGAGAGCCAGACATATCACGGGCTTGGAAAGTCCGCTTACAGCGCACAGATTTAAAATACCGTCCTGATCATCGGCATCCGGACAGAAACGGAAGCCACCGCCTTCGAAACGATGATTCATGCAGGCTGCAAAAAGAAATTTTTTCAGGAACACCTTACTGTTGTCATCCAGCGTAAGTACGGCTTCCGGGCGTCTAGCAGCAAAAATCTGCTTTAAAGCAATGCCCATGTAAGTTAATTTTCCGAGATGAATTTTATTAAGGAAATCTTTCATTTTAGAATGCATGGCATCCACGCATACTGCAGCGTCAAAACCGATGCCGCAGCTGACAGCAAAGAGTCTTTTGCCTTCAGAGCCGTTATTTCCTTCCTTCCGATAAGAAACACAGCCCAGATCCATGGGGTGAACCGTGGAAGCGTTGAGAATCCGTTCCAGGGCATATAAGGGATCTTGGGGGATTCCCAGATCTCTCGCAAGATCATTGCTCGAACCGGTGGGAATGTATCCAAAGTGAATCCCGGAAAAATCCGATATTCCCTGGAGAGCTTCATTAAAAGAACCGTCACCTCCCAAAATGACCATCGTAACCGGTTCCCCACCGGCTTCTTTTGCAATCTGTTTTGCCAGATGCGGAATTTCTCCTGCCCTTTCGGACAAATAAACCTGATAGACAATTTTTTTCTGCTGCAGGGTCGGCTCTATAATGGTTTTCCACAGGTGCAGCCCCCTGCCGGATTTCGAGACAGGGTTAACTATAAAGTGATACATGGATAAGAACCTCTTTCTTTCGTAAAAATCGGATTCCCGAAAATCTTCATTTCCTCATTGTTTCATTGGATAAGTGCTTTTATTTTACCATCAAATATGATATATTGACAAGGTGTAAATGAGAATTTACAAAGTAAAATTTTTACTTGCTTTCCTGTTTTTCTTGTGATAGAATATCTTCCTGTAAAAAACAAATGTCCGTACTGCGGAAACAGAAAGTAGGAATGGAAATTAAATGAAAGAAGCAGCAAACTATTTTGTTGTTCGCAAGAAAGCCGTTCCGGAAGTTTTACTGAAAGTGGTGGAAGCCAAAAGACTTTTGGAAAGCGAGCAGGCGGCAACTGTTCAGGAGGCGGCGGAGAGGGTAGGCATCAGCAGGAGTTCTTTTTATAAGTACAAGGATGATATTTTTCAGTTTCATGAAAATTCCCAGGGAACGACTATTACGTTGACCTTTCAGATGGATGATGAACCGGGATTATTATCGGATGTATTGAAGGTGATCGCAGACCACCGGGCAAATATTTTGACGATCCACCAAAGTATTCCGATCAATGGAATTGCTTCTTTAAGCTTAAGTATTCAGGTTTTGGAAGCTACCAAAGATCTTTCCTCTCTGTTTGAACAGCTGGAGGAGCAAAAAGGAGTCCATCACGTAAAGGTGCTGGCAAGAGAATAAACGGAGGCAGATTATGATTCATGTAGCAGTTTTGGGATATGGTACAGTAGGAAGCGGTGTTGTAGAAGTCATTGAGAAGAATAAGGAAATGGTAAATAAGAGAGCCGCCGAACCTGTCAATTTGAAATATATTCTGGATATCAGAG
This sequence comes from uncultured Acetatifactor sp., assembly GCA_934433135.1. GTDB lineage: Bacteria > Bacillota > Clostridia > Lachnospirales > Lachnospiraceae > Acetatifactor. The sequence goes on along the minus strand of CAKRZO010000010.1, from coordinate 71,757 downwards.
ATTTCCCGGGAGATCCTTATGAAGAAAAAATAGTTCACGATGTGAATATAATAATGGAAGATGAGGAAGTTTCCATTGTCTGTGAGACAATGGGGGGCGTGGGCGCTGCCTATGAATTTACCAAAATGGCTCTGGAAAGAGGAAAAAGTGTCTGTACATCCAATAAGGAGCTGGTAGCTGCCCATGGACCGGAACTTTTAAAAACGGCCCATGCCCATAACTGCAATTATCTGTTTGAAGCGAGTGTGGGAGGCGGTATTCCGATCATCCGCCCGTTGAATTATTCTCTTACCGCAGAAAAGATCGAGGCGATTACCGGAATTTTAAACGGTACTACCAATTACATTTTAACCAAGATGGAAAAAGAAGGTGCGGACTTTGACGCTGTATTGAAAAAGGCGCAGGAAAAAGGTTATGCGGAGCGCAATCCCAGTGCGGATATCGAGGGACATGACACTTGCCGTAAGATTGCGATTCTGGCTTCTTTGATGCTGGCAAAGACCGTGGACTATCGGGAAATTTATACCGAAGGGATTACAAAAGTTACGGCAGCCGATATTCTGTATGCAAAAGCAATGGGAAGAACCATAAAACTTCTGGGGATGGCAGAGGATCAGAATGGCAAGACATTTGCCATGGTGGCGCCGTTTTTAATCAGTCCGGAAAATCCGCTGTTTATGGTAAACGATGTATTTAATGCCGTATGTGTCAGAGGAAATATGTTGGGAGATTCCATGTATTACGGAAAAGGAGCCGGAAAGCTTCCTACGGCCAGCGCCGTCGTATCGGATGTGGTAGACTGTGCCAGACATAAGGGAAAGATTATTATGTGCTTATGGGAAGAAGAAAAGGCGCAGATAGCAGACATAAAAGAAGCGGAGCATGCTTTTTTCTTAAGATTGAAACCGGAGGCATTAAAGGCGGCAGAGGAACTTTTTGACGGCAGGAAAGATCCGAATGTGACACAAATAGTGGAAATTCCGGGCAGAACAGAGGATATCGGTTTTGTTACTCCTGTTATAAAGGAAAAAGATTTTCAGGCGGCGGCGCATAGATTGGGCGATGGTCTGTTAGGAAAAATCCGGATCGGAAGATAAAACGTTACCGCCCGCTTATGTCTTTACACAGATAATTTCAAATGTACGAGTAAGCGGTAGAGATAGATCGAAAAGAGAAAAGAGGATATCAGAAAAGATGAAATATATTGTTGTATTAGGTGACGGAATGGCGGATGAGCCTATTGAAGAGCTGGGAGGAAAGACACCGCTGGAATATGCCGATACGCCGAACTTAGACCGTATCAGCAAGGTTTCCGAGATCGGTATGGTAAAGACTGTTCCGGAGGGGATGAAGCCCGGATCGGATACCGCCAATTTAGCGGTCTTAGGTTATGATCCCGAAAAATATTACTCCGGGCGTTCTCCGCTGGAAGCCTTAAGCATCGGTGTTCCCATGGAGGATACGGATATTGCGTTTCGATGCAATGTCGTGACTTTGTCAGAAGAGGATACCGATTTTGCAGACAGAACCATTCTGGATCACAGTTCTTCCGAAATCAGCACCGAAGACTGCACTGTCCTGCTTCAGGCAGCGGCAGAGCAGTTTGCTGATCCGGATTATCGGTTTTATGCAGGCACCAGTTACCGGCACTGCCTGATCTGGAAAAAAGGAAAGATCCTGGAACTGACACCGCCCCATGATATTCTGGGTCGTAAAATAGGGGAATACCTTCCGAAGGATCCGGTGCTTCGGAAAATGATGGAAGAAAGCTTCCGGATTTTAAAGGATCATCCGATGAATTTGGAACGGAAGAAAAAGGGACTCAATCCGGCCAACTGCTTCTGGTTCTGGGGAGCAGGAACAAAGCCTTTGCTGGATTCCTTTGCAGAAAAGACCGGGAAAAAAGGAATGATGGTATCCGCAGTGGATCTGCTGAAAGGAATTGCTGTGGGAGCCGGAATGGGTGTGGCGCTGGTAGAAGGTGCCAACGGCGGACTGCATACCAACTATGAAGGAAAAGTGGAAGCTGCTGTAAAAGCCGTAACAGAAGACGGATATGATTTTTCCTATATTCATGTTGAAGCACCGGATGAGATGGGGCACCAGGGAAGTGTTGCCAGAAAAGTGCAGGCCATTGAGTATCTGGATACCAGAGTCATCGGACCGGTTATTGAAAAAATGAAAAAGGCTGGCGAGGATTTTCGTCTGATGGTGCTTCCGGATCATCCTACGCCGATTTGTTTAAGAACCCATACACCGGACAGTGTGCCTTATCTGATTTATGACAGTACGAGCCCGGTAGAGCAATCCGTTCCTTACAGTGAAGCAGGAGGAAGGCTTTCCGGAAAACACATCGGGAAAGGCTATACTCTGATGAATCATTTTCTGGAACTGGATACCAACCCCGGTTCGGAAAAATCGTAACAGTTCGGACGTACTACCCATAAAAACAGAAAAGGCGTTGTCGGCGTCAGCAGAAGTGAGGAAAAGTAATTATGTCTAAAGTAGTCAAATTCGGAGGAAGTTCTCTGGCAAGTGCAGAGCAGTTCAAAAAGGTGGAGCATATCATTAAGGCACAGAAGGAACGTCGGTTTGTAGTCCCTTCTGCGCCGGGAAAGCGTTTCGCCAACGATACGAAAGTAACGGATATGCTGTATGAATGCTATGCATTGGCGGAAAACGGAAAGGATTTTAAAGCACAACTTGCAAAGATCAAAAGCCGTTATGATGAGATTATAAAAGGACTTGGGCTGGAATTTTCACTGGAAGAAGAGTTCCGGATCATAGAGGATAATTTTCGAAAAAAAGCAGGAAGCGATTATGCAGCTTCCAGAGGCGAATATTTAAATGGTCTGATTATGGCAGACTATCTGGGGTATGAATTTATCGATGCCGCTGAAGTCATCTTTTTTAAAGAAAGCGGAGAATTTGACCTTGACAGAACCAATGAAGTTCTGAGTAAAAGACTTGCCGGTTGCGAATATGCGGTGATTCCCGGATTTTACGGTTCTGTTCTTAAGAAGGGGGAGGAAGCGTGGAAAAAGAACGAGCCGGTCCCGGAAGAGAGAATTAAGACTTTTTCCAGGGGCGGTTCCGATATTACCGGTTCTATTGTGGCTAAGGCGGCGAAAGCAGATGTCTATGAAAACTGGACGGATGTATCCGGATTCCTGATCGCGGATCCGCATATTATTTCCAATCCACAGCGAATTGACACGATTACGTACAGGGAATTGCGGGAGCTTTCCTATATGGGGGCTACCGTGTTGCATGAAGATGCGATTTTTCCGGTGCGCCAGGAGGGCATTCCCATCAATATCCGTAATACCAACGAGCCGGAAAACAACGGAACCTGGATTGTGGAAAGTACTTGTCAGAAATCGCGGTACGTGATTACCGGAATTGCCGGCAAGAAGGGATTCTGTTCCATTAATATCGAAAAAGATATGATGAATTCGGAAGTCGGCTTCGGAAGACGGGTATTGCAGGCGTTTGAAGAAAGCGGCATTTCATTTGAACATACGCCTTCGGGAATCGATACCTTTACGGTCTTTGTGCATCAGGATGAATTTATGCATAAGGAGCAGAAGGTGGTAGCGAGCATTCATCGTCTGGCGGATCCGGATTCTATTGAAATTGAGTCGGATCTGGCGCTGATTGCCGTTGTGGGAAGAGGGATGAAGTCTACCAGAGGAACCGCAGGAAGGATTTTCTCCGCGCTTGCCCATAAAGATATCAACGTTAAGATGATTGATCAGGGTTCTTCAGAGCTGAATATCATTATCGGCGTGGAGAATAAAGACTTTGAAGAGGCAATTCAGGCAATTTACGATATTTTTGTAGTGACTAAGTTGTAAGAGACGGGTGAACTTGCGAAACCTATTGACGTAAAAAGTTAAAATAAGTTAAAATAGAAGGCCGGTTCCGGATGGTTTCACTGTCCGGGTCGGCTTTTTGCATGCGATTTTTACATGAAAGAAATAATAACTGACAAAATATGGAAAATAAAACAAAAATTGTATAAAAAGAAATTAAATGGAAAATAATAAAATAATTTAGAGATTTTTAGAAAAATATGTTGACAAAACAAAGATAGTGCGCTATAATAAACTCAACAAAAGAGAAAAAGAAAAGAAACCAAAGATTCACCGGACAAGGTGAAAATACCAAAGAAAAGGAGGTACGGTCCGCCGAAATACGAAAGAGCACTACCCTAAAACTTAAAGAAGCTTTACAAGCTTAAAAATTCTTCCGCAGAAGTACAAATGAATAAGGAACAGAAGAGAAAGTAAGAGATAGATAACGAGACGAAGTACACAGAAGAGAAAGGTAACAATGAACCAAAGACGTTCATAAAAATCAGGTAAGGTTACAGTATATGCATACAAGAGAGAATGTGGAAAAGTACGAAAAAGAGGAAGCGGAAGAAGGAAACGGAGGAACAGTCCATTGGATAGTATAGTCTGAGAGAGCGTATGGATGATAGACATCGATACGCTCTCATTTTTTGCTCAGACAAGAAATGATATTAAAACAAAGCCCCGGGCAGGCGCATGGGGTTCCATTCGGGGGACGCTCTCGCTCAATTAAAAACGCAGCGGCACTAGGGTTACAAAATACGTAACCCAAGGGCCGGCGTTTTTACATGCGCCCCTCATTGGAATCCCCATGAGTCTGCCCTTAGATACTTACCATTAATTAATTTGGAACTTTGTAAGTTTATCCTGGAACCGCTTCGGGGATAATTGACAAACCACCCTGCAAACGGTACAATATCAGACAAAAGCATTCGGAGCATTACGTTACAGGAAGATGTGCAATTTGTTTTCGCTCGGAAGTGAGGGTTAAAATGGAAATCAGGAACAGGGTTTTTGAAGAGGAAGCGGTTCTGTTTTGGGAAAAGGAGCGGGCCGGAACGGATACAGAGTATGAAGTCCTGCAAAACGGAACACTAATCGGCAGGTGCCGTAAGACACATTTTACGGTAAGCGGATTAACGCCGGATACGGAATATGAATTTCAAGTACGGGTTCTCTACCGGGAGAAGAACCAGGATAACGAGAAAGATACGGAAGAAACTTATCGGGAAACTTATGAGGAAACCGGTTCGTTAAGAATACGGACAGAACCCCAAAAGAATATCCTTGATGTGACGAAAGCACCCTATTTTGCCAAAGGAGACGGCAAAACCCTGAATACAGCGGCACTGCAGAGAGCGCTGGATGATTGTACGCCGACAGATAAAGTATTGCTTCCGGAAGGAATCTTCTTAACGGGCGCTTTACGTGTCCACAGCAATACAGAGCTTTACCTGGAAAAGGGAGCCGTACTTCAGGGAACCGACCGGGTGGAAGATTACCTTCCGAAAATCAAGAGCCGGTTCGAAGGAACGGAACTGGAGTGCTACAGCAGTGTCCTGAACCTGGGAGAATTGAATCATGAAGAAGGCTGCAATTGTGAAAATGTGATTTTAAGAGGAGAAGGAACCATAGCAAGCGGCGGCCGTCTGTTGGCGGAACGGGTAATCGAAACGGAAAAAGTACGTCTGAAGGAAGTCCTGGAACAGATGGGCGATGCCATAAAGGAATACGAAAAACCGGAAACGCTTCCCGGGCGGGTGCGCCCGAGGCTGATTCATATCTGTAACAGCAAAAATGTAACGATGCGTGGACTTACCTTTAAGGACGGCGCCAGCTGGAATGTACATATGATCTATTCGCAGGATATCGTAACCAATCATTGCAGCTTTACCTCAGAAGGAGTCTGGAACGGTGATGGCTGGGATCCGGATTCTTCGGAAAACTGCACGATTTTTGACTGTGCTTTTTTTACCGGAGATGACTCCGTTGCCATCAAATCCGGCAAAAATCCCGAGGGAAATCAGATCAACCGCCCCAGCAGACGGATTCGCATTTTCGACTGTGCCTGTGCTTTCGGGCATGGAATCACCATCGGAAGCGAAATGTCCGGCGGCGTGAGCGATGTGAAAATCTGGGACTGTGATTTGAGCCGATCCAAATTCGGAATTGAAATCAAAGGAACCAAAAAAAGAGGCGGTTATGTAAGAGATGTTGAGGTAACGGATACGTCCGTTTCCCGGATATTATTCCACTCCGTGGGATATAACGATGACGGAATCGGTGCGCCGAACCCTCCGCTCTTTTCCGACTGCGCGTTCCGCAATCTTTCCGTGGCAGGCAGATTTTTGGAGGGCTATGAACAGGAATGGCAGGATTGTGATGCCATCGAACTTCAGGGCTTTGACAGGGCAGGGTACGAACTTCGGAATATCGAATTTTCCGATCTTACAATCGGCTATGAAGGACAGGAAAAGGTACGGACTATTTCGCTTAGGTACTGTGAAAATGTGACTTTCCGGAATGTAAAGTGCATGTAGCAGTTCAGACAAGCATTCTTGTTGGCAGATTTCATGCTTGCATGAAAATCTGTCTGAATTGTTGCAAGTGTATTGAAATTCTGCTTGCATTTGTACAAAGATCGGAGTAAAATAGCCGTGTTGTATATCGCGGATGCAAGCCGCAATTTTTATATAACGGTTACCAAAATTTACGGAGAAGAAGGAAAAAGATATGAAGAGAATATTGTTTCAGGGAGATTCCATCACGGATGCAGGAAGGAACAGAGAAGATGATTCGAATAAGGGAGTCGGCTATCCTACCGTGGTAGCTGCCAAGCTGGGATATGAGTATCCGGGAGAGTATGAGTTTTTAAACAGAGGTATCAGCGGAAATAGAGTGGTGGATCTGTTGGCACGGATTAAGGTCGATATGATTAATCTGAAGCCGGATTATATGAGCATTCTGATCGGAATTAATGACGTATGGCATGAAGTCGGCTGTCAGAACGGTATCAGCGCGGAAAAATACGAAGAACTTTACAACATTCTGATCCGGGACCTTTTGGAGGCACTGCCGGATTTAAAGATTATGATTCTGGAACCTTTTGTCCTGGATGCAGCGGCTACCGGAGAGCATTGGGAATATTTCCATACCGAGACCATAAAGCGTGCGGAGGCGGCAAAGAGAATTGCCGAAAAGTATAACCTTCCGTTTATCCCTCTTCAGAACCGTTTTGATGAGGCTTGCAAGCTGGCACCGGCTTCCTACTGGTTAAGGGATGGCGTTCATCCTACTTCCGCCGGCCATGAGTTGATTGCAAGAGCCTGGATTGAGACATTTGAAACAATAAAATAAGCAGGCATATATGTAAAGGTCGGGAGATCCTCCCGGCCTTTTACGTTACTTCGACTTTACTCTGATAATGATCCAGAATCAGGGCAAGCACAATGCCGATAAGCAGCATGGCAAGATTGATAAATGCCTGCGGCACGGAATGGAAAAAGTCCTCATAAGGCAGTGTCATGATTGTGGCGGCTGTTATGATTCCCAGAATGGCGCAAAAAGAAGAGCAGTAATGTTTTTCAAATAAGGTATTGACCGCTCTGGACAGGCAGATAATGGTTATAACGGTGCCCAAAGCTCCGGGGAGCAGGACTGCCATGCGGAAATGGCCGATGCCCTCTACAAAAGGAGTATACAATCCAAGCGGCATCAGCAGGGCAGAAAAGCTCATTCCCGGCGCAATAATGCTTAAGGCCAGACAAAAGCCGCAGAAAAGGTACCAGCCGAAATTCGGTGAAAGCGAAAGCTGTGTCAGCCTTAAAATTAATAAAATTCCCAAAACCAGAAACAAGGACAGGAAGAAGCAAAGTTTGTAGTATCTGCTTTTTCCGTCTTTAAAAGCCTCTCTTTTTAAGGAGGGGAACATTCCGATGATCAGCCCCACAAAAAGACAGACCGAAGGATAGGGATACTTTTCCAAAAAGAAAGAGAGCAGATTGGCAATCCCGGCAAAACCGATTCCCATTCCGATAATGACTGGAAATAATGCAGGAAGGTGGGTGCGCACGTTTTTACGCGGGTGGGACAAAAGCTCCATGATCGGACGGTAGATTCCGAATATTACGCTTAAGACCCCGCCGGAAATTCCGGGAAGAATGGCTCCCAATCCGATCAGGGCACCCTGAAAAATCTTTAATAAAATATTGTTTTTACTTCCATTTTGATTCATATGACTCCCATTTCTAGACACTTTCTATTTATAGGATATGCATGTAACAGTTCAGACATACATTCTTTCCCGGAAAATTATTATAGCAATTCGCCAATTGACAGCGGCAGAAGAGAATGGTAACATTAACATTAACATTAACAGAGTGAGTACTCGGAAAGGAAGAATTAAATTATATGGAAACACAGGTAAAGCAGTCGGAAGGGATGAATTATGTCATCCGTTATCCGAATCATTATAAAGAAGAGGAGAAGTATCCCGTGCTGATCTTTCTGCACGGAGCGGGAACCAGAGGAACGGATATTCAGAAGATGCTGGGGAATCCTTTTTTTCAGTTAACGGATTCTTATGCGGACTTTCCTTTTGTATCGATTGCGCCTCAGTGTCATAAAGACACCTGGTTTGATCTGTTTACACAGCTGCAGGAATTTGTCCGTAAGATCGTAAAGGAATCCTATGCGGATCCGGAGCGGATTTACCTGATGGGTGTCAGCATGGGCGGATATGCGGCATGGCAGTTAGCCATGAGCATGCCGGAGGTCTTTGCGGCAATGGTGCCGGTATGCGGGGGTGGCATGTACTGGAATGCGGCCAGACTTATCTCGGTTCCGATCTGGGCTTTTCACGGCGCAAAAGACGGAGTCGTATTCCCGGAAGAGTCAAGGAAAATGACGGACGCCGTAAACCGCCTCGGCGGATGCGCGAAGCTTACCGTTTATCCGGACAGAATGCATGATGCCTGGAGCGATACCTACCGGAATCCGGAAGTATTTCAGTGGCTTTTGGAACATAAAAAGGAAAATCCCGAGAAGGAAAAGAATGTACAGAAGGAAGAACGTTTTCAGGACAGCGCCATCTACGGATAATTTTTAAGACAAAAACAGGATAGTAACAGTTCAGACGAGCCATTCACAAAACCGCGCTTTCAGCGCTTTCCGCTGTTACGCAAGAAAGGAAAAGGAACGAAGAAACTTTATGATAGGATATATTGCTGCAATGGTTGTGCTATTGTTGTTTTCCGCCTATTTTTCGGCGACGGAGACCGCATTCTCGTCGATTAATAAGACAAGGGTAAAGACAATGGCGGAAAAAGGGGATGAATCGGCGGAATTGGTCTACACGCTGGCGGAGAATTATGATAAGCTTCTGTCCACCATTCTGATCGGTAATAACATTGTGAATATCGGATTGGCTTCCCTCGGAACCATGCTTTTTGTAAAGCTTTTGGGAGATGTGGGAGCAACGGTCTCTACAGCAGTGATTACGGTAGTGGTTCTGATTTTCGGAGAAGTAACGCCCAAAAGCATTGCCAAGGACAGACCGGAATCCTTTGCTATATTTTCCGCACCGTTCCTGCGTTTTCTGATCTGGCTTTTTACACCGCTTAATTTTTTGTTCGGATGCTGGAAAAAGCTGGTAAGCCGGATTTTTACACCCCAGAAGTCTCAGGGAATGTCTCAGGAAGAGTTGATGATGCTGGTGGAAGAAGTACAGCAGGACGGAAGCATTGACGAAGGAGAGGGCGATCTTTTAAAGAATGTAATCGAATTCACAGACAGAAGGGCGGAAGAAATTCTGACCCATCGTGTGGATGTGGAAGCAGTCTCCGTGGAGGATACGGAGGAGGAAGTGGCGAAAGTCTTCCGGGAAAGCCAGTTCTCCAGGCTGTTAGTGTATGACGATACGATGGATAACATTGTAGGAGTGATTCATCAGAAGGACTTTTTTGCCCGGTACGGCGATGGAATGCCCTATGAAAAGAGAAGTCTGATCCGCCAGATCATGGCGCCGCCTATTTTTATCCAGAAGGCTGAAAAAATAAGTCATATTCTGAATGTATTGAAGGCACACAAGTCTCATTTAGCGGTTGTTGTGGATGAATACGGCGGCATGCTCGGCATCGTAACCATGGAAGACATTCTGGAGGAACTGGTAGGAGAAATCTGGGATGAACATGACGAAGTAATAGAGAATTTTAAGAAGACCGGGGAAAAGGAATATCTTGTGAATGCATCGGTCTCCTTTGAAGAATTCTGTGAGTTTTTTGATCTGGAAGCGGAGAGCGACAGCATTTCCGCGGCCGGGTGGGTGATGGAGCAGCTCACGGAGATTCCGCAAGTCGCAGACAGCTTCACCTATCGGAATTTGAAAGTAACGGTAATGAAGATGGATCTGCAAAGAGTGGTAGAATTAAAAGTGGAAGTATGTAAGAAAGAGGATGTAAGTAAGAAAATTTGAGGGAAAGGTTTAAAAAAGGAACAAAGATATGGAGGGAATACCCATACGAAGGAAAAAAGCAGAAACGGACATGACGCAGGGAAATATCTTAAGGCACCTGGTGCTTTTTGCCCTGCCGCTGCTTGCCGGAAATATATTCCAGCAGATGTACAATATGGTGGATACCTGGGTGGTAGGAAATTATGTCAGTAACGAAGCGTTTTCCGCGGTGGGCACAGTCGGGCCAGTCATCAACATGTTGATCGGGTTTTTTATGGGATTTTCCAGCGGAGCGGGAGTGGTTATTTCCCAGTATTTCGGCGCCGGGCAGGAAGATAAGGTACAGGATACGGTGCATACGGCGATTTTTATGACGATTCTTTTGGGAATTGTCTTTACGGTTGTCGGAATTTCCATGATTCCTTTTATGCTGAATTTCATGAAGACGCCGCAGGAAATCGCACCGGAATCCAAAGCGTATCTTACCATTTATTTCAGCGGTATCCTGGGACTGATGTTATATAATATCGGTTCCGGTATTTTAAGGGCTGTGGGCGATTCCAGACATCCGTTTTACTTTCTGGTGGTATCGGCCCTGATCAATACCGTGCTGGACCTTGTCTTTGTGATCCGGTTTGGCATGGGCGTGGAAGGCGTTGCCTATGCAACGATTATTGCCCAGGCGGTTTCGGCTTTTCTGGTACTGCGCCTTTTGGTAAAAACCAATTCCTGTATCCGGCTGCATATCCGGAAATTGAAAGTGAACATGGAAATGCTGGGAAAAATCGTAAAGGTCGGATTTCCGGCAGCCCTGCAGTTGGCGATTACTTCGTTTTCCAATGTGTTTGTGCAGTCTTACATTAACCAGTTCGGAGCAAACTGTATGTCAGGCTGGACCGCTTACAGCAAGGTGGATCAGCTTTTATTTCTGCCGATGCAGTCACTGGCTCTTGCTTCCACTACTTTCGTGGGACAGAACCTGGGAAAGGATCTGGTGGATCGTGCCAAAAAGGGTGTACGGCTTGCCCTTTTGCTGGCCGGAGGAATTACGCTTCTGTTGATGCCGCCGGTTATGTTGGCCGCGCCTTATCTTACGGCCTTTTTCAACAGCAAACCCGAAGTCGTGGAATACGGGACCCTGTTCTTACGCCATATTACACCGTTTTATGTTCTCTGTTGTGTGAATCAGATTTATGCAGGCGCACTTAGAGGAGCGGGCAACAGCAGAGCGCCGATGATTATTATGCTGGCATCCTTTGTGGTATTCCGGCAATTCTATCTGTATATTATGGCCAATTATATCGATAATGAAATTCTTCCCATTTGCATGGGATATCCGGCAGGCTGGCTGGTATGCAGCCTGGCAACTCTTTTCTATTACCGCAAAGCGGATCTTTCCAAGAGCAGACTGATCCGGGATCAGGGGGACAAATAGGGAGTATTCCCTTTTTGCCCCTTTTTTTTGCGGAAAAATTCGAATATACTGACTCTGTATCGAAGTCGGATGAAAGAAGGATACCGTAATTACATGAATAACAGAACAAAAGTGACCGCAAAAAAGCATTCTATAGCACGAAAAAGCATGCGAAAGACAAAGAGTGTTCTTGTGGAGTGGGGCTTGTCTTATCTTCTGATTCTGCTGATTCCCTTTATCACTGTTTTTGTAAACTATCAATATCATTGAAGGAGCATTCCTGATTATCCTTACACAGGAAGGAGAAATGTTCGTAACAGACTATAACGGGCAGGTGAAGGAGGAGCAAAGCCTTAAGGCTTTGGAACAGCTTCTTGTGCCGGACGAGGTATCACCGGGTTTCCTGCAGAACGAAGAATATGTGGGAATAGAGGCTTCTTCCGAAGTATCCGGGCTAAGCTACTACCTTTTTGTGCAGCAGGATATTTTCTGGAAAGAGGCAAGACGTGTCCGGAATATTCATCTGTTGAGCCTGCTTCTCACTCTTCTTGCGGGAGCCGGCGCTGTCTGGTTCCTTTTGCGGAGAAATTTTAAACCCTTATCGGTTCTACTTCATAAAATAGGAAATGAGAGCGGCCAGAAGGAAGAGAAGAGAAATGAATATGACCGGATTGAGAAAGCCTATAGTCGGATCCATAATGAAAATCTTACCATGAAAAAAACCATTCGCTCGCAGGAGAAGGTACTGGTCGGGAGCTATCTTCTGGCCCTTTTGAAAGGAAGATCCTTAAAAACGGCAAACAGAGAACAGGAGGCGGCCTGGGGTCTGCCTTTTTCGGACAGTCATTTTATGATTCTGGGGATTTCGGTGCCGCCTGTGGGAGAAAATCTTCTTTCTTATGATGAATTGATCTTTTTTATGATTGATAATGTGCTGGCGGAGCTTATGGAGGGAGAGACTTTTTACCGGGTGGAGGACGGAAGATTTCTATATTATATCTTCTGCATTTTACCGGGAAACGAGCAGAAGGTTTATGAAAATTGTCTGGAAAAAGCTTCCTTTTTATACGACTTTTTCGAAGAAAAGCTGAATCTGTCGCTGACCATCGTGCTCAGCGGAACAGAGTATGATGCCGGACGGCTGAAGATTCTGTACCAGAATGTAATGGAAGCATTTGAATACAAGAGAATTCTGGGAGGAAGCGGTGTTGTCTGTACAAAAGATCTGCAGAAAGAAAATGAGGATACGGAGGATGGCTTTCATATCTGCTGCGGCATATTGGCAGGAGCCCTGCAGCAGGGTGATTTTGAAAAAGTGAACGAAATTTCGGGAAAATTATTTGCAGATGCGGGGGAGATTCCGTTCATTGTCCTTCGGCTTCGGATGATCGAAGTTTTTCTGGTGGTTGCGGATACTTATAATGAAACCATTATCGATTCCGTAAAACGGATGCAGCTGATGCATTATCTGGAACTGCTGTTAAATGCGCAGGATCTTCGGGGACTGAAAGAGGAATATCACAAATTGATCTCTTTTGCTTGCTCCAAAATCAGCGGGCAATGGGAAGCGGAAAATAAAAAGTTGGTGCAGGATATTACGGAATATGTTGAAAAGAATTATACGGACAGCAATCTGAATATCAATTATATTGCCCAAGTGCTGCAGCGCAATCGCTTTTATGATTATTTTTACCATGTATTTTTCCGGCGGAATGATACCGGCCTATCTGAATGTGAAGAGTTTGGGACTTCTGGACTGTCTGTGGGCGCTGATTCTTCCGGGAGCAATTAATACCACTAATCTGATCATTATGAAAAGCGCTTTCTGCGCAGTGCCGGAAAGCCTCATGGAATCCGCACGTCTGGATGGAGCTTCCCATTTTCAGATTCTGTCCCGGATCATGGTACCTCTTTGTAAGGCAACGATTGCGGTATTGGTGCTTTATTACGGAGTTGGACATTGGAATGCCTGGTTTAATGCCTCCATTTATCTGCGAAACAGCGAAAAATTCCCGCTGCAGCTGGTGGCAAGAAATATTCTGAATCTGACACAAATGTCAGCGCTGACAGGTGGAGCGGGAACCGATGAAATGGCACAGCTGGCAGATCTGATCAAGTATGCATTGATTGTAGTAACCACAACCCCAATTTTGGTTTTATATCCTTTTTTGCAACGATATTTTGTAAAGGGTGTTATGGTAGGGGCGATTAAAGGGTGATCAAAACGTCTCTGAGACGTTTTTAGCGTACGGTACAGTTTTTAAGTTATAAAAAACGCCAGGATGGTTTTCAGGTATCCTTCCAGAATCTTGCTGCAGGAGCGATAAATTTCATGAGTCGCTCCTGCAATTATGATAAGTTCCCCGTCTGAAATCCGGTTCAGGAATGTATCCTGAGCCTTACTTGTTACCAGGGTATCCTCACCGGCCCGGAAAAGAAGAACCTTGGCGGTGATTTTCCCTGCTTCCTTTTCAGAGCGGGCAAGCTTTCCGGCCTTTACGGCTTCCCGTACCCAACGGTAACTTGCTCCCGTCGTTTGAAGCGTTTTATCGTCATCCCTTAACTTCCGATAGTAATTATGGCGGTTAAACAGGACGTTTTCAGGATCACATGTTTTGCCGGGCTGATAGGGCTTTTGAAAAAAAAGACGATGACCACCTCTGCCGGTCAACAACTCAAAATCGCAGAGAAGCAAAGCCGCCCATAAAGGACATTTTTCCATCCGGATACCCAGCATGGGAGCATTGAGAATTGCTTTTTCAAAGTCCTGCGGCCACCTTTCCAGGTATCTTGCGGCAATGCATCCGCCCATGGAATGACCGAACAGATAGTAAGGCAGAGCATTTCCCCATTTTGTTTTTACGATTTTATGAACAAAATCATGCAAGTCTTCTTCGTAATCGGAAAAATGACGAACATGAATCACTTCCGGGTCTTTTCCTTCCCGCACCGAGCGGCCGTGCCCGCGTTCATCCAAAATGGCACAGTGCAGACCGGCTTTTAAAAAGTAGTAGATCATTTCCTCGAATTTTCGGCCGCTTTCCGTATAGCCGTGACAGAAAACCACAATGCCCTTTGGCTGATCCGCCCGGTACAGGCAGTAAAATAAATTTCCGTTTCGAAACAGGTAGCCATCCTCCTTACGTATTTCCAGATAAGGAAGGACGACTGTCTTCATTTCATGGTCATAATCCGCTTCCGAAAGAAGCGATAATTCGATTCCGGCTGTTTCGCAATTCAAGATAGGCTCTCCTTTCTGCTGTTACCGTTTGCCGGTACTTTTAAGCAGGCAGATTCCGTGCTCCCTTTTCGAGTATGCTATCACATTATTCCCATTTTGGCAATGTTGGTGACAGAAATAAAAAAAGTAGTGCAAAAAGTGCTCATTTCAAACAGAACACTTGTTCTTATTGCGAAAATATGGTATACTGAAAATGTCAAAAAAAGACGTGAAAGTAAACACATGGATTATAAAGAAAGGTATTGACAGTTTATTCAAATAAAGGTAGGATGAACAAAGGGGAAGGGTTATGCAGGAATTATACGAATTGAGAAAACTAATTGATTGTGTACAGGATTCATATGATGAAATTACAGAGCAGTGGGAAAAAATCGGAAAACGCATGGCTAATTAAAAAAAACACTGATTTCGGATATGGATTCAGACAGTCAGATTTATCTTTGCATCTTGGAGTATATTAGACTCCTAAATGACCAAGTGCCGGAGATTACTGAAAAGTTTATGCAGATTTGTGATAATGAAGTGATGGTTCGCGTAAAAGCGCAGAATTCGATTGAATACAAAATTCAAAATTATAAAACCGCAAAGCATGAATTCGGTAAGGTTCCCATAAATAAATGTATTAACGATTTATTCGGAGTAAGATTCATATTGAGGGATTCCTTGGATTATAAATCAATAAATACATTTGTGACAGAAAAATATCAGGAAAAGTATAAGTGTATTGATTCTACAAAGGGAGACTACAAGGCAGTCCATATATATTTTCACAGAAATAATTATTCTTTTCCGTGGGAGTTACAGATTTGGAATGAATGTGACAAAAAAGCCAATTTCTTATCGCATAAAACATACAAGCAGGAGTATACTCTTTGGGAGAAAGAGAGCAGGAAGGGAGGTATCAGCCGTGATTAAACATTATATCATTATGAGCAGTTCTTATACGGATGGAAAGCGTATTGCACTGGATATTACGGAGGAGCAAAAGCAGTCAAGCGGTGAAATAAAAAAGGTTATCTCACAGATAAGAGAGAGCTGTGGAGAAGATGTTGCGCTGTCCACTCATATTATTCAGACAGAAGAAGCGGCCTGGGAGTCAGTGCAGGCTTATGATCCTTTTTTTGATGATGTGGAATGTGTAAAAACAGTAGATATTTTTTCACGGATTATCAAAAGTGGGAGAGTATTATCTGGTTTGGATGTGGCAACCTACATTTTATCAAAAAGAAAGTGCACACACTTATCATTGGAGAAGATGGTTTATTTTGCCTATGCAGATTACTTATGTTCTTTTTCTGAAAAATTGTTTGAAGATAAAATTTACGCATTTACTTATGGACCGGTAATTGACAGTGTTTATGAGACTTATAAAAGAAGCGGATACAAATATGTTGCTCATCAGGATACCGGAGAGGGGTTAAGGCAGGATATAGATCAGATGCCTATCAGAAGCAGGATATTATTTGCATATAATGGTGCAAATAAGTTGAGATCTATTGAGAGAACGCTTGCCAGATACGGGGATTGCAATGCAGATGAACTTGTAAAACGGACTCATCGATTGGGGACACCTTGGTCAAGGATCGACAGTACCAAACCATATCAGGAAATACCGGATGAAATGATCAAAAAGTACCATTTTGTGGAGTGCGAAGATTGAAGCGAGAAAAGAGTACCCTGCCCGTAATGGGAAGGGTACTTTTCATTTGATATTCTTTTGCAAGGATTGCTTTGTACTTCGCACTCGCATGATACTGTAATCATTATTTGTATTCCAGCATATATCCTTTGGCCTGGTGCGCGGCGATCAGTTCATCGCACATAGAGACGATATCGTCAATGGAAAGTTCCGCTGCAGTGTGGGGCTCTAACATGGCAGCTCTGTAAATATCCTCCCGTTTACGTGTAACAGCGGCCTGGATAGTAAGCAGCTGCGCATTGATATTTGTACGGTTCATGGCAGCAAGCTGTTCCGGCAGATCGCCTACGTAAGTCGGATGGATACCGCTTCCGTCTACCAGACAGGGAACCTCTACGCAGGCATTATAAGGCAGATTGGTAATCAGACCGGTATTCAATACATTGCCGCCGATCTTGTAAGGCGTATTGGTCACCATGGACTCAATGATGTGGGAAGCATATTCACGGCTTCTTTCATGGGTAATCTTACCGCCGGCAAAAAGCTCTTCCTTCTGCTTTTTCCAGTTTGCAATCTGGTTGATACATCTTCTGGGATATTCATCCAGAGGAATATTATATTTTTCAATCAGTTCCGGATAACGGGACTTGATAAAGAACGGATTGTATTCCGCATTATGCTCGCTGCTTTCCGTGCAGTAATATCCGAGATATTTAATGTATTCAAAGCGGACCATATCAGTATGCTTTTCCGTCTGATTCATGGCCAGCGCCTTTTCACGGATCAAAGGATACAGGTCATTGCCTTTTAAGTCGGTAATTTCCAGGAGCCATGCCATGTGGTTGATGCCGGCGATTTTATCGATAAATCCGTCGGTTTCGATATCCAGCTTTTTCAAAAGATCTTTGGAACATACCTGGACACTGTGGCAAAGCCCCACGGTTTTGATGTTGGTATAGCGCTGCATATAGCCGCTTAACATAGCCATGGGATTGGTATAATTCAAAAGCCAGGCATCCGGGCAGACTTCTTCCATATCTCTTGCAAAGTCATCCATAACCGGAATGGTACGAAGCGCTCTCATAATGCCGCCGATTCCCAGAGTATCCGCAATGGTCTGTTTCAGACCGTATTTTTTGGGAATTTCAAAGTCGATAATGGTACAGGGATCATATCCGCCTACCTGAATAGCATTTACAACGAAGTGTGATCCACGCAGTGCCTCTTTCCGGTTCTCCACTCCCAGGTATTTTTCAATGTGTGCGCGGCTTTCATTGCAGTTTTGATTTAAAGCTGTAATCAATATGTAGCTTTCCTCCAAACGATCCGCGTCAATGTCATAGAGTGCGATATCGATGTCGTGTAAGGTATCGGCCATCATGCAGTCACCCAGTACGTTTTTGGCAAAAACCGTGCTTCCTGCCCCCATAAATGTGATTTTCATAGATTTTCTCCTTTTTTCGGGAATTCCCGTTTGATACTTAAAATTATAGAAGAAAGCATAGTAAAAGCAAATGTAAAAATGCTTGCAGAACCTATTAGAATGTGATATGTTCATAGAGAAAAACGAAAGAAAGGGTAAGAGAAAGATGGGGATAAAAAAGGCACGAAAAAGAAGTTGAAAAAGAGAAGCAGAAAAGATAAGGAAAAGGATAAGAAATAGAAGGGAAGGATAGAAAATGAGCGAGTGCTGTCAGACAATGGATGATTTTACTTATAACGATATCAAAATGGTGCAGTGCGGCAGGGAGGACTGTGCCCCGGGGCATAGTTTCGGCCCTTGCATGAGAGACTACTACCTGATTCACTTTATCAGAGAAGGACGGGGGATTTTTCAGATGGATCAAAAGGAATATGCGCTGGAGGCAGGGCAGCTTTTTCTGATTCCGCCGGGAGTGCTTACGTTCTATCAGGCGGACTTAAAGGAACCATGGAAATATACCTGGATCGGATTGAGAGGAATTGTCCTTCCGGGGCTTTTGGAAAAAGCGGGACTTTCCCGCAGCGATCCGGTTATGAACTGCAGCAGTCAGCTGATCGAGACTGCGGTAGAGACGGAAAAATGGGGAGAAGAGAACGAGGTGGATTCCCTGAAGGTTATGGGTGGAATTTACTTTTTGATGGATGAGCTGATGAAGTGCAAAAAAGGTAAGGAGAAACGGATAAGCAGTACGCAGCTGTACCTGGAGGAAGCTGTCCGTTACATCCACCAGAACATCTACGAAAAACCTACGGTGGCATGGATTGCGGAAAAATTGGGAGTGGACCGCAGCTATTTCAGCAGCCTTTTTAAGAAGAACATGGGAGTTTCACCGCAGCAGTATATTCTAAATCTGAAAATAGAAAAAGCCAAAATTTTTCTGGAACAAACCGATAATGATATCCGCTATATCGCAGATTCCCTTGGCTATGATGAACCCTTTGCTTTTTCCCATGCTTTTAAGATGCGTACGGGAATCAGCCCAAGCGACTGGCGGGAGAAGTATTCTGGGAAAAAAGGACAAGCTCCGGAATATTGACAGAAAAGGAAAGTTGTTTTATCATGGGAACTGCAGTGAGCAGTAGGAAAAACCCGGCGTATGTGTTTTGAAAACTTATGCGCTGCAGCCTGTCTTATGCGAAAAGGAAGAGTAAGAGAAGAAAGGAACAGCAGACTATGATAAGAATCGGAATTGCAGGATACGGAAATCTGGGAAGAGGAGTGGAGTTATCCATCCGCCAGAATCCGGATATGGAGCTTGCGGGAATTTTTACCAGAAGAAATCCGGAGGCGGTAAAGCCTGTGACGGAGGGCGCGAAAGTATATAAAATGGAACAGATTCCCGAAATGGCGGACGAAATCGATGTGATGATCCTGTGCGGAGGAAGTGCAACGGATCTGCCGGGACAGACACCGGAACTGGCAAAGTATGTAAACGTAATCGACAGCTTTGATACCCATGCGAAGATTCCGGAGCATTTTGCCGCGGTAGATAAGGTTTGCAAAGAAAACGGACATATCGGAATCATCAGTGTAGGCTGGGATCCGGGCTTGTTTTCCCTCGCCAGAATCTATGCAGAGTCTGCACTGCCGGAAGGAAAATCCTATACTTTCTGGGGAAGAGGCGTAAGCCAGGGACATTCCGACGCCATCCGCAGAATTCCGGGTGTGAAAAAAGCGATCCAGTATACCGTGCCGGTAGAGGAAGCGATGGAACAGGTTCGCAGAGGTGAAATGCCGGAACTTTCCACCAGACAGAAGCATACCAGAGAGTGTTATGTAGTCGCCAAAGAAGGCGCGGATCCGGAAGAAATCACCCGTCTGATTCAGACGATGCCCAACTATTTTGATGAATATGATACAACGGTAACCTTCCTTACGGAAGAAGAGTTTGATCAGGCGCATCATACCATGCCTCACGGCGGCTTTGTGATGCGAAGCGGCGTATCAGGAGTGAATGGACAGACCCATCAGATGGTAGAATACTCCCTGAAGCTGGAATCCAATCCGGAATTTACCGCAGGTGTCCTGACTGCCTATGCAAGAGCGGCATATC
This sequence comes from uncultured Acetatifactor sp., assembly GCA_934433135.1. Lineage (GTDB taxonomy): Bacteria > Bacillota > Clostridia > Lachnospirales > Lachnospiraceae > Acetatifactor. The sequence goes on along the minus strand of CAKRZO010000010.1, from coordinate 51,619 downwards.
GGCTTTACAAAGAAGGACAGAGAGGGTGCAAGACCGTATTTGATATCGCACCGGCTTACCTTGCTATAGCGGATGGAGAGACATTGAGAAAGCAGATGCTCTAAGCCAAATAAGCGCAGAAAACGCGGTTTTGCAAATAGTGTATTTGAACGGTTGCGATTTGCAATCGTCGGCCGGAATACAAAAAAGGCTAAAGTAAAGACGGCTGAAACAGGGACGATAACATTGCGTAGATGAAATACCGGCTGCTCCGAGTCAGAAGAAAATTCTGATTTCGGTGTGACCGGTATTTTTTTGCTGCTTTCCGTTTACACTGTAAAAAGGCAGGAGTGAATGGAAAAATGAGGCAAAAGCGGGAAATAAGAAAGAGGAAAATAGAAAAGCAGGAAATAGGAAAGAGGAAAAGAGAAAATCGGGAAATAGGGAAGCGAAAAAGAAGCAAGGAAAAAGAAAGCAGGCAGGAATACAGGATAGTTTTGTTCATTTTCCTATCGATAGTATGTGTCCTCATATTGGTGGTATTATGGGAACGATCCTGTGAAAAGGAAGCCCATAGAATGCCGACGGAGAAGTGGAAGAGCCTGGATGGTGTGCTTCACGGGCAGGAGAAGCTGCGGGGAGAGAAGCTGACACAGGAGGAAGTATTGCTGTTGGAAAAACAGACCGGGCTTTGCGAAAAGACAGTGCGGGAACTTTACCGGCAGAACCGCATGGAAGAATTTTACGATCTGCAGAAGACGTATTTCGGGGAAATAAAAACTGCCTGCAGCCGTACAACGATTCTTACCTGTGAAGAACGTATCGTGGATGAACAGGGAAAGACTACCGACGGCATGAAAATACCCGTGGTGGAGGACGGAGATATTTTGATTACCAACTGCTCTCATTTTCTGGGCTGGAGGAACGGCCACGCCGCCATTGTTGTGGATGCAGGGAACCGACAGATCCTGGAAGCGCGGGCAATCGGGCAGCCATCAGCGGCGGGCAGCCTGGATGCCTGGGAGACCTATCCTTCTTTTCTGATTCTTCGCCTGAAAGGTGCAGAGGAAGAATTTCGCAGGCAGATTGCAGAGTATGCAAAAGAAAATCTCATCGGGATTCCTTATCGCCTTACCGCCGGGATCTGGCGTGAAAGAAGCGTGCGGGAAGGAACCCAGTGTGCTCATTTGGTATGGAGCGCTTATAGGCAGTTCGGAATTGTGCTGAACAGAAACAGCCTGGGAATTGTTACACCGGAAAGTCTTGCCGACAGTGAACAATTGATGGTTGTGCAGCAGTACGGAACCGATCGGGAATTTTAATGTTTTTTCCGCCAGAAAAAGAGAACAGTAACAGCGGAAAGATTTTGCAAAGAAGGAACCCAGGCGGTTGTAAGCTGTGTCAAAAAACTGTGTAAATAGTTAAAAATAACTTGCAAATAATCAAGTATTATCGTATATTGTATTATAGCATAGAAGAAGTCCGGCGGAGCAGATTGGAACCGGGAGTACTTTTTGAAGGTATGATTTTGCGCATGATGTGTGGAGACTGTGATGTATCGGACAGTTGCGAAAACGGGGACATGGGGTACCGGCAGGTAAAGAAAGAGGAAAATATATGACAAAAGCAGAAATCTTAAAAAGAGAGATAACAGCGAATTATCGCAGTGTGCGCCAGTTTGCGATGGAGCTGGATATTCCATACAGCACGCTTGTAACGGCACTGGAGAGAGGAATCGAAGGGATGGCCTACGGAACCGTGATCAAGATATGTGACAGACTTAAACTGAATCCGGTAGATTTCAGTTCTCTGGAACGAGATGCTTCTTTAGGAGCGCAGCTTTTGGAAAACAGAGTAATGCAAAGCTATTTAAAACTCAATCAGGAAGGCCGCGATAAGATCATCGGGCTGATGGAAGATTTCGGACAGATTGAGAAATATAAAATTAAAGGGAAAAAGAGCAGACAGTGATGAAATATGATTATTTGATTGTAGGAAGCGGATTGTTCGGTTCCGTTTTTGCGCATGAGATGAAGAAAGCCGGGAAAAAGTGTCTGGTAATTGACAGGCGCGATACCATCGGCGGGAATATTTATACAGAAGAAAAGGACGGTATACAGGTTCACAAATACGGCGCCCATATTTTTCATACATCCAATCGGGCTGTCTGGGAGTATATCAATCAGTTTGCAGAGTTTAATCAGTATGTGAATTCTCCTATTGCCGTTTACAAAGAGGAACTTTACAACCTGCCTTTTAACATGAATACGTTCAGTAAAATGTGGGGAATCCGGACACCTGCCCAGGCAAAAGAGATCATTGAAAAACAGCGCTCGGAGGCCGGTGTGAAGGACCCGAAAAACCTGGAGGAACAGGCTCTTTCCTTAGTCGGCAGGGATGTCTATGAAAAGCTGGTAAAGGGTTATACGGAAAAACAGTGGGGACGTGACTGTAAGAACCTGCCTGCCTTTATCATTAAGAGACTTCCGGTACGATTTACGTATGATAATAATTATTTTACCGACCGCTACCAGGGCATCCCCATAGGAGGATATACCCGGATCATTGAACGTCTTTTGGATGGAATTCCCGTAAGAACCGGCGTTGACTACCGTACCTTCCTTAAAGAAAACCGGACTGCAGATCAAACGAATCCATTTGACGGAGCAATATGCTTTGACAAATTGGTTTTTACGGGAATGATCGATGAGTATTTTGATTACTGCCTGGGAGAATTGCAGTACCGATCCCTGCATTTTGAAGAAGAATACTTGCCGGACTGTGATAATTTCCAGGGAAATGCCGTTGTAAACTATACGGAGCGGGAAGTGCCCTATACCAGAATCATTGAACATAAACATTTTGAGTTCGGAACGCAGCCGTCCACGGTGATTACCAGAGAATACCCGGCGGAATGGCATAAAGGGGACGAACCTTATTATCCGGTGAACGATGAGAGGAATAATGCGCTTTTTGCAAAATACCTGGAGATGGCAAAGAAAGAGAAGAATGTCCTGTTCGGCGGCCGGCTCGGACAATACCGCTACTATGATATGGATAAAGTAATCGAGGCGGCACTTGCCATGGTTGCATCCGAATTGGAGAAATAAAGAGAAGCAAGAACAGATAAAAGACGTAGAATCGGAATAACCAACAGAGCACCGACAGAAAAGAGATTTATTTTTCTGAAGGTGCTTTTTGGTAAATGGTGCATCTGAACGGTTACACTTTTTGAGGGGCAATTATTCACCGGCAGACAAGTTCCTTGACAAAAAAACAATTCCTTAGTACAATAAAATTGTCTGTTGCAGAACGGACAGTCTGTAGGATAGAATCAGAGTGAGGAGAAAGAAAAATGCCGCCGAAGCCGAAATTTACCAGAGAAGAAATTGTGGAAACTGCCTTAAGGATCGTTTCCGAAAAAGGAATCGAGGGATTGACTGCCAGAGAGCTGGGAGACGGACTGGGAAGTTCCGCCCGTCCTATTTTTACCGTGTTTAAAAATATGGAAGAACTTCAGGAGGAGGTTCGCCTGGCGGCGATGCGGTATTTTGAAAATTTTGATGGGGTAACAGAGGAAGACATACCGGTTTTTAAACGTATCGGAATGCAGATGGTTCTGTTCGCCGTACGGGAACCGAAGTTATATCGGCTTCTTTTTATGCAGGAAAATCATGCAGCGGTCAGTTTTAAGGAACTGTTCGGGAAGCCGGGAAGCAATGCACAGCTTTGTATGGATGCCATCTGCAGAGATTATCATCTGAGCCCGGAAGAGGCAGAAAATTTATTCGAAAATGTATGGATCTATACATTCGGTGTGGGAACTCTGTGTGCCTGCGGTGTATGCTCCTTTCCCGAAGAAAAGATCGCCGGGATGCTGACTACGGAATTTAAGGCTATAATGACGTTGTTAAAATCCGGGAAGGAATCGGAAAAGGAAGACGGAAAAAGAAACCGGGAAAATCCGAAAACAGGAACAGAAGTAAAGGAATCCAAATAAAAGTGGAAATAGACAGAAAGGTTCAATATGAAACAGACTTTATTTGCTATCGGCGAGGCATTAATTGATTTTATTCCGGGAGAGAAAGGCTGTGATTTTTCACAGGTTCAATCCTTTTCTCCCAAGGTAGGAGGAGCTCCTGCCAATGTACTGGGAGCATTTGCCAAACTGGGAGGGAAGACCCAGCTTCTGACGCAGCTGGGAGCAGATCCTTTCGGTTATAAGATTCAGAAAGAGCTGGCAGGATTCGGGATCGGACTGGATTATCTTACGTTTACGGAAGAGGCCAATACGGCATTGGCCTTTGTCAGTCTGGCAAAGAACGGTGACCGGACTTTTTCTTTTTACCGGAATCCGTCTGCGGACATGCTTTATGCGGCAAAGAATGTGACGGATGCTGATTTAAAAGACTGCTATGCGCTGCATTTTTGCTCGGTTTCGCTGGGGGACTATCCGATGAAGGAGGCGCACAGACGCATAATTCGTCTGGCAAAGGAAGAAGGGGCGATCATAAGCTTTGATCCGAATCTGCGTTTTCCTCTGTGGAAAGACAAAGAGAAACTGAAAGCCGTTGTGAAAGAGTTTCTGCCTTTGGCGGATCTGATTAAGATATCCGAGGAAGAACTGTCCTTTCTGACAGGAACGCAAGAGGTGGAGGCAGGATGTAAGGAACTTTTGGAGCATGCCTCTTTGGTCATCTGTACCTGCGGGGAAAACGGGGCATACGCTTATACAAAGAAAGCAAAAGCTCATTGCATGGGCGAAAAAGTGGAAGCAAAGGATACCACCGGAGCCGGTGATGCGTTCTGCGGTTCTCTGCTTTACAACCTGTACCGGAACGGAATTTCACAGGAAGGTCTGGGAAGGCTTTCCGGGGAAGAACTGGAAGAATTTCTGAAGGCTTCTAATCGTTATTGTGCACAGAGTGTGCAGAAATACGGTGCCATTGAGTCTTATCCGGATACACTTGCAACTCCGGAGCAGACAGAATAAAAAATTATGAAGACATTTACGGCAGACGAGATGATGCGCAACGGGGATGAGATTCAGCTTTCCATGAACCGGATGGAAGGCACGGAAGCCATGCATACCCATGAATTTATTGAGTTAGTGTATATTTATGCTGGAAAAGGAATCCAGACTGTCGGACAGATCACTTATCCCGTAACCAGAGGAGATCTTTTGTTTATCAATTACGGACAGACCCATTCCTTCCGGGCGGACGGGCAGATGGTTTATGTCAATTTTCTGTTGAAGCCGGAATTCATTACCAGAGGGCTTCAGAATGTGGAGGATATTTATGAACTGTTTGCTTTTTCCGTGTTCGGGGAGGAAGAGGACTTCATAAGACAGGGCAATCTGGTATCCTTCCGGGGAGAAGAGATGGTGAAAATCCAGCACCTGGCGGAGTGGGCGCTGGAGGAATATCAGAACCGCAGACCCTGCTATCGGGCAGTGCTTTACGGTTATCTGCATGTTCTTCTTGCCTGTATTGTACGGAAACGAAAGGAAAGCGCCGATCCGGGGCTGAACGGATATTTTGATAAAATTACGCCGGATATTATGCGCTACATTGACAGCCACTATAACCAGAAGCTGTCCTTAACCGATCTGGCAGATAAATGTTTTTACAACCCTTCCTACTTCAGCCGCATGTTCCGGGAATGTTACGGGATGAGCCTGTCTTCTTACATTAGGGAAAAAAGGTTAAAAGAAGCGGCAAAGCTTCTGGCGCAAACCACACTTTCAGCGGAGCAGACCGGTGAAAAAGTAGGGTACCGGGATAAAGCGCAGTTTTATAAGTTTTTCAAGGAAGAATACGGAATGACACCGAATGAGTTCCGCAGGCTGCGGCAGAAGGAAGGGATTCCGAATAAGGATTCTTCCGAATAAAGAAAAGCAGCATAAAAGAAAAACAAGAGTCGGCAAGAAGGCGGAAAGGAGCAGCTTCAGTGGGAGGATTATCGCAGAAAGAACCGAAAAAAGAATCAAAAAAGCAGGTCTGTGCTGCGTTGCTGGCTCATGTGGATGCAGGAAAAACGACTTTAGCGGAAAGCATTCTGTATGAAAGCGGAAATCTTGCAAAGTTAGGAAGAGTAGATCACGGGGATGCATTCTTAGATACCTATGAGATGGAAAAGGAAAGAGGAATCACGATCTTTTCCAAACAGGCAAGAATTACGCTGGGGGATCTGGAGGTAACCTTGCTGGATACTCCGGGACATGTGGATTTCTGCGCGGAAATGGAAAGAACTTTGCAGATTCTGGACTATGCCATTCTGGTAATCAGCGGTGCGGACGGTGTGCAGGGGCATACGGAGACCTTATGGCGGCTGCTTAAGAGATATCAGGTACCTGTTTTTTTATTTATCAATAAGATGGACCAGGAAGGATGCGACCGCGGCAGGCTTTTGGAGGAGCTTAAGAAAAGGCTGGACGAGCGGTGCATTTTTTTCGGAGAAGAGGCGGACCGAAGCTGCCTGGAGGAGATAAGTCTATGCAGTGAAAGCTTGCTGGAAGAATATCTGGAAACGGGTGGTTTTACAACGGAAAGCATAAGAGATGCCATTCAAAAACGGGAAATTTATCCATGCTATTTCGGATCAGCATTAAAGCTGACAGGCGTGAAAGCTTTCCTGGAGGGACTGAAACGTTATATGAGCCCTTATGCGGAGAGTGATTTTTTACAGGAGTTCGGGGCAAGAGTATTTAAGATATCCAGGGATGCCCAGGGAACCAGGCTGACACATATGAAGATTACCGGCGGAAGTCTTAAAGTAAAAACGGTGTTGGGCGGAGAAAAAATCAACCAGATCCGCTTATACAACGGCGCTTCCTATCAGGCAGTGGAAGAAGTGTTTCCGGGAATGATCTGCGCAGTGACGGGACTGAACCATACTTACAGCGGACAAGGGCTTGGGAAGGAAGAGGGGCAGATCAGTCCGCTCCTGGAGCCGGTATTGACGTACTGTGTGAATTTGCCCGATGGCTATGATGCATATAAGATGCTTTTGCAGCTTAAAGTATTGGAGGAAGAAATTCCGGAAATGCATGTGATATGGAAGGAAGCCTTTGGTGAAATTCAGATCCAGGTCATGGGGGAAGTGCAGATACAGATCTTGAAAAGGCTGATCCGGGAACGATTTCATGCGGACGTGCAGTTCGGATCCGGGAGCATTATCTATAAGGAAACCATTGCGGCGCCGGCGGAAGGAATCGGGCATTTTGAACCGCTCAGGCATTATGCGGAGGTGCATCTTCTTTTGGAGCCGGGTGAAGCGGGAAGCGGGCTTACCATCGAAACCGCTGTGAGTGAGGATGAACTGGATAAGAACTGGCAGAGGCTGGTAATGACCCATCTTAAGGAAAGAAGTCATCCGGGCGTTCTTACGGGAAGCGAAATTACGGATATGAAAATCACGCTTATAGCAGGGCGGGCGCATATCAAACATACGGAAGGCGGCGATTTCAGGCAGGCTGTTTACCGGGCACTCAGGCAGGGGTTACGTAAGACACCTTGCATTCTTTTGGAACCTTGTTATACGTTTCGGCTGGAAGTGCCTGCCGAACAGATCGGCAGAGCCATGACGGATCTGAAACGGATGCGTGCAGATGTGGATGTACCGGTGACCGAGGGAGAAAAAGCGGTTCTGGAGGGCAGGGTTGCTGTTGCGGCGGCGCTGCATTATCCTCTGGAAGTAACATCCTATACCAGAGGAAGAGGAAAGATCAGTCTGGTGCCGTCAGGCTATATTCCCTGTGAAAACGCACAGGACGTGATCGAAAAAATCGGGTACGATCCGGAAAAAGACACGGAGAACCCTACAGGAAGTGTTTTCTGTGCACACGGCGCCGGATTCCTTGTTCCCTGGGATCAGGTAGATGCGTATGCCCATATCCAAACGGGGATTTCGAAACAGCTTGCAGATAAGGCACAGGAATACAGGATTCAGGAAGGGCAGGAGCTCCTGACAGGATGGAATATGCACGACAGCGGTGCTGCAGTACAGAAGGATTCTGCCGAAAAAAGAAAGAGTGCCGATGAAGAGCTGGAAACAATTTTTAACCGTACATACGGTGAAGGAAAATGGAATCCCGGAAAAGAAGCCGACAGGGAATTCAAAAGACGCCCCGCACGGCAGGAACAGGAAAATGCTGCATATACAAAACCGGTGAAAAAGAAGCCGGAGCCGATGGAAGAGTATCTGCTGGTGGACGGCTACAACATTATTTTTGCCTGGGAAGATCTGCGGGAACTGGCCAAAGTCAATATAGACAGTGCAAGAGGAAAGCTTAAGGATATCCTGTGTGATTACCAGGGATATACGGGAGTAAAGCTGATTCTGGTATTTGATGCCTATAAGGTAAAGGGCGGAGTGGAAAAAAACGAAAAATATCACAATATTGATGTCGTTTACACGAAAGAGGCCCAGACAGCGGACCAGTATATCGAAAGAACGGTTCATGAAATCGGAAAAAAGTACCATGTAACCGTTGCAACCTCCGATGGGTTGGAGCAGTTAATTATTTGGGGACAGGGCGCATACCGGATGTCCGCAGCGGGATTCCGGGAAGAGATCGAACGGGTAAAAACGTTCCTAAATTATTAAAAAAGGGATTTGGGAAGTGAGGATTAGTGTAAAAAATGCATTGAAATGCCGTGCATTGTATTTTAATGCATTTTCACACCGCAATTTGTTCCTGAGCGAAAACAAATTGCATTTATGGCAGAAGTTCGCCTACCTTTGCAACGAAGTCGCTCAGAAATGAGGAGCAAAATGCGAAGACAAAATAAGAATCCATATAAAAAAATCTTTCGGACATTGACAGTAGTTTTTGCCATTGCAGTCAGTCTGTCAATAGCGGCGGGAAGCAGTCTTACGTCTCTGGCGGCGGGAAACAGGGTAAGCGGCGCAAATGCGGCGAAGAGCCGGACGGAAAGCTATCGGCTTATTTTTGATGCCGATTATTATTACAATACTTATCCGGATGTACAGGCTGCCATCGGAAATGATGCCGAGGCTTTATTCGCTCATTTTGTGAATAACGGCGTCAGAGAAGGAAGAAACGGCTGTGAAGGATTCAACTTACGTGCCTATGTACAGAATAATCCGGATCTGGTAGAGGTCTTCGGAGATGATTACGGTGCATACTGCAGACATTATCTGGAATTCGGCAGGAATGAGGAACGAATCTGCACGTTGCCGGAAGAAGGAGCCGGAATCGTACTCGGAACCTATTCCAGTACCTATGACGTGACGCAGCAGCGTGCCGTTAATGTGGAACTGGCGGCAGCACGGATTAACGGTCTGGTCTTAAATCCCGGCGAGTCCTTTTCTTTTAATCAATCCGTTCTTCCCAGAACCTATGAAAACGGTTATGTATTGGGACCTTCTTTTGCCGGAGGAAGAGAAGTGATCAGCATCGGCGGCGGGATCTGCCAGGTGTCTTCCACTTTGTACATGGCAATGCTTCATGCATTGATACCGGCGACGGAACGATATACCCATTCTGCACCGGTGGATTACGTCCCGAAGGGGCTGGATGCTACCATTGCCGGCAGCGCCAAAGATCTGAAGTTTCGGAATGTACTGGGCAGTCCCATCCGGATTTCGGCAGTTTGTGAGGACGGGGTTCTTACCGTAAGTCTGCAATATGACCTTCCGGAAGCGGATGCAGGGGTTTAAAAATTACTGCGCACGGAAAGGCTGCTTGCGGAATTCGTGGGGAGTCATACCTGTTTTTTCACGGAACTGTCTGTAAAAATGAACCTCATTGGTATAACCGCTCATAGCAGCAATCTGCTCGATTTTAAAATTAGTAGCTCGAAGCAGTGACTTGGCATAATCCAGCCGGATATCAATAAGGTCGCTTTTCCAGGATCGTTGGAAAAATTCCTTATAAAGCGCCTGAAAGTAAGAGGCGCTGATCCCCAACGAGTCGGCAAGCTCCTTCGCATGGTACTCCCTTTCCGGAGCCGCCTGAAGGTTCAGCCTCAGATTCTGAAAGCCGGCATACAAAGGGTGATAGACAAAGGGTTCCTGCCTGCTTTTTTCACCGTTGGAAAGAGAGAGCAGATTGTTGAAAAGGACCCGAATCAGAAAGGTTACGTTGTCATCTCGGTACTGTGACGGAGCGTAAGAGTTCTCCCACAAAATCTGACGAATATAAGAAGTAAGAAGTGAAGGGCTTCCTAAGGCAATCGGCTGCCGGAGAGGGAGCTCTTTCATTTGCTCCTGTTCCGCTTCGTCAAAGGCAAAATGCAGCCAGTCGTTGATATAATTTTCCCCGAGAGAGGAATATTCGTAAGGAATATGCGGGTCGATGAAAACAGCCGAGTTGACACGAAGCGAAAAATGATTTTCACCGATCGTAAACGCGGCAGGGCTTTTTACAATCAGCACGATGTAGTGGTCAAGACCTTCCGGCCGTGATAACAGAAAGTTGGCAGGATGCCTGCTGTCGCATCCTCCGCGCAGAACTTTATACATTGGGAATCCTCCGTTGCTTTGCAACTCTTTGGTGCGTCCGCAGAACGCATTGGCTCTATAAATAATTGTGTTACATAGTGGAAAAGGTTAGTTTTTTTATAGTATAAGACATTACGGTTTTCCTGTCAATGAGGTATAATAACGCTGTAAAGTAAATCGTAGAGAAACGTTACAACGGAATTGTAACAGGCAGATTACGGAAAGGCGGGATAATAGTTATGCAGGTAAGAGCAGATGTTCAGAAATGGGCTTCGGAAGTTGCGGAACAAATTAAGAAGAAGATGCTTCCGGTAGCGGAAAGATCAAAGGATAAGATTCCTTACACGACAAAGGACGGTGTTTTTGACGATTGCTCATCAGAAGAAAGAGTCGGCTGGTGGACCAACGGTTTCTGGGGCGGCATGATGTGGCAGTTGTATCATGCAACCAAGGAGCCTGTTTATCAGGAAAATGCCATCCGGACGGAAGAAAAGCTCAAAAGCGTTCTGATGATGAGCAAAGGACTGGATCATGATAACGGATTCAAATGGCTTCCTACAGCTGTGGCAAATTACAGATTAACCGGAAATGAGGATTCCCAAAACAGTGCGCTTCTGGCACTGGACAACCTGGCAGGAAGATTCAATCCGGCAGGAAGATTTATCAGAGCCTGGAATGATGACGGAAGCGGAGAAAAAGCGGGCTGGGCGATTATTGACTGTATGATGAATCTGCCGCTGTTATACTGGGGCGCAGAAGTCAGAAACGATCCCAGATACTATCACATCGCCACCATGCATGCGGATACTGCTATGAAATATTTTGTACGCCCGGACGGCAGTGTAAACCATATTGTGGAATTTGACCCCATGACCGGCGAATTCGTCAAGACTTACGGCGGACAGGGCGTGGAAGTGGGCAGTTCCTGGACCAGGGGTCAGGCATGGGCTGTTTACGGATTTACGTTAAGCTATATTCATACCGGCAAGCAGGAATATCTGGATACGGCTAAGAGAGTGGCCAACTACTTCATAGCCAATACCCGTCCGGACGGTCTGATTCCCGTAGACTTCAGACAGCCGGTTGACTGCACACTGGAAGATACCACGGCAGCGGCAATCGCAGCCTGCGGTATGCTGGAGATCTCCGCACATGTGGAAGGCACCGACAAGGTCCTTTATCTGAATGCGGCACTCAGAATGCTGAAAGCTTTGTATGAAAAACGTTGCAATCTGGATCCGGAAGTGGATAATCTTCTGGAAAAAGGAACCGAGGCTTATCATGCAAACAGACATGAGATCTCGATTATTTACGGTGACTACTATTTTATTGAAGCAATCTTTAAGCTTACCGGAGAAGAACTGTTTATCTGGTAATGCAAAAGTTTTCTGTGCCATTCACAGCATTTTTGCAATTGTTTAAACGCGCTGTTCTTCGAGAAAACGGTTGCGGAAAAAAATGGCTCTTTTAAATACACATAAAAAGTCATGAAAAGGCACACCCTGTTTAAAACACAACCTAAGAAATTGTGTTTAGCAGGGTGTGTTTTTTATATGTCAATTCATTTCCAAAGGGAAAGCGATTGCATTTAGAGCAGCCGGAAAATTACTTGTGAAACGGAAGGGGAAATGGAACATGGAAAATATAGGAGAAACGCAAAATCTGGGAGTGGTTCCGTTTACGGATCTGCCTCTCGGTTTTACGATGGCGCTTGCTATGAATGAACCTGCCATGCAGGGCTATGCAGGTCTTACGGAAAGCGAAAAGGAACGCATTATTTTAAAGTGTAAAGATGCAAAAACCAAAGAAGAAATGCAAAAGATTGTGGATGAACTGGTTCCCGGAGGAAACATCCGCGATATTCTCTGATAAATATCGAAAACGGCGGCTAGGAAATCCAGCCGCCGTCAATCGTAATAATCTGTCCGGTCATATAAACCGGAGAAAGAGCTGTCTGCAGAACCAGTTCGGCCACTTCCTTTACGGTGCCGGCGCGATCTGCGGGAATTTCCGCCGTAATTGCGGCCAGCTCTAATGGCGTCAGATGACGGTTCATATCGGTATCGATCAGACCGCAGGCAATGGCGTTCACCTGAATATTGCTGGGAGCCAGCTCTTTGGCCAGCGCTTTGGTAAAGGCATTAACGGCACCTTTGGATGCGGAATAAGCCACTTCCATGGAAGCGCCTGCACTTCCCCAGACGGAAGAAATATTAATAATGCGGCCGCTGTGGTGCTTTAAAAAAATGGGAATGGCCAATTTACTGGTATAAAAACAGGAATCCAGATTAGTCTGCATGGTGCGGTGCCATTCCTGCGTGGGCATTTCCGACAAAAGACCGACGTAAGAGATTCCGGCATTATTTACCACAACATCCAGATTATTGATATAGCCGAATACCCGGCGGACATCTTCCCAGTTGCCCATATCAGCCATAAGGGCAAGGCAACGAACTCCATAGACGGTTTCGCATTCCGAAGCCAGCTCCTGGAGCATAGATATAGAAGAAATACAGGTAAGTATGAGGTCGTATCCCTCCTGGGCAAAGCGGATGGCAACAGCACGTCCGATTCCTCTGGAAGCACCTGTAATCAGGGCTGTTTTACTTGTTTTATTCATAGGATATTTTCCTTTCATCCAAACGGTAGCAAATAGTGGTTCAAATGGGACGCATGAACTGCTATTTGTAAAAGTCACTGCCCGGAATTATACCACGTTTTTACTTGTTTTTCTATAGAAAAATTGGTAGAATATTATATATGAATGGCGCGTTTGAGCCATTGACGCGTCCGAACGGGTTAAAGGGCAATAGAAATGAGGTTTTTATGAACAAATATGATTTACTGATTATCGGAGCGGGACCTGCCGGTCTTACTGCTGGAATTTACGGACAGCGTGCCGGTCTGAAGACTTGCATCTTAGAAAAAAATTACATGGGCGGCGGCCAGATTCTGAATACGGACGAAGTGGATAATTACCCCGGACTTCCAGGTATCAACGGATTTGAAATGGGAAGGCAGTTTGAAGAACATGCCAAAAAGCTGGGAGTGGAATTTAGAAATGCACAGGTTACCGGGATTACGGATTCGGACAAAGCGGATTTCGATAGAAAAGATTTACAAAAAGCGGACCGGGAAACGGCAGAAGGAAGCTTTTCCAAAGAGAAAATCGTGGAGACCGATCAGGGCAATTTCTATGCAAAAGCCATCATCCTGGCTATGGGAACCAGCTATGCGCAGTTGGAGATACCGGGAGAAAAGGAATTTACGGGCAGAGGGGTTTCTTATTGCGCAGTCTGTGACGGCGCTTTTTTCCGGGGAAAGACCGTATGTGTCATCGGAGGCGGCAATACCGCACTGGGAGATGTTCTGTATCTGGCGGGAGTCTGCAAAAAAGTCTATTGCATTCACCGGGGAGAAAGCTTTCGCGGCGCTGCATCCTCGCAGAAAAAGGTGGCGGAGCTTGCCAATGCGGAAGTAAAGTTTCATTGTGCGGCAGAGGCAATCGAAGGGACTGGGCAGGTAGAGAGCATAAAACTTCGGGATCTGCAGACCGGGCAGGAAAGTACCCTCTCGGTAGACGGCGTTTTTATTGCGATCGGAAGCAGACCTAACACGAATTGGCTGGACGGTCTGGTTGCCTGCGATGAAAAAGGCTATATTCTGGCAGGGGAAGATTGCAGAACTTCCGCGCAGGGAATCTTTGCGGCCGGCGATATCCGGGAAAAACCGCTCAGACAGATTATTACGGCAGCGGCAGACGGTGCCAATGCCGCTAACGCAGCAAAACAGTGGATAAATGCTACGGCCGGACACGAGTAAAAGCAGGCCTTGGTTCCCGGATTCAGTGCCAAAATTTGGAACGATTATTTGTAATAAATCCGCAATATTTGATTGACAAAGTCCTCCGATGGTGTTATATTTATTAACAGACGTAACAAATTTGTAACAAATAAAAAGAGTATTCCGTTATGATGTTAATAGATTAGAAAGTATTTGGGTAATGTCCGGGAGTGATTCCGAAGGTATCCGGGACAGGAGGAGATAACATGGCACGTATTTCGATAAAAACCACAGTTTGCGCAGCTGCCGCTGCAATGTTTTTTCTGCAGAGCGGCATAACTTCCCAGGCAGCAGGCATTTCATCTGTTTTGCCTAACAGCGGCGTCAATATTACTCTGGCAAAGGGAACAACGTTAGAGAATATGAAGGAGGGAACCGGAAATACAACTGCCAGAATCAATTCCATTCTGGAACAGGTTGAACTGGAAGAAGCAAGAGAAAAGGCAGGGATTAAGGAAGAGCCCAGTGAAGATGATCTTTTGAAGAGCCTTGTCATTGCACAGGTAAACGATTATGTGAATATTCGCAGCATTCCCAGTGAAGACGGCGAGATTTTAGGAAAGCTTTATGATGATTCCGTAGGTACTTTTCAGGGTGAAGAGAACGGATGGTATTTGATTTCTTCCGGTACCGTTACCGGATATGTAAAGGCACAGTACTGTGTAACCGGTGACGCCGCCATTGACCTGGCAAAACAGGTGTGTACCAGAATTGCCACTGTGAATACCGAAACGCTGAAGGTTCGTAAGGAGCCCGGACTGGACAGCCCGGTTCTGACGTTAGTGCCGGATCAGGATGAACTCGTGGTTTCCGATGAAGCGGACGGCTGGGTAAAGGTGGATACCGAAGACGGACTTGGATGGGTATCTACGGATTATGTAATTTTAAGCCGTGAGTTTGTAGAAGCAGAATCCAGAGAAGAAGAAGCAGCACGACTGGCAAAGGAAGCGGAAGAGCGCCGCAAGGCAAGAGAAGCGGCAGCCGCCAAAGCAGCCAAGTCCAAGAAGAGCAACACAAAGAGCACACAGATCAGTGTCGTTGTGGATACCTCCAGCGGAAGCGAAATGGGGCAGGCAGTTGCAGAATATGCACTTCAGTTTGTAGGCAATCCTTATGTATACGGCGGAACCAGCCTCACAAACGGAGCGGATTGCTCGGGATTCATTTTAAGTGTTTACGCCAACTTCGGTGTAAGCCTTCCTCACTCCTCAGCTGCAGATCGTAAGCAGGGAGCGGCAGTAGACGGATTATCCAATGCACAGCCGGGAGACCTGATCTGTTATTCCGGACATGTGGCGCTTTATATCGGCGGAGGACAGATCGTTCACGCATCCAATTCCAGGACCGGTATTATTGTTTCCGATGCAAGCTACAAGAAAATTCTGGCGATCCGCAGAATCTTCTAAGTGACGCACAACATTTGACAAACAGATTCCTTTTATAATATTTACAGAAGAAAGACAAAAAGAAAGCGGGATACTTACAAAAGAGTCCTGCTTTCTTTTTGCTCTGCAAAAGAATAAAATTATGCAAAATGTACAGACACAAGAAACAAAATAGTACAGCTCTGTTTTGAAACGAAATGTTTGCCACATAGTTATCCACAGAGCAAAAAGCCTGAAAAAGTACATTTTATAGTTATGCACCGATTTATCCACGTTATCCACAGAATTATGTCAAAAATGCTGCCGGAAAAAGAGATGTAAAGCCGGAACGTTTGTTTTGTGAAGAAACCATAAAAGAATGTAAAAAATTTACAAATCGGGGTTCCGATTAGGAAAAGCATGCTTTATGAAAAAATTATAAAAAATCATGAAGTTGTTGCATAATAAAGAGATATTTGGTATAATAAACATACAATAAATAACTGAAAGGGATGAACAGCATGAAATTTATTATTGTAGGAAGAAACATCGAAGTAACACCCGGATTAAAGAGCGCTGTGGAGGACAAGATCGGAAAGCTTTCCAAGTATTTCAGTCCCGATACAGAAGTACATGTAACCTTAAGTGTGGAAAAGGAACGCCAGAAGATCGAGGTTACGATACCGGTAAAAGGCAGTATCATCCGTTCGGAACAGGTTAGCGATGATATGTATGTATCTATCGACCTGGTAGAAGAAGTTATTGAGAGACAGATGAAGCGTTATAAGAAGAAAATTTTGGACAGGCAGCAGGCTGCAGAGTCCTTCAGTAAGCTGTTTGTAGAGAATGACTATATGGAAGAGGAAGAGGTTAAGATAGTCAGAACCAAGAAATTTGACATCAAACCCATGTATCCGGAGGATGCCTGCATTCAGATGGAACTTTTGGGACACAACTTCTTTGTTTTCATTAATGCAGAGAACGATCAGGTGAATGTGGTTTATAAGAGAAAGGGCGACACTTACGGTTTGATCGAGCCGGAAGTGTAGACAAATAAATGTTCTCCTTTTGCGATGGAAAGGTGGGATATAGCGATAGAAGCTATATCCCGCTTTTTCGGGTGCTGATCCGGTACGGGGACGGTGTAATTCCCGTGTTTTTTCGGAAAGCGCGGGAGAAATGGTAGGCACTGGAAAATTTGTTTGAATGATGGACGAAAACGGATAAAAAGAAAGAAACAGCAAGAAGCGTAAAAGAGAGCGTGAGGCATAACCGGATGCTCTTTTTTCATACAATAATACAAAAAGTGACGGTAAAATGAGCCGGCATGTGTGGGAAGGAAGAAGTAAAACAGATTTGGGGAATGCATTTTTAAAAAGAATCCGAAACAAAGTCATATTATCGGAAGCGGCAATCATTGTGCTGCTTGCGCTTGCACTTGCAATAAGAGGAAAGGATGAGGCGGCCGCCCTGGAAAGCGCGGCAAAGCTGCAAAGCGGGAAAGAAAGCAATGGAGCAGGGCAGGAGGGCGAAGAGACGAAGGAGGTCATTCGCTGGGTGGATTTTGATGTCAGCTATGAAGCCCTGTGTAAAGCCTATGAGTGGGATGTTTCTTCCCATGAAACCGCTTATCCCGTAAACTGGGTGGATCTTCTGGCCTATACGGCAACCGTAACCGGCGGAAAATTTGACAAAAAGGCACTTCAAACCCTGGATAAAACCGCGGAGAAACTGACGAGGGGCGAAACAACCATGGAGGAACTGACCGGCACCCAAAAGTTTGCTAAAACTTTGTCACAAAAGTTTGTCAAAACTTTTGTGTATTATAGAGAAGCATACAGCGCTGTCTTAGACGGGCTGGTGGGAGAATATGAGGAAGAGCGGGAAGAGAACGGAACAAAACAGATCTACAAAACGTATGGGCTGAAAGCGTTTTTTCCGCTGGCAAAGGGATTTGACTATACGCACTATGACGACTTCGGTTCCGGACGCAGCTACGGTTATAAGAGACGACACCTTGGGCATGACATGCTGGGTGCAATCGGAACACCGATTATCTGTATTGAAACCGGTACGGTGGAGGCGCTTGGCTGGAACCAGTACGGCGGGTGGCGCATCGGTATCCGCAGCCTGGATAAGAAACGCTACTATTATTACGCGCATTTAAGGCAGAATTATCCTTATGCCGAGGGGCTTGAGGAAGGCATGACGGTAACGGAAGGAGATGTCATCGGCTATATGGGGCATACCGGTTACAGCGCCAAAGAAAATGTAAACAATATCGATGTAACGCACCTGCACTGGGGGCTGGAACTGATTTTTGACGAATCCCAAAAGGACGGCGATGCGCAGATCTGGGTGGATGTCTACGCACTGACCCGTTTTCTGGCAAAACATATGCAGCCGGTGCAGAAAGTTCCCGATTCCAGGGAATGGATCCGCGTCGGACAGATTTCACCATTTTTTCGCCATTTTTTTTGTGAAAAGTGATTGCAAAAGGATTACAGCTATGATAAAATAGAGTCCATAGGAATGATAAAAAAATAACAATCTCGTTTTTACAAGAATCTTTCAAGGAATAGGGAGGAAAAAATTATGGCAAAGAAAGTAGTTTTGGCCGGCGCATGCCGTACTGCAATCGGTACTATGGGCGGAACTTTAAGCACAACCCCTGCTGCTGAGTTGGGCGCAATCGTAATCAAAGAAGCATTAAAGAGAGCAGATGTTGCTCCCGAGGCAGTGGATCAGGTTTACATGGGCTGTGTTATACAGGCAGGACAGGGACAGAATGTAGCCCGTCAGGCTTCCATTAAAGCAGGACTTCCTATTGAAGTTCCGGCGGTTACCATGAACGTTGTCTGCGGTTCCGGTCTGAATTGTGTCAACCAGGCTGCACAGATGATCATGGCAGGCGATGCTGACATCGTAGTAGCAGGCGGTATGGAGAACATGTCCATGGCTCCTTATGCAATTCCGCAGGGTCGTTACGGATACCGTATGGGTAACGCTACCATGGTAGATACCATGATCAAGGATGCACTGTGGGATGCTTTCAATGATTACCACATGATCAAGACCGCTGACAATATCTGCGAAGAATGGGGACTGACCCGTGAAGAGCTGGATGAGTTCGCTTTAAACAGCCAGAAGAAGGCAGAAGAAGCACAGAAAAACGGCGCTTTCAAAGCAGAAATCGTTCCGGTAGAAGTAAAGAAAAAGAAAGAAACCATCATTTTTGATACCGATGAAGGTCCCAGACACGGATCCACCATCGAAGGACTTGCAAAACTTCGCCCGATCAACAAAGACGGCTTCGTAACTGCAGGAAACGCTTCCGGAATCAATGACGGTGCGGCAGCTGTTGTGGTTATGAGCGAAGAAAAAGCAAAAGAACTGGGTGTAAAGCCCATGGCTACTTTTGTAGCAGGCGCACTTGCAGGCGTTCGTCCCGAAGTAATGGGAATCGGACCGGTTGCTTCCACTAAGAAAGTTATGGCTAAGACTGGAATGAAGATCGAAGACTTTGATATTATCGAAGCCAACGAAGCATTCGCAGCACAGTCCGTTGCAGTCGGAAAAGAACTGGGAATCGATGTTGAGAAGCAGTTAAATCCCAACGGCGGCGCAATTGCCCTGGGTCACCCGGTAGGAGCATCCGGATGCCGTATCCTGGTTACCCTGCTTCATGAGATGCAGGCAAGAGGAGCTAAGACCGGACTTGCTACTTTGTGTATCGGCGGCGGTATGGGCTGCTCTACCATTGTAAAGATCGAAGATTAAGGAACTAGTTACAGTTCACACGCGCCATTCGCAAAATCGCGCTTCCAGCGCTTCATCGCTGCTTCGCAGCTATTTTGCTCATATATCCGGCGCTCCCTTCGTACATTTGTACAGGCAGCTTCTCATGCAAGCATAGAATCTGCCTGCCTAAACGTACGAGTGAACTGTAACAAAAACTACGGCTGCGGCAGAGCAAACGGCTGCCGCAGGTATGCCCGGAAGTGAGGATAAAAGATGGAATATATTAAATATGAACAGGACAAAGCAGTAGGCGTAATTACCATCAGTCGTGAAAAGGCTCTGAATGCGCTGAATTCCGCTGTTCTGGAAGAATTGAATGAGACACTGGATCAGGTAAACCTTAATGAAGTAAGATGCCTGGTTCTTACCGGAGCCGGTCAAAAGTCCTTTGTGGCAGGCGCCGATATCGGAGAGATGAGCACCCTTACCAAAGCAGAAGGCGAAGCATTCGGCAAGAAGGGAAATGATGTTTTCCGTAAGCTGGAAACTTTCCCGATCCCGGTGATTGCTGCCGTAAACGGATTTGCGCTGGGCGGCGGCTGTGAGATCGCCATGAGCTGCGACATCCGGATCTGCTCTGACAACGCTGTTTTCGGACAGCCTGAAGTCGGCCTGGGAATTACACCTGGATTCGGCGGAACCCAGAGACTGGCGCGTCTGGTAGGTGCAGGCATGGCAAAACAGATGATCTATACCGCAAGGAATATCAAGGCGGACGAAGCTTACCGTATCGGTCTTGTGAATGCCGTTTATACCCAGGAAGAACTGCTTCCCGCAGCACTTAAGATGGCAGCAGGCATTGCCAAGAATGCTCCCATTGCCGTAAGAAATTGCAAGAAGGCCATTAACGAAGGCCTGGAAGTGGGAATGGATGAAGCTATCGTGATCGAAGAGAAGCTTTTCGGCGATTGCTTCGAGACCGAAGACCAGAAATACGGAATGGCATTTTTCTTAGACAGAAATAAGGAAAAAGTAAAAGAGCCTTTCAAGAACTGCTGAGTTTCAGGTGTTAGATATTACTGTCTGAACCGTTACGGCAGATGGAAAGCAGAAAAAAGCAGAAGAAAACAGATAGAAAACAAATAGAAAACAAAACCACAGGAGGGTAAACCATGAAAGTTGGTATTATTGGTGCAGGTACCATGGGAGCAGGAATTGCTCAGGCATTTGCAATGACAGAAGGTTATGATGTATGTTTGTGCGATATCAAGCAGGAGTTCGCTGACGGCGGAAAAGGAAGAATTCTTAAGAATCTTGCTTTTCTGGTAAAAAAAGAAAAAATCACCCAGGAGCACGCAGATGCAGTCGCTGCCAAGATCGTAACCGGTCTTAAGGACATCTGCACAGATTGTGATCTGGTTATCGAAGTTGCACCGGAAAATATGCAGATTAAGAAGACTACCTTCAAAGAGCTGCAGGATATTGTAAAACCGGATTGCATTTTTGCAACCAATACCTCTTCCCTGTCCATCACCGAAATCGGCGCAGGACTGGACAGACCTATGATCGGTATGCATTTCTTTAACCCGGCTGACAGAATGAAGCTGGTAGAAGTAATCGCAGGCGAGAATACACCGGCAGAACTGGTAGAGAAGATTAAAGCAATCGCTGTAGAAATCGGCAAGACACCGGTAGAAGTAAAGGAAGCTCCGGGATTTGTAGTAAACAGAATCCTGATCCCGATGATCAATGAAGCAATCGGCATCTATGCAGACGGCATTGCAAGTGTTGCAGACATTGATGAAGCTATGAAGCTGGGCGCATCTCATCCCATGGGACCTCTGGCTTTAGGCGACCTGGTTGGGCTGGATATCGTTCTGGCAATTATGGAAGTACTGCAGAACGAAACAGGTGATCCCAAGTATCGTCCTCATCCCCTGCTTCGCAAGATGGTTCGTGCAGGCAAGCTGGGAAGAAAGACCGGTATCGGCTTCTACGATTACAGCAAGTAATACACCGGCCGGATTCCGGCATCGTTATAAAATACGGAAATAAAAAAGACCGCCCCGGTTGACGGGGCGGAAATATGGAGGATAATTGTATCATGGATTTTACGCTGCGCAAAGAACATGAAATGGCGCGTTCCCTTTTTAAGGAATTTGCCGAAAAAGAAGTAAAACCTCTGGCTCAGGAGGTTGATGAAACAGAAGAATTCCCCAGAGCAACCGTAGAAAAGATGGCAAAGAACGGTTTCTTAGGGATTCCGGTTCCCAAGGAATATGGCGGTCAGGGCTGCGACCCTCTGACCTATGTTATGTGTGTGGAAGAACTTTCCAAAGTATGCGGCACCACAGGTGTTATCGTTTCCGCACATACCTCTCTGTGCTGTGACCCGATTATGACATTCGGTACCGAAGCACAGAAACAGAAATACCTGGTTCCCCTGGCAAAAGGTGAAAAGCTCGGCGCATTCGGACTGACAGAGCCCGGTGCCGGAACCGATGCACAGGGACAGCAGACCAAGGCAGTTCTGGACGGAGAAGAGTATGTATTAAACGGCTCCAAGATCTTCATTACCAACGGTAAAGAAGCTGATGTTTACGTAATCTTCGCTGTTACCGGCGTGATTGAAAAACGCGGCAGAATGATTAAAGAAATCTCTGCTTTCATCGTAGAAAAAGGAACTCCCGGATTTACATTTGGTACCAAAGAAAAGAAAATGGGTATCCGTGGTTCATCCACTTATGAGCTGATTTTCACCGACTGCAGAATTCCGAAGGAAAACCTGCTTGGTAAATTGGGACAGGGCTTTAAGATTGCAATGCATACACTGGACGGCGGACGTATCGGTATCGCTTCCCAGGCTCTGGGTATTGCAGAAGGCGCTCTGGAATCCACCATCGCTTATACCAAGGAAAGAAAGCAGTTCGGACGTTCCATCGCTCAGTTCCAGAACACCCAGTTCCAGCTGGCTGACATGGCTACCAAGGTAGAAGCTGCAAAGCTGCTTGTTTATAAAGCTGCCATGGCAAAGGCAAATCAGAAAGAATACGGCTTTGAAGCTGCTCAGGCAAAACTCTATGCGGCTGAAGTGGCAATGGAAGTTACCACCAAGGCGGTTCAGCTCCACGGCGGTTACGGTTATACCAGAGAATATGACGTAGAGCGCATGATGCGTGATGCCAAGATTACCGAGATCTATGAAGGAACCAGTGAGGTTCAGAGAATGGTAATCAGCGCTGCTCTGTTGAAATAATGCAGCAGAATGCCTTTTTTGCATGGTATTGTATTTAAGATTACGTAGAAAGAATAAGGAGTGAATATACAATGAAAATCGTTGTTTGTATTAAACAGGTTCCCGATACCAAGGGCGGCGTTAAGTTCAATCCCGATGGAACACTGGACAGAGCAGCCATGCTGACGATTATGAACCCGGACGATAAGGCCGGTCTGGAAGCAGCTCTGAGATTAAAGGATCAGTATGGTGCGGAAGTAACCGTAATCACCATGGGTCTGCCCAAGGCGGAAGATGTTCTGCGTGAGGCATTGGCTATGGGTGCGGATAAAGCAATCCTGGTAACCGACAGAGTACTGGGCGGTGCAGATACCTGGGCAACCTCTCAGACCCTGGCAGGTGCGATCCGCAATCTGGAATACGATCTGATCATCACCGGACGTCAGGCAATCGACGGAGATACCGCACAGGTAGGTCCTCAGATTTCCGAACATCTGAACATCCCGGTTATTTCTTATGCACAGAAGATCAGCATTGACGGAGACAGCGTTATCGTAGAGCGTCAGTTTGACGACAGATATCATGTGCTGAAAGCCAAGATGCCTTGCCTGATTACAGCTTTAGCTGAGTTAAATGAGCCAAGATATATGACTCCCGGCGGAATTTTTGATGCCTGCAAGGCAGAGATTACCGTATGGGGAAGAGCAAATCTTGTAGATGTGGATGACTCCAACCTGGGTCTTAAGGGATCTCCGACACAGATCGCGAAGGCTTCTGATAAGGTAAGAAAGGGTGCCGGCGAGAAAGTAACCCTGGATCCTGCCGAATCTGTTGATTATATCATCGGCAAACTCAAGGAGAAGCACGTTATCTAAGGTAACAGTAAGGAAGCGCTGAAAATGCAGACTTGAAAGCAGCGCATCCGAACCGTTACAACCTAAGAAAAGGCAGATAAATGGAGGAAGAAGAACATGGAAAACATTTCCCTGGATCAATATAAAGGTGTATATGTCTTCGCTCAGCAGGTAGACAACAAAATTGACAGTATTGCCTTCGAACTGATCGGCAAAGGTAAAGACCTTGCAGAAGTTCTGGGCACACAGGTAACTGCTGTACTGGTAGGAAGCAATGTAAAAGATCTGGCAGACGAACTCGCTGAATACGGCGCAGACCAGGTCATTGTAGTAGACGACCCGGAATTAAAGGATTACAGAACCGAGCCTTATGCACATGCTCTGGCAGAAGTTATCAAGAAATTCAAACCGGAAATTTTCCTGGTAGGCGCAACGGCTATCGGACGTGACTTAGGTCCCAGAGTTTCCGCAAGAATTCATACCGGACTTACCGCAGACTGCACACAGTTGGAAATCGGTGATTTCCCCATCAATCCGATTCCCGGAAAAGAGCAGCTGCACAATCAGCTCCTGATGACCCGTCCCGCATTCGGCGGCAATACCATTGCTACCATTGCATGTCCCCAGTTCCGCCCTCAGATGGCTACGGTACGTCCCGGCGTTATGCAGAAGAAGGAAAGGATTGCAGGCGCAAAGGCAAATGTAATCGAATTTAATCCCGGATTTACCCCGGATAACAAGTATGTGGAAATCCTGAAAGTCGTAAAGGCTGTATCCGATACCGTAGATATCATGGATGCCAAGATTCTGGTATCCGGCGGACGTGGCGTAGGAAGCGCTGAGAACTTTAAGCTTCTGGACGATCTGGCTGCTGTCATCGGCGGAACCGTAAGCTGTTCCCGTGCCGTTGTAGACGCAGGCTGGAAGCCGAAGGATCTGCAGGTAGGACAGACCGGAAAGACCGTTCGTCCCAACGTTTACTTTGCAATCGGTATCTCCGGTGCCATCCAGCATCTGGCAGGTATGGAAGAATCCGATATCATTATTGCCATTAACAAGGACGAAACCGCTCCGATCTTTGATGTAGCAGATTATGGTATCGTAGGAGATCTGAATAAGATCGTTCCGGCACTGACCGAGAAACTTAAGGCGGAGTTGGCTGCGAAGTAATGCAGAAATAACATTATTGAAGTAAGTCATCGGGTGGGCTCATGCGGATCCATTCGGGGGACGCTTTCGCTCAATTAAAAACGCAGCGCCACTAAGACTGCATAGTACGCAGTCTAAGGGGTGGCGTTTTTACATGACTCCCCTCATTGGATTCCACATGAGCCCGCCCTTAGGAAAACGCTAACAGTTCAGGTGTGCTATTTGCAAAAAATAAAGTATTTGACAAATGGAAGCAGGAATGCTAGAATTAGATTTTGTTAAGAATAATAATCCGGTGATGCTTTACAGAATTGTCTATCCATGGTGGGCAGGCAAGACTGAGAGCAGAGGAGACTCTGGAGAATCTCATTTAATTGAGTGCCGAAGGTGCAAGGCTTATGGTGTAAGCCGAATCTCTCAGGCAAAAGGACAGAGCGGGCGAAAATAGCGCTTGCTGTATATGTTCTCCGGAGCTGCCGGGCATCGAAAGGGTGTCGGCAGTTTTTTTGTGCGAAAAAAGTTTCGCAGCAATCAACCAAGGAGGAAAAAATCGTGGAAACAGCACTCAAAATTGTGAAGGAAATCAATTCGTATCTGTCAGATTATATTCTGATCGTTCTTCTGGTGGGAACCGGGCTCTATTTTACCATCCGAACCCGCTTTGTACAGGTTCGCTGCTTCGGAGAAGGCATGCGCAGGGTGTTCGGGAAGATAACTCTGAACGGGAAAAAGCATGAAAGCGGTCTGTCGTCTTTTCAGGCTCTGACAACGGCTATAGCAGCTCAGGTGGGTACCGGAAATATTGTAGGTGCCTGCGGTGCGATTCTCATCGGCGGTCCGGGTGCTATTTTCTGGATGTGGATCATTGCATTTTTCGGCATGGCTACCATTTATGCGGAAGCGGTTCTGGCGCAGGAGACCAGAGTGGTGAAAGAAGACGGCTCGGTACATGGCGGACCGGTGTATTACATCAAAAGAGCATTCAAAGGAAAATTCGGCAGCTTCCTGGCAGGGTTCTTTGCCGTGGCAATTATCCTGGCGCTGGGATTCATGGGTTGTATGGTACAGTCTAATTCTATCAGTGAGACTTGTAATACCGCTTTCGGTATTCCCGGCTGGGTGATGGGTCTTGTAGTGGCAGCCATTGCTTCCTTTATTTTCCTGGGCGGATTAAAGAGACTGGCTTCCGTAACGGAGAAGCTGGTGCCGATTATGGCAGTGCTGTACCTGGCAGGCGGACTGATCGTGCTGATCAGCCGAATTACGTATATTCCCGCTACATTCGGTATGATTTTCAAATATGCGTTCCATCCCGAAGCGTTGATCGGCGGAGGCCTTGGCTATGCTTTGAAAACCGCAATCAGCCAGGGCGTAAAGAGAGGACTTTTCTCCAACGAAGCCGGTATGGGTTCCACACCTCACGCACATGCCATGGCTAACGTGGAAAAACCCCATGATCAGGGTGTGGTAGCGATGGTCGGTGTGTTTATTGATACTTTTGTCGTGCTGACGATGACAGCGCTGGTCATCATCGCTACCCTATATACAAAGGACGGCGTGTTGGCAACCGGAGCGGCAGACGGCGTCTCCAAGACCAATATGGCGCAGCTGGCTTTCGGAAGTGTGTTCGGCTCCGGCGTGGGAAATGTTTTTGTAGCGATCTGCCTGTTCTTCTTTGCGTTTTCCACCATCCTGGGATGGAACCTGTTCGGTAAGATCAATGTCGCTTACCTGTTCGGGAGCAAAGCAACCAAGGTATATTCCGTCATTGCCATTTTCTTCATTTTCCTGGGCTCCTGCCTGTCCAATGACCTGGTATGGGAATTGACGGATACCTTTAACCAGTTGATGGTAATTCCCAACGTCATCGCCCTGATTGCCTTATCCGGATTGGTGGTGAAATCCGCAAGGAAGCAGAAATAGTGTGAAAAAATGCATTGAAATGCCATTTTTTCACACGGCTATTTGTGCCGCAGGCGTCACAAAGTAGCCTTGATCGCAGCGTCAAATTTGAAATTTGACGCTGCGATTCCTTCGACGTTAAAGCGTCTGCGGAATGGAGATTAAAATGGCAAAGCAAAAAGAAGTTAAAACAAACGCCATGCGGATACTGGAATCCATGAAGATTCCTTTTACCCAGCATGCATACGAATGTGATGAATTTGTAGACGGACTGCAGATTGCACAGGCACTTTCCCTGCCGCCGGAAAAGGTATACAAGACGCTGGTAACACAGGGAACAGATAAGAATTATTTTGTATTTGTGATTCCGGTAGCGGAGGAGCTGGATCTGAAGAAGGCCGCCAGGTGCGTGGGAGAAAAAAGCGTGGAAATGATCCATGTAAAGGACATCTTTGCCGTAACCGGTTATATCCGCGGCGGATGCACCGCAGTAGGCATGAAGAAAAAATACGTGACCCGGATCGACAAAAGCGCCGCAGAGTACCCGCTTATCTATGTCAGTGCAGGAAAAATCGGAGTCCAGATGGAACTGAATCCCGATGATCTGTGCCGCGCTGCGGATGCCCAATATGCCGACCTGGTGAGGAGCGTGGAGTAGGATAGACTTACGCCAGCGTATATACCAACTTTGTGCACCATTTAAGAGTTGGTGCACAAAGATAGAAAACACCCCGGCATTTTTACATGCCTCTCATCGGATTTCACATTGGAAAAATTGTTATTCATAAATTTGTATTTTTGTAAATTTACAAATAGCAGCAGGAAGGCCGCCTTAGGAAAGGGGCTTTTCAACCTCCGCTTCCGGAACCTCGCACACAGCTTTACGCTTCCAGGGACCGCTGAAATAGAAGAGGACGGACAGGATCGCACCAATCGCCCAACCGAAAGGCCATGCCATCCAGATTCCCGTGGATCCGAACGTAATAGAGAAGACATAAGCCAGAACCACCCGCAGGATCAAGTCCGTGAAGGTAGAGATCATAAAGCGATTCATCATGCCGGCGCCCCGCAGCACTCCGTCTGCCGCCAGCTTGCAGGCACAGACTGCGTAGAACGGAGAGAGAATCTGAAGGAAGATGATACCGGTTTCCATAGCGAGACCGGTTTTGTTTTCCATAAAAAGATGCAGTCCGATCCTTCCGGCGAAGAAGTAGAAGAGGATGAAAGGAATGCACAAAAGCCACAGAAGCTTTAAACCTGCTTTCATGCCTTCCCGTATCCGGGAAAGTTTGCCGGCGCCTACATTCTGAGCGGTATAATTGGAAATTCCGTTTCCGAGAGTGGTGAAGGAAGTGATCACCAGGTTATTCAATTTGACGGCGGCAGAATAGCCGGCCATAACCTCCGGACCGTAGCCGTTGATAAATCCCTGAATAATGATATTTCCGATGGAAATAAAACTCTGCTGCAGAATACTGGGAACGGCGATGACTACGATTTTTCCAAGCAAAGAAACAGAAAACAGGGGAACCCGTTCGTCTGTCTCGATGCGGTGCAGACGGCGCAGGACAACCCACATAGCCAAAATACAGCTGATGCCCTGACAGATAAAAGTCGCCCAGGCGACACCGGCCACACCCATCTGAAACGTGGAGACGAACCAGATATCCATTAAAATGTTGGAAACCGAAGAGGCTGCCAGGAAATAGAACGGTGTCTTGGAATCCCCCAGAGCAGAAAAAATTCCCGTGGCGATATTGTAAAAGAAGAGAAAAGGAACACCGCCGATATAAATGTTCAGATAAAGTAAGGAATCCTCCATTACCTCTGCAGGTGTCTGAATCAGCCGGAGCAGCTTTTCACATAAAAGGAAGCCACCTGCCATCAAAACAGCACAGAGCACTGCGCTGGAAAACAAAGTCGTATAAACAGCGGTCTTCATTTCACCGTATTTTTTGGCTCCGAAGAGTTGGGAAACAATGACGGAACTGCCGATGTTGCAGCCAAAAGCAAAGGCAATAAAAATCAGAGTCAACTCATAACTGTTTCCTACCGCAGCCAGAGCATTTTCCCCTATGTAACGACCGGCAACCAGACTGTCGGCGACATTGTAAAGCTGTTGAAAAATTACACTTCCGAACAAAGGCAGGCAGAATCTCCACAAAACGGAAGACGGCTTGCCGACGGTTAAATCCTTGTTCATAATATTCTCCTTATATTCCTTGTTACATTTGTTTCATTAAACTACACATTACATAACAACTCAGCCGCGTTTATTTGCAAAATTTGCCGCATGCTTCGTAGCCATTTTGCTTGCCTGAACTGTTACCATATTATAGAGTAAAAAGGGGAAAATGAAAAATATATAGTTGACATGACAGAAATATCATTATAATATGATGAGTGAGGAGAATGGGGTATGGCAGTAAATTTTGAGTATTATAAAGTATTTTATTATGTAGCGAAATACGGGAATCTGACCAGGGCGGCCAATGTGCTTATGAGTAACCAGCCTAACGTCACCAGAGTGATGAATAACCTGGAATATGAACTGGGATGCAAACTGATTTCCCGCTCTAACCGGGGTATCCGGCTGACGGCGGAAGGAGACAGGCTTTACCGGCATGTTTCTGCCGCATTTGAACAGTTTAAGCTGGGAGAGGAAGAACTGCAGCAGAGCTTGAGCCTGCAGAGCGGCACTGTTTTTATCGGTGCCACGGAAACGGCATTACATAGTTTTCTGATCGATAAATTGGGAATTTTTCACAGGGAATATCCCAAAGTCCGGCTGAAAATTTTTAATTATGTGGTAAAAGAAGCCATTCAGGCGCTTCAGGATCAGAAAGTGGAACTGGCAGTGGTGGCCTGCCCGGTGGAGACCGACTCCCACCTGCAGCAGACACCGCTCAAGCCCTTTCGGGACATTCTGGCTGGCGGAGAACAGTTCCGGAACCTGGCAAGCGCTCCGCTTCCCCTTTCTGAACTCGGCAACTATCCGCTGATTACCCTGAACCGGGACACCACGACCTATGAATATTACCGGAAGCTGTTCTGGGGGCGTGGCTTCTTATTGGAGCCGGATGTGGAAGTGGAGACAAGCGACTTGGTTCTTCCTATGATAAAGAACAACTTAGGACTCGGTTTTCTGCCGGAATTCTTTGCCAAAGAAGCGCTGGAAGCCGGGAAAATCGTAGAGATCCCGCTGGAAGAGCCGCTTCCGGAACGACAGATCTGTCTTGTTACCGATACCAGACATCCCTTAAGCGTAGCTGCAAAAAGTTTGTGCAAAATGTTGACAGAAGACAGCAACGGGTGTATCTTGAGATAGGGATGTTTTGTAGTTATTTTTGATTTTGATTCAGGAAGGGGATGCCTGATGTGAGAGTGAATAAAATAGAAAAAAGTAAAGTAGAAAAGAATAAAGTAAGAAAAAATAGAATAAGAAGGAACAGAATAAGAAGGTCCTGCTTCTCTGTTTGCCTCCTGGTGAGTCTGGCGCTTTTTACGACTGCCTGCGGGAAGCGGCAAGATGGAACCGTGACGGATGACATCCGCATCGTTACCGGAGAAGAACTGGATTCCGATACTGCCTCAGGGGAAGAGACGGGAACATCTTCTGATGCGGAAAGTTCTGAAGCACAAAGAAACGACAAAACCACAGAATCCGGCGAGACATCGCAAGATGTAGAAGCGTCAGATTCTGCGGAAGCAGCGAAGTCTACAGGGATGACGCAGGAATCTGATTCAGCACAGGCAGCGAAGACCATAGAATCGGCACGGACATCAGGTTCTACAGAGTCTGCACAGGCATCAAAGTCTGCAGAGTCAACACAACCGTCAGAATCTACAGGAACAGCAAATCCGTCAGAATCAACACAGCCATCCAATCCTACAGGGGTTACCGGGAAACATATCATCGCCATCGATGCAGGGCATCAGGCAAAGGGAAATAAGGAAAAAGAGCCCCTGGGACCGGGCAGCAGCCAGATGAAAGCCAAAGTTTCTTCCGGAACAAGAGGTGTGGCTACCGGCGTTTATGAATATGAATTAAACCTTACCATTGCACAGGCTCTGAAAACAGAGCTGGAAAACCGCGGCTACCAGATCGTTATGATCCGGGAAAGCCATGATGTGGACATTAGTAATAAGGAAAGAGCGGAGATGGCAAATACCTCCGGAGCGGAAATTTTCCTGCGCATCCATGCCAATGGATCGGAAAAAGCTTCCGTAAACGGTACCATGACCATTTGCAATACTGCATCCAGTCCGTTTAATGCATCCATTCATGATGACAGCAAACGCCTTTCCCAGGAAGTGCTGGATCACATGCTCGCTACGATGGGATCCAACAGCAGAGGCGTCTGGGAAACCGACACCATGAGCGGCATTAACTGGTGCACCATTCCCGTAACCATTATCGAAATGGGCTATATGAGCAACGAAGACGAAGACAAACGCATGCAGCAGCCGGACTACCAGGAAAAGATTGTAGAAGGCATTGCAGACGGCGTAGATGCTTACTTTGGGTAACAGTTCAGCTAAGTTATATGAGCATCGCATCCTACAGATGCGACAAAAGACTGTGAAGCAGCAGGAAAGCGCTGAAAGCGCGGTTTTGTGAATGGCGCTTCTGAACTGTTATAGCTATTCATCATAGAAAAAGTCTTTAAGGGGAGAAAACAGGTTATGAAACGAAATGTAACGCTTGCCGAGATTTCGGACGGCAGGCTCTACCGGGAAAACGACATGGTGAAAGCCGGCTGTAATGACTGCATCGGCTGCTCCACCTGCTGCAAAGGAATGGGAGATACCATCCTGTTGGATCCGCTTGACTGTTACCGACTGACCTGTGCTTTGAAAGTACCTTTTGAGGCACTGCTTGCTGACAAGCTGGAACTGGGCGTGGCGGACGGCATCATCCTTCCACACCTTAAGATGACACCTGGCAAGGAGCAATGTGCTTTCCTGAATCCGGAAGGACGATGCAGCATTCATCCGTACCGGCCGGGGATCTGCCGGATCTTTCCGCTGGGAAGATATTATGAAGATGGCGATTTCCGCTATTTTCTCCAGACCGGCGAATGCCCCAGAACCAACCGTACCAAAGTGAAAGTTTCCAAATGGATTGATATACCGGACATAAAGCGCAACAAAGCCTACCTCCTTTCCTGGCACTACTTTCTCAAAGACTGTGAGGAAGTTCTGGAAAAAGGCGATGACAAACTGCGCCACGACCTGAACATGTACCTGCTCAAAAACTTCTTCCTGATTCCTTATAATGAGCAGGTCGATTTTTACCAGCAGTTTGAAGAAAGACTGGAAAAAGGGAAGACCTTCCTGCAAACCGGATTGTGATAAAAAAAACTGGAGAGAGAATTTATGACGTTGACAAATTATTGGTGGCTGCTGATTTGGCTTGCTGCAGCCGGAGGATTATTAACGGTTGCCGTTCCAAAGGTACAGGTAAAGGTTCTGAATAAAAGAGAGTATCGATGGAGCTGGCCGGCAGTTTTGATATTTATTTGCCCGTATGTCATATGGTGTATGAATCGTAAAGGATTCGGAGATACAGAATTATACCGTAAGACCTTTTATAATCTACCGGGTTCCCTGGCGCAGTTACCTGCTTATTTAGCAGAATATCCGAAAGATAAAGGATTTTCGGTTCTGTCAATCCTGTTAAAACAGTTTATCGGTAACAGTGATAAACTGTTCTTTCTGATTATTGCACTGTTTCAGCTTATATGCGTGGCCTATTTTTTCAGGATATATTCAGAAGATTTCCTGATGTGCATGTTTATGTTTGTTGCTTCCACCGATTATTTGTCCTGGATGTTCAATGGAATGCGTCAGTTTATAGCTGTGTCTATTGTTTTACTGAGTTACAGTCAGATTCTGAAAAAAAAGTATGTGTGGGCAATTGTGCTTATTTTGCTGGCAGCAACCATTCATGGTTCAGCGCTGCTTATGCTGCCGGTTATGTTTGTTGTTACGGGAAGGGCATGGAATAAGCGTACCATATTGATGATTGCGGCATTTGTTGTGGCGATTTTGTTTGTAGGGCGGTTTACATCATTTTTGGAAACATTACTATCTGAGACCCAATACAGTGATATAATGACCAACGAAATCTGGACTACAGATGACGGGACTAATATCTTAAGGGTTTTGTTTTACTCCATTCCAACGGTATTGGCTTTGATTGGGAAGAGATACATAGACGAGGAGAATTCCCCTGTCATTAATTTGTGTGTCAACTGTGCCTTGTGTACGACACTTGTTTATGCACTGAGCGCTGTTACTTCGGGAGTATATATCGGCAGAATCCCGATTTACACAACGTTGCCGGGATATATTGGCGCCGCATGGATTATAGATCACATATTTACTTCAAACTCTGCGAAGTTTGCCAAAGGTACATTAGTAGTGATTTATTTAGCATTTTTCTATTATCAGATGCATGTGATATGGGGAGTTTTATAAAAGGGAGCAAGAGATGCTTAGAGTATTACAGATAGTTACCTATATGGGACGAGGCGGTCTGGAAACGATGCTGATGAATTATTATCGTCACATTGACCGGAATAAAGTTCAGTTTGATTTCCTGGTTCATCGGGATTTTGAAGCAGATTATGACTCGGAGATCAAGGCACTGGGAGGCAGGATTTATCATATTTCAAGACTGATTCCATGGAGCGTGAAATATCGAAAAGAACTGAAGCATTTTTTCGGGGAACATCCGGAATATAAAATCGTCCATGTCCATCAGGACTGCTTAAGTTCTGTTGCACTGCAGTGTGCAAAGGAATGTGGTGTGCCGGTTCGGATCGCGCACAGCCATAATAGTAGTCAGGATAGAAACTTAAAATATCTGATTAAATTACATTATATGAAGAAAATCCCTGCCTTTGCAACAAACCTATTCGCCTGCAGCAAAGCAGCCGGCAGGTGGATGTTTGGAGAATCAGGTTCATTTCAAGTTCTTAATAACGCAATAGATGTTGATCGCTATAGATATTCCCCAAGTGAAGACAAGAATGTTCGGGAAGAGTTGAACTTGGGTAACAGTATTATCATTGGACATGTCGGAAGATTTGATTCTCAGAAAAATCATGAGTTCCTGATAGACATTTTTTTTGAATGCCAGAAACGTAATCCTGATCTTAAGTTGGTACTTGTGGGAGATGGAATAGGAAGAGAAAAAATCCGAAAAAAAGTTCAAAATATGAACATTCAGGACAAGGTGATATTTACAGGTATTCGTTCCGATGTGTATAGACTGATGCAGGCAATGAATGTGTTTGTGTTCCCATCTCTGTACGAGGGATTGCCGGTAACAATGATTGAAGCCCAGGCTTCCGCATTGCCGTGTGTGATTTCCGATCATGTGTCAGAAGAATGTATCGTTACAGAAGGTTTGGTAACAGTAAAGAAACTGGATGAGTCACCTGCCGAATGGGCAGAACATATTTTGCAATGTATAAATCAGAAGAGGCAGGATCATATATGCGAAGTGAAAGCATCCGGTTATGATATCAAAACGGAAGCAAAGCGATTGGAAGAGCTTTATCTTCAAAAGGAGGAAGAGTAATAATGGCGTTTCTCACAGTATTTACTCCGGCGTATAACCGAGCCGATACATTGGCTCGTACATATAAGAGTCTGCTTGCGCAGGATTGTAAGGACTTTGTATGGCTGATTGTGGACGATGGATCTATAGACAATACCGCCGAATGCGTGAAAAACTGGAAGCAGGCAGACAACGGATTTGAAATTCAGTATATTTATAAAGAAAATGGCGGAATGCATACGGCACATAATGTAGTATATAAAAATATTCACACGGAATTGAACGTATGTATCGACTCGGATGATTGCCTTGCAGAAGGAGCCGTCAGGAAGATCTATGAAGCATGGAAACTTGTTAAAGATAAAAACTATGCAGGGTTAATAGGTTTGGATGCAGATATGACTACCGGAAAAGTGATCGGTCAGGGGTTCCCTTCAGATATGAAGGAAACTACATTGACCGGCTATTATACATCCGGTGGATCCGGTGATAAAAAGCTGGTATATCGAACGGATGTGGTTACAGCATATCCTCCATACCCAGTCTTTGAAGGGGAGAAGTATGTTGCGTTAGCCTACAAATATCGCCTGGTTGATCAGGATTATAAATTGGCGGTGCTTCCGGAAGTACTCTGTGAGGTGGAATATCAGGCTGACGGATCCAGTAATACCATGTGGCGTCAATATTTAAAGAATCCAAAAGGTTTTGCGTTTTGGCGAAAAGTGTGTATGGAATATCCGACTACAAAAAAAAGGCTGATAGCAGATTGCATTCATTATTGCTCCAGCAGCTGGATAGCAAAGGACAAGCGATATATTGAAGAATCACCGAGAAAGTTGCTGACAGTTTTGTGCACACCACTAGGGTGGGGATTCAGTTGGTTGGTAAGATGTAAGGGAAGAGGATGACAGAGAGGATTGCAGAATGATAACTAATGCAGATAAGCAGATTAGTGTAATTATACCTGTATATAATTGTGCGGAATTTCTAAACAGAGCCGTTCAATCAGTCTTGGAACAGGATTACAAAAAAACAGATATTATTCTGGTTGACGATGGCTCAACGGATGGTTCAGCAGAGTTATGTGATGAACTGGCAGAAAATAATTCCGGAATTGTTGTGATTCATCAAAAAAATAGTGGTGCATCTTCGGCAAGAAACACAGGAATGAATGAAGTATTCTCCAGAAACGTGGAAGAAGAGTCTTATATTACCTTTCTTGACGCGGATGATGCATGGAAAACAGCTTTTTTTAATGAGACAGTTAGCGAGCTTATGAAAAAGGAATATGACCTGATCGGCTTTCAAGCTTGTTTGTGTAATCATGATTTGAACAGACGAGCAGAGAGTGTTCCTTTAAAAGAGGGAATATATAAAGGCGGAAGAGCATCACTATGGATTCATGGCGCTCAGTGCTTTGGTGCGATGCTTTACAAATGTAGCTTTTTAAAACAGTATGGCATTCATTTTAAAAAACTGAAATGTTCGGAAGATAAAATTTTTTCGATGACATGTTTGTACTTGGCAGATAGCATTTATCTGGGAAATAGGTTAATGTACTTATATCGGCAAAATGCAGTGTCTGTGATGCATAACAGGTCATGGGGAATTCCTTACTACAGTTCAATAATGGAAGCGTATCTTAACTGGGACGAGGAAATGACTGTATGGGAAACGTCGGAACGTGGACAATTGGAAGAAGGCTCTCTTTTGGCAAAAATTTATTTGAAAGATATGATGGATGAGCATTTTCAGATGGGTGGAAATAAGAAACAGTTTAAAGAATATGTGCAGAATGATCCAAACTGCCAAAAGATATTAAGCCTTATGAGTCAGAAAGAGAGAAGCATGACAGAAGAGCTTCAATATTCACTAAGGTACAGACTGAAAAATAGAGCTAAAGGATTGGTTAGAAAAGTATGTTTAAAGCTAAAAGGGAATAAGGCAATTCAAGTTTGGCTTGACAGACAACGATATCCGATAGAATTATGAAGTGGAATGGGAAGGAAGAAAAAGCAGGTGAAGAAAATCCTTTTTTTAATTCATGATCTTGGGCAAGGTGGAGCAGAGAAGGTTCTTGTAAATCTAGTCAATAATATGGATTATTCAAAATTCGATATAACTGTTATGACTCTATTTGATGTAGGTGTCAACAGGCAATTTTTAAGTAAAGATGTAAAATATAAAAGCGTATTCAAAAAAATGGTGCCAGGTAACTCTCACCTTATGAAATTATTATGTCCGCAAATGCTCCATAAAATTTTCCTTAAGGAGCGCTATGATGTAGAAGTGGCTTACCTGGAAGGACCATGTGCAAGGATTATCAGTGGTTGTCGAGAGAAAGGAACAAAGCTGGTTTCTTGGATACATATTGAACAAAAGTCACAAAAGCGTTCTGCACAAGGATTTCGAAGTTTCAAAGAAGCTTGCAAATGTTATGGTAAATTTGATCGGGTGGTTGGCGTATCGGAAACAGTAAAAAAAGATTTTCAGTCACTGATTCCGCTTGATACGGAAGTTAAGGTTTTGTATAATACGAATGAAAGTGACAATATTATTGCATTGTCTCAGGAGGCAGTTGAAAATAATCTTTTTTTTAATGATGACATCAAGCTGGTTGGAGTTGGTAAATTATTGAAAAGCAAAGGCTTTAATCGTATTTTAGGAATTATAAAGAGATTGCGGGAAGCAGGTTATCCGGTTCATTTATATATTCTAGGGATCGGATCGGAAGAGGAAAGTTTAAAACGTTTTGTATCAGAAAATGGAATGGAGAACTATGTAGACTTTTTGGGATATCAAACAAATCCTTACAAGTATGTGGCATGCTGTGATTTATTTGTTTGTGCCAGTTATGCAGAAGGATTCAGTACTGCGGCAACAGAAGCGTTAATATTGGGAATTCCAGTCTGCACAGTAGAAGTTTCCGGAATGAAGGAAATGTTGGGTAAAAATAATGAATATGGAGTTGTAACACTTAATGATGATGAATCATTGTATGAGGGGATCAGGCAGATGATATCCGTACCCGGTGTATTACTTCATTATAAAGAGAAAGCGAAGATAAGAGGAAAGTCATTTAGCACAGAAGAAACTGTAAATGCAGTTGAAAAGATGATTTTATCTCTGTGATACGTAGAAAACAGTGTAGAGATATAATTAACTTTTGTACTGTAGATATCACAAAAAAACTTTGACCGGCGATTATTTTATTGTTAAAGCGTCTGCCGAATGGGGGGATTGGTTATGAAAAGAATACTTACAATTTTTATGATATGGAGGTCTATTCCGGCAATTTTAGTATACTGGTCATTGACTGAAGATGTAAAAAAGCAAATTGACATGGATATGGAACGCTTGGAAAAGAAGAAAGGAGTTTATACTCTTCACACATTGTTATTATTTAATCTTACATTCAGAAGAATTTTTATGGTTAGAGTACTTACAAAGTCTGTTTACAAGTATTATGTAGTCCGTTTGACATATAAACCGCTTGAAAGCCTGGAAATCAGTGCTGAAACCAATCGAATTGGTGGAGGGTTAAAGATATTTCACGGATATTCAACAATTATTTTTTGCCATTCTATGGGGAAAAATTGTACTGTTTATCAGAATGTAACGATAGGACGCGGGAAAATGCGAGATAAAACATCTGCACCTGTTATCGGTGATAATGTGACAATTTACAGCGGGGCAATCGTTGTCGGAGGAGTGCATATAGGAAATAATGCAGTAATAGGTGCAGGTGCTGTTGTTGTGAAGGATGTGCCAGATAATGCAACGGTTGTCAGTCAACCGATGCGTATAATAATACATTGAGGGAAATATGAATACACAGATAAAGATATCAGTTGTAGTACCTGTTTATAATTTGCAGGACGAATTGGAACGGTGCATTACAAGCATTGAGAGACAGACACACAATAATCTGGAAATTATTCTTGTGAATGATGGATCAACAGATAGAAGTTGGAAGATTATCTCCCAACTGGCAGAGAGTGATAATCGCATTATCCCTATAAATAAAAATAATGGAGGGGTGACTTCGGCAAGGATTGCCGGGATTGCGGCCGCTTCCGGAGAATACATCGGTTTTGTGGACGGGGATGATGAAATAGAAGAAGATATGTATTCCCTGCTACTAGAGAATGCGATAAAATACCATGCAGATATTTCACATTGCGGGTATCAGATGGTCTTTCCAGATGGCCGGGTTAATTATTTTTATAATACAGGTCTCCTTACACAGCAAGGGAAGATAGAAGCACTGAAAGAACTTTTGACCGGTGAAAGAATTGAGCCAGGTCTAGGGAATAAACTTTTCCATAAAAACTTGTTCTACTGCTTATTGCATGACGAAGTTGTGCCATCAGATATAAAGATTAATGAAGATCTGCTCATGAATTATTATTTATTTAAGGGTGCGGAATGTTCGGTTTTTGATGATGTGTGCAAATATCATTATCTTGTGCGAAATTCATCTGCAACGCGGACTAGGCTAAATATGCACCGAATATATGATCCTATACGAGTAAAGGAAATCATTCTAGATAATGCTGCAGAAGAAATAAAAGAGAGTGCATCAAAAGCATATATAAGAACAGTTATCAATGTGTATAATAGCTTAATGATGGATTATAGCAAACAGTTCTTTGCAGATGAGGCTATCATCCGAAAGAAAATAGTGGAGCATAGACGTCTGATTTCATTGATTCGTAACAAGCAAAAATTGCAGGCTTATTTACTTATTTGTGTGCCTGGGATTTATAAACCGTTTTATCGCTTTTATGGGAAATATTTTTTGAAGAGTAAATATACGTAAGGATACAATATGAAAGAATTAATTAGTGTCATAATCCCGGTTTACAAGGCAGAACCTTTTTTAAATCAGTGCATTGAAAGTGTAATAAATCAGACATATAAGAATTTAGAAATAATATTAGTGGATGATGGATCACCAGATCGCTGTCCACAGATTTGTGATTTATGGGAGCAAAAGGATTCACGTGTACAGGTTATTCATCAAAAAAACGGAGGAGGAGGACAGGCAAGGAACCAAGCCCTTAGTATAGCACAAGGAGAATTTATCGCATTCGTAGATAGCGATGATTATATATCACCAATAATGTTTGAATTTTTAGTCAGTCAATTTTCTGATGATATAGATATTGTTGAATGTAATTATTGTGTTACAAAGGATAATAATGCGGACTTTGATGATGGCGATTCATTTGATTTTAGATTTTTTTCGGCAGAAGAAGCGATGCGTGAAAATATTTATGACCGGATATTCAGGCAATTGATTTGGAATAAGATGTATAGGAAGAGTGTTATCAAAAATATCCGTTTTCCGGTTGGTAATAAAATTGATGACGAGTTTTGGACCTATCAGGTTTTAGGAAATGCCAGAAAACTTGTATATGCAGGGAAGGTATTGTATGCATATCGCCAACAAGATAATTCTGTTATGCATATGTTAAGTGCAGATCATAGGTTAGAGGCAGTTGATGCAAAGATTCAGCGGCATGAATATGTTTGCGAGAAAATGCCTGCAATTGAGGCGGATAGTTTGTGTAGCTTGTGGTTTACGTGTATATACCAGGGGCAATTGGTATTGAGGTCGATGAGAAAGCGGGATCGTAAGAATACATTTGATAAACTGAAACAAGTAATACACAGATACCCGATTTCCTACAAAAAAGTGGCTATTTCGAAAACACAACAATTATGGTTGAGAATAGCATCAATATCTTTTTATTGGACTTGTTGGATTCGAAATGCTTTAAAGGTTGGTTTGTGAAAATACTAGCATACAACTTTTTAATTAACTGTACATTTATGATAAATTGTGATATCATATAAATAAGGTGATTCGGAGGGTCTTTTGTATGAAATTCGCACTTGAACAAAAACACAGAGCAGAGCTTGAAAAGCTTGCAAATTCGGGAATGACCCCGGTCGTTATCGCTCAAAGAGCGAAGATCCTGCTCATGAAAGCTGACGGCAAGTCTGCAACGGCGATTGCCGAGAAACTCGGAGTAGGTCGGCATACCACAGAACTCTGGATAAAGAAGTACCGCACTCGTTCAAAAGAAGATTCCATTGAAGATCTTCTCAATGTCGATAAGGGTCGCGGCCGCAAAGAGGAAATTACTGGTGAGGCAAAAACCTGGCTGATCAGTGTAGCCTGTACACAACCGAAGGACTACGGTTATGCTGCTGAGACCTGGACGACAAAGGCTCTTACAGAGCATATCAATAAAACGGCTGTTGATGCAGGATTTGACCGGCTTGCAACCATCACGGAATCCGGTGTGTATCGAATTCTGGACAAGTGCAGGATCAAGCCATTCCGCATCCAGTATTATTGTGAACGCCGTGATCCGAACTTCGACGAAAAGATGCATAACGTGTTGCTGGTTTATAAACAGTTGCAACTGCAGTTCGACAAAGAGGGGAATCTTCTCCCTTTCGATAATGGCGAGGTAGTCCACGTTGTATCCTACGGTGAGAAGCCCGGAATACAGGCTATTGCTAATGTCGCAGAGGATCTGCCTTCTATAGAAGGCAACGGAGCAATCAAACGCGACTACGAGTACAAACGCCTTGGCACAGTATCGTTGCTTGCAGGAATAGATCTGCAAACCGGAGAAGCCTTACCGCTTGTCAGTGACAGCCATAACAGTGCAGATTACATAGAATTTCTAAAGATTCTTGACACTAAGTATCCCAAAGGTGATACGATTCGGCTCGTGCTCGACAATCTTAAGGTAGATAAAGCGAAAAAAGTCATCGAGTATCTGTCTACTGTCAAAAATCGTTTCGAGCTTGTATTTACACCGAAGCACGCCTCATGGCTAAACCTTGTTGAATCATTCTTCAGTAAGATGACTAAGCAGATGCTCAAAGGCATTCGAGTCAAGTCTAAAGAAGAATTGGTTCAACGCATATACGCTTATTTTGATGAGATCAATGCGGAGCCGGTAGTATTCCGCTGGAAGTGGCATCTGGATGATATCGATTCCACCGAACCTGTCAAAGAGGAGACATTATTGGAAATGTCCAATTAATTGGAATGTGCAATACTATATCCAAAATAGTCTTATTAGAATGCAAAAAAGCTACGGATAGATCGAAGTAAAACGATTAATATATATATAAAGGCGTTAATTGGTTTAGTACTACTGATAATTTGGCACGCTTTGTATTGTCAAATAAAAAATTTATTCAGAAACATTTTAAACATACACTATGTGCTGATGAAATATTTTTACATACTATGATCCAAACTTCACCATACAAAGACATGGTGATTAATAATTCTCTTAGATTTATTGATTGGGAAAGAGGAAATCCATATACATTTACAATAGAAGATTATAGTAAGTTGATGAATACGCCAGATTTGTTTGAAAGAAAATTCGATGAAAATAAAGATTCAGACATAATAAATGCAATATTACGTGAAGTATTATGTGAAAATCATAGAATCCTTAAATGCGGAGGCACCAATAGTGAGTATAGAAATAACTGTATTTACACCAACATATAATCGTGCTTATATCATAAATCAATTGTATGAGTCATTGCAAAGGCAGAACTTTCTTGATTTTGAATGGCTGGTTGTAGATGACGGATCTGTTGACAAAACAGAAGAATTATTTACAACGTGGATTAACAAAAAGAATAAATTCCCTATTCGTTACTTCAAAAAAAACAATGGCGGGAAATGCAGAGCAATTAATTATGCTTTAGATCTTGCAAAGGGAAGACTATTTTTTGTTGTTGATTCAGATGATTATTTGGCAGATGATGCATTGAAGAAGATAATTGCATGGGAGAAGTCTTTGCCTAAAGATGAAAAATTTTGCGGTGTGGCTGGAAACCTTGGCATAAGCCCGGACTCTACGCCAAATACGTTGTTTGAAGCAGAGTATTACGATGGAACATTATTAGATCGATACCGTAATATTGATGGAGAGAGAGCATTGGTTTTTTATACGGAACTACATAGAAAATATAGATATCCAGAGTATCTTGGAGAAAAATTTATGACAGAGGCAGTAATATATAACAGAAT
The DNA here is from genome assembly GCA_934433135.1 of uncultured Acetatifactor sp. Classification (GTDB taxonomy): domain Bacteria; phylum Bacillota; class Clostridia; order Lachnospirales; family Lachnospiraceae; genus Acetatifactor. The sequence continues at coordinate 9,432 of CAKRZO010000010.1, read as the reverse complement.
GGCTAATGATGGATATAAAATGCGATTTTTTAATGATATAATTTGGATATATGAATACCGAAATGACGGATTAACTAAGGCAGGTAATTCACTTTTTGTGAATAATCCGAGAGGGTATGGGCTTTGGCTGAAAGAAAAAGTACTTTTTATGAAGTTTAGTTTAATCGAAAGAATTAAGGTGTATTATGCATTTTCTTGCGATTTGGCTGAAAAATATGATTGTAAAACGATTGCTGAGAGTATAGAAATTCCGGTAATAGAGGTTAAGTTCTTACTTTTATTGCATACATTAGTTGTATTGATTAGAGGAAGGTAGCGTAAGACAAATAACAAATAGAGGTGACAAAATGATTAATTTATATCTTCATGCAGGAAGCGATAATCATGGTTGCGAAGCTATTGTTCGTTCTACTGTAAATATATTAGATGAAGAAAGCAGATTATACTCATTAAATATAGATAAAGATTTAAAGTACAAATTAGACACAATATGCGATGTAAAGAAAGACGTTGTAACACCATATTCAAGAATGAGTTTGAAATGGTTTATTTCTGCAGTCCAGACAAAAATCACCGGGAAAATAAATTTTGCTGTTAAATTTCAAAGGCAGGCATTGCTTGAAAATGTTACTCCAAAGGACATTTTTCTTTCGATTGGTGGCGATAATTATTGCTACCCGGGAACGGATATTCTAGCAGCCATTAATAGAGGCATAAAGAAAAAGGGTGCTAAGTTAGTTCTTTGGGGGTGTAGCGTTGAACCAGAACTGCTTAAACACCCGGAAATTGTAGCGGATTTAAGCGAGTTTGACTTGATTACGGCAAGAGAGTCAATTTCCTATGATGCATTAAGAGTCATTAATGCTAATACGGTAAAGGTTGCAGATCCGGCATTTACACTTCCTAAAAAATTGTTGCCCCTGCCTGATAACTGGCTAGACGGAAATATGGTTGGAATAAATGCCAGTCCATTGATTCTTCAGAATGGGAAAGATTCGAATATGGTTTATATGGCATATAGAATGCTCATTCAAGAAGTCCTTAATCATACTGATTGTGGAGTTGTGTTGATTCCGCATGTGGTATGTAGTGGCAATAACGACTTAGAATTGCTTGCGCAACTTAATGATGAATTCAAAGATAATGATAGAGTAATTTTAATTGGAGATCACAACTGCATGGAGCTGAAAGGGTATATAGCACGTTGCAGATTCTTTGTTGGTGCAAGAACGCATGCCACAATTGCGGCATATTCTTCTTGCGTTCCAACGTTGGTATTAGGATATTCCGTTAAGTCGCGTGGCATTGCAAAAGATTTATTTGGAACAGAGGAGAACTATGTTTTGCCAGTCCAATCATTAGATGAACCGGATGAATTAACAAAGCATTTTAGATGGCTCGTGGAACATGAAACAGAAATACAAGAGCATCTGAAAAAAAATATGCCGGAATATATTTCAAAAGCATATTTAGGAAAAAAAGCATTGGACGAATTGATTTGCTGAGGTGAAGGTTGTGAAAAAAAGTGAATTGAAATCCGGAGTGATTTTATCGTATATAAATTTGGGGATTGGTACAATTATTCCATTTGTATATACTCCTATTATGCTTCGAATGCTGGGGCAGGCAGAATATGGTTTGTTTTCGCTTGCCTCTTCCGCTGTAGGATATTTGTCATTATTGAGTTTTGGTTTCGGTAGTACTATTATCAGATATATTTCTAAATATCGTGCAGAGGAAGATAAAAAATCAGAAGAAAAAGCATTTGGCTTTTTTCTGGTTCTATACTGTGTATTGGCGCTGTTAGTTTTTGTGTGCGGTGTTATTATTGCCAATAATATTGAACCGATATTTAAAAGGGGGTTATCGGTTGATGAATTAAAGAAAATGAGAATATTGGTAATGATAATGACATTGAATACGGCATTATCGTTTCCAAACAGTGTCTTTTCATCAATGGTGACAGCGCATGAAAAGTATATTTTCAGAAAGATTGTAGATATGCTTTCAACTGTATTAGCACCATTAGCTAATTTGATCGCATTATATTTAGGATATGCATCAGTGGGAATGGCAACGGCGGCAACGGTTGTGCAAATTTTAATGTTGCCATTGAATATGTATTACTGCTTGAAAAAGCTGCAAATTAAGCCGGTTATTGCAAAAATGCCACCAGCTTTAATTAAAGAAATGCTTGGTTTTTCAACATTTGTTTTTATTGGTTCGATAGTAGATATGCTATTCTGGGCAACAGATAAAGTCATTTTAGGAATGTTATCCGGTAGTGTTGCTGTTGCAATTTATAATGTGGGTGGTACCTTTAACAATATGGTTATGAATTTGTCAACATCAATATCAGGAGTATTGACACCGAGAGTGACAGGGATGGTCGTAAAAGATACCTCAAAGGATGAATTAACAAATTTGTTTATTCGGGTTGGAAGATTACAGTTTATTGTAATTGCTTTAATTGTGTCTGGTTTTACTGTTTTTGGACAAGCTTTTATTACATTATGGGCTGGAAAAGATTATTATGACGCATATTGGGTCGCTATTTTAACGATGTTTCCTCTGTGTGTTCCGTTGATCCAAAACACCGGTTTAACGATTGTTACTGCCCAGAATAAACATCAGTTTAGATCCATTGTATACCTGATAATAGCAATACTTAATGTAGTAATAACTTATATAGCGGTTCCCTATAGCGGTATTTTGGGTGCTGCAGCTTGTTCTTGCCTCGCATACATTCTTGGACAAGGCATTGTGATGAACATTTACTATTACAAAGTGACAGGATTAAACATACCATTATTTTGGAAAAACATCTTAAAAATGGCAATTATTCCCATTATAATGATACTTATCGGGTTGTTAGTTAATAAACTGTATTTGATTCGCAATTGGTTTACTTTTTTAATAGGAGTAATTATTTTTACCGGAATTTACGCATTATTAATGTATTTTTTCTCATTTAATGAATATGAAAAAAATATTTTTAGAGAGCCATTAAAAAAGATAAAGAGAAGATTTGAATAATAGGGGAGTAAAAGATATGCCTGAGTTTACAGACAAGAGTAAATGCACGGGCTGTACTGCTTGCGCAAGTATTTGTTCGCAGAAATGTATTCAAATGAAAAAAGATGATGCAGGATTTGAGTTCCCGGAGTTTGCGGATCCTTCACGATGTATTGCCTGTGGTGCTTGTGAACGAGTGTGCCCGGTATTGGCGAAAGAGAGTGGTGACGGAGAGGCTTCTACCACTGCCTATGCAGCTTTTTCTAAAAATGATATACTCCGTAGAGAGAGTTCTTCCGGTGGGATTTTCTCGGAGTTGGCGACTGCTATTTTGCAGGAAGGCGGAATTGTTTATGGCGCAAGTTATGATGACAAAGGTGTAGTTAGGCATGTTGCAATAGAGGATGAAAAGGCTTTGGGTAAACTGCGTGGAGCAAAGTATTCACAAAGTATTTTAGGGGATAGTTTTCAAATAATTAAAACGCAATTGAATTCAGGGCGAAAAGTTCTTTTTTCAGGTACTCCTTGCCAAGTGGCCGGATTGAAAGCGTTATTAAAGAAAGAGTATGATAATTTAATATGCATTGATTTTGTATGCCATGGTGTGCCATCTCCGATGGTATGGGAGAAGTATTTGAAATATCGAGCCAAAATAGACAATGATAGTATCCTTCCGAAATATATCAATTTGCGGAATAAGGAAAGCGGATGGAGCAACTACTCTTATTCCATAGAATTCGCATATGATGGTGAAAAACGATATTTGTGTAAAAACAAACAGGATCCGTTCATGAACTTGTTTGTTAATGATTTTATTTTACGGGAATCTTGCAGCGATTGCTGTTTTAAAGGATTTAGTCGTGCCAGTGATATAACTTTGGGCGATTTTTGGGGAATATGGGACATTGATTCCGAGATGGATGATAATAAAGGAACGTCACTTATATTAATACACAGCATTAAAGGCAATAGGATGCTAGAAACAATAGCTGAGAATATAAAGATGAGACGTGTCACTCTGGATCAGGCAGCAAGCCAAAATCCATCATTATTAAAGTCATCAGTTCATAAGACCAATAGGGAAAATGTATTGAAGGTTATTAGGTCTGACGATTTTCGGGCAATATTACCGATGCTGATCCGGGTGGAACAATCTAAAAAACGAAGTTCCATAGAAATGGTTAAGAATGTGTTCAAAAAGTACCTGAAAAAATATTTGTAAAGTGTTACTGAAATGTGATATTCATGAACCGGCACCGCCTTTCAGCATTTCATGCTCCATGACAAAGTGAACCATGTGCTCATCCACCAGGCGCTTATTCTGCTGGAAAGCATACATCAGACATTTTTCACAGATGCGGTTGATGCTTCGGGGAATCCCGGCGGATTCTCTGAAAATGTCATTGATTGCCCGATCCGTAAACAGATTCTGACGGCCGCCTGCGTATTTTAAGTGTGACTGGATATATTGTTCTGTTTCGGAACGATCCAGGTGTGGAAGCACACAGTTGATATCAATACGCTGGCGCACGGCTGCATAACGCTGGAGCTTGAGTTTATCCCAGAGTTCGGTCTGCCCTACCAGGACAAGAGCCCTGGGACTGATGGAATCAAAGCGGTAATTCAGCAGGAAACGGAATTCCTCAATGGTTTCCTTTTCCAAAAGATGGGCTTCATCCAGAATACAGATTACTTTTTTGTTCTGAACGCCGCGGATGATTTCAATCTGGTTCTGAAGCTGGCGTTTTGCATCCCCACGGTAGAACTTTGATTCCATTCCCAGCTGATCCAGCAGTCCTTTATAGAACCATCGGGGTGTCAGCTTGGAATCGGACAGGTACAGAAAAATGTACCGGTCTTTTGAAAGGGAATTGACAAACTTACGTAAGCGATGAATAACCACCTGTTCACGCCTACCAGGAACCTCAAATGTTCAGGTCCCACGTTTTTCCGGTCTCGCATTTTCGATATCTATGATTCCTGTATGAATATTACGGTGCGGCAGAGCCGCCAGTCCGGTGTGGCGAGAGCCACCTGTCCGGACTAACGGAGCCACCCCATTTTGTTTATTAAGTTACTTTGCCATTGCTGGATCCAGTCCATATACTTCTCTCATAGAGAGGTCTTTAGATGGGTCAACGCTTTCAATATCGATCTTATAGGAATCATACGATATACGATCCATGATGGCATCGGCAAGAGTACTTTCACCATCACAGATTTGCTGGTACCATTCACTTTCACGGAACTGAGAACAAAACATCGTTGAAGATTTTTTTCGCCTTTTATGTATCAGTTCAAAAAGATTTCTGGCTTCAGCTTCTGTCAGTTTAAGAAGCAGCCACTCATCAATGATCAGTACTATTGGCTTGGTGTATTTCTTCAGGACAGTCGAGAAGGTTCCATTGTCCCTGGCAGCCTGTAAGTCCAATAATAGATCAGGAAGTCGTACATACCGTACTGAGTAATAGTGCTTGCATGCTTCCATGCCAAAGGCACAGGCCATGTAAGTTTTACCACTTCCGGTTGCTCCAGTAATAAAGATGTTCCGGTATTCTGTAATGTATTCACAGGTTGCCAGACGGTTGATCAGTGCTTTGTTCAGCTTTCGTCCAGAATGGTAATCAATCGCTGCGATGCTGGCATCTGGCTGTTCAAACTCAGCCTGGCGGATCAGCCTTTTCAGACGATTGTTTTTGCGGTTGCTGTATTCGACATCAATAAGCATGCCGAACCGATCTTCGAATGGAACTTCCTTCATTGCAGGATCATTCATTAGAATGCGGAAGGCATCTGCCATAGCAGTCAGACGCATTTCAATAATCTTAACTTCCAGTGAGAAATGACACTCAATTGAATAAATGTGTCCGAAAAGGGAAGAAAATCAATGGTTTCTGTTGATTTTCTTCCCTATCTTTATTATAATAATTGAGTAGGTATACATACTTATTTTTGAGAGGTAAATTGTAGTGTATTTTGATTTTAGAGTCCCTATTCCGGAGGGAAAAGGCAAGATTTTTGAGTGCACAATTAAGGGTGTGACATACATCAACTATGAGTATGATCGGATTTACAAGCCGGACAAAAAATATAACATACCAAAGAGGACTACCATAGGCAAGAAATGTGACGATGAGCCATCCATGATGTACCCTAATCCTAACTTTTTGACTTATTTTCCAGATGCTGAATTGCCGGGGGATGAAGGAAGAACAGACCGAAGCAGTTGTCTGAGGATTGGAACCTTCATGGTGTTGGAAAAACTGATGATAGAGAGTATGCTGGAAAAGATTGTATCCGGTATCTATAACGATGATCGTGGAACAGGTCTTTTCCTTGACCTTGCATCTTATTACCTCACAACGGAAAATAATGCCGGACAGTATTATCCGGACTATGCCTATAACCATCCATTGTTTACACCAGGGTATAAGATTTACAGCGATTCTACTGTCTCGGAATTCATAGGTCAGATTTCTGTAGATGATTCTGTAGAGTTTCAGAACGAATGGAATGCAATCAAGAAACACAAAGAAAAAATCTATATTTCATATGACTCCATCAATAAGAATTGTCAGGCAGGAGATATCGAGCTCGTCGAGTTCGGTCATGCCAAGGAGGATAAGGGGCTTCCTATTTTTAATTATTCGATTGCCTATGACTGTAATAACCGGGAACCTTTATTCTATGAGGATTATCCGGGAAGTATTGTAGATGTTTCGCAACTGCAGTGCATGCTGGATAAGGCAAATGCCTATGGCTATAAAAATGCGGGATTTATCCTGGATCGTGGCTATTTTAGCCGTGAAAATATCAGATACATGGATAAGTGTGGATATGATTTCATTATCATGGTTAAGGGAAAGAAAGCATTGGTAAATGATGCAGTGAAAGAGGTCAAAGGAACCTTTGAAGAAAAACGTCAATGTGCCATTCGTAAGTTTGGTGTAAATGGAACAACAGTAAAAAGATTTGTTTTTCCTTCGGATGAAAAAGAACGTTATCTGCATGTTTACTACAGTTATCATAAGGCGGCTGCAGAGAAGGAACAGCTGGAACAACGAATAGATAAACTCGCTGCTTATTTCAAGAAACTTGAAGGACAACCGGTAGTTCTGGATAAGGCTTACGAAAAGTATTTCAGTTTGGAATACTACCATGAAGGTAAAGATGACCAGTGTTTTGTGTGCGCAATAGAGCAAGGTTCAGTGATTGAAGACGAATTTCGCATGTGCGGATATTTCTGTATCATCACATCGGCGGATATGACTGCGAAGGAAGCTCTCGAACTGTATAAGAGCAGAGATGCTTCGGAAAAACTGTTTAAAGCGGATAAATCTTTCCTTGGTAACAAAAGTATGCGTGTTTATTCAGGAGAAGCACTGGAAGGGAAAATGCTGATTGCATTTGTCGCACTCATTCTTCGAAATCGAATGTACACAAAACTTAAGGATGAAGAAGAGAGTCTTTTAACACAGCCGAATTTTATGAATGTTCCGGCGGTAATCAGGGAACTGGAAAAGATAGAAATGATCCGTCAAGCAGATGGGATATACCGGCTGGATCATGCGTTAACAGCTAATCAGAAGACAATACTAAAAGCTTTTGGAATCGACGCGAATTATGTGAAACGGAAAGTAAATGAGATAAGTAATGAACTGAATTCGAGAGTGAAAAAGGTTAAGATAGACGGGAGAAAATCATAATGGCAAGAGGAAGAAGAAAAGTATCAACGGAATCTCTGGATGTGAAAATCGAACAGCAGAAAGAAGTGTTGGAGAAGGCAAAAGTAAAGTATGAAGCCGAAAAAGAGGAACTGACCAGGCTAATCAAACTCAGAAATGAAATGCGCAAAGAGGAACTTATGGAGGCGGTAATAAAGAGTAACCGTACTTACGAGGAAATTCTGACGTTCATAAAGGGAGGCGAAGCGGAATGAAAAAACTTTCTCAAAAACGAATCGATATGTATGACATCGGAGATGGTCTGACTCTAATGAATGTAATAAACAAGAACAAAAACGGAAAAATACATCAGGTTACAACATACATAGGAATCGAGGGAAATGGATTTGTCTGTGTAGGAAATGCAAATGATTTGGATATGCCTGGAGCTATATTCAATTACCAGTCTTATGTTAGAGAGCAACAAGCAATGCTTCCGGTTCTAATAGATATTTTTGAAACGAATACAGGTGTAAAATAATTAACACCGAAGTCTCACACGCAAATGTAGACTCCGACGAAAGTGTTTTGAGTGGAAAAATTTCTGGAAGTTCAGATTGAATCCTGCCGGAGGAAATTTTGAACTCCCAAGGGTGAATTATGTTGACTTAATTAAATTTCACTGATATAATGAATTTCATTACAGGAGTGAAAGTGGTGATATCAGTGAAACTAGATAGAATGGGATTAGAATGTGTAGAGAATAAATTTTTAAAATTACCAAATATTCAGAAGTATGAAGTTGTCCAAAGGACAGAAGATGGTTTTATTGCATCTGTAGAGATGGATGATGGGTATGAGTTTCATATAAAAGCCAGCTTCTTGAGTAGGGTATTTCCGTCCACAGTCATGGAATTGATTGAAAGGCAGGATAAAAGCCGGGAAGTTAGCATTTTGGTTGCTCCATATATTTCAGAGAGAACCGCGCAAATATGCGAGGATAACGGAATAGGTTATTTTGACTATGCCGGAAACTGTTTGTTTATAGGCCATTCTATTTATTTGTTTGAAAAAGGAAACAAAAATCCAAGATCTAAAGAGCAAAAGCCTGTGTCCATATTTGAAAGGACTTCTGTGGTGTCTTCCTGCATTTTACGTGAGTTGTTTGTGGATGTAACTAAGATATGGAAGCTTAAATATCTATCGGAAAAGGTAAATTGTAGTATTGGACAGGTATCAAAACTGATGAAAGTTCTGGTGGAAAATGCATGGGTGGGAAAACTTCCGGATGGTTATAAGGTTATCGATCCGGAAGCACTTTTGTTGGAATGGAGCAAGGATTATGGTAAAAAAGGAATAACATCCTATGCTTGCTATAGTTTAGATAATATATCTGTTATTGAGGAACGACTGAGAAAATTAAAGATAGATATGGGAATTGATTCTTATCTTACCGGATTGTCCGGTGGAGTGCGTTATACGCCGGTGGTGCGTTACAATAAGGTACATGTTTATATCGCACCGGGAGATATTCAGGAAGCAATCCGATATTTGGACATGAAAGAAGTAAGCAGCGGTTCAAACGTGGTTATTTTCCCGTTAGAAAATGATTCCTATATCAAGGATTACAGGGTAATTGATGAGTCTGCAGTAGTATCTCCTCTGCAAATATATTTGGATTGTATGCAGATAAAGGGCAGGGGAGAAGAAATGGCGGATGCGGTTTTGCGGAAGGAGATTCTTAGGTGATAAG
>CAKRZO010000009.1 GCA_934433135.1 uncultured Acetatifactor sp. | reverse complement strand
GCGGTTTTGCGAATGGCGCGGGTGAACTGTTAAGTTCACTCGTACGTTTGAAGCTGCCTGTGTAAATGTACGAATGGCGCGGGTGAACTGTTAAGTTCACTCGTACGTTTGAAGCTGCCTGTGTAAATGTACGAAGGGCGCGGGTGAACTGTTAAGGTTTTAGAACCTTCCATCAAACTTTTTGCTTCTGCATCAGGTTTTTCGGGAAAACTCTTAAGAAAGGACATACACCAGAATGAGTTTTGAATTCATTAAAAGACTGCCTACCCCGGCAGAAATCCGTGAAAATTATCCTCTTCCTCCGGCTTTGGCCGCGACAAAGGAAGAACGTGACCGTGAAATCCGGGCATGTATTACCGGCGAAAGCAACAAATTCCTGGTAATTGTCGGTCCATGCTCTGCTGATAACGTAGATTCCGTTTGCGACTATGTAAACCGACTGGCGAAGGTAAATGAAAAAGTTAAGGACAAGCTGATCCTGATTCCCCGAATCTACACCAACAAACCGCGTACTACCGGTTCCGGCTATAAGGGAATCGTACATCAACCCGATCCGGAAAAGAAGCCTGATTTTCTGGCCGGTCTGATTGCCATGCGTAAGATGCATATCCGCGCCTTTGCGGAAACCGGCCTCAGCGCAGCGGATGAAATGCTTTATCCGGAAAACTGGCGCTACGTCAGCGATATTCTTTCCTATGTTGCAATCGGCGCACGTTCCGTGGAAGACCAGCAGCATCGTCTGACCGTCAGCGGTTTTGACGTACCGGCCGGAATGAAGAATCCTACCAGCGGTGACTTTTCCGTTATGTTGAATTCCGTATATGCTGCGCAGCACCCGCATTCCTTTATCTATCGCGGCTGGGAAGTGAAGACGACCGGAAACGAACTTGCCCACACGGTTCTCAGAGGCGCTACCAATAAGCACGGCCACAACATTCCCAACTACCACTATGAGGATCTGAACCGGCTCCTGGAAATGTACGGCAGCATGGATTTGAAAAATCCGGCCTGCGTCATCGATGCCAATCATTCCAACTCCAACAAGCAGTTTGAGCAGCAGATCCGCATCACCAAGGAAGTCATGCACAGCCGTAAGCTGAACAAGGATATTCATAAACTGGTAAAGGGTATTATGATTGAAAGTTATATTGTAGAAGGCTGTCAGAAAGTAAACGGCGGTGTGTACGGAAAATCCATCACCGACCCTTGCCTCGGCTGGGAAGATACCGAACAGCTGATCTATGATATCGCAGATTATGATTGATTTCGTTCTGCCTATAATGGATTTCGCTTTGTGAGACTGTCGAAAATATTTACACATTACAAAAGGCGCAATCGGATGCGAAAATCATCCATTGCGCCTCTTATCATGAAATTTTCTCCGGAGCCGCCAGAGCCGCTTTCCGGTAAATCTGGGTTGTGGATATATCGGAGTGTCCGAGAATCTTCTGTACGCTTTTTAAGTCCACCCCTTTTTCCAAAAGGTGAACCGCATAAGAATGGCGCAGCACATAGGGATTGATTTCGGAATGAATCCCCGCCTCATCGGCATATTTTTTCAGAATCTTCCAGAATCCCTGCCTGCTCATGGACTTTCCGGAACAATTTACAAATAACTCTTCCGCATTCTCGCCCTGAAGCAGTTGGTCTCTTCCTTTCCGGAGATACAATTTCAAGGCTTCCAGCGTATCTGTTTCAAATGGAATAATCCGCTTTTTCCGATTGTGATCCCAGCAAGTCACCTGCTGCCTTTTCATATCAAGATCTTTTACTTTCAGGGCAATCAACTCCGATACCCGCATTCCGGTTCCGCACAAAAGCTCCAGCATGGCCTTGTCCCGAAGGGTCTTAGGCTGTTCCCCGCTCGGCTGCTTTAAGAGAAGATCCGCTTCCTGGGAAGTAATGGTTTCCGGAGCCCTTTTTTCGATTTTCGGCGTATGAAGATTGACTGTAATATCTGCCGGAACCATCCTTTGCTGATACAGAAAGTGATAAAAACTCTTAATGGACGCAATATTACGGGAAATGGTCGCCGCTTTAAAATGATGCGCCTGCAGCTCCTCTAAGAATCTGCGCACATCATCCTCTCTTATCTGGTCAATCGCCCGAATTTCCCGTTCTTTCAAAAATCGAATGAATTTATTCAGATCTCTGTGATAAGACTTTTCCGTATTATCGGACATTTTTCCGTTATCATGCAGATAAGCCATAAAAGCATTGATTGTTCTGTCCACGTTTCTCTAATCCTTCCTCGAATCCGTACCCGGCTTGTACTACCATTATAAACAGAATTCCTTGGAAAATCAATGCTCTTTCTGTAAAAAGATATCACCGCCTACACTGTCATTTTTTCACGATCCGCGCTGCGGTAATCTCCGGGTGTCAGTCCGGTAATCTTCTTAAACGCCTTGTAAAAACTGGCGGCGCTGTTAAATCCGCATTCCAGTGCAATTTCCAGAACCGTCTTGCGGCTGCTCCTTAACAGATAAATCGCGGTCTGGATTCTTTTATTCATCACATAGGAAGCAAATCCCACTCCCATGAATCTGCTGAAATATCTGGAAAATGCCGTTTCCGACATGCGGATGCATTCCGCCGTCTCTCCCAGTGTAATGTCCTGCCGGTAATGCTCATCGATATATTGAAGCACCGTATCCATCTCTTTATGCATCACAAAGCAATTCTTTTCCCCGCTCTGCAGGTGCCGCATCAGCAGAGAAAGCACTTCCGTCAGCTTGGCCGTCACAATATGCTCATAAAAAGGCAGACCGGCCCTTGCTTCCTTTTCCATTTCTTCAAAAAGGCGGTAAAACGCTTCCCGGTCCGGCAGGGATTCTCCGGAGAACAATTTTTCCTTGCTCCGCTCCCCGCCGTAGAACAGCCCGCCGAACGGATTTAAAAACAGCCTTGGATCGAACTGCGCTACAATCAGTTCGATCCCCTGTTCCCCGGAAATGCTCCTAAACACCCTTTTCGTATGGTTATTTAAAATCACCACATCGCCTGCCTCCACCGAAACAAGGCGGTTTTCGATCTGCCAGAGAGCCTCTCCTTTTTGCACAAGGCAGACCTTGATGTTACGGGAGATATACCAATTTCGTGAAAAACTCTGCGTATTCAGTTTGATCCGGTTGATCTGAATGCTTTTTCCCCTCAAGTCTAATTCCAACATAATCCTCACTTCCTTGCAGCCTTGCCGCGAGGGCGCTCTTACAGCCATGACTTGCCGCTTCAGGACAGGCGATCCTTCAAATATTCCATAAGCTTCGGTTTCAAGTCATGAAGGCTTGCCGTATTCTCCCGTAATGTGATCCGTATCCGGTACTCCGGATCGGAAAGGATGTCTCTCAGCGCCTCCCCGATGGCCTGCTTTTTCTCCGTATGTCTTTCTGCGATTTCCGTCAGGGCTCTTGCGGCGAACAATACATACTGCGAGTAGACATCCGTGTTTTCGTTGTAAAATTCTCCGAAGGTAAAGCCGTCAAGTTCGGTTTTTCCTCTTCTTTTTACAATTTCAAGCAGCAGTTCCGCAGATGCCTCATCTCCAAGCCGCCCTAACAGATAAATTGCGGAAACACCTCTTGTATATACATATTTCAGACTGGATTTCGGCACGTAATTATCCGGTTCGGCTGCCATAAGGCGTAACATGGGACGCGCCGCTTTTTCTCCCATAATGCCAAGCGCCAGCGCTGCATGCCTGGCAAGATCCGTGTTTTCCGAATGCATGGCTTCTTCCAGCTTCGTCTTTAAGGTCTGACAATCCTTTTTTTGTCTGGCTGCCCAGATTCCCCAGCCAGGTTTTTCACCGGAGAGCTGATTTAAGATTTCTTCCTCTGTTTTTAACACAGGAAGCGGTCTGCCGAAATATTCTCCCGCCACACGTTCCCGGTAGCCCAGATGGTTGGCCTCATCCAGGCATCCGGTGGCTTTTAACCTCTCTACTATACTACCATATTTTACATCGGAAAGCGATATTTTCTTTCGAATGGCTTCGCAGCAAAGAATCGCCGCCGCTTCTCCGCTCTTGGCCATATCGCTTTTCATCCGTACGCAGGCCGCCAGATTGTGATCCACGGAGAGACAGCGCCCTGCCACGGCAATGTTTTCCAGATTCTCCGGAAGCAGTACCCCCATCGGAACCGGCACGGACATCAGAACACCCCAGAGACCGCAGGCCACCATCCAGTCGCACAGATCCCGGTTTTCAAAAGCGATATCCTTTCCGTGATTGTCCACGTTGGAAAAAGCGTAAAACAGCGGCTCTTCCTCATTGTAAGCAAGTCCTGCCGCATCGATAAGATGCAGGGTCTTCTTTCCTTTGATCCTGCGCCCCTCCCGGACACCGAACAGGGAGGAAACCGCTGCAAATTTTGTCTTGTCTTTGGTATAATCCTCCTTCAGATACATGGGAAAGGTATGGGAGCGTATGATAACCCGGCTTACCTGCCTGGGATCCTGCTGCTTTACAAATCCGGCGTCCTTGTTGGTAGCAAAGAATCGACCGTGCTCATCCAGTAAAAAACTGGAACAGGTAGCCGGCTGTGTCTGTCCGTCGAATTCTCTTCCGGCGACCTCTGCGCATCCTGCCGTGAAGCATACATTTGCTTCCCCGGTGGCATCAATTACCATATCCGCCTTGACTGCCGTCTCTTTTCCATCGGAAAACAGGCGCAGTCCCTGCACTTTATTGTCTTCCAGATAAACGCCGGTCACTACGCAGCCATATCGAATCACCGCCCCGCACTTTACGGCTTCTCTTTGCATCACTAAGGAAAGTGTATCTCTCCTGCTGTCCGGCTGGAATTCGCCTTCTTTCCGAAGCTGCTCTTCCTTTTTATCCAGTTCCGCATACAGACCACCTCTGGCTCCGAAATAGTAGCCTGTAATTCCGCCGATGGTTCCGATTCCGCCCATGGTATAAAGCCGCTCCACACCCAGAACCGATATTCCTTCTCTTCCCGCCGCGATCAGAGAAATGGCGCCGGCAGTTCCAAGCCCCGCAACGATCAGTTGATATTCTTCTTCAAAAGCAGGAGTTACCTTGCTCTCACAAATGACTCCGTCGATTTTTTCCCGCAAAATCATACCGTTTCCTCCTCTGCCCAGCAAATTCCTGCATCAAACGCTTCCGCCAAATTGTCATATGCAGTCGAAGGAATCCATTCAAACCGCTCTCCCACCGGCTTTTTTGCCTTTTCCATGGTATAGGAAAAGTCGGATGCAATGCTGGATAGCTGTATCCCTTTTTCGGCAAATAAGGTTTTTACCGGTTCAGCGCACAGCCTTTCCACCGCTTCCCATCTTTCCTCGGAACGCTCTACCGGCAGGGAATAGGTATAGAATTGATTCTGTGTATTATACGATAAACCTTCCATGGAAGCCTTCCCGGGATTGTATACAATGGCATTCAGCTGCTTTTTCATGGGATAGGCCTGTCCTTCCCCGTGACCGGTTCCTGTATTGGTCGTATCCAAAATCTGCTTCGCTTTGATCGTCTCGAAACCATCCGAATGAAACAGACGGATCTCATACGCATCATCTGCCTTTTTTACGGATATCACTTCCGTCATCAGCAGAATGTCAAACTCCCCTTCTTCCTTCTTTTGCATGTTATCCTGTAACCGGGCACTCAGCACATAAACAGCCGGCGCCGGGTAAATCTCGCCGTCCGAAGAAACAAGTCCCCTCTTTTTCAGCCCATCCAGGAAATCTTCCCCCCTCCCGGTTTTCATTTTGGCGATTCCGGGTCTGCAGACTTTATAACTATTTGTAAATTCCGCTCCCAACAGTCCGCCTTTTTCGATAACAGCCACTGTTCCGCCGGATGCACAAGCTGCTGCAAGTCCCAAAAAAGTCGCACCGAAAATAACGGTATCATAATATCGTTTTCCCATGAAGCTACCTCCCTGTCTGTTTTTTACCGACAGATCTATCATAAGCCTTTTTTGCGTTTTTTTCCTCTGCTTTCCGTACAAATTTATCAACTTTTTTGCAAATAGGAATATTTCCCCTTGCAGATGCGGCAAACAAATGATTTTGGGATTTTAAAAATTACGTAAAAGTTTCTCCAGCAAGGGAGGGTTTAAATAACTTTCCGCAAAACAGCCCGCTAAAAGCAGCGCCAGAATCCCTGCAAGCTGAAGTCCTTTTTTCACCTGCTTTTCTCTGTTTTTAAAAAGATCTTTTTCGGAGGAAAAATAGATTTCTCTGCAGGTATTTTCACACCACAGAAAGGTTCCCAGAAAGGCCGGCAGATAAAAAAAGGAATGGGGAAAAAGAATGGTTAATTGCAGCAAAATCCCCTTTGCCCCGTAACGAACCACTGCTGAAGCCAGAAACATTCCGAAAGCAAGCCCCAGATCCCAGGCAAACAGATAGCTTACGGCAAGTCCCAGATAGGTTGTAGACAGAACCATCGGCAAGAGCACCTGTTTCAGCCTTTGAAACAGCACAAAACGGCGGAACTCTTTTCCCGAAGACAAGGTACGTTCGTCTGCAATCAAATCCCGCATTTTGCTCATGGTCTCCGCCGCCAGAAAACCGCCTGTCCCCAGAAAGCTCTGCTTTTTCCATCCGACCAGTAAAATTCCGGTTACCATACCGGCAAGCAGGAGCAACACAAAATGACGGATTCTCTTGCCTCTTTGCTGTTTCCACATCTTCCACCTTCCCATTTCTGCGCCCTTTTCCTTTTTGCTATCTTTCATGACGAGTTTTTCGATAACTTTCTCAAACACAATATATGTCCGATTCACCTCCCGTATTCCATTCTTACGGAATCCGGTGTTTTCATAAAGTTGCCAATTAATAGCATTTTCCTAATTCCCATTCCGCAGACGCTTTCGCATCGGAGGAATCTGGTCAGGGCTACTTTGTGACTCTTGAGCTCTTTTTCCAGTAAAAAGGCTGCCCGAGTTAACCCAGGCAGCCGAATATAATGTCTTCTACTTTATGTCTTCTATTTTCCGTACTTACGCGCATAAGCCAAAAGTGCGCTGATGGTCTTGGCATCTTCGATCTTTCCCTGATAAATCAGATCAATCAGATCCGATAGATCCCAGGCCTGCACCTTTACAAATTCATCTTCATCCAGATGCTGTTCTCCCGGCGTGAGATCTTTTGCCACATAGATATCGATCTTTTCATTGCAAAAAGCCACCGTTGTCCGTATGGACAGCAAAAATTCCAGCGTTCCGCAGCTGCATCCGGTCTCTTCCTGCAATTCCCTCCTCGCGGCCTGTACAGTAGGTTCCTCTTCCCCGTTCAGCCCTCCGGCGGGAATTTCCAAAGTCTCCCTCTCCAGTGCATTGCGGTACTGACGTACCATCAGGATCTTACCATCTTCCCGAACCGGCACAACCGCTGCTGCGCCCTTATGTCGGATAAAGTCCCAAACAGCAATATTTCCGTTGGGAATCTGCATGGTATCCTGATAGTAATCTATGATTTTTCCCTTTGCGACCAGTTCTCTTTTTAACCGTTTAAACTCTTCCGCCATCTTCTCTTTCCTTTCGGCTCCTTCTGCCTTCCTCTTCTTCCTTTCACACTCTTTTTGCCGGTCAGTTTTTTTCCTGCAGAATCTTATCGATGCTTACCAGTTTTACGCACAAAGCAAAAAGTTCGGTAGCCTGGTGCATCTCTTCCAAAGAAGGATAAGACGGAGCAATTCGGATATTGCTGTCTTTCGGATCTTTTCCATAAGGGTAGGTTGCCCCCGCACCGGTCAGAATCATTCCTGCTTCTTTGCACTTTGCAACAATGGCCTTGGCACATCCTTCCATTCCGTCAAACGAAATGAAGTAGCCGCCTTTGGGTTCTGTCCAGCTGCCGATTTCCAAGCCGTATAACTCTTCTTTCAAAATCCGCAAAGTCATCTCGAATTTCGGCCGCAGCATTTCCGCATGTTTTTTCATCTGCGCTTTAATCCCGTTGATATCCTTAAAATATCTGACATGCTGCAGCTGGTTAATCTTGTTGGAACCGATTGTCTGAATGGTGAGCGACTTTCTGATGTCCTCCAGGTTCGTTGTGGAAGCTGCCACTGCTGCAATTCCCGCTCCTGCAAAGCTGATCTTGGACGTGGAGCAGAACTCGTAGACCAGATCCGGGTTACCTGCTTTTTCACATTCCGAAAGGATTTCCAGAATCTCATCCTGTTCATCCTCATACAGATGATGTACGCCGTAAGCATTGTCCCAGTAAATCCGAAAATCTTTTGCAGCAGGCTTTAGTGCCGCCATACGTCTTACGGTTTCATCACTGTAGGAATACCCCTGGGGATTGGAATATTTTGGAACACACCAGATACCCTTGATGCTTTCATCCTCTGCTGCAAGCTTTTCCACCAGATCCATATCCGGTCCCTGGGGTGTCATGGGAATATTGATCATCTCGATTCCGAAATGCTGTGTAATTGCAAAATGTCTGTCGTATCCGGGTACCGGGCATAAAAATTTAACCTGATCCAGTTTGCACCAGGGCGTACTGCCGCACACACCGTGAGTTACACTCCTGGATATAGAGTCATACATAATGGTGAGGCTGGCATTACCGCATACAATCACATTCTGTGCAGGAACGCCCATCATATCTCCCAACAGCTTCTTGGCTTCGGGAATTCCGTCCAGTCCTCCGTAATTGCGGACATCCATGCCGTTCTCCGAAAGAATATCGCTGCCGGAATGCAGCATATCCAGAAGCCCCATGCTTAAATCAAGCTGTTCCGGTGTCGGCTTTCCTCTGGACATATCCAGCTTCAGCCCTTTTCCGCGAAATTCTTCATATGCCTTTTCCAGTTTCTGTTTTAACGTGATGAGTTCCTCTGTACTTAAATTTTTGTATGCTTTCATGTGCCCTCTCATTTCCTCCTGTCCGTATCTTCCGGCACCATCTTCTTCCATGAAAGGAAGTTATCCGGATCACACAAACGGATTAACCGAAATACCTGTACAATCGTATACAATGATACATCCCGATTATCATACTATAAGTTGCACAAAAAAGCAAGCGTAAATTCGGAAAAAAAGCCAAAAAAGAAACCCAGACTTCTTTGTTGTCTGGGTTTTTCTTTTCATAAGCTTTACGATTACCACTAATTATTGTTCCGGCAGTTATTTCGCGTAATCAATTACGCGGCTTTCACGGATCACATTTACTTTAATCTGTCCCGGATATTCCAGCTCTGCTTCTATCTGTTTTGAGATATCACGAGCCAGCAATACCATGTCAGCATCAGTAATCTGTTCCGGCACTACCATAACACGGATTTCACGTCCCGCCTGAATAGCAAAAGATTTATCTACACCTTTGAAATTGTTTGTTATGTCTTCCAATTGTTTGAGCCTGCTGGTGTAAGTCTCCAGCGTCTCTCTTCTGGCTCCCGGTCTTGCAGCAGAAATTGTATCAGCAGCTTGTACGATGCATGCAATCAGGGATGTCGGTTCCACGTCTCCGTGGTGAGATTCCACAGCATTAATTACCGTAGCATTCTCTTTGTATTTTCTGCAAAGCTCAGCACCCAGCTGAATATGGGATCCTTCCATCTCATGATCCACAGCCTTACCGATATCATGCAAAAGACCTGCACGCTTCGCCAGTCTGACATCCAGACCGAGCTCTGCTGCAAGGAGTCCTGACAGCTGCGCCACTTCAATGGAATGTTTTAATGCATTCTGACCATAACTGGTTCTGAACTTCATCTTTCCAAGTAACTTGATCAATTCCGGATGAATACCGTGAACACCGACCTCCAGCGTCGCAGCTTCTCCTTCTTCCTTAATCATTACTTCCACTTCTTTTTGCGCTTTTTCTACCATCTCTTCTATTCTGGCAGGATGGATACGGCCGTCTACGATCAGCTTCTCCAGCGCAATTCTGGCAACTTCACGTCTGATGGGATCGAATCCCGACAGAATGACTGCCTCCGGCGTATCATCAATAATCAGATCCACACCGGTCATTGTTTCCAGAGTACGGATATTTCTTCCTTCTCTTCCTATAATTCTTCCCTTCATTTCATCATTGGGAAGCTGTACAACGGAAATAGTTGTCTCAGAGACGTGATCTGCTGCGCATCTCTGAATAGCAGACACAACATATTCCTTTGCCTTTTTGTCTGCTTCTTCTTTGGCCCGATTCTCCATTTCTTTGATCATCACGGCCGATTCATGCTTTACTTCATCTTCAACAATTTTCAATAAGTAGTCTTTTGCCTGTTCAGAGGTTAATCCGGAAATCCGCTCCAGTTCCTGCAGCCTTTGTTCATTCAGTTTGGAAATTTCCACCTTCATTTTATTCAGCGAATCTTCTCTTGCTGAAAGTGCCGCTTCACGTTTTTCAAGTACATCGGCCTTTTTATCAATGTTCTCTTCTTTCTGCTGAACTCTGCGCTCATAACGCTGTGCTTCCGCTCTCCGCTCTTTGATCTCGCGATCCAATTCGTTCTTGGAACGAATGGACTCTTCCTTCACTTCAAGCAGCGCCTCACGTTTCTTCGCTTCCGCAGTTTTAAGGGCCTCATCAATAATTTCACGTGCCTTATCTTCCGCATTACCGATTGTCTTTTCCGTCACCTTTTTCTGGTAGAGTTTCGTCACAATTGCGGTAACAACGGCAGTAAGAACAACTGCCAATGCAGTGATTATAATATACTTAATCACTACAGGAGCACCTCCTTATTTCATTTTCATAGTACTGATTTTTTATTTTGAATTATCTTTCTCCCAAAAGACTTTTCATCTAAAAAATTTCCTTTGAAAATCACTCTTACAAGCAATTCACAACATATTTAATATTATACCATTTTGGTGTATATGTCAAGTTCCGTTTTCAATTTCCCAACTATTTGCACAAAGAACATGGCAGATTGCCGAAACACTGTAGCCTCTGCGCTGCAAAAAAGCGAAAATTCTTCTTTTTTCTTTCTCATCCGCTTCCGGAAAATAGTGTTTCTTTTCCAGGATTTGCCGAATCTGCTCTTCCTCTTCCTGCACATTTCCTTCCGCTTCCCACTGTTCCCAGGCTTTTTCGATGTCTTTTGCGGCTACTCCTTTGGTAGTAAGCTCTGCCTCAATCCTTCTGCGCCCTTTCCCTTCCTGTGAGGAACGGATATAGGAAAGTGCATATCTTACATCGTCCGTATAATGAAAGGCTGCCACATATTCCAGCGCCTGCGCAATACACTCTCCCGGATAACCGTCCTTTTTTAACTTTTCGGAAAGCTGCCATACGGTATAATCTTTCTTCTGCAACAGATTCATCAGACGCTTTTTCGCTCTGAGCGGAAGCACCTGCGTAACTATCTGCCTGTAAACGGAATCCGGTATTTCTTCTCCTTCCCGCAGACCGTAAGAATGCAATTCGCCCTTGTATAATACAAAGGCGAATTTCTGATCCATATAAATCTTACAGCGGGCCTGCGACATCGGTACAATCTGTGTAACAATCATTCAAAGTACCTGCTTTCTGATCCGTAACAGTTCAGACAAGCATTCTTGTGGGCAGATTTCATGCTTACATGAAAATCTGGCTGAGCTTAAGCGCCATTTATATGAAAATTGTGACTTGCAGCCACAACAAACAGCTGCGAAGCTTGCAAAAAGTTTTGTAAATGGCGCGTCTGAACTGTTACTGCATACTCCATTATTCCACATTGCTCTCCGGAGCCGCTTCCTGTGCCCCCTCTCCCAATCCGAAGTGCGCCCGGACTTTCTTCTCTACTTCGTCGCAGATCTCCGGATGCTCTTTCAGATACTGCTTGGCATTCTCTCTTCCCTGCCCGATCTTATTGCCTTCATAAGCATACCAGGCGCCGGATTTATTGATCACATCAATGGAAGCTGCCAGATCCAGAATATCTCCGATTGTGGAAATTCCCTGTCCGAACATAATGTCAAATTCCGCTTCTTTAAACGGAGGCGCAATTTTATTCTTAACTACCTTGACTCTGGTACGGTTTCCGATGACTTCTCCGCCCTGCTTTAAGGATTCGATTCTGCGGACATCCATTCGCACGGAAGAGTAAAATTTCAGCGCACGTCCGCCGGTAGTCGTCTCCGGATTGCCGAACATAACACCTACTTTCTCACGCAGCTGGTTAATAAATACCACGGTACAATTAGACTTGCTGACAATCGCCGTAAGCTTTCTGAGCGCCTGGGACATCAGACGAGCCTGAAGTCCAACGTGGCTGTCTCCCATATCACCGTCAATCTCTGCCTTGGGAACCAGGGCTGCCACAGAGTCCACGATGATGATATCCACTGCACCGGAACGAACCATCATATCCGTAATCTCCAACGCCTGTTCTCCGTTATCCGGCTGGGAAATATATAAGTTATCAATATCCACACCGATATTCTTTGCATAAACAGGATCCAGTGCATGCTCCGCATCGATAAATCCTGCAATACCGCCTCTTTTTTGCACTTCCGCTACCATATGAAGCGTTACCGTCGTCTTACCGCTGGATTCCGGTCCATATATCTCTATGATTCTTCCTTTGGGAATACCGCCCAGCCCCAGTGCAATATCCAGACTTAAAGAGCCTGTAGGCGTCGTCTCCACATTCATTCTGGTGGAGGGATCCCCCAGCTTCATGACAGCACCTTTTCCGTATTCTTTTTCAATTTTGCCGATGGCGGCTTCCAATGCTTTCAGCTTTTCTTCTTTTTCCATTTCAATCCTCATTTCTGAGCGTTCCTGTCGTGAAATAGGCGAACATCTGCCATCAAAGCAATCTGCTTTCGCTCAGAAACAAATCGCTTTTATCCTCTAAAATCGGTCCTGCTGCAAAGGCTTCCCCATAAACCTTACTGCTACGGCCGGCTTTTATGTGTATCATCTGTATCTGCCGACACTTCTACTTTATCATATTTCTAAAAGAAAAACAAGTGTTCTTTTCAAAAAAAGAACACTTGTTTTGGTTTTCGGATACCGTTCCGGATTTAGGAACGACTGCTTTCTTCTACTTTTTCTCATCCTTTTTCTTACCGAAGGTGACCTGGCTGAAATATTCCAGCATACAGTCACGCATCAGAATCAGAGCCTCCGACACGGCGGATTCCCGAATTTTTGCCCTGCCGCCTTTAAAGTGGTATTCCCGTACGGTCACATCACCCTTTACACAGCAGGCAATATAAACAAGTCCGATCGGTTTGCGGCCGGTCGCCCCACCCGGACCAGCTAGGCCGGTAACGGCCACGGCCACATCCGCTTTGTAAAGCCTGGAAGTTCCCTGCGCCATCTCTTCCGCCGTCTGGGCGCTGACAGCGCCATATTTCTGCAAAGTCGTCTTCTTCACTCCCAGAAGCCGTCGTTTGGATTTATTGGAATATGTTACGAAACCGCATTTAAAGACTTCCGATACCCCGGGGACATTGATCAGCCTGGCACTTAAAAGTCCCCCGGTGCAGGATTCCGCACAGGAAACGTTCAGTCCATTGGCATTCAACAGATCCACTACCGCTTTTTCTAACGTTGTCTGTTCTTCGGTACTGTAAACGGCATTTCCGAAACGGCTCTTTAATTCCTTTACCACCGGCTTAATCAGCTTGCCGGCCTCCTTTTCGCTCTCCGCCTTAGCCGTTACACGAATATGGACTTCTCCTGTTTTGGCATAGGTGGCAATGGTGGGATTATTCTGTGTGTCAATCAGATCTTTTACTACGGTCTCCGCTTTGCTTTCTCCTACGCCGCAGATCTTTACCGTCTTGGACAGAATCACATCCGGATTCAAATCCCTAAGATACGGTTCCACACTCTCTTCAAACATGGGAATTAATTCTCCGGGAGGTCCCGGCAGAAGAACTACATGTTTATTTTCCCCGCGGATAATTACGCCGGGAGCGGTGCCGTTATTATTTTCCAGAATGACAGAGCCTTCCGGAATCAAAGCCTGTTTCCAGTTATTTTCCGTGGGTTTTACTCCTTTTTGGGCAAAATAACCGGCTATCATGGCTCTGCATTCATCGTTCATAACCAATTCTCTGCCCATCACTTTTGCAGCGGTCTCTTTGGTCAAATCATCCTCCGTCGGTCCGAGTCCTCCGGAAAGAAGAATGATATCCGACCGATCCACTGCCGTCTTTATCACTGCGGCAAGTCTTTCGGCATTGTCTCCAACCACTGTCTGGTAATAGCAGGAAAGCCCCATATCGGCACACTTGCCTGCCAGGTAAGCGGCATTGGTATTGACAATATTTCCAAGAAGCAGTTCTGTTCCTACACAAATAATTTCAGCTGTCATTTTTTCTCCATTTCGTATCCGGTTTACAGTTCCTTATCTGGTCTCTTGTTTGGTTTCTTTCATGACATCTTTATTTTTTACCAGATAATCCACAAGGGATACCACTGTTAAAATCAATGCAACCCACATCACAATTTCCGTAAGCAGATGCAAAGCACTGATGTTGGCTATCATCAGACAAATCATTAGCATCTGGAACGTCGTCTTGAATTTTCCCCAGTAGCTGGCTGCGATTACCACGCCGGCATCCGCCGCTACCAGCCGGAATCCGCTGATGATAAACTCTCTGCTGATAATAACGATGACCACCCAGGAAGGGATTCTGTCAAGCTGCACCAGCAAAATCATAGCCGCACTGACCAGCAGCTTGTCTGCAAGCGGATCCATAAATTTTCCGAAATTCGTTACCAGATTGTATTTTCTGGCTATTTTCCCATCTAAAAGATCCGTCAGGCTTGCCAATATGAAAATCCCAAGGGCAATATAATCCGTAAGCGTCGTACTGCCTCCGAACCATCCTGCCTGGCCGCCCAGCAAAAGTATCACAAAAGGAATAATCAACATCACTCTGAAAATTGTCAGTTTATTCGGCAGATTCATAACATTTCCTTCCTTTTTCAAAATTCTTCATACAGTTCACCGATCAGATCGTATTCATTGGAGCCGGTAATCCGCACTCTTGCGAAATCCCCCGTCATAAGCATCCGGTCGGTATTTACAAATACAAAGCCGTCCACATTCGGTGCATCCTTATAAGTACGTCCCACATAGACATCTTCCTCGGCAATCTTTCCTTCTATCATGACATCCAGAATTCTGCCGGTCATTTCCTCCGCTTTGTCAAAAGCAATCTCTTGCTGCAGTTCCATCACCTGATCGCGCCGCTCTTCCTTGATTTCTTCCGGAATCTGATCCTCCATTAAAGCAGCCGGAGTATCCTCTTCCTGGGAATAAGGGAAAACACCGAGCCGGTCAAATTCCATCTCATCCACAAAATCA
Source organism: uncultured Acetatifactor sp. (assembly GCA_934433135.1). GTDB lineage: Bacteria > Bacillota > Clostridia > Lachnospirales > Lachnospiraceae > Acetatifactor. The sequence goes on along the minus strand of CAKRZO010000009.1, from coordinate 111,551 downwards.
AGCAGCGTCTCAAAGTCCTCTTCCGTCTCGCCGGGGAATCCCGTGATTAGCGTGGTACGAAGGCAGATATCCGGAATTTCTTCCCGAAGTGTCCGGATCATTTTCTCCAGATGTTCCCTGTCCGTTTTTCTTCCCATCCGCCGTAAAACAGCATCGGATGCATGCTGAATCGGAATGTCCAGATAGTGGCAGACCTTCTTTTCTTCCTTTATGGTCTGAATCAGTTCCGGGGTGATTTCTTCCGGATAACAGTACAGAATCCGGATCCAGTAAATTCCGTCTACTGCTGCCAGTTTCCTTAACAGCTGCGGCAACATTTTGGTTCCGTAAAGATCGGTGCCGTAAAGGGTTGTCTCCTGCGCTACCAGAATCAGTTCCTTTACTCCGCCGGCAGCAAGTTCCTTTGTCTGCCGCAGAAGTTCCTCCATGGGAACACTGCGGTAATTGCCTCTTACTTTGGGAATAATGCAGTAAGTGCAATGTTTGTCACAACCTTCTGCAATTTTCAGATACGCAAAGTGACCGCCTGTGGTTACAATCCGGCGGCTTCCCTCCAGCGGCTTGGTTGAAAGATCCCGGTAATGGTTCCGCTTTTTTCCTGCCAGTACTTCCTCGACAGCCTGTACAATCTGATCGATTGCCATGGTTCCCAAAACGGCATCCACTTCCGGAATTTCCTGCTGAATCTCCTCACGATAACGCTGTGCCAGGCATCCTGCGGCAAGAAGCGCTTTAATCTGACCGTTTTTTCTTAATTCGGCCATTTCCAGGAGCGTATTGATGCTCTCTTCCTTGGCATCTCCGATAAAACAGCAAGTATTCACCACAATGACATCCGCCTGCATTTCATCATCGGTAAAGGTATATCCCTTTTCCGCAAGCATCCCCAGCATCATCTCGGTATCGACCAGATTCTTATCACAGCCGAGAGATACAAACATAATCTTCATGTGCTTATTCTTCTCCGCCAATGATCTTAATCTTTCCCTGATTCAGTTCATCTATGGCAATGGAAAGCGGCTTGTTGCTTTTCTCCGGCACCAAAGACTCCTCTCCTGCAATCAGCTGCCTTGCTCTTTTTGCAGTTGCCATAACGATGGAATAACGACTGCTTACAACCGGTTCTTCCCCCGGTTCTACCTCGCTGTTTACTACTTTCATCAAATCTGTGTAAGATGGATGTAACATATTATTCTCCTTTCTGTAAATCCGCCAGTTCTTTTCTCATTTCCAGGATCAGATCCATACTGCGCAGGGGCGTTTTTCTGGCTGCTTCCACCAGATTATGAATCTCCTGCGTACACCGGTTCAGATCATCATTTACCACTATATAATCATAGGCTTCTATACCTTCTGATTCCTCACAGGCACGCTTCATACGCTTATCAATTACCTCCGGGCTTTCCGTGCCTCTGCCCGAAAGTCTGCGTTTTAACTCTCCCGCACTGGGGGGCATTACAAACAGCAAAAGGCTTTCCGGATACTTTTCTTTGATCTTTAAAGCTCCCTGAATCTCAATTTCCAGAATAACATCCTTTCCCTGCTCAAGCTGCTCTTCCACATATGCCCTGGGCGTCCCGTAATAATGGTCGCAATATCTGGCATACTCAATCAGGCCATCACGGGCAATCGTCTCTTCAAAGCGCTCCGTATCGGTAAAAAAATACTCAACGCCATCTCTCTCCCCTTCTCTGGGAAGCCTTGTTGTCATCGATACCGATAATGCATAATTATCATACATCTGCATCAGACGCTTCATCAGGGTGCCTTTTCCCGCGCCGGAAAATCCGGATACTACGATAAGGATTCCCTTTTTTTTCATCATCCACACACTCCTTCCGATTCCGGATTCTCTATTCCCGCCTGCGCCCTTCCGGCAATTGTCTCCGGAAGCAGGGCAGACAGCACAATGCGATTATCTTCCATAATCAGTACCGCCTTGGTCTTTCTTCCCTGGGTTGCATCAACGGCGATTCCTTCTTCTTTTGCCTTCTGCACCATACGTTTAATCGGCGCAGAGTCCGGACCCACAATGGCTATGATCTTGGAAGTATTCACAATATTCCCAAAGCCGATATGAATCAACTTATTCATGGACTCTTCCCTTCTTTCTGGGAACCTATTCTAGGATATTATTCTATGTTCTGAATCTGTTCTCTGACTTTTTCAATTTCTGTCTTTAACTCTATGGCGCACCCCGAGATCTCCAGATCATCTGCCTTCGAAAGAATGGTGTTGGCTTCCCGGTTCATTTCCTGGGCGATGAAATCCAGCTTTCTTCCCACATTGGTGCCTTCCTTAAGTTCCTTTTGAGTAGAAAGAATGTGGCTGCGCAGTCTCACCGTTTCCTCATCCACACAGATCTTATCCGCATAGAGGGCTACTTCCGTAAGGATCCTGCTTTCCTCAAAAGAGGTATTTCCCAGAAGCTCTCTTATCTTTTCTTCCAGCCTTACCTGGTATCTGCCGGTGGTCTCCGGCATTCTGGCTTCAATCTGTTCCACCAGCTTAAGCATACCGTCAAGTTTCTTCAAAAGATCTTCTTTCAGCTGCTCTCCTTCTGCCGTCCGTGCTTCCACCATCTGCTTTGCCGCTTTATCCAAGGCCTCGGAAAGCCCGGCCCATAAAGCCTCCTCATCCGGAGATTCTTCTTCCATGGTAAATACGTCCGGGAAAGATGCCAACCTGGATGCCTTGCAGTCATTCTCCACACCCAGTTCTTCCGCCATCTGCCGGATATATCTTAAATATTCTTCCGCAAGCCTTCCGTTGTAGTGCAGCATCTGCGGATTCTCATTATAATCTTCCAGGGAAATATACAAATCCACCTTGCCTCTGGAAAGATATTTTTTCAGTTCTCCCCGGATGGATGCTTCAAAAAAGTTCAGCTTCTTGGGCATCTTAATCGACACATCCAGATAACGGTGGTTTACGGATTTCATTTCCACTATGAACTTACGGTTTGCCTGTATTGCTTCGCCTTTGCCGAAGCCTGTCATACTCTTTATCATAAAGCGCTCCTGTCTTTGCTCAAAAGAAATCATATGTCATTTTATTATATGCCAACTTGAAACCAGCGTCAAGAAAAATTTTGTTTACAACGCTTGCAGAAATTCCTTTTTACAGATATAATAAGGAAAGTCGATTGGGCGACAGCCCGATACGGCAGAATGGAGGCCAATGTGAAAAATGCATTCCAGAATGCATTTTTCACATTGCAATTTGTTTCTGAGCGAAAACAAATTGCTTTTATGGCAGAAGAGAAATCGCCTACGCGAATTTCTCTTCGCCTCTTCGCGACAAAGTCGCTCAGAAAAGAGGGATAGTATGGCATTTGACGGTGTTGCCATTGCAAATGTAGTAAGTGAAATGAAATCCTGCCTTCTCGGCGGGCGTATTTATAAAATAGCGCAGACAGAATCCGATGAACTGATGATTACAGTCAAAACTCCTAATGGACAGAAGAAATTATTCTGCAGCGCTTCCGCGTCCCTTCCTCTGATTTATCTGACGCAGAGCAGCAAGCAGGCTCCCATGACCGCCCCCGGGTTCTGTATGCTTTTACGAAAGCATCTGCAGAACGGACGGATTACAGATATCTCCCAGCCCGGTCTGGAGCGAATTGTTTTTCTGGATATTGAACATCTGGATGAAATGGGCGATCTGAAAAAGAAGCGGTTGATTATCGAAATCATGGGAAAGCACAGCAACATCATCTTCTGCAATGAAGAGGGTGTCATTTTAGACAGCATCAAGCACATTTCCGGTCTTGTCAGCAGTGTCCGGGAAGTGCTTCCCGGCAGACCTTATTTTATCCCACATACGCAGGATAAGCTGGATGGCCTGCACACCGGGCAGGAGGAATTTCTGGCTGCGTTTACCGGCCGCCCCATGCCGGTTTACAAAGCCATTTACACCTCATATACCGGGATTTCGCCTATTCTTGCCCAGGAGATGTGCTATCGTGCCGGTATCGATGCCGATCTGCCCTGTCAGGCAGTTACGCAGCCTCTTTTTCTTTCCCTGTATCGGGTTTTTGATGCGATGATGCAGTCCATTCAAAAAGAAGCGTTTGCTCCCTGTATCGCTTACGTGAACGGGAAGCCTGCAGAATTTGCCGCTTTTCCCCTGACGCTTTATCATGGAGCTGCAAACAGCCTGGTTTCTTATGCTTCCATCAGTGAATTGCTGGAAGCTTACTATGCAGAAAAAAATGTGCTTACCCGTATCCGCCAGAAGTCTTCGGATCTTCGTCGGATTGTCCAGACTGCCCTGGAACGTAATGTGAAAAAATATGACCTACAGCTTTCCCAGATGAAGGATACGGAAAAAAGGGACACTTACCGCGTTTATGGCGAGCTGCTGAATACCTACGGTTATCAGGCCGTCCCGGGCGCAACCTGTCTGGAAGCATTGAATTATTATACAAATGAACCTGTCACAATTCCTTTGGATCCGCTTCTTTCCGCGAAGGACAATGCCAAACGTTATTTTGATAAGTACAACAAAATGAAGCGGACTTACGAAGCGCTCAGTGAGCTTACCAAAACGGTAAAGGAAGAAATTGATCACCTGGAAAGTATCAGCACTTCCCTGGATATCGCTCTTGCGGAGGAGGATCTGGTACAGATCAGGCAGGAACTGGAGGAAAGCGGTTATGTCCACCGGAAAGGCGGAAAGAAAGTAAAAGTCACCAGCCGGCCGTTCCATTATATCAGCAGTGACGGTTTTTCCATTTATGTCGGAAAAAACAATTATCAGAATGAGGAACTTACCTTCCGCTTTGCAAACGGTAATGACTGGTGGTTTCATGCCAAGGGTGTTCCCGGTTCTCACGTCATCTTAAAAAATGACAAGCAGCTTCCCATTCCGGATCGGACCTTTGAAGAAGCCGGAAGGCTTGCCGCCTACTATTCCAAACGCCGCGGCCAGGATAAGGCGGAGGTAGACTATATCCAGAAAAAAGCGGTTAAAAAGCCCGGCGGTGCCAAACCCGGATTCGTCATCTACCATACCAATTATTCTCTGGTCATCGACAGCGACATCTCCGGCATCCGGCAGGTGACGGGCGAACGGTAGAAAAATGCAAACACAAAATAGGCAGCTGTAAATGCAGCTGCCTAACTACTAATGAGCTACTCAGATTTTTTCGATCAGAAGCAAACCGTCGAGCATAGGCAGACACCCCTCTTCATCGGCTTCCAGTTTCTCATAAGGATCGACTGGTTCGCCATCGGCATCGCCCTCCATACCGGTATGATAAAAATACTCACCGTTCTCTTCTTTCCACGGATGCTGTTCCATAATCGCCATACCGTCAAGAAGGATCATTTCCTCTCCTGTATCCTCTTGGGCGAAATCCTCTGGGGTAAGCAGCTGATAAACAATGCCGTCCGGATGAAAATCAAAAAACATCCGGCTCATCCAGATTCCAACGTACGCCGTTTTTGGAAATGCCAAGCTTATCCGCAATTTCCTGGTATGTCAGCCCACGTATGTACCATCGCAGAATATCCAGTTGCCTGGGAGAAAAAGCATCGGACATGGTCTCTTCCATCTCTACCGCAGGTGCGGTATCGGGAAAAATGTGTTCTGGATATACAGATCGTCCTCTACAAGTATCGTGTTAATCATAGTTCCCCTTCCTTTCCCGAAAGCGTAATGAGCAAAGCAAATCGCGGCTTGTATGCTGTGTGCATTTCGCCGCCTGCTGTCTCAATGCTGCGGCGAAGCGAAGATAATCCTCTGCCCTCTTTAATCGGTTCTGTCGGTACGGTTCCAATGTTGGTGATGGTAATATCGTAGCGATCATTTCTAATCGCAATGCGGATATATACTTCATTGCCGCCTGCGTGCTTCACACAATTCGTTACGCACTCTTTCGCCGCAGCAACAACCAACCCATAAACAGACGAATCCGCCGGCAGATACCCTTCCGTTTTAACACAACTGCCAAAAGACGGGAAGAGAAGAAAATGCATTCACCCTCCGACACCTCCTTCCGGGAAAAACAGAATATGTTGATAGCTGTCACCCTCTTCTTTTTCATAACAGACATTGTCGTTATTTGCAAGCGACGAAAGATCTGCTCTGCAGCACACATTCAGCGACAAGCGCTGCCACACCGCAGCACACCTGCCAACCGATGACCGGGAAATACCCAATTCCATAACCATGATCTCTGTCCGACCATACAGCAGCGTCTTCCGGAAACGTAAACACCAGCTGATGCAGATCATTGGTCAATACAATCAGCAGCACCGATATGCTCGTCAGATAGCGTCCGACCTGTTTTTGTACAATACGCTGGCGGATCGAAAGCTCCACGCAGCATACATACCGATATAAATAAAGCTGCGAAGATAGGAAAAGAGTGTCGGATAAAAATTTCCTCTTCCAATAAGGCGGAAACTGTATGCCAGTAAAACAGCAAGCAATACCACACACACCGTTATCAAAGTTTTCTTTTTCTGCACAGTCATCCTTTTGTCCCGTTCTCTCTCAAATAGTTACAACTCTTTCCGATGCAATTTAAGTTCCGGATCATTAAGTTATCTCAGCAATTTGCATTTCTTGGCTATTTTGACAAGAAGATATCCTTTCGGAAGTGCAAGAAGCTCTGCCTGCGTGATACCCTTTAAGAGCAGCAGAAGCAGGAAATAAGTCCCTGCCGCCACGGGAATGGCCACGCAGAGTGCTACCATGTTGGAGTGAACCAGCGCATACAACCCGGTATAGATTCCAAAAGCAACCAGTCCCATGACAAGAGAAGCTCCTAACGGAATCAGGAAAGTCGTCCTGATCTCCTGGCGATAGCCGATGGCTTTTCGCACGGCCAGCTGATTTAGTACGCACATCAGTCCGGAATAAACAATGTTGGCAATGACAAGCGCATAAAGATTGCTCTCCGTTCCCAAAAGAAGGACAATCAGTACAATCGTCTGCACTGCCAGCGCAGCCACAGCGTGATAGATGGGCGTATTAATCTTACCGATGCCCTGCAGGATGGAACTGCTTAACGTAGAAAGAGCAAAGAAAATCACCGTCACAGACAATGCTCTTAACAGACTGGCTGCAAGATCCAGTGTCTCCTTTTGCGGGAAAAGTAGCGCTGTCACGGGACGGGCCAGGAAGAACAGCCCCGCTGCACAGGGAATGGATAACAGCATTGTGCTTTTGACTGCCATAGCGGATTTAACCCGGGCTTCTCCGGTCTTTCCGCAGGCGATCAGCTGCGCAATAGACGGAAGCATGGCGGAGGCCATCGCCGATGCAAAAGCAACCGGGATATTGGCAATTGTCACCGCTTTATAAGAAAAAACACCGTAACTGGCATATACCGTAGCTTCATCCAGATTTTTTACCGAGCGGTAAAGCTTCAGATAAATTGTGGAATTCAAAGAAGTACTCAGATTATAAGCAGCCGTACTTAAAATAAAAGGAGTCACCACCTGAATAATCATACGGGAAATTTCGGAATAGGAGTCGGTTTTCGGTGTATGATCCCTCTGTATCCGCCTCTGAAACGTTCCTTTGTTCAGGCAATAAACGCCCCACACGAACAGAAGACCGGTCAGCACGCCGGCACCCGTCCCCAGGGCGCTTCCCATGGCTCCGTACATGGCTTTTCTGGTCTCTCCCACTGCCAAAAGCGCTGCATTCACCGCTCCATAAGCCGCACCGTTAAAAATCGGATTCTTACTTACCGCATCCCCAAGCACTGCACCCATGGTGCCGTCTTTCGTTGTCCCGGCAAACAGGCGGATCAAAAGCATCGCCGCCCCGATGCTGACCAGGGCATTGGCAATCTGCTCCAAAATCTGGGAGATAGACGTCTGAATCATACTCTTATGCGCCTGAAAGTATCCCCGCAGCACCCCTAAAAGACCGTATAGAAAAATAGTCGGTGCAAAAACCCGCAGCACCGGAATCGCATTGCCGTCTACAAAAAGGCCGGCTCCGAAAAACAAAAAAAGTCCGGCTAACGTTCCCGTGATCAGTACGTAAAAAACGGCACAGCGAAAAATCCGGTGGGCATTCCGGTATTCTTTCAGTGCCAGTTTCTGGGCGATTACTTTGGAAACTGCGGACGGAATACTGTAGGAAGAGATTAACAGGATAATGGTATATATGCTATATGCCGCCTGAAAATATCCGCTTCCCAGATCACCTATTACCGCCGCCAAAGGGCTTCTGTAAAGAAGCCCTATAATTCTGCTGATGAAACCTGCTGCTGCCAGCGCTCCCGCCTGCAGCAGGAAATTATCATTTTTATCTTTATTCTGTGTCATTCCGCTGCTTTTCCTTTGGTATTCATCCGATCAGCCAGTCATACATTTCCTGATACTTGCGTGCACTTGCCTTCCAGGAAAAATCTGCTGCCATAGCTCTGTCTATAATCTTATTCCATTCTCTCTTTTTGCCGCTGTAGATGCTTTCCGCATACCGGATCGTATTGAGCATTTCATCCGCATTATAATTCCGGAAGCTGAAACCGGTTCCTGTGCTCTCATATTCATTATAAGGCTGTACGGTATCCTTTAATCCTCCGGTCTCTCTTACAATGGGAACCGTTCCGTAACGCAGGCTGATTAACTGGCTTAACCCGCAAGGCTCAAACAAAGACGGCATCAGGAACGCATCACAGGACGCATAAATCTTATGCGCCAACGGATCGGAATAGAAAATATTGGCAGAAACCTTATCCGGATACTTCCACGCAAAATGGCGGAAGCAGTTCTCATACCTTTCCTCTCCGGTTCCCAGTACCACCAGCTGGATGTCGTCCTGACACAAACGATCCATCACATAGGCAATCAGGTCAAATCCTTTCTGGTCGGTAAGTCTGGAAACAATTCCGATCATCATTTTTTTATCATTTTTTTCCAGATTCAGTTCCGTCTGCAGGGCACGTTTATTCTTGATCTTTTCCTTACGGAAATTAATGGGGCTGTAATTCTTGACAATATGCGGATCCGTCTGCGGATTAAACTCCTCATAATCAATTCCATTGACAATTCCCCTTAAAGAATTGCTTCTGGCACGCATTAATCCGTCCAGTCCTTCCCCGTAAAACGGTGTCTTAATTTCTTCTGCATAAGTGCTGCTGACCGTAGTAATTGCATCTGCATACACAATGCCTCCCTTTAAAAGATTGGCATCCTTATAGGCTTCCAGCTTATCCGGTGTAAAATAATATTCCGGAAGACCGGTAATACTCTGCACTTCCTTCGGATCCCATCTGCCCTGAAACTTCAGGTTATGAATCGTCAGAACGGATTTTATATTCCGGTAAAAATCACCATCATGGAATCTCTCTTTCAGATAAACGGGAATCAGCCCGGTCTGCCAGTCATGGCAGTGAATGAGATCCGGCTGAAAATCCACTACCGGCAGGATTGCCAGTGCCGCTTTTGAGAAAAATGCAAATTTTTCAATCTCAAACAGCGTATTATCCCCATAAGGCTTAAAGCCTCCGAAGTATCCCTCGTTATCGACAAAATAGTAGGTAATGCCGTCCACCCGGGTTGTCAGAATCCCCACATATTCATTTTTCCAGTTGAAATCCATATAAAAATGACTGATATATTGTATTTTATCCTTCCACTCCTGTTTCATACAGGTATATTTCGGAAGAATCACTCTGATGTCATAATAGTTCCGATCAATGTATTTGGGCAGAGATCCTACTACATCCGCCAGTCCTCCGGTTTTAATAAAAGGTACGCCCTCCGATGCCACGAACAAAATTTTTTTCATTTGAAAGCCTCCGTTTGGTTAATTACCGCAAATTCCGGCACTTTCATTATACAACAAAAACCTGTTTTAGAAAAGTTTTTTTTGCGGCTGTCGGTACTCTAAGCGGATTCTGTCCGCAATCAATGCAATAAATTCCGAATTGGTAGGCTTTCCCTTCCCTGTATTAATGGTATAACCGAACAAAGCATCCAGCGTTTCCATCCTTCCTCTGCTCCAGGCCACCTCAATAGCATGACGAATCGCCCGTTCCACACGGCTGGAAGTGGTCTGGAATTTTTTGGCAATTCCGGGGTACAGAATTTTGGTGATCGAGCTGATCATGGCCGGATCTTCCACGGAAAGCATGATCGCCTCCCGTAAGTACTGGTATCCTTTGATATGTGCCGGTACACCGATTTCATGAATCATGTTGGTGACATCCTGCTCCAGGTCATGTTCCGGTGCTTTTTCCGTATGCGCAAAAGAAGCTGCCGTGTTCTGTCTGCCTCCCACAGCGGAGGACACATTTTTTAAGTCCCGTAAACTATTCTCTTTTCCGCCTTCCTTTTTCTCCCCGGCTGATGGTACTGTAATCATAATCTGAAATTCCTTATCTGCCTTCATCAGATCTCCTAATATCCGGTACACTTTGTCGTTATCCTTTGTAGATATTACGTTCAGCTGTTCCATGACAACATCCTCCATTTTCCCGGGCAAATCTCTTTCTGTTATGGTTTTTCGCCCTATTCTCATTATAACGGGTAAATGTCCCTCAATTCAACAGGATTTCATCGCATTATACCGCGCAAATCTACAAAATAGCGACAAATAACGCGCACTGTCAACCAAAAAATACATTTTTTCCGACAACAATTTTGTATAAATTTCTCTCTTGTTTTCTGATTCTCTTTGCGATATACTGAATCAGGTGCTGAATGTGTCTACAAAAAACCTCCTTTTCTGTAGACATTTTGCAAAAACAAACAAATTGAGGTGTAAATAAGGTTACTATGATCAAACAGGAAATATCGGAATTAAAAAAATTGCTGACTCAGAATAATTGTTCCATCACCCGGATCTGCGGCTGCTATGTGGATGGAGAAAAAAACAAAAAAATGACTTTCTGCCAGCCTTTTCTGGCTCTTCCGGAAGAAGAAATGTTTAAATATTTTGAAATTCTGCGGAAAAATTACTCCGGCACTCTGGGTAAGAACCTGCTGAATCTGGAGTTTCCGCTGGATGCGGAATTCAAAGACGGCGCTCAGGAATTTCTCCTGCGCTTAAGAGACAGTAAATTGAAGGATGAGGAGCTTCTGGATGCCTACTATGATAAAATTATTGAAAACTATGAATATACAGGCAACTATCTGATCCTGATCGTTCACGATGTTTATGACGTACCGGGACGAACAAAAGACGGATTGGATATGGAAGATGCTTCCACCGATATTTATGAATATATTCTATCCTGTATTTGTCCCGTTGCCCTTTCCAAGCCGGGCTTAAGCTATTTTCCGGAAGAGAATGCTTTCCAGAACCGGATTCGTGACTGGGTCGTAGGAATGCCCGAGACCGGATTTCTGTTCCCGGCTTTTGATGACAGAGGCAGCAATATCCACAGTCTTCTGTATTATTCCAAAAATGCGGAAGCATTGAAGGATTCCTTTGTCAGTCAGCTCTTTCACTGCACTCTCCCGCTGTCCGCCGGCAGCCAGAAGGATACGTTCCATGCTCTTATTGAAGAGACCTTAGGGGAAGAATGCAAATTAGAAGCAGTAAAAGCCATTCATGAAAAATTATCCGAAATGGTGGAAGAACACAAAGAGGATACCGAACCGCTTACTTTATCGCAAAATGAAATGAAGACCCTCTTTGCCGGCAGCGGTGTTTCCAATGAAAAAATGGAAGAATTCGATAAGCATTTTGAAGAAACCGCCGGACAATCCGTCTCTCTTCTTGCCGACAACATTATCAATACCAGATCCTTTGAAGTAAAAACACCGGATGTTGTGATCAAAGTCAAACCGGATCGCACCGACCTGGTAGACAACCGCATCATAGACGGTCGCTCCTGCCTGGTCATCCGCTTAGACGGCATCGTGGAAGTAAACGGCATTGCCCTGCAGAATGATTTGGAATAACTGCTTTTTGAAGGATACATCCGAATAATTGCCCTTTATAAATATGCAGCAACTATTCAAACGGTCATCTGTTGTCGCAAAAACCGTCTACACAAAACCTGCAGATTTTGTGTAGACGGTTTTCTTGTTTTTTCGTTACCAAACGGTAAGCTGCAGATTGGTCTCACATCTTACTTTCTGCTGTCGGCAATCTTCTTCAAAGCTTCTTTGATTGCAGCTTTTACGGTTTCATCCTGTTCGCTTGCCATCTTGTGCTGCAAATGAGTCTTTGCATACTCGGTTCCGATCTCTCCCAGTGCCAGTGCAGCTTCCTTACGGATTTCCACATTCTCACTGTCAATTCTGTGATCGATTGCGTTTACACTGTCTTCGTCTTTGATCTCGCTGAGTGCTTTCAATGCAGCTACAACGACTTCCGGCTCTTTAGAGTCCAGGAACTTTAAAATCTTTGCTGATTTCTTCTTGCCGGCCAGTTTTGTGATTTTTTCAAATGTACGTGCGTTATCCATGTATATGCGCCCTCTTTTCATGTATTTTTATACTGTTTATAATAGCACTCCCCACTGGGAAATACAATAGTACAATCCTAAAAGAAATATTAAATTTTTGTGACAACCTTCTCCTCTTTTAAGGACCGCGGGACATCGATAATTCTCTGGTTTTCCGAGCCGCGGAAAGCAAGGCGGAGATTCTTTTTTTCTTCCACAAATTCACCGTCCACTAAGACATCAATTGCCGAAAGCATTTCTTTCGTATCCCGGCTTCCTTGCGCTGTCCAGGAAAGTATATCCTCAAACGTATAGCCGGAATAGCACCAGATGTCCTTTTGTGGAAACCGTTCCTTTATCCTTTTTAATAAGCCTGCCAGAACTTTCCGATTGGCCTTTTCAAAAGGCTCCCCTCCCAACAGACTGAATCCGCTGATATAGGAATGATCCAATGCCTTAAAGAGCTCTGCTTCCGCTTCGGAATCAAATGGCTTTCCATAGGAAAAATCCCACGTTTCCGCATTGAAGCAGCCTTTGCAGTGATGTGTGCATCCGCTGACAAAAAGGCTGACCCGGACTCCCGGGCCGTTTGCCACATCTGTCTTTTTTATTGCAGCATAATTCATAGATGTAATACCCTTGCCTTTATTTCCTTGGTTTTCCCCGCATTCCAATAATTTTCACCCAGATACCCGCAGGTTCTCCTGGTAACATTCATCTTGGAATGGTCCTTATTATGACATTGCGGACACTCCCATTCCATATCATCGTTGATCTGAATCTCTCCGTCGTATCCGCAGACATGGCAATAATCAGACTTTGTGTTAAATTCGCCGTACTGAATATTGTCATAGATAAATTTAATCACTTCTTCAATTGCCGGAATATTATTGATCAGATTCGGCACTTCCACATAAGAAATGGCACCGCCTAAGGATTTCTGCTGGAACTCACTCTCAAAGGTGAATTTGCTGAAAGCATCAATCGGCTCTCTGACATCCACATGATAAGAGTTGGTATAATATCCCTTGTCTGTTACATTCTCAATATCACCGAACTTCTCGCGATCGATTCTTGCAAAGCGGTAGCACAAAGTCTCCGCCGGTGTTCCGTAAAGACTGAATCCGAGACCGGTTTCCTCTTTCCACTTTGCCGCTGTGTCCTTCAGATAATCCATTACCCGAAGAGCAAACTCTTTTCCTTCCGGCTGGGTATGGCTGCAACCTTTCATCAGATACGTTGTCTCATACAATCCGATGTATCCCAGAGATAATGTGGAATAACCATCCTTTAAATACCGGTCAATGGTCTCTCCCTTTTTCAGACGGGCAATGGCTCCGTACTGCCAGTGGATGGGGCTGACATCCGAAACAACACCCAGAAGAGACTTATGGCGGCACATTAATGCCTCAAAACAAATCTGCAGCCGCTCATCCAAAAGCTTCCAGAATTTCTCCTCATCTTTCTTTGCCAGAATACCGATCTGCGGCAGATTCAGGCTGACAACGCCCTGATTAAAGCGGCCTTCCCACTTGTAATTTCCGTTTTCATCCTTCCACGGCGACAGGAAAGAACGACATCCCATACAGGAGAATACCTCTCCTTCATAGTTTTCCCGCATCTTCTTTGCAGAAATATAATCCGGGTACATCCTTTTAGCGGAGCATCTTGCAGCCAGATGCGTCACCTCATCGTACTTTCCGCCTTTCAGGCAGTTGTTCTCATCCAGAACGTAAACCAGTTTCGGGAATGCCGGTGTCACATAGACTCCCTTCTCGTTCTTGGTGCCTTCCAGCCGCTGTCTTAAAATTTCCTTGATGATCTCCACGGTCTCTTCCACATACTCGTCCTGATCATCAATATGAAGAAACAGTGTTACAAACGGAGACTGCCCATTGGTGGTCATTAAGGTATTGATCTGGTACTGAATGGTCTGCACACCGCTCTTCAACTCGTCGTGAAGACGCAGATTCACTACCTTTTCCTTCGTAGCTTCATCCATGCGATCGCCGAACTCATCCTCCAGCTGCTTTCTGAATTTATCTCTGCTCTTTCTTAAATATTTTCCCAAATGCTTGATATTTACAGACTGTCCGCCATACTGGTTGCTGGCAACCGCTGCAATAATCTGAGTCGTCACGGTACATGCGACCTGAAAACTCTTGGGAGACTCAATCATCTTGCCGTTGATGGAAGTTCCGTTGTCCAGCATATCCTTTATGTTAATCAGACAGCAGTTAAAAATAGGCTGGATAAAATAATCGGCATCATGGAAATGAATCACACCGTTATCATGAGCAAGCGCAATATGTTCCGGCAGAAGAAGTCTTCTGGTAACATCTCTGGATACTTCTCCCGCAATATAATCTCTCTGAGTAGATGCCAGCCTGGTATTCTTATTGGAATTCTCTTCCGCCAGTTCCTTATTTTCATTTCGAATCAGTTTTAAAATAGACTCATCCGTGGTATTCGACTTACGCAGCAGACTCCTCTGATAACGGTAAACAATATATTTCTTGGCAAGGGTATACTTATTGTGAGAAACCAGCTGCGCTTCGATCATATCCTGAATTCTCTCCACGGTCAACTTGTCCTTATTCTGTGCCTGGACAACATCCAGAATCTCTTCGATCAGTTCCTCGCCTGCTCTCTCCTTTTCCTCTACTTCATTGTTAGCCTTATGGATTGCCGCAACGATTTTGTCTGCTTCATAGGGTACAATACGCCCATCTCTCTTCTGAATCTTCATGCCCTTATTCCCTTCTGTTTCCTTGTTTTGAACCGCACTGCATAACGTGACCGCATCTGTATCTACTACAGATACGGTCACCGGATTTATCAGTTACTATATTTAGTATCTTTTTCGCCGCGGCACATCTATATCTTGTATCTATTATAGTAAATATAGACGTAAAATGCAACAGTTTTTTTCTTTCATTTTCGGAAATAAGACTCTTTTTTTTGCAGGGATTCATTCACCGGCATATATTTCCCATAAAACCGATCGAAATTACCTCCGGTCGGACAGACATTCCGTTAATAGAAGAAACCTCTTCCGCCGCAGCAGACCCCGCCGCCGCAGCACATATTACAGATCAGATTGGCAACACACAGTTTCAGACAAAGATTCCCTCCGCCCGTAGTGGGATATCCGTAAGAAGCCTGACGCTGCTCATACCAGCTGCCTCCGCTTTCAAAGCTCCTTACCAGATTCTGATAATCCGGGTTGTTCGGTTCTAAGGAAACCGCCTTTCTGGCATGCTCCAGAGCCGCTACATTATTCCCCATACCGGCATGTGCTCTTGCACTGTAATAGTACCACCTTGCCCCACGCTCCTGAAGCCCCATGGAATCCAGCGCATTTCGCGCCTCCTTGTAATAACCGTTCCGGATATAATTTCCTGCAGCGCGAAGGTAAGGTTCTTCCTCATAACCGGTATTTCCGCCGTTCTGTCCATAATTACCGTAAAAACCGCCGAACGGGCCATAGCCGAAGCCGCCAAACGGGCCGCCGTAGCCAAAACCGCCGAACGGGTCATCACTTCTTTCCGTCCTTCCGGAACCGGACTGATACTGTCCGTAGCCGCTGTAACCTTCGGTTTTTTCTTTCATAATCTGCTGGTAGGCAGCCTGGATCTCCTTAAATTTCTCTTCTGCCTTATCCCTATCCGGATTATTAATATTGGCATCCGGATGATATTTCCGGCTCAAGGCTTTATATGCCTTTTTTATCTCTTCTTCCGTTGCATCTCTTCGAATGCCCAGAACAGCATAAGGATCATACATTTTTGTTTTCCTCTTTTTCTTCTTTCCGAATCCGTTTTTCTCTTACGATTTCATATCTGCTCCATATGCCGGAATACAAAATATTCCGCAGGATCTCGACATTTTCCAGAATCGGCAGCTTTTCAAATTCCTTACAACACTCTGACATCATCATGGTAAGTATGGTGTGACACTCTTCCTCAAAATCCGGATTCTCATATTTTTTCTTCAAAGGGTTAAAAGTCCCTTTTTTCAGGTCTTCATCCACATCTTCATAAGCATCCATCAGATAGATAAACTTTCCCAGATAAAAACCGAATCGGGAAAGGTTTTCCGCCCATTCATCTTCTTTGCAAACGACAATCTGTGACATAATTTTCCCGAACAGTCCGGCCATGGTATCGATATCGGTATCGCTCTCTTTTTCCGCATCAGCCATATCGTGCATCAAATGATCAATATTCCGGTATTTTTCGGCATATTTTTCTTTTAGTTTCCTGCTCTTGCCTTTCAACATTCTGCCATATAAAAGCTTATGAAACTTGCGTTCATCTTCCCAGTCATCCTCACATTTGTAACGAGCAAACAGTACATTCATATCTGCTATATATTCCGTGAACAGATTGGTTCTCGTCTCATGTTTTTCCAGCGGATGTGCAATGCATCTTGTCGTTCCCACTGTCGTTTCCGGATCATACAATCCGGTCAGAATCATCAGCAAAAACGTCATATCATAACTCAAAGACAGCTGCCCCGTGATACCGTATTTTTCTTTTAACTTCCGGCACAGTCCGCAGTAATAAGAATGATATACCGCAAATTCCTTATATTTCATCTCTGCCTGATTTACAATAATATATCCAAACATAACTTCCTCCCAAAATCTGCTCTCCGTTTTTCAGCTTCTCTTCACAAATTTGGCGCCGCATTTTCTGCAGGTAATTTCTACTTTTCCTTTCCCCCTGGGAACCCGAAGCTTCTGGCGGCAATTAGGGCATTTGTAGATATGATAATTTTTTCTTTGAACAAAAAAAGTTCTGATCTTTTGCTCCTTCTGTAAAAACCACTGGTTTTCCGTACTTCTTTGGCTTATTTTTCTGGAAAACATCCTGAAATATGCGTATCCCATAAACAATAGCGCAATCAGATAGCATCCCTTCCACCCGAACAGGGAAATCACGAGAAATATCAGCGCTGCTATCATAAGAACCTGGTTCAGTCTGTCATTTCCATATCTCCCCTGCATAAAGCGATACCATTTTTCTTTCATTTTTATAAAACCTCTTTTCTGCATCCGGTTTGTTCATCTGCTTTTTCTATTCTCTCATCCTACTATTGTTTTCACTGATTTACAATGGTTACAGCATAAAAGATTTATTAAAAAAAAGTAAAGTGGCATGCTTTCGCATCCGCCACTTTACCTTTTTTCTGATTCTTTTTCTGATTTCTGACGCTTATACCTGTGCAACATCCTTCATGGAGAAGCTGGTACGTCCCATCTTATCTTTACCTAAGCATACTACGGTTACTACATCTCCCAGGGTCAGGACATCCTCTACGCGATTGATTCTTTCTCTGGCAATCTTGGAAATGTGAACCATTCCCTCCTTGCCGGGTGCGAATTCAACAAATGCTCCGAATTCCTTAATGCTGACAACCTTACCTTTGAAAATCTGGCCTTCTTCAAAGTCTGTGGTGATGATCTCAATCATCTCTACGGCTTTATCCATCATTGCCTTGTCAGTACCGCATACGGAAACCTTTCCGTCATCTGTAATATCAATCTTTACGCCGGTACGGGCAATAATTTCATTGATCGTCTTTCCTCTCTGTCCCACAACCTCACCGATTTTTTCCGGGTCAATCTGAATGGAAATAATCTTAGGCGCATAAGGTCCGACTTCCGGTCTGGGTGCCGAAATAACCGGTTTCATACAGTTATCCATAATGAAAATTCTGGCTTCACGGCATCTTGCAATAGCGCCTTCCACAATCGGTCTGGTCAATCCGTGAATCTTAATATCCATCTGGATTGCTGTTATACCTTCCGTTGTTCCGGTTACCTTAAAGTCCATATCTCCGAAAAAGTCTTCCAATCCCTGGATATCGGTAAGCAGAACAAAATCATCATCCGTCTCTCCGGTTACCAGTCCGCAGGAAATTCCGGCTACCATTTTCTTAATCGGTACTCCGGCTGCCATCAGTGACATGCAGGATGCACAGGTAGAAGCCATGGAGGTAGAACCATTGGATTCAAAAGTCTCCGAAACGGTACGGATTGCATAAGGGAACTCATCTTCACTGGGAAGCACCGGTATCAAAGCTCTCTCAGCCAGTGCGCCATGACCGATCTCTCTTCTTCCCGGTCCTCTGGAGGGCTTGGTCTCACCTACAGAATAGGAAGGGAAGTTATAATGATGCATATATCTCTTGCTTACTTCATTTTCATCCAATCCATCCAACTTCTGCTGCTCTGACAAAGGAGCCAGTGTACATACGTTGCAGATCTGCGTCTGTCCTCTGGTAAACATCGCTGAACCATGTACTCTGGGAATCAGATCCACTTCTGCAGAAAGCGGACGGATCTGGGTGATTTCACGGCCATCCGGGCGCTTATGATCTTTTAAAATCATCTTACGGACGGTCTTCTTTTCATACTGGTACACTGCTTCGCCCAGGATAGCAAGCCAGTCTTCCTTCTCGGCGAAAGCTTCCTGCAACTTCTGGGTGATAACTCTGATATTTTCTTCTCTGGTCTGCTTGTCGTCCGTAAAGACTGCCTCTTCCATCTCTTCCGGTGTAACAAGCTTTTTCATTTCTTCAAACATCTCAGCCGGAACCGCGCAGCTGGTATAAGCATGCTTAGGCTTACCGACTTCGGCAACGATTTTATCGATAAAAGCGATAATGGTCTGGTTTACTTCATGTGCCCTGTAAATGGCATCAATCATAACTGCCTCCGGAATCTCATTGGCTCCGGCCTCAATCATAATTACTTTTTCTTTGGTAGACGCAACCGTAAGGTTCAGATCCCCGTTTTTCCACTGCTCCTGAGACGGGTTGATAACAAATTCACCATCAATCATTCCAACCTGTGTCATGGCACAAGGTCCGTCAAAAGGGATATCCGAAATGCAGGTAGCAATGGATGCTCCCAGCATGGCAACCAGTTCCGGACGGCACTCCGGATCCACGCTCATAACCATGGTGTTTAAAGTAACATCATTCCGGTAATCCTTCGGGAACAGGGGTCTCATCGGCCGGTCAATAACACGGCTTGTTAAAATGGCATTTTCACTTGCTTTGCCTTCTCTCTTAGTAAAACCGCCCGGAATTTTTCCGACTGCGTAAAGCTTTTCTTCGAATTCCACGCTTAAAGGAAAAAAGTCAATTCCCTCCCTGGGCGCTTCCGATGCGGTTGCGGTACACATAACCGTTGTGTCCCCGTAATGCATAAATGCACATCCATTGGCCTGTTTCCCCACACGGTTCACATCGACACTTAATGTGCGGCCTGCTAATTCCATTGAATAAGTCTGATACATCTCTCCTCCGTTCTGCCGCTTTTTGCGGCTGTCGTGCTTTTGTTTTAAGGTATGGAAATGAAAGATGCCGAAACTACTGAAAAATGCGGATGTTCAGCCCGCATCTGCACTTTTCAGCGGTCTCGGAAACTCCTTTCATTTCTCATTTCCTCTTTTCACAGCAAAGGCGAAGCAACCGAAATCCGTCGGAACGCTCCGCCTTACATGCATAAACTATGCTGCCAGCTCCGAAAGAAACTTATTTTCTTAATCCAAGTCTCTCAATCAGCTGACGATATCTCTCGATATCCTTTTCTTTCAGATAGCCTAACAGACCACGTCTCTGACCTACCATTTTAAGAAGTCCGCGACGAGAATGATGATCCTTCGGATGATCCTTCAGATGATCGGTAAGCTCCTGAATTCTTGCTGTCAGAACTGCAATCTGTACTTCCGGTGAACCGGTATCGCCGGGTGTTCTTGCATATTCATTGATAATTGCTGTCTTTTTTTCTTTGGAAATCATAATTTTCCCTCCTGTATTTTCTGACATGATACCGTATCCTAAGGCAGGGTTGGAGTCTTCCCATACCTGAGCATCGGCCTTTTTCATACCAACTAATCATACCACAGAATCAAACGAATGTCAACGTTAAAGACTTTAGTCTTAAAGACTTTAGTCTTAAAGATTTTAGTCTTTTATTACCCGCACACATCTAGCCGGTGTTCTGTAATTGTATTTGCTGATCTTAATCCCGCTCTTGGGATTGCTTGCGTGAATAACCTGTCCGCCGCCGATATAGATAGCCACATGGTTAATCGTTCCGGAGCTGTTGGTATAAAAGATCAGATCTCCCGGCTGCAGATCCGATGTCTTAATCTTCGTTCCTTCCTTCGCCTGCGCTCTGGAAGAATGGCTCAAAGACACACCGAAATGCTTAAAGACACTTAATACAAATCCGGAACAATCCGCGCCCTTTGTAAGGCTCGTACCGCCCCATACATAAGGATTTCCGAGGAACTGTTTCGCGTATTCCACCAAACTTACCCTGACATCCGACACACCCATTCCATAAAGCAGTTCCGTCATGGTAACGGCAGTATCCAGTCTGGATTCCACCACAGCATACTCTGCCCTGACATAGGCTGCCTCTCCGTCGATATCTACTTTATACCATTCTCCATCTAATTCTTCCCATTCATCCGGGTCTCTGAAATCCATTTCTTCCCCTTTGGGGACCTGTGTAAGAACGGAACTGTCCATGCTGGCCGCATCCCTGACATTTACTCCGTCCGCGGTAATCCTTACGACTGTCCGTACCAGTTCCTTTGCTTTCATTCTGGCATCCGGCCCGGTCAACAGATATACCTTATCCGGTTCATCAGCAGAATGCATCTTCACATAACCTTCCACTTCTCCCGAACGGACATGTGCCCAATCTCCGACGGTATCCAGAATTTCGCAGGCAGAATGTCTTGGCATTTTTCCTACCAGCTTTCCGGACACGGACGGTTCCTGTCTGACATTCAGATTCCCGGCATCCACATCGGCAATTCCCAGATTCGTATATCCCCAGGATGCCCCCTGTGCCTCCTGTGCAGCCGCAAGATATTCCTCCTGCGTCAAGGTAAATCCCAGCAGAGAACTTGCTCCGTAAGTTTGTAAAATATCCTTTGCCATCGGATTCTGAGCCGATGCCATTCCCTGTATAGGATCCATCAGACCGATCACTGCACAAATGCCGATGATCGCCGCTTTTCTGCCTGTTTTTCTGCTGACCATGTTTCTGTCCTTCCTGCTCTTATGTCACATCATTACAACTTTGTTACAAAATTATTAACTAACAAAATTGATTATAGCAAGAACCACTGATATTGTCAACATTTTTCTCACAGTTTACTGTTGTTCACTCGCACGTTTGGTAACAGTTCAGACAAGCATTCTTGTGGGCAGATTTCATGCTTGCATGAAAATCTGTCTGCATGAATGCTTGGGCTTAGCGCCAAGTCATATGAGCATCGCATCTTACAGATGCGACAAATAGTTACGAAGCAACGGAAAGCGCTGAAAGCGCGGTATTGCGAATGGCGCGAGTGAACTGTTATATTTACTCCGCAGAATTTGCGAAAGCAATATTGGTGGCATGATCCGCCACTCTTTCCAATCCGGAAATGATATCGGAAAACATCATTCCGGCCTGCGCCGTACATTCTCCCTTGGTCAGGCGCAGGATATGAGAACGCTGCAAATCCTTTTCCATGGCATCTACTTTATCTTCCAGGTTGATTACGTCCTGCATATGCGTCTCATCGCCTTTTACAAACATTTCAAGGGAATACTGAACAATCAGATTCACCATATCCAGCATCTGACCCAGCTCCCTCTGTGCTGCTTTACTGAAAGAGGCTCCCGTCTCCTGACGCAGTCTTGCTGCGTCCGCTATATTTTCCGCATGGTCACCGATTCGCTCAATATCATTTACTACATGGAATAAAGCGCCCAGACTCTTTAAGTCTTCTATAGGCAGTGTGGTCTGGTTGATCTTGACCAGATAATCCGTAATGGCATGGTTTAAGAAGTTAATGTTCTTTTCTACCTCATATACTTCGTCAATATCCTCCTGATCCAGCGTAATCAGGGCATTCATGGCTCTGTTAAGGTTTTCACTGGCCAAAGATGCCATGCGGTCGACTTCCTTTACGACTTCCACCATAGCTGTAGCCGGATTAAATACTACCTTGTCTCCGATATATTTTAACTGATAACTCTCTCTGTAATTAATATTCTTATCGGTTCCCGGGACACACAGGGTAGCCAGCTTCACAATGGCTCCGGTAAAGGGGAAGAGTACAATTACCTGGAAAATCTTGATAATGGTATGGGCATTCGCCACAAATCTTCCGTTGTCTGCCGAAAAAGATTTCAGCCATGCCACAATAGGATCCATCGCAACTGCAAGAATCAGGTACAGAACAATGGTACCGATTACATTAAAAAGCAGATGAATCATAGCGGCTCTTTTGGCATCCTTCCTGCCGGCCAAAGAAGCTATCATGGCGGTTGCACAGGCGCCGATATTGCATCCCAGAATGATATAAAGTGTGATAGGCAGTGCAAGCAGATCCTGGTTTGCCAGCAAAAGCACAATACTTACCGTCACGGATGAGCTCTGAATCACCGCCGTAAGCGCAAAGCCCATTAAAGTTGCCAGAATCGGACTTTCCAGCGAACTGAGGGTATTTACCACATAAGGAACTGATTTCATGGCTGCCATGGCATCCGACATGGTACTTAAGCCTACAAAAAGGATACCGAATCCGGCAATTACCTCACCGATCTTCTTTCCTTTTTCCTTTTTACAGAACATAACCGCCAGTACACCGCTCAGTAGAATGACCGGCGCTACTTCGGATAAATTAAAGGAAACCAGCTGAGAGGTAATCGTTGTTCCGATATTTGCCCCAAAAATAACACCTGCAGCCTGATACAGATTCATCAGTCCCGAGTTTACGAAACTGACCACCATAGCAGTGCAGGCGGAAGAAGATTGAATTATAGCCGTAAAAAGGATTCCCACAAGCATACCCGAAAAACGGTTGGTTGTAAAAATCTCCAGAATATGTCTCAGTCTGGCACCGGCTACTTTTTCAATTGAATCGCTCATCAACTTCATTCCGAATAAAAACAGACCCAATCCGCCTGCCATTGACAATATCATGCTTATACTCATTTTCTATGGGTTCCTTCCTCTGGTTCCATAACCGGCTCTCTGATCTTTCAAACATGTCATTTGTAAAAACATATCGTTTATATTTTACCTAAAGTTTACTTAAAATACAACCGTTTTTTACAAATTCCACGTTTTCCCCATGGAAATATCCTTTGCCAGCTGTTTTTTTAGACTATCTATACTGTCAAATTTTTTTTCGGGACGATGGAAATGGCAGAATGATACTTGAATTTCTTCCTCATACAATGAGCCTTCAAAATCATAAAGATAGGTTTCCACCCCCAGGATCCGTTCATCGGAAACCGTAGGTTTATAGCCGATATTACTGATACTGCGGTATTTTTTTCCGTCAAAGACCGTATAGCCGAAATACACTCCGGACGGCGGCATCAGTTTACAGGAATCCGGGATCAGATTGGCAGTAGGCATTCCGAAGGTTCTTCCCAACGCCTTTCCGTGAACTACTTTCCCGCTCACACTGTAAGGTTCGCCTAAAAATTCTTCTGCCTCTTCCATTGCTCCCTGCTCCACCAGACTACGTATATAGGAGGAACTGATTTCTTTGCCTTTTATGCATACTTTGGGAATCGTCCGGAATACAAAACCGCATTCCTTTTCCATGCTTTTTAAAAGAGCAGCATTCCCTTTTCCGCCTTCTCCGAAAGAGACATCCTCTCCCGCTGCCAGATAAGCGACCCGCATTCTCTTTGCCAGAACATCCAGAACAAACTTCTCCGGTTCCATGGCAGCCGTTTGTTTTGTCAACGGGAATTCAATCAGAATATCCACTCCCAGACGTCCGAAAAGCTCTCTTTTCTGCTCTCTTGTTGAAAGTTCCTTGTAATTCTTTTTTCCGAAAAAAGCAGCCGGTGCCGGATCAAACGTAAAAACACAGGCCATCAGACCGTTTTCCTTTTGCTTCAGGATTTCTTCCAGAAGTCGTCTGTGTCCGAGGTGTACCCCGTCAAATTTACCAATTGCCGCAGCGGTTTCCTTTTCCAGATAAAATTCTGTCGTACCTGCAATAATTTCCACCTTTTTCTCCTTTATGCAGCTTTCTCCTATAAAAACATCTTGACCGGCCGATAGATACTCTTGTCCGAGTCATATGCATAAATCCCGTAAAAACGGCCGCCGGTCGCATAAATACGCACCCACTGCCCATCCGGGCAGATCGTTCCTTCCTGTGTCTGTAAGGGGCTGAACGAATTTCCGTTTTCCACAAGTTTTTCAAATGTTTCCCGGATATGAAGCGCCGGACAGTTTTCAAAACAGGCATCCGTCCTGACAATCCACTGTTCCAGAGTGCCTTCTTCTTTGCTCTGCTGCAGCCTTTCCAAGGTAACGGCATCCTGAAGGCAAAAGCGCCCCACTTTCGTCCTCACCAACTGCGTCATGCAGCCTCCGCAGCCTAATTTCCCGCCGATATCCTCACACAATGTCCGGATATAGGTTCCTTTTGAACAAAGAACACGGATTTTTACATAGGGCAGATCCATCTGCAGGATCTGTATTTCATAAATAACAACCCGCCTAGCTTTACGCTCCACTTCTTTTCCCGCTCTTGCCAGTTCATATAATTTTTTTCCATTGACCTTCAGCGCAGAATACATGGGGGGAATCTGATCATATTCCCCCTCAAAACTTTTGATTGCTTCCCGCACTTCCTCCTCCGAGGAAACCACTTCCCGTTCTTTCACAACCGTTCCCGTGATATCCTGTGTATCGGTTGTTTTCCCCAGAAGAAGAACTGCTTCGTATTCCTTTTCCTTCTCTGTCAGCATATCGCAAAGTCTGGTTCCGTTGCCGAGGCACACCGGAAGAACCCCCTCCGCCAAAGGATCCAGTGTTCCGGTATGCCCGATTTTCTTCATCCCCATAATTCCCCGCATTTTCGCAACGACGTCATGGGAGGTAAACCCCTTCGGCTTATAGACATTAATTACGCCATTCCACATTTTAATTTTAATCCTTTTGTCTTTTCTTTCTAGCCTTCAAGCTGCGCTGCAATCTGTGCCGACAGATTATTCACACAGTCATGAAAAGTCCCCTTCATGGTGCAGCCTGCCGCACGCATATGTCCGCCGCCTCCGAAATAGGAAGCTACCTTTGACACATCCACACTTTCATCCGAACGCAGACTCACTTTATATTCCAGGACATCTGTTTCATAAAGAAAGATGGCACAATGAATTCCTTCAATATTGCGCAACTGATTCACAATGCCTTCCAGATCTGCAGGCACTGCCTGATAAAATTCCAGTGTTTTCCGGTCCAGGCCGCTTACAATGCATTGTCCGTCCATAAACCGGATGCTCTGCAGCAAAGCTCTTCCCAGAATCTGTGTCTGCAGATACGTTTTTTGATAAAACGTTTCCTGTATCAGCTTTGGAAAATCAAAACCAAATGTGATCAGTTCCGCCGCTTTTTTCAGTGTTTCCGGGCTGGTATTGGAATACTGAAAAACACCGGTGTCGTGGATCATGCCGGTATAAATAGCTTCGGCAATTTCTTTATCCAGGTATTCTTTTTCCAGCAAATCATAAATCAACTCACTGCAGGAACCGGTCGTAGGACAAATCCAGTTCAGATCTCCGCACCCGGTGCTGCTTAAATGGTGATCGATCTGAATCTTCTTACCTGCCTTTTCAAAGAGCACCTGCGCTCCTCCCAGTCTTTCTTTTCCGCAATCCAGACAGAAAAAAACATCAAAAACGCCGTTCGCCTGAAATGTTGTATCAATTTCCGAAAATCCTTTCAGATTCGCAAAAATCTCTGCCGGTTTTTCCAAAAATACCTGAACTTCTTTTTCGGGAAAGATTTTTTTTAAGTAAAGAAATAAGGCAAGACACGACCCGACGCAATCCCCGTCCGGGCGAATGTGCCCGCTGATTCCGATTTTACGCGCCTCGACGCATTCCTTCCGTAAATCTATTCTATCCATTCTAACCTCCATTCCGCAGAAAAAGCCCCGCAATCTGCGAGGCTCTTGTTTTTACTCGGTATCCGTTTCTTCCGGATCCGGTGTTTCTTTTTCCTTATTTTCTGCAGACAGCACTTCATCAATCTTATGAGACATGTTCACGCCGTATTCGATGGACTGATCCATAACAAATGTAATATACGGTGTGTTCCGCAGATTCACAATCCTTGCCAGTTGGGAACGGATAAAACCTTCGGCACTTTTAAGTCCCTGCCTGGTCGCCTCTCTTTCCTCTTCTCCGCCCAGCACACTGATCCATGCTTTGCAGGTTTTTAAGTCAGGTGCAACTTCCACTGCTACCACACTGGTAAAGGGGCTGATCCGCGGATCTTTGATTTCTCCCCTTATGATCTGTGCCAGCGCTTTTTGCACCTCGCCGTTGATGCGGGTGTTTTTCACACTGTTTTTTCTCATCTGGGTACCTCCACCATGGTATATGCCTCTACAATGTCAAGTTCCTGCATCTGATCAAAGCCTTCAAATACCAGACCGCATTCAAATCCTGCTTTTACTTCTTTCACATCATCCTTAAATCTCTTAAGGGATGCCAGATTACCTTCAAAGATCTGCTTTCCTTCCCTGCTGATACGTACCTTGCAGCCTCTCTGGAAGACGCCGTCCAGTACATAAGAACCGGCAATATTTCCTACAGCAGAAGCTTTGAAAATCTGCCTTACTTCAGCATGGCCCAAAATCTTTTCTTCAAATACCGGATCCAACATACCCTTCATGGCAGCTTCAATGTCTTCAATTGCCTGATAAATTACCCGGTACAGACGGATATCTACGCCTTCCCGTTCTGCCGTACTCTTGGCCATGGCATCCGGACGTACGTTAAAACCGATAATAATCGCATTGGACGCACCTGCCAGCATAACATCGGATTCGTTGATGGCACCAACACCTCCGTGAATACACTTTACTACCACTTCTTCGTTGGAAAGTTTCAAAAGGGACTGTTTTACCGCTTCCACGCTTCCCTGTACGTCTGCTTTGACAATCAAGTTCAGTTCCTTTAAGTTGCCTTCTTTAATCTGTGAGAACAGATCATCCAAAGACATTCTTGCTTTCGTTTCCTCCAGCATCTTTTCTTTGTTCTGAGCCAGATAGGTCTCTGCATAGGATTTTGCAGTCTTGTCATTTTCATGTGCAAGAATGACTTCTCCCGCACTGGGAACATCGGAAAGTCCCAGAATTTCCACAGGAGTGGAAGGTCCTGCATCCTTGACCCTCTTTCCCTTGTCATCGATCATGGCTCTTACTTTTCCGTAGCAGGAACCTGCCGATACAAAATCTCCTACGTGCAATGTACCTTTCTGAATCAGAACGGTTGCTACCGGTCCGCGTCCCTTATCCAGTTCGGCTTCCACTACGATACCTCTTGCTCTTCTGTTCGGATTGGCCTTAAGCTCCAGAATATCCGCTGTCAGAAGAATCATTTCCAGCAACTGGTTGATTCCTTCTCCGGTCTTTGCCGATACCGGTGCAAATACCGTGCTTCCGCCCCAGTCTTCTGCAATCAGACCGTATTCCGTCAGCTCCTGCTTCACTCTTTCAATATTGGCAGACGGTTTATCAATCTTATTGACAGCAACAATAATCTCAATTCCGGCAGCTTTTGCGTGGTTGATGGCTTCTACTGTCTGGGGCATAACACCATCGTCCGCCGCTACTACAAGAATAGCGATATCCGTAGAATTTGCTCCCCTCATACGCATAGCCGTAAATGCTTCATGTCCCGGAGTATCCAGGAAAGTAATCTTTCTTCCCATAACATTTACGGTATAAGCACCGATATGCTGGGTAATTCCTCCGGCTTCCTTATCGGTAACATTTGTCTTACGGATGGCATCCAGAAGAGATGTCTTACCATGGTCTACATGCCCCATTACGCAGACTACAGGCGGCCTTTCCACCAGATTGCTCTCATCCTCATCATCTTCTTTCAGAAGTTCTTCAATCACATCCACTTTTTCTTCTTTTTCACAGAGAATATCATACTCCATGGCAATTGCTTCCGCATCCTCATAAGAAATCTCCTGATTCAACGTAACAATCTTTCCTTCCAGGAACAGCTTCTTAATAATGACAGCCGGCTGCATCCGCATTTTTTCCGCCAGATCCTTAATGACTATCCTCTCCGGAAGTGTAATGACTTTAATCACTTCTTCAGCGGCTTCTTCTTTTTTCTTCTCTGGTTTGATAAAACGTCCGGGTTTGTTCTTGATGGGTTCTTCCTCTTCATAAATGAAGTCTTTTCTGGAGCGTTTATCCTTCTCCTGGCTGACCCTTCTCTTTTCTTCTTCCCGTTTCTTTTCCATATCTTTGCTGCTGGTTTCTGCAGCAAAGCTCTTAGCTGAGGAAGACTGTCCTCTGAATCGATCCTGCGTCTGGCCGCCTCCTCTGCTATCGCGGCTGCCACCGCCAAAACCGCGGCCGCCACTCTGCATACCGTTTCCGCCGCGACGATCAGACGATGCACCTTCTCCACCCGATCGTGCAGACCGGAAAGAGCCGTCTGTTCTGTTTGATGAAGGTCTTCCATTTCCGGCACCTCCTCTTGAAAAGCCATCCGTCTGGCGGCGTCCATCACCCCTACTGTCCTGACGAAATCCTCTCTGCTCTCTGTTCTCCTGATTGCGTCCGTCTGTGCGGTTAGCACCCTCAGGACGCCTTCCGCCTTCGAAACGGTTCGGGCGCTGTTCCCGGTCTCTCATATCATTGCCACGGCTATTGTCACGGCTGCGATTGTCTGTTCTTGTACCGTTTTCGGTCCGATTTCCGTCCGGGCGCCTTCCGCCTTCAGGACGATATCCCGTACTGCGTGCCGGTCTGTCCTGTGTTCTGTTATTCCGGGCATCCTGTTCTCTGATTTCCTGGCTGCTTTCTTTTCTTTCTTCCACCGCAGGTGCCTTCTTTTCTTCGGGTACCGAAACAGGGGATTTTACAGCATCGGAAGCTGTCTTCTCAATCGGAGTTTGTGCCGTCGGAATTTTTACTGTTTCAACTTTTTCCGGCACAGTCTTTTCTGCCGTGATCTTCTCAGGTACCGGTTTTTCAACAGCATTCACTGCTTTTTCCGCTGCCTTCTGTATTCTTTCCGAACCGACATCCTTATTATTCCTTGGCTGCTGCGGCTTAGGCGGAACCATTGCCACGCTCGGAGTGGGAGACGGCGGGGTAAGAGGTTTAATCGGCCTTACCGGAGCTGCTGTTGCACGTGTTTCTCTGTTATCCCTGTTTTCTCTGTTCTGCTGTCCCGAACGGTTCCCGGCCTGTGTTTTTTCCTTATTGGGTCTTTGCTGGCCTCTGGAGGTACCTGCCGTACTGCTGTATCCGCCCTGCGTACTGTAATTTCTGGTATTTCCGGAAGCAGATCCCTGACCGGCCTGGTTTTTTCTTCCGGGCATCCTGGAATTCTCCGGATTCGTAATCATTACGATTTTTTTCTTTTTGGGTGCTCCCTGTTCCGTCTCATTGGTTTTTGTAATTGGCACTTCGTTTTTTGTCATATCTGCTTTATTTCCCTCCAGAGAACCGGCGGGGCTGTTCCCCTGTGTTCTCTCTTTCTCTGTCCTGATTTTTTCCATGCACACTAACCCTCATTCCGCAGCTATTTTCCATTTTGCCGCTCACCTGTCTTGCAAGATGCTCCGTTGCTCTCGATTCGACTGATTATGCTTTTCGCCAGCCCTTCCGATGTAACTGCTGCACAAGAACGGATCTCCTTTCCCATCGCTCTTCCCAGTGTTTCTTTCGTTCCATATAGATAAAGCTTCACCTCATAAAAACTGCATTTATCCCGAAAAAGCTTTTTGGTATTTTCCGAAGCATCTTCCGCCACCAAAACCAGCGCAGCAGAACCGTCCCTCACTGCATTAACCGTCTGGAACTCGCCGCTTACCACATGATTTCCTTTCATTGCAAGCCCCAGCATTGATAATACTCTGTCCTGCATCAATCTTTCTCATACTCCTTTTCCTGTATGCCGAATTCCTTTTCCAGTGCATCATAGACGCCTTCCGGGATTTGCATTTTAAAAGCACGCTCCAGTCCTTTGGATCTGCGGGCTTTTTTCAGGCATTCCATCTGCGGACACAGGTAAGCACCTCTTCCGTTTTTCCTGCCGGTCATATCCAGGCAAATCTCATCCTGCGCCGTCTTTAAAACCCGCATCATTTCTTTTTTATTTTTCATTTCACCGCAGCCGACACACTGCCTAAAAGGAATCTTTTTGGTCATTTATTCTTCCCCTTCGTTATCTTCCGGATAAGCCTCTTCCACCGTCTCTGTCTCCATGCCGTTTTCCTCCTGATAAGCTTCCTCTACATTCTCCGGTTCTTCCTCATATTCCTCATCATCGTCATAATCCAGATAATCTTCATAACGGAATCCATAAGCATCCTTTGCCTGTGTTTCCGATTTGATATCAATCTTATATCCGGTAAGTCTGGCCGCCAGTCTGGCGTTCTGACCTTCTTTTCCGATCGCCAGTGACAACTGATAATCCGGAACCACTACTTTGGCGGTTTTTTCATCCGGATCTGCGAAAACAGCAACTATCTTAGCCGGAGACAGGGCATTCTGAATCAGATTGCCGGGATTCTCATCCCAATTGATAATGTCAATCTTCTCTCCTCGTAATTCCTCCACAATGGCATTTACTCTGGAACCGTTGACCCCTACGCAGGCACCCACGGGATCCACGCCCGGGCGGTTGCTCCATACGGCAATTTTGGTACGGCTTCCGGCTTCTCTGGCAATGCTTTTGATTTCCACAATGCCATCTCGTATCTCCGTTACTTCGGATTCAAACAGTCTCTTTACCAGTTCCGGATGCGTCCGGCTTACGTTAATACGCGGTCCCTTCGGTGTATTTTTTACTTCCAGGATATAAACCTTAATCCGCTCCGTAGGACGGAAGACTTCCTTCTTCACCTGCTCGCTCTCAGCCAGAATGGCATCCGCTTTTCCGAGATTGATGCTGATATTTTTTCCCAGATACCGCTGCACAACGCCGGTTACGACATCCTTTTCTTTTTCAAAGAACTGATTGTAAATCGCGCTTCTTTCTTCTTCCCTGATCTTCTGCAAAATCACGTTTTTTGCGTTCTGTGTGGCAATACGTCCAAATTCCTTGGATTTGATCTCTACATGAATCACATCACCCACGCTGGCTGCCTGTGAAATTTCCTTTGCATCCTCCAGAGCAATCTGCAGACAATCGTCCGTCACATCGTCCTTCGTTTCCACAACCTCTTTCTCTGCATATACCAGAAAGTCACCGGTCTGGCGGTTAATCTCCACTTTTATGTTATCAGCCTTTCCGAAATGGTTCTTGCAGGCGGTCATCAGCGAGTTCTCTATTGCCTCAAAAAGAGAGTCTTTGCTGATTGATTTCTCCTTTTCCAGGACATCCAGTGCCTCCAATAATTCCTTGTTCATTTTTTCTTTTTTCCTCCATTCTTTTCTCTCTGGCATATTTTCTAATAATAAAAGGTAAGACGAATCGATGCAATTTTGTTTCTGTCAAACTGCTTTGTTTCATCACCCTGCGCAATCGTAATCTGTTTTTCATCAAACCCTTCCAAAATTCCGGTAAACTCTTTGCATTTTTCCACCGGTTCAAACAGTTTGATCTCTACTTCTTCTCCGATACTTTTCGCCAGGTGCTTATCCTTTTTCAACGTTCTTCCGAGTCCCGGACTGCTGACTTCCAGAATATAAGCATCCGGAATAAAATCCGCTTCATCCAGCGCATCCGACAAAGCTCTGCTCACATCCTCACAGTCCTGAATGCTTACGCCTTCTTCTTTGTCAATATAAGCTCTCAAATACCAGTCACTGCCCTCTTTCACATACTCCACATCATAAATCTCCACGTCTCGATCCCGGGCAATGGGAGTCAGCAGTTCTTCCGTCTGTTTCTCATAACTTTCTTTTTTTGACATGTTCTCTCCTAAATCAGCAATCATCCGTGAAATCCCCTGCTGTCTGCTAATATCTCCTAACGGGAACTGCTCTAACGGAACACCGCCGAAAATGCAGACTGCAGTGCGATTATCACAATAAGAAAGAGTGGAACGGATTCCACTCTTTCTAGTATCAATATTCAGCTTAAGTTCAGTATAGACCTGTTTTTTCGGAATGTCAACTATTTTTTTCAGAACGTGTTATCTAAACACAGTTCAGACGCACCATTCGCAAAATTTTTCGTATGCTTCGCAGCTACCTGTCGCATCTGTAAGATGCGATGCTCATGAAGCTTGGCGCTAAGTTCATGCATTCATGTGAGCAGATTTTCATGCAAGCATGAAGTCTGCCCCCAAGAACGCATGTCTGAACTGTTTCTTTACATCATTCCGCCCATTCCGGCGCCGCCTGCAGGCATAGCAGGGGTTTCTTCTTTGATGTTAGCTACAACGGATTCGGTGGTAAGCAGTGTGCTTGCTACGCTGGTAGCGTTCTGCAGTGCGCTTCTGGTAACCTTTGCGGGATCCAGGATACCTGCTTTTACCATATCCACATATTCTTCTTTCAAAGCGTCAAAACCGACACCGACTTCAGACTCTCTTACCTTATTGATAATAACGCTTCCTTCCAGTCCTGCATTAGCTGCGATGTGATATAACGGAGATTCCAGAGCCTTTAAAACGATATTGGCACCGGTCTTCTCGTCGCCTTCCAGCTGCTCAGCCATCTTTGCAACTTCCTTGGAAGCATGAATATAAGCGGAACCACCGCCGCAGATGATACCTTCTTCTACAGCTGCTCTGGTTGCTGCCAGTGCATCTTCCAGACGAAGCTTTGCTTCTTTCATCTCGGTCTCGGTAGCAGCACCTACACGTATAACCGCTACGCCGCCTGCCAACTTGGCAAGTCTTTCCTGCAGCTTCTCTCTGTCAAAATCAGAAGTAGTCTCTTCGATCTGGTTCTTGATCTGTGCGATTCTGGCTGCAATGGCATCCTTGTCGCCTTCACCGTCTACAATAACGGTATTCTCTTTCTGTACTTTAACAGACTTTGCACGACCCAGCATATCCATGGTGGTATCTTTCAGCTCATAGCCCAGTTCGGAACTGATAACCTTACCGCCTGTCAGGACTGCGATATCTTCCAGCATAGCCTTTCTTCTGTCACCGTATCCGGGAGCCTTTACTGCTACGACATTGAAAGTCCCACGCAGTTTGTTGACGATCAAAGTGGTCAGTGCTTCACCTTCTACATCTTCTGCAATGATCAGCAGTTTTGCACCGGACTGAACAATCTGCTCAAGTAACGGCAGAATCTCCTGAATGTTGGAAATCTTCTTATCGGTAATCAGGATATACGGATTTTCCAGAACTGCTTCCATCTTATCCATATCGGTTGCCATATAAGCAGAGATATAACCTCTGTCAAACTGCATACCTTCTACCAGATCCAGTTCTGTCTGCATGGTCTTGGACTCTTCGATGGTAATAACACCGTCTCCGGATACCTTTTCCATTGCATCTGCAACCAGCTGTCCTACTTCGTCATCCCCGGCGGAAATAGCAGCTACTCTTGCAATATGATTCTTGCCGTCTACCTTCTGGCTCATTCCTGCAATTGCTTTTACTGCGCAGTCCGTTGCTTTTTTCATACCTTTTCTTAAGATGATCGGGTTAGCACCGGCTGCCAGGTTCTTCATTCCTGCATTCACCATTGCCTGTGCCAGAACGGTTGCCGTTGTGGTACCGTCACCTGCTACATCGTTGGTCTTGGTTGCAACTTCCTTTACCAGCTGAGCGCCCATGTTTTCAAACGGATCTGCCAGTTCAATCTCTTTTGCAATGGTAACACCATCATTGGTAATCAGGGGAGCGCCGTAGGATTTATCCAGTACAACGTTTCTTCCTTTCGGTCCTAAGGTTACTCTTACGGTATCAGCCAGCTGGTTGACACCTGCTTCTAATGCTGCACGGGCTTCTGCTCCGTATTTAATCTCTTTAGCCATTGTTTTATTCCTCCGCTATCTGCTTATTATTGTCTTGCCATTTACCCGAAACCGGTAGATTAGTTTTCAATGATTGCCAGAATATCGCTCTGTCTTACCACGATATACTCTTCCTCATCCATCTTCACTTCTGTTCCCGAATATTTGGAATAAATAACCTTATCTCCGACCTTTACTTCCATCTTTACTTCCTTGCCGTCTACCATTCCGCCGGGACCTACTGCAAGAACCTCTGCCTGCTGCGGCTTCTCCTTATTCTGTCCCGGAAGAACGATACCGGATTTGGTCGTTTCTTCTGCTACCAACTGTTTTAATACCACTCTGTCTCCTAACGGTACTAATCTCATAATTATCTGCCTCCTGTCAATTCCTTCTGAATATAAATGTATAATACTTCTTTAGAATGAAACACCTGTCCCTGCAAGTCCTGCCTGAACCGGCGTATTTGTTAGCACTCAATATGTATGAGTGCTAATTACTGTCTCATATATTAATTTCATACCGGTGTTTTTGCAACTTCATTCTGTGGTCAAAAAATAATCTATTCTCTTTTTTCCTCTCATTTCCTCTTGTTTTCATGTGTTTTTGAAGTGATTGCAAAAACATGGAATTTAATACTTATTTTAGATTTTCCGATTGAAACCAAGCCGGTGTAACAAAGTATGGAATGCAATCAAAAAGCCCCTGCCGGTTACAGTGCGACCGGCGGGGGCATCTATTTGATATTATCTTGCATTCTCTGTCAGGCCTTGATCTCCAGATATCCCTGCAGATTGCTCATGTCATAATGATCCATCACGCCTAAGGTGGAATCATAGAATTTTCCGTCATAATGAATCAGATAATGACAATAGCGTCCCATCTTCTCCATCATAATACAGCACTTTGGCAGTACTGCCGGCTTGCCTTCCGTATATACAATGACATCGCTATGGTCAATTCCGTAATAATTCAAGGCAGAAATGACTCTTCCCATCGTCGCCTGCCATTCTCTGCAATCCATGACGCTGATGACTTCCGCGATGGTAACGCCTGCCAGCATTGCCACACAGGCCTGTCCGCACAAACCGTCCTCCGGCTGACGAATGACTTCCATGCTGTCAATTTTGCGGATGGGATGCTCAAAATCATAAGGACTGTTCTGATCCATCTTAATCAGAGACTCTGCAACATGCAGAAGAATCTTATGCGGCACACCAAGCTTCGCTGCAAGAGCATGCTTTTCATCAATATGTATCTCATAGTTTCCCTTCTCCAGAGGAAGCAGTTCGCACTGAATAATCTCATTATCCAATACCACATCTGCCTGAATCACATCTCTCTGCTTGCACACTTCCCACACATTAAAAGGGATCTGAATCATGTATCCGCCTTCCTTCTTTTCAATTGCGGATTCAAAAAAATATCTCATTTGCTCATTCCTCCAAGACTGCGAATTACCTTCTGTAAACCGATTGTAACAAATATCCGCTCTCTTGGAAATAGCTTTTCCTTAAGTTCTTTAAAAAAAACATACTGATAAAAAAATATCAAACTGATTCTTCTTAAACTAGCCCTTTTTTACCGTAGACGGAGAAATCCCGTATTTCTTCTTAAAAAGTTTGCTGAAATGGTACGCATCATCATATCCGACCTTCCCGGCCACCTCCTGGATGCTGTCGCCGCTTCCGTTTTCCAACAGCTCCTTGGCCTTTTCCAGGCGAATATTGATCAAATGCCTTATCGGCGCATCCCCGGTCTCGCTTTTAAATACCTTGGAAATATAAAAAGGGCTTACATACATATTTCCGGCAATCTGATCCAGGGAAATCTTTTCATCATAATGATCTTCAAAATAATTCAGTACCTGCTCCACCACATTCTTTTTGTTGGCGGATTCCTGCACGATATCCTCCGATGGCTGCTCCGCTTTGCACAGTTCCCTTATCACAAGTAAAAGGAGCTGCATCAGATAAGCTTTCATCATATAGTACTGTCCCGGCCTGTGCAGACTGTTCTCCGCTTCTATGGAAGAGCAGATTTTAAAAATCTTCTGGCGCAGTTCTCCGCCGGTATGCAGAACCGGCTTTCCGTCCGATAGCGGCAATGTGTTCTCCGGCATTCCCTTTAAAAAAAGATCGCAAAAACCAACATGGAATTCCGTACCCGGTGCCTGTGCGCTTTCCCGGATACTTTTTCCTTCCGTGCCCTTAATCTCCGATGTCTTGGCTTCCACGGCAAACGCCTGGTGCTGCATGCCGGGATTTAATAAAATCAGATCTCCCTCGGAGACCTCATAAACACCGTTTTCCGTTCGATAACGGCAATTCCCGGACATGATAAAAACCAACTCCATACAGTCATGGCTGTGAAGCGACTTATCATCCGAAATCCGGGCACCTTTCCAGGTATACAGAAAGGTTGGATTCAACTCTTTTGCAAAAAGATCATTCACGTCACACATCGCTTTGCTCGCTCCTGTTCCTGTGTGACCCCTATTTTACTTACTTTTGTTCGAAAAGTAAACCCTTTTTTTATGTTTTTTCAGCCGCGCCATTCACAGTTCGTAACAGTTCACACGCGCCATTCGCAAAATTTTCTGCATGCTTTGCAGCTATTTGTCGCATCTGTAGGATGCGATGCTCATAGAATGGCGCTCCCTTCGTACATTTACACAGGCAATTTCTCATGCAAGCATGGAACCTGCCTGCATAAACGTATGAGTGAACTGTAGTGACAAAAAAATACATTCTTCGGGCAAGATATTCCATTTCTTTTTGGTGTCGTTTTGATTAAAGTAGTAAAAAAATAAGCATCCATAATTAATGGAGGACGTTATTATGAAAGCTATGAAATGGTTCTATTCGTTTCTTAAAAAGTACCGGAATCTGATGACTCTCGGGCTTATTCTCACTACGGCTATCGCGGCCCTGTCTATTGTAAATCCCTATCTTTCAGGTATCATCGTGGATAACGTAGTGCAGAAGGGAAATTACGGTCTTCTTCCCCGGCTGTTAGCCTGCCTGATCGGGGTAACCCTTTTAACGGCAGTCTTTCGTTTCCTGTACCAGCTTGTTTTTGAGACCGCTTCCCAGGGGGTCCTGTATGACATGCGTGACAAAGTATACCGCAGGCTTTTGCAGGAAGACTTCTCTTTTTATAATAAGAAAAGGACCGGAGATCTGATGAGCCGGCAGACTGCGGATATGGATGCCATCCGCCACTTTGTGGCCTATGTCATCTACGCAGTCTATCAGAACGTGCTGCTGTTTTGCTTTGCTCTTTTGATGATCTTTACCGTCAATGCAAAGCTGGCGTTTCTGATGCTGGCCGTACTTCCTTTTACCGCCTTTACCACCTATAAGCAAAGCAAGTCCGTCCGCCCTGCTTTCCAGAAAAACCGTGACTGCTTCTCTTCCCTGAACGCGTTCGTGCAGGAAAACATCAGCGGCAACCGTGTGGTGAAAGCCTTTGCCAAGGAAGATTACGAAATTGAAAAATTTAATAAGGAAAACGATAAGTTTCGGGATGCACAGATTAATGCATCCAAAATCTGGATGAACTACGTACCTGTTTTTGAAATTCTTTCCTACGCCCTGACCATTATCCTCATGCTTTACGGCGGATATATGGTTATCCGCGAAGAAATCACCCTGGGAAATCTGGTGACCGTAAACGGCTATCTGTGGATGCTCAATACCCCTTTGCGCATGGCAGGATGGTGGGTCAATGATATTCAGAATTTCCGGACCTCCGTAGAAAAAATCTATGCCACCTACAGTGAAGAACCTTCCGTCATGCCGCCCCGTACCGGAGGCATTCACAAAAAAATTCTGGGCAATGTGGAATTTAAGCATGTTTACTACCATGCAGACGATGAAGACATTGTTATGGATATTAATTTCAAAGTAAAAGCCGGGCAGACCGTCGGTATTATCGGTTCTACCGGCTCCGGGAAATCCACTTTGATGAATCTGCTGTGCCGTTTCTATGATGTCACGGCCGGCAGCGTGCTGGTAGACGGAATTGACGTACGCAGACGGGATCTTTATAACCTGCGGGACAACATCGGTATGGCGATGCAGGATGTTTTCCTGTTTTCGGATACCATCGAAGGAAACATCGCCTACGGAAGACCGGACTGCAGCTTCGAAGAGGTAAAGCACGCCGCCGTTATGGCTGATGCCAACCATTTTATCAGTGCCATGCCGGAAGGTTACGATACCATTGTCGGCGAAAGAGGCGTGGGGCTTTCCGGCGGCCAGAAACAGCGTATCTCCTTAGCAAGAGCTTTGTTAAAAGATCCGGCTATTCTGATTCTGGACGATACAACTTCCGCTGTGGACATGGAAACCGAAAGCTATATCCAGAAGCAGCTTAAGAACATTCAGTCCGAAAAAGACTGTACGGTATTCATTATCGCTTACCGGATCTCTTCCATTAAGGATGCCGACCTGATTCTGGTTCTGGATCACGGGCGTATTATCGAACAGGGAACGCATGAAGAGCTTGTGGCCCGAAGCGGCTACTATGCTTCCACTTTCCGCAACCAGTACGGAGAAATCCCCTACGATCTGCTCAAAGAGCGGGACGAACAAAAGAAAGGAGGAAATTAGCCATGGCTCGTAACCGATATGATATGGACGAAATCTTAGAGGACAGTTTTGATATCAATCAGCTGAAACGGCTTGCGCACTACATAGCCCCTTACAAAAAGAAAATGGCCGGCGTCATCTTCCTGATGTTAAGTTCCAGCGCCCTTGCCATGATGGTGCCTATTTTCTTACAGCGGATCATGGATGACTATATTCCGGAAAAAAACATGAAAAAAATTGCCCTGGTCAGTCTGCTTACCCTGCTGATTGCCTGCTACAGCGCAATTACCCTCCGCCTGAAAATCAAATCCATGAGCAGCATCGGACAGAATATCATTCATTCCATCCGTTCCGACATTTTCTGTCATCTGCAGAAGCTTCCTTTCTCCTACTATGATGACAGGCCTCACGGCAAAATTCAGGTGCGTGTGGTAAACTACGTCAACAGCTTAAGCGACTTATTAAGCAACGGTATCGTCAATACGATTACCGACCTGTGCAACCTTTTCTTTATCATCCTGTTTATGCTTTTTTGCGATGCCAGACTGACTTTGCTGTGTCTGTGCGGCCTTCCGCTTTTAGCCTTTGTCATTATTTTTATCAAAAGGAAACAGCGCAAAGCCTGGCAGATTCAGTCCAACAAGAGTTCTAACTTAAATGCCTATATTGCAGAAAGCATCAACGGAATCCGGGTTACCCAGTCCTTTGTCAGAGAGCAGGAAAATACCGGTATTTTCAACCGGCTGAGTAAAAATTACCGCGGCGCCTGGATGCACGCCGTCCTCTTCAACTTTACCATGGGGCCTAGTGTCGACATCATCAGCGTTACCACCACTGCACTGGTCTATGTTCTGGGAATCCGCTGGATCCTCGCTCCGAACGCGACGCTTACGGTAGGTACCCTGATCGCCTTTATTTCCTACATCGGCAGATTCTGGTCCCCGATCAACACGCTGGCCGGTTTTTATAATTCCCTGCTGACCGCTATTTCTTATCTGGAGAGAATTTTCGAAACGATTGACGAACCCATCCGGGTAAAAGATGCTCCGGATGCCGTTCCCATGCCTCCTATTCACGGAGATGTGGAATTTCGGGATGTCTGCTTCAGTTACGAACCCGAGCACAGAATCCTGGATCACATCAGTTTCAAGGTAAATCAGGGCGAAACCTATGCCATTGTCGGTCCTACCGGAGCCGGAAAATCCACGATTGTGAACCTGATCAGCCGTTTTTATAATGTAGACTCCGGCACCATCCTGATAGACGGCATTGACATTTCCCGAACCACCATCCGTTCCCTGCGGACACAAATGGGCGTCATGATGCAGGACAGCTTTATCTTTGCCGGGACCATTATGGACAATATCCGCTACGGCAACCGCAACGCCACGGATGAAGAAGTCATTGCCGCGGCCAAAACCGTATGTGCCGATGAATTTATCCGGCAGATGGAAAATGGCTATTACACAGAGGTCAATGAACGGGGAAGCAGGCTATCCGCCGGACAAAGACAACTGATTTCCTTTGCCAGAGCGCTCCTTGCAGATCCGAAGATTCTGATCCTGGACGAAGCAACCTCCAGCATCGATACCGAAACCGAGCTGCTTTTGCAAAAAGGTCTGAACCGGCTTTTAGAGGGTCGAACCTCTTTCATCATCGCCCACAGACTTTCCACAATTAAAAATGCCGACTGCATTATGTATGTGGATAAAGGCGGAATTCTGGAAAAAGGAACCCATGGGGAACTGCTTGCCGAAAAAGGAGAATATTACGACCTGTATATGTCCCAGTTTGACTTTCTGAATACCGGGGCTGCACACTCTCGTTAAAGCAGAGCCTTCCCTTAAGAATTTGCTGTTCCTATAGCGGGGCAGCATGACCGTCAACCCTGCCGGTACCGGGACGGTGTATCCCCGTATGCTTCGCAGAAAAGAGAGATAAAATAACTTAAACTTTCAAACCCTGCGCTTAATGCGACTTGTGTAACCGGAAGGTCCGTATGTTTCAAAAGCCAGGCAGCATCTCTTAGTTTTAACCGATTGCAGTAAGCCTTCAGGGTCAGTCCGTTTTTCTTTTTAAAAGCATGGCTGATAGAAGATTTACTCTTATGAAAGACCTTCGCCACTTCTTCCAGCGTAAGGTGTGTGTAATGATTTTCCATGTATGCCAGGATGCGGTCATTTTCATCCTGACACTCCCTTCCCGGCAGCTGCATCCAGCCGGCGAAAAGTTCTTCCAGACAGATCACAAGAGGCGGCAGGAGCTGCCGGCACAAAGCGGCCGGGGGTTCCTGCTTTTTCAGCTGCTCATAAAAGAATGGTTCCCCTAAAAATCCTGCTGCAGACGATTTTTCCGAAACGAACTCCGCTATCGTTTGCTCCTTGGTATTCCTCTGTTCACCTGCGTACCCGCTGACGGAAAGGAAACCGACTCTTTCTCCCCGATAAAAAAGAAAAAAAACCAGCTCTTTGACCCCTGCATAGCAGCTTCCGCAAAAAAAACGCTCCTGTGTCCTATGCTTCAGTACCATTTTCTGACACTGGACGCACTTTTCGTGAAGATAGCGGTTGCTTTTTACCGCCATGCAATAGGCATGATAATGGTTATTATAATAACCGATTTCCGGAAAATCCCTGAAAAAGGCCCCTAATTCCATTTTTAAATGCACAGATACCCAAAGTCCTTCCTGTGTATTCAGGTATTCCAGATACCTGCTGATACTTTCTTCCAGATATTTCAATCTCTCTTCTTCCATTCTTTTCCTTCCTGCGTCGAATTTGTCATTGCATTTTTTTAATATTTATATGCTTTTTCCAGCAAGTCATTTCTCGTGGAGAATGTTATAATAATTACATTAATAAGCATAGCACAGCATTTTTTAATTTACAATAAAATGCAAAAAATATTCTTAACGGAGGAAGATTTTTATGTTGGAAACCAATCAAATCACAACCGATCTGTGCGTCATCGGCGGAGGCATGGCAGGTATCTGCACTGCCATTGCGGCTGCACGTCAGGGCATCCGGGTCGTTCTTTTGCAGGAACGTCCCGTCTTAGGAGGCAACGCCTCTTCGGAAATCCGTATGTGGATCTGCGGCGCTCATGGAGAAAACAACCGGGAAACCGGTATTCTGGAAGAAATCCAGCTGGAGAATCTCTACCGCAATCCCACCAAGAATTTCTTCCTGTGGGACACGGTTCTATATGACTTTGTAAAGCGGGAAAAAAATATTACCCTGCTGCTAAACTGTACCTGCATGGATGCCGCTGTGGAAACGGGTACCTTTGCATACGGGCGAAACAGACACATCCAATCCGTAAAAGCTTACCAGATGACCACACAAAGTTACTACGAAATTACTGCAACTTATTTTGCTGACTGTTCCGGCGACAGTATCCTTGCGCCGTTAACCGGCGCGGATTTCCGTCTCGGCAGAGAAAGCGCCGAGGAATTCGGGGAAGATACCCATGTAACAAAGGAAGATTCCATGGTAATGGGCATGAGTTGTCTGATCCAGGGTCGCGAAACCAACCGTCCCGTTTCCTTTACCGCTCCCGACTGGGCAACCGAATTATCAGAAGAAGATGTGAAAAACCGTCCTATGTATCTGGGCTGTACCGGTGAAAATTTCTGGTATCTGGAACTGGGCGGAGACCGGGATACCATAAAAGATACGGAAACCTTACGGGACGAACTGGTAAGCCTTTCCTTAGGTGTCTGGGATTATTTAAAAAACCGTGCACCGAAACCGGCCTTAAACTGGGATCTGGATTTCCTAGGCTTTTTACCCGGCAAGCGGGAGTCCCGCAGAATGTGCGGAGAGTACATGATTACCCAAAGAGATATCTCCGACAATGTCCGCTTTGAAGACACCGTGGCTTACGGAGGCTGGCCGTTGGATGACCACTTCCCGGGCGGTTATTATCATAAAGGGACGCCGAATACCAACTTTACCACCCCGGCTCCTTACTGCATTCCCTACCGTGCCCTTTATTCTTCCAATGTCGAGAATCTGTTTTTTGCCGGTAGAAATATCAGTATGACTCATGCGGCTATGAGCAGTATCCGTGTGATGGCAACCTGCGCTCTGTTAGGGCAGGCGGTAGGTACTGCAGCAGCACTTTGCAGCCGATATCAGCAGATGCCCCATGATATTTATCTGCATCACCTAAAAGAACTGCAGGAAAGCCTCATGGATCAGGACTGCTTCCTTCCTCCCTTCCGGCGGGAAATTTCCGACCTATGCCGGAGTACCCTTCCGGAAAACGGATCAGACAGTCTTAAAGACGGCATGGATCGTCCCAATGGAATTTATCA
The DNA here is from genome assembly GCA_934433135.1 of uncultured Acetatifactor sp. Taxonomy (GTDB): domain Bacteria; phylum Bacillota; class Clostridia; order Lachnospirales; family Lachnospiraceae; genus Acetatifactor. Next base: position 68,311 of record CAKRZO010000009.1, on the reverse strand, counting down.
CACACAAGTCTGCGGCATGAACATTCCCAACGGGACACCGGTAACTTACCGTTTCTCTTCCCCGCAGTATGTGGACAGCCTTCACATTGTCTTTGACAGCGATTTAAACCGCACCACTCTTCCCGGTGATCCCTGCGAACAGAGTCATGGCATGCGTTCTAATGTGATGCTTACCAGTCCCGATACCCACCTGCCGCTTACCCTGTGCAAAGAATACCGTGTGGAAATCGGCAAAGCGGACGGAAGTACCCAAACACTTTCCGTTACAAAGAACCGGAAACGTTTCCTGCATCTGCCGCTGAAAGAGGAAATCCTCTCTCTTACCCTGGTTCCGGGAAGCAACTGGGGCGGCACACAGAAGACCCCCGTTTTCTCCTTTGATTTTCGCTAAATAGTAATTTCAGATAATTGTTGCGTATTGTTCTATATTTTGCTATAATACTCTTTAAGAAGCAAATCTTTTTGCTATCATGTGCGTGAATTTTACAAAAATCTATTTTCAGGAGGTATTTATGGCAAAAAAACGCAATATTATCGTAGGGCAGTCCGGAGGACCGACTTCCGTCATCAATTCCAGTCTGGCAGGGGTTTACAAAACGGCGAAAGAACGCGGATTTCACAAGGTCTATGGCATGCGCTACGGTATTCAGGGATTTCTGGATGAGCAATATGTGGATTTGTCCACACAGATTCATTCCGATATGGACATCGAGCTTTTGAAACGGACTCCTTCTGCTTTCTTAGGCTCCTGCCGTTATAAGCTTCCGGAGATCCATGAAAATCCGGAATTGTATGAAAAAATCTTCCGGATTCTGGATAAACTGGAAATTGAAGCCTTTATTTATATCGGCGGAAACGATTCCATGGATACCATTAAAAAGCTTTCCGACTTTGCGATCATCAAAGGGCATGACCAGAAATTCCTGGGAGTTCCCAAGACCATTGACAACGATCTTGCTCTTACGGATCACACCCCCGGCTTCGGCAGCGCCGCAAAATACATTGCCGCTTCCACCAAAGAAGTGATCCGTGACGCTTTGGGCTTAAGCTATCACAAAAACAACATTACCGTGATTGAAGTCATGGGACGCAATGCCGGCTGGCTGACCGGTGCCACGGCACTTGCAAGAACCGAAGAATGCGAAGGTCCCGATCTGATTTATCTGCCGGAAGTTCCTTTTGATATCGATAAGTTTTTAAGGAAAGTAAAAGATCTTCTGCACAAAAAGACTTCTCTCGTCATTGCTGTATCGGAAGGAATCAAGCTTTCCGACGGTCGTTATGTCTGTGAATTGTCCGGCGGCGGAGATTATGTAGATGCTTTCGGTCACAAGCAGCTTCAGGGAACAGCCGCCTATCTGGCAGGCTTCCTGGGTGCGGAAATCGGCTGCAAAACCAGAAGCATTGAATTTTCCACCTTACAAAGAAGCGCTTCCCACATGGCTTCCCGGGTTGATGTCAACGAAGCGTTCATGGTAGGAGGCGCCGCAGTAAAGGCCGCCGATGAAGGAGATACCGGCAAGATGGTCGTCATTGACCGTGTTTCCGATGATCCTTATATGTCAGCTGCCGGCATTTACGATGTTCACCGCATTGCCAACAACGAAAAACTGGTTCCCAGAGAATGGATGAATAAGGAAGGCAACTACGTTACCGATGAATTCATTAATTATATCGAACCTTTAATCCAGGGCGACTACCAGCCGTTTATGGTAAACGGTCTTCCCCAGCACCTGGTTTTAAAAACCACAGCTTCCAAGGGCAGAAAATAAAAAGAGGGCATTCGCCCTCTTTTTATTTTCCGTTGGCTCACTGCTTTCCCTTTTTTATCCCAGCCAACTCTTTCTCTACATTTCTTTCTTCTTGGATTCATTCTGAATCCATTTCAGATATCCATTGATAAAGGGATCCAGATCGCCGTCCAGGACAGCGTCCACGTTGCCGGTTTCCACTTCGGTTCTGTGATCCTTTACCATCGTGTAAGGCTGCAGGACATAGGAACGAATCTGGTTGCCCCAGCCGATTTCCTTGACCTCGCCGCGGATATCGGAAAGTTTTTCCACATTGGCTTCCTGCTTTAACAGATACAGCTTGGCTTTCAACATCTGCATAGCCTTATCCTTATTCTGGAACTGGCTTCTCTCATTCTGACATTGCACCACCGTTCCCGTCGGAATGTGGGTGATACGAATGGCAGAAGATGTCTTATTGATATGCTGGCCACCCGCACCGCTGCTTCGATAAGTATCGATCCGAAGATCCTTCTCATCGATATCCACATCCAAATCTTCTTCGATATCCGGCATAACATCCAGGGATACGAAGGAAGTCTGTCGCTTACCCTGGGCATTAAACGGCGAAATCCGCACCAGTCTGTGCACGCCTTTTTCCGCTTTCAGATACCCGTAAGCATTGATTCCGTTTACCTGGAACGTAACGGACTTGATACCGGCTTCATCTCCGTCCAGATAATCCAAAACTTCTACCTGGAAGCCCTTGCGCTCCGCCCATCTGGTATACATACGATACAACATGCCGCACCAGTCGCAGCTTTCTGTACCGCCTGCACCTGCATTCAGCTTTAAGATCGCATTGTTCTTATCATACTCTCCGGACAGGAGGGTCTCTATTCTCAAAGCTTCCAGTTCCGTCTTAAATTCCTGCAGTTCTCCGCGGATCTCCTCCACAAGCTCCATATCATTCTCTTCATAGCCCATCTCAATCAATGTGGCAATGTCTTCCGCCTGCGTCTTGAGCTTATTGAATTCTTCCACGGTGTCCTTCAGATTCTTCAATTCTTTCATCTGCTGATTGGAACGGGTGGGATCATCCCAGAATCCGGGAGCCTCCAGTTCCATTTCCAGTTCCTCGATTCGCTTTCCCTTCTGATCCAGGTTAAAGTGAATCCCTCACTTCCGCTAATGGAGTTTCGTAAGCCTGCAATTCGGCTTTCATCTGATCTAATTCAACCAATTAACGTCACCTCTTTCTATTCTTTTTTGTGATACAGTTCAGGCATACATTACTGTTATACTCTCTACTTCCGTCCGCAGCACTGTTTATATTTTTTGCCGCTTCCGCAGGGGCAGGGATCATTGGGATAAATCTTGGCATTGCTGCGCTTTACCGGAGCCTTTGCCACCGTATCATCCTTATTGGTACCGGTCACCTTGGCAACCTGTTCCCTTTCTACCTTCTGTTCAATCTTGATATGGAATAACAGACGTACGGTTTCTTCCTTGATATTCTGGGTCATTTCATCAAACATCTCATAACCGTTCATCTTGTATTCCACCAAAGGATCCCGGTTGCCGTAAGCCTGCAGACCGATACCCTGACGCAGCTGCTCCATATCATCGATATGATCCATCCACTTGCGGTCAATTACCTTTAACAGAATGACACGCTCAATCTCACGAATTGCTTCTGCCTCCGGGAATTCCGCTTCTTTGGCTTCGTACAGCTTGACCGCCTCTTCCTTAAGCTGCTGCTTTAAGCTGTTCTTCTTCATGCCCTTTACACTCTCCGGTGTAACGGGCGTAAGAGGAATGGTCGGCAGAAGCAGGGAATTCAATTCGTTCAAATCCCACTCATCGCTGCCAGTGTCATCATTAATGCTGATATCCACGCAGTTCTCCACAATGTCTGTTATCATCTTATAGATAACATCTCTCATGCTCTCTCCGTTCAGCACACGGCGCCTTTCATCATAAATGATTTCACGCTGTTCACTCATGACACGGTCATATTCCAACAGATTTTTACGAATACCGAAGTTATTATTCTCAATCTTCTTCTGTGCCGACTCAATGGCATTGGTCAATGCCCCATGCTCGATTTCCTGTCCTTCCGGAATGCCCAGCGTATTAAACATACTGATGAGCCTCTCCGAACCGAACAACCGCATCAGATCATCCTGCAGAGAAATATAGAACTTGGATTCACCGGGATCTCCCTGACGTCCGCTTCGTCCGCGCAGCTGGTTGTCAATACGTCTGGACTCATGCCGTTCTGTACCGACAATCTTAAGTCCTCCTGCCTTTCTTGCTTCGTCGTCCAGTTTGATATCTGTACCACGACCTGCCATATTGGTGGCAATGGTAACTGCTCCGTGCACACCGGCATCGGCAACGATCTCCGCTTCCATTTCATGGAACTTGGCATTCAGGACTTTATGGGGAATTCCTCTCTTGGTAAGCCTCCTGCTCAATTCTTCGCTGGCATCAATGGTAATCGTACCTACCAGGACGGGCTGGCCTTTGGCATGTGCCGCCTCCACTGCATCGACAATGGCCTTTAATTTTTCTTCTTTGGTCTTATATACGGCATCCTGCAGATCCTTACGGATAACGGGCTTATTCGTGGGAATCTCGATAACGTCCATACCGTAGATTTCCCGGAACTCGTTCTCTTCCGTCAATGCCGTACCTGTCATACCGCACTTTTTCGCAAACAGATTAAAGAAATTCTGGAACGTAATTGTTGCCAAGGTCTTACTTTCCCGCTTAACTTTTACATGTTCCTTGGCTTCAATCGCCTGATGCAGTCCGTCCGAATAGCGGCGGCCCGGCATAATACGACCGGTAAATTCGTCTACAATCAGAACCTGATCGTCCTTTACCACATAATCCTGATCCCGGAACATTAAGTTATGGGCGCGCAGCGCCAGAATGACATTATGCTGAATCTCCAGGTTCTCCGGATCCGCGTAGTTCTCAATGTGGAAAAACTTCTCCACCTTCTCCACACCCTGTTCCGTCAGGTTTACTACTTTATCTTTTTCATTTACGATAAAATCGCCGGTCTCTTCCTGAACCACACCCATAATGGCATCCATTTTGGTCAGTTCCTGCATATCTTCCCCACGCTTTAACTGCCTTGCCAGCAGATCGCACATCTCATAAAGAGCTGTAGATTTTCCGCTCTGTCCGGATATAATCAAGGGAGTTCTTGCTTCATCGATAAGAACCGAGTCCACTTCATCGATGATGGCATAATGCAGATCCCTGAGTACCAACTGTTCCTTGTAAATGGCCATGTTGTCACGCAGATAATCAAAGCCCAGCTCATTATTGGTCACATAAGTGATATCGCAGGCATAAGCGACCTTACGCTCGTCCGGGGTCATACTATTTAAGACCACTCCGACCTTAAGACCCAAAAATTCATGAACCTGTCCCATCCACTCTGCGTCACGCTTTGCCAGATAATCATTGACGGTAACGATATGCACGCCCTTGCCTTCCAGCGCATTCAGATAAGCAGGAAGTGTAGATACCAAAGTCTTACCTTCACCGGTACGCATCTCCGCAATTCGTCCCTGATGCAGAATCACGCCGCCGATCAGCTGTACCCGGTAATGTTCCATATTCAGTACACGCTTTGCCGCTTCCCGTACGGTTGCAAAAGCTTCCGGCAAAAGATCATCCAGCGTCTCTCCCTTGGAAAGCCGCTCCTTATACTCTGCCGTCTTAGCCTTTAACTCCTCATCAGTAAGCGCCTGCATGGAGGGCCGCAGCTCTTCAATCTTGTCCACCAATGGCATAATACGCTTCAGTTCTCTTGAACTGTGCGTTCCAAACACTTTTTCCAATAATTTCATTTGCATTTGGCCTTTCTTTCTTTTTAAAGTCTATCCATTATTTTAACAGATTTACACGGCAGATTCAACTATTCTTTTGGATTTTGCAGGATAAACTTACAACTTATGTAACAGTTCAGACAAGCATTTATGAAGGCTGATTTCATGCTTGCATGAAAATCTGCCTTTATGAATGCTTGAGCTTAGCGCCATTTCCATGAAAATCGCGGCTTACAGCCGCAACAAGCGGCTGCGAAGCAGCCAATAAGCGCTGAAAGCGCGGCTTTGTGAATGACGCGGCTGAACTGTTACCAACTTATAAACTTACAAATCTGTTAAGAAGCAAATTACTAGGGGCAGACGCATGGGGATTCCAATGAGGGGTGCATGTAAAAACGCCGGCCCTTAGATCGCGTACTTCGCGATCTTAGTGCCGCTGCGTTTTTAATTGAGCGAGAGCGTCCCCCGAATGGAACCCCATGAGCCTGCCCGAGGTTCTACCTTAACACTATTTTTGTATTAATAATTGTAAGTTATTACTGCTCATCATATAACTTCTGGAAAAAGATCCGGCAGCTTTCATTATTCTCCGGCACGGTATCTTCCAATGTCACATGCATAAAAGGCTTATGCTCCTTAATAAAGCGAACCTGGGAAGTGTAATCCATTCGTCCCAGCCCGGCGCCCATGCTGACAAGATGTCCGTCCCGGATATCATAATCCTTGATATGCATCACGGCAATATCCTTCCCCAGCAGATCAAATGCCCGGGCAATCACTTCCTGATCCTGTTTATAATTTCCGTCATGTAAAAGGTTGACCGGATCCAAAATAATCTGCAAATTGGGAGAATCAATCACATCCAGCACCTTTCTTGCCCTTTCCGGCGTATTTACGATATGACACCAGACCGGCTCAATGGCTACAATCATGCCCATCTTCTCCGCATAATCCACAACCGGACGCAGATTCAGGATAAAGTTCCGCAAAGCTTCCTCGCTGTGGCATTCCGGTACAAACGTATACGTGGTGTTCGGCGCCCCTGTTTCCGTTCCCACCACTCCGCATCCCAGCAGAGAGGCAAAACGGATATGCGCTTTATACCTTTCCGTGATCTGCGCAAGCTGCACCGGATCCGGATTGGCCAGATTCAGATAACAGCCAAGAACCGCACAGTCTAACTGATTCTTCTGAAAAAGATTTTTTAAATACATGGCAAATCCCGGAGTCAGTGCTTCATCCGAAGTATTCCTCTCCGGCATTACCCTGGCAAGCGCCATATGCCCACAGGTAAATCCCATTCTTCTTACATCCGCCAGTCTTTCTTCGAACGGCAGCTTTTTCGTGTCATGCAGACGAATTCCCAATTGCATCTTCCTTACCATACCTTTCTTATATCGTTACGGACTTACAGAGTCACTCCCTGTTTGAAGATTGCCATATCATGATATCCCGCTTCCTCGCTGCATACTTTTTTACCGGAAGCGACCTCCGTCACATAAGAAAAGAGCTTTTGCGCTTCTTCCTCCAAAGAACTGCCTTCCGTCAGGATGCCGGCATTAAAATCAATCCAGTTGGACTTCTTCTGCGCCAACGGCGAATTGGTGGAAATTTTTACCGTAGGAACCGGAGAGGCAAAAGGTGTCCCTCTTCCTGTGGTAAAAAGCACAATCTGTGCACCCGCCGCCGCAAGAGCCGTTGCCGCCACCAGATCGTTACCCGGAGCGCTTAAGAGATTTAACCCCTGCGTCTGTACCTGCTGTGCATAAGCTAAGACTCCCTTTACCGGTGCGCTTCCGGATTTCTGGGTGCACCCTAAGGACTTGTCTTCCAGCGTGGAAATACCGCCTTTTTTGTTGCCAGGAGAAGGGTTTTCATAAATCGTCTGGTTATGATTTTTAAAATAAGTCTTGAAATCATTGATCAGACACACAGTCTCATTAAACAGCTCTTTATCGGCACAGCGATCCATCAGAATGGTCTCCGCGCCAAACATCTCCGGCACTTCCGTAAGGATGGTGGTTCCTCCTTTGGAAATCAGAAGATCGGAAAATTTTCCCACCAAAGGATTGGCCGTGATCCCGGAAAGGCCGTCGCTTCCGCCGCATTTCATACCGATGATCAGACGGCTTACACTGACAGACTCCCTGCGAAAGCTTCCCGCATACTCCGCCAGTTCTTCGATCAGCGAAAGTCCTTCCTTGATTTCATCCTCCGCTTCCTGTGCAACCAGGAACTTCACTCTTTTTTCATCATACGTGCCCAGATACGGCTTTAACACCTCGATGTTGCTGTTCTCACAGCCCAGTCCCAGAACCAGGACGCCGCCTGCATTGGGATGATTGATCAGACCTGCCAGAATCTTTCTGGTGTTCTCCTGGTCTTCTCCCATCTGGGAACAGCCGTAAGGATGGGGAAACGCAATGACCTCCATCGGCTCTTCCCCGTCGCCGCAGAATTTTTCTTTCTGCAGATCCAGCATTCTCTGGGCTTTCCGCGCAATCGCCTGCGCCACATTATTGACGCAGCCTACCGTAGGAACGATCCAGATTTCATTGCGCACGCCCACTTTGCCGTCCGGGCGCACATATCCGGAAAAGAAAGCCTCCTCCGTCTTCGGAAGTTCCGAAAACGAAGGATGATAGCTGTATTCCAGAAGGTCACTCAGCGCTGTTTTCAAGTTATGCGTATGTACCCACTGTCCTTTTTGAATATCCTCTTTGGCACAGCCGATCCGGTATCCGTATTTTATGACATCTTCGCCCTTCATAATATCACAGACAGCCATTTTGTGTCCAGCCGGAATTTCTTCTTTTGCTGGAATGGTTTCCTTATCCAATGCAATACAGGTACCGGCCGGTATCGTCCTCAGCGCTACGATCACATTGTCTTTATCATTGATTTTTATGAAATTCTGCATACTGCCGCCCTCATGCCGTTAGTCCGGATATCGTCAAGATCCTCGCATACGGCTTTCGTAAGACCCTCAATCTGATTCAGATTCCGACCGAAGAAATCCTCTCTTGTCAGAAAGGCTTCCACAAACTCCGGCGTACTGTCTTTGCTGTGCTCGCTGAAGAAGTCAAGAACCGCTGCATCATCCCGGATTTGGTACTCCTGTCCGTTTCTGTGACCGATCAGCGCACCGTCCCGAATCTCGCTTCCGGTGTAAAATGCCATTAATGCAGCCAGGGAAAACGTCAGATGAATCGGAAGCTTTCCGTATTTTTCCACATATCCCAAAAAGCTCGGCAGGCACCTTGCTCTCCACTTGGAGACAGAATTTAAGGAAATGGAAAGCAAGGCATGCTTAACATAAGGATTGTTAAACCGGGCAATCACCGCTTCCGCGAACTCTTCCAGATCTTTTTTCGGAAGAGTCAGGGTAGGAATTACCTCCTCATACAAGGTCTTCATCATGAAATTCCGGATATCCGCATCATCCATGGATTCCTTGACATAATCATTGCCTGCCAAGTAAGAAGCCAGTACAAAAGAAGTATGGGCTCCGTTTAAAATACGTACTTTCCTCTGCTTGTACGGCTTCTGGTTATCGGTAAACAGTACCGGAAGGCCTGCATCGGGAAGCGGAAACTCTTTGCTGATATCCTTGCTGCTTTCAATGACCCAGAGTGCAAACGGCTCGCCGGTTACCATAAGCTGATCCACATACCCCAGCTTTTCCCACTCTTCGGTCTCCTTATCCCTGGGATAGCCGGTAATAATACGGTCTACCAGAGTAGAGGTAAAAATGCAGGCCTCTTCCACCCAGGACTTAAACTCTTCGCCCAGTTTCCATAGATCGATAAACTGCATCACACACTTTTTCAACATAATACCGTTATCGTCAATCAGCTCCACCGGCAGCATTACCAGTCCTTTGGAGCGATCTCCGCGGAAAGTCTCAAATCTTTCGTATAAAAATTTCGTCAGTTTTCCCGGAAAAGTCTTTGGAGGTTCGTATTCGAAACGATCCTTTTCATCAAATACGATTCCGGCTTCCGTTGTATTGGATACCACAAAACGAAGCGTGTCAATCTGCGCAAGCTTACGGTACTTATCATATTCGCTGTAGCTGTCCACTGCATCCGCTACACTGGTAATCTTACGGTTCAGTACCTTGGCTTCCCCGTCTACGATTCCCCGCAGGGATACCGTATACTGACAATCCTGCTTATGAAAAGCGGTAAGACTGCCGAATTCAATCGGCTTAATCAGCACGATATCGCCGTCAAACACGCCTTTTTCATTGGCAATATCAATCATATAATCCACAAATCCACGAAGAAAATTTCCTTCTCCGAACTGTACCACCTTTACCGGCCTGTCCTTTTTCCCGGTCATCTGTCTGTTCAATTGTTCCATTTTTTCCTTTTCCTTTCGTTTCTTTGTAAGTGCTTACATTTTTATTTTACTTCTAAAACGCATATACGTCAAGCAAATTTATCATTTTTCTCTTGAAAAAAAATTCGAATAAGGTTATAATCTGAGTTGTAATTTTGAAACCGCTTACGCAGAAAAGAGGATCCCGCCATGACCATTTACGATATTTCAGAAAAAGCCGGTGTCTCCATCGCTACTGTATCCCGTGTTTTAAACGGCAGCAGCAGCGTCAGTGAAAAGACCCGCCGAAAAGTCCTTGCCGTCATGGAGCAGTATGACTACTCTCCCAATGCTTTTGCAAGAGGGCTTGGATTAAATACCATGAAGACCATCGGTCTGATGTGTGCGGACAGTTCCGATCTGTATCTGGCAAAGGCCATTTATTTCCTGGAAAAAGAGCTTCGCTCCAACGGATATGACAGTATCCTTTGCTGTACCGGATATGATCTGGATAATAAAAGCAAATCCATGAATCTGCTTCTGCAGAAGAAAGTGGACGGAATTATTCTGGTCGGTTCCAACTTTATTTATGAAAAATTCTCCGACAACCGCTACATCGTGGAAGCAGCCTCACAGGTTCCTGTCATGCTTTTGAACGCGGCGCTGGACGCCCCGAATGTCTATTCCGTTTTGTCGGATGATCATAATTCCATGTACGAGGCCACTTTGTTTTTACTGGAATCCGGAATCCGCGACCTGATTTATTTTTATACTTCCACTTCCTACAGCAGCAAAAAGAAGCTTTCCGGCTTTTTGAATGCGATGAAGGATCAGAAAGTGCCCGTTGCGGACTGGACATTGCAGTATTATGAAGGCTCCCATGAAGACATCCGTGCCATGATAAGCAGACTGGAAAAGGTTCGCAAAGACGATCATCCCTTTCACGGCGTGGTTGCGGCAGATGATACGCTTGCACTGGCTGCTGTAAAGTATGCCAAAGAGACAGGTCTTGCCATCCCGGAGGATCTTGCCATCATCGGCTATAACAACTCCATGCTGACGCAATGCTGCGATCCGGAACTGACTTCCATTGACAACAAGCTGCAGACTTTGTGCAGCCACCTGATTACGACCCTTATGGGTGTGCTTGGCGGAAGCCCCATGCCGAAAAAAACCCTGTTTTCCGGCGAACTGGTCAAGCGCTTTACAACTCCCTGAATTTATAGCACCCACACAGTTCAGGCAATCATTCTTGTGGACAGATTTCATGCTTGCATGAAATCTGTCTGCATGAATGATTGAGCTTAGCGCCAGCATATGAGCAAAAGTAGCTGCGAAGCAGCGGGTAAGCGCTGAAAGCGCGTTTTTGCGAATGGCGCGTCTGAACTGTTGCATTCAAAAACAAACAAGGAGGATTCATCCATGAAAGAATTTATGGACAAAGACTTTCTTCTGCAGACAGAAACTGCCAAGACGCTGTTTCATGATTTTGCAGAAAACACACCGATTGTTGACTATCATTGTCACATCAACCCCAAAGAGATTGCCGAAGACAGACAGTTTGACAACATCACCCAGGTCTGGCTGGGAGGCGATCACTATAAATGGCGTTTCATGCGCTCCTGCGGTGTGGAAGAGCGTTTTATTACCGGAGATGCCTCCGATTACGAAAAATTCTGCAAATGGGCGGAATGTCTCGGCAAAGGAATCGGCAATCCCCTGTTCCACTGGAGTCATCTGGAACTGCAGCGCTATTTTGACTATCACGGTGTTTTAAATGCCAAAACAGCCGATACCGTCTGGAATCTGTGCAATGAAAAACTCAAAAGCCCTTCCATGAGCGTACGCAATCTGATCCGTAAAAGCAATGTCACTCTGATCTGTACAACGGATGATCCGGCGGATTCACTGGAATATCACTCTCAGATTGCCGCCGATGATACTTTTGAAGTCAAAGTTCTTCCGGCATGGAGACCCGACAAAGCCATGAATCTGGAAAAGCCGGATTATCCGGAGTACTTAAAAAAGCTTTCCGATGCAGCCGGTATGGAAATCGCATCCTTTGCGGACTTAAAAGAAGCACTGAACCGTCGTATGGACTTTTTTGCTTCCATGGGATGCTGTGTATCCGATCATGCTCTGGAATACGTTATGTATGCGCCGGCCGAAGATGTTGAAATCGAAGCGATTTTTGCCAAAAGACTGGGCGGAATCCTTCCTTCCAAAGACGAAGAATTAAAATTTAAAACCGCATTTATGCTTTTTGTCGGCAGACAATATCATAAACGCGGCTGGGTAATGCAGCTTCATTACGGATGCAAACGGGACAACAATACGGCAATGTATGCAAAACTAGGACCGGATACCGGCTATGACTGCACCAACAACTATGCTCCTTCCGCTCAGATGGCGGATTTTCTCAATGCACTGAACTGCACGGACAAGCTGCCCCGCACCATCCTCTACAGCTTAAATTCCAATGACAATCAGGCAATCGGCACGATCTTAGGCTGTTTCCAGAATTCCGATGCCATCGCCAAGATCCAGCAGGGAAGCGCCTGGTGGTTCAATGACCACAAGACCGGTATGGAAGAGCAGATGACTTCCTTAGCCAACCTCGGAAACCTTTCCGGCTTTGTCGGAATGCTGACCGATTCCAGAAGCTTCCTTTCCTATACCAGACATGAGTACTTCCGCCGAATCCTGTGCAACCTCATCGGCAACTGGGTGGAAAACGGAGAATTCCCCGCTGATATGGAAACGCTGGAAACCATTGTAAAAGACATCTCCTACAACAATGCGGTCCGCTATTTCCGCTTTCCGGTGTAATGCTTTTACTTGATTGCATTCACATCGTCCAGGGAGCCCATCACCATAAGGCTCTCTGTCTCTTCAAAAATATGCTTCGGATCCGGGAGGGGAAAGATTTTCTCTCCCTTTTTCGTTGCCAGAATGCTGATATGATACCTTGAACGGATTGCCAATGCCTGTATGCTGTGTCCGACCCATGCTTTGGGAATTTCAATCTCGTAAATACCGATTTCCGGTGTCAGTTCGATATAATCAAAAATATTGTCCGCACCGAATTTAATGGCAAGTCTCTGTGCAATTTCCTTTTCCGCATAAACCACATAGTCCGCACCGTTTCGAAGCAACAGCTTCCTGTGTACTTCCCGGGTGGCCCTTGCGACGATATAACGGCATCCCAGATCTTTTAATAAAACGGTGATTTCCAAAACGCTTTGGAAATTATCTCCTATGGCGATGACTGCCAGATCAAAATTCCGGATTCCCAGGCTTTCCATGAACCGTTCCTCTGTGGCATCCCCAATCAGGATCTGGCTGATTTCTCCTACCGCATCGTCTGCTCTCTCTTCCCGGATATCGACTGCCAGCACTTCATGACCATTCTGTATAAACTTTTGCGCCATATGTCTTCCGAATTTTCCGAGACCGATAATTAAAATGGATTTTGACTTCATCTTTTTCTTCTTTCTATCCTAAATTGTAATCCCTGTCCTTAAGTAACTTTTATCCCACCTGAACCTTTTCCAGTGCCAGTCTGGAATTCACCGCACCCTTATCCGAAGCAAATAACATCAATATTGTAATGGATCCTGCTCTTCCGCAGAACATCAAAAGCATCAGCAAACTCTTGGTCACCATACCGACCTGCGGTGTCAGACCGAAGGAAAAACCCACCGTTGCCATAGCGGAAGCTGTCTCAAACAAAGCGGTAATCACCGGCACCTTCTCTATCGCGGCCACTACGGCAGCACTGATCGTTGTGATCAGAAGATACAGCATAAAAATACAGGAAGCCGTTCTGGTGATTCCCTCTTCCATTCTCCGTCCGAATGCCTCTACATTCTTTTTGCGTCTTAAGGTTCCCGCAATGCTGATACACAGGATCCAGAACGTTGTTGTCTTCATGCCTCCCGCAGTGGAACCGGTGGAGCCGCCGATCAGCATCAGCATAATCATCAAAAGCTTGCTGCTTTCCGTCATACGGCTTAAATCAATGGTATTAAACCCCGCTGTTCTGGCGGATACCGACTGGAAAAAAGAAGCCGTAATCTGCTCGGCCCTATTCATTCCCGCAAAAGCTTCCTGTCGGTATTCGAAAAAGAATATGCCCAGAGCTCCGATAAGCACCAGCCCGATACTGACTGACAATACCATCTTGCTCTGCAGTGCGAACTTTTGATACCGCATTTTTTTGTCCAGAACATCCTGCCAGACAAAAAAACCAAGTCCGCCCATAAAAATTAAAAGCATAAGCACCACATTGACATAAACGCTTCCTTTCAGCCCTGTCAGGGAAGAAAACGGGCCGGTTCTGCTGCCCATGAGGTCAAATCCCGCATTGCAGAAAGCAGAAATCGAATGAAAGATCGCGTAATAAAAGCCTCTGCCTTTCCCAAGTCTCGGTACAAAATAAAAAGAAAGGAGCAATGCTCCGATTCCCTCTATCAGAAGAGTTCCGCTTAGAATGAACCGCGACATACGGATAATTCCGCCGATCTGAGGCGCCGAAACAGAATTCTGCATAATGGAACGCTGGTTTAATCCGATCTTTCGTCTGGTAAATGTCATAATGACCATGGCAATCGTCATAAATCCCACCCCGCCGATCTGGATCAGGGTCAAAATTACCAGTTGTCCAAACAGCGTCCAATGCGTTGCCGTATCAAACCGAACCAGACCGGTCACACAACTTGCACTGACTGCCGTAAAGAGACAATCGCTTATCGGTGTCGTATTCCCGCCTGCTGTTGCAAACGGCAATGCAAGCAGCAATGTTCCCAGTAAAATCACAAGACAATATCCCCCTGCAATCAGACGCACGGGTGAAAGATTCTGCAATCGTTTTTTCTTCGTCTTCACAATTCTTTTACAGCATTCCTTTCTACACAAAACCCATATCATAAAAAGTGATATGGGTCCGGGCAATCCTTAATATTCCATTACTTTCTCTTCACCATTCATAACACGCAGTGCACCCTGAACCAGCGCCAGAAGTTCGTCTTCTCCCGGATATACCGTAAACGGAGCGATCCATTCTGCTCTTTCTTTCAATGCTGCCACTACATCTGCACCATAGGCAATGCCGCCGGTTACGATGATCTGGTCCACTTTACCGTTCAGCACGCAGGCCATGGAACCGATGTCCTTTGCCACCTGAAGCAGGAATGCCTGCTTCGCTTCGGCTGCCAGTTCATCTCCGGCATTGGCTCTCCTCGTTACTTCACGCATATCGTTGGTTCCAAGGTAAGCATTGAATCCGCCTTTTCCTACGATCTTGCTGTAAACTTCCTTTTCCGTATATTTTCCGGAAAAACACATTTTAACCAAAGCTCCGCTGGGAACTCCTCCCGCACGCTCCGGTGAAAAAGCTCCGTCTCCGTCCAGTGCGTTGAATACGTCGATTACTCTTCCGTATTCATGAGCTCCTACGGAAACACCGCCTCCCATGTGAACCACAATCAGGCGTAAGGAGTCATACGGTTTTCCGATCTCTGCTGCATATCTCTTCGCAACCGCCTTCTGGTTCAGTGCGTGGAAAATGCTGACACGGGGAAGCTCCGGCACACCGGAATATCTGGCGATGGGCATCAGCTCATCTACAACAATCGGATCTACAATGTAAGACGGAACACCAAGCGAATCCCCGATTTCTCTTGCCAGGATTCCTCCCAGATTGGAAGCATGCTGTCCCCATGCGCAGCTCTTTAAGTCCGCCAACAGGCTGTCTGTTACCGCATAAGTACCGCTGGGAATCGGTTTTAAGGAACCGCCTCTTCCTACAATCACATTCAGGGATTTGATATCAAAGCCCTTTTCTTCCAGCAGATCGGTAATGATCTTCTTACGAAAATCTTTCTGATCTACAACACCGGAGAACTGGCTGAGTTCCTCCGTGGAATGTCTTAACGTCTCTTCAAATAAAAGTGTGGTGTCCTCAAATACACCGATCTTGGTGGATGTAGAACCCGGATTGATAATTAAGCTTTTAATGGACATCTCTTCTCTCCTTACTGCGCTTTCTTCATTTCTTCTGCAACTACTGCTGCCAGAGCGATAGAATTTACTTTGGTTTCAAAGGTATCGGAACGGCTTGTAAGAATAACCGGAACTTTGGTTCCTGTCAGAATACAGCCGTTTTTCACTTTCACCATGTGCACAATTGCTTTGTAGACCAGATTGCCGGCATGAATATCCGGGAAAAGCAGAATATCGGCATCTCCCTGAATCTTTCTGTTCGTTGCTCCCTTGTGCTTGGCTGCTTCCGGATCAATTGCCAGATCCAGGGAAAGAGGACCGTCTACGATACAGCCGGTCAATTTTCCTTCTTCATTCATCTTAACCAGTTCTGCCGCATCCAGCGTAACCGGCATCTTAGGGTTGACTACTTCAACTGCTGCCAGAGGCGCTACCTTAGGCATGTCCACACCGCAGGCTTTGCATACCGGTATCGTATTCTTTATGATATTCACCTTGTCTTCCAGCGCCGGATAAGTCATAAATGCCACATCGGTCAAAAAGAGCAGATGATCAATTCCCGGAATTTCAAATACGCAGACATGAGAAAGCGTTCCGCCCGTTCTTAAACCGACTTCCTTATCCAGAACACTTCTTAAGAAGTTCTTGGAGTCAATCAATCCCTTCATATACATATCTGCTACGCCGTCATGGGCAAGCTTAACTGCTTTTAAAGATGCCTGAATCAGATCCGGCTCATCAATGATCTCATAGCCTTCCAGATCCATCTGCATAGTCTCTGCTATTTCCCGGATTTTCTTCTCATCACCCACAAGAATCGCATCCGCTATTCCTCTTTCTTTCGCTTCTCTGACTGCTTCGAGAACCGCTTCATCCTGCGCTGCGGCAACCGCTACTTTCTTTCTGCCGCATTCCTGAACTTTTGCTATAATTTCATCAAATCCTTTGTTCATTTTTACTTCCTTTCTGCCTCGAAAATTTCTTTCCGAAGCATTCGTGTTATTTGTTAAAATAATAACACGGCATCTGTAAAAAAGCAAGTCTGCTTTGGTAAATAATCTGACGCTTTACTCTGTCGCTTCTCCGTATAGCCGGCTCCGCACTTCTTTTTACGATCAGCAGTTCATCCATCCGTACCTGAAGCATCCGGCTTAATCGCAAAAGATTATCCACGGAAGGCAGGATTTCTCCTTTCAGCCAACGGTAAACCGACTGCGGGCAGGCAAGACTTAATTCCTCTTGTACATCCCTTACGGTATATCCTCTTTTCTCCAACAGATATTTGAGGTGAATGCCTGTCAAAAACAGGTCAATATAAACAAACGGCTGTCCGTTTTCTGTTTCCATCCGTCATTTCTCCCTTCCTTTTTACTTGTCATTTTCTTCCGTCCAAGCATAATGGACCTCTTTCGGAGGAGTCCTTCTGCATACTAACAAAGCCGGGATCCGTTCCTTCCCGTTTCTTCCTTTCTTCGTTTCACAGATCAATCGGATCTTGTCCGGAGAAAAAGTCAATCTGCCCGTTTCTTCCTCATAAATACAATCTTTCGGAAAAAAGCAAACGCTGTATTCCGAAAGTTCCTCTCCCTCCATGAGCCGGATTCTTTTCTCTTCCTTTCCGAAAATATCAAAGAGCCTGCGTTTGGCTTCCAGAACCTCCCCATTTTCAAAATAGAGCTTAAAATCAAACCGTTCCTGCCTCGGGGGTACAAGATTCAGAATCTGTGCTGCTTCTGCGAATGTGCTTCCTTTTTTCATCTCCTGTGCCAAAGCATTCAGACAGTCATAATTTACCTGTGCTTTCTCCAGAAAGTGCATTGCTTTTTTCTGCTCTTCTTCCGGCACCGGCACATTCCCGACCTGCACTTTAAAGTATTCCTTCGCCGATGATACGGAAGGATTCGTCAGATAAAAATGATAGCGTACCCTTTCCGGGCGGTTTAACAAAGTATCTTCCATTCCCACGATTTCCCTGCAGGTAACTGCAAACAGCTTTTTCTTCTGTTCTTTTCCGTCAAAAAGCTTTAAAAGCTCCGCTTGCGGACTGACCTTTCCCGCCGCCGGCTGAATCTGTACAAAATTCTGATCATAATTCTCAAACCAGAACATGACCGTATTTTCAAACTGCATTAAAAACTCTCCGATGCCGGGATAGTAGACTTCCACTTTTATCACCGGGATCCCGCTTTTCAAACATTCCTTTGCCAGAACGGAAGCCGCAAGCGTTTTTCCGTTCCCCGCAGGCCCGCTGAAAAGAATTCCGAGATTCCTGTCACCTTCCCGGAAACATTGATAAGCATTTTGGCAGAAAAGAGGAATCTTTCCGTAGATTCTGTCCGGCTGCACCGGAACAAAATCTCTCTCTTCCAGGTAAAATCCCGTCTTTTTATTCATTCCCGCTTCATAAAACCCCGTTTCAAGCCACACTCCGCCTTCTCCCTCCTGCGCTGCTTTCCATTCCTGTGCTGTTCCGACTTTTTTCATGATTATCCTATTTTCTCTTTTCATACTTTTTCCATCCTTTTACCCGGCTTTCGGCCTCGCAATATTTTTATCCTGTATTCATTATAATATAAAACCGTAAAAAATACATTGGACAAATTGTCCAATGCAAACGCTTTTTACCTATCAATAGTTATAGTCAGCATACTGACTATGGCCAACTTTGCAACTATATATTACGATATTTTTGAAAAAAGAAAGGATTTCGAATCATGATTGACTACCGCCCCTTCTGGAATACCCTGAAGCATTCCAGTGAAACGACCTACACACTGATCAATACGCACCACATTTCCAGTGCGACTATTGACAAGCTGCGCAAAAACAGGCCGCTTAACACCACGACACTGAATGATCTGTGCCGTATTTTAAACTGCGGAATAGATGATATTGCCCTGTATGTTCCTTCGGAAGAAGATCAGCTTCTTTAGCTCTTTTTTCTGCTTCTTTTCGTATCTTTTTTCTTTACTTTTCCTCCGCTTTATGCTATGTTAGGGATGCAACGTATTGTATCTCCCTTAAGGGAGAATGATAACGAGGAGGCATAAAAATGAATACCAACAAAAAAACACTCAGCCTGGTAATGACCGCTCTGTTTATGGCCATTATCATCATCATGGCATTTGTACCCAATATCGGGTACATCAATCTGATTGTCATTAAGGCAACCCTGATCCACGTACCGGTCATTATCGGATCCATCGTGCTTGGACCGAAAAAAGGCGCCGTGCTTGGAGCAACGTTCGGCATCAGCAGCCTGATCGTCAACACGATTTCCCCCAGTCTTCTGTCTTTCGCTTTTTCCCCTTTTTATTCCATCGGCGGAATCGGCGGAAATTTTTTCAGCGTCATTATCGCGATCCTGCCCAGAACTTTGGCAGGCGTTGTCCCTTACTATGTATTTGTCGGCATCCAGAAATTGCTGCGCTATCGTAAAAAAAGCGCCTATATCGCTCTTCCGTTTGCCTGTGCATCCGGCGCCATCACCAATACCATCCTGGTAATGAACCTCATTTATCTGTTCTTCCGGGAAGAATTTGCAGCAGCGAAAAACATTGCGGTAAGTGCCGTTTATTCCGCTATTTTAAGCATCATTGCCGCCAACGGAATTCCGGAGACCATTGTTGCGGCGGTCATCGGCACCGCGGTATGCATCGCACTTCTGCGGATCATGCCCCATGTACCCAAAAACGTTTCCCATAAGGAGTAGAAACCATGCTTCAGAATAAAAATATCGTCCTGGCTGTCACGGGAAGCATTGCAGCCTACAAAATTGCCAACCTGGCAAGCATGTTAAAAAAGCTGCATGCCAATGTCACCGTGCTGATGACCAAAAATGCGACCAATTTCATCAACCCCATTACCTTCGAAACGCTGACCGGCAACAAGTGTCTGATTGACACATTCGACCGGAATTTCCAGTACAGTGTGGAGCATGTTTCCCTTGCCAAGAGCACGGATGTGGTTCTGGTAGCGCCTGCCAGCGCCAATGTTATCGGCAAGCTTGCCTGCGGCATTGCAGACGATATGCTGACTACGACCATCATGGCCTGTTCCTGTCATAAGATCATTGCACCTGCCATGAATACGCACATGTACGAAAATCCGGTCGTGCAGGACAATTTAAAGAAACTTGCTCATTACGGTATGGAAGTCATCACACCGGACACCGGCTATCTTGCCTGCGGCGACATCGGCCCCGGCAAAATGCCTTCGGAAGATGTCCTGCTGCAGTATATTTTGAAGGAAGTCGCATTCCCCAAGGATATGAAGAACCTTAAGGTGCTGGTAACCGCCGGACCTACCAGAGAAAAAATCGATCCGGTTCGTTTTATTACCAATCATTCTACCGGGAAAATGGGCTATGCCATTGCAAAGCACTGTATGCTGCGCGGTGCAGAAGTTACTCTGGTAACCGGTCCCTGTTCCATCCCGCCTGTGCCTTTCGTAACCACCGTGCCGGTGGAATCTGCCGCGGATATGTTCCGGGAAGTCACTGCCCGAAGCGCTTCCCAGGATATCATCATTAAGTCCGCTGCGGTGGCAGACTACCGTCCGGCAGTGGTTTATGAAGATAAGGTTAAGAAAAAGGACGGGGAAATGAGTATCCCGTTGGAACGTACGGAAGACATCCTTCAGTATCTGGGTCAGCACAAAGCACCCGGTCAGTTTCTGTGCGGTTTTTCCATGGAAACAAAAGATATGCTGGAAAATTCCAAAGCAAAGCTTGCAAAGAAAAATCTGGATCTGATCGTTGCCAATAATTTAAAACAAAGCGGTGCCGGTTTCGGAACGGATACCAATGTCGTTACCCTGATTACCGAAGACACAGTCAAAGAACTTCCCCTGATGTCCAAGGAGGAAGTTGCCCGGCAGCTCCTTGACTTTATTCTGGCAAAACGGAGTTGCGCTCCGAAAGCTGATTTTCTATAACGCATCTGAATTCAGGCATCAAAATGTCCGGATCCTGCTTAGCATCCTCACAGAAGTATATAAGAGGCAGAAAAAAACAGGGATGTACGCCCTTCATACGAAAAGCGTACATCCCTGTTTTTTGAATTCTTCGATCTTACGGTCGATCAGCGCAGGATCCACCTTAAACTCCTCTGCCAGACATTCCCTGCAGAAAAAACTGGTGCTTCCCCGGTTAACCAATTTCTTATGCGCTCCGATTTCATTAAAGCTTAATTGCTTACCGCACTTTTTGCACTCCGCCATTTCTTATGCTCCGTTCCCGGCCTTATTGATCCACCACTTCGGCGCGGAACAGTTCACAATCATAGGGAGCAATTTTACGGATTAAGGTGGAGTTCGTCACTTTAAATTCTTCCTTCGTCCAGAGTTCCCGCATCTTAAGTGTCTTACCTGTGCTGTGCGGAAGACCGACTTCATCCAGATTCAATCGGGCAAGTGCTTCTCCTTCTCCCAGGTTAAACAGACCGATGGCCAAATCTCCGTTTTCCAGCTGCCTGGAATACAACAGCAGATCCTCTCCGCTCCAGATACCGTTTAATTTTACAGGTTGTCTGCATGCACTGTCCTGATCGATCCGGATTACGTCCTCGTTCATCAGAATATCCTTCGTGGCCTGATTCATATTCCGGATATCGCAGCCGATCATCAAAGGAGAACCCATCATAGCCCAAATGGAAAAATGAGTCTTATACTGCACATCATTGCAGCCCTGCAGTCCCACATTTCCTTCACCGTACATTCCCACTACCAGCATATCCATATCGTTGAAGCAGCCGACTCCGTTGTACGGATGCAGCTTCTCCTGCTCTTTGGTCAGTTTTTTGATGGATTCCCAGGTATCGAAAATATCTCCGGTGGAACGCCACATTCCGGCGCCGGTCTCTTTGATCCATTCATGCGTCTCATCCGCACCCCAGGAACAGGCGCTGAACAGGATATCCCGTCCGCAGTTTTCCAGAGCCAGTCCCATACGGCGGTACAGATACTTTCCCGGAATAATGGGACTGTGGTAGCAATAATCATACTTTAAGAAATCCACTCCCCAGGAAGCAAAGGTCTGCGCATCCACAAATTCATGCTCATAGCTTCCCGGATATCCGGCACAGGTCAGGTTGCCGGCACAGGAATACATCCCGAACTTCAGTCCCTTGGAATGTACATAATCCGCAACCGCCTTCATTCCGTGCGGGAATTTTTCCGGATCTGCCACAAGTCTTCCGGAGGCATCTCTTTCCTTTAACGACCAACAATCGTCAATTACCAGGTATTCATACCCTTTTTCCTTCAGTCCGCTGTCTGCCATACGGTCCGCTGTCTCAAAGATCAGCTGTTCATTGATATCCTGTGCAAACGTATTCCAGGAATTCCATCCCATAGGCGGTGTCAGTTTTACCATACTTTCCTCTCTTTCCGGTCAAGGTATCATAAAAAAACGATATGCCTTGACATCCTTTTTTATTTGGTTTATTCTTTTGGATGGATTCATTATAGCATGGATTTATGTTAGGATTCCATACCATATTGTTGCACAGATATGGATTTTTGTTTCATTACAGTTTGCGCACACCGTTTGCGGCAAAGCCGTTCGGAAATGAGGATTACCATGGAAGATTTTTTTACACAGGATACCATTCAGCTTGCTGAATGCGGAAGACAGGATTGCAGCGATATGCACTCTTACGGCCCCGGCATGCGTTCGATCTATATCCTTCATTACATTATCAAAGGTTCCGGATATATCCGTTATAACGGTAAGACCTGGCATGCCGTGAAAGGGCAGTGTTTTCTTTTGTTTCCCTATACCATGGTTTCCTATTATCCGGATCCGGAGGATCCCTGGGAATATGCCTGGGTGGATTTTATCGGAGAAAATGCCTCCGCCTATCTGGCAGATTCCTGCTTTACGAAAGAACAGCCACTTTGTCCTTTCTTAGAGGCCTCCCGAATCCTTCCTTATTTTGAAAAAATACGAACCCTTGACTGGGTTAGCCGAAATAAGCAGGAGGCCAACGGTCTTTTGCTTGCGCTTCTGGGTCTTTTGAAAGATACTTTTCCCGGCAAGACCGCATCAGAAGAAAACAGCCGGGCGGCAAGGCTCTCTTCTGCGCTTCTTTTGATGAAAAGTAACTACCGCTGTGCGGATTTTACCATTGAAGCTCTGTGCGGCATGGTTCATATCAACCGTACCTCTCTTTACCGCCTGTTTAAGGAGCAGCTCTGTCTTTCTCCCAAAGACTGGCTTACCTCCTATCGCCTCAAGCAGGCCGGGAAAATGCTCTCCCTGGGTACCAGTGTGAAAAACACAGCCTACTCCTGCGGCTTTTCGGATCCTTTGTATTTTTCCAGGGCGTTTAAAAAAACGTTCGGAATAGCTCCGGGTGCCTTCCGTTCATCCCTTATCCCGGCTGAAAAGAGCCAGCAGCTCATGGGCAAAGAGCGGGGCAGCGGACAGAAGGCTTAAATACATCCATTCCCTTCCGTTCAGATGCGTTGTTCCGAAAAGGCCGATCAGAAACGGAATTTCCGTTACCGCAAATTGAAGCGCGAATCCCACAAGGCAGGCCAGAATCATAACCTTATTCTCCAGATGATTCATGCAAAAAAAGGATTTGCGGACATTACGCATTCCCACCGCATGGTACAGCTGGGACATTCCCAGAACCGTAAAGGCATAGGTCTGGGCTCTGCTAAGAAGTCCCTCCCTGCTCAGGATATCACGGATTGTCAAAAGATGAAACGGCATTCCTTCCGCTTTCAGAATTCCAAACGGTATCAGGAAAAAAGCTGCCAGACCCACCAGACCGATTAACAGTCCGTAAAAACAGGTGCAGGCAAACCCTCCGCGGGAAAACAGGCTTTCTTTCGGTCCCCTGGGCGGATGATGCATCAGACTTTTTCCGTCATTGGTATCCATCCCCAGAGCAAGCGCCGGCAAAGAGTCCGTAATCAGATTAATCCACAGGATATGAGCGGACTTTAACGGCGACGGGAAGCAAAGAAGAACGGTTAAAAACATAGTCAGAATCTCTCCCAGATTTGAAGAAATTAAGAAGATAACCGTCTTGCGGATATTTTCATAGACACCTCTGCCTTCTTCCATTGCTTTCTCAATCGTAGCAAAATTATCATCGGTCAATATCATATCCGATGCCTGTCTCGCCACATCGGTTCCGGTTTTTCCCATGGAGATGCCGATATCGGCGATTTTTAAGCTCGGTGCATCGTTTACGCCGTCCCCTGTCATGGCCACAATTTTGCCTTTTGCCTGGAATCCTTTGACAATCCTTACTTTCTGCATCGGTGATACTCTGGCAAAAACCCTGACCCTGTCAAGTTCCCCTCGGAATTCGTCTTCCGTAAGCTCCTCCATACGGCTGCCTGTCATACATTGAGCAGCCTCCTTTACAATTCCCAGCTGCTTTCCGATAGCACTGGCCGTATCCACATGATCACCGGTAATCATAACCGTACTCACACCCGCCTGTGTAAACAGCCCGATGGCTTCCTTCGCTTCCGGTCTGGGCGGATCCGTCATGGCAATCAAACCTAAAAAGACCAGATTTTCCTCCTTCCGGCTGTCAGCCGTCTGGGAAAAAGCCACTGCCAAAGTGCGCAGCGCCTCTTTGGAAAGCGCCTCCGTCTTTGCAAGAATCTTTCTTTTTTCCCGCTCGTTCAATCTTAGGATTCCGGATCCGGAGGCTATAGCGCTGCAGCATTGCAGGACGCTTTCCGGCGCACCCTTGGTATACGCACACAAATGCCCGTTTCCTCCGCGATGAAACGTCGTCATCCTTTTTCGTCCGGAATCAAATGCCAATTCTCCCACACGGGGACGCTGCCTTTGTATATACTCCCGGTTCACTCCCTGTCCTGCCGCATATTCCAAAAGGGCAAGCTCCGTGGGATCCCCCAGCCCTTCCTCAACCCCGGCATCGTAAACAGCGTTATTGCACAACACCAAAGCACTTAAAAGCGGTTCACGGAAGTTCTCCGAAGCCGGTATGCACCTTTCCACGGTCATCTTATTACGGGTAAGGGTCCCGGTTTTATCCGTACAGACTACACTTACCGCTCCCAGGGTTTCCACACTGGGCAGTTTCCGGATAACCGTATTTACCTTCGCCATTCTGGTCACGCTTAAGGCAAGGCAGATGGTCACTACAGCGGGAAGTCCCTCCGGCACGGCAGCTACTGCCAGAGAAATGGCGGTCAAAAGCATTTCCATGACATCCCTTTTTTGCAAAACCGCAAGGAAAAATAAGGCAAAACAAAGTGCCAGAGATAAAAGGCTTAACATGGTTCCCAGATCTCCCAGGCGCTTTTGCAAAGGTGTCGCTTCTTCCTTTTCACCGGAAATAAAGGCTGCGATTTTCCCGATTTCCGTATCCATCCCCACCGCTGTAACCAGACCTAAGCCCCTTCCGGCGGTAATCACGGTAGACATATAAACCATATTTTTGCGTTCTCCCAACGGAGTAACATCTTTTCCCGGCAGGAAATCCGCTCCTTTTCCCATTGGCAGATAATCCGCTCTTTTTTCCACCGGCACGGATTCTCCTGTCAATGCGGATTCCTCCGCCCTTAACTGTGTACTCTCCACCAGACGTAAATCCGCCGGAACCCTGCAGCCGGTCTCTAAGCATACCAGGTCTCCCACAACCAGCTGCGATGCCGCAATTTCCTGTCTCTGTCCCTCCCGGATTACCATCGCCTTAGGCGTTGTCAAGGCTCTCAGCGATTCCAACGCTCTTTTGGCCTTTCCTTCCTGGATCAGCCCTACTGCCGCATTTAAAAATACCACAACTCCGATGATCAACGCATCGTTCCATTCGTCCAAAAAACAGGAAATAACCGCCGCTGCCAGCAGAACATAAATCAAGGGATCCTTTAACTGCTCCAGAAAGCGAAAAAAAAGCGACGGCTGCTTAGGCACCGGCATCTCGTTCGGCCCGTTCCGCTGCAGTCTTGCAGCCGCCTGTATTCTGCTTAATCCTCTCTTTTTATCGCTTTCCAATTCTTTTTGGGTCTCTTCGATCGTTTTATATGTAAACAAATCCGCTCTCCTTCCGCACCTTCGCCCCTAAAACGCCATCTGTGCAATCGCCAGATTTAAAATTCCGGCAAATGTTACCCACAAAAGATAAGGAAGCATGAGAAAAGCTGCTCTTGCAGATACTTTCCGGAATTCCAGAATCGTTTTCCCTATCAGGATCCATAAAAGAATAATCCAGAAGAACGAAAAGAGATACCATTTCCGAGAGAAGAAAAAGAAAGACCAAAGAAAATTTGCGCACAGTTGCAGCAAATAAAAAAAGAGCCCTTCCCTGACTTTCGGATTCTCCTTTCCTTTGCTTAAGACCAGAAAAGAAGCGATTCCCATAAGGATATACAGAATCGTCCAGACAACCGGAAATATCCATCCGGGCGGCGAAAAAGGAGGCTTTTTCAAAGCGGCATACTCCGCCATACCTCCTCTTGTCAACCACGCAGACAATATCCCTGTCAGAACCGGAACGGCAATACAAATCAGCAAGACACTTCTCTTTTTCGTCATTTTCTATCCTATCAATTCTTTTCTGTTTTTATAAGATATGCCCTTCCCTGTCCCGGCATGCTTTTTCTGCCCTGTATTTTTTCTGTCCTTTGCTTTCTGCTCTGTGCTTTGCAGTTTACAGGGATACTTCATATATGTATTCCTGCATCTTCGTATTCGTTCCCTTTTTCGTATAAACCTTTTCATCCGCAATCACGCCGCCGCATTTCTGCGCCACCCGGTTGGAAGCAATGTTTTCCTTGCTCACATAGATTGTCACCTTATCTGCGCCATGATCACGGGCATAATTTATCATGCCCTGCGCAATTTCCGTGGCGTAACCCTGCCTCTGGAACTTCTCATGAACACAATAAGCAATGTCGTAGACCTTTCCGTCTTCCTCCGGAATAAAACTGCATGTCCCGACTCTCTCTCCTGTTCTCTTTAAGACCGGAATCAGATAACAACATTCTTCATCTTCGCCGAGTACCTCCAGCTCCTTTAAATATACCTCATCGATTCCTTCCTTTGCTTCATCCGGCAAATATTCTCCCATCTTCGGATCATTCCAGATACTGTACGCCCATAAAGCATCCTCTTTTGTAAATCCCCTCAGTTCAAGCCGCTTGGTCTGTATCTTTTCAATTTTCATCTTACTCCTCATTTCCGAGCGACTTTGTCGCGAAGAGGCGAAGAGAAATTCGCGCAGGCGATTTCTCTTCTGCCATAAATGCAATTTGTTTTCGCTCAGAAACAAATTGCTTCTCACCAACTATATAAGCAACCCCATTAATGGTACCACTACATGCTGTAATGTGCAATAAAAAGCAGATATTTTTCTCTCTTGACAATTCCTCTCCCATACAGTATAGTACTGATAACGGCAGGATGGTCTGCCGGAAATATTCCGCTAGGGGAGCACATCGCTGAGACGGGATCGCTTCAGATTCCGGACCCTCATTACTTGAACCGGATAATACCGGCGTAAGGAAGCACTTCAACACCCGATGTGGTTCCTCCTTGCGCATTCTAAGGAGGATTTTTTTATGTACGATTTCTTTGTAACGGAAGACAACGGCATGACAACAGCCGGATATGTTGTCTGTATCCTGGTAGGCGGACTGCTTTTACTTGCATCCGGACTGTTCCGCAAAAAAAAGACGGAGAAAACCTGGTCTGCAAAACAGCTGGCTTTCTGTGCTATGGCAATGGCACTTGCTTATGCCACCTCTTACATTAAGCTGATTCACATGCCTTACGGCGGATCCGTCACCTTATTCAGCATGCTCTTTATCACCCTGACCGGCTACTGGTTCGGCCCCGGAGTCGGTTTGGTTACCGGTTTTGCTTACGGAATCCTTCAGTTCCTGCAAGGACCTTACATCCTTTCTTTCTTCCAGGTCTGCTGCGACTATCTGCTGGCTTACATGGCAATGGGATTATCCGGATTCTTCTGCAATTCCAAGAACGGTCTGCTGAAAGGCTACCTTGTTGCCATCCTGGCAAGAGGCGCATTCCATTCTCTGGGAGGATATCTGTACTGGATGGATTATATGCCGGACAATTTCCCCAAGTCCCTTACTGCCGTTTACCCGATTGTTTATAACTACAGCTACATACTGGCGGAAGGCTTAATTACTGTCATTGTTCTTCTGCTGCCTCCGGTAAAGAAGGCTATGGCCAATGTAAAGCGCATTGCCACGCAGGATTAGGATAGCATTTCTGCAGAGTATCGGAATATTTTTAAGGCACACTTACTTTCTTGTAAACCTGAACCGGGTTGTGAAAAATAATATTTTTCCACAGCCCGGTTCTTATCTACTTCTCCACACAGCATTCCAGGCAAAAAGAATACAGAATCTTATGGCTCACCGGATATCCGGTGAGCCTGTTTAATGCTTCACCGTAATAATCCAACTGCGTTTCATAGCGATTCCATAATTCTTCCGCCTCTTTCACATAGTCCGTCTTGTAATCCACAAGCACCAGTGCCCCGTCTTCCACAAAATAAGCGTCTATGATTCCCTGAATCAGAACACTTTCTCCTGCCGGGAATTCCGAACTTAACCTGGATGCATTCACCGAATAGATAAATGGCTGTTCCCGGTAAAGCTTTCCGTCAAGATCTGCCTTCCACATCCGCTCTGCCAGTTCTGATGTAAAAAAAGCACTGAGCTTGTACAGGTTAAGGCTTGCAACTTCCTGTTCACTGAGCATCTTTTTCTTTTGCTGTTTGTTCATAAAATCCGCAAGCCTCTGCCGAATGAGCCTGCATGCCGCCGGATTCTCCGAAAAATATCCTGACAACCTTTCCTGCGATACTTTCAATGATGCTTCCGTGGGAACTACTTCGGAAGTTTCCGGGGACGCATCCCTGTATACATCCCTGTATAGCTCCTTTAAGTCTACCCTTTCCATAATCTTATGATAGGCATTTCCCCGTACCGTTCCGTCCGGCGCCTCTTCCTTGCGTTTAAACAAAGGAAGGTAGGGAACCACTTCCTGCTCTTCAAACATGTGATAAGCGGCTTCATCCTTCTCTGCCATGGCTGCCAGTTTTAATTCCGAAACAGTCGTCTTGGTATAAAGCTTCTGCAGTGATTTTGCCGGATAATTCCAGGCAAAACGCTGTTTTAAAGCCACTTCCTGTTCAGGGTCGGCATATTCTTCTGCCTTTGCAAGCATCTTCTTTTTCTCTCGCAGTTTGACCTGCGAACAAACCGGTTCGGACTGCAGCTGCAGATTATCTACAACCTTTACCCGGATACCGGTCTTTAAAAGCACGGGCAATATAAAGTCCAGAAAACTGCTGCTTTCCATAAACCGAGCAAAACTCAGCTTCTCTTCGGTTCTTTCCTGATACTCTTCCAACATTCTTTCCGGCTGATCCACGGTTGCGGTCAGAATCATTTTCTCCTTCGGTCTGGTACATGCCACATACAAAACACGCAGTTCCTCCGATAAATTATCCTCCCGCATCTTCCTTGCAAGAACTTTTTTCCGAAGCGTTTTTCCTTTGACTCGATTCGCAACATCCACATAATCCGTCCCAATTCCCATATCCATATCGATCAAAAGTGCCTGGCTGAGATCCTGCATATTAAATCTTCTGCCCAGACCGGCTATGAAAGTCACGGGAAATTCCAGGCCTTTGCTTTTATGAATGCTCATAATCCTCAAGACATCGGCATTTTCATCTAAAAGCTCCGCTTCTCCGTAATCAATGTCGTACTTTTCCAGCTGTTCCATATAGCGGATAAAATGAAACAATCCATGATAACTTGTCTTTTCAAAATCGGCCGCTCTGGTCAGAAGCATCTGCACATTGGCTTTTCTCCTTGCCCCTAACGGCAGCGCAGCAACATAATCCACATACCCGTATTCCGTAATAACCTTCTGCAGCAGTTCCCGAATCGGCATATAAGTGCTGCAACCCCGATATGCGTTGATTTTTTCACAGAACACTCTTGCTTTACGACGCAAATCCCCATCTGCTTTTTCATTCTGTCCTTTGCTCTCTTCTCCGCTCTGTCCTTTGCTCTGCTCGTTATTGGCTTCAAGGTTTGTTTCTGCAATCGATTCTTTTCCCGTTAATCCGGTCTCATCCGTCTCCTGTGCTTTCTCCTTCAGCACCGCCCAGAGGCTCTTTTTCTTATTACCGCTTCGTATCCTTGCAATTTCCTCCTGGGTAAAGCCTCCAAAGACAGACTTCATGACGCCGTAAAGCGGGATATCCTGTCCCGGATTATCCAATATCCGCAGAAACTGCAGCAGCTCCTGCACTTCTCCGGCGGCAAAATACCCGGTTTTGGAAGTAATATAAGCCGGGATGCCCTCTTCTTCCAGTTCCTTCTTGATTTCTTCATCCCAACCGCTGCTGCGCAGTAAAATCACAATGTCCTTAAGTCTTACCGGACGAAGCTGTCCGCTTGCTTTATCCGTCACCTGAAAAGAAGATAGCAGTTCCTTTATCCTTGCGGCAATGGCTCTTCCTTCCGCCTGTGCGGCGCTTAACCCTTCCGTTTCTGTGCGCTCCAAGCCTCCTTCCGGACTCTCCAAAGCTTCCACTCCCTCCGCTCCTTTCGCCGGTTTTTCCACCAAAATCATCTCACTGAAGCAATCCTGATTTTCCGGATAAACCGCTCCGGGATAAAGGGCGGCATTTTCATCGTATTCAATGCCTCCGCATTTTTTACTCATGATTCGTTCAAAAATATGATTGACAGTATCGATCACCTGGCTGCGGCTTCTGAAATTCTGCGACAGATCGATTCTTTCACAGGCAGTATCCTCCCCTGCATAATCCTCATACTTTTTTAAGAACAGTTCCGGTCTCGCCAGCCGGAATTTATAAATGCTCTGCTTCACATCCCCTACCATGAAACGGTTATGCTTTCCTTCTCCTCCGCTGACTGCCTGCAGAATATACTCCTGTACCAGATTGCTGTCCTGATATTCATCCGTCAGTACCTCTTCAAAATACTCCCGATATGCCAGCGCAACCGGACTGGGTCTTCTCTCCCCACCGACCTCCTCCCACAGGATTTCCAGCGCATAATGCTCCATATCGGAAAAGTCCACCAGCTTCCGTTCCTTCTTTTTTTCGGTAAGCCGCCTTAAATATTCTTCCGTCAGTTCGATCAAAGTCATCACTGCCCGTTCACAGGCATCGTTCTGCTTAAGAGCCTCCTCAAGAGGACAGGCAAAAAAAGTATTCCACAGACCGGTCAGCATCTCTTTACGACCGGCACGCACTGTTTTTACTCTCTCCCGCACTTCTTCCGGTAAGTTCTTCTGGACGGGAAGACGGCCGAATACCGACTTCGGCTTAAGCACGGCATATTCTTTTAAGGACTTTTCTCCTGCGTAATCCGCAGCGACCGCATCTTTTTCCTGCTGCAGCAGGCGCAGATACCCTTCCAGTCCCTCCTCTTTGCAATAATCGATCAGATGGTCATACTCCGTAAGAAAACTGTCTACCATATCCCGGATCTGAACCTTAAGATACCTGCCGTAATCCGAGTTTTCCAGATCCTTTTCACTTCCGGAAGCATAATCGCTCTTTCGCTGCGTAAGCCACTCCTCCGGAAAGGGATTGCTTTGTGCAAAGCGATACAACGCCTGTATATGCGCTTCCAGCTGCTTTTCTCTTCCGTTCGGACAGAAAAATTCCACACAATAAAAGAAATCTTCTTCCTTTGACGCGAACTTTTCTTCCAGCATCTGATCCATAACATCCTGCATCAGAAGACGGTTCTCCCCCTCGTCCATGACCCGTACCGCCGGATCTACGCCGATTACATCAAAATGATTCCGTAGCAAAAACATACAAAAACTGTCGATTGTGGTAATCTGCGCATTATGCAACAGAGCCGACTGCTTTTGAATATGTACTGAAGAAGGGTTCTCCTCCAGCTTTTTTGCAATGCCCAGACTTACCCGCTCCCGCATTTCCGCTGCCGCCGCATTGGTAAAGGTTACGACCAAAAGCCGGTCAATATCCACCGGATGCTCTTCCCGGCAGACCATCTGTATGATTCTTTCCACCAAAACAGCCGTCTTTCCGCTTCCGGCTGCGGCGGATACCAGAATATCCCGGCCATGCAGATCAATTGCCCGCTGCTGCCCGGGTGTAAAACCAATCTTGCCTTTCTTTTTTTCTTCCATGGCTGCCCCCATCGTTTTTCATCCCTCAGGCCTGATTTTTGCTGCTTATCTTGCAATGATATCAAATGTGTTATTTATAGCATCCGGCTTACCCGAACGCTTACTTTATCCTTTCAAATACCTGTTCTTTCGTAAGCTCCTGCAGTTTTCTCTTATCATATCCGGGCAGTGACACATCAAAGCCGCACACCTTCTGATAAACGCAGTACGTACAGGCTTCTTCTTTTCCTTTTTCATACGGATCCGGAACGATTCTTCCGTCCAGAATCTGCCGCCCGATTTCTTTCATCTTGCGATTGACATATCCGGATAAGATACGGAAATCCTCTTTTCTCATCATATCGGATCTTGCGGAAAATTGACCGTTTTTATTTTTTTCTACCGGAATCACATCCGACTTCACTCCTGCATTCTCCTTAAGATCCCGATCCAGCTTACCCGCGATTTCCTCATCCTCGATGACCAGTCCCTTCATCTTAAGCTTCTCCAGGATTTTTTCCCGAATCTCTTCTTCGGTAAGGGGAGCGGATGTCTCAATTATCGGATCCTCCACATGATAATACAGCATGGCTGCCGGGACAATCTCCTTGTCCGGATGCTTCCTTGCCTCCATTTCCAGCGCAGCATTCATATAGACCACCAGCTGCAGCTGCAGCCCGTAATAAAGCGCGGCAAGGTCAAAGGAACGGGTTCCGGATTTATAATCGATGACCTTTACATAAATGTGATCTTTGTCACTTGCCGTATCGATCCGGTCGATTCTTCCCTGCAGCCGGATTCTTTCTTCCTCTGATAATGCAATATCCACACTGTTTAAATCTTTTGCCGAATGGAAAGAAACCTCATACGCTTCCGGCACAAATTCTCCCTTGCGCAGATGGTTTTGAAGGGTCAACACCGTCCGCAGTAAGATCCGCTCCATGCGTGTAACGGCATACTCGCTCCGGGCGGTGCTGTAAAGGACGCTGGATCCGTACTGCGCGGCCTGTTCCTCCATGATCTCATGAATCGCCTTTTGCGCATATTCTTCCGGGAAATCAAACCAGGTATAATTTTCATCCTGCTCCAGACTATGGGAAAATTCCTCCAATACGGCATGAAACAGATTTCCCATATCCACCTGTTCGAATCCGAACTCCCGGCGTTCCTTCAAAGAAAGTCCGTACTGCAGAAAATGTCTGCAGGCACAGGCGGCATAGGTTTCCAGGCGGCTGATACTATTTTCCAGCTGCAGCCCGTACAGCGCCTGCGCCACGGTTCTGCAAAGAGCCGACTCCCGGTACTGATAAAATGCCGCATCCGTCAGCTGTCTTCGGGTTGCTTCCCAGCCCTCCTCTCCATAAGCTGCATATAACGTATAGAATTCCTTTCCTTCGCTTTCCTGCCTGCCCTGTACATAATCCCGTAACCGATCCGACAGATAGGAAATTCCTTCTTTGGCACTGACCACCTGCGTAAGAAGCGGATCCAGTTCCGGGTACGTGCAGGTAAGAAGCGGGAAAATCTTCTGCACGGTATCGATCAGATAAGCCGGCCTTATGGATTTTCCGGCGCTGTTTATTTTGGAATAGGACAAATACAGTTCTGAAGATGGTTTTGTCATATTCATATACAAGTAAAAACGCTGTATATACATTTTCTGTCTGGGAGACGGTGCCAGTTCCACTTCGGAAGCGCTTAAAAATTCCCGATCCAAATCCGAAATGATTCCTCCCGTCGAGCCGCTTTTGGGAATATTTCCATCGTTCATTCCCAGGAAAAAAAGAGCCTTTACCTGCTTTAAGCGGGTTCTTTCCATATCTCCTGCCAGCACCCTGTCCACGTTCTGCGGTATGGTTCCTACGGTAATTTCCCCAAACCCGGCCTCTAAAATCTCCAGAAATTCTTCAAGGCTTATGGTCTCCGTTCCCAACAGCTCGTAAATCTGATTCAGTAAATCCATAATCAGGCGGAAAATCTGCGCATACTCCCTGGCTTTGGCCGGCTGATTCTGTCCGGTAAACATCACTTCATAAGCTTTCAGTTTTTCCTGAATCCGGTTCTGCACCAGAAATTCATACAGCCGCTCCACATAATCGGACACGGTTGCCTTTTTTTCTCCATGCAACACTTCCACCTGATCCATCAGGCTCTGCCGAATCCGGTTGATGCGGCAAAGAGATTCTTCCTCTTCTCCCATTTCCTTTGTTTTTCGGGTAAATAATCTGGAATATCTGCGGCAGCCCTGCACTCCGGTCTCCAATATGTAGTCTTCCAGCAGATCCGCTTCTTCCATGGTAAGGTCGGACAGACCGCTTCTTAAATAATGAAAAACGGACTCATAGGAGAAATCCAGGATAAAAAGTTCCAACGCGCTCTTGATATATTCCGTCATGGGATTTAAGACAATCCTGCTGGTTCGATCCAGATAATACGGAATTTCCAGCCTTAAAAACTCATTTTCCACATAAGGAGCATAGCTTTCCGGGTCTCCCAGAATGATAGCAATATCCCGGAAATTCATTCCTTTTTCCCGAACCAGCCGCAAAATGGCAAGACCGGTCTGATGCACTTCTTCCAAAGGATTGGTCATCTGGGCAAGGTGGATCTGCTGCGGCTTTTCCGTAAAAGGCTTTGTCTGATAACGGAACAGATTCTGTTCCAGCAGGCGGAGTGCCGGACTGTTTTGATAGCGGTCTTTTTCACCTGCCTGCACAAAATCATCCTTCTGCCGCATGGTTCCTGTCTCCTCGGAAAGACGCAAAAGATCCTTTACGGTCTTCTTCGTCAGGTAAAAAAGTTCCTGTTCCCCGCAGACCGTGTAAGGATCCTCGCCTTCTCCCAGCGTAAGACTCACGATCGTTTCTCCGGCCAGCTTCATGATTTCCCGGATTACCCGGTACTGAATCGGCGTAAAGCCGGTAAAGCTGTCAAAAACCACAACGCTGCCCGTTACAAAATCGCATCGGGAAAGATTCCTTCCCAAAACATCCAGGGTTTCTTCGGTGGTAATAAAATTGCCGTCAATATATTCCCGAAATCCCTGATACAATACTGCCAGATCCTTCAGCTTTTTCTGCAGCGCCCCTCTCCCCGCACTGCCGGAAATCAGCTGCTCGATCTGCTTTTCCCCGATTCCGTACTGCATGAATTCCGATATGGCGCTTTTGACTTCATGAATATATCCCTGCTTACGCAAATAACTTCCCAGAACGGGAAGCCTGTCTGCAAGCTTTAAGGCTACTTTCTGCAGCACCAGACTTTTTCCGGTGTCATCCAGTACCGGCGTCTGCTCCTGTCCGGTTTTGGAAAGAACATGGTGGGAAAGACGTCCAAAGCTTAAAACATCAATATTTAAAATACCGCCCCGCTCATGCAAAGAAACCAGTTCTTTCTGGGTCTGCATGGTAAACTGATCCGGCACAAGGAAAAAAAATTTCCGGTCCGGCTCCTTTAAGGAACGCGCAATGATCTCCTGATAAAGTTTTCTGCTTTTGCCGGATCCCGACGGTCCGAATACAAATTTCAGGCTCATACTCTCCCTCCGCTTTTCACATCCTCTTTCTCCCCATGATACCTGCGGGCTGTTAATTCATGCCCCGGGAACTGTGCAAGCACATTGCCCGGGCATGGATTTCAGCCCCGGTATTATTTCACATCCAATTCTACCGGGCAGTGGTCGGAGCCTGTCACCTGTGTGTGAATGACGGCATCTTCCAGCTTATCCTTCAAGGATTCGGATACCAGGAAATAGTCAATACGCCACCCTGCATTCTTGGCTCTTGCCTGGAAGCGATAGGACCACCAGGAATAAATACCTTCCTGATCCGGGTAAAAATAACGGAACGTATCGATAAATCCGCTTTCCAGTACTTTATCAAAGCAGCTTCTTTCTTCCTGGGTAAATCCTGCATTTTTCTTATTGGTTTTCGGATTCTTTAAATCAATCTCTTTATGCGCCACGTTTAAGTCTCCGCAGAAAATAACCGGCTTTTTCTCTTCCAGTTTTTTCAGATATTTTAAAAAATCTTCTTCCCACTGCATGCGGTAGGAAAGTCTTTTTAATTCCTCCTGGGAGTTGGGAGTATAAACCGTAACCACATACCGATCCTCAAACTCCGCCGTAATGACTCTGCCCTCCGTGTCATGCTCCTGCCTACCGATTCCGTAGGAAACATAAAGCGGTTCCTTTTTAGTAAACATTGCCGTTCCGGAATAGCCTTTTTTCTGCGCATAATTCCAATACTGATAGTACCCGGGCAGTTCCAGGGAAATCTGTCCTGCCTGCAGCTTTGTTTCCTGCAGACAGAAAATGTCCGCATCCGCCTTGTTAAAAAAATCTAAAAATCCCTTTTCCATACAGGCACGAAGCCCGTTTACATTCCATGAAATCAATTTCATTTTCCGCATCCTCCCGCTTGCTATGATGTCCGCTGTTAACAGGATTGTAACATAAACCCGGAAGGTTATCCACTACTTTTTATGCGCCCTGCCGGATAAACTTATTTAGTCTAATAATGTGATTTAAGTAAAGCCCCGAATGGAACCTCATGAGCCTGCCCTCAGTAACCTGCTACACAAGGTCAATTCTTACGAAAGTCTTCTTCCCGATCTTTAAGATATCATCAGGGCACAGCGGTGCATTCAGGTCGGTAGTCTTAGTGCCGTTAATCTGAATACCACCCTGCGCAGTCAGTCTGCGGAATTCATTGCTGCTTCCGATGTAGCCTTTTTCCATCAATGGGCGGATCGCATCCTGAAGGACTCCTTTTTCCATAACCACCTGCACCTTAGGCACATCAAAAGGAATGGTTTTTTTGACAAAAGCTTCTTCATAATACTGCTCCGCCAGCTTTGTTTCTTCCTGTGTATGGTACAATGCGGTAATGGTACGGGCCAGTTTTAGCTTGATATCTCTGGGATTGACTCCGTCCGCAAGCTTTTCTTTTATCAGATCCAGTTCTTCCGGCAGAATATCGGTAGTCAGTTCAAAATAACGGGCAATCAGGCGATCCGGTACTTCCATTACTTTTTTAAACATGACTTTGGCTTCTTCTTTGACACCAATGTAGTTTCCCAGGCTCTTGCTCATCTTCTCCACACCGTCAAGGCCTTCCAGAATCGGCATGAAGAGCGCAACCTGCGGCTCCATGCCCTTTTCTTTCTGCAAAGAGCGCCCCATCAGAATGTTAAAAGTCTGATCTGTTCCTCCCAGTTCGATATCCGCCTTGATGGCAACGGAATCAAAGGCCTGCATCAGGGGGTAGAAAAACTCATGCAGTCCGATGGGAATCTGTCTGCTGTAGCGGCTCTGGAATTCGTCCCGCTCCAGCATACGGGCAACAGTAGTCGTGGCAGCAAGTCCTAAGACTTCTTCCAGTTTTAACTTACTGAGCCATTCGCTGTTATAACAAACGGTTGTCTTCTGCGGATCCAAAACATGGAAGATCTGCTCCTGATAGGTATCGGAATTGATCCGCACTTCTTCATCAGACAATGCTTTTCTGCCTTTGGACTTACCGGTAGGATCTCCGATTCTTCCCGTAAAATCTCCGATGATAATCACTGCCCGGTGCCCGAGATCCTGCATCTGTCGGATCTTCCGCAGCACCACTGCATGCCCTAAATGAATATCCGGCGCACTGGGATCCAGTCCCAGTTTTACCGTAAGCGGTCTGTCTGTAAGGAGGGACGTCCTGATTTTTTCTTCAAGCTCTTCTTCCTGAATCACTTGATCCGCTCCCTTTAAGATAATCCGCATCTGCCGCTTTACTTCCTTTTGCAATTCTTCCTGATTCCACTCTCTGCTCATGTTTCTTTCCTCGCTTTTCCTTGTTATGTTTTTCTTTTTCTTTCTTTTGCAAGCATAATGTGAAATATCACGTTGAAACGCCATAGCATCTAAGATGCGATTTTTCACACGGCTATTTGTGCCGCAGGCGTCATTCACAGAACCACACTTTACAGCTGTTTTTTTCAGAAAAACAAAAGCAAGATACTCACAGAGCATTTTTATATATTAGGAAAAAGTACTTCCCTAATTTAAAAAAACTCCCGTCCTGTCAAAGGACGAGAGTCATATCCCGTGTTACCACCTTTTTTTACAGACAATTCACATTGCCCGCCTTTTTAAGTACGATGATTCCGTTGTCTTTCCTTTCGGAAAGCCGAAACCACTTATACTCTAGCAAGTTAACGGTTGCAGGACCGTCGCAGCCTACCGGAATTCCTTCTTTCGGTGCGCAGCTCAAAGATGTATTCACATAAAGCTTCCCACGCGCCTCTCATCCGCCGGCTGCTTTCTGTCTGTTTCCCTTTATGCTACTTCTTCTTATCATTGCTTTTCTGATTCAATTGCTCGCTATGAAATTATCTGCATTATAGACTCTTTTCGAAGCAATGTCAAGGGGAAATTTTCTTGGAAAATTTCCCCTGCCGTAGGTGTAAATACTATATTCACTCGCAAGCCTCCAGTTCTGTAATGGTCTTTGTGACGAAACCACCAGATTCATACCATTCCCTAAAAAAGCCAGGTTACTTTCCCCCCGTGAAAAGTAACATCGTAAGAGAAAGCAACTTCATTTCCGTATGGTGCCTTCCTGTCCACAAAAAGGAATATCTGTTGCGTTTCTTTTGCAATCTTTCCTGTTCCGATATTTCAGCGGAGTCACCTGTCGCATTTATTGCAAACTACAGAAAAATCGGCAAAGCTTTAAGCTTTTCTTTTTCCCGCTGTATTTAAAAAAGAGTTATCAATATTTCTGCAACAGCTTCAGCATTTTCCTGTCCAACAAATGCCTGCCGCATTTTACATAATCGACGTCGCCTCGTTCACTGTCCATAATGCCGGTTACTCCTCTGAAATTCCACAGTGCATATCCTATATTATAACTTTTGAGACTGTTCAAAACATCCTCAAGCCAGTGAAGCGCAATGTCGTGCGGTGTGTAGTTGAAGCAGCCCATCTCGCTGCAGTGTACGCCAACCTTAAAATTATCGGCAAGCGCCGCATACATACCAAACATCTTGTCAATTTTTTTCCTGTCCCACTCGGTTATTTCCCCGTCTTTCTCAACTTGAACCGCACCGGGCCAAACAGGAGCAATGTTATCGTAAGCCTTTATGTGTGATCTATAATGCGTGACTCCCCTCGGCGCATATCCACGACAGCTGAAGCCGCAGTTTTCCAGTCTGAGCATCTGATCGACAGGCGGAATGTCCCCGTCATGCACGCCGTCAATGACAAACAAACGTTGCGGGGAAATCTTCCTGACTGCATTGATAATCTCTTTTGACACATGCATATACTGTTCAAGTCTGACATCATAATTTACTTCATTTACAACATTAAAGCTAAGCTTTGCAGAGTTTATGTCTTTATATCTTTTTGCAATTGCACACCAGTGCGCCTTTGCCGCCTCAAGTGCCTCCTCGTCGGTCCACAAATTAACCCTCTCAATTTCGTCCTCATTTATGCAATACCCCGGAAGCCTGTGCATACAGATGCTTATGTGAAGACCATATTTGTCGCCCCATTCAACTGCTTTGTCAAGCTGCGCAAGCTTTTGTTGGTCTATGAAAAATATGTCATTGCCACTTCCCCACACGCGATAAGAAAGCGGAAGCCGGACAAAGTCAAAACCGAAATCGGCAATCATTTTAAAGTCTTCTTCATCATAATACCCCGGTGCTCTTCCTCTGTTCAATGCAGAAGTCTGTGAGCAAAACATTCCAAGTAAATTGAAGCCCCTCCAACGTGGAAATATTGTTTGTTGATACATGATTTTTAATCCTCCCATAATAACCTTTGTTTTCTCTTGTTAACTCACTTTTTCTCACATTTTCATTTATTCCGTTTTTAGACAGTACGAAGAAATGAAAACGTTATAATGCTGATTGTGTGTCATTTGGATCACCATTGATTACTAAATCATATTCATGCGACCAGTCAAGCCCTCGATATTCTTTGGCTCTATCATCTTTCTCAATAAAATCCAACAGCATATCCAGCATATCCTTTGTCCAGGTGTTTCTATCAATCTGCGCTGTTGTGAATTTGTTTAATGTGATCATCTCAAATCCAAACAAATCCTTCACCTGAGTTTTGGCTGCATTTCCAACAACATCTTCAACTAAATGACTTGGAATGAACAACACTCCGCCTCTTGCTCCGAACACTACATCTCCGGGTAGACAGATTGCATTACCTATTCTTGTTGCTGTATTATATGATTAGAGCGACAAAAGGATAGATCAGAAGTCTCCCTATTTAGTCAAGTGTTTTTTCCTTATTTTTCAAGGAATTTTTACTTACATATCTCAGATGAATGAGCCAAGGAGATGGACATTTCTCAGTATCTGGTACAAAAATAGCTGGTGTAGGGTATACGAAGTAAAACGTCTTTGTTTTCCGCTTTACATGGCCTTGTGTATACCCTTCCCTCTACGGCGACGTACCTCCCATGTCTACCACATCTCTGGAGGGTCCTAACT
Organism: uncultured Acetatifactor sp.; assembly: GCA_934433135.1. Lineage (GTDB taxonomy): Bacteria > Bacillota > Clostridia > Lachnospirales > Lachnospiraceae > Acetatifactor. Next base: position 27,755 of record CAKRZO010000009.1, on the reverse strand, counting down.
TCCTTCGTTCCGCCTGTCCATAACCAGGGTGTCAGCTTAGCTCCTTTACAGGGTCTTGCCCTATGGATAGTATTCCTGCCGACTACTGGCTCATTCTTTGTATTATTTCTTACTGACTTGTTTTTCATGGTTCCCTTGCCGGCACCTTCCGGTGGACGTTTTCCCGGTTCGTTCCTCCATGCTTTCAGCTGTCCTGTTACAGCTGAATTCAACTCTCAGAACTTCCTTTTAAGAGTTCAATTCAACTGTAACAAGGCATTCCTGATTCTACCCTTTAGTTTCTTAAACCACCTGCAGTTGTGGATGCCTGATGTCACTCACCAGCTTCCCTGCATCATAATCCACTCCCTTTGTCAGGATTGTGTAGAATACTCGCAGTATTTTACAGGCCACTGCCACCACTGACTGCATCTTCTTCAGTGGGTTCACTTTACGGGTTTGGTAATACTCATGTATTTTCCGGAATTCTGCATTTCTTCCGATCAGCGATATCGCTGCTTCATACAGCACATATCTCAGTCGCTTCCGACCTCGGTAGCTGATCCGGCTTTCTCCGTTATGTTTACCGGAATCGTTCGCCACGATTGCATATCCTGCCAGCTTTTGCAGCTGTTTGGGGTTGTCAAAACGTCCAATGTCTCCCACCTCGGCAATAAAACTGCTTACTGTCACCAGCCCGATTCCCTGGATCTCCATCAGCTTTTCCACATACGGAATCTCTTTCAGTTTTTCCTCTATACTCTGAAGCAGTTCCTCCAGCCTTGACACATATACATCCATGTCATTCAGTAGATTTGCTACGAAAATAAAACTCGTAGCAAGGTTCATTTATGAATCTGAAAGCTTGTTACCCTTTTGACGCTTAAATCATTATGACCGGCGGAACGGATATTAATGTTTTGAGCCAATCATCGAATAAACATACATTACGTTGTTCAACATAACCACCATAAACTTTTTAATTCTTTCATTTATGATAATTTCTCACTTATAGATTTCTTGTATAATATTTGTAATTTTTTCTCTTGTCTGATAAAATTTTTCAAATCCAAGTACATGAGTTCCGAAATATGCCGTTATATTATTTGTGCGGTCTATAAAATAATGTGCTCCGGCAGCACCGCCCCAGCCGAAATCGGGTCTTGTATTTTCTGCCGTCGGGCATTGCTGTCCGAGTCCGAAACCGCGCTTACCCTGCACCCAATATGTCGGCATTTCTATTTGTTCCTTTGTCAGCTGATTGGTCGATAGCAGGTCAACCGTTTCTTTTTTCAAAAGCTTGTATGTGCGGATTGCTTCAAGAAATTTTATGTAATCTTCCACCGTTGATACACAGCCTGCTCCGCCGCTTTCATACTTTGTCCCTATTCTGTATACACTGTCCTTTGTGCATTCCTCCACCTTGTCAGTTTCGGGATTATATTTATATTGATTTACAAGCTTATTTGTTTCATCAATCAGAAAGGTTGAATTTTTCATTCCGCACACATCAAAAATATTCCTTTTGACATATTCGCCGAACGTCATTCCCGAAATTACCTCGACAAGCGCCGCCAAAACATCATGGCACAGGCTGTATTCCCAACGATAACCCGGCTCAAACAAAAGCGGCTCTTTTGCAAGATATTTCATCGCTTCACGTGTCGGGCATTTTCCGTTGGTTTCCCTGCGGCATTTTTCAAGCATGGGGGAGTTTAAATCGTAGCTGAATCCTGCTGTCATCGTAAACAATTGCCGCATTGTTATTTTATTTTCCGCCGGTCTTACACTATCTCCGTCCGCAACCGTCATGTTTTCAAATTCCGGCATATATCGGCACAGCTCATCATCAAGTCCGAACACACCTTTTTCATAGAGCTGCAACGCCGCAGTGCAGGTAATCAGCTTCGAGCATGAATAAATATTATAAAGTTCCTTTCCCGTCACCTCCGTTTTTTTGTTTATATCCGTATAACCGTTTGCATGACGATACACACATTTCCCGTCTTTCATCACTATGCAATCATAGAACGGAATACCCATTTCAAAAAAGCCGTCCATTAACTTTGTAAGTTCCGTAAACATCCAATCACTCCTCAAATATTTTTTTGATTTCTTTCATATCCGGCACACTGTAATTTTCATGTTCCATGCCGAGTGCGTCATATTTATGCTCACCCATACTGTGATACGGCAAAGGCTCTTTTTTAATACATTTTATCTTTTTCAAGAATTCCGCAATCTTTTCAAGTTCTGCTTTGTCATCGTTAAATCCGCCTATCACGGGGATTCTTATGATAATATCGCATTTGCCCGAAAGGTGCAGCAGATTTTCGAGAATTAATTTATTTGAAACTCCCGTTCCCTGTTTATGTAAATCCTCAGAAAATGCCTTGACGTCATACAAAAACAAATCCGTATACGGCAATATCCTTTCAAAATATTCCCACGGAACATTTCCGGCGGTGTCAACTGCCGTATTTATGCCGTTCTCACGGCACCTTTTCAGAATTTCGCACAAAAAATCCGTTTGCAGCATACATTCACCGCCGGAAAAAGTCGCACCGCCGCCGGAGTTTTCATAGAACATTTTGTCCTTTTCGATTTCATTAAAAACCTCATCAACACTGTATTCTTTGCCGCATATTTTTCTTGCGTCCGCAGGGCAGTAAAGCTCACATTTGCCGCAGAAATCACATTTTTTTAATTGATGAGGACAAACCTCGGCACATTTGCCGCAGCCGATACATTTATCCTTATAAAACATCATTTGTTTTTTTGCCGATTGGCTTTCGGGATTATGACACCATCTGCAGCACATATTGCAGCCTTTGAAAAACACTGTTGTTCTTATACCCGGGCCGTCAACAAAAGAGTTTCTTTGTATGTCAAATATTGTAGCTTTCATAATTCACCTCAGGCAAAACATTTCACAAATATTTACTCGTAGAAATTCCTTGTAATAACCTCTTGCTGCCACTCCGGAGATAGCGACGTGAACTTAGCCGAAAATCCGCATACCCTTACAATTAAGTCGGGATATTTTTCGGGGTGCTTTTGTGCGTCAAGCAGAGTTTTTTTCGATACGCAGTTGAGCTGGAGCGATTCAACCGCCGAATCCGCAGTTGTCCTCAAAAACGCTTCGCATACGTCCAAAGATGTCGTTTCCGGCAAAATCACGTTCAAAACGGTATCTCCGGCAAGCTCCGTTTTATCAAGCGCCGCCATGGAATTTATCACGTCCGTTACGAACGGGATTTTTTTAAGTCTTGACGGTGTAAGTCCCTGCGAAAGATAGTCGCCGTTAAATCTGCCGTCGGGTGTAGCAAGCGTTTTTTCTCCCCAAAATCTTATTTCGGTATAAGTCAAATGTCCCAGATTTACTTTCCCGCCGTATTGTCCCGTCAGTTCTGACAGCATATTATAAAGGTCTGTGTTAAATCTTTTTGCCAATGCACAGGATTCTTTACTTCCGTCGCCCCAACCGCAGCAGTGTATTGCGTCAAGGCGCATTTCATCATATCCGCTCCAGTTGTTTCGGACTGCATTAAGCATTTCTTTCAGCGTATATTTCTTTTTGTCAAAGCAAAGCGTTTTAATCGCCAAGAGAGAATCGACAATGTTCGGGAATCCTACACACTTATAACATTCATCATTATATCTTGCGCCGCTGTTTGTAAAATCACGCTTGTTTTTTATACAATCGCAAAACAACGATGAAAAAATCGGCAGAGGGTCAACCTGCTCCCACATATGTCCGCCTATTGCCGTAATTCTGTTTCTTTCCTTAAAGAGTGTATTTATATTATCACAGGTTATTTTATACACTTCTTCAAAATCCACAGCATCGTCAATGGCATTAAAGTGCATACCGACTTTTTTCATCATGTCGGTACGGTTATGAATCTCATACTCGAAGGTCTTTAAAATATTTACGTAATTACCGTCGTCTTTGCGAACGGAACAATTTGTCGATAGTCCCCAGCAGCCGGCAACAATATAATCCTTTGCATCTTCTTCGGATATACCGCTTCTTATAAGCGCCGGAATTGTCGCATCATCATTTTGATAAAGGATTGTACTTGTTCCGTGTATAACAGGCTCGTCAATCATATCAAGATATTCTTTCGGCGAATTTTTTGAAAAACGGCATTTAATTTTCGGAAAAATGATTTTTTCGTCCGTATTTGCCTGCAAAAACATTTTTGTAAGGTCATTAAACAGAGGATTTCCGTCTTTGTTGCAGCCGCCGAGGACATATGTGTTTTCAAGCTCGTGGTCAGCATAGCCTATCATCTTGGAATCGTGATCATAATGACAGTCAAAAATGATTAAAAACTGCGAAATCAGTTCAAATGCCTCATCTTTTGTTATTCTGCCGGACTTTATATCTGCCTCATAAAAAGGCAGTAAATCCATATCAATACGTCCGAACGAATTCGGTCCGATTCCCTCCAGAGAACCTATGATTTTCCGCATGAAAGCATATGTATTCAGTGCCTCGTAAAAATTTTGCGGCTTTTCCCACGGACAGCGTCTTGCGGAAACCGAAATCCGTTTCAGATTTTCGTTATCCGGCTGTTTTTTCAGCAATTCGTCCGCTTTATCCGCAAATTTTTCGCTTATTTTTTTTACGCATAAAAGACCGTCGCAAATTGCGGACAAAAATTGTTTTTCCTCAGCATTGTCTGTATTGTTTAATGCGTCTTGCGCATCTTTATATACGCCTTTCAACCCTTTTTCAAAAATCGGTCTGTAATTCACGAGAAAATGCTGCGAATCATCGTTATATGCGCCGCATATTAAGTAAAACAGCTCGCCTCGCTGACGATTGGTTAAATTCCATAATTCCTTATCCTGCTCTATAAATTTATGATAGTTTCTCCAATATGTCCAGCCACCGATATGTATGCTTCCGTGATAATCTCTTGCGCCGTCCGAAAATCCCGGAATAATCCCTGTTTCAAAATAGAACGGCGCATTTTCAAACAAAACAGGCTTCATAATATCGGTAATAGTCTTATATTGCAAAACTTTCATATCGTATGCAGACATACTTTTGTCATACAATTCATCAAGCTTTTTTGTGCCGACTTCCAGATACTTTTTTGCATTTTCATACGATGTTTTGCTGTAATAATTTTTGATTTCATTACGTAATTCATTATATTTCATAATCAAATTCTCCTTAAAATTTATTGATTATAGTATGATTAGTTGTAAAATAGTCTGTGAGTATCATACACTATCCTCAGCGTATTCAGTAGTTTTCAATGTGATTTTCAACAAATATCATTCTGTTATTCTCACTGCAATACTAATCGAACATCGTTGTGTCACATACAGTGATCTTCTGGTTAAGCTGCGCTACTTCAAGCTCCTCAATTTTTTCAAGTTCACCTGACAAATATTTTCCAAGCGTATCTGCCGCATATTTTAAACGTTCCAGCTGGAATCCCTTTCGCGCACAATGAATTTCCCATCCGAAAGCTTTACATTCTCTCAACCACATCTCCTGGAACAATTTATAGAATTCAATATAGTATTCTATTGTTTGAGGAATGACAGTCTCTGTTATTCTGTTAAGCTCTTGTTTGTTGTTTGATTTATATGCGTCAAAAAGCCTTGCATGAAGCTCTGCCTTATTTGCTGTTGCACGCAGAGCCAGCGCTTCAATGGTGAAATACCCTCTCCAATCACCGTTTTCATCAATATATTTTTCCAGGCATTCTGCCGCTTCTCTCATGGTTTTCATTGGCTCGTCACCGACAAAAATTTCTTCGGGCATATTGTCCTGAGGCAGCACCGTCTTGACACCAACAGTTTCAAACACATCCTGTTGGAACAACCTTCTGCCCACGGCAACGTTACCGTAAAGTCCGTATGAGAGCGCATCCATTGCATCGTATACACTCTTGGGCGTTTTTGTCACAAACTTATTAAAATCCCACGCATTATCCGGATTTGCATCTTTGCCGTTCCAGAAATATTCTGCATAAAGAGCAAATGACGGCATACAAAGAAAAAAGGATGTCTCAAATGCAGCCTCGCCCCACGTGGTAATAAGCGCCATCTCCGGATTCTCTTCAATACAGGCTTCAAGAGCAGGAACATTGGTATCCATTGCAAACTTTGTATTTGGCGCATATCCCTCCCAACACCATGCACCGCCGGCAAAGCCGACAGGGTTTCCCGTTGCCTTGTGCTTTCTGAGAAGCGCAAGATATCTTTTTTTATTAACGCTGGAATAGTACCAATACATAAGTCTCGTTTCTTTGGGAAGCCTATCCTCAAACCCTTTGGGAAGTTCCGAGTTGTATGTGTATATTTCGGGTGATTCGTAGTCTGGGAAGAATAAATCACTCCAGATTATAGGTTCATAACCGTACTTTATGCACAGCTCATTAACCTTTGCAAGGTGATCAAACAAAAGCTTCTGCTGGTCTATAATCTCTCCCCTGTGTTTGTCAAAGTACTTGCCTCTGCCAACATCAAAAGCCTCATCCATACCGACATGAATATGCTTGGAACGGAAAGCTTTTCTCATCACAGCAATCATTTCCTCAACAAATTCAAGACTTTCCCTGGTTCCGGGCATAATATTGAATTTCGTATCCCTGAACGGCGCTGCTTCCGCCCAGCCCAGGTAACGCTCCAGATGGCCCAGCGTTTCAATGCAAGGAATCATTTCAATGCCCAAAGAATGTGCATAGTCATCAATTTCCCTCATTTCTTCAATTGTGTATCTTCCGCGTTTATACCCAAAATACGGGTACTTATCCATCTCGAATATATCTTCAAAATAAAGCATCGCCATATTATTACCTAATGCGGCATTAAGATCAAGCATTTCTTTAATTGTACTAACTGTAAGGGTTGCATTTCTTGAAACGTCAAGCATCGGACCGCACCACTTAAAATGCGGTTTTTTGAAAATTTCAAATTCCCGCTTTCCGTCTGTCACCGCCTTTGCAAATTCCGTCAGAGCACGGCACACAGCGTTTTCGCTATCAGCGCCAACAACCGCTTTACCGTTCTTTCTTGCGGCATACATCCCTTCGTGCTCCATAAACTCAATTTCTCCGTCATAGAAAAAATTGAGCACTCCAAATATTTTTTCTTTTAAATAATTGTAATTCATCTTATTTCCTCCGTATAATCATCAGATTTGCCTGATTCATTGTTAATAACCTCTAAGAATATTCAGAAAAATAGCATTGATTTTCCATCTATATCCGTTTGCGGTAGAAATCTTCAGTCTGAGACATTCATCCTTTTCCTGCACTATCGGTATAACCTTGCACTGATAGCAGCCTTTTTTTATGATCTCTCCTCCAGTTTTTCTTCCGTTTACAGCATTTAAACAAGTTATACTGTCTTCCTCCTCATCACCTGATACGACAAGCAGTTCATAATGTCCGCGCGGAATGTTAAGAACAAATTCGCAGCTCTCTTCGCTTTCTGCAAAATCACGTCTGAGTTCATCCGGCCCCTTTCGGTCTGTAATTCTCCTTTCGCCTTCTCCCACAAAACCGTATCCGTCAAATTCACTGTAATCAATGCCAGACACAGGTTCAAAGGGAGTCGCAGGAATCAGCATTTCCTCGGCTGCAAACGTTTGGCGAATGAAAAGAGCGGAATAGTTTTTGTCCCTGATCTTGGTAAAATCAAATTTGTGCACAGTGTGGTTTTGAATCCTGCGGTTACCCAAATATCGGTCTCTGATAAATCCGTCAATGCATTTCTGATATTCGCTTTCAAGGTTTCCGCCCATGAATATCCTGTGTTTTGTGTATGTTTCATGTGCCATTATTCCGTTTCCGTATCCATCATTGTTTTTTGCGGTATATGCGCCAGCGCTTTCAGCGACAATATACTCACAGCCTGTTTCAGTGTCAAAGCTTAGAATTCCTTCCTCAAGCTGAACGTCAAGCTTTTTTCCGTTTGAATATACATTCATTTCTGGCTTAATAAACGGAGATGTCACACGAACTCGGCCTCCTTTCAGGCTCTTTACGACAATCCATTTAAGCATCCTGTTTTTAAGCTCCGCGCTGATTTCAAATGCCCCTTTGGCAAGAAGCTTGTCTATGCGCACATTGCTCCATGCTTCGTATACGGCACATCTGTCGGAATAATCCGCAATTGAATAACCATGCCTGTGAAATCTCCCCCATTCCCTGTTTCCGTCGGGAACAGCGGGAAACACTCTTATTACTCCGTTATGTGATTGAAGCAGCATCTCATTTACGGCCGCAAGCATCTCACCTGTAAATTCCATCATGCATGGATAATACAACGGCTGCCGGACAATCAGACAATAGTTCATAAACCTGCTTGTTTCTTCTGCACTCAAACCGTTTGAGCGGAGCATATGATCAATACCTCTCTCATAAATGAGTCTAAGCGCCGTCTGACCCCTGCCGAGTCTCGCTGCTGCGGCGGCAAGCCAGCTTCCTCCAAAAATTCCTATCTCACATCTGTCCTCAAGGAAATCAATTGTGTTCGATAAAATTTTCTTTATCCCTTCATCAGAGTCTAATCCGAATTCACCTATGGGGAAAAGAGGCATCAGCATGCTCGGGTGCCGTATCCACATATTGTCCGGTGCATCTGCAGAATCCTTAAAATGCACACCGTATGTTCCCTCCTTGCTTAGCGCATAGGGTGCCATATCAGTAACTATTTCTCTGACTTTTTCAAGAACGGGTTGATTGTCGTCTAAGATTTTCGCCGCCTCAAGAGTAAATTTGAACAAATACTTAACCGCTGCCACAGTTATCGTTGTATCGTGGGCAAGCGGTCCCTGCTCCGGCGATATATCCGGGTATATGCTGTAATATCCACGCTGCCTGTCATATTTAAACACCCGGACAAAAAATTCACAGAGTTTCACAAACAGCGGATATGCTTCATTTCTCAAATAATTCTTGTCCATACCATACTCATACAAATACCACAAATACTGTGCGCACCATGGCATAATACAATAATAAAACGGATACGGATAATCCCCCGAAGCTCCGGTTATATTATGAACATCCTTTGCAAAACGCTCGCTCAGTTCGCTGTATGATAAAAGACCATCGGAAAACACTTTTGCCAATTCAAGGTGGTTGCCGGCGAAAACGCCGGCGAACGCCGCCTGAATGTTTACATCCCAATACCACTCACTTCCCCACAAATTTGGATGGCGAATTGCCCATAATCCGTTAAGTCCGCATGCCTGATGTTTCATTATACCGTCTTTTCCGCTGCAGCAGTCCAATGCATACAGATTTATGAAATAAACCTGCTCCAGGAATTTATCAGGCAGTGTTACGGAAGAACGAGCAAAAAATTCTTCCCAGTATCTTGCATGTTCATCATAAAGCTTATTTATTTTGTTCTCAAATTCAATAATTTTTTTCAGTCCGCACCCCGCAACCGGAGCATATCTCCAGTCAGTAAAAATCCCGGTCAGAATTTTGAACTCTTTACTGGCATTCAGCACTTTAATTTCCGCACCGTTTTCTTTGATTTCAACAGAACATTCGGCATCCACAAACCGCACTGCACCGCAGAACTCAAACCGGCTGTTGTCAATAACGGAGCCGTAATTAACTGTGTACAAAACTGTTCTGTTATCAACCGCTCTGAATTCGATTTCGCTTGCGGCTGACCGGGCATATCTTGGAAAATCAATTTTAATGCTTTTCACTAATCCTGTTCGTTCCTGCTTCACGGATGTAATAACGCAGTCCTCTCTCGCAACAACAGTATCCGCACAAAGGAATATACCGTCCTTTTTTAATGTCAACCTTGTTTTCGCATCTTCAACAAAAAGCTCGACCGTATTTTCTGCACCGGAAATTATATCAGAAAATGAATATATGAGTTCTCCCGTCTGCGGAAATGTCGACGAGAAGATATCCAGTCCCTTCTTATCCACATCAAATGCCGTTTCCTTTTTGTCGTGATAATCACAATATGGCTCATCACCCACCGGTTGATTATCATTTGCCTTTTTTTCTGTTCGTAAATGCAGTTCGCCCGGATTGTCACATGGCACTGAATTCTTTAATTTATCACACGGCAACACATTGCCGGATATGTTATAATAAACTTCGTAATGATTCATCACCTGATGAAGCATTCCGTCTTCATAATAAACCATGCAGCCAAAGACGCCGTTTCCCAACGGTAATGCGTTGTCCCACCTGTTGCCGGTTTCTTCAAACTTTATATTATGTTTCAACAATGTCCTCTCCTTTCATCCAAGCCTTCTGCCACGCAGCAATATTCAGCTTTTAAACGCTGAGGCTGTTTTGTGGGAACCCGTCTGTCTTACCAAAGGAATCACCGTTATCTGTGGCAATTGCTGCAGGTGTTTAGCCGCAGCAGGCAAAACAGCTTTCTTCTTTTTTGCAGCCTTCATTAACTTCTCTCTACACACCTCGGATATAAAGCCTTTGTAAAAATCCCGCAAATTGTGTATTTTCAAAAACCTTGGATATATCATGTCAGTCCATGGCTTCACCCTACTGTTTTCTATGTTTTTTTCAATCCTTTAACGTATGCTCTGCCTTCTGACCTCCTCATTATATTTTAAATATTCCGCCAGAGCGGACAGTATAATGCCGGCGCCGTGGTCATCATTGTCAATGGCAAGCAGATTTTTGTAATATTCTGCGTCCATACTGCAGCCAGAGCCCCTGCAAACCCCATAAATATTTCCCTTTTCGTCAATCTTTTTTTCAACCAGTCCTCTGTATGCCCTGTCGACAACCGGCTCAAACTTTTCCCTGCTCAGCCATCCGTTGTTCAAGCTGCGGCACAAGCCAAGCAGAAACATTCCCGTAGCAGATGTTTCAGCATATGAATCCGAGCAATCAAGCACTTGATGCCACAACCCGTCGCAGTCCTGTAGCTCCGCCAGGCCGTCCGCGAGCTCCCTTATCATATCAATCAGTGTCTGCTTTCCGCCATAAGAGCCAGGCATAATTTCGCACACATCTGTCATGGAATTTAACACCCAGCCGTTGCCCCTCCCCCAAGGAATGCCGTTGGACTTGTTATCCTCCAAAAAGAATATGTGTGAATAAACCTGCTTTTCTTCCATATACAGTCTTTTTCTGTACCCTCTGTACTGCTTTATACACTCGTCAAAATACCGCATATCGCCATTCAGTCTGCCCATCCGTGCTAAAAACGGCATACCCATATAGGTATCGTCGGCCCACATGGTGTTTCTGCGGCAATATGTGCCGTCCTCAAGTCTCCGTATATTGTTTCTGGCAGCTTTATCCAGAATATTGATAAGAGCAAATATATCTCCATCGGGACAAAGCTTATAGGCTTCAATCATATTAATTCCAAATACTCCTATGTTATCCAGAACATCAAAATTCATTGCACCCATAAGAAAGTTAGGTTTTTTAAATAAGGCAGCCTCATACCTGCAATACTGATAGTATTTTGCCATATTTTGCATGCTGTCAAAGAAATATTCCCTGTACTCCTCCTCGGCAAGAGCGTTTCCCGCTCTCAACAATCCGTATTGTCCAACCATATTGGCATAAAACCACTGAGAAAAAAACACACTGTCCATATACGCTCTGACATAGGTATCTTTGCCGGGTAATCTCCAAAACAGTTGTTTCATATCCTCATTATAATAGGGATGACATATGTCTACGTTAATTTCCGGACCGTATCTCGGTCCAAAAGCTTTTTTGGAACCGAACCCCCCGACAACAATCCACTTGTCTCCATGTCCGCGATAGCTGTGTAAAAACGGAATTCCTATATTATCTTCAGATGAGAATTTAAGCTCTCCGCTCTTTTCATACAAAACCTTCACTAAAAGTTCATCGCCTTTTTTCAGAAAAAGCGTTTCGTCAATATTCATAGCTTTGCCGTTAACAAAAGCACATGCAACCTCATCAGCCGACAACGACAGCTCCGTGTCCCTGACCGCATATGTTAAAGCATAAATAATTCTGCCCTTTTCAGCATCTCCGTAAATCTCTTTAAAATCTATCCTGTCGCTTGCTTCGGGCAGTTGCGGATATACAAACTTGCCATCAAAAACATCATTTTCGCAATGAATATCCGAAACTGCAACACCATCCTCATGATAAAAGCAATCAAGCGGAGAAGTTGCTCTGGAATGATACAAATAATCCTTCAGCCACCACTTGTAATAGCCGTTGTCCGGCATAAACCTGAACTCAAACGGCTCCTCTTTTAAACATCTGCATTTGAACAACAAATAATTATCGGTTTTTTGTACTTTTAAAGGAACGGCTGCAAATCCGTTTTCATCTCGTTCGTTTCCTGCTTCAAAATCATAAATCGCTTCATCATTAAAATAAACAACAATATTTCCTTTAACATGCAAAACGATATCCGCAGTTACGGCGGAATAGAGATTTGTTCCAACATACACTTCGTCTCCTGGCTCAGCGTTCGGATACAATTTACCCAGATCTACAATTCCACTTCCATTGCCGTCAAAATCATAGCTGATATCATTTTTGACCGTATACGGACGATACTTGATATCTTCACGTTCCCGGATTTGCATCAGTCTTGCTGCTATTTTCCTTATATTATCTTTAATTTCTCTGCATAAACTTTGCATAAATGATCTCCTGTAGTTATTCGTAGTTATTCCTATTCTTCAAGTTCTGTATGATGTTGCCTTGCGAACCGGCACACATCCTTCCCGTTACCGACGGAAATCCTTTTTGGCTCACTGTTGCATGTTTATTTTACTTCTTTGTCACAGCTGCATTTTTAGTAAATCATAAAAAGTCTGGGAAAAAAAGAGACACCTTTGCAACATCGCGCCCCAAATAATGTTTCTTTTTTTGTCCCTCCCCATTTCCGGATTTGTCTCCTCCGTTCAACTGTACCTTCCTGCAAACATATTCTACTTTTACATAAGAATCTGCCCTATATTCTCAGATATCCGCTTCCATATTTCGATTAAATAACCCACCAGCATTCGGCGCCCAAGCCTAAACCGGAGTACAAATCAATATAACCGCAATTATTCCGATAATGATTCCGACCCACTTTTTTAAGCTCAGTTTTTCCTTAAACAATAGCAATGACACCATCATTGTACCCATCAGACTTCCTCCGTTAATAACAGGAAAAAAAACTACGCTTTCCATAACACCGGATAAATACAGGTTAATCTTATGGATACCCGCTGTGAATATGCCGCATATCACCATTAAAACAATCAAACCTTTTGAAACCTCTTTTTTTAACGTATCCACATTATCATCGACATTTTTCCGGTGCGGCAAAACTATACTGGCAGACGAGCATACTGCCGATACCACAAACGCAATAAACAAAAAGGAATCCAGTTCATTTTTATAAACCGTACTCTGATGAAGCTTTTGCATAACACCGAGAAACCCTGAGCAGAAAAAAACTATTATAGTGTAGCAGAACCATATTGCGGATGTACGTCTTTCTTCCTTTGAAAAATCAACTGAACAAACTGCACAAATAAACATCATAACCATCCCGATTATCTGAAATATTGTTATCTTTTCATTCCATATAAAATACCCAGACAATGCCGGGATCACCGTTGCGAGGGATGTTATTACAGAGGTATATGCAAACGAGCCTGTTTCATATGCTTTTAAATTAAAAATAAACTGAAGAGCAGTTGCAATCCCGTAAGCTGTTCCCAAGTATACCGTGAATGCCGAAATATGTGTAATCTTGCCGATAAACAGCATAGATACAGCACTTACCGCTGACACAAAAACATTAAATACGTTATACATCAGTACCTTGTTTTTAAACCTTTCGCCCGCATATTTACTTACTGCCCCTGTCATAACACCCAATATAATTGATAAAACTATAAGTATGTAATTCATCACCGCACCATTCCTTTCACTGCATCCCAAACACAATACTCCTGTGCATTAACGCGGGTTTTATATAATTACTTTTATCCTCCAAACAAAAACAAAGATCAGCAAGATCTTTGCTCTGTTTTCTTTTCGTCTGCAATGATTTTACGATTTTCACCCTTCCGTCAACCTCTGTTATCATTTTGCAAGCATATCAAGTCTCTTCCGAAACAGGAATAAAAAGCGGCTGCAATTTCAGCCGCAAAAAGACATCTGTACCTCTACAATCTGCCTCGTTTACAAGCATCTATTAAATCGGATATTTTTGTATATGCCATACACTGAACAAAATCTGCTCCTCCGTAATATAGTTTTGCGGATCCATCGTCTTCGGGAACAAGTGAGCCCGGAAATATAACATTCGGAACCTGTCCAATCATCTCATAAGGTTCCTTAACATAAAGAATCGGATCCTTACATCTTGCAACAACTTTCCACGGTTTCTCCAAATCAAGTAGCATAACACCTCCGCCGTAGTTAACGCCGTTGCACGTACCAAACACTCCGTGATATACAATCAGCCAGCCTTCGTCGGTTTTAATCGGCGGCGCTGCGGGACCAATTTTTATGCTTTCCCAATATTGTTCCGATTTTGCAACAATCCTGCAATTGCCCCAATATTTCAAATCGTGCGACGATGCAATCCATATGCTGCCCGAACGGTCACTCCCGCTCTGCGGTCTGTTCAGCATCCAATATTCACCGTTTATTTTCTCAGGAAAAAGAACCGCATTCCTGTTTTGGATGTGAAGCGGAAAGCTTACATGCTCAATTGTTTTAAAATCCTTGGTTCTTCCAATTGCAATCCGGCAGTTATAGTCGCCGCCCACGCAGTATGTGATATAATATTCTCCGTCAACAGGATTAATTCTCGGATCATACCATGAACCGATTTCTTTGCCCGGATAGTTATATACAACTTCTTCATATTCCTCCCTGTCCGCATCCGCACACACAAATTCCACCGCCTTTGGGTCGGGTGTAAAAATGATGCCATCTCGGCTTCTGGAAATCCAAACCTTCTGTTTTTTTCTCGGTTCTTCAAAACGGCTCGCCATAATATATTCACCCTCAGGTGTTTTCACAACGCCTGAATTATATATTGCGCAGCACGGCTCAGGCATATCATCCGGAGTAAGTATAGGATTTTTCCCATATCTTTTTATAATATCAATTTTATTCATTGCGTTCATCCTTCCTTTTTTAATTAACTTTCACCGACATCAATATTCATAACAGTTCAGACAAGCATTTATGAATGCTTGAGTTTAGCGCCAAGTTAATGAGCAAAAGTAGCTGCAAAGCAGCGGAAAGCGGTAAAAGCGCGATTTTGCGAATGGCGCATCTGAACTGTTACCAATATTCAGTTAACTGATTGAGCAAATTAATACATTGTAATACATGATTGGCTCTAACCCCCGTTGAAGCCACAGTATCCTCGCATAGCGCATACTGTAATGTTGCTTTCCGCATGGTTAAACTGCGTCAGCCTTCAAGACTTTGTAAAATTTCGGGGCTTACAAGACATTGCAACCCTGCATCCTTGCTGTCTACGCTTAACTCCGGCTGTTACCAGACGGCGCCCAAGACTTGCTAACGGTGGCTTGCCAGACCTTACTGTGCGGGATTTCCACCCGCTATACCGTGCGCCCTTTCAAAGACGTATTTTGTCTCTTGCGCACTTCAACCTTTGACCGCTCCGATCATTACACCTTTTACAAAAAACTTCTGAAGAAATGGATAAAAGATAAGAATCGGTGTTGTCGCCACCACAATTAAAGCGTATTTCATCAGTTCTGCAACTCTTGCCATTTCATCATATCCTACCCCTGCAAAGGAAGATTTTTTGGTATTATCCTCCAGGCTGGTCAGGATATTCCGCAGCACCAATTGCAAAGGATACAGAGAACTGTCTCTTAGATAAATAGATGCAGAAAACCAGGAATTCCAGTGCGCGACTGCATAATACAATACCAGAACAGCAATGGTCGCTTTACTCAAAGGAACCATAATCTTAACCAGCACCTGCAGGTAAGAGGCTCCGTCCAGCCTCGCCGATTCCGACAGGCTGTCCGGTATGGCTTCAAACGCACTTTTCATAATAATTAAATTCGTTGTATTCACAGCAACCGGCAAAATCAATGACCACAGACTATTCCCGAGCCCCAGATCCATGATGTTTAAATACTCCGGTATCAGCCCTCCGGAAAAATACATGGTAAATACAATCATCATTGCCACAGCATTTTTAAACATCGGCCCTTTCAGACTTAAGAAAAAAGCTCCCAGCATCGTCATGGTCAAATTGATCAAAAGTCCCATTGCCAATACAAAAAAAGTATTTCTGAAGCCGCTTAGAATCAGTTTGTTTTCCAGTACCATTTTATAGGCATTCAGAGTCAAAGGCTGCAGCGGCTTCCACAAAAGACCGGTCTGCCTGGAGAGTGCGGCCGGATCACTGACAGAAGCAATCAATACATAGTAAATCGGATAGGCAGTTATCAAAACAATAAAAAACATAAAGATATTATTGAACACCGTAAAAACACGATATCCATTCCACTTTTTCTTCATTCCGTTCTTCTCCTCTTAACTCATTTTACCAAAGACTTGTTTCTGATACTTTTCTGCTTACTTTGTTAAAAATGAGAACCACTGTAAAATTGATCAAAGAATTGAAAATCCCCACAGCTGCACTGTAGCTCATCTGGAAATCCACCAACCCTTTGCGATAAACGAAAGTAGAAATAACATCCGCCGTATCATAAATGCCCTGATTGTATAAAAGAATAATCTTTTCATACCCTACATTCATGATATTACCGATACTCAGCAGGAACATAATGATTACTGTTCCCGAAATTCCAGGCAGCGTAACGTGAAGCGTCTGCTGCCAACGGTTTGCCCCATCAATTCTGGCCGCCTCGTAAAGACTTTCGTCTACACCGGCCAGCGCCGCAAGATAAATAATTGCTCCCCAGCCAAGCTCCTGCCAGATTCCGGAAAGAACATAAATCGGCACAAAACACTCAGATTTTGATAAAAGACTCCTTCCGTCCGTCTGTTTAAAAAGGGAGAACAGATACGTGATAAATCCATTCTCCGATGTAAATATCTTGATTATGGCACAAACAACCACCAGGGAAATAAAATGCGGCATATAAGAAATCGTCTGTGTAAGACGTTTGAACTTTCCGTTTCGAATCTCATTAAGCAGCAAGGCAAATAAGATGGGAGCTGGAAATCCTGCTATCAGACTTGTGAAGCTGATTACCAGTGTGTTTTTAAAAATTCTGCCAAAAAAATAGGATCCGAAAAAATCAATAAAATTTTGCATCCCGTAATGATCTGCCCACTCACTTTTCCATATCCCCAGTCCAGGACTGTAATCTTTAAAAGCGATCAAAATTCCGTATAATGGTTTATAACGAAATAGCAAATAAAAAACTACGACAGGGACAGCCAGCATATAAGCGCCTTTATATTTTCGCAAATCCCTCTCTGCCTGTTTTACAAAATTGAAAAGTTTCATGATTGCCTCCGATGAATCGGGAGATTTCCCGAAAGAAACCTCCCAATTTCTCTATGCTTTGTTAATGCGCTTCTTGTTATTCCTTTGCGTCTTTCAAAGACTATCGTGCATTAAAGGTATCCAGCGCCTCCTGCTGCATGGCAATGGCCTTTTCAATTCCCATGGATTTTAAGGTTGCCAGATACTCTGATTCAAAAGTATCCAAAGATTTCACACCGATTATATAGTTAACAAACATTTCCGAACAATAGGTGTAAACATCTCCCATGAGTTTACTGAATTCTGCACTGTCCTTCTCTGCAATACTCAGACAAGGAAGAACATGCTTACTCGCATCTGAATTACTCCAAGTCGTAATCGCCGCCTGCTGCTGTGGTCTGTCCGCATACTGTTCAAAGTATCTCTTTTCCTGGACAAAGGGGCCAAATACAGAGGAACGCATATAATGAGCCATAATCTGTGCACGGGACAAACCGTCCGGATTGTTCATAACCAACTCTGTTAACGTGGGCACTCCATTTTCCATGGTATAGCTTACGCCTTCAATTCCATAATTAAAGAGCTTCCTTCCTTCTTCTGTATAGCCATAATTTAAGAACATTGCTGCCGCTTCCGGATTTTTACATGCAGTTGTAATAACAGCTCCTCCATTGGTAATCGGATACATATACCTTGTGCTCAAAGCTTTGTCTCCCTTGTTTGCTACCAAAGGACCAAAACCACTGATATTGTACTTCGGATCTTCTTTTTCCATTGTGGACAGATACGTTCCCATACCGCCGCCTACAGATGCAATCGTTACACCGGATCTTCCATTCATGAAATTTGCATCTGTAGTATTACCATCTACCGTTTGGAAATTAGGATCCAACAGACCATCAACATACAATTTGTGCAGATATTCCAACAATCCTTTATATTCCTTCTCGTATGCTCCTAAATGAATATCCTCTCCATCACGATACCACCAGGCATTCGGAAGACCAAAAGCGGAAGTCAGCACTCCTTCAACGGTTGCCAGATCATACAACCACCATAATCCTGCTGAAAACGGAACCTCAGCCCCTTTCTTTTCTTTAAATGCCTTCAAGGTTTCATACAACTGTTCCGGTGTCTCCGGAAGTTCCAGGTTAAGTTCATCCAGCCAGTCCTGGCGAATCATCAAACCGGCTGATACACACAGATAATCATCTTCTCTGATAAGCGGTGCGCTCCATATGGTTCCATCGTTCAAAGCAGCTGACTTATACCAGTCATCATTCTGCTCCAATGCAGCCTTTAGATCCGGTGCATAATCCAGATACTTTCCGATCGGCTCTATAACACCATCCTTTACTGCCCTTTCCGCACGACCCGGATAGGTATCGAAAGTGTTATACCAAATAATATCCGGATAATCGCCACCTGCGATCATGGCTGTCATTGCTTCGCCGTTTGGCAAGGTCAGAATCTCGAGTTCCACACCGGTCGCTTCCTGCCAGGCTTCTCCGAAAGGCGTGTGAGCCAGATCTTTATAAGAAGAAGAAATATTCCCCTCTTCTGTCATGGCAATGGTAAGTTTCACCTTTCCTTCGAGCGGATAGGTAATTCCGTTTGTCTCTTCTACAGAAGTCGTTCCCGTTCTGCTTTCTGTCTGTTTGGAACTTCCCTCTTTGGATTCCTGACTCTTGCTTTCCGTATTTCCTTTTCTGTTTCCGCAGGCACTTAAGCCACCTGTCAGTAATGCACCGACCAATATACAGCCAAGTACTTTTTTCCAATTCTGATACTTCATGGTATCCCTCCCATTGATTCTGTTTCTTATTGATTCTGTTTCTTAATAAAGGTTGCCTGTGCTTCTTTGTTTTGATTCATAAATCTGTTAATGCTTGGTTATTTTTACTTCTTTGTCGCAGCTGCATTTTCAGTAAACCATAAAAACTCCGAAAAAAAAAGAGACACCTTTGCGGTTTTGCGCCCCCAAATGATGTTTCCTTTTTTGTCCCTCCCTGTTTCCGGATTTGTCCCATCCGTTTACCCTGTATAATTCTATGCCTGCCCGGTACAACATACAAGAATGTACCACACAATCTTAAGCTTCCTCCCGGAATTTTCCGGGTGTCACGCCTTCCATCTTCACAAATACCCTGCGGAAGGTCTTGCTGTTACTGTATCCTACTTTCGCACAGATTTCTTCAATGGAGCAGTCACGGTTCTTAAGCAGCATCTTGGCTTTCTCTATACGAATTCGGTTAATATAATCCGGAATTCCTTCTCCGGTCTCTTCCCGGAAGACACTTCCCAGATGTCTGGTACTGAGTCCCATGCTCTCGGCTATCGTAATCAGATTTAAGGATTCCTCCATATAGTGTGCCGCCACAAATTCTTTTACTCCGATTACAATCTTTTTCTCTTTATCGCTGTCCTGTTCACATAAGATGCGGCAAGTATATTCCAGCATTTCCTTTACGATTTTACGAGCCTGCTCCCGATCCGACATATCCAGCACGGAATTCATGAAGCCCCTCAGATAAATTTTCGCTTCGTCATGTACATCCGACTCGTAAAATTCTTTGATGGCGACCATAAGAATTTCAAGACATTGCATCCGCAGCAGTGAAAAGGAGCATTGTCTGTCCTGTCCGAAAAATTTGTCTGCCAGCTCCATGACCTCTTTGGTATCCCTCTTCTGCAAAGCTTCTTTGATCATATTTCCTATGGTAAGCTTTGCCGCAGCCTCTTCCGTTTCCTGTTTTTCGATGTCTACAGCCACACTGGTCCAGAAAACCATCTGCCGGTTTTCAAATACATTCCGGATATCGCGGTACTGATCGGCGATCCGTTCCAGACTTTTCTCCGGATTGCTGATGGCAACAATCAGATTGACGTTCCACTTCTTTAAAATCTCTATCAGTTCGTTTACCTTTTCATTGCAGTTCTGTTTCCAATCCGCACTCTTTTCTTCTTCCACCATAAACAGATAAAACTGGCTTTCTCCGTCCTCTGTCCGGGCATAATGCTCCTCGCCCAGAAGTTCCGAAAAGATATTGTCGATTACAAATAAGATCAGTTCATTGCTGTCCCGGCGTTTTTTCTCCGGCAAAACCTTCATACCGAGCAGAATACTTACCTGCCCCTCGACAAAAGGAAACATGCGTTTATCCTCCGCCTCTGCTTTTCCGCCCTTCATCAGCTCCAACAGCCGGTTTTTCCGGATCGTCCCACTCAAAGAATCCATTTTTTCACTGATGGATAAATTCTTCTTTTTCATCCTCATATAGGATTCTTCCAGCTGCTCAAACTCATTTTTGCTGCTGTCGCTGCCCTCTACTTTGGAAAGCAGCTCGGAAACCGGTCGGAAATTACGTTTCAAAACTATATTGATGCAGACCATCCCTGCCAATAAAGTCAACAACAGGCTTACCACCAGCACGTTTCTTACATGACGTGCATCCTGCCAGAAAATGCGGTTGGGAATCTGAAGATAGTAACAGATACCGTTTTCTCCGGATTCTTTCCGGATTTCCATATATTCCCTGGTATTGCTGCTTTTTGCTATGGAAACGTTCCCTCTGCCATTGGCAGCACTTTCGTTTTTTTCGGCAGGTATTGTGGTAGTATACGAAGCGCTTATATCATCGTTCTGCAAAATCTGCGTTTTGCCGTCTGCAATAGCTAAAAACGGATTACCATCCACTGTAATCAGAACTTTTGTCCCCTCCTCCATATTCTGCGCCAGCTTCTCTATGACACTTAGCGGAAACCCTGCAAATACATTCACTTTATTCTGATAATAGGATACGGTATGGGCATAGACAAGACACGGCTCTACGGTTTTATGATGCCAGAAGTCCAGCACGAAATAGGCTCTGTCATAATCCTTCGTCATAATACGGGTCCACTTTTCCTGACTGATCATATCGGTATGATAAAATTGCATAGTGCTGTAATAGAAGCCCTTGTCATACCCTCCGTTGGGATTCAGGACATAGTCGAAGTTGGTAAAATACAGGAAGCAGGAATAGTTTAAACTGTATACGCGGTAATTATTCAGCTGCCTATACAACCCGGCGGAATCCTTGTAAAAATAGGAATCCTTTTCCTGATGGGAAATCCATGCATCGAATTCCGGATTCGTAATTGCATTGGAGTAAAGCTTCCGGTTCTCTTTCAGGTATCCGTCCACACTGTCGGCAAAATTATTTAAGATCAGTTCGTTTGCATGGTAAATCTCTTTCCGGATCACACGCACATTGAAGTAGTAGTTCGCAAATACAGCAATAACCGGAAGAAGCAGTACCAAAAGGTAAGACAGACTCCAGGCATACAGTACGCTTTTTTTTCGATTCTTTTTTTCTTTCCTTCCGCTTTTCATTCCGTACTTCTCCTCCCGGTACTCGTCATACTAAGCCCTGTTACGCAGATGCTTTATCGTCGATAAAATCGCCGATCTGAGTACATTTTCTCATGAAATAAGGGAAACGATATGTAGTTATGGGTATTTTCCCCAACCGTAAAATCCGTTTCCCTTAAAAATTATAACATATGTCCGGTTATTTGCATATACGAAATTTTTTTATATCAGCGTTTTTTCTCCCTCGTGAAAAGAAAGCGTACAATAACAAATTAATGAGTATTTCCAAAAAAGCTTTGACGAATTGCAAATCTTAGCGCATAATACAATCAGAAACCCATTGCAGAATAGGCTGTGAAAAATCAGCAGGAGTTTAGTTTTCAGAAAGGAAGCATACATGACAACGGCAGAATTTATCCGTTTCTTATTGGAACGGTTTCAAATAGAATGGAAGCACCGCGATCGCTCCGGAATCTATGGATTCACACAGCGGTTGATTGCCTACAATTCCAACAAAAAATCAAACAATTTCATTATGAACTGAAGAGCGGCGTTTTTGAGGATCGTGCGAATGGCTATGCCATCGGCGACTATAAGAAGCGTCCGAACATGATCGGCTTGTATGAAACAACTCTTCCCGGCAACGTTGTGGAGGAAATGGCAGCTTTGCTTTCCTGGTACGAAAACCGGGAAGTTACGTTGGATGTTCTGGCCGAGTTTCATGCCCGCTATGAAAGTATCCATCCCTTTCAGGACGGCAACGGCCGTACCGGACGACTGATCCTTTTCCGGGAATGCCTGCGCCACAACGTCTCGCCGTTCATCATAGAGGATGCACATCGGCCTGCTTATCTGGATGCCTTAAAAGAATACCGGGAAACCGGAGCCATAACAAAGTTGGTTACGCTTTTCCGGCTGGAACAGGATTATTATTGGCAACGGTGCCGGTATTTTGCGTCGTAAGCTTGAGAGAGACTGTTATCATTCCTATATATTGCCGGTAAGGTAATCCACTCCCCAGGAGATTAATTCCTCGGCGCTTTCCTTCTTATCAACGGTTCAGCAGTTTACCAAAATTCCTTTCTGCAAATGCTTTGTCATTAATCGCTCCACAGTTCCTCCCTGGTTGTGGATATGGCATAAGCTCCCGCCTGCAGTGCTTCATATACTTCCTTTTTTTCGGTAAACAGGCCTCCGGCGATCACCGGCACACCGGTTTCCCGGTGAATCCGGCGGATCATACCGGGCATAATGCCGGGCATAATCTCCAAAGCATACGGCCGGTAATTCTCCAGCTGTCTGCGAGTGGTCTCCAGTGCCATGGAATCTACCAGGAAGGTTCTCTGGATGGCAATCAGACCGATCTGTGCCGCATATTTGACCAGAGGCTGTCTGGTGCTGATCATTCCGTCCGCTCCCACATTCTGCTTCAGATAATCTACCGCAACCTCTTTGCCGCTCAGTCCCTGAATCAGATCAATATGGACAATTGCCGTCTTCCCCGCCTCTTTTACCTCCTTTACCATCTGCGCAATATTGCACAGATTCCCGCAAAGCAGAAAAATGATCCCGCATTCCGATTTAAGCGCCCTCTCCAGCGCCGCTTCCTCTTTCACGGCGGCAATCACCGGAGAAGCTTCCAGCAATTCTGTCCATTTTTTCATATACGCAATCCTCGTTTTCTTCTTATCTTAAATCTTCGTACAATGCGCGGATATCCGGGTAAATAAATTCCGGTTTCCACTCACCGGTCTTCACATCCTCCATGGTTCCTTCCCCGCTTAATACAAAAATCGTACTGATTCCGGCATGAATCCCGCTGGCAATGTCCGTGTACAACCGGTCGCCGATCATAACCGTCTGCTCTTTGGTATAACCGGTTCTCTCCATAGCCAGATAAGCCATGGCAGGGCTGGGTTTGCCGATAAACTCCGGTTTCCGCTTTGTAGCATGCTCAAGCATCTGGCTGACGCTTCCGCAGTCCGGAACATAACCGTACCAGGTGGGGCATACCCAGTCCGGATTCGTGGCAATATAATCCACGCCTCTGTTTAACAAAATGCAGGCATCTTCCAGCTTCTGAAAAGTCAGTTCCGTATCGAAGCCCATGCAAAGGCAGTCAACATCTTCTTCCGGCCGGTCTGTTATGCAAAGCCCCGCTTCCCTTAGCTGACTTTGAAAGGAAGCGGTTCCGAGCGCATAAATTTTCCGGTAGTTTTTCTCTTTCAGTCTCGGCACAGTTGCATCCACCGATGTCAGGAAATCTTCTTTCACAGCCTCTATTCCCAATCTGTGCATTTTTTCAATGTACTTATCCACACTTCTGGAAGAATTATTGGTTAAAAATAAGTATCTCCCGCCGATTTTCTTCACATACCGAAGGAAATCCAGCGTACCGTCAAACAGCTGCTCATCCAGATAAATGGTTCCGTCCATATCCAGTAAAAAAAGTTTCTTTTCCGCAAGTCCCATTATTTCTGCTCTCCTACGGCTTTGGTAATCACAAGTCCGGCTCCTGTTCCGGCACAGTCTTCAAGCACCACGTCTCCGATTGCCACGGGTGCTTTCACTTTCAGCTGATGAATCACTTTCAGGCAATCCATCACCTTATGTTTCGGAACATCCGGTACGGTTTTTACCGCACTCATGGGCTCGGTTCCGTTCTCCACCCGGATACGGGAAGTAACGATTCTGCGCGGATCCGTCACTTCTTTTTTCCCGTATTCTTCCCCTCTTCTGCAGGTATTACCCGTTACCCTAACCTCTGCTCCCTCTACGGTTACCTTCAGCTGACAACCAAGCGGACAACAGATACATGTCAATTCTCTCTCCATATTAATATCAGTCTCCATTCCGCAGGCAGATTTCGATCCCGACTGCCGATGCATTTTCCTTAAGCAGCTCTTTTTTCAGCAGAATCTGCTCCATTTCTCCCGGCGCAACAGCTGCTTTTTTTCTCTGCCATATCTCTTTATCATCCGCATACACACAGATATTGCAATTTTTATAGACATTATCCACGCGGAAACGCACCAGAATATTCTCTTCGGCTTCCTTAAGAGGAATCTGTCCCGGTACCGTATAGCGGATTCCCTTTCCGCAGGTAATGCGAATTCGCTCTTTCGGCATCTCCTTCTTGAAATCTTTCTGAAGAAGAGCATACTGTGCGGCATTTTTACCGGCTAAGGAAGCTTCCTCCGACACATAATCTACCAGGTCATGTACATGAAGTACATTTCCGCAGGCAAAGATTCCCTCCGCTGTAGTTTCCATTAATTCATTGACAAAAGCTCCGCCTGTTACCGGACTCATCTCCACCGACAGCTGCCCGGTAAGCTCATTTTCCGGAAGCAGTCCTACCGACAGAAGCAACGTATCACAGGGAATTTCCTGTTCCGTTCCGGGAACGGGACGGCGTTTTTCATCCACTTTGGCAAGAACCACACTGCTTAAACGCTCTTTTCCTTTGATCTCCACAACCGTATGCTGCAGCAAAAGAGGAATGCCGTAATCCTCCAGACATTGTACAATATTACGCTTCAATCCGCCGGAATAAGGCATGACTTCCGCTACGGCTTTCACTTTCGCGCCTTCAAACGTCATCCGTCTTGCCATAATCAGACCGATGTCCCCGCTTCCTAAGATTACGACCTCTTTCCCGACCTTTTTGCCTTCCACATTCACAAGCCGCTGGGCAGTCCCTGCAGAATAAATCCCTGCCGGGCGATATCCGGGTATGTTCAAAGCGCCTCTGGACCGCTCTCTGCAGCCCATTGCCAGAATCAGCGCCTTCGCCTGCACCACACAAAGTCCGTCCGTGCTGTTAACATAAGTTACCCTTTTGTCCCGGTCGATTCCGATCACCATGGTATTCAATTTGTATTCCACACCGGCATCCGCTGCCATACGGATGTAGCGATCCGCATATTCCGGTCCGGTCAGTTCTTCCTTAAAAGTGTGCAGTCCAAACCCGTTATGAATACATTGGTTTAAGATTCCTCCCAGTTTATTGTCCCGCTCCAGAATCAGAACTTTCCCGGCGCCGCTTTGTTTGGCGCTCAGAGCCGCAGCCAGTCCGGCAGGTCCCCCGCCGATTACAATGATATCATATTCCATTTTCTTTCCCTTCCATTCCGCAGATAACGTTTCTTATCTGTCTTCCTTTGCAAGCAACAGTTCGGAACCTGCCCGGTTTTTACAGATTTGTTCTTCCGGTACTCCAAGCTCTTTTGCCAGAATCTCCATCGTTGCCGGTGTACAGAACCCGGCCTGGCATCTTCCCATGCCGGCTCTTACTCTTCTCTTGATACCATCCATGCTTCTTGCGCCGGGCGTCCTGTGAATGGCATCCAGAATCTCTCCCTTGCTGATCTCTTCACAGCGGCAGATGATCCTGCCGTAATCCGGATTTTTCCGGATCAGTTCGGCACGCTCCTCCAAAGGAAGCGAGGCGGCATGAACAAACCCTTTGCGGGTGGAGCAAAAATCTTCCTTAAGCTTTGCCTTTGCATCCTTTGCAATCCTTCCGGCCAGATATCTTCCGATTGCCGGTGCGGACGTCAGTCCCGGAGACTCAATCCCGGCAGCATCGTAAAAGCCGGGCGCATCTTGTGCCGCTCCTATGATAAAATCTTCTCCGTCTTCCGTAGCCCGAAGTCCCGCAAAGGAAGTAATAACCTGACGGAAAGGAATGTTCTTTACTCCCGCTGCCGCTTTTTCCATCAGCTCGTCCAACTCCTGCGCCGTTGTCGCCGTATCTTCCTTATCCGGAAGATCCACCGCCGTAGGACCCGTCAAGAGATTTCCATGAACCGTAGGCGTAACCAGAACTCCTTTTCCATACTTGCCCGGCAGCTGAAAGACCGTACTCGTTACATGTTTTCCGCACGATTTATCCAAAAGACAGTACGACCCTCTTCTCGGTGTGATATGAATTTTCTTTCCGCTTACCTGATTATGCAGTTCATCGGCATAGACCCCTGCGGCATTTACCACATACCGGCTTTCAAATTCTCCATGATCGGTCGTAATCCGATAACCTTCCGCAAGCCCGGTAATCTTCCTTACTTTGGTATCAAAAAAGAATTCCACACCGTTTCGGGCTGCATTTTCCGCTAAAGCGATGGTCAGGCCGAAGGGACAGACAATCCCGCCGCTTGGTGCATATAAGGCAGCATACACACTGTCTGCAAGATTCGGTTCCATGGCTCTTGCGCGTTCTCCGGAAAGAATCTCAAGACCTTCCACACCGTTTTCCTCTCCCTGTTCCTTAAGATGCTCCAGTCCCTTTACCCCTTCCGGATCAAAGCAGACTACCAGAGAACCGTTTCTTACAAAATCAAAATCCAACTCCCGGGAAAGCTCTTCCATCATGCGGTTGCCTTCCACATTCATCAGTGCTTTCATGGATCTCGGCTTCGCATCATATCCTGCATGCACGATTCCGCTGTTGGCCTTACTGGTGCCGGAGCAGACATCCTCTTCCTTTTCCAAAAGAGCGATCTTACCTTCGTAACGGGACAGCTCTCTGGCAATTGCACAACCCGTAACACCGCCGCCGATCACAATTACATCATACTTTTTCTGACTCATTTCTCCCACGTTCTTCCTCATTTCCTAAGCGGCATGACCGTAAAGACCTTTCTGAAGCAATCCGCTTTTGCTTAAAAGCGGACAACCGCCTGCTGCCTTGCAGGTAATAAAAAAGAGCAAAACAAATCTTCATGGTTCTCACCATGTCAATCTCCCTGCTCTGCGTCTCCCGGCTTATCCTATATTCCATCGTAACCGTTCAGACAAGCATTCCTGTGAACCGATTCCATATTTGCATGAAAATCAGCCTGCATAAATGCATACCGGAATTGTTACGATACAAAAAAGGCACTCCCTGGTGGGAATGCCTTTCCACGTGCGTTAGAGGATTCGAACCCCCGACCTTTTGGTCCGTAGCCAAACGCTCTATCCAGCTGAGCTAA
Source organism: uncultured Acetatifactor sp. (assembly GCA_934433135.1). Taxonomy (GTDB): domain Bacteria; phylum Bacillota; class Clostridia; order Lachnospirales; family Lachnospiraceae; genus Acetatifactor. The sequence continues at coordinate 8 of CAKRZO010000009.1, read as the reverse complement.
ACGCACAT
>CAKRZO010000008.1 GCA_934433135.1 uncultured Acetatifactor sp. | reverse complement strand
GGGTCTTAGCTCAGCTGGGAGAGCATCTGCCTTACAAGCAGAGGGTCATAGGTTCGAGCCCTATAGGCCCCATTTATTCTTTAGGTTGTATGCCGATGTGGCTCAATTGGCAGAGCAGCTGATTTGTAATCAGCAGGTTATCGGTTCGAGTCCGATCATCGGCTTTCATACAGGTTATAACATGCTTGTATGAATAAGATCTTCAATGTTATATGGATGGATTCCCGAGTGGCCAAAGGGGACAGACTGTAAATCTGCTGCAAATTGCTTCGGTGGTTCGAATCCACCTCCATCCATTTGTCGGTATTCCGACATACCTTGTAATAAGGTGCTTTGACAATTTATTATCGCGGGGTGGAGCAGTCTGGAAGCTCGTCGGGCTCATAACCCGAAGGTCACAGGTTCAAATCCTGTCCCCGCTACTTGGACGTAAGTCTAAATGCCCAGATAGCTCAGTTGGTAGAGCAGAGGACTGAAAATCCTCGTGTCACTGGTTCGATTCCGGTTCTGGGCATTTTCAATGTCCTTTTTTGTAAAACAGGCATTGAAAATGGGATATTAGCTCAGTCGGTAGAGCACTTGACTTTTAATCAAGTTGTCCCGGGTTCGAATCCCGGATGTCTCATGAGCAGGATTTTATTCTGCATATTTTTATTCTTATATTTCATATTTTCTTATATTTATATACTTTATGTAGTTTTTTTCTTTTTTTTCCTTTATTTTACGTTATTTTACTTTTTTGCCGAGGTTGACCTTTTTTTCGTCTTTTTTTCTATACTTCTCTTGATTTAAGCAGCGTTATGTGCTATATTCACGATTGATGTATATCCATAAAGTAAGTGCATTTTTTCAGAGGAAGGACAGTGTTTAGCTTATGACAGATAAGGAATTAAGACAGCTTAATCGTGCTGAATTAATTGATATTATTTATGAACTGCAGAAGAGAAACAAGCGCTGTATGGAACAGAACCAGAAATTGCAGGATGCTTTGGATGATAGAGTTCTTCGCCTGAATCAATCGGGTTCCATTGCGGAGGCAGCTTTGAAGGTGAATGGAATTTTTGAGTCAGCTCAGGCAGCTGCAGATCAATATCTGTGTTCTGTGCGGGCCCAGAATGCAGATTTAGAGCAGAAGAAAGAAAAGATGCAGAAAGAATGCGATACAATGCTGCAGACTGCAGAGCAAAAAGCCCGGAAGATTGTTGCAGATGCCGAGGAACATGCGCAGCAGATAACAGCAGAAGCTGATAAGCAGGCGGATGAGAAGTGGAACCGTTTTCAGCAAAAAGCGCAGGAGTTGATTCGGATGCATGAAGAATTGCAGGCATTGGTAAGAAAGGCATAATTATTTTATGAAGAAGCAAAAAAGGAGAATGGATCTGCCATCACTTGAACAGTTGGAAAGAGAGCAGAAAAGGCTTCGTTATAAAAGAAGATATAACCGGACATTGAAAAGTACAATTGCTGTTCTGGTTGTTGTAGCGGCTTTTGCTGTACTGGTAGCTACACTTTGGATGCCGGTTCTCCGAATTTACGGAAGTTCCATGGTACCAACTCTGGAGGATGGTCAGATTGTTGTCAGTGTAAAGAGTATTTCTTTTAAACCGGGTGATATTGCTGCTTTTTATCATGGCAACAAGTTGTTGATCAAAAGATATATTGCAGGACCGGGAGAATGGGTAAATATAGATGGAGATGGAAATGTTACCGTTAACGGGAAGGCATTGGAAGAGGATTATCTTACAGAGAAGGCTTATGGACAGACCAATATAGAGCTTCCTTATCAGGTGCCGGATGAAAGATACTTTCTGATGGGTGACAACAGAGAAGTTTCCGTAGACTCCAGAAATACAACAGTAGGATGTATTTCCAGAGATCAGGTTGTCGGTAAAGTGGTTTTTCGAATCTGGCCTTTGAGTAAGTTCGGACCGGTGAAATAAATGGGAAGGGGTGTTTGCCAATGAAGACCACGGAATATTGGAAACTGCATGTGGGAAAAAGAAGATGGCGCAAGTTGGTAGCAGTCTTGGGTTGTATTGTTGTTTTCTGCACTACCTATGCATTGATTCTTCCGGCAATCACAATGACACAAGAAACTTTTTGTGGGAAGGAAGAACATCAGCATACAGAAAAATGTTACAGGGAAGTTTTAATTTGCGGGGAAGATCAGAACCAGACTGCGATGGAAGAGTTTGCGCAAGATCAGAGGTCGGAACAGGATCAGGGACAGATGCAAAGGGAATATGTTCAGGATCAGAACTCGGCTTCGGCTTCGGAAAGCGATATCTCGGGAAATGAGGACAGTATTCTTACGGAAGATGTTTCTTCGAATGAAAATGGATCGGAGGAGGCAGATGTTTCCCAGAATGGTACGGAGAATGGTCATATTCATACGCAGTCATGCTATGAGTTAAGACTGATATGTGAAAAAGAAGAGCATCAGCATTCATTAGCATGCTATTCCGATCCTCAGGCGGATCTGGAAAACGCATCTGTATGGGGGCGCACTCTGCCGCAAGAGCTTTCCGGCAACCCGGCACAGGATCTGGCAGCGATTGCGAACAGCCAGCTTGGTTATACTGCCAGTACGAAAAACTATCAGGTAGATGAAAACGGAAATCTTTTCGGCTATACCCGCTATGGTGCTTGCTTTGACAATCCGTACGGAGAATGGAACGGACTGTTTGTTTCATTCTGCCTTCGATATGCCGGAGTGACACAGGATGCTTTCCCTTATATGGATGAAGCCCATGGTGTGCATTATACGCAGAATGCCGCTGCATGGATGGGGCTTCTGGATGACCTGGGGCTGTATCAAAAAGTACAGGACGGTCAGCCGAAAACAGGGGATATTGTGTTCCTGGATCAGGATCTGGATGGGACAGCGGATCATGTAGGAATTGTGACAGAAGGCGCTTCACAAGATGCATCTCAGGGTGATTTGAGCCTATCCGATGTAGGTGTCTCGGATGGTGACACAGGCATGTCGGAAAATGACACAGCTGCATCTTCCTGCAGTACAGCGGTAATCTGTATCGTAGAGGGAAATATAGGCGGCAGCGTTACTGCAAATACTTATGAAACGGATGCGCCGATGATTCTGGGATATGGCATTGTGCCGGAAGAGATTGCAGAAGACGGTATTGTACAGGAATTTGCCTATGAAGATCAGCAGATTTCCATGGTTTTATATGTAGAGAGCCCCAAACCGCTTCCGGAAGAGACGGAACTTATTTCCCGGGCTCTGCCGCAGGATAGTGACAACTATCAGGCGATTACGGAGTATGCTCGTGAGCTGGATGCGGGTGCTGCAGGAACCTTGATCCTGAAAGAATTTTCTCTTGCGAAAGACGGAGAAAATCTGGAACTTCCGGGACTGCGCATGACAGCAGAAGTTACAGTGAAAGCGGAGGTGATAGAACCTCTTGCAGAGCAATTGACGCAATTGGAGGAAGCGGCACCGGAAGCAGAACTGGGTATTGAACTTGCCGTTCTGCTGGCAGATGAAGAAAACAGCGTCAGTCAGGTGGAGAGTACACTGGTAGCACCGGAGGAGACCGCACCGGTTTTGAACGTGGAACTGCAGAATGGAATTTTGGCACTGCGTGCCGCAGCTACGGCAAACCCGAAATACAGTGTACAGTATTATGCGTACATCCCGCGATTTGCCAAGTCCGGGAATGGGGAATTGAAGTTGAATGTAATTGACACCAGCGGTGCAAAATTGCCCACAAACAGTGGAACTTTAGAAACCACAGGAATGTATTTGGAGGCGACCGGAAGGAATACTGCGCAGAATCGGGGAGATGCTACTGAACTTTACAGAGTGGCAACTGAACTGATTCTGACGCAGATGTATGCTACGGAAGAAAATCTGGAATACATTAAATCTCCCAATACATCCTATGTCAATAAGCTGATTGACAACCCTAACTACATATTAAAAGAGATCTGGATATTAAAGGGTGGTAAAGATTCCGCAAGCATTGATCCTGCAGATTGGAATATTTATCCAGCTGACAGTCATTTTACCAACCGGGAAGGCGGTAATGCCCATCAGATTGTCATTACGGATGGTACGGTTCTGCGTCTGGTTTATGATTGCAGCGAAGGCAATTACGAGAATCCGGCCACTTTCTATGACTATGACATTACCAGCGGGCAGAATAATGATGGCAGATGGAGATCGGGAATAACGGGAATCAATGTAGAAGGAAACTATGGAACCAGTGCAAACGGAAACACAAACTGGAAATCCTACAGAGATATCCTGGCTTTCGGTAACGCCAACTGCGGTACCGGTATGGCAAACTATAAGTTTAACGGTGTTTATCTGAACAAGCATAGCGGGAATAATTCCGGATGTACTTTCGGACTGGTAAAAGGGCTGTCTAACGGGCAATTGGTGTATAATGACTGGATTGTGGCTCCGAAGTTGTTTAATGAAGGAAGCGCAAACGGAAAACATACTTATGATAACAGCAGCCTGACCTTCAGCCGTACGGGCGATTCCTACACCCTCTCTTCCGCAGAAGTAAGCGGGGTGGGTTCCATCGGAGGGCTCCAGGAATTCTTCCATCCGTCACCGACAGCAAAGACGGTTCATGGAAATATTTACACAAATAACTTCTGGCCGATGGACAAGGCAACGAACAGAACAGATCCCAATTTCGGAGAATACGGTAAGGGGGTTCTTTATCAGGGATTTAAAAGCGAAGATGGTATAAACGGAACCTGGGCAGCTGAACAGGGTGATTTCCCGGTCAGTGACGATGGCAATGCCCACAACAGTTTTTTTGGCATGCAGTATGCAGTAAGTTTCGATCTGACGAAAGACTATACAGGACCTCTGGAGTATTATTTCTTCGGCGATGATGACATGTGGGTCTTCCTGGATGATAAGCTGGTCTGCGATATCGGCGGTGTTCATTCTTCCGTGGGAGAATATGTGAATCTTTGGGACTATCTGGAAAAGGGACAGGCAGGGAAGCATAAATTGACTTTCTTCTATACGGAAAGAGGTGCTTCCGGTTCCACCTGCTATATGAACTTTACGCTTCCGTCGGTTTCCGGCATTAATATTGAACGAAAAACCGGAGATCTGAAGGTTCGCAAGGAAGTTATAGGGGAGTCTGATCCGGAGAAAGAGGAAGAAGAAAGGGAATTTACGTTCCGGATTCACTTCGATGACTGGAGCGGAGAAGAGATCTGGGATGATTATGCTTACAGTAAGTATAATGCGGACGGCACTTTGCTGGAAAACGATCTGGTTCTTCATGAAGGAAGCGAATTCAAACTGAAAAACGGTCAGTATGTGGAGATTAAATATCTGCCCTTTGGCCTGCGTTATACGATTGAGGAAATCAATGCGGAAGGGTATACCGTTACCAACAAGGTAAACGGCGTGATCCAGGCAGGAGAAGAGGCGACCGGAACCATTATCAAAGACGCTTTGAATGAGGTGGTATTCATCAATACCATCGGCAGGGTGGGATTTACCCTGCAAAAGCTGGATATGGAAGGAAATCCGCTGGCCGGCGCCGTATTTTGTCTGAAGGATTCAACAGGTTCCGAAATCAGTTTTGTAAAGAGTGAGGACGGCACTTATACCGTACCGTCGGAGGATACGCAGTTACTTCGGGATGGAGAATTATATTATATTGCTTTAAAGGCTGACCCGGAGTATGTGATAGAGCAGAAGAAGGAAAGCACCTATGACGCCCTTTTGCAGAAAAAGAGCGACAGCAATTGGCAGAAGGTAAGAGCATACCGACAGGCGGATGGTTCGTACAGCTTCCGGAATGAAGGAAGCGGCATGTGGCTGGATCTGGATGCCGGAAAGACAGAGAATGAAACATTGATTCATTTCTATTCCAATGCTGATATGCCTACCACTCATGACAATCAGAAATGGTATTTGCAGTTAACAAGTGACGGAGCGGTAAAACTGAAACCCCGTATGGCAGTTCAAAATGGCAGTAAGGCGGTGATGGATCTGGATGGAGGAAAGATTGCCGAAGGCGGAAGAATCCAAGTCTGGGAGTCCAATGACAGTAACGCCCAGAAATGGCTGTTTGTTCCGGTCAATCCTACAGCGGCTCCGGAAGTGACATCAGAGCTTGAGGTGGGAGCGGATGGTATTCGCCTGGCCGGTTTGATGCCGGGCAATTACACCCTGGAAGAGATACAGTCACCGGGAGATGATTTTGCAGTGTCTTCCGATCCCATACAGTTCCATGTGGATGCCAACGGAAAAGTACGTCTGATAAAGGATGGAGGAGGCCTTGTTTCGGTAGATGATCAGGGAATTCTCCTGCAGGTAAAGAACCGTTATCGGGATCGCAGCCTGACCATTCAAAAAGCGGTGAAGAACAGCGACACCACCCAGGCATTCCGGTTTGTGATTACCTATGAGATGGATGGAAAAGAAGTCAAACAGACTCTTTCTTTGAAAAATGGTGAACAGGGAACCGTTTCCATTCCGTATGGCGTAACGGTCCGGATTCAGGAAGAAAACCATGCCGGTTTTGCAGTAGCGTATTCCGAAAAGGACGATCTGCTACCTCTGATACAGACCGGAAGTACCTGTACCATTAACCAGGTAACAAAGGATCTTACCATTTTAGCTGAAAATACGGCAGGTTATGCTCTGCCGAAGACCGGCGGCACCGGTACAATATGGTATACAGCCGGAGGTTTGCTGCTCTTAGCGGCAGCGCTCCTGTTGCATATAGATACAAAATACAAAAGGAAGGAAGTAAAATGAAATGAAGTATGCAAAGAAATTAACCGGCTTTCTGCTGGCACTGGTCATGATGTTAGCCATGACAACAATGGTATTTGCTGAGGGAAGCAACAGTATTACGGTTACCGAAGCACAAAAAGGGGAAAACTATAACATCTATAAGATGCTGGATCTGTCCGTTAACGATGACAAGACAGCCTATACTTATACTGTGAATGAAGATTGGAAAGCTTTCTTTACAGGAGATGGAGCAGGTGCTGCTTATGTAACAATTGACACGCATGGCTATGTAACCTGGAAAGATGGTAAGGATACAGCTGCCGATATGGAAGCTTTCGGCAAGGCTGCCGCTGCTTATGCAACTGCAAAAAACATAAAGGTTGCTACTAATGAAATTAAGCCCGCTGAAGATGGAGAAATTAAGTTCGAAGGTTTGGATTCCGGTTATTATCTGATTACATCTACGAACGGTACATTGGCTATGGTTGATACCACACCTACCAATCCGGACGCTACAGTTGCAGAAAAGAACCCGGATCCTACTCTGGGCAAACAGGTTCAGGAAGACAGCACCGGTAAGTGGGGAAACAATAACAGCGCCCAGATCGGTGATACTGTGAACTTCCAGGTAACGATTGTTGTCAAAAAAGGTGCAAAAAATTACGTAATGCACGATAAGATGGAGGATGGTCTGACATTTGATGCAAACAGCGTTGCTATCGATGGATTAACGAAAGGTACGGATTATACGGTTGTAACTGAGGGACTTACAGACGGTTGTACATTTGAAGTTCGTTTTGATCAGGATTATCTGAATACAATCACTGCGGACACACAGTTAACCATTACATACGATGCTGTTTTGAATGAAAAGGCAGATGTGACAAACGGCGAAAAGAACGATGCTCAGCTTACCTGGGGAGATAAGAGCGGAACCGAATGGTCTGAGACCGTAACCAAGACCTATCAGTTCTCCGTTTTGAAGTATGATGCTAAAGAGAAAGATAAAGATGTTAAAGATAGATATCCCCTTGCAGGCGCTGTTTTCCAGTTAAAAGATGCGGATGGTAATGTTGTAAAACTGATTAAAGTATCTGACACTGAATACCGTGTTGCTAACGGAGATGAAAAGGATGCAGTAGACAGCTTTACTACCGTTGCAACAGGCAAAATTGTTATCAAGGGCGTTGATCTGGATAAATATACACTGGTAGAAAAAACTGCTCCCGCAGGTTATAACCTTCTGAAGGATCCGGTTGAAGTAACGGTTAACGCTGATAACAATCTGGTTGTCGATGTAGCCAACAGCACCGGTACAGAACTTCCTTCCACCGGTGGTATCGGTACTACAATCTTTTATGTCATCGGCGGTCTTTTGGTGCTTGGTGCAGCTGTTGTACTGGTTACCAGAAAGCGCATGAGCGACAAAGACTGATTTTACAATAAATATTGAAAGAACGGGAAACGTACCCGACTGCCGGGAGGATTTCTTTAAGAGGGATTCCCCGGCAGACAGCGGTAAGGAGATGCTTGCATGGAGAAAAAGAAGAAAGATCGTTTCATTACAATCATATTGGTATTGATACTTCTTGCAGGTCTGTCCTTGCTGCTGTATCCGGTTTTAAGCGATTACTGGAACCGGTTTCACCAGACCCGAGCGATTGTCAGCTACGATGAAGAGGTATCCGATCTGAATGAGAAGGAATACCGGGCTATGTGGGAGGCTGCTCGGGAATATAATGACAGACTGGCGCAAAAAGGCGCCCGCTTTGCTTTGCCTGAGGAAGAAAAGCAGGAATACGAAGGCCTTTTGGATGTATCCGGCCACGGAATTATGGGGTATATTGAGATTCCGGTGATTAACTGTACACTGCCGATTTATCACGGAACAGCGGATTCCGTACTGCAGATAGCGGCAGGGCATCTGGAATGGTCCAGTCTGCCGGTAGGCGGAGAAGGCAGCCATTGCGTACTTTCCGGCCACAGAGGGCTTCCCAGTGCAAAACTGTTTACCAATCTGGATCAGCTGGTAGAAGGAGATATTTTCCTTCTGAAGGTACTGAATGAGACACTGACTTATGAGGTGGATCAGATTCTGATTGTCGAACCGGAAGAGACGCAGGCATTGGAGCCGGTTCCGGGGGAGGATTACTGTACCCTTGTGACCTGCACCCCTTATGGTATTAATACCCATCGTCTTTTGATCAGAGGACGAAGGATTGAAAATAAAGAAGAAGTGCAGACCGTGCATGTTATTTCAGATGCTGTCCGGATAGAACCCTTACTGGTAACACCTGTTGTAGCATTGCCGCTGTTGCTGATTTTGCTGGTTTTGGTATTTGTAAAAGACAGTGCAAAGAAAACCGGTGGAGGTGAGAAGAATGCAAAAAAACATGCAGGGAACGATGCGAAGAACGATACAAAAGATGTTGCAAAAAACGATTCAGGGAATTAGGCAGAAAACAGGACAAAGAATAAACAGCCGGTTAACGATAGCGTTACTTGTTTTTTGCTGTATTTTTGGATGGCATTCGGGAATCAGCCTGGCTGCCGGCGCGATTGATACATCGGCATCGGTAAGCGTTACGCTGGAGTATTATCAGGAAAAGCAGCCGGTTGCCGGAGTACCGTTTGATCTTTACTGCATAGCGGATGCGGATGCGTACGGAGAATATACGCTGACACAGACCTTCGTAAACTATCCGGTAAGGGTAGACGGATTGAATGCGGAAGCCTGGAAAAGCCTTGCGGAGACACTTTGCACTTATATAGACAGAGACAAAGTACCGCCTCTTTGCAGTGGGAATACGGATGCGCAGGGTAAGCTGCAGTTCCCGGAGCAAAATACGCTGCAGAATGGTGCTTCCTTAAAACCCGGTTTATATCTGGTAAGAGGACGTGAACTTAACCGGGACGGTTATATCTATACAACCGAACCTTTCCTGGTGCAGCTTCCGTCACAGGATAAGGAGACCAATACCTGGGTTTATGCGGTTACGGCGCAGCCAAAGCATACCCGGACACAAATTCCGCCCCAGGTACCGGAGGACGATACTGTTGAGCGCAAGGTTCTTAAAGTGTGGAAGAATGACAATGACAAAGTGCGTCCTACGCAGATTACGGTTCAGCTGCTTTGGGATGGTGCGGTATATGATACGGTAACCTTAAGCAAAGACAACAACTGGAGATACACCTGGAAGGAGCTGCCGGAGTATCGGGCGGACGGTTCGCGGATTGTCTGGCAGGTGACGGAAAAGGATTTAAAGAATTATACAGTACTGGTTACGCAAGAAGGAATTACCTTTGTCGTAACCAATACCTACTCTCCGGGAGACGGTTCGGACAAGACTCCGCCCGGTCCCGGCGGTAAGCTTCCTCAGACCGGAGTCTTGTGGTGGCCGGTACCGGTTCTGGCAGGCAGTGGAATTTTGCTTTTGTTTGGCAGCAGTTTATTAAAAAGGAAAGACCGACATGAAAAAGGCTTATAGTTTTTGTACCATAACAGGGCTGTTGCTTTTGGCGGCAGCCCTGTGCCTGACTGTATACAATATCGTAACGGATATGCAGGCGGGGGAAAGTACCCGAACGGTTCTGAAAGAACTTGCAGCGGACATCCTGCCCAACATGGATACGGAAATAGGGGCGGGGGAAAAGATGCAGGGTGGTTCGGCGGAAATCCTGCCGGAGACCGGGAACTCCGCTCAGGAGATTTGCATTCCGGATTATCTCTTAAATCCGCAAATGGATATGCCGCAGAAGGAGGTTGACGGGGAAGACTATATCGGTATATTGCAGATTCCGGATCTGTCATTGGAACTTCCCATTATGGGAGAGTGGAGTTATAAAAAGCTGAAGATTGCACCTTGTCGGTATTCCGGTTCCGCTTATCTGGATACCATGGTCATTGCTGCCCATAATTATGCCAGCCACTTCGGAAGGCTTAAAGAGTTGTCGCTGGGTGCAGAGGTCTTGTTTACGGATATCGACGGCAACCTTTTTTCCTATGAAGTGGCGGAGGTGGAAATTCTGCCGCCTTACGCAGTAGAAGAGATGACTTCCGGAGAATGGGATCTGACTCTTTTTACCTGTACAGTGGGAGGCCAGTCCAGAGTGACGATCCGTTGCACAAGAAAGCGCGTATGAACAGGTGCGTAGGAACAGCCGCGGGAAATATAAAAAGCCAGTGGACAAAACGGAGGCAGCGCTGTATAATGGCATATATCTCAGCAATTCTTAAGCTGCAGGTTGTTTCGGCAGCATTCTGATGAAGGAGGAACCAATATGCCAAAAAAAATTCAAACCAAGGGACTTATGCGTAAAAATAAGATGATTCTTTCTGCAGTGCGGCAGTTTCTGGAGAAGGGATATGAAAAAACAACAACATCCGCAATTGCTCAGGCAGCAGGCTTCACCCCGTCTGCCTTTTTTGCTTCTTTCGAGAATAAAGAAGAGCTGCTTTTGATTTTGGTAGAGAAGATGTACAGCGATCAGTTCTACCGGGCGGAAGGAATGTTGGAAGGGAATAAGGATCCGTTAATGATCTACGCAGTAGAGACGGCATTGCAACTTCACATCGCCGAATTATCGGAAGCCTTGAGAGAGATTTATACCATGGCATATTCCCTGCCGAAGACATCGGAGTATATTTACAAAGCGACTGCGGATAAACTGCGGTATATTTTTGCAGACTATCTTCCGGAGGCGGAGCCGAAGGATTTTTACGAGATGGAAATTGCATCTGCGGGAATTACAAGAGGATTTATGGCCAAAAAGTGTGATTTTTATTTTACCATGGAACATAAGTTGACACGCTTCTTAAGTTGTTGCTTTACCTTGTATCGTGTGCCGGACGAAGTGCAAAAGCAGGTTATTGAAAAAGTGCTGCAGATGGAATTAAAGCCGGTTGCGGAGAAACTGGTATGGGATACCGTAGAAAAGGCAGAGGCCGGTTTTGAAGCTATGATGGCGAGATAACAGCGGAAAACAGCCGGAATTCATTGCAAAAAATAGAATTACATTGGCGGTAAGATGGCGATAAAATATCGGCAGAACAGCCATAATATGCCGGAGAAAACGGGAGATTTCATAAAGAAAACAGCAAGGGGAGTCAAAAAACTATGACAAAACAGCTGAAGGAAAAAATTGCAGAAGCAGCGGGAAGAAAGAAAGCGGATCTGGTTTTGAAGAATGCTGTGGTGGTGAATGTATTTACAGAAACACTGGAAAAAGCGGATGTGGCAATCTGCGGGGATACGATTGTGGGAGTCGGCTCTTATGAGGGAGAAGAGGAAGTGGATCTGGAAGGGAAGTATTTGTGCCCGGGTTTTCTGGACGGACATATTCATCTGGAATCTTCCATGCTTTTGCCCGGAGAATTTGAAAAGGCGGTTCTGCCCCACGGAACGACCGGCGTATTTACAGATCCGCATGAGATTGCCAATGTAGCGGGAACGCGCGGAATTGATTTTATGATGGAGCAGACGAAAGGACTTATCATGGACGTGTTCTTTATGCTTCCGTCCTGCGTACCGGCAAGTCCCATGGAAGAAGCCGGCGCCGTCCTTACGGCAAGGGAATTAAAGCCATACTACGGCTGTGAGAGAGTTGCCGGACTTGCGGAGGTCATGGATGCTTTCGGCACAGTTGCCGCAAGAGACGATGTTCTGGAAAAACTGGAAGACGCCCGCTTAAACGGAAAGCGGCTGGACGGGCATGCGCCGGGACTTTCCGGCAATCTGCTCAATGCTTATGTCACGGCGGGAATCGGTTCGGATCATGAATGCAGCACGCCGGAGGAAGGTATCGAAAAAATCAGCCGGGGGCAGTGGGTTATGATCCGGGAAGGAACAGCCGCCAGGAATCTGGAAGCTCTTCTGCCTCTATGCAAAGCCCCTTTCTATACCCGATGCATGTTTGTTACCGATGACCGGCATCCGGAGGGACTTCGCAGTGACGGACATATGGATGCGATCATCCGGAAAGCCGTGAACCTCGGTGTCAATCCCATACAGGCAATTCGAATGGCAACATTACATACGGCACAGTATTTCGGCAAGCTGCAGCTGGGTGCGGTAGCACCGGGATATCACGCGGATCTGGTGGTATTGTCCGATCTTGAGAAAGTAAAAGTAACAGATGTCTATAAGAATGGTAAGAAAGTAACATCCCAAGTTTTCCAAAGCAGCATACCGGTAAAGGAGATTGAAAAGAAATATCCGGAGATTCTGCATTCTTTCCATATGGAAACAGTAACGCCGCAGGATCTGGCGTTAAAGCGGGAAGGAGAGAAACTGCGTGTAATCGAATTGATTCCGGGAGAGATTCTGACCCGGGAGAATGTTGTTCCTTATACGGTAAATCCGGGCCATGCAAAAGGTGTGGACATTTCAAAGGATATTATAAAAGTGGCAGTTTTGGAAAGGCATCATCATACCGGCCACATCGGAATCGGATTCTTAAAGGGGTATGGCCTGAAGGAAGGGGCGGTTGCTACCAGCGTGGCGCATGATACGCATAATTTAATCGTGACAGGCGTCAATGATGAAGATATGGCGTTGGCGGCCAATACGGTTCGGGAACAGGAAGGCGGTCTTGCACTGGTTAAAAACGGAGAGATTTTGGGAACCTTACCGCTTCCCGTGGGCGGTCTGATGAGCCTATGGGGAGCGCAGAAAGCGGAAGATACATTGGAAGAATTAAAAAGAACGGCAGCTGCACTGGGCTGCAAAGCAGGAATCGATCCCTTTATGACGTTAGCTTTTATAAGCCTTCCGGTCATTCCCTGTCTTCGCCTGAATGGTCTTGGACTGATTGATGTACAAAAACAGGCAGTGGAGGATTGCATTTTTTAAGGTCGGTGATCGGCGATTCCCGGGATGCCGGCACCCCGTAAAATGAAGGTAGTGTGAACGTGCGCCCGATGGCGCACGTTTTTGCTTAAGACGTAATATTTGTCCGCTCCTCTTCTTCGTAAGGATAGTAATCATTTAATTCCGGAAAATCCAGAAATTCCGAAAGTGTCATACCAAAAGCTAATGCAATTTTGTGCAGTGTAAGCACGCGTGGATTGCAGCTGACACCACGCATAATATTATCCAAGGTAGACTGCCTGAGACCGGACATGTGCGCCAGCCTGTTAATCGACAGCCCACGCTGTCTGCAAAGCTTACGGATATGATCTGCATACAGTTTTCCATATTCCATTTGCGGTTTCTCCTTTGCTCTGACTTTTCGTCTTATCTATCTTAATATCATATTAGCAGAAAATAAACAGATTATACCTATTCATAGGTACAAACCTTAAGAATAAATAAAAAATGATGATAAATATTGTGTTAAAATAGTAACTGAATATTGGAAAAAGTATTGCGGTTTATGGGAAATGTATGTATAATAAAACACAAATGTATAATAAAACATAAATTACAGGGAGAAGGTTGCTGGATTTATGAAGTACACAAAGGATGACTTCTTTGAAAATCTTTATTATAAATATTATGAGGAACTGATAGCGGTGGTAAGACGGGAGTATTGGCTTGCCACTCTGGCGGAAGATATTGTACAGGATACATTTTGTGAGGCACTGCGTCACGAGGAGATGTTGAAAAACCATGATAATCCCGGTGGTTGGCTGATGCAGACATTGAAATTCAAACTTTTGAATCAAAAGCGCCGTATGGCGCAGAAAACACGGGCGGAAATTGTTGCAGATGAAATTGATAACGAATTTTTTGCATCCTACGGTTTTGCGGAACTATTTAACATTATGGCAAAAGAATTAGGGCAAAGAGAGGCAGAATTATTTTGCCTTTATTACCGGGGCGGTTATTCGGCCAGGGAGTTGGCAAGCCTGGAAGGAGTAACGGAGCCGGCTATGAAGGAAAGAATTTATCGTATGAGAAACCGTCTCAAAAAGATCTTGAAACAGTAAGAAAGAATATCGAAAAAGAACTTATAGAAAATTATTTTTCCCTCTTGACAAAGTGAATATTTATGATAATATAAACATATGAACACTGATTCATATGTTTATATTATTTATAAGGATTGCCGGAATGTAAAGTACGAAGCAATCCGGTATTCAACATCACCATGATGGAATGACAAATGGAAAGAGAGGAAAAAGAGATGAAGAAAACATATAAAATTGAAGTGGATTGCGCAAACTGTGCACTGAAGATGGAGGAGGCTGCCCAAAAGACAGAGGGAGTTGCCGATGCAACTGTCAGCTTCATGACACAGAAGATGAATGTGGAATTTAAAGAAGGAGCCGATGAGGCGGAAGTTATGAAGAGAGTAGTCAAGGCCTGCAAAAAAGTAGAGTCTGACTGTGAGATTTATTTATAAGTAAAAAACATATCTGCCATAGCAGGAGGGGCGATAATCATGACAAAGAAGCAGAAAAAAGTATTGATTCGGATCCTGGTGTCTTTGGGATTACTGATTTTGGTATCTTTGTTACCTTTAAAAGGAATCTGGGTTCCGATTTGTTTCCTGATACCTTACTTTATCATCGGATATGACATTCTGAAAAAAGCCGGTTTGGGGATCATTCACGGAGAGGTTTTTGATGAAAACTTCCTGATGGCAGTCGCTACGGTAGGTGCGCTTCTTTTGGGAGAATACCGGGAAGGCGTGGCGGTTATGCTGTTTTACCAGATCGGTGAACTCTTTCAGAGCGTTGCAGTGGGCAAGAGCAGGCGTAATATCAGTGCACTGATGGATATTCGCCCGGATTACGCCAATCTGGAAAAAGAAGACGGAAGTCTTGAGCAGGTAGATCCGGATGAAGTGGAGATCGGAACCGTGATTGTCGTTCGTCCCGGAGAAAAAATCCCCATTGACGGTATTGTGGAAGAGGGAAGCTCTGTCTTAAATACCAGTGCGCTTACCGGAGAAAGCCTTCCCAGAAAAGTGGAGAAAGGTGCAGAGGTCATCAGCGGCTGTATTAATGAAAGCGGGCTTTTAAAAGTACGTACCACGAAAAAATTCGGGGAGTCTACTGTCTCCAAGATTCTGGATCTGGTGGAAAACTCCAGCATGAAGAAGTCCAGACAGGAGAATTTCATAACCAAATTTGCGCATTATTACACACCGGCCGTATGTTACAGTGCACTTGCCCTGGCTATTCTGCCGCCGGTAATTAACTTGCTTATGGGCAATCCGGCTGATTTTGCAAACTGGATCAGCAGAGCGCTGACTTTCCTGGTAATCAGCTGCCCGTGTGCCCTGGTGATTTCCATCCCGTTAAGTTTCTTCGGCGGAATCGGCGGTGCTTCTTCCAGAGGAATTCTGATCAAAGGCTCCAACTATCTGGAAGCTTTGTCCCAGACCGGATGTGTGGTTTTTGATAAAACAGGAACCCTGACAAAAGGCGTTTTTGAAGTGACGCAGATTTGCCCTGCAGAGGGGGAAAAACCGGAAGATCTGCTGTATTATGCGGCCTGTGCGGAAAAATATTCTTCCCATCCTATTGCTAAGAGCCTGCGGGAAGCTCAGGAGAAGAGCCAGACACAGAAAGCGGAAAAGGCGCAAGACCGGACAGAGAGCTCGGCTTTGAAGCAAGATGAGAACGTGGAAGGAGTACCGGCAGGAAGCCGGGATGTTAAGGATTGGAATCAGGCGCAGATCGGGAAAATTGAGGAAATCGGCGGTCATGGCGTAGAGGCGGAGGTAGACGGCCATAAAGTAGCAGCGGGAAATGCCAAACTTATGAACAGACTGAATCTGACCTGCCCGGAACCGGATCAACCGGGAACGGTGGTGCATGTGGCAATCGATGACAAGTATGCAGGATACCTGTTGATTTCCGATGTGGTAAAAGAGCAGGCGGCTGACGCAATTCAGTCGTTAAAGGCTCTGGGTGTGAAGAAGACCGTAATGCTGACCGGGGATAACCGGCAGACGGCAGAAAGAATTGCTTCTTTACTGAAGATTGATGAAGTGAAGAGCGAATTACTACCGGATGGCAAGGTGGCGGCTATGGAAGAGCTTCTTGCCGCAAAAGGTAAAAAGGAACAGCTGGTATTTGTGGGAGACGGCATCAATGATGCACCGGTGCTTTCCAGAGCGGATATCGGTATCGCTATGGGTGCGTTAGGATCGGATGCGGCCATTGAGGCAGCCGATGTGGTTCTGATGGATGATAACCCGCGCAAGATTGCCGTTGCCATTAAAGGAGCAAGGAAATGCATGCGGATTGTCTACGAGAATATTATCTTTGCGTTGGCCGTAAAAGCCATCTGCCTTGTTCTCGGTGCAACCGGCCATGCAGATATGTGGGTTGCCGTATTTGCCGACGTGGGAGTTATGGTAATTGCTGTTTTAAATGCAGTCAGATGCCTTCGCATCGATTCTTCTGAAAAATAAAAACAGTGGACAGTCATTGCTTTGGAGCAATTGCTCTTGAACAGTGGCTGTTCATTTTTTTTGCCGGTTGACATAAAGTTCCAGTCTGTGTATAATAACTACAGAAATGACGGGGTAAATGGTTATCGTTACCTTTTTATCCTGCAGAAAAATCAGGAAGGCTTGACAGAACAGGGAGGAATAAGCATGCCGAACTTTACCAAGAAAGCCATTAAGGAATCTTTTATTAAACTTTTAAACGAAAGACCGTTAAGCCAGATAACGGTAAAAGATATCGTGGAGGATTGCGGAATTAACCGGAATTCTTTTTATTATCATTTCCAGGATCTGCCGTCTCTGGTCGAAGAGATTGTGACGGAGGATGCAGATCGTATTATCCGGGAATATCCCAACATTGACTCCGTGGAACAGGCCATGAGTGTGGCAGTGGATTTTGCATTGAAAAACCGAAAGGCAGTGCTTCATCTTTACCACTCTGTGAACCGGGATGTTTATGAACATTATCTGAAGCAGGTTTGCAATTATGTAGTCACAACCTATATGGAGACGGTATTTGCAGACCAGCCGATTGATGCCTATGACAAAGAGATTATTATCCGTTTTATCCGTTGCGAATGCTTCGGGCAGATTATTGAATGGATGGAAGACGGTATGAAGGAAGATATCCGGATCGCTTTCGCCAGACTGTGTGAGCTCCACAAAGGGATGACGGAAGAAGTCGTACGCAGAAGCTTACAAAGCCGCAAATAGACAAAAAGTATAAAATGTCTGAATTTCAGACAATCGCTTCCGGGTGCCTTATTTTAAGGCATCCGTTTTTTACTGCCCATTTTCCAGGAAGGCAAAATCGATTATACTGCATCTATAAGAAATACAAGGAGGCGACAGATATGCGTTCTGTAACACCGATGAAAACTGCAAAGACAGGATATATCATTATTTCCGTTATGCTTTGCGTCCTGGGAATTCTGTTGATTGTCATTCCGGATTTTTCTGCCAAAATGCTGGGGATACTGATGGGGATTTTAATGATTGTCTTCGGCAGTGTCAAACTGGTGGGTTATTTTTCCAGGGATTTATACCGGCTGGCTTTTCAGTATGACCTGGCATTCGGCCTATTGCTGATTGCATTGGGAGTGCTTCTGCTGATTTACCCGGCGAACCTGATGAATTTTTTCTGCATTGCTCTGGGAATTTCCATTCTGATGGATGGTCTGTTTAAAATCCAGATCGCCATGGATTCCAGACAGTTCGGGATCCGGAAATGGTGGCTCATTCTTCTGTGGGCGGTAATCGCCGGGATCATGGGGCTTTTGCTGGTGATCCGGCCGACCGAAAGCGTAAGGGTTCTGATGATCTTATCGGGGATTACGCTTCTGGCAGAAGGATTCTTAAATTTAAGTACGGTACTGACGGTTGTAAAAATTATACGACATCAGCTGCCGGACATGGAAACAGAGTATAGAGAAATAAAGGAGTGATTTAAAATGCGTTTTGGAAAAGCAGTGGTAAAGTTCCGGATTCCGATTCTTATCATTGCCTTGGTCTGCATGATACCTGCAGTACTGGGAATGGCGGGAACCCGTATCAATTATGATATGCTGGATTACCTGCCGGAAGATATGGATACGGTAATCGGCCAGAATGAATTGATGGAAGATTTCGGAAAAGGTGCCTTTTCCCTGATCGTAGTCGAAAATATGCCTGCCAAAGAAGTATCCGCTTTAAGAGAAAAACTTGAAGGTGTAGAGCATGTGGAATCGGTTCTGTGGTATGATTCCCTGATGGATATCAGCGTTCCCATGGAGCTGCTTCCGGATAAGATAAGGCAGGAGTTCAACAAAGGGGATGCGACCCTGATGGCTGTCTTCTTTGATACGGCGACATCGGCAGATGTGACCATGGACGCCATCCGGGAAATCCGATCGATTGCCGGAAAGCAGTGCTTTGTATCCGGAATGTCTGCCCTGGTAACGGATTTGAAAGATCTGTGTGAACAGGAAGAGCCGATTTACGTAGGGCTTGCAGTACTGCTGGCTTGTGCGGCAATGCTTCTGTTTTTGGACGGTTGGCTGGTTCCTTTCGTATTTTTGCTTAGTATCGGTATGATGATTGTACTGAATCTGGGAACCAACTACTTTATGGGAGAGATTTCTTACATTACCAAGGCACTGGCAGCTGTTCTGCAGTTAGCAGTTACCATGGACTATTCCATCTTTCTGTGGCACAGCTACAACGAACAGAGGGAACATACGGCAGACAATAAGGAAGCCATGAGCGCAGCGATTGCAGAAACCCTTACCTCCGTAGTCGGAAGTTCCATTACTACTATTGCCGGATTCGCTGCTTTGTGTTTCATGAGTTTTACACTGGGCAAGGACCTGGGAATTGTAATGGCAAAGGGTGTTTTGTTAGGCGTTTTGGGATGTGTTACCGTTCTGCCGGCCTTAATCCTGGTATTTGATAAACCGCTTCAGAAAACCAAACACCGTTCCATTATTCCGAATATGGATGGTTTTGCGAAGGGTGTTACCAAAATTTTCCCGGTTTTCTTACTGATTTTTGCAGCCCTGATTCCGCCTGCTTATTACGGATATCAGAAGACCAACAAGGAAGTTTATTACGATATGGGACAGTGCCTGCCGGAGGATATGGAATATGTCATTGCCAATTCCAAGCTTTCCGACGAATTTGATATCGCGTCCACACATATGCTTCTGGTGGATTCTTCCCTCGCCCCGAAAGATGTTCGTTCCATGACAAAAGAAATGGAACAGGTGGACGGTGTGAAATACGTACTGGGTCTGGAATCAGTAGTCGGTTCTGCCGTACCGGAGGAAATCCTTCCGGAAAGCATTACAGAGATTTTAAAGAGTGACAAGTGGGAACTTCTCTTAATTAACTCCGAGTATCGTGTTGCCAGCGATGCCGTGAATGAACAGATCGATTCCCTGAATGCCATTTTGAAAAAATACGATCCTGCCGGCATGCTGATCGGTGAAGCGCCTTGTATGAAGGATATGATTGAGACCACGGATCATGACTTCCAGGTAGTAAATGCCGTTTCCATAATTGCGATTTTTGTAATTATCGCATTGGTAGAAAAGAGTATCTCCCTTCCGTTTATCCTGATTGCGGTAATCGAGTTGGCTATCTTCATTAACCTTG
The DNA here is from genome assembly GCA_934433135.1 of uncultured Acetatifactor sp. Lineage (GTDB taxonomy): Bacteria > Bacillota > Clostridia > Lachnospirales > Lachnospiraceae > Acetatifactor. Next base: position 114,395 of record CAKRZO010000008.1, on the reverse strand, counting down.
GTCTGCCGCATTACTTAGGACAGTCGCTTCCGTTCATTGCGCCGATCTGCATCAGTACCATTCAGCTGGGTGCTACCGTAGACTACGCGATCCTGATGACGACAAGGTATAAAGCGGAGAGATGCAGCGGACAGAATAAGAGAAACGCCGTTAAGATAGCTCTGGGAACCTCTATTCCTTCCATTATCGTAAGCGGTATGGGATTGTTTGCGGCAACCTTCGGTGTAGCGGTTTATTCCGATATTGACATTATCAGTTCTATGTGTATGTTGATGGCAAGAGGTGCAGTGGTAAGTATGTTATGTGTCATTTTCATTTTGCCTGCACTGCTGATGCTTTGTGATAAATTGATTTGCGTGACTACTCTCGGAATGAAAAAAGCAGGAAAAGAGTCAGGAAAAGGAGGAGAAAGTTATGAAAAAGTCAATGCTTAAACCGGTTTGCGCTGCTCTCGGTGCAGTGCTGGTTCTCACCAGTGTGGGTGTAACAGTTTATGCCGGAATGAATGATAAAAAACAGGATAATGCCGTTTTAACGGTGGCTTCTGCTGAAACTAGCACGTCCGGTCAGGAAAGTACCGAAAAAGTCGAAAGAGACGGGGAAACCGGTAAGGAAGAAACCGTATACGTACTGGCCGGAGCGGACGGCAGCGTACAGAAGCTGATCGTCTGCGACTGGCTGAAGAACGGCAAGGGAAGCGACAGCCTTTCCGATGTATCACAGCTTACGGATATTGAAAACGTAAAAGGTGATGAAACCTATAGCCTTGGACAGAATCACGGACTGGTGTGGGATGCACAGGGAAATGATATTTATTATCAGGGTACCATTGAGAAGGAGCTCCCTGTTTCCATGAAGATCAGCTATACTCTGGACGGAAAAGAGATGACACCGGAAGAATTAAAAGGAAAGAGCGGTCATGTAGTGATTCGTTTTACTTACGAAAATAAGGAAGAGCGTACCATAGAAGTGAACGGGAAAAAGGAAACCGTACATGTACCGTTTGCCATGCTGACCGGAATGCTTTTAGACAACGATGTTTTCACCGATATCGAAGTCTCCAACGGTAAAATCGTCAATGACGGCAGCCGTACTGCAGTCATCGGAATTGCTTTTCCGGGACTTTCCGGAGATCTTAAGCTGGAAGAAGTAAAGGATGCTTTGGAGAAGTCCGACCTTGGAAAGAAGGATGCGGATGAGGTAAGTAAACTGGAGATTCCGGATTATGTGGAAGTAAGTGCCGATGTTGAGAACTTCAGTATGTCGGCTACCATGACCATTGCTACCAATGAAGTATTCAACGGTCTTGATACCGATAAACTGGATTCCCTGGACGGAATCACGGATGCAGTGGATCAGCTGACCGACGGAATGAACCAGCTTTTGGATGGTTCTTCCCAGTTGTATGATGGTTTATGTACACTTCTGGAAAAATCCGGAGAACTGGTAAAAGGAATCAATCAGCTGGCAGACGGTTCTGCAAGCTTAAAGGAAGGAGCCGCTCAGTTAAGCAACGGTACTTCCGCATTATATAACGGAGCCAAACAGTTGGACGATGGTTTGGGGCTGCTTTCCAATAACAGTGCTTCTTTAAATGCAGGCGCAAGGCAGGTATTTGAATCGCTTCTTGCCACGGTAAACAGCCAGTTGGCGCAGGCAGGAGTAAGCGTGCCGACTCTTACCGTAGAAAATTATGCACAGGTTCTTAACGAACTGATTGCTTCCCTGGATACGGAAAAGATTGCCGAGCAGGCCAGAGCCGTAGCGCTTGAAAAAGTGACGGCAGCCGTAAATGCACAGAGAGATACCATACAGGCAGCCGTAGAACAGGCCGTTTACGCACAGGTACAAGAAGGTGTGCGCACAGCTGCCGAGGAAAATGTTTTCAATCAGATACTGGCTTCCATAGAAGCCACCAAGGGCATGAACAGGGAAACTTATGAAACGGCAGTGGCAGCAGGGTTGATTCCGGAAGAGCTGCAGCAGGCAATTAAGGCAGCGTTGGATGCCCGGATGAACAGCGATGCGATTAAGGCTCTGATTGCTTCCAACACGGAACAGAAAATGCAGTCTGAGGAAATCAAGGCTTTGATCGTTTCCAAGACGGAAGAACAGGTGCAGGCATTGATTGAACAGAATATGAATTCACCGGAAGTACAGGAACAGATTACCCAGGCTTTGCAGCAGGCACAATCCGGTGCAGCAACTATCAGTGCCCTTAAGGGACAGCTTGACAGCTATAACCAGTTCTATACCGGCCTTCGTTCTTATACGGCAGGAGTAGATCAGGCCAACAGCGGTGCAGCCTCTGTTCTGCAGGGAATCGCCCAGGTCAGAGACGGGGCCGGTAGTCTTGCCGAAGGCAGTGCGGCTTTGGCAGACGGCATTCAGACGATGAAGAAGAGCGCACCGGCGCTGGTAGATGGCGTAGAGAAGCTTAAGGACGGCGCTATGCAGCTTTCCGATGGCTTGAAAGAGTTCAATGAAAAAGGAATTCAGAAGATTACCGAAGCATTGGATGGAGATTATGAAGGGCTGGCAGACCGTATCCGTGGAATTGCACAGGTTTCCCATGAATACAAGTCGTTCTCCGGCATTGCAGACGGCATGGACGGACAGGTGAAGTTCATTTACCGGACGGAAGAGTAATTACAAACCGGAATCGCAATTCAAAAAAATTTGAATCATTAAGGAATAACAGCATCTAAGCCATTTGGCTTAGGTGCTGTTTGTTGTTATGACTATAGTCGAATTTTTGACTTTGCCACACTAATCCCCATTTCTGAGCGACTTCGTCGCGAAGAGGCGAAGAGAAATTCGCGTAGGCGATTTCTCTTCTGCCACATTAATCTTCATTCCGCAGACGCTTTAGCGTCGGTGGAATCTGATCAATGTGAAAAATCGCATCTAAGATGCGATTTTTCAAACTAATATCATCATAGAAAATAAAAAAGTTGCGTAAGATATTTCGGAAAGCAGAAGGCTGAAAGAAAAAAGTCTGCGGAAACGAGGATTAAAATGGATTGTAAAGAGCGGATTCTTTCAAACGAGTATATTGATTATGTAATGGATTTTACACCGGAAGTGATTCTGCAGGAAGGTAACGATGTCTGCTATATCCCTTTAGGGGAAACCTACTATGCGGTATATTCCAAACGGGCGCTGGAAAACGGTCAGAAGAATCGCCCCTTCGGATATCGTTATATTCCGAAGGTATACGGACTGATGCAGCAGGAGACAGGAGGAAGCAGAGAACCAGGCGAAGACCTTGAACAGCAAAGAGAGGAGGTGACGGAGAGTGCAGCCGAGGAACAGAACAGAGCCGAAGGTCGGGCATCGGGAAGATCCTTCGATCCGTCCGCACTCTATGCAAGCGGCATTCTTCAGATGCAAAGAGCACCTCTGTACCTTACCGGCAGAGGAACGGTTATCTGTATCATTGATACCGGGATTGATTATGCGCAGCCTGCCTTTCTGGATGCTTTCGGCAACAGCAGGATTCTGGCCATTTGGGATCAGACCATACAGGACGGTCCGGCGCCGGAAGGTTTTTATTTTGGGACGGAATATAAGAGAAAAGAACTGAATGAAGCTCTGCAGGAGGCGGATCCCTTCCGGATTGTGCCATCCCGGGATGAAAACGGTCACGGAACCATTATGGCAGGCCTTTGTGCAGCAAGCAGTTTGGATGGCATAAATGCCTATACGGGAGCGGCTCCGGAATCAGAACTGGTAATTGTAAAGCTTAAGGAATGCAAACCGTATCTGCGGGACTATTATTTTATCCCGGAGAATGTTCCGGCCTATGAAGAAACAGATATCATGCTGGCGGTCAAATATGTGGATTCCTTCGCAGAAACCTTCCGCAGACCGGTGATTATCTGTATCGGCGTCGGCACCAATACCGGGGAGCATGACGGCAATTCCTTCCTTGCCGGTTTTTTGAATGCGGTCGCGGTAAGAAGAAGCCGCGTGGTTACGGTGGGAGGAGGATGTGAAGGAAATGCGGCTCATCACTTTTTCGGACAGTTTCCGCTGGGCAATGCAGCATTGAATGCTTACCGGGATGTGGAAGTACGGGTGGGAGAAGACATATCCGGCTTTCAGATGGAGTTCTGGGGAACCATTCCGGATATTTACAGGGTCGCCGTCCGTTCACCGGGCGGAGAGACCATTCCGCCGTTTCGTCTGGGAGTGGAAAATAACATTGTGCAGCGTTTCATCTATGAGCGCACCGTCATTACCATACGCAGTATTCTGGTGGAGGCGAATTCCGGAGGGGAACTGATTATTTTCCGGATTCAGGATCCTACACCCGGGATCTGGAATTTCAGGATCCTGCCTGCCGGTGTGATTCATAACGGTTCCTTTCATATGTGGCTTCCTATTTCGCAGTTTGTGGGTGAGGAGGTCTATTTCCTGGAACCCAATCCCTATACAACGTTGACAGAACCTTCAATGGCACTTGATATTATCAGCGTAAGCTCTTATAATGATGCTAATAACAGTTTTTACATTGAATCCGGCAGAGGATATTCCAGAATGGGAGCGATCCGTCCGGACTTTGCAGCTCCCGGAGTAAATGTGGATACTTTGTACGGGAGAAGAAGCGGTAGCAGTCTGTCGGCGGCGCTTACCGCAGGAGCGGCGGCGCAGTTTATGCAATGGGCCGTGGTACAGGGGAACAGCCCTTTGGCGGAAAGCAGAGAAGTTTGCAACTATTTTATTCAGGGAGCATCCAGAACCCCGGAACAGTCTTATCCCAACCGGGAACTGGGTTACGGAAGGCTGAACCTTGCAGGAACCTTTGAAGTGCTTGCAGGGGTATGAGAAAGACTTGCGCTGCAAATTTACATGTAAATATGTTGCGATTTTTGCAGAAAACGGATATACTATATTTGTAATATGATATCAGGGTCAAAAGGTCAAAAAGCCGTTCGTGCTTGCACGATTAGGCTTTTGAACTTGGGACCCGTCAAACATGAGGAAGTAGCGATTTACGCAGTAAATCAGCGGATTCCGAATGTTTTAGAATTGCGGGAGCTGCTTTGCAGCGGAGCAATTCGTGATATCAAATGAGGGGCAAAATACCTTTTGACCCTGCCGAACATTAAACCTATTTCAGATTTGAGGAACTATACAGCAGTAATTAATGAGGTAGCGTACGGAAACAGAGTATATCTCACACGTAATGGACATGGACAGTGCGCTATTGTCGATATGTAAGAACTGGATGAACTGGATAAGCAGAAAGCGTTGTGCCAGCTTATGAGAAAGCTGAACGAAGCGGAGATTTCAATTCGTGAAGAAGGCACCATAACGGCGGAAAAGCTGGAAGAGGAATTGGGGGTAGCGAATTGAAAAAATTGGAGTACTCACAAGTAGTAAGACGTAAAATGCAGGCGTTGAAACAGAGATTGACGCGAAAATTTGACGCCACGGTGTCCAAGAAAAACTTGAAGAGAATTACGGATGCTGCAAAGGGGCTTGAGGTATTTCCACAAAAAGGAATCTTATTATCGGAGTTGTATGATATAGAATCGGACTATCGGTATAATAACAACTTCTCAGGAATCTCTTGACTACTGGGGAGAGTAAGGAACACGCATATGAAAATCACAGAACTTTTAAAGCAGAAAAAATACTCTCTGTCATTTGAAGTCTTCCCACCCAAAACAGGGGCTTCTTATGAGGGCATAAAGGAGGCAGCGCTTCAGATCGCAGGGCTGTCTCCGGCGTTTATGAGCGTTACATACGGAGCGGGAGGGGGAACCAGCGAGTATACGCTGGAACTGGCCAAAACGATTAAAGAGACGTATCAGGTACCGACCATTGCCCATTTGACCTGCGTTTCCTCTTCCAGACAGACCGTGCAGGAAAGAATCAAAGCATTTCAGGCTGCCGGAATTGAAAATATCATGGCGCTCAGGGGAGATATTCCGGCGGATAAGATGGGAGAAGACAGAACAAACTGGGACTATCACCATGCAACGGATCTGATTCGGGAGATCCGGTCAATCAGTTCACAGTTTTGCATCGGAGGAGCCTGCTATCCGGAGGTGCATCCGGAGAGTGCCTGCCAGAAAGAAGATATTCGGTTCCTGAAAAAGAAAGCGCAGGCCGGGTGTGATTTTTTTACAACGCAGATGTTTTTTGATAATAATCTTTTTTATAATTTCCTCTATAAAATAAGAGAGGCACAGATTACCTTGCCCGTGATTGCGGGGATTATGCCCATTACCAATGCCAATCAGGTAAAAAAAGCCATAAAGCTTTCCGGTTCCTTTATGCCCAGACGTTTTGAAAGTCTGGTAGATACCTTCGGAAGCAGTCCGGAAGCCATGAAACAGGCCGGCATTATTTATGCTTCGGATCAGATTATCGATCTGTTTGCCAATGGCATTTCTCACATCCATGTCTATTCCATGAACAAACCGGATGTAGCGCGGAGAATTGCAGAGAACGTTTCCACCATATTGGGGAGAGAAGTATAGCGTGAAAAACACTTTTTATAACCGTAAAGAAATTCTGCGGTATGCGGCAGTGAAGAGTCCTTCGCCGGAAGTGCTTGCTCTTATGGAAGACTGCATTGCCGAATGCGAAGAAAAAGGGTATATCCGGGAAAAAGTCTGTTACAGAATTCTTCCCTGCCGCATAGAGGGAACACAGGTGGATATGACTTTTTTGAAGGTGCAAAGCAAAGGGCTTGCATCCTGCCTTGCAGGCTGCGGGGAAGTTGTTTGCTTTGCGGCTACAATAGGCCTGGAAATCGACCGGGTAATCCGGCGCTACGGTCAGACGCAGCTTGCCAAAGCGGCTATGTTTCAGGCAATCGGGACGGAGAGGATAGAAGATCTTTGCGATCGTTTTTGTAGGAAAATACAGGGCTGCCAGGGAAAAGGGAAATTTCGTCTGACTCCCCGCTACAGCCCCGGCTACGGAGATTTAAGCCTTGCACTGCAAAAGGATATTTTCCGGGTTCTGGACTGCGAAAGGAAGATCGGAGTGACCTTGAATGAGAGCTTGTTGATGAGCCCGTCCAAGTCGGTAACGGCTTTTGCGGGAATCCGCAGAGACAGAGTGGAGCCCGAAAATATTTTTAAGGAACAGGCTGCGAAAGCCGCCGCAAAGCAGGAGCAGAAAACTGAGCCGGGACTGCAGGAACGGCAAACGCATATGGAAGCAGAGGAAGTTAAGGATGCAGGGAAGGATAAAGAAGGGCACAACTGTATAAGCTGTGAGAAGACGGATTGTCTGTTCCGATGCGCCCCTGAGCTTCTTCGTGACAAGGACGCTCTAAAATAAGGACGAAAGCGAGTATTTCGATGTTAATGCATCGGTAAAGAGGGCGCCAAAATAGAAAAAGAATGCAAGTAAAGGAAAAAAATCGGAACAGAAACGGATACTGAGACGAGAACAGAAGCAAAAGTACAGACAAAAGGAGACGGCGGCATATGGATATCAGGCAGGCATTGAAACAGCAGAAAATTTATCTGGACGGCGGAATGGGAACGCTTCTGCAGGCGCAGGGACTTCCCACGGGAGAACTGCCGGAGCGGTGGAACATCACGCATCCGGAGCAGATCACAGCCATTCACAAAGCTTATTTTGATGCAGGCAGCAATGTAGTTAATGCCAATACCTTCGGTGCCAACAGGCTGAAGTTTTCCGAAGAAGAGCTGGAACAGATCATAAAGGCTGCCATGGAGAATGCAAGGAAGGCAAAAGAGACTTCCGTAAAGCCCGGTGAAAAGTGGGTTGCTCTGGATATCGGTCCGTTGGGAAGACTGTTGAAGCCTTACGGTGATCTGGATTTTGAGGATGCCGTTTCCTACTTTGCGGATACGGTAAAGCTGGGAGTAAAATACGGCGCGGATCTGATTTTTATCGAGACCATGAATGACAGCTATGAGACCAAGGCGGCGGTTCTGGCAGCCAAAGAGAATTCATGCCTGCCGGTGATGGTATCCAATGCTTACGGTGAAGACGGCAAACTTATGACAGGTGCCCGTCCCGGCGCTATGGCAGCTATGCTGGAGGGCTTGGGAGCCGATGCCATCGGCGCAAACTGCTCGGTGGGACCGGACAGGCTGCTTCCGGTTGCAAAGGAGCTTTTAGAGTGCGCCTCTGTCCCGGTATTGATAAAGCCCAACGCCGGCCTTCCCCAAAGCGACGGTCAAAAGACCTGGTACGATGTCACTCCCGAAGAGTTTGCCCGTGATATGCGGCAGATGGCCGAAATGGGAGTGATGATTCTCGGCGGCTGCTGCGGCACCACACCGGAATACATCCGGCAGATGGTAGAGCAGACACAGGAAGTTCCGTTTCGTGCGCCCCAGGCTAAAAAATTTACGGTAGTATCTTCTTATACCCATGCAGTGCGTTTCGCAAAGGAACCCATACTGATCGGAGAGCGGATCAATCCTACCGGGAAAAAGAGATTCCGGGAAGCGCTTATGCAGCAGGATATGAATTACGTGCTGCAGGAGGGAATCCGCCAGCAGGAAAAAGGGGTACACATATTGGATGTCAATGTGGGACTGCCGGATATCGATGAAGTGTCCATGCTGGTAAAAGCGGTGGAAGAACTGCAGGCGGTAGTGGATCTGCCCCTTCAGATTGATACGGCCAATCCGACCGCCATGGAAAGAGCGCTGCGCCGTTACAACGGCAAAGCCATGGTAAACTCCGTCAACGGAAAAGAAGAGAATATGAAAGCCATTTTTCCTCTGGTCAAAAAATACGGAGGCGTGGTTGTGGCGCTTACGCTGGATGAAGGCGGTATTCCCGAGACGGTGGAGGGAAGGGTACGCATTGCACAAAAGATTCAAAAGACTGCCGAAGAATACGGAATCGGTTCGGAGAATCTGATATTCGATCCTTTGTGCCTGACCGTAAGCGCGGATCCGGCTTCTGCACAGGTGACTTTGGATACCGTGCAATACATTAAGGAATCCATGAAATGCAATACCTCGCTGGGCGTTTCCAATATTTCCTTCGGATTGCCTATGCGGGACGCCGTAAACTCGGTGTTTTTTGCCATGGCTTTGGAAAAAGGACTTTCTGCAGCGATCTTAAATCCTTACTCGGTGCCTATGCTCAAGACCTATTACAGTTTCCGGATGCTGCATAATCTGGATGAAAATTGCACGGAATATCTTGCCTTTGCAAAGGAGTGCCTGGAAGCGGAAGAAGGAAGCGTTAAAGCGGTTTCCCAGCAGGTTCCGGATACCCTGGAATATGCCGTGGAAAAAGGGCTTCGGGAACAGGCGGCAATGAAAACACGCAGCCTTCTGGAAACCATGGAACCGATGGAAGTGATTCATACCGGAATTATCCCCGCTCTTAATAAAGTAGGCAGGGAATTTGAAACCGGAACGGTATACCTGCCGCAGCTTCTTATGAGCGCGGATGCTGCAAAAGCCGCATTTGAGGTGATAAAAACGGCCATGAGCGGAAATAGCGGCGAAAAAAAGGGAATGAAGATTGTCTTAGCTACCGTAAAGGGGGATATTCACGATATCGGCAAAAATATTGTAAAAGTACTGTTGGAAAATTATGGTTTTACCGTGCTGGATCTGGGAAAAGATGTAGCGCCGGAGTTGATTGCACAAACCGTAGAGATGCACAAAGCCCCGCTGTGCGGATTAAGCGCTCTGATGACCACAACCGTACCGGCCATGGAAGAGACCATACGGCTTTTACACAAGCGCTGTCCGTATTGTAAGGTAATCGTCGGAGGAGCCGTATTAACTCAGGAATACGCTGACCGCATCGGCGCCGACAGCTATGCAAAGGATGCCATGGAGGCGGTGCGCTATGCGGAAAAAGTCAGTGAGGGAATTTTTCCTTAGAGCATTGCTTTTTCCCTTATCGAAACCAAACTTCCTGCTCTTGAAATGGTCAGACAGGCAAGCATGAAGAAAATAGGACGTTTTAATAAACAGGATATCTGGGAACTTTGCCCTACACTTAGTGATAGCTCAATAGAAAAAGCGTTTAGGGATTTTATTCATAGAGCCGAACGGAATCAGGATCCTTTTCTGAAAAAAATAACTTCTGAAATAAAAATCCCCGAAAAAAATTTGTATATTTTACTGCTTGAGAATGCATTTTAAAAGTATTATAATTCTTCCCGTCGGAAGGGCAAGTCTGCCTTCTGAACAAAAAGCCGGATGAAGGGCGGAAAGAGAGGAAAAAATGAGCAGAAAACAACGAACGGTAAGCATACTTTTGCTTGGCTGCATTATTGTGATTTTGTTGGTTGGAATCTTTCTTTTGCGGGGAAGCACACAAGAGACGGAAAGCATTCGGGAAGCCATGCGCAATGAAGTGCTGCATGAAAGCCACAGGATTAACTTCCTGGGGATTAAGCAGGTAAATCCCGGATTGATATCGGCTTTTGTCGTGACGGGAGTCTTTTTTGTCTTTTCTTTATGCATAAGAATCTTTGTTATTCCGAAGTTTCAGTATATACCCGGAAAATTCCAGCTGCTTCTGGAACAGGCGGTAGGGATGTTTGACAATCTGGCCAAAAGCAATAGCCCGCACAGGAACCGTTTCCTGGGAGCTTATGTTTTTACGGCGGGAGCCTATATTTTTGTGGGAACTTTGTTTGAACTTTTAGGACTGCAGGCGGTTTCCGCAGACGGGATGTCCGTAACGCTTCCGGCGCCTTTGGCGGATATCAACGGTGCCATTGCTCTGGGATGTCTCTCTTACGGCGTGATTCTGGGAGGAGGGCTTCTGGCCAATGGAATAAAAGGCGTAGGAAAAACGTTAAAGGACTTTTCGTTACCGGTTTCCATGAGCTTTCGACTGTTCGGTGCTTTATTAAGCGGCGCACTGGTTACGGAACTGGTTTATTATTATACACAGTTAAGCTTTGTCCTGCCGGTGATCGTGGGAGTACTCTTTACACTGCTGCATGCACTGATTCAGGCCTATGTGCTGACGATGCTTACGGCACTGTTTTATGGTGAGGTTACCGAAAAGCCGAAGCCGAAGCAGAAGTTGCAGGATAAGAATGAGAATGGGAAGATCCTGCAGTCGTCACAGAGATAACGCCGGAAACAATAAGCAGTATAGTGATAATTGCTGACGCAGCGGCAAAAGTGAAAATCATAATCATTACAACTGAAATAGCAGCAAAAGGAAACAGCAGCAAAATAGGAATAGAAACAATCATACAGTAACAAAGGAAGGATTTGGTGATCAGAATGAAGATGGGAAAAAAGAATTGGATTTTAACATTGGCGGCAGTTTTGATGATAAGCGGTACAGTTTTGTTTTCCGCTTCGGCAGTAAAGGCTGCAGGTGAAGAAGAAAAAGGAACGGAAGTGTCCGAAGAAGTGCAGCCGGTCGGGGCAGTACAGACTGCTGACAGCGAAGAAAGTACGGATAATGCCACGGGAACCAAGGCAGTTGCAGCGGCTCTTGCCGTAGGAATCGCAGCCGCAGCCGGTGCCATCAGTATGGGAACCGCTATTTCCAAAGCATCGGAAAGCATTGCAAGGCAGCCGGAAGCAAAAGGAGATATCAGAGGAAACCTGATGCTGGGTCTGGTTTTCATTGAAACGGCCATTATTTATGCATTGATTATCGGAATCCTGATCGTATTCGTGCTGTAAACAAAGGGATACAGACAGTTACTTTTTTTGAGGATTTCAGGCATGCGAACAACAGAATGCAGTCTGGGATCCTGTCATGAGACGATAAAGGGTTGGGTGAGAAGACATGAATATTCCTTTGAATATTGACTGGCAGCAGATTTTGCTGCATTTGCTGAATTTTACCATATTGTTTGGCATTCTGTACTTTCTTCTGTATAAGCCGGTAAAGGATTTTATGGACAAGCGTACAGAGTATTACAAAAAGCAGGAAAAGGATATTGCAGACCGGCAGAAACAGGCGGAAGAATCCAAAGAAGAGTATGAGAAGCGCCTGACCGAAGTGCAGGACGAGATCAACAGCCGGAAAGTGAAAGCTGCAGAGGAAGCAGCTGCCGCCGGGCAGGAAGTACTCAGACAGGCTGGGGAAGAAGCGCAGGAACTAGTAAATAAGGCACGTATAGACGGAGAACGGGAAAAAGAGAAAATCCTAAGCGGAGCCAAGGATGAAATTGCGCAGATGATCGAGACGGCAGCGGCAAAGCTTGCGCCGGATATGGATCCCTCCATGGCCTATGATCGGTTCCTGGATGCAGCGGAGTCAGATGCACTGCAGAAAGCCGGACATAGTGCAACTTCAGATACTGACCTGGCGGATAGCAATGGAAGCCGGGAGCATAGCGCAGTTACAGACTCTGCCGGAGAGGAGTGATGAGCATGCAGGATAAAAGAAATGATTCTGCGGTATTGTACGCTGCCGTACCGCCTACCAAAGAGCAGGAGGAGAGATTCCTTGCTTTTTTAAAACGGGAAAGCGGAAAGCAGTATGCCCTGATCTGGAAGCAGTCGGATGCATTTCCCGGAGGATTTCGTCTGGAAGCCGGAAATAAAATCTATGACTGGAACAGGCAGGGACGGCTGGAGGAATTGAAAGAAATTCTGGAAAAGGTGCCTTACGAGAAGGAACGACTGATCCCTCTGTTTTCGGAAACAGTGAAGAACTGGGTTCCGCAGGTGCTTGCCAAAGAGGTGGGAACCGTTTTAACCGTAGGAGACGGAATTGCGACGGTAGCTGGACTTCCCGGTGTGCAGTATGGTGAAATTCTGATTTTTTCCGACGGAGTGCGGGGAATGGTGCAGAACCTGACTTCGGAGGAAGCCGGTTGTATTCTTTTTGACGATGATGAAAATATCGAAGAAGGCAGCAGGGTTCTGCGAACCGGAAAGACAGCGGCAATACCGGCAGGCGAGGAGTTTATCGGACGGGTAATTGACGCACTCGGTACACCCATAGACGGGAAAGGCCCTATTACAGCAGTATCGTACCGGCCGATTGAAAGTCTGGCGCCGGGCATCATTGACAGACAACCGGTCAACCGCCCCTTAGAGACCGGTATTCTTGCCATTGACTCCATGTTCCCCATCGGAAGAGGACAGAGAGAGTTGATTATCGGTGACCGCCAGACCGGCAAGACAGCTATTGCCATAGATACGATTTTGAACCAGAAAGGCAAGGATGTCCTGTGCATTTATGTGGCAATCGGGCAGAAGAACAGCTCCGTTGCCCAGCTGGTCAGAACCCTGACAAAATATGATGCCATGAATTATACCATTGTAGTGGATGCTTCCGCATCGCAGCCGGCGCCGCTGCAGTATATCGCACCCTATGCAGGATGTGCATTGGGAGAGTACTTCATGGAGCAGGGGAGAGATGTTCTGATCGTTTATGATGATCTTTCCAAGCATGCGGTGGCATATCGTTCCTTAAGCCTTTTGCTGGATCGTTCGCCGGGACGGGAAGCCTATCCGGGTGATGTTTTCTACCTGCATTCCAGACTGTTGGAACGTGCTGCGCATTTGAGTGCGGAAAAAGGTGGCGGAAGTATGAGCGCCCTTCCTATTGTGGAGACACAGAGCGGAGACGTTTCGGCTTATATTCCTACGAATATTATTTCCATTACGGACGGTCAGATTTTCCTGGAAAGCGACCTGTTTTTTGCCGGACAAAGACCCGCAGTCAATGTCGGATTGTCGGTATCCCGTGTGGGCGGAGATGCCCAGACCAAAGCCATGAAGAAGGCGGCAGGTACTTTGCGTCTGGATCTGGCGCAGTATCGGGAGATGAAAGTGTTTATGCAGTTTTCCAGTGATCTGGATGATGCTACGGCAAAGCAGCTTTTGTACGGGCAGGGATTGATGGAGCTCTTAAAACAGAGGCAGTACCATCCCTACAGCCAGACACAGCAGGTCATTCTGCTGACGGCAGCGCTTGCACATGTCATGCAGGAGATTCCGGCACAGGAAGTTGCTGCATTTGCAGACAGGCTGTTAGACTTTTTCGAAACCAGGGAAAAAGCACTGTGCGATAGAATCCAATCCACCGGACTTTTGTCGGACGAGGATCGCAAAACCATTATCGAAAAGGCAGGGTTGCTTGCAGCAGGTAAGCTTGTTTAAAACAGATGAATTTGAAGGCAGTATGTAACAGGTAAATGGCTTGTTGCAGGTTTCGGAAGGAAAGGCATGTAAGAAAAATGGCAAATGCAAAGGAAATCAGAAGCCGGATGGAAGCCGTCCGGGAGACACAGAAGATCACCAATGCCATGTATTTGATTTCTTCGGCAAAGCTTCGGAAAGCGAAAAAGGATTTAGAGGATACACAGCCTTATTTTAACGGGATCAAGGGCGAAATCAAAAGACTGTTCCGTATGATCAAAAATGTGGAAAGCCGCTACTTTTACCCGGAAGATGAGAGTAAAAAATTAAACGGCACCTACGGATATCTGATCATCACGGCGGATAAAGGGCTGGCAGGCGCTTATAATCAGAACGTACTTAAGGAGGCTTCCAGGCTTCTGGAAGAGCATAAGGATGCCAAAATTTATGTAGTGGGGGAATACGGAAGACAGTATCTGATGAGCCACCATATTCCCATAGAGCGAAGCTTCCTGTATACGGCACAGAATCCAACACTGCAAAGGGCACGGGAGATTGCAGCGGTTTTGCTGGAGCAGTTTGACAACGGCAATATCCAGAAGCTGTTTATCATTTACACGGACTACGGAAAGGGAATGGAGCTTCAGGCAAGTTCCGCGAGACTGCTTCCGCTTCACCGGGCGCAGTTCCATGTGGCGGAAAATGAAAAAGAGATTCTTCATCCGTTTGAATTTGTGCCGTCCGTAAAGGAAGTGTTGGAGAATATTGTCCCGGGATACGTGGAGGGCTTTATTTTCAGTGCATTGATCGACAGCTTTTGCTGCGAGCAGAGTGCCCGGATGAGTGCGATGGATGCGGCGAACCGCAACGCGGAAAAAATGATCCAAAGTATGAAGCTTGAATATAATCATATCCGGCAGGGAGCGATTACCAGAGAGATCACGGAGGTCTGCGCCGGCGCCAGATACCAGAAGAGAAAACGGCAGGAAAAACGGCAGGAAAAACGGCGGGAACAGGCAGCCGGTAAAGCCGTGGAAGAAACGGCAGGAGCAGGCAGCAGGTAAAGCGGCGAAAAAAGTCGGAGAGGCAGCCGCAAAAGTGTAGGGAAAGGAGCAAAAGAGGATGACGGGCAAAATCATACAAATTGCAGGCTCTGTAATTGATGTGGCATTTCCGGAAGGAAAGCTGCCGAAAATAAAAGAGGCGCTTACAGTGACCGTGAAAGAAAAAAAGCGGGTAATGGAAGTGCAGCAGCATGTGGGGAATCATACCGTACGCTGCATTATGCTTGCAGAGAGTGAAGGACTTTCCTGCGGAATGGCGGTAGAAGCTTGTGGTACCGGAATCAGCGTACCGGTGGGAGAGTGTACCTTAGGACGTCTGTTTAATGTATTGGGAGAGCCGATAGACGGCAGTGCCCCGGTAGATGACAGGCAGGAACACTGGAGCATTCACCGGAAAGCTCCTTCCTTTGAAGAACAGAATCCGGCTGTGGAAATCCTGGAGACCGGAATTAAGGTAATTGATCTTCTGGAACCCTACCCAAAGGGAGGAAAGATCGGTCTGTTCGGCGGAGCCGGAGTGGGTAAGACGGTATTGATTCAGGAACTGATTCACAATGTTGCCATGGAACACGGAGGATACTCTGTTTTTACCGGTGTGGGAGAACGTTCCAGGGAAGGAAATGACCTTTGGCGGGAAATGAAGGAAAGCGGTGTCATTGAAAAGACGGCTCTGGTATTCGGACAGATGAATGAGACACCGGGCGTACGTATGCGGGTGGCGCTTACCGGGCTGACTATGGCGGAGTATTTCAGGGACCGGGAGAAAAAGGATGTCCTGCTTTTTATCGATAACATTTTCCGTTTTATCCAGGCGGGAAGTGAAGTCTCCACGCTGCTTGGAAGAATGCCCTCCGCAGTAGGTTACCAGCCTACGCTTGCGGAAGAGATGGGCGCATTGCAGGAGCGAATCACATCTACGGCAAACGGATCCGTTACTTCCGTTCAGGCGGTATATGTTCCGGCGGATGATCTGACCGACCCGGCGCCGGCCACCACGTTTTCGCATCTGGATGCCACTACGGTATTAAGCCGTAAGATTGTGGAACAGGGTATTTATCCGGCAGTAGATCCGCTGGAATCCGCTTCCAGAATCCTGGAGCCGGATATTGTGGGAAAAGAGCATTACGAAGTGGCAAGAAAAGTACAGGAGATTTTGCAGAAATACAGCGAGCTGCAGGATATTATCGCGATTCTGGGAATGGAAGAACTGGGAGAAGAAGACAGGTTGATTGTAAGCAGAGCCAGAAAGATCCAGAGATTTTTGTCACAGCCGATGCATGTGGCAGAGAAATTTACCGGAACTCCCGGAGTCTATGTACCGCTAAAGGAGACGCTTCGCGGTTTTAAGGCGATTATAAACGGAGAGATGGATGACGTTCCGGAGATGGCATTTTATAATGTGGGAACTTTGGATGACTGCATTCAAAAGGCTAAGGCATTAAGCGAAAACGCGGCTTTGTGAATGACGCGTCTGAACGGATGCTATAATGGAAAGGCGGAAAGATGAACACATTTCATTTATGTATTCTGGAAGCAGACAATCCGGTTTATGACGGAGAGTGTGAATCCCTGATTGTGCCGATTACGGACGGACAGTACGGAATCCAGGCATACCACAGGAATATGATTGCAGCCATTACGTTCGGAAGCCTGCAATACCGTAGACCCGGAGAGGATTCCTTTGAAGAGCTGGCAATCTATCAGGGCATTGTCAAGGTTGAGGAAAATGATGTTCTGGTTCTGGCGCAGACAGCGGAGCGGCCGGAAGAAATTGACGCAAACCGCGCCAGGGCTGCTGCAGCGCAGGCCAAAGAAGCGATGCTGCAGAAACGCAGCATACAGGAATACCGAATTGCCAAGCAACGTATGGCAAGGGAATTAAACCGCCTGCGGGTAAGCCGAAAAGCCGGAAGCTAAGTTCTGGAACAGGAGGGACTCATATGAATAATACAATCAAATACAAGGGCTATATCGGAAGTGTTGAGTTTTCTGAAGACGATGGTATTTTTTTGGTAAAGTCATGGGGATCCGTTCTTTAATTTTCTACGAAGGTGAAAATGCTAAAGATCTTTTGAAAGATTTTCATGATGCGGTTGACGATTACTTGGAATCCTGCAAAGCGGAAGGGAAGAGAAAATAGTTGTCTAAAAGTTATCCCACTCGGTTGTACTTGACCGGGCGGGATTTTTCTTCTTTCACTATTGCGAACCTGTCGGCTGTGTTAACGTCCTGCAGGTTTGTGCTTCATATCACGAATCGGAATATTGGCAAACAGGGCGGGAACCGATCCTCCGTTTTCCTCCGACTCCGTTTCCGTAATCTGGATATCCAGTCCCTGTGCATCAATGTCCATATATTTGGAAATCACTGCTATAATATCATTTTTAATCATTTCCATCATTTCCGGGGAACAGTTTGCCCTGTCAGATACCAACAAAAGCTTCAGGCGATCCTTTGCCACTTCTCCGGAGCTCTTCTTACGAAAAAAATCCGTTATCCTCATAGCTTCCCCTCCCTATTTTTTGAACAATCCTTTCAATACCGACATAACACCCTTTTTGGCATCCAGATCCAGGAAAGGAACCTCCTCTCCGATGACACGATGGCAGATATTCTCATAGGCTTTTCCTGCCGGAGTATCCGTTCCGACTAAGGGTTCGCCCTGGTTGGTTGCTACAACGATCTGTTCATCGTCCGGTACAACACCGATCAGATGAACGGAAAGAATATCACAGACATCTTCCACCTTCAGCATGTCTCCGCGTTTCACCATATCCGGGCGGATACGGTTAATAATCAGGTCAATCTTCTTCATTTCATCGGCTTCCAGAAGACCGATGATCCGGTCGGCATCACGGATAGCGGAAACTTCCGGTGTGGTAACTACCAGCGCTCTGTCCGCACCGGCAATGGCATTCTTAAATCCCTGTTCAATTCCTGCCGGGCAGTCCAGCAGAATATAGTCAAATTCCTGTTTCAGATCATTGATCAGGGCAATCATCTGCTCCGGTGTTACCGCATTCTTATCTCTGGTCTGTGCAGACGGAAGAAGAAACAGTTCCGGATATTTTTTATGCTTGATCAGTGCCTGTTTCAGCCGGCATTTTCCTTCCACTACGTCTACGAGGTTATATACAATACGATTTTCCAGTCCCAGCACGACATCCAGATTTCTCAATCCTATGTCCGTATCGATCACAACCACCTTTTTGTTCAGCATAGCCAGACCGCTTCCTACATTTGCTGTGGTCGTTGTCTTTCCTACGCCGCCTTTGCCGGACGTTACAACAATTACCTCACTCATTCTCTCTTCCTCCTGTGTTATTCCAGAAATCCTTTTGTCATAGGCTCAATACAGATATAGCCGTCCCGTGCCACTGCAACCCTGGGAGTATATCCGTTCTCTGTCTTTATCTTTTTTCTGCCTGCCTTGGGATCGGATTCCCGATCCGGACTTTTGGCAATCAAATCACCGATTTGAAGCTGTATCGGTCTTAAATCCAGTGCAAAAATAAAGCAATCCCTGTTGCCCTGTGCGCCTGCCCAGGCATTCCCTTTCAAGGCGCCGATTACCACCACATTTCCGTTGGAAATAATATGAGCCCCCGGATTCACATCTCCGATAATCGTAATACTGGAAGCCGATTCAAGCACCTGTCCGGAACGCAAGGTTCCTTTATAAAAATCAGCCGCCGCCTGATCGTTTTCGGCTTCTGTTTGGGACGGTTTTGGCGACCCTGTTGTGCCTGCCGATCCTATCGATCCTGCTGTTTCTGCAGATCCTGCTGTTTCTGCAGGGGAAAGCCGGCTTGCGTTTCGATCGTTCACCATGCCTGCATTTCGCTCGAAAGAGTTCTCATAGGCCTCCACCAGCCGTTTCATTCGCATTTCCTGCACACCAGGCCGGTCTAAAATGCTGACAATCTGTACCGAACTGTTTGCCATTATGGCATCGGTAAGAGCCAACTCTTCTTTTTCCGTCAGTTCTCTTCCTTCAAAGCAAACCGCCATTTTCGCATTTTTAAAAAAACTGCCGGATTCTTTAAACTTCCGGGCGACACATTCCAAAAGCTGCGGAAATGGAATCTGATTGTCCAAAATCAGATTCATTCCGTAGCGATTGCTCTTTATGACTACTTCTTTTGACATAATTCCTCATATACTTTTGTTTTTCGACTTTTTGCCTACCCGGACATTATAACACGCAGTGCCGGAAAAGTCCACTAAAGGCAACTACTTTTTGTAGTAATCTACCAGCTTTTTTACGGCGTGGATTACATCTTCCACATCAGCATCGGTCAGAGAATAGTAAAGGGGCAGGCTCATAACCTGTTCATAGTAGGCTTCCGCATTGGGACACAGTCCGGCGGGATAGCCCAGCTTTTCGTAATAAGAATGCCGGTACACCGGAAGATAATGAACCTGGGAGTAGATGTTTTCCGCGTGCAGGGCATCGAAGAATTCCCTTCTGGTGCAGTTTAACTGCTCTGTGCGCAGACGCAGGATATAAAGGTGTCTGGTAGTATCCGACTGGGGAATCTCCTTTTGCACCTGAAGCTGCGGAATCTGCAGAAAAGCTTCGTCATATTTCTTTACAATGGCTTTTCTGCGGGCACGAAAAAGATCCAGTTTGTTAAGCTGGCTGATCAGGAGCGCCGCCTGAAAATCCGTCATGCGGTAATTAAAGCCAAAGCCTACCTGCTCGTTATACCAGGGATCATCCGTAGGGTGGACCATCTGGGCACGGTCTCTGGTAATTCCGTGACTATGCGCCAGAACAAGCTTATCAAAAAGTTCTTTGCTGTTGGTCGTAACGGCGCCGCCTTCTCCGGAGGTAACGGTTTTTACCGGATGAAAGCTGAAAGCAGTCATATCTGCAATGCTTCCCACGGGCTGGCCGTTATAGCGGGTACCGATGGAATGAGCGGCGTCTTCAATGAGGGTCAGGTTGTGCTCTTTACAGATAGCACGGATTTCATCCAGTTCCACTGCCTGTCCGGTGAAATCAACGGCGACAACAGCCCTGGTGCGTTCTGTGATACAGCGGCGGATGGCAGACGGATCGATGTTATAAGTCTCCGGATTAATATCCGCAAAAACCGGCCTGGCATTGCAGTACAGGGCACAGTTGGCACTTGCTGCAAAGGTAATGGGTGTGGTAATGACTTCATCGCCCTCTTTTAAGCCCGCTGCCATGGCGGCAATGTGTAGTGCAGCCGTACCGTTGCTGACGGCAACGCAATATTTGGCGCCGGTTACTTCACAAAGTCGCTTCTCCAGTTCTGTGATTTTAGGCCCGCAGGTCAGATAATCGCTGCGAAGCGTAGCGGTAACCGCCTGAATGTCTGCCTCATCTATATATTGTTTGCCGTAACTTATGGGAGTCTGCCTTACCGGCTCTCCACCGAAAATTGCTGGTTGTTCCATCTTGATCTCCATTCTGCAGAAAAACAGTATTTCAAAGTATGCATTTTGATACAATTTTTACGCTAATTTCTATTTCTGAGTAACATGCTGTTATTCACAATGTGATTATACTCGCCAGGACGCATAGACGCAAGAACTTTCTGAAAACATCCAAGGTTATTTCACTTATTTATCTCTAATTCCGTTTTGATCTTGTTTCTATATTCCCTGGGCGACTGACCGGTAAAAGCTTTAAAGGTGCGTCTAAAGTATGATGAAGAATTAAAACCGAGCTTTTCGGATATTTCTTCAATGGATAAATCGGATATAAGCAGCATTTCCTCTGCATTTCTGATAGCAATACGATTTTTGTATTCAATCGGAGTGATGCCTGTTTCCTTTTTAAATAACGCAAAAAATCTTGAAGGCGAAAGATTGGCGATTGCTGCAAGTCCTTGTATCGTCATGCTATCTTTATAATTAAAAGTCATATGATCAATTACCTTTTTTACGGATGTGCGAATCTGATTTTTCGAATTCCTTTGGATTTTTGGAATAACTTCATCCAAAAGATTATAAAAAATGCCGAGTACTTTAAACGGTCTTTGTGATGTTGAAAAACTGTCATATGCCAATAAAAAATCCCTTGTTAAAGATTCCAGCCCGCATACCTTCTGGATAGGAATACTACCGCCAAAGTTTTTTTCTAAAATGAAGTGAAATGTCACATAGGATACAACCGGAGAACCTGTCCAATGTGATATATACCTTGCTGCATCGGGGACAATAATAATATCACCCGGATCCACATGTACCGGATTTGATTTTTGTTCACAAAAGTCTCCCTTCCCATTTAGTATCATTCCTATACTGAAGAATGGGCGGGGATTATCGGAAAAATCCGCAGTAAAATTGTACATGCCGTCGTACTTTCCGATATTTAAAAATTTCAGTTCCATATTCATACGCTTGCCACCTCGTAGTATAGTAGTATTGTTCTTATATCCGCCATCATAATGCATTTCATTTTGTTTGTCAACACGGTATAATTATGATAGTTCAAAAGGATATCTTATAAAGAAGGTTGATAATATTCAGTGTCTATAAATTTTCTCTTTCATTTATGAGCGCGATATTTCGTAACGCTTTTATTGCATCATAAACGGAGAAAAATTTATATAAAAATAACAAGAAAAGAGGAGAAATTATGTCATATTTTTTTAATCTTAAAAGGCCTTTACCGACGCTTATGATTAATCGTTCAGATGATTTTGACAGCACAATACGGGAAATTGAAAAGGGGCATCAAAATGGTGCTGAGGCGTTTGGGTTCTGTATGAATGCGCTTGCAGGCCAATACCGTACACGAGAATATCTGCGTGAGATTTTTGGCGCTATGAAGGGGAAGCCGGCATATGTTACCAATTATTCGAATTCCAATGCAGTTGCTTCACTTAGTGACGATGAACTTGCCGAGCAGCTTATTTTGGCATTGGAATGCGGTGCAAAGCTTATCGATATTTTCGGAGATATGTTTTGCCATACACCAATCGGAATCACAGAAGATGACCAGGCAGTAAAAAAGCAGAAGAAATTCGCAGAGTTCATTCACAAAAAAGGCGGAGAAGTACTGATTTCAACACATACTTACAAATATCTTCCGCCGGAAGATGTTTTAAGAATTGCACACCTGCAGGCTGAAAGAGGCGCTGATATTGCAAAAATAGTCACCAATGCAGATACCGAGGAAGAGCTTCGCAACAATTTTGACATACTCTTTATATTAAAAAGGGAGATTCCATGTGATACACTTTTTTTGTGTAATGGTGAAAAGTCATATCTTCATCGTCGTTTTGGTCCAATAATAGCCGGATCTTCAATGTTTTTGTGTGTTAATGAAGATGAGAAAGGAAATAGTCAACCTCCAATTAAGACCGTAAAAAACCTTATTCGTTTTTCTTATACAGATTAATCGTCGGTTGAAAATTGTGCAAATATGAGAAGGAAGGATAAAAAGATGAACAAGAGAATATTGTTAATGGGTGGAACCGGAGCAATGGGAATATATCTTATTCCGGAACTTTTGAAACTTGGGTATAAAGTCGATGTAATGACATTAGACAATATAACTTCCGACCAAAGGGAGCTTCGCTACATACAAAAAAATGCGATGGATAAATCAGTAATGCGTGATATCCTGAAAAACAAATATGATGCTATCGTTGATTTCATGATTTACACAACAATGCAGTTTGCAGAAAGATTTGAGATGTTTCTTGAAAACACGGAACATTATATATTTTTATCAACATACAGAGTATATGCAAATGAAGAAGTACCGATCAAAGAATCATCTCCCAGATTAATTGACGCATCAAAGGACACTACGTATCAGGCAATGGAAGAATACGGATTATTTAAAGCAAGATGTGAGAATATTCTTTTTGCATCAAAATACCAAAATTGGACGATTGTACGACC
This sequence comes from uncultured Acetatifactor sp., assembly GCA_934433135.1. Classification (GTDB taxonomy): domain Bacteria; phylum Bacillota; class Clostridia; order Lachnospirales; family Lachnospiraceae; genus Acetatifactor. The sequence continues at coordinate 91,399 of CAKRZO010000008.1, read as the reverse complement.
GGCAATCACATACTCAAAATGCAGATTCCAACTTACAACTCTCGAAGCACCTGTATTTGTACGACGAGCGAAATTGGGACTTCCGGTCATTGTTCCGAAGGATGCAATGAAGCACTCTGCAACAATGAGTTGGGGCGGTGATGTGGCCAAAATGATTTCGCGACTTATATTGAATGAAAAAGCAATGTGTGAAGCATTTACTGTAGCTACGTCAGAGCATCAAACATGGGAAACGATTGCCGGGTACTATAAAGAACTTTTAGGCCTTGAATTGTAAGTATAATCGTTCAATTCAAGGAGGCAACATATGACTTTTGCAAACCAGGTTAAAAACACTCTTTTTCAGGATATTTCCGACATGGCTCAAATATCCCAGCGTTTTTCAAAACACCCTGAAACAGACTTTTCCAGAAATCGTAAAATCAACTTTCAGGCTCTTCTTCATTTTTTGATCTCTATGGAAGCCGGCACAATCAAACAGGAATTATTGAAATATTTTACCCTTGATTCATCCACTGTGCCTTCCTCTTCAGCCTTTTGCCAGCAACGAAACAAACTTCTTCCTGAAGCACTTCCTTTTCCTTTACCAGAAACCCTAAGGATCCGGATTCCTATTTCCCACCGGATGGAAAAACGACCAATGGTTATAATCAGGTTCATGTGGTTGCTCTTTTCGATATTTTGTCAAAAAGATACTGTGATTCCGTTATTCAGCCAATCCGAAACAAAAATGAATTTAGGGTTCTAATTAACATGATCGACCGATATCATATCCCCGGTACTTCTCCTATTTTTATTGCAGACAGAGGTTTTCCTTTTTTCAATGTCTTTGCTCATGCAATAGAACACGGTTCTTATTTCCTGATCCGTGCAAAAGACATAAACATACAACGTATCCTTGGCAAGGATCTTCCCAAGGAGGATTGTTTTGATGTCCAGGTAAGCCGTATTCTTACCAGATCACAATTTTCTTCTTCCAACTGTTCCCCGAGCCTGTATTTTTCAAGCCTTTCTTCTTTCAGCTTCTCTTTGAAATCATCTCGTTGCTCTTCAGCACTCATGGCACGCTTCTCCATTCTTTTCAAAGCCGTCTGAGATTTCCGGAGTTTTTTTCACATTCCTTATTCAGGTCTTTTATTACTTCCATCCAATGATTACGCACAGTAACCGTTTCGGCATGAGCCCTTGCAACTTCCGCTTCCAGATCCTTGATCCGTGCTTCCAGTCTGCGGATAATCCCCCAGAAATTGTTTTCCATTTGAACATATTTTTCGCCGGTTTCAAAAGCACCAAGTTTATCATTTGCTGCTTTTAAGCGGTATTGAAGCGTGGAAATATATTCAAATGAGCTGTTCATCTTAATAGTTACCTTTCTTTTTCTATCGTTTTTAAGTGGTCTAACGAAGCCTGTACTTTTTGGACGTATTTTTGCTGCTGTTCAATCTGCATTTTCTGATAATGAATGATCTTTTCCTGTGCCTCGATCAATTCATTTTGAATGTCTATGGTATGTTCCAGGTTCTTGATATAGTTCTTTGTTTTAGGATCAAGATTACGGATATCCACTTTGTTCACCTTCCTATAACTTTCTTTCTATTGTATCAGAAATACGGGAAATAGCAAATCGGCCGTTCAAATGACTTCGTCATTTTGACTGTGGATAAGTTGTAAAAAAAGAGAAAAAGGAATTAAGAAAAAGCATGTAATTCAAGACTTTTTAAATCATTGATAAAGAAAAAAGTGGATAACAATTACAAAAAAAGCCTTTCTAAGATGCCATCAACACGGTTTTTGAAAAGGCCTAAGGTTATCCACAAAAAAAGTTTTTTATTTTCAGCGAAATAAACAATGAACTTTTACTGGGTCTGTACAGTAACACCGCCGTATAATGACGTAAAAGAATTTGGCTGAATATAGCTTGTCAATTCTTTTGGCTTAGAGTATAATCGTGTTACAGTAGGAAAAGTTTTCGGCGTATGGGCATGGGAAGAGACGTGCTTCTTCCGATGCAAATGCGTCTGCAGAATGGGGATTAAAATGGAACAAAAAACGAAAAAAGGGCAGAAGCGGCAGGGCATGGGATATTCTTTCTGGTGGAAGGTGCTGCCGTTTATCGGTCTGGCAGTCTGGGGAGCATTTTGCATTTCTCCGAATTTGTGGTATGATGAAGCTTATTCAGCATCCATGGTTTCCAGATCCTGGATGGATTTGATTTATATTACTGCGGTGGATGACCATTCGCCGTTTTATTATGTTTTACTGAAGATTTTTTACCATTTATGCGGCGGAGGAACACATTTCTGGGCTTTAAAGCTTTTGTCCGTGCTTTTTATGTTCGGTTATCTGCTTTTAGGGAAGTATTATGTCAAAAAACTGTTTGATAAGCAGACTTCCGTCTGGTTCATGGTCTTCTCCCTTTTTATGCCGATTATGACGGTACAGGCCGGTAATGTGCGGATGTATGCGGCAGCGTTGTTCTTTATGACGCTGGCTGGCTTAAGTGCAGTGGATCTGTATCGGGGAAACCGATCCTTTGTACGGTGGACGATATTCTGTCTGTCCGGCCTGTGTGCGGTTTATTGTCACACGTTTGCCATGATTCAGATGGTTTTTCTGTATCTGTTATTTCTGGGTGCGATTCTGATCCGGAAGAAGTTTTCCATGCTGAAAGGGTATTTTATCAGCGGCATTACGGTAAGTGTGATTTATTCCCCCTGGCTTTTGGTGACGCTTCATCAGATGCAGTTAAGGATTGCCAATGATTCCGGAGCAAGGAGTGCGGAGGCGATTCCGACGCTTTATACGTTTATGGACTATTGCAAAGAATGGTTTTCCGCACTGGAGACACCGATTCCCATTGTGGTATTTGCCGGTATGGGGCTGACGGTCTTTTTGGGCTATTATGCCGTAGATCGTATGCGCAGTCAAAAAGAATACAGCGCAGGGCTCGGAATGGCGGCAATCGGTCTGACGGCACTTACGGGAGCTTTGGTCTCTCTTTATGTAAATCCCTGCTTCCTGGGAAGATACGCTTTTCCGGGATTCGGAAGTCTTGCCCTGTGGTATGCCACCGGCATGAGACAGATATCTTCCCGGAAGATCAAAACCGTGGTTTTTGCTGTTGCAGCCGGATGCTTTCTGGCGCAGTATGCTTCGGAACTTTCTTTGGAATACGATCCGGGGCTTCAGACCTATGAAACCTTTTTAAAGGAAAATGTAAAGGAAGAAGACTGCATCATGGGACCTTCAGAGCATACGATTTTTCTGAATGTTTATCACCCGGAAAAGCAATACTTCCTTTATGGTTATAAGTTGTACAGTCTCCCATTTGTCAATACCGATGCGTTTACGCAGTGGTATCAGCTGGAGGATCGTGGCGGAACGGTGTGGTATATCTGTTTTGACGGCGATACACCGGATCGGATGGCAGAGCGTTACACATGGGAGGAAGCCTTGCGCTTCCACTATATGTATTATGATTTTGTGATTTATAAACTGCAGCGTAACAGTTCAGCCAGGCATTCTTGTGGGCAGATTTCATGCTCACATGAAAATCTGTCTGAGCTTAAGCGCCAAGTTACATGAGCATCGCATCTTACAGATGCGACAAAAAGCTGCGAAGCAGCGGAAAATCGCTGAAAGCGCGGTTTTGCGAATGGCGCGTCTGAACTGTTACGTTGCAGTACCGGTAGTGTAAAAACACCTGCGGATCGGAGAGCAAAGAAGGAACCGGAGGAATACCGGGAAGCAGACAAAGGATGGGAGAACAGAATAAAGCAAAAAGAGCGGGAGAAAGCGGAAAATATGGGAGAATGGCTTAAGTCTTACAGGGGCTTCTGGAAAAATAAATATTATGTTTTGCTGCTGAGTCTGACAGCGGTTTTCAGTTACGGGTATCTGATTACACATCATACCATAGGAATTGATGACACGCCGAGCATTGCATACTTTGAGGAAGGACTGGCGGCCATTGTGGGACGCTGGGTGATATTTTTGCTCAATAAGATTGTCCCGGTAGCGTCCATAGCTCCGTTTTTGACAGATTTGATCGGTGTACTTCTCTTTATGGCAGCGGTGACTGTCTGGGCGGTTTTGCTGGAACGGGTTTTCGGGGAACTTATGCCGAAAGCAGGTTACTTCCTTTTTGCCTGCCTCTTTTTGTCCAATCCGTTAATCAGCGAGGTTTATACGTACTATCTGCATAATGGGATTTCCATCGGGTATCTTTTTAGCGGGATCAGTTTGTGCTGTTTTTTATCTGCGGTTTCGGAAAAGAAAAAATCCGCCTGGGCAGGGAGTGTTCTCAGCCTGGTAGTTGCAGTGGGATGTTACGAATCCTTTATGATTGTTTATATTATGGGAGTTCTCCTGGTTTTGTGCAGCCTGAGGATTGCCGGCAAGGAGAAAAAAGGCGTTTTTCTGCCGTTATGCGGAGCGGCTGCCGTTACTGTTGTATCGGTCTTGCTGCGAAGTCTTATCGTAAGCGGCTGTATTGCCATATTCGGGCTGGAAAGCTTGTCGGATCAGGCAGTCAGAAGATCCGTAAGTGAAATGCTCGGCTGGATGATGACGCCGGGAGCATTCAGTGAACTGGGAATGATCTTAAAGCGCGTGATTGTTATGTACGGCATCTTCGGTTATGCCTATCTGCCGATCCGATATTATGTGATTGCCGTCCTTTGCGCGGCAGTGTGTGCGGTTGTCTATGGCATACGAAGAAGGGATTTCCGGATTCCGGTTCTTTTTCTCGGAGGGCTGATCGCTTCTTATCTGCTGATTTTTATTGAAGGGAAGGCTACTTTGTACCGTTCGGCACAATTTCTGCCGGTTTTCAGTGCCTGGGGATTTTTCCTGACACTGTTGGCGTTACGTAGGTTGTCAGCTGCAATCCGGGAGATTCCACTGAAAATTTCCGGGAAGGGCAAAGCCAAAGAAGCGGATTCTGCATCGGCGGAAGCAAAACCTTCGGCCAAAATATCCAAGAAGGGGAAAGGGTTATGGTCGGCAGGCTGTCTCCTGACAGGGATTTTTCTTTTGAACCAATGCGTAGATATGAATCATTGGTTTTACGTGGATGACAGGAAATATGAGGATGCCAAAAACACGGCGCAGATGGTCGCTTATGAGCTGGAAAAAAGTTATGATACTTCCAAACCTGTTCTTTTTACAGGGACTTATCTGGTTCCGGAAAGTATCATCGGGGATGCTTATGTCAAATATGGAAGTGATACGTATTATAAGATGCTGCGACTTACGGAACTTTTAGACGAACATCTTCTGGAAAAGTTTCAGAGGGAATACGGTGTGTGGGTGGCGCAGACACCTTCCCTGTCCGTTATTGAGTGGGGACGAACCGCATTTGATACGGAAGAGGAGCTGATTGCTTTTTTTGCCATGCATGGATATGAACTGAAAGCGTATGCAGGAAAGACACCGAATCTGGAAGCGGAAAAAGAAGCTGTGAGTCTGCCGCACTTTCCGGCGGAAGGATCTATTGTAGATAAGGGTGATTATATCCTGGTTCATTTTTGAGTTCTATTAAACGCGGAATGGAGATTAATGTGAAAAATCACGTTGAAACGCTGATTTTTTACACCGTAATTTGTTTCTGAGCGAAAACAAATTGCTTTGATGGCAGAAGAGAAATCGCCTGCGCAAATTTCTCTTCGCCTCTTCACGACAAAGTCGCTCAGAAATGAGGATTAGAGTGAAAGAGAAAAGACAGCGGATTATAACGATATTGCTTTTTGCAATTTTCCCACTTGCGGGGGCAGTCATTTACGGATGGTGCAAAGGCGGAAATCTTTGGGATGTTTTTTTGCCGGCTTCTTATTGGAATGATGAACTGATGTATTACAAACAGGTAGAGGGAATCATAGCTTACGGTCATCCGATAGGGTGGTTCGGTTTTAATGAGGCGCATGGAAGCGTCTACCCTTATGCGGCCTGGAGTCCGGTAATTCTGCTTCCCTGGGTAATCTGGGGGAAGCTGTTCGGATGGAATCTCACCTCTCCGGTTTACGCCAGCCTGTTTTTCTGTATGGCGGCAATGGGAGGTTTCGCTTTTTTGGCAAAACCGAACAAAAGGCAGAGCGTCTGTGTTCTTGTACTGTTGGCAGCTTTTGTGCCCTTTAGCAGATATATTTTGTCAGGGATGCCGGAATCCCTTTGTATGGCTCTCGGTATTTTATTTGCGGGTCTTGCGTTTAGTTGGTTTCAAAAAGAGCATATGGGAAAGCTTGTTGGCATGTTCCTGATAGCGGCTTTTCTGATGCTTTCCAGACCTTATCTGGGATTGTTTTTCCTTCTTCCCGGATATTTTGCCTGGAAAAAATACCGGTTTAAGGGCGCAGCAGTTTCCTTTGCGGTAATTGGTGTTACAACCGGGGCTTACTTTTGGGTGACAAAAAAATCCTGTTCCGCTTATATTGAGCCGATTGTGGAAACCGAGTGGCTGTCCTTGTTCGGAACGGAAGGCTTCGGAGCAGGGATTTCTTACATTTTTCGAACCTTGTTTCAGAAATTTTCAAGGCTGTTTACGTATTATTTAAAGGACGGTGTCCGCTACGGGCTGTTTTCCGGAGCTTTGTACGGTGTGACGGGAAGCATTGCTTTTCTGCTTGGCATCCGGTATGTTTATTCTCTTTGTAAAAAACAGGAAAAACCGGAGAGGGTAATCTACCTGTTTCAGTTTCTGATTACAGCCGCCATGATACTGGCATTGTTTTTGTTTTATCGGATGGGAGAGGGTTCCAAGCACTTGATGATCTTCATTGCAACGGGTCTGGTCTGGATCGGCATGACGGAAAAGAAAGCATGGTTCCTTCAGGGACTGACAGCGGTTTTGTGCCTCTATTTTTTTGTGATCAAGGCTTCTGCTCCTTATGACTGGCAGGTGGCTTACGGCACGAAGGAACTGCACGAAGAGGCAAAAGAACTGGAAGCGCAGCTGGATGAGAAGCTGCTTCCGGCAGTGAATGAGAAAAAAAGAGCGCAGAACCGGTATGAAAACACGGTGATCTGGCTGGCTTCCGATATCGTAAACGGAGAAAGCATACCGGCTACCTGGGGGCTGCTTTATATGGTGCCGGAAGGTTTCGGCATTAATTTCTGCACCCAGGCATATGTGACGGAACAAATAGACGAACTGCAGTCGGCTTATATTGCGCTGCTTCCGGACGGGGAAGTAGAGAAACTCCTGATACAAAGAGGGGCAGAGAGACTGGCGGGAACCGAACACATGGCAGTTTATCGCCTGCCATAGCACGAATTCGTGAGCTTATGGTACACTGAGCGCAAGAGAGCCAGAGTGAGCTTGCTCACTCTTGGGAGCTTGCTCATTTGATATTACGAATTGCTCCGCTGCAAAGCAGTTCCCGCAATTCTAAAACATTCGGAATCCGCTGGTTTACTACGTAAATCGCTACTTCCTCATGTTTGGCGGGTCCCAAGTTCAAAAGCCTAATCGTGCAAGCACGAACGGCTTTTTGATCTTTGGACCCTGATATCATATCATAATATAAATGTTAAGGCACATCCCGAACATAAAAAAGCAGGAAAAAGAAGGGTAGGAAAAAGATGGCAGGAAAGATTGTACAGAACATCAGGAAAGAATGGAAAAACCCGAAGCTGTGGCTAGGTCTGATTTTCGTGATCGGAACACTTGCACGACTTCTTTTTCTGGATAAAAGCCCCATGGGATTGCATCAGGACGAAGCCTATTCCGCCTACAATTCCTGGGCGGTCATGAAGTACGGAACGGATTCCTACGGTTATACCAGACCGGTTTATTATACAGTCTGGGGAAGCGGTATGAGTGTGCTGTATTCTTATCTGACCATGCCTTTGTTTGCTTTGTTCGGCATCAGCACCTGGACCATAAGGCTGCCTCAGGCCATTCTTGGGTGCATCAGTATTCTGTCAGTTTATGAACTGGGAAAAGAACTTTTTTCCGAAAAAACCGGACTTGCCTTTGCCGCGTTTCTTGCCATCAATCCATGGCATATCCAGCAGTCACGGTTTGGCCTGGATGCCAATCTGGCGGTTCCGATGCTTCTGTTTGCAGTGCTTTTTCTATGCAGATACCTGAACGGAAAGAGAAAAAGCATCTGGGGAGCAGCGCTCTTTTTCGGACTTACCTTATATTGCTATGCACTGACCTGGGTTCTGGTGCCGGTGATGATTGTGCTTTGCCTTCTGCTTTACCGCAAGCGTTTTTGTTTTGACAGGAGCCTGCTTGGCGCGGGCATTCTGCTCTTTTTGCTGGCGCTGCCTCTGATGTTGTTTCTGGCGGTGAATTTCGGCTGGATTCCGGAAATACGGACAGCGCTCGGTTCAATTCCGAAGCTGCAGGCAATGCGTACCGGCGAAATGGGACTTTCCCTTTCGGCTTTCAAAAGAAGATTTTTGTGGATGCTGGCCATGCTTTGGGCACAACATGATGATATCTGGTGGATCAGCAACGAAGCGGTGGGATCTTATTACTATGTTACCACACCTTTTATTTTGATCGGCCTGTTGTACCATCTGGTGATTTTTGTACAGTGGATTTTCCGCAAGAGAAAGCTGCCTTTGCACAGCATACTGGCAGTCTGGTTCGTATTGGCTTTTCTTATGGGCTGCAATATCGATACGGCAAAATACTATAAAGTTAATTTCATTCACATTCCCATTATTCTGTATGGTGTTCTGGGGATTCGCTGTGTACGGATTCTGGCAGGAAGATTGGTAGAGAGACTGACACAAAGTCAGGAAGGGAAGCAGACGAAAAAAAACACAGCAAGACAAGTACAGGCGATTATAGTTTGTCTGTGTTGCGTCCTGTATACCGGTTGCTTTGGATATTATCTGTATTCCCAGGCATCTTTCGGTGTGAATTATGAGAATTATGGGTATTCCCTTCTGTCACATATGCATTGGTATCGTTATGAAGAGGCCATTGACCGGGCGGAGGAATTGACAGACGGCTCCATTGGCATCCTGAATTTGAACTATGCCAATGTCATGCTTTATAAGAAAATTCCGCCGCAGGAATATCTGGATACGGTGGTCTATTCTGAGGGAGAACTGGCTTTCCGTACCGTGTTGTCTGTCGGTCGGTATCATTTTGACCTCTCACCCGGGGAAGAGACAAGGGATGTGGTTTTTGTTTATCCTTATAATGCGGAAAGTTATTTTACCGAAGCGGGATTTGCCACGGAACACGTGACGGAGTGCTATGGGGTGGCGTATTGGGAAGAGTAGGGGGCATGATAACTCATGGAAACGGTAAGAAATATGATTTTAAACGATTTATAGAATTAAATAGAGATAAACTATATGCAAATGCCGAGAATGCAAATGATATAACATTGGAGGATGAATGGATGCAGGACGACCAATGGAACGAAATTTACAAGCTATCATTGCTTTTGTGAAAACGAAATGTAAGTAAAAATCAGGCCTCCTTCTTGCGGAATGCGGCAGATGTATAAAAAACGGCGCCGATGGTAATGCAGCAGGCGATGGCAGACATTACCTGCTGTGCGTATAGCGGGAATCCTAAGAATGTATTTCCGGAAGCCTGAATATGGGAAACCAGCCGGCTGCCGAGTAAGGTTGCCAGAAAACCGCACAAACCGGAAGCGGCCTGACAGACCGCCAGGGAATCCGAACGCGTTTCATAAGGTGCATAGTCAAAGACCAGATTGGTTAAAGCGCTGTTAATTCCGCCTTGGGCAATGCCGTGACACAGGTAATACAGCAGAAACATAACGGTGCCGTTCGCCGGGACGGCAAAAGAAGCAAACAGATAGCAGGCAGAGAGAAAAAGCAGGCACAGCCGGATCATTTTGGCAAAAGAATTTTTGTCTGCATAGGCGCCCCAAAATCTGGAGCAGGCAATTCGCACAAGACTCATGGCAATGGTCAGAATGGATACCAGTTTTAAGGAAAAACCTAACTCCTGAATCTGGTAGGTTCCGTAAAAAGGAGTGGCGATATACATAGCCATATAATAGAGCATGAAAAGGATGGTTACATGCAGGATATTTTTGTTATGTACCAGATCCCGAAGCGTTGCCTTCAGACTGCTGACCGGCTTGTCGGTACGATGCGGTTCCGGCGTAAGGAGCATGGTCAGCGTATGGAACAACATCAGCAGAAAGATGACGGCTGCTGATAGGATGAAAGCAGTACGGGTCTGCCCTTTTTCCGAAAAATAATCCGTTAAAGTTCCCATTCCATAGGAAAACGCCATGCCGGTAAGCAGGGACAGAATTTCCTTATCGGCTGTAAAACGGCCTCTGTGATGATCATCGATCAGGGACATCAGCCAGTTCATCTTTTTCGGATGAGCAAAGTTATAGATCAGATACGCCAGAAAAATGAAAACGACGAAAAGAATCGTTTTGATTTTGGCGGAAAAAGAAAAAACAGGGATTACGTAAAGTAGCATAAAAAGAAGCTGATTTAAGACGCTCATAAAGAGCACCAGCTTTTTGACCTGTTTCGGACGATAGAAGACAGAGAGCATCTGAAACAGACAGCCAAGGGAAATCACAGAGGATAAAATTCCCGTGAGACTGTCGGTAAAACCGAGCGCTTTCGTCAGAGTGGCCAAAAAGGATCCGGCCACGAGGATCGAAATCAGATATTCCAAAGCCGCCTCCAGCAGATACATAAATTGTCCGCGTTTCAAATCTTTTTCCGTAATGTTTTTAGGCATAGTATCGTTATCCTCCGTTTATAACATTTCAATGCTTTTTCCCTGCACACAGCTTCGGGGACATCAGTTTAACCTCTCTGAGTTATAATACATTTTCCCGAAGAATACAAGCAAAGAGATCTACTTCGAAACTTTTTCGTTAATCTTGAGTATTTTCCTCCGAACAGGTATAATGAGTTTACACTACGAAATCAGTAATTGACGGAAAGGTATGGGGATTCCTATGACTATGCGGGAACTGGCAGCACTGGCCAATGTTTCGGTATCCACGGTAAGCAAGGCCTTCCATGGCGCGGAGGATGTAAGCGAAGAGACGAAAGAGCATATCTTTGCCATTGCACGAAAATACGGCTGTTTCGGGAAATATTATCGGGGACAGTATGCCAGAAAAGTCATTGCCATTGTGTGCCCGGAGATCGGCAGCGCTTATTATAACCGATATGTGGAGGAGTTACAGAAGCTGGTGGAAGAAAGCGGCGGAATCATGTTGGTTTCTTCCGATAACTTTGAACGGGAGGATCAGCAGGAACTGGTGGAATATTATGCTTCCTATCTGAAAGCGGACGGTATGTTTATTTTTGACCAGCAGGCACCTTTAAAAAAGGGGTACAGCATCCCGGTGGTTTCCCTGCTCAGCAATCGGGCGCTTGCGCGGACGCATTCCCTGCAGGTGAACCTGGAAGAGCCCATGAAAGATGCCATTGCACACTTAAGAAGCTTAGGACATAAACATATTCTTTTTGCCGGAGAAAGACTTACCGGCGGAAAAGCAGCCGTGTTTCGGGAGGCTGCGGCCGGTTTTCAAGCTGCTGCAGACGATTTTCAGTCTGCTGCAAACGGTTTTCAGTCTGCTGAGTTCGGTTCTAAGACTGCCGCGGACGAGGAGCGGTATGAGCTTTTCGAGAGTGCTTACCGGTTTGAAGAGGCAGGAATAGATGCCGCAAAGAATATCATTAAGCGAAAAAAAAGACCGACCGCTGTCATCTGTGCCTATGACAATATCGCAGTCGGCCTGATTCGTTATCTGAAGGAACAGGGATATTCCGTACCGGGAGATTTTTCTGTCATCGGTATGGATAACATCCGGATGGCACAGTACCTGGAGCATTCCCTGACAACCATAGACTGCAGGATCGATGAAACCTGCACGGCGGCATGGGAGCTTATGAAGAAAAAGCTGAAAAATCCATACTATACGCCGGAGAAAAGTCAGGTTGTAACAGGGAAGCTGATTATCCGGGAAACCACCGGAATTATTTCTCCAGGTGATTCTGCAAAGCGGCAGCCACAAAGCCTTTAAACAAAGGATGCGGTCTGTTGGGCCTGGATTTTAATTCCGGATGCGCCTGGGTTGCAAGGAAGAACGGATGATCCGTAAGCTCGCACATTTCCACGATATGGCCGTCCGGCGACAAACCGCACAGACGCATGCCGTGCTGCATCAGAACCTCTCTGTAATCGTTGTTGACTTCGTAACGATGTCTGTGTCTTTCGTGAATCAATTCCTGACCATACAGAGCATAGGCTTTGGAATCCTTTTCCAGAATACAGGGATAGGAACCCAGTCTTAACGTACCGCCGATATTTTCCACACCGTTCTGATCCGGCATCAGGGCAATTACGGGATGGGTGGTCTCAGGATCCAGCTCGATGCTGTGGGCATCTTTAAGACCTGCTACGTTACGGGCAAATTCCACAATCGCTAACTGCATGCCGAGGCAAAGTCCCAGATACGGAATCTTGTGGGTACGGGCATAGGTAATGGCTTTGATTTTGCCCTCAATACCTCTGGAACCGAATCCGCCGGGAACCAGAATACCGTTAACATCACCGAACAATTCCTCTGCGTTTTCATCCGTAACGGTTTCGGAATCGATCCATTTAATATTGACGGTAGTATGGTTGACGATGCCGCCGTGCTTAAGCGCTTCCACCACGCTGATGTAAGCATCATGAAGAGCAACGTATTTTCCGACCAAAGCCACGGTAATCTGATTGGAAGGATGGCGAAGATCCTCTACCATAGCTGTCCAGTCGGACAGATCCGGTTCCGGGCAGGGAAGATGCAGGCACTCACAGGCAGCCTGTGCCAGATGCTCTTTTTCCATGGCAAGGGGCGCTTCATACAGATATTCCACATCCAGATTCTGCAGAACATGCTCATGAGGTACATTACAAAACAGTGCAATCTTATCTTTGATGCTCTGATCCAGCGGATGTTCGCTTCGGCAGACAATAATATCCGGCCAGATACCCATTCCCTGCAGATCTTTTACACTGGCCTGGGTAGGCTTGGTCTTTAACTCCTGGGAAGCATGCAGATAAGGAATCAGCGTAACATGGATCAGAATGGCATTTTCATGACCGACTTCATGCTGGAACTGCCGGATGGCCTCCAGGAAAGGCTGACTCTCGATATCACCCACCGTACCACCGACTTCAATGATGGCAACATGCATTTCATCATCGGAATCATTCCGGTAAAAGCGGCTTTTGATTTCATCTGTAATATGCGGAATAACCTGAACGGTACCGCCGCCGTAATCTCCGCGCCGTTCCTTCTGCAGAACCGACCAGTAAACCTTACCGGTGGTGACATTGGCGTTTTTCCCCAGATTCTCATCGATAAAACGCTCATAATGTCCCAGATCCAGATCCGTTTCCGTACCGTCTTCCGTAACAAATACTTCCCCGTGCTGAATCGGGTTCATGGTACCCGGATCGATATTAATATAAGGATCGAATTTCTGCATGGTTACCTGATATCCCCGGGCTTTTAACAGACGTCCCAGAGATGCCGCGGTAATTCCCTTTCCCAGACCGGATACTACACCGCCTGTTACAAATACATATTTTACTGCCATTCCATACCTCATTTCTGCATGCGCTTCCCGCATGCCCTTCTCTTTTCCGGTGCATTGCCGGCCTGTTGTTTTCATACCATGCTGGCGGTACAACGTACAAGACGGTATACCGGCCTGCGTGAAAAGACAATTAGACCATGAGTGAGCACACCATGGCCTAATTGTCAAGTTACAATCTGCAATTTTTGTCTGCAAAGCAAATCCTTCGTCACAGTTCAGCCATGCATTCCTGTATGCCGTACTCTGCAAACCACCTGTCGGATATTATATAACGGAATCCTCTAAATGTCCAGAAAAAAATATCAAGAGTCATCCTATGACCGGATTTTGTACCCCAAATGACAGGAAAACGTGCCTTGTGGAAAATGCGAGATCGGAAGTAAACTGAATACGGAACGGTGAAACAGCCCTGCAGACAGATTCTCGTGCAGGTATGGAATCTGCTTACGGAAATGTTTGACCGAATTGTTATAAGAATTGTTATAAAATAATGAGAAGGCGAGGAAAAATAAATGCGGCATGAGCAAACAGCCGGAAAGGCAAAAGGACGGGGACATTATGTAAAAAAGAGATTAAAAGAAAGTTGGCAATGGTACTTGCTGTTGTTGCCGGGATTAATTTATCTTTTGATTTTTTGCTATGGACCGATGTATGGAATTCAGATTGCATTCAAAGATTATCGGGCCAGTAAAGGAATCTGGGGGAGCAGTTGGGTAGGGTTAAAGTATTTCATCCGTTTTTTGAAGTTCCCGAATTTCTGGCTGATGATTCGTAACACATTGTCCATCACATTGTATTCTCTGGCGACTTTTCCCTGTGCCGTTATTTTTGCATTGCTTTTAAATGAAATCCACAGAACAAGTGTGAAGAAAACAGCCCAGATGATTACCTATATGCCCCATTTCCTATCCGAAGTTGTGGTTTGTTCTCTGGTCATTCTGTTTTTGGATCGCAGTGCCGGACCGATTAATAATCTAATCGCGTTTTTCGGAGGGACGAGAGTAAATATCCTGGGAAAGCCGGAAGCATTTTCCAGCATTTATGTGCTTTCGGGGTTATGGCAGAATCTGGGATGGAGTTCCATTTTATACATATCGGCACTGTCATCCATTTCTTCCGAAGAGATTGAAGCAGCCAGAATCGATGGAGCCAGCAGGTTGCAGATTATCCGTTATATCAATCTGCCGGGTATTATGCCCACCGTAATCATTACCTTTCTGTTGCAGGTGGGAGGACTACTGAGTGTCGGTTATTCCAAGGTTTATCTTCTGCAAAATGATCTGAATTTGCAGACGTCTACCGTTTTGTCTACCTATATTTATGAGATCGGTCTGATAGGGGGACAATACAGCTATTCCGCAGCCATCGGCTTGTTTAACAACGTGGTCAATATCCTGGTTCTGCTGCTGGTCAACAATATTACGAAAAGAGTATCGGAAACCGGTCTGTTTTAAAAAGGAAGGAAGGTAAAAACATTATGCGAAAAATACATCAAAAGGCAACACGGACAAAAACATCTGTCGGAGAAAAATGTTTTTCCGTTATTACTTATACAATTATCATTGTGATTACGCTGCTTTGCTTGTATCCATTATATTTTACGGTCATTGCTTCATTTTCAGATCCCCACGCGGTTTACAGTGGAAAAGTGAGTTTTCTGCCGGCAGAATTTACGTTAAATGCATATACAGCGGTATTTAAAAATAATGCTATTTGGCTTGGTTACGCAAATACCATATTTTATACCGTAACAGGAACGGCATTAAATCTGTTCCTGACCATACCGGCGGCATATGCTTTAAGCAAGAAGAAAATGTACGGGCGTACCTTCCTTATGACCTTGTTTATTATTACGATGTACTTTGGCGGAGGAATGATTCCTACATACTTGCTGTTTAACAAAATGCATCTGGTAAACACTCGGTGGATCATGATCTTGAACAACGGACTGAGTGTTTATAATCTGGTAGTTGCCCGGACATACTTTCAGAATAATATACCGGAGTCTTTATGTGAGGCAGCCAGAATCGACGGCGCTAACGAAGTTTACATTTTCGGTAAAATGGTATTGCCGTTAAGCGGTCCTATTGTAGCGGTTATCACGTTATATTATGCAGTAAGCCGATGGAGCAGCTATTTCGACGCCATGATTTATCTGACAGATCAGAAACTGCATCCGTTGCAGCTGGTACTGCACAAGATTCTTATTTTGAATGAAAAAGCTTATGAGACGGCACTGGAAGCGGATGCAACCGGCGAACTGCTGACAAGTGCAGCCAAGCAGGCGGAACTTGCGTTGACTATGAAATATTCCCTGGTATTTATTGCCAGCCTTCCTATGCTGATAGCTTATCCTTTTATTCAGAAATACTTTGTAAAAGGCTTGACAGTGGGAGCATTAAAAGGTTGAGAACGGTAAAAATACCGGCAGGACAGATTACAACATCGGTTTTTGACCGCCGAATTGCGGAAAAATGCTCTTGGAAGTAATTTTATTTTCGGATATACTTCTATTATACGAAGCTTCGGAAAAACATTACAGTTGTAACAACAAAACCTAATTAAAATGGAGGAAAAAGGAAATGAGACATCGAAGAACAGGTTCCATATTGCTTGTAGCAGTCCTGTTGATAAGTTGCCTTGCCGGATGCGGAAAAAAAGATACGGAAGCGCAGAAGACAGAGGAAAGCAAAACACAGGTTAGTACGGAAACGGTAAAGCAGACGGAAAACGGAGAGAAAAAACCGATCACAACCGATCCGATTACGATTTCAATTTTGACCTACAGGCATTCTAATGCTACCAATAATGCAGAAGATATTTGGTTTTTTAAATATCTGGAATGGTGGCTGGGACAGCAAGGTTACAATGCCAAGATAGAGGTTCAGCAGTCCAGTGAAATCGGTCAGCAGATTTCTTTGGCACTCGGAACAGATACCTTGCCGGATTTGATATGGGGAGACAGCCTTTTAACAGAGCACGTTGCGCAGTATGGTGCGGAAGAAAAAATGATTCTTGATTGGGCACCATACATCAATGAAGAAATTATGCCGAATCTGTGTGAAAGCCTGGATAAAGTACCGGATGCACTTACGGCAAGTACCTTATCTGACGGAGGAGTCTATGGCCTGCCTTATATTACCTATCGTGGCTATATGGCAGCGACAGGCAGTTACGGAGAGGCTCATCGTGTCTACATCGATCAGAAATGGCTGGATGAAAGCGGGACAAAGGTTCCTGAGACCATGGATGAATTCCTGGATATGCTTCGAGCCTTTAAGGAAATCAAGCTGGAGAGCGGAGAAGAGACAATTCCACTTGTGTCCAATGCAAATTTCCTGGAAAAATATCTCTGGATTGGTCTTGGATATTACGGCAATGGAATATCCCCGTACGGAAATGGATTTGCAATTAAGAACGGAGAACTGTATCTCCCTGCCGCAACTGAGGATTATCGTACCTTTATTGAACTTATGAATACCATGTACACGGAAGGACTGATTTCTCAGGACTACTTTACAATGGACAGCACAACTGCTCGTGCTTTAATGAAGAACGGTGTATGCGGTGTTATAGCGGATTACGGCCTTTCTTATGCGGAAGATTTTTCCAGAATGGTTTCTGCGCTCCCTATCGGAATCAATGGAAATGACAAGGTGGTTGTTTCCGCAATGGCGGATTATACAGTTAATTCCGTTTGGGCATCTGCCAATACGGAATATCCGGAAGTGCTTGCTTTAATCATGGATTTCCTGTATAGCGATGAAGGAGCTTCTTTGTACTTTTTCGGACCGAAACAAGGAGAAGATCCTCTGGGAATTCTGGACGGATGGTATTTAGATGCAAATGGCGATGTAACAGTGAAACTGGTTGAGGACGGAACGTATCCGAGTATGTCAGAGTATAGTACTGCATTGATTCAAAGCTCTATGTACGTAGGGGACAGATCCTCCATTATTGAGTATACCAGGGAGGTTTCCGGTTTTGAGAAGGATGTTCCGTTGCACATCATTAAGGATGTCGTCACAGGGAAGGATATTGTTTCTCGGGAAGTAACAGCCTATACGGATGATAATGCGGACGGACATTGGCGCATAACAACCATTGGAGCTTGGTCAGACAATACCACGGCAATCCGATTGCCTTCCGTATTTTTATCAACTCAGAATGCACTTCGGGCAGGAGAACTGCAGTCCGTTATAACCAATCATATTAAGACGGAATCTGCAAAGTTTATTACCGGTATTCGTCCTTTAAGTGAAGTGGATGACTATTTTAAAGAACTGGAATCTCTGAATGTAGAAGAGTATATTGAAATTTATAAAGAGGCTTACAGCGGGTATATGGAAGCTAATTTTAAATAAAAACGAGAAAACCGTTACCAGCCGAAGAGAGGGGACTGATCTGAAAAGATGAGTCCTCTCCGTTGGGTTCGCCCATTTTACCGTGGAGAGTGAAATATATATGAAAAAGCATATCAAATCGTTCATTAGACTGGCATTACCGTATATCATTGCCATTTTCTTCCCGATTGTTTCTGTAATTTCTTTAAGTGTATTTATGATTTCCGGATATCGTGAGGAAATTGTGGTGGAGAAGCAGAAAAATATGCAGTTGGCACTTGAAAATCTGTCGAATAGAATGAATCATGTGGAAGACATGGTTTATATCATCGGTCGGAATGATATTCTGTCAGAATATGTTTATCGAAATCTGCGGGGAGGGGAAAATACCTGGCTGGAAAGCTATACCATTAGCAAATTACTGAAAGATTTCTGTGATGGAGATCTGGTGGAATTTATGTATTTGTATGATGCCGTACGGGGCTGCATGATTACTTCTACGGAAGTAATGAGTGATCCGGAGAGATATTTCAGATATAAATATCAACCACAGGATTTTACGGTGGAAATGTGGAAGGAAAAACTACAAACTTCAAGCCGTCATACCGGATACGGATCCGGTATGAATGCGATGATAGCAGGAAGCAAAAAGCAGGTAATGGAATACTGTGTGGCAGTTCCTTTTAATGTCAGTACGGATACCGGGGCGTACCTGGTTACGGTAATCAATTTGGACTCACTGCTGGAGGAGTTGTTTTCCCTTGCCGGTGAAGAAGGAGAAGTCTACTTATATCATGGAAAAGAACAGCTGATTTATTCCCTGGGAGAAAATAAGTATGCAGGCCTTCTTTCAAATTCCGGAGAAAGGAAGCTGCAAGTACTGGAAGAGAGAGTGTATGGTGCGGTTTTGCAATCCCAAGATCATCGTTGGTGGTTACAGGTATATCAGCCGGAGCCGTTACAGGAGAATTTTTGGAATTCAAAAAGTATACTGGTTCTTGGGCTTATGGTGACAACCATTTTGGTAAGTGTTGTTGTCTGCGCATTTCTCACGTACAGAAACCATCGCAGTATCAGTATCATTCTGCACCATTTTACAGAATTGGAACCATCGGGAGGAAAAGAACAAAACACAGAAGCTTATACCTATCAATCCATCAATACCTATATTGAAAGAATGATAGATGAAAATAAAATAATACGTACACATTTAAGCAAAATGGAAGTATCACGTAGATACCAGATTTTGGACAAACTGCTCCGCAATACTTATGAGGATAAGGACCAGATGAAAGCTTTCTTGAAAACAGAAGAATCCGGACTGTGGACAGGAAAAAGCGTGGTATTATGTCTTCGCTACAATAACCTTTATTATCGTATGAATATTTCAGAGGATGTATCGGTAAAGGGATTTGTCAATGAAAAGATTATAGAGTTAGTTGGTGAGAAAGCGGAACTATTTGAAGTTTCTTCCCGGGAAACGCTTTGTATCGTGGCGCTGCAGCCGGAGCAGACGGAAAATGATATTCAGAATGTGATTGCACAGTTGGTGGTGGAAATTGTATACGGATACGGGATCGATTTGAGTATCGGAGCAGGAAATGCAGTAGACTCCGTATTGCAGCTTCATGATTCCTATATGCAAGCCAGAGAGGTCTTGAAATATCGGGAGGTATCGGGAGCTAATGTTTACTTGTATTCCGAAATGAAGAAACTAAAAAATGTCTACTATTTTTCCAAGGAAATGGAAGAACGATTCTGCAATTATATCATTCTGGGAAAAACGGAAGATGCTAAGGAAGTTGCCGGAAGAATTTACAGTGATAACTTTGAAAATGAATCTATACGATTATCAGAGCAAGCCGTCAGTGAAATTAAGAAACGTCTCCGCGAGGCAATGCTTTCCCTTGCCGAAAAATTTGAGATTTCTTCAGAACCGTATTCTCCCTTTGGAAGACTGTTGGAACGATATGACAGAGAAGAGAATATTCGGGAAAAATTCGGCTGTATTTATGAAAGCATAGATATCTTGGTCGAAGAAATTCACCGGAAAAGCAGCAAAAACAGTCAGAAGGTTGGTTCGGCTCAGAAAATTATGGAATATATTGATGCGCATTATTGTGATAATATGTTGTCGGTCAAAATGATTGCCGCAGAGCTTGGGTTGCACGAGGACTACATCTCAAAACTTTTCAAAAAAGAATACGGGGATAATTTATCCTCGGTAATTGAGCAGCGGCGGATTGCAAAGGCTTGTGAGCTGTTAAAAACCACCGATCAGAAGGTGGCGGATATCGCTTTGGCGGTAGGTTATAATAATGTTGGTATTTTTCGAAAAGCTTTTAAGCGGATTACCGGAACTGCACCATCGGAATATGGAGTACGGTGATAGTTGTTTTGCAAGAGGCTTTTCCGAATGGCAGAAAAAAAATCAATTAAATAAGAATGAGAGGATTGATATGGCAATAAAACACACAGCAGTAAGCTATTATGGTTTAAATTATGCGGAACACGCAGAAAAAGATTTTACGGAAATGAAAGAACACGGATGCGATACGGTGATTCTGGCAATTACGGAGTTTGATATGGACTTCTGGTTCCCGAATATCGATAACATTGTTAAGACGGCACACAAGGTGGGACTTCGCGTGCTGGCAGATTTGTGGGGAATCGGCAAATATTTCGGGGGCGAGCAGGTAAGTTTGTTTTTGCAGAACAACATTCACCACAGACAGGTTTCGGCATATACGGGAGAAGTATTGAATGCCGCCTGCTTTAACACCAATGCCTTTCGGGACTATTTCCGGAATCTGTGTGTCAAACTGGCTAAAAACACAGAGGTTGACGGCTTTTTCTGGGATGAACCCCATTATGCCTATCCCAAATCTTATGCTTCCATTACAGGCGGTGCGGGGGATGACTGGGCTTGTCGCTGCCCGGAGTGTATGAAGAAGTTTCAGGATTACTATGGCTATGAGATGCCGAAATTTATAAACGATGACGTAAAACAATTCCGATGGAGGGAAGCGCTTTTTACACTTTCCGATGTCTCCAGAACATTAAAAGAGATCAATCCGAAGCTGGAAATCACCTGCTGTGTTCATGCAACCCTGAATACCTACTATGTAACGGAACTGCGCGGATATGATAACTGGGAAATGGTGGCTGCCTGTCCGTACTTTGATGTCTTTTCGACTACCATTATCAACTGGACTTTGCCGGAAAGCTTTTTTGCCGATATTACGGAAAGAACGGTTGCCATGGCTAAGAAGTACGGCAAGGAATCCGAACGCTGGCTTATGGGATATAACAAACGGCCGGATGACTGGAAGCAGATTGATAAAGTGGTGGATCTGTATGAAAGGCTCGGAGTTGACCGCCTTGCAACCTGGACTTACCGCGGCGGTTACGGCACAAGCGTTGCGGCAAAGGATCCCATCGAATTGTGGGATCATATCGGCGAAAATTACAGAAGAGTACTTCAAAGAGGATAAACAAAAAGGATAAACAAAAAGGATAAACGAAAAAGATAAACGAAAAAGATAAACGAAAAAGATAAACAGAAAAGGGAACAGGAAGAAAAGAAATGAAAGGAATAGCGGTAATGAATGACTTTGGTTATTTTGAGAAGTTAATGGAGAATTTTAAAAAGGTAAACGATACCCAGAGTGAGAACATACGAAAAGCGGCAGAGTTGATGAGTGATGCCATAGCAAATGACAGGCTGATCAGCGTTTACGGCGGGGGCGGACACACGACTCTTTGCATGGGAGAAATGTTTTTCCGTGCCGGAGGGCTGTCCAACATAAATCCCATCATGGAGACAGGACTTTCTGTCTTTAACCAGGCCTTAAAGTACCTGGAACTGGAAAGAACCGTAAATTACGGAAGCGCGATTATGAAGTACTACGATCTGAAACAGAACGATGTCCTGATTATTTTCCACAATATCGGTATCAATCCGGCAACAATAGATGCTGCGATGGAAGCAAAGAAAAACGGGGTAAAAATCATTGCGGTATCCAGCTCGGCCTGGCAGAAGGAAATGCCGGAGGATCATTTTATAAGACACCCGAACAAGAAAAACCTGTTTGACTACGCAGATGTTGCTATTGAGGATTTTAACCCGGTAGGGGATGCGGTGGTTATCGTTCCGGGACTGGACACTCCGATTGCACCGGTATCCAACATTATTGATTTCTATATTGCGCACCTTCTGGAAATTGAAACGGTGAAACAGTGTATCGACAGAGGAATTACACCTCCCGTATGGTCTAGCGCCAATACTCCCGGCGGAGATGAGAAAAACGCGGCTTATCTGGAAAAATATAAGCCCAGAATCAAGATGCTTTAAACCATATATATCGGAGGAATGGAGGTTAATATGAACAGATTACAGGAAAAACTTGATTTTCTTCTTGAAAAATATTCCATAGATACAAAAGCCGTACTGAAAGATGAAAAAACAGTTATCATAGACGGCAAAGAAATTCCGACGCTTCCTCACAGAAGCGAAAGAAGGTTCCTGGAACTGAAAAACATAGTCAATAACGGAACGCTGACGGGGATCAGTGTGATGAGAACGGCCAGGATTGTGGACAAAGACCGGGATGTTTACGAAGAACTGTACCGGGAAATGGATCTTTGTGAGTATATCCTGCAAAGAAACATAAAATCAATTATGGTAATGGAAAACGGAAATGTGTTAAATGCCATTGCATCCACAGAGGACGGAGTTGTCTGCACCATTGAGATTTCTGCTTCCCTTCCTGACGGGGAGAAGGCAAAAGACAAACATGAGATCATTTCACAGCGGGGAATTGCCTGTGATGTGGTTGTAGACGCCCAGTTAAAGCAGGAATCTGTTTACGTATTCGGCAGTGAAAATAAGAAATTCACAGATGTTGACTTTGAACTTTACGGTCTTTCCATTGAGGAAGTTGCTGTAGTAAGAGCTGCTTTTGCGGTTGCACAGAAGAAAAACGATGAGGAGCTGGCAGCTGCGGCCGACAGGCTTCAGAAGCTTGTGAAAATGGCCAAAAGATCTGCAAAAAGCGGAGAAAGAGAGGTAATGTCGGAATGAAGCCGTTAAAAATTGCTATGATGAGTATGACGCATGGCCATACCAGAAAATATTACCAGACCCTCAAGGACAATCCGAAGCTTGACTGGGTTGCCGTATCCACGGCAAATGAGGAAGTGAAAAAAGTATTTCTGGACAGTGTTGACGGGATTCCTTGCTATGACAGTGAATTGGAAATGCTGGAGGCACATCCGGAGATCGAAGCTGTTGTGCTTGCCAGTGAGAACAGCGAACACCTGCGGCAGATGAAGCTCTGCGCGGAAAGAGGCATTCACATTCTTTCTATGAAAATTCCTACCTTTGATATGCAGGAATATGATGAAATGATTCGGCTGGTGGATGAAAAAAATATTGTCTGCCAGATTGAACTGGAAATGCATTACAATCCGGTAATATCCAGGATGAAGGAGATTATAAAAAACGGAGAAATCGGACAAATCAAATCCTTTAATGCCACCAATATCACCCTTTCACCGGTCTGGGCATTCCCCTGGCAGGGTGTTCCCGAGAAAAGTTACGGGAAGAGAGTTCCGATTAAGGAAGGAGATAACAGGTTCAGAGGCGGCGCTCTTTGCGACCATCCCCATATTTTTGATATGATTCGTCACATGACGGGAAGTGATTTCGAGAGTATCTATGCGGAAGTGGCGCCCAATATCCGCCCGGATATCGAAGAAGAGGATATGCTTTCCGTAATCGGAAAAATGAAAGACGGAACCGTTTTTTCCCTGGATCCTTCCTGGTCAAAAATGGAAGAAAGATTAAAGGTACCCGGACCCGGCTGGGAAGTGTTTCCCAAGCGTATGGAAGTGAATATCACCATTAACGGGGAGAAGGGTACGATCATGAGCGATTGCTTCGGACCGAATGTATATCACAACGGCTGTCCGAATGACAGATATACCGTCCAGTACACCTACTTCGATGAGTGGATCGGATTAATTGATGAATTCGTGGACAATATCCGTAACCATAAAACTCCGCTGATTCATCTGAAGTGGCATCGCAGAACGATTGAAGCAATGAATGCGGTATATGAAAGCATTGCGACAGGTAAAGTTGTTACGCTGTAAATATTTTATCTATGAGTGTGACCGCTGGTGATTTTTGGGAAGAATCTCTGGCGGTCATGGGTACGTGGGCTGAGACAAAAGGTATTTTCAGCAAGATTATAGAGGAATAAAGGGAACTATCATTTTGGCAGGAGGCAAGACACGGGAGAATAGAAATGGATATCATTAAAGTAGGAATATTCGGACTCGGAATACGAGGATTTCATTTACTGAAACATGTTTGCAATGTGGAAAATGTAAAGGTAACTGCTCTTTGCGATCTGTATAGAGAAAGGATAGACAGAGCAGTTGATTATATGGAGGAACAAAAGTTAGAACTCCCTGTTTTTATTACAGAAGATTACCATGAACTGATAGCATGTAAAGGAGTGGATATTGTAATGATTTTTGCTGCATGGGAGGCACACATTCCTGCTGCAATAGAAGCTATGAAAGCAAAAAAGACGGTGGCGGTTGAGGTGGCCGGAGCCTATTCTGTTGAGCAGTGCTGGGAACTTGTAAGAACCTATGAAGAAACCAAAACGCCGATTATGATGCTGGAAAACTGTTGTTACGGGGAGAGAGAGCTGATGCTGGCAAATATGGTTCAACAGGGATTTTTCGGTAAAATTGCACACTGTGACGGTTCCTATTGCCATGATCTGAGAGAAGAGGTAATAGGCGGAAAAGTCAATAAACATTACAGGCTCCGTAATTACATAGGCAGAAACTGTGAAAATTACCCGACCCATGAACTGGGACCGATTGCCAGGATTTTGAAGATAAATCATGGCAACAGAATGCTTTCTCTTACGTCAACGGCATCAAAGGCCGTGGGGTTGCATGATTATGTGGAAAAACATCATGCCGAAGATAAGGAACTGATGGAAACACGGTTTGCACAGGGGGACATTGTAACGACCGTTATAAAATGTGCGCACGGAGAGACCATTAAGCTCACACTGGGAACCACTTTACCCAGATTTTATTCCCGCGGACTTGTCGTACATGGTACGGACGCATTCTTTCATGCAGATACGAAGACCATAGTACGTGATGGTGATTTTACGGAAGAGGAAGAAGAAAACTGGCTGAAGGAAAATCAGGGAAATGAGAAGGAGTATTTGAAAAAGTACGAGCATCCGATCTGGCAAAAGTACAAAGAAGAAGGTATACGGGAAGGTCATGGAGGGATGGACTGGCTTGTAATCAGTGCCTTTTTTAATGCGGTTAAAAATCATCAGCCAATGCCTATTGATGTATACGATATGGCAGCGTGGATGGCGATTACGCCGCTTAGTGAACGTTCCATAGGTCTTGGAAGTATGCCGGTGGAAATACCGGATTTTACAAATGGGAAATGGATGGAAAGAAAGATAGGATAAAATGGCTGAATGAAACGGAGGGCATAAGTTATGTTAATATTGGCACCCAAGACGGAAGAATGCGTATACCGAAAGGCTGCAGAAGTTTTTAAAGACTACTATGAAAGAATAACAGGAGTACTGCTCAAAATCGTGGATGAAGTATCCACGGAAGAGGATATGGTTGTCATTGGATCGGAAGCAGTACAGCCATTTGTCTACGAACACATCCGCGGCGGACTCGGACTGAAATTTGACAGTGATGAATACCGTATCCTTTCCAGAGAAGAGCAAAACAGGACAATTTTGTTTTTAGCAGGAGGAAGGGGACGCTCCACACTGTATGCTGTATATGATTTTTTGGAACGAAGAGGAGGCTGCCATTATTTTTGGGACGGAGATGTAATTCCGAAAAAGGGAAGTATAGATATAAAAAATCTTGATGTAAAAGAAAGCCCACGTTTTACATATCGTGCGATTCGTTATTTTGCGCACAGGGGACTTGAACGGTTTCAGGCAGAACAGTGGGATTTTGAACAATGGAAGAGGGAAATTGACTGGATTTGTAAAAGCAGGCTTAACATGTTTATGCTGAGAATCGGAATAGATGATCTGTTTCAGAAGGCTTTTCCGGATATTGTTTCCTATCCCTCTAATGAAGAAGTTTTACCAGAGGCAACAACCGGATACAATAATAGAACAACATTCTGGTCGCTTCAGTATAGGGGACAGTTGCGAAAACGCATTATGGACTATGCATTTTCCTGTGATTTGATTCAGCCGGAAGATTGCGGAACGATGACGCACTGGTACTCCAGAACTCCTCTGGATTATTTGAAGGCTGTAAAGCCGGATTTCCTATCCCAGATAAGTAAATCGCAGTCAGAGCAGACCGGGCTTGTGTGGGATATTATGAAGGAGGAAAATTTTAAAAATTATCAGCATCTTACTGATACCCATGTTAAAGAGTACGGAAAACCCAAAATTTTTCATACAATCGGTCTTGCTGAGCGTACCTATCATGAAGACAGGCAGAAAAATATTGACTTGAAAAAATATGTATACAGCAAAATAACCGACTATATTTCCAAAACCTACCCGAATGCACCGCTCTTGATTGCTACATGGGATTTCTTCTTTGCGTTAAAACCGGGAGAGGTAAGAGAATTAACAAAGCTCTTTAATCCGGAAAAACATATCATTTTTGATTATACGGTGGATCTGAAAGAAGAGGAAAATAATTTTGAAAAATGGGACATTATAGGAAAACTTCCTTGGATTTTTGGAATATTTCATGCCTATGAACCGCAAAATGAGATTCATGGCGATTATGAATATATAACAAAGAAATTGGAAATCGCAGATAAAGATATTTTCTGCAAAGGTATGGCATTCTGGCCGGAAACCTCTCACAGTGACATTCTTATGCTGGAATATTTCAAAGAAAATGCATGGAGACCTGCCAAACGAGGTATAGAAGAAATAGCAGCGGATATGTGCAGAAACCGGTATGGCGAGGATGCAGAAATAATAGGTTTCGTTTGGAAAGCTTTTTTGCCTCTTCTTAAATTACCGATGAAAGAACGGATGCCATCATTTGTAGATATTTTGAAGACAAATGATGTTTTTTTGGCAATGTCTGATTTTAAATACGAAAGGCAAAAGGATTGTGAAGAATATTGGAACGGTTGTGAGGATTATGAACAAAACTATGAAAGCTATATGAAGGAAGTTTTCAACTGTATTTTAAGCATTCCGGACGAAATTCTGAATAAGCCGTTTGTTCGCCGTGACATTTCGGACATAATGAAAACGGTAGTGATGCTGAAACTTCAGTATCGTTTTATAAAGCTTGGTTTTACAATGATGCGTTGGTATCGGGGCGAAGATGAAGAAAATAATATAAAAAATCTTCTTTCTTACAACGAGAAGATGCTTTCAGTTTTTTCTGATGTGCTAAGTGTTCATGAAGATAACAGTCTGTATCACAGTTTTACGGCTCTTTCAAAGAACAGACCGATTAATCCGTACTTTGAAAATACCTTGAAAGACAATGTTATTAATTGGTATTGTCGTACGAGCATATATGAAGCAGCAGAAGGCATTTATAAAAAAGAATTTGCCTTTTTTAAGGATTGGATGATAAAGCAGCTTACCGATGGCAACAGAGATAATAGAAACACGGATGATTTTCAGAAAGCAAAGGACGACATATTTACAGAGTTTAAGAATACTCCTTTGAAGGATTTTCATAAGCAGCAGAAACCTTCTGTAAAAGAGGTTTCAAAACGATTCTTAGATATGCTGAGGTAGTTTAAAGTTTGTAAAAGGAAGGAAGTCATGAGAATTGTTATAAATAAAGTAAACGGTCTGATCGAAGAATGGTATACGGAAGAGGGGGATTTTAATTTGGCGGACAAAAGGGGGATGGGTGGAATCACCTATACTCTTAAGGGACAGGACAGTAAGACTGATCAGCGTTTCTGCCCTTATCGTGATCAGGTGGCAGCTTATGATCAGGTGTATCAGGATGGAAATGTGACACACTGTAATAATGTTGCAATGAAAATTCATACGACTTATACAGTTTATCCGGGTAAGTTGGTGATAGAGGCAGAAACGGGGGACAACAGGATTACGCAGTTCGGAATCGATCTGAATCTTAATTTTCTGAGCAAAAAAAACGGTACATATTGGGGTCAGCTTCTCCCCAGTTCGCCTTATACTTCTTTTGATGGAGAAAAAATGTACTGCATCATGCCATCGATCGGAAAGGGATTCGTTATCGTGCTTGCCAAAACGCCGTGCAGGGCGTGGAAAATATGCTATTCTTCTTATTGCTCAGGACATTTTATCCAGGATTTCCAATTGCTGGCTTCTCTGGATGAACTGTATGAGTCGGAAAGTCATTCGCATCTGACGGCGGAATTATACTTTGCGGATACCATCGAAGAATGCTTTGCACGGATACAGGAAGTATACGACTGCCCTATGGCGGTGCCGATGGTTACGGGAAGTTTCGGAGATCATTTGCCGGTTCGTATTCTCGGAGAAACGGATTTCGTGAAAGTGCTGTGCGGCGGACAGGAGAGGATTCTTCCGGTGGAAAATGAACAGGTATCCGTGGAAAGCCTGGGATACGGAAGGCATAGGGTTATTCCTTATCGAAGGGGGAAAGCCGGCCTGGATACGGAAATCTGGTTCGAAGAAAACATGGATGCGCTTTATGAAAAGAGCTGTGATGCGATAACAAAGCCCTATCACAATGATGAAAATCTTTGTGAGGGAATGACCTGGTGCTGGGCAATGGCTTCCTATATGCATTTTTACGGCAGCAAAAAGTACCTGGAGGCGGTTCAAAGAGAACTGGAGACGGTTATGGGGGAAAGAAAGCCGTTTGTACCCAGAGCGACCATTGTGCCTTATGCATTGGATGGATTTCCGGCTTATCATTTGTATCGGTCAAAGCGTATTCAGGAGCAGTTTTTCGGCATTTCCATACTGACAGATATGTACCAATGTACGGGAGAGGGAAAGTATCTGAACTTTGCCGTTCATGCGGCGGAAACCATGGTGAGAACCTACCAGCGGGAAAACGGAGCACTGATTCCGGAGTCGGATTACACGACGGTATGTGCACCGATGATTCCCCTTGTGGATCTGGCGGTACTTCTGAAAGAAATCGATGCGCCAAAATCCTTGTTTTTTTCCGAAAGTGCCGAAAAAATTGTGCATTACCTGATGAATCGGGGACTGCACTTCCCTACGGAAGGACTCATCAGCGAAGAGAAGGAGGAAGAAATGGAAGAAGGCTCCATCTCCTGTACCGCGCTTTCCGTCCTGTACTATTGCAGATATATCGAAGAAAAGCAGGAATACATTGATTTTGCGAGACAGGTATTAAAACTGCATGACTGGTTTCGAAGCTATACGCCGGATGTCAAACTTTACCAGTCTACAATGAGGTGGTGGGAGACTATCTGGGAAGGAGACGCAACTGGACCGGCCATCTGTGCCGGTCATGCCTGGTCAATTTGGCGCGGGGAAGCGGATTTCCATATGGCGGTTCTGACAAAGGATCCGGAATATTTCCTGAAATCCTGGAACGGTTATATGACAAATTTCTCTAAGATCACAAGTAATGGCAACTCTTATGCTTGCTATCAGCCGGATTACTTTACGGGAGGCGGGGACGAGCAACTCCGCAGATCTCTGCTTACGTTGTCGGAAGACGATATTCCTAAACGATATGAAATCGTACACGATTATCCGCGGCATTATGACAATTCATTGTCACGTTATGTGTGGGTCAGAGCCTGCCGGACGTGGCTTCGGACAGCGGTAGTTATCCTTTACAAGGAACAGATCGTAACTTTAAACTGCAGTTATCAGAACGGTAAAGCACAGGCTTCGAGTTCTGTGAAAAATGTATACCTGTTTGATTTAAGGGAGACAGCAAAATGCCAGTGTAAAATTTTACGGGTAGAAAATTGAAAAGCATAAAATGTTTGGTGGAGAAAAAATAATATGGAAGTAAGAGATACTTTAAAAAACGTATATAAGAATCTTCGACAATTTGATTTTTCAAAAGAACAGTTCAAGGCTCTCTATCACTATGGGGAAATGTTTTCAGAAAATGAAAAACTTATAGCTGAAGCGGAAAAGTATTACAAAATGCTTTTTGAAAATAAGGATACAATTAATGTCTCAGAACTTACAGAAAATGAAAATGACGGGGCAGAGACGGGAATGCTTTTTGCTATGGTTTTTCTTGCGCGGTGTGAGCTCTTGGGCAAAGATTTGGAACAAAAGGGGATACCTGAAGAATATGCCCGGCAGGGAGTCTGGCATTACAAAAATCTTTTTGAAAGAAATAAAAGGTGTTACGGGAATTACGGTTTCTGTGGGATGTATCGCAATGGTATGGTAAATTATATAAAACCGCAAACGTTCACGTTGGAACGATTGTCTTTTGAAATGAATGTTTTTTCCGGCCCATACGAAGTTTACCAAAACAAAGGAAGCGGGAGGACTGTTCCGCTTGCAAGGGCTTCACAGCGATATCTTGAAAATGGAAAACCTGCACCTGACACTGTAACACCTTTCTTTGAAACAACACTTTCAGAGGGAGAAATGATAAAGGGCTATACCTTTCATGAGGATGGAACTCTCGATTTTAACCAGATCTGCTTGGACGGTGATAAGTTTGAAAAAGTACTTAAAAGAGGAGATGAAGTGATTTCAGTACATATTCCCGAAAAAGGAAAATTGACACCGGAAAGTGTTCGGGAAAGCTTTGGAAAGGCAAGGCAGTTTTTTAAAAAATATTACAATGAAAAGCAATTCAAAGCCTTTATATGCAGTTCGTGGCTGCTTGACACGGGGCTTAAGGATTTTTTAGTTCCCGGGTCAAATATAATCGAATTTCAGAAAAACTTCAGAATTATACTTTCTTTTGTGAATACGTTCTCTCTTTATTGGCATATTTTCGGAGTGGAAAAATTTGTTCCATATTCTGAACTTGAGCCGAGAAACAACTTTCAAAAGAAAATTCTTGACTATGTATCGGATGGCGGATATCTTTACAGCGGCAACGGATTCATTTTACTTTAACAGTATAGGAGATTGCTGCATCATAGGACTTATCGATTTTTGCACCCTGCTTTTCGTCCCATCCTGCAAAAAAAGAGTAATGAAATATGGAGAAGAATGCTGTGAAATAGGAACCAGGTAGAAAACGTAACAGAGCCCAAAAAGGAAATATGTCAGCAAATGGGGAAGTTATCTTTATGAGACCCGGAAAGCGATTCGGCTGGAGGTGGTATTTTCCTGGAAAGAAGAAATTCTGGCTTATATGGAACAGAATTACCGCAATAAAAATCTGACGCAGACGGAAGCGGCGGACTTGTTCAGTATTTCCAATTAAACTCTCAGCAGGCTGTTTAAGCTGAGCGGATTCGAACCCAGGTTCCGATAAGTAAAAGAAACAGTCACAGCATCCGCTTTTTTAGATGTTGTGACTGTTTCTTGCTGGGCAAATGCCTTAAAGAAGCGGCGTCATGTAGAGAGGAAGATAGAGGATTCCGTTTTCTTCCTTCAGATCTCCGGTATGCAGAACGTAAGGGATATGAGTCTGTTCCGCATATTTCTTCCTGAATTTCTCCAAAGATGCCAGGGTATAGTTTTTTCCTGATTTCACTTCAATCGGTGAAATGTTGTGGCGGCTGCTGATTTTACTTTTTGCAATCAAAAAATCGATTTCCATTCGCTCCGTTACATCGTCCCGGGGTTTACACGAAAACAAGGATTTTAAACCGCCGATTTTACACGAAAACAAGAATTTTAAAATACTGATTTTACACGAAAACAAAAATTTTAAAACGCTGATTTTACACGTTTTCGAAAAAATGAATTTATGCAAGCGCGGTTTCGCGAATAGCTTTGCGAATGGCACGTCTGAACTGTTACGAATTTTAGAAATCTTTTATAGAAAAACTCTTGATTTATAGGCTTTTTCTTTCTATAATAAGGACGATTACAATTGGATTGGAAAAGAAATGGAGAGCCAGTAAACATGGATAACCAGACAAACCGGTATGATAATGGCGGCGGATACCCTGACGGGAACGGTGCCGGCTCGAATCGAAATAATAACGGCAATGGCGATAATAACGGAAACAGCCAGGCTCCAAAGGGAAACTGGATGATTTATTTGATGGCAGCGCTGGCAGTGATGATCATTGCGTTGCTGTTCAGCAACCTCATGTTGGGCGGAAGCAATGCCCAGACCGTGAAGTTCTCGGAGTTTTTGGAATCTTTAAATGCCGGAGAGATTGATAATGTAGAGATTAAAAGCGACGGCTATCTGTATTATACCAAAAAAACAGTTAAGAGCGGTAATGCAGGCCAGAGTGGCAATGCCGATTTGAACAGCAATACAACGCAGGACGGTACAACGTCAGGCAGCAGTTCCGAAAATAAGACAGATCAGGAAATCTTCGACACCGGCAGACTGCCCCTTATGGGAATAACTTCTTCAGCCAGAGAATACCGCACGTACTTTGCCTTAAGTGCCGATGCCAATGCCCTGCGTGAAATGCTGGAAGAAAAAGGGGTTCCTTTTACCGGTGTTCCTGCAAATAATTCCGGGGCAGTACTGGAACTTGTCCTGTACATCGTGCTACCGGTACTGCTTACGTTCGGAATGATTATGCTTCTGATGCGGAAAGTAGGCGGAGGAAGCGGCGGCCCTTTCAGTGTGGGAAAAAACAATGCCAAAGTCTATGTGCAGAGAGAAACGGGAGTTACGTTTAAAGATGTAGCAGGCGAAGATGAAGCCAAGGAATCCCTGGTGGAAGTGGTGGATTTTCTGCATAATCCGGGCAGATATTCCAAGATCGGAGCAAGGCTTCCCAAAGGGGCTTTGCTGGTGGGACCGCCCGGTACCGGCAAGACGCTTCTCGCCAAAGCGGTTGCAGGAGAAGCTCATGTTCCCTTTTATTCCCTTACCGGTTCAGACTTTATTGAATTATATGTCGGTGTAGGTGCAAGCCGTGTAAGAGATCTGTTCAGGGAAGCTACCAAGAACGCACCTTGTATTATTTTTATTGATGAAATTGATGCCATCGGTCGCAGCCGTGACTCCAAATACGGCGGAGGCAATGAAGAACGGGAACAGACATTGAACCAGCTTCTGTCGGAAATGGATGGGTTTGACAGCTCCAAGGGAATTCTTATTCTGGGGGCAACTAACCGTCCGGAGATTCTGGATAAAGCGCTTCTTCGTCCGGGACGATTTGACCGGAGAATTATTGTGGACAAACCGGACTTAAAGGGGCGTGTGGAGATTCTCAAAGTTCATGCCAAAGATGTAAAGATGGATGAGACAGTGGATCTGGATGCCATTGCATTGGCAACCAGCGGTGCGGTCGGTTCTGATCTTGCCAATATGATTAATGAAGCGGCCATCAATGCGGTAAAGGAAGGAAGACAACTGGTAAGCCAGAAGGATCTGTTTGCAGCGGTAGAACAGGTACTGGTGGGGAAAGAGAAAAAAGACCGCATTATGAGTAAGGAAGAGCGCCGGATTGTGTCCTATCATGAAGTGGGGCATGCGCTGGTAAGCGCTTTGCAGAAGAATTCCGAGCCGGTGCAGAAGATTACCATTGTTCCCAGAACCATGGGTGCTTTGGGATATGTTATGCATGTGCCGGAAGAGGAAAAGTATCTGAATACAGAAGCGGAATTAAGGGATATGCTGGTCGGCCTTGTGGCAGGACGTGCTGCGGAGGAGATTGTATTTGATACGGTAACTACCGGCGCTTCCAATGATATTGAAAGAGCGACCAACATTGCCAGAGCTATGGTAACACAGTACGGTATGAGCAAGAAATTCGGACTGATCGGACTTGCTACCATCGAAAGCCAATATCTGGACAACCGTGCTTCCTTAAACTGCAGCGATAAGACGGCAGCGGAAATCGATCAGGAAGTCATTGCCATCTTGAAAGAAAGCTATGACAAGGCACTGGAACTTTTGAGAGCCAACCGGACGCTGATGGATAAACTGGCGGAATTCCTGATTGAAAAAGAAACCATTACCGGTAAGGAATTTATGGAAATTTACCGAAGGGAAAAAGGAATTCCGGAGCCGGAGGAGAAAAAGGAAGAGACTGCAAAAACGCAGGAACCTGTGAATGCACAAGCCGGGAATACACAGAATGCCGATGTGGAAGAGAGCATAGGCACAGAAACCGGAAATACGGCGGACACCGAAACGGAAATAAAATCGGAGTCAATTGATACGGAAAATGGTGGTTCGGAGATTCAGGAACCAGATGAAGCATCTACAGCCGCAGAACCTGTGGAAAAGCCTGCAGAGGATCCGAATGCAAAAGAGCAGGAACATAAAACGGTCGGCAGATTCTCCAACCGGTCGCTGGAATAGGGAATGCCTCCTGCGGAAAAATCAAATAAGCAGTAGTACTGCAAGGAAATGACAAAGAGACTGTCACTTCGCGAATGGGAAAGAGAGATTCGTGAAGCGGCAGTCTTTTTTAGTGCGTCTGGCGGCGCACACTTATAGGCCGAGTTTCCTATAACAGGAAAAGACCGCCGCAAAGTGAAAAAGACCGATATACAAAAATTGCAGAAAAGCGAAAATGGATTGTGCAGAAATTGTGATGATGCATAAAAAAGCAGGAAAAATCGGAAGAAATGTGCTATTATTGCTGATAATCTTTGTGACGGCTAATTTAAGATGAGTTACAAATTATGAAAAATAGGATAAACTGATCTTCGTTAAAACAAGAGCCGGACAAAACGGCAATACAGGGAGATGCATGGATGAAACACACAGCATGGAAACATTGGAAAAGAAATTGGCAGCTATACGTTTTATTGCTGCCGGCTGTTATTTACATAGTATTATTTGCTTATAAGCCGATGTATGGCATACTGATTGCCTTTAAAGATTACAGCATCCGGAAAGGCGTCTGGAAAAGTGACTGGGTAGGGCTTGCAAATTTTAAAAGATTATTCAGTTCCTACTGGTTTCCGGTTATTATGAAGAATACGCTGGTTTTGAGCGCTCTAAGCCTGGTGCTTGGCTTCCCGATGCCCATTATTCTGGCACTTCTTTTAAATGAAGTGAAGTCAGTGAAATTCCGGAATGCGGTACAGACGGTAGCATACGCTCCTCACTTTATTTCTACGGTAGTCATGTGCGGTATGCTGACCATGTTTTTAAGCCCTTCAACCGGTGTCATTAATACGATCATCAAACTGTTCGGGGGAGAAAGCATTTTCTTCATGCAGAGAGCCGACCTGTTTAAGTGGATTTATGAGTTGAGCAATATCTGGCAGGGCGTGGGCTGGAGTTCCATTATTTATTTTGCAGCATTGTCGGCAGTGGACAAGGGACTTCTGGAGGCGGCCGAAATTGACGGCGCAACCAGAATGCAGAGAATCCGGCATATTAATCTGCCCGCTATCCTGCCTACCATCGTTACGATGTTTATTCTGCGCTGCGGAAACATTTTGAGCATTGGTTACGAAAAGGTTTATCTTCTGCAGACGGATGCCAACCTGAGCGGTTCCGAGATTATTTCTACCTATGTATACAAAGTAGGTCTGGAAAATTCGGATTTTGCTTTTTCCACGGCAACTTCTTTGTTTAATACCGTAATTAACTGTATTTTGTTGATCACAGCCAATAAGTTGTCTAAGAAAATCACGCAATCCGGATTGTTTTAAGAAAGAGGATGCATTACAGAAAGGTTTGGTTTTACTTATGAAAATAAAAAGTTTTTTTCGGGGAGACCGTTTTTTCCAGATTATGGTAAGCATCGTTCTGACGCTATTTTTTCTGATAGAGCTGTATCCCATGCTCTATGTGGTGTTCTGCTCGATCAGTGATCCGGATGCAGTGAATGCGGGAAAAGTCCTGCTTTATCCGGTGGGCGTAACCCTGCGGGGATATAGAAATGCCCTTCAATATCAAAACATCTGGATCGGCTATGCCAACACGATTTTTTATACATTATTGGGAACCGCAGTCAATCTTGTCGTAACACTTACCTGTGCTTATGCTATCTCCAGAAAGCAGCTGGCAGGCAGAAACTTTTTTATGATCCTGTTTATGGTTACCATGTACATCAACGGCGGACTGATTGCCAATTATCTGAATATGAAGAGTTTCGGCCTTTTAGATTCCAGGTGGTCCATGATCCTGCCGGGCGCCATGTCGGTTTATAATATGATCGTGGCGCGGACTTTTTTTGCCAGCTCCATTCCGGAAGAAATTACGGAAGCAGCCAGAATTGACGGATGTGATGAGTTCGGCATTTTTCGTAAGATTGTTATGCCGCTGTCGAAAGCTATTGTGGGAGTTATGGTGTTATATTACGGAATCGGACACTGGAATTCTTATTTTGATGCCATGATTTATCTGGATGACCGGAAGAAATTTCCGCTGCAGCTTTTTCTGCGGGAGATCCTTTTGCAAAGTAAGCTTCTGGATGTGGTGTCCGGCGTCGGAAGCGCAAGCGCAGAAGAACTGGCTTATCTGGAAGAGGTGGCTAAGACCGGAGAATTGATGAAATACTGTATTATCATTATTGCTACCGTACCGATGCTGATCATTTATCCGAGACTTCAGAAGTTTTTTGAAAAAGGTGTTATGATCGGCAGTGTAAAAGGATGATTTCAGGGGAAGGAAGCGGATTACGAATATTTTTAAGGATTGTGAGCGTGAGAAACACACAGCAATCCATGTAAAATAGAAAAAAAGAAAAAGGGAGGTTTTCACAATGAAAACACGAAACAAATGGTTGGCGCTGCTTCTTGGCGCGGTAATGACAGTCGGCATGCTTTCAGGATGTGCAGGCACAAAGGAAGACACAAAACAGAGCAGTACCGTAAAGGAATCTGTACAAAACACGGAGACAGAAAAAGAAGAAACGGCAACACAGGATTCGCAGGAAGAAAATTCTGTCCGTATTTCCGATGAAGTACTGACATATACGGTAGCAGGACCTTATCTGGCTGCCAGCATGGACTGGAATAACACAGTCCAGTTCAAAGAGTATGAGAACAGATTGGGAATCAAACTGGATGCTACTTCTTACGATTCCGATACCTGGAAGTCCAAAATGACACTTCTCATTGCTTCCGATGAGCTGCCCGATATTATGGTAAATGCGGGAATGGACAGATTGGATCTGGCAAAATACGGAAAAGAAGGATATTTCCTGGATATCAGCCAGTACCTGGATGTTATGCCGAATCTGTCCGCATATCTGGAAAAATATCCGGAATATGCAAGACATCTTACCATGGATGACGGAGCCATTTACGGTCTGGAGCCGCTCAATACCTTTACGCAATCCACAAAGAGTGTGGGTATCTATATTTCACAGACCTGGTTGGACAATCTGGGATTGCAGCAGCCGAAGAGTGTGGATGATCTGTATACCGTTTTGAAAGCATTTAAAGAGCAGGATGCCAATGGAAACGGTAAGACCGATGATGAAATTCCCATGATGATTACCTTTAACGGAAGATATTATCCGGAGCTGCCGATTCTGTGGGCTTACGGTATTCCCAGCAGGAAGGCAGACATTCATGAATCCGTGGATGAAAACGGCAGGGTTATTTTGTGGAACACGACAGACAACTACAAAGAATATCTGAGATTTATGCATAAATTGTATGCAGAAAAACTGATTAACGAAGATGCCTTTGTTCTGACCGATGCGGAAGCAAAAGAATTGGTTAAGACTGGAATAGCGGGAATTTCCTGTGAGGGTGTCATTGATGTTTCGGGAACCAATGACGGTGACTACGATCATCAGAAGTGGGCAGGCGTAACCGGGCTTACCAGCGAATACAATGATAAGTCCATTATGGTAATTTCTTCTACCATATCCGGCAGCAATTTCAGCATTATGGTTAATGCAGATGTGGAAAATCCGGAGGCAGTCTGCAGGTTCCTGGATTATATGTATACCGAAGAAGGCGCCATTTCGGCGATGAATGGTTATGAAGGACTTACGTTTGACTTAAAGGATGTAGAAGGATTCCAGGTAATTGATCACAGTAAGTATGCAGAGGCTGCCGGACTTACGTCCAGCGAAGAATATCGCCAGAAAATAGCCGTTGCGGCAGGAGCGTTCTCTCTTCTTAAGATTAACAAGTATACGATATATGATATGCTGGAAAATATTGATAAGAATCTTTTGATGCAGGGTGATTGCCTGAAACTGGCTACCGGTAATGCGATGAGAGAAATGATGTGGAGAGATGCAAAACAGGCCGGTGTTACGATACTTGACCAATTCCCTACCCTGTACTATACTGAAGAAGAAAGTACACAGATGTCTACCCTGAAAACGGATATTACCAATTATGTAAAAACGGTAAAAGTTCAGTTTATCACAGGAGAGCTGGATATTGATAAGGATTGGGACAGCTACCTGAATGAAATGAACAAAATGGGAGCGGATCGCTTCCTTGAGATTGAACAGGCTGCTTATGACAGACTGAGTAAGTAAGGAAAAGCCGACGGGCAAAGAAGAAGGGAAACTGCCTCTTTTTGCCTGTCGGCTAACGTGGTATTCTGTCACAGTTCACATGCAAGTTTTAAGCTGCCTGTGTAAATGTGCGAAGGGAGCACCGAGTTATGTAAGCATCGCTTCTTGTAGCCGCGAAACATGCAAAAAGTTTTGCGAATGGCGTGTGTGAACAAGGACAATGGAGAGAGAAAACATGGAAGGGAAAAGAAAGTATTTCCGACATTTCTGGATTACCAATATCAGTCTGGTGATTCCGGTGCTAATCGCCGGTCTGGCAGTTACAGGCATTGTATTTGAAAGGATGAAGCAAAACCGGGAAAATGAAATAAGCAAACAGGTGGAAGAAAGCGGCATCTCTCTGCTGGATTCTTTTACTCGTTATCATGACGAGACGGTTTTGCTGTCCGGACAGACGGAATTGCTTCCTTATCGCCTGATGCAGAGTGCCGTGGATACGATTAAAGCGGTTCGGGTATTGCAGTCCAGGAAAAACTTTAACAGTGATATCCGGGATGTCTTTCTGGATATTGGAGACGGAAAAATTTATTCTTCTTACGGTGTAGTAAGCCAATCTCTCTTTTTCGGGGAGATCCTCGGCGGCAATAGGCAAAGTGCGGAACGCAGCCGGAAAGCTGTTAATGGCGGGATGGACACCATTGAACTGTTTGAGGCCGGAAATGAGAGTTATTACCTTCTTTACAGCTATCATTTTAACAGCACACAACAGCAGAAACGCTGTTTTAACTATTTATTGTCCATGGAGCCGATTTTGAGCAGGATTTTTCCGAATCGAAAAAATATTGTATATGAACTGGAAACCGGAAACGGGAGTCTTATGGCTGCCTACAATGAACGAGGTGGACTGGAAGTCATGGACAATGCACAGATGAATGCTGTCAGAAAAAGTCCCGAATATGTTGTGATGGAGGAGACTCTTTCCGAACCGAATGTGGTGATCCGGTTTTATTATGAGGAAGACAAGGATTGGAGTGAAACCGGAGTTTACCGCATTCAATGGATCTGCATTGCCTTTATGCTGTTTGGAATTGTGCTGTCGACATTGATTTCCTGGAAGATCAGTTCCCGAAGAATCCGGGAATTGTATGCTTTGGAGAGTGCATTAAAAGAGGGAAAGAATGAACCGGTACCGGAAAAAAGTGTTTTTTACCGTCTGTATGGTACGATTTTGGATGTAGTGGAAAAACAGGAAGAAGGGGGCAGAAGAATACAGGAAACGGCCAGACAGCTGCAGCAGGAAAAAACCTTGAATTTTTTTAATACCGGTGCGGATGACAGGGAAACGGCAAATTTATTTTATCGGGAAATGGGATATGGAACATTTCCGGACTGTTACTGTATAGGAGTAGTGGTAAGTTCGGGAGAACCGGATGAACCTATGATGGAAAAACTCCCGCCCGGATGTCTGAAAGCAAACTGCCGCCTGGCGAACGGTTTTGGGAGGCAAGATTTTCCGGAGTTGAATGCCGTAATTTTTCTGTATGGGCTTTCGTTCCTGGGAGAGAATCTTCTGGAGCGCAGACAGCTGGGAGAAAAAATACGGCAAACCATGTACAGGCTGAATACCGGAAATACGATTGCAGTGGGAATCAGCAAAGCTTATACGGAGCCGGAGATGATTCCGGCAGCGAAGGAAGAGGCTTTTCTGGTAATTGAAAAAAGCCTTTACCGAAAAGATACCGGTAAGTATTGCCTGGAGGATGTTGTGCAGGATTTATCTTACGGGCTGCCGGATCAGAGCGGAATGGAGCGACTGGAGCAGGCTTTGCAGGAAGGGGATTCGCAGCAGGCAGGGAAGTGGGTTCGCTATATTGTAAAAAGCTGCAGTGCGGAAAATTGCAGTGAAGAAAATCAGGAATTTGTACGATTCAGTATTCTGAATGTAATTGTACAGTATTTAAAAGAACAGAACAGGACGGATGCTTCTGTATTTCTGCGGGAATGCTTTGACATTAGCGTACACAAGGAGCGGGAGTTTCTGCACAGCGTTGATAATATTCTGAAGAAGTGCCTGGTTTTACAGGAAGAAGATGATTTTTCCAATATGTTGGACTATATTGAAAGAAACTACAGCAGAAGCGACCTGTCTTATGAAGAGGTTGCGGAAGTCGGAAAGGTAAGTAAGACATATCTGAGCAAAATGTTCCGCAGCAGAATGGGAATTACCTATATGGATTATCTTACGGAAATCCGGATGCAAAAAGCCTGTGATTATCTGAAAAATACGGAATACAGCATTAACAGGATCGCGAATCTGACAGGATACGATAATCTCTCCAGTTTCGGACGTAGTTTTAAAGCCAGATACGGGGTCAGCGCTGCACAATACCGCACAGACAGCAGGTGAGTTCCCATTCTTTTGCCACAAAAGCAACCGAAAAAGACAGAGTGTAATAGAGATCATGGAGGGAATCAGGAAATCGGAAGGACCGAAAAGGATAAGACAGAGAACGGAAAGAAGAATCCCGGTAAGAGCAGGCAGGTGCTGTCTGCTCTTTTCCCATTGTTTCACAAAGATAACGACAAAAAGTGCCGTCATGGAAAAATCGATTCCGGCGGTATTAAAGGAAAGTCTGCTCCCCAGGATGTTGCCGGAAACGCTTCCCACTACCCAGTAAAACTGATTCAACAGGGAAAACTGATGAAAGGATTCTATCACAGAATGTTATTTTTTACAATCTTAATTTGTAACCGTTCAGACAATCATTCTGACATACATTCGCGCAGGGTATCAAGCGCCATTTGCGGATTATTGCTGGTGATATTGTCGGCGCCGTACCGGACGCATTCCTTTACCTGCTCCGGGGTATCCGCCGGATAGAGCCAGGCAAGAATGCCGCGGGATTGGGCGAAAGCGACATCTTCGGCAGCATTTTCATTCAACGGAATTCCCATGCCGAACATGCAGTCATAGGTACTTTCCGTAAAGTGGGACATATACCGACCGTGGAAGCCCTGGGTGCGGAACTGCGGATACGTCTCCTTGGTATAACGGATGATTTCCGCATCGAAACAGGCAATCACACAGCGCTCCTCCAGATGATATTCCTGCAGCATGGCAATGGTAAGATCTACTGCCTGATGGGTCATATCCTTGATTTCCACATTTAAAAGCAGGGTATCGGATTTGGATTTCACCAGTTCCAGAACCTCTCTTAAAGTAGGAATCTGCGTGCCGCGGAATTTTTCGCCAAACCAGCTTCCGAAATCAAAGGATTTCAGTTCCTGCAGCGTATAATCTCTGGTAAATCCGGTATGATCCGAAGTCCGGTCGATGCTGTTGTCATGAATGACCACTAATTCTTCGTCTTTTGTCAGGTTGACGTCGAATTCAATCAAATCCACGCCCATATCAATGGCAGAGGCAAAAGAGACAAGAGTGTTTTCCGGATACTGTGCGCGGTTGCCCCGATGCCCCAGAAGAGGGATATGCGTCGGTGTGGCATACCATAAATCTTTTTCTGTGTTTTTCATGTTTGCGTTCCTTTCTACTTGTGACTATTTATGTTTATCAAGGGTAATCATTTACGATAGACTTGCAAGACTATAGGGTTAAAGCAGAACTCCATGAGTCTGCCCTTAGAAACTTGTCTGTAACTCTATAGGTTTGTCTCGGGGCAGTCTGCCCGCCATCCTTGACAGTAAAATGGCATTGTGGTACACTTCAACCACGGAACCATTACTATGATCAGTATAACAGTGCAGC
The DNA here is from genome assembly GCA_934433135.1 of uncultured Acetatifactor sp. GTDB lineage: Bacteria > Bacillota > Clostridia > Lachnospirales > Lachnospiraceae > Acetatifactor. The sequence continues at coordinate 49,191 of CAKRZO010000008.1, read as the reverse complement.
GCATACAGCGTCAATCCTTTGCACTTTTGTTGATGATATGCGCACATATTTTCACAGTGACTGCCAAAACGCGCAAAAACGCGCAGGAGATGTTGCAGCATGCGAAAAAGAAGTACCTCCTTTGTGATGAAGGAAAGATCGGAAGAACGTATCCGTTTAATATCTGTCACAAGAGGGAACTGGATGGGGTCATTACGGAAAACGGATACCGCAGATAAAATTGCTTTTAGGGCAAAAGAAAGAGAGGGCATTCGTATGTTTCATGTAGAGGAAGAATTGAAAAAGCTTCCGAATCAACCCGGTGTGTATATTATGCGGGATCAGGATGACGGAATTTTGTATGTGGGAAAAGCAATTAATCTGCATAATCGCGTAAGGTCTTATTTTCGGGAAAACATCGGAAGAGGTCCCATGATCGACAAGATGGTGGGGCTTATTGCCCGCTTTGAATACATTATAACGGATTCCGAGCTGGAGGCTCTGGTGCTGGAGAACAATCTGATCAAGGAGTATTCTCCGAAATATAATACGCTGCTTAAGGATGATAAAACCTACCCTTATATTAAAGTAACCGTTGGGGAAGAGTATCCCAGGATTCTTTTTTCCAGACAGATGAAAAAGGACAAGTCCCGGTACTTCGGACCTTATACCAGTGCGGCTGCGGTAAAGGATACCATAGAACTGTTAAACCGGTTATACAGACTGCGTACCTGCAATCGGGCGCTTCCCAGAGAAATCGGGAAGGGGAGAGCCTGTCTGAATTATCACATCGGGCAGTGCAGCGCACCCTGTCAGAGGTATGTTGAGAAAGAAACCTACCGGAAACAGGTGTCCGGGGCGCTGGAATTTTTAAACGGAAATTATACCGGAATTTTAAAAGATCTGGAAGAGAAGATGAAGCAGGCGGCTGAAAAGCTGGAATTTGAAGAAGCTGCCAAATACCGGGATTTATATGCAAGCGTAAAACAGGTAGCACAGAAACAGAAAATTACCGACAGCGATCAGGAAGACAAAGACATAATTGCGCTGTATCGGGACGAAACGGAAGCAGTGGTGCAGGTCTTTTTTGTAAGAGGCGGCAAACTCATCGGCAGGGAACACTACTATATGACCCATGTGGAAGGCGTGGAAAAAGAAGAGATTCTGGAAGAATTCATCAAACAATTCTACGCAGGAACGCCTTTTGTTCCCAGAGAACTGATGCTGCAATATGAGACGAAGGACAAAGCGCTTCTGGAAACATGGCTGAGTGAAAAAAGAGGCGCAAGGGTTTATGTCCGGGTGCCGAAGATCGGGCAGAAGGAAAAGCTGGTGGAGCTGGCGGCTCAGAATGCCAGGCTGGTCTTAAATCAGGATCGGGAGAAGCTTAAAAGAGAGGAAGGAAGAACCATCGGCGCCGTAAAAGAAATTGCTTCTCTGTTGGGCATTGAGAAAGCAGACCGGATGGAAGCGTTTGATATTTCCAATATCAGCGGCTTTGCCAATGTGGGATCCATGGTGGTATTTGAAAAAGGCAAATCCAAGCCCAGTGATTACCGCAAGTTTAAAATGAAAGCGGTTTCCGGTCCGGATGACTATGCCTGTATGCGGGAAGTCCTCACCAGGCGCTTTACTCATGGAATGGAGGAAGCCAAAAAGCTGGAGGAAAGGGATCTGGACAAGGAATTCGGCAGCTTTACCAGACTGCCGGATCTGATTCTGATGGACGGCGGAAAGGGGCAGGTTCACATTGCGCTGGATGTTTTAAAGGAACTTCATCTTACGATTCCGGTCTGCGGAATGGTAAAGGATGACAGGCACCGTACCAGAGGAATCTATTATAATGACCGGGAAATTCCTATTGATACCCATTCGGAAGGATTTAAGCTGGTCACCCGGATCCAGGACGAAGCGCACCGGTTTGCCATTGAATACCACCGCTCCTTGCGGGGAAAGGCACAGGTAAAGTCCTCTCTGGACGAGATTCCCGGAATCGGATCCGCAAGGCGCAAGGCGTTGATGCGGGCATTTGCCTCCACGGAGGAAATACGAAACGCCACAGCAGAAGAAATCTCCCAAAAGGCAGACATCCCCATGAATGCAGCGGAGGCGGTGTATGCATATTTTCGGCAATGATGTGCCGGATACAGACCCCTTCTTTTCTTTGAAGCGGGTCTGTTCGCATCATCCGTAGTAAAAAGCACATCACCGATAGCAGTATCGGACAATTTAAATCTTAAAGGAGTTTCGTTAAAAACATTTTCTTCTTTATTGTGAGAAACATGTTTCTATAAATTATTTAACACTTTCAAGTCTAAACATTTTAGTTTCACCCAGATTCATATAAAATTCAAATTCTTTTACGTTTTCACCATATATTTTTTCCTCATAAAGTTCGTAAATGTTCCTGTTTCCGGGCAATAAAATCTTAATTCTTCCGCTATGAGCTGCGTGAACTGTCAAAAAATTTTTATTGACGTAAAGAACATTACCATCTTCTTCATAAATATGACATCCGACACTTTTTGCAATTCCCCTGAGAAGATCCGCTGTTAAGATTTTAGCGCCATAAAAGATAGATGTGTACCCGCCTGTTTCTTTTTTAGTTATGGCAGGCTCATTATTTTCACAGAAAGTAGCAAGGGTTTCGGCTGTATCATCTTTTACAATAATGTACGGGTATAAGTAGCTCCGTTTCATATGTCTGTTTTCAAAACCAATATTATTTTTAGGTTCTCTGTCAAAAAGACCATAAATTTTATTAACCTCCGTATAGTCAAGTTTATGGTTAGTAACTTTAAAGGCAGGCGTGATTTTATCATCAACAACTATACATTCCATACCGATTAAATCTGACACATTTTTTGCGCTGAACTTCTTTTCACTATCAGGATTAAGAATTCCGGAGGCATATATGAACAATGCGGCTGCGTGATTTTTTGAGAGTTTGTTTTTGATAATTTCTCTGTCACTATCAGATAATAAAAAACAATTAAAAAATACATATAACTTGTAATCGGGCATATTGGGATCAGACATGTCATTATGATAATATTGATCCACAGGCGCTCCCAGTTTTGCAATTTCATAATTCCGGAACACTTCAACAATTTCTACAGTTGTCTGTTTTGAAACAATATGCAGGCTTTCTTCATCATATATAAAAGCTATTTCATTTTCCTTTTTTCGGTCGATTGCATATGACATTTCAGCGATTTCCTGCTGTCTTTTGAAAAGACTGTAAACCTCAGGAAATTTATATCTTCCACCACCGATATGCTGATCAAACCACCAGGCTTGAATATCTTCGCATATGTTTCTGCCAAAATTTCTTTTTAAAACATTCAGAGTGTCTTCAATTATAAACAATTCAATCAAATCTTTGAAATAAGCATTTTCGGCATGAGTCCTCGTATCTTCTTCGATAATATACATTTTATTGTGCAGCCTGAAAGAATCAGGCATCTGTCTTTGTCCTGTGAAACCGCCTGGCTGTCTGTTTTCATATACTCCCGGATTTGACATAAAATCAAGATACGGGCTCTCCAGGAGTTTCATAACACCGCCGGCATTAGAGGCCCATATTAATTCACTGCCCCCCCACGAGCCATAAAACGCTCCAACAAGCTTATCTGCATCATGCTCTTTAAGCAGCTTTGCAAAATAGATAATGCTGTTTGCAGTTCCCAGATGCCATGCCCTATAAAAATCTGCTGTCTGCTGATAGTTATCAACATCAAGAAAAGCACCAATATGTGCAGCCCTTTTAGGCGGTTTTGGAGCAGGATCTGCAGGACGCACACGAGGTATATTATACATTTCTTCATCAATCTTTTCTGCATAATATCGACTGCTGATATCCGGAATAATAGGTTCCGGAGCATCCTTACCATATTTTTCTTTTAAAAACTTTTTAAACTCTGTTTTGAACGCTTTTGAAGTGTCGGCATATGCTCCTGTTTGAAAATTTTCTATAGGATTATAATAATACCACTCACTTGTTCCACCGGCAGCAAGAAAGTATCCTATAATTCTGTCAGCATAAGGAAGCGTATCAAAATAATCAATCATTTCCAGAAGCGCTTTTCCTGCATCTTTACGCCATTTTTCAGAACACAAAGAATACATTCCGTTTAAAGTGGCACTGTATGTTTCCGAACGGAATTCTGTGATAACAGGTTTTCCGTCTGAATATTGAACAAGTTCATCGGGATTCTCATCCATCCACTTTTTAGGTGGATGGAGAGAAATCCTCGGAATGATATAGGCATCGGGAACCGCATCAATGATAATCCTCGCTTCATGGTCGAAAACTTCCTTTGCATTATTGTATAACCACACAGTTTCACAATAAACATAAAATATTTTAATTCCCGATTCGCCTAATTTTTTATAGTATTCATAGTCTGTTTTCATGTTTTTACTGTCTGTTCTTGTTCTTATTGTCATTGTCATAGGCGGATACGGTATCTCATCTATGATTATAGCCGGATATCCATTGTGATTTTTGAGTTTCGCTTTTGCCATAACGTTCTACCTCATTAAAATAATCCATGTCGTCAATAGACGAAAAAGAACTTATTTATCATGCATCCTGAAATTCAAGCTTTTGGGCAGAGAAGTCAAATCTCCGTATAAGTCCTGCCAAATAGCAGAAATGGAAAGTTCACCCTCTTTTATATCGTCCATTTTAAAATTTTCATTCACAATTATTTTCGCCGAATCGTTATTTCCCATTGCCATATACGCCATCGCAACATATAAGCGCAATCTGCCGTTTTCTTTTAATGCAGGTGACAATTTTTCAAAGCTGTCGATCCAATACTGTGGGGCGCCACATTCCACAAATATCCTGGCACAATCAGCGACAAGTCCTCTGCACTCTGTTTTTGCTGATTTCATAGCTTTTTTAGCATAGTATAGCGCCTGTTCGGAATCACCGATTACATTTTTGTAGAGCATTGCTAAATTGCGATTGTTCCATGCAGTTTCTTTCATGGAACAAGACTTTTTCCATGCTTTCTCAGCGCCGCGGATATTACCGTTAACGTATCTGGCTAATCCAAGATGCAAATACGTGTACCAATGATTTGCTTTTTCATTTGTCAATGAATTCTCAAGCTTTTTCAACGTTTCTTCATTGACCATATAACTCACCGGAGGGAAAATATCATCATGAACGGGCAAATATCCTTGCTCATCCAGATTAATCCAGTCAGCTTGCATTTTATTAATGGAAACGGATGGGAATTCGTAGAAATCACTGATTGTATCTTTACACATAGCGCCCCAACCGCTTCCGATCTGCCGGATTGTTTTCTCTGAATCAAGAGGGATATCTGCTTCAGCAGGATTCGGCAAGGAATCCACATACGCCTTCATATCAGCGGATACAGTTTTCCAGTCTCCGTCAACCTTTGCATTATATGCAGTTGTATAGCACTCAGTCCAGGACCAGGTCGTGTTTTCCGGCATAGGTACATGCTCCATTTGCGTTCTTAGTAGACCGGCTTGAACCTCGATATATGCATCATCCGAATATGTCAAAAATTTATTCCAATTTCTTCCGCCCTGTCCTTTTCCCCAAAAGAAAACCTTTCTGCCGAGAAGTTCGGGAGTGGAGTATTGTAGAAGACCTGTTCCCGATTTATCCAAAGAGGCAATCCATTTTTTTTCCTTATTTTCAGTAAGGATAAAGAATACATCACCTGCATATGGCGAACGTTCCGGATAAGATATATCCACATTTTCAAAAATCGGCGCGGAAATCTTATCCATTGTGTAATGGTTGTCACCATATACACAAGAGAACATTTCGTCCGCATCGGTTAAAACTCGAACCTCTTTTTCGGGAACAGCAATGTTTGACCACCAATACATATATGTTTTTTTATCGGACTTGTTTTCTATGGTTGTTCTTATATATAGTGTTTCCCCATCATCAGGCAGATAAGCGTTTATTCCATATACCACCTCACGTTTACGTTCATATTCGTACATGGATAAAATGGGTTCGCCTTTGCTGTTGATACTTTCCGCAGCGAACATTTGGGCACATGTTAATGGAGTGTGTCCTTTTATACCGACATTCCACTCTACACCCCCTGCAAACCAGGCATTCCTGATTGCCAGATTCCCGGGTTGAATTGCCTTATTCACATATAGCAAATCCATTCCTGCTTTTTTGTTGTACAAGCTCCATAATCTACCGCCAAGAGTGGGTAAAAATGTTGCGCAAAGCATATCATTTTCTAATATTGCGGCTTCAATTTCAACTTCTTTGACATTTCTGTTGTAGCCGTCCTGTGAAAGGTACGGTAAAATTGTATCAATCATTCCTTTACCGAAATATTTTTTATCTTCATCGGTTATGTTTTGTGTGGTTTCGTATTTAGCATGAATATAAGATACATTCATTAAGTCCGGCATGGGATTTACTTCGCCGATATCTGCCGATAAAAGCTTTATTTTTTTAAATGTAAGTGTTGTTTTTGACATGTTAATCCTCTCTCTCAAGATAATTTTTTTTTAAGACGCCGAATCCCCAATACATTTTGTTGCCTTTCGAAACATAGTCAAGTATTTTTTGCTGAAATTCATTCCTTGGCTGAAGCTCGGAAAATGCACATCTTTTTGTTTTAAAAATATGTTCAAAAACAGGGTGATACATACTGTCAGGACCGCTTATAACATCAAACATATTTGCAAAAGCTTCTAAATTCCCACCCTTTGGCAATATTTTCCTGATATTGGGATCAATAAACCAAGTCTGACAAACAAAAGCTTTAAAAGATGGAAAGTATTTTGAAAATATTCTCTCAGCATGAATCATAGAATCATAAACAATATCCCGGCTGAGCTTGCTGCCCTCCGGTATATGAACAGTAACAACATCATCGCCGGGAGATAAAATCAGCTTATAGCCGTCAAGGCAAATCTTCGAAGGTTCTTTTGTGATATTTCCGTGTTCCGTGAATGCATGGCCGAATATTATATTTTCTGTTTTCTTATATGTTGGAAATTTTCCTTCTTCAGATTGATAGCCGTATTTATCATACATCCGATCAGGCAATGCAATAAAAAGCCTTTTTCCCTGTTCATTCTCATATACTTCGGCATAATCCCTGCATCCCAAAAACTGAAAACACAATCTTCCGATAAGAAGCATCCTTGCAGTTGCATAAGCATACAAAAAATGTGAAAGCCTGCACAGACCCGTTGTATTATGTGTAATTAAATTCAGCTCAACATAATATTTGTATCTTTTAAAATAGCCATCCGAAATACTCTTGGGCAAATTTCTGTCTTGCACCCATTTTTCAATAAATTCATAGGCATACAAGTATAGTAAACCATTGATTGCACCGGGGAAATTTTCTTCCCATTCATTTGGAAAGGGAATATTGTCAAGCTCCCATATGTTGTAAATAAAATCATCATTACCCATAAACCGAATATAATAATTTACCCACATAAATTTCTTTATATTCTCGTCGCAGCGATTAAGAAAATTTATTAAGTAGACAATTGTTTCTTTCGTTAACTCACCATATTGTCCATAACGAAGGATTTTCTCAGAAGAGAAAAAAAACGGGTTATAACACTGCAATGCTTGCTTTTCATATTTGTCGTAATATTCGTTTTTTAAGTGGTAGACTTCATATATCATAACAGCTGTCCTCCTCATCACCAGTAAGGATTCCAATTCTTTTTCATTCTTATAAGTGCTTCCATATAGAAATAACATCCCCAGATATTACACTCATCTACGCCGATATTAGCAGGCTTGGAGTAAACGGCGTGCTGTAAAATCCCATTAGATTCAGGCTTATCTTTAGTGCTGTATTTTTCATACAGGGAACACATAATAGCCTCGACAGCGCCTTGATATATTTTTTTATCTGCATCATCTTCCGGAAGATGTTTTATTAATTCGAGCATGCCGCAGGCAGCTATTGATGCGGACGAAGAATCACGTGGTTCGTAATCTCCATCGGTAAACGATAAATCCCAAAACGGAATAAAATCATTCGGTAATCTGTTCAAAAAATAATTTGTAACTATTTTGCACAGGTCAATAGCATCCGGGTCATCGACATAAATACGTGTAAGAATGATGCCGTATATACACCAGGCCTGTCCTCTCGCCCAACAGGAATTATCGGAAGCCCCTTGTGCTGTAACCCCGCGTACAGGCTCTCCCGTTTTAACATCCATATAATATGTATGATACGAAGAACCATCTGTTCGAATGGCGTTTTCTATTGTTGTACGGAAATGATTGTAGGAAACGTTTCTGTAACTGTCATTTCCGGTAACAGAAGATGCCCAATAAAGCAACGGAATATTTAAAAGACAATCTACGATAAAACGATAATTTTCGGGATTGTCAACACTTCCCCACGCCTGGATGAACCGTCCCTTTGCATGGTATCTGCTCATCAGATGGTCGGCCGCCATTATCGCGGCTTCTTTTGCTTCTTCATTACCTTCCAATTTATAAGCCGCAACACAGGACGGGGTGTAAATAAAACCCATATCGTGATGATTTACACCGATTTTCTCTACGATTCTTTTCGTATAGGAAGGAATGTGTTTCAACGCCAGTCTTTTATATTTTTCATCCCCAGACAGTTCATAGGATATCCACAAAATACCTGTCCAGAATCCGGCATTCCATCCCGAGTCGTTTTTTACTGCGGGATATATATTATTCTCACTGTATGCTCTTGCAAAATCATCTCCAAGAGTTTCCATCATATAGTCTACCTTTTTCAATGCATCTTTGATTGCCACATCCAGTTTTGTTTCAGTGAACTTACTATCAGTTAAAAACAGATCTGGCTCTCCAATATTTTCCTTAACAATGTTCTTCATTAAATTATCTCCTGTTTATGTAGTCAGCCTTTTACTGCACCAATCATTACGCCTTTAACAAAATAACGTTGAATGAAGGGATACACGCACAATACCGGAACGGTGGAAACTACCATAACCGCATATTTAATTGTTTCCTGCTGCATAGCAGCTGTATCAATCTGAGAGCTTGTTTCCTGTTCCATTGTTCCTTGATACAATATCTCACGTAACACGAGCTGTAATGGGTATTTTTTGGGGTCACTCAAATAAAGTAAAGCAGACATAAAATTATTCCAGATTGCTACAAGATAATACAGGGCAATAACGGATATAACAGGTTTAATAAGCGGAATTAACACCTTAAATAAAACGGTATATTCGTTCGCTCCGTCTATCGTTGCCGCTTCTTCCAGGCTGGGAGGCAATCCTTTGAAAGCTGTTAAAACAATTATAAAGTTATACGTACTTATCAAAGAAGGTAAAATCATGGACGCTCGTGTATCCAGCAGTTTCAATGAGCGAACCACCAGATAATTAGGTATCATTCCACCTGCAAAATACATAGTAAATACCATAGCCATAATCATTATATTCTTACCGGGTAAATCTCGTCTCGAAAGGCAAAAAGCAGCTATTACGGTAACCAGCACACTTGCTGTTGTTCCTGCTATGGCATAAAATATAGTATTTGCATACCCGCTCCAAATTAATGAATTACCGAAAACAGATATGTAATTACCGAGGTTAAAGCCCCTGGGGTATAATAAAATGGCTCTGTTAAAAACCTCTGTGGGATCGCTCATAGATGCAAATAAAACATAAATACATGGATATAAAGTACATAACAATACGGATAATAGAATAATGGTATTGAATAAAGCAAATACCTTCTCACCTTTTGTTTTTCTTTTCATGTTATCACACACTCCTTACTAAAACATAACAGTTCAGACACGCCATTCGTAAAACCGCGCTTTCGGTGCTTTCCGCTGCTACGCAGCTATTTTTACTTATATACTCGGCGCTAAGCTCAATCATTCATGCTGACAGATTTTCATGCAAGCATGAAATCTGTCCACAAGAATGATTGTCTGAACTGTTACACTAAAACAGACCATTGCCGGATAATTTTTTACTGACAGTATTGACAGTTACAAGCAAAATAAAGTTTACGACCGAATTAAAAAGTCCGACCGCCGCTGAATAACTATAATTTGCACCCAAGATACCCTGACGATATACATAGGTACTTATAATATCTGCAGTTTCGTATATTGAGGGATTATAAAGAAGCATAACTTTCTCAAATCCTACAGACAACATCTGACCGATCTGCAATATCAACAGAATTGATACAGTTGGCAATATTCCCGGAAGTGTAATATGAATTGTCTGTTTCCAGCGGGAAGCTCCGTCAACCGAAGCCGCTTCATACAATTCCTGGTCGATTGACGATAGAGCGGAAATATAGATTATACTGCTCCATCCCATATTCTGCCAAATACCGGAAATGGTATAAATCCAGACAAAATATTTAGGGTTGGTCATAAATTCCAACGGACTGCCGCCCAGAGATACAATAATAGAATTTATGATACCTTCTCTTGCAACAAAACTTGTAATCATACTGCATATAATTATTGTCGAAATAAAATGCGGCATATACGATATGGTTTGCACCGCTTTCTTAAACGTTATATTTCTTACTTCATTCAGTAACAATGCAAAAATAATCGGCGTAGGGAATCCAAAAACTAATCCATATAAATTAATTCTAATGGTGTTTTTTAATAAACGCCAAAAGTAGACATCATTCCAGAAAGAAATAAAATGTTTAAATCCGACAAAGGGACTTTCCCAAATACCCTTTGTGATTTTATAGTCCTGAAACGCCATTATATTGCCGAACATCGGCACATAAGCAAAAAGAATATAATACGCAATGACCGGAATCAGCATTATATAAATATTCTTATGCTTCACTATGCCTGAAAACAAGCGATTACCTGTGCGATTCATAGAGGATCCTCCTATATCAGTTGTAATTATTTTTACAGGCTGCAGTATACTCAAGCGCTGCTTTAAACAGGATGATATGTTCCGCATATATTTCATCCATTGTAAGTCTGGTACCTTTGTAATTGAGTCCCTGATTGGATTCAAACACAACACAAGGCTCACCGCATGCGTTAGTCATTGCAGATGCTATATTATAATTAGGCAGAGAATCTGAAGTGGAATCATCCAGAGAATGATATTTCAACTCAAATCCTTTGCATGCCATTCTATCAATAGTTAATTTGGCAAAGTTCTCTGACTTGTCAGCATACAACTTATGTACTGCCTCAGGATATAAAATGCTCGGAGTGGAGTTGGTTCCTCCATGCAGCATAATTGTTAAGTCAGGAACGTAGTCATAAACTGTATGAAACAAAAGTTTTGTTTCATTTGCGGTGGGGAACGGGAATAAATCATGCATTATATTGATCCCATCATCATTAAAATAGGCGCCTAAAAATCCAACTCTGTCACCCTTCATCGGATGAAGTTCCTTACAACCCGGCCAACCTGTAAGCGTGCCATCCGACCACGTTCCCTGATCATAGTATCTAAACTCCTCAAAACTTAACCCGTCAGCAGTTTCATAAGGAACTCTGCTTCTTCCGTCTGGATTGTTATAAGGGATAATAATCAAATTAATTTTATCGAGAAATTCTTTTATATCCTGGTGAGAATTACCAGAGTAATCCGTTCCTGTTTCGATTAAGTGTATAATGTTTAAAAGTGCAACACTTCCTTCAAATTCAAAACCGTGCTGGCAGCCTACCAGAAATAATGTAGGTCTGTACGATGATTTTTTTTTATCGGCAAAAAAATCTTTGTTTTTTGCACCAATGGCTGAACTTAAATTTGCTGTTCTGTTGAATGAATTTTTCTTACCGTAAAATATACGGTAAATTTTTCGTCCGCCGGCAGAAGTAAATTCATCAACGGTGGCTTTTTTTATATTCAGAACCTCGTTATCAATATCTTGAAGGCTGCTTTTCCAGTATATAGGTATTTTTTTGTTCATATTTCTCCTCGTATCATTACAGCTGTGGCAATTGGCCTGGTGATGTGGTCATAATATTTATTTATCTATCCTGATTTTTCGCTGCCGGAACTATAATTCGGCGTAAGGCAAGGCAAGGTAGTGCGAAAAACTGCCTTGCCTTGTAAGCTATTCTTTAGCATCTGTATTAAATTATTTTGTCATCCTGTCATATGCAGCCTGATAATTATTTAAAACCTTATCAAGATTCATTGTTTTAAGCTTTTCCCTGATCGCAGGCAGGCTGTCAATGCTTTCTCTGCCCAGTATAATTTTTTCAATTTGCTCGTCTGCATATGTTTCCAAAGCAGTCTTGTAACGGATAACTTCTTCTTTCTCCTCGGAGGTAAACCTCATTACAGACGGCAAGCTGCCTGAGGTATCAACATTTGATCCCCAAGTTTCAATAGCTGCAACACCAAACGGACTGAGGTATTGTGAATAGCTGTTCCACTCCTGAATAGCAGGGAAATAGGAGTTGAACACACCGCTGTATTTACCGAACTGCTCAGCAACTGTTCCGTTTTCAGGTTTTAAAACGGTATCGGTGAATTTCTCCACACCATCAACAATGGTATAGCTTTCGCCCTCTTTTCCGTAGTTCATTGCTCTGATTCCTTCTTCGCTGTATACCCAGTCGAGCCATTTCAAGGTACCTGCCGGATTTGGGTTGTTTGCTGAAAGTGCGATGCCCATCTTTAAAACACTTTCCGTATAGGTGCTGTAGTAACAAACCTCCGAACCTGCGGCATTTTTCAAATGAGGAATCCCTTCAAAGCGGAACGCAGGATCCTTTTCCGCCATTGTTGTGGCGATTTTTGTAGGCTGATATTCATATGCAAAGCCTACCTGATTATTTGTAATTTTACTTACTAACTTTGTCCTGTCCTGCAAAACATAGTCTGGGTCAATCAGTCCTTCGGAATACAACTTGACAATGTACTTCAGCCCTTCCTCAAATTCAGGTTCCATGACACTGTATTTGACCTGACCGTTATCTACATAAAAACCTCTTGCAGAATTAAACATCCATAGCAGATTTGAGATAGAACCGATTTCCCCCAATGAGCCGACGCCCGACATTGGGATTTCATCAGCAATACCGTTACCATTAGGGTCTTGCGTTTTAAAAGCTTTTAGCACATTATAAAGCTCCTCTGCATTTGTTGGTACGGACAGGTTCAATTTCTCAAGCCAATCGGTTCTAATCAACGGACCTACATAAATATTAAGCTTTATATCATTTCTTATGTAAGGAATGTAATAAATCTCACCATCTTCCCCTGTAAACTCCTTTACATATTCAGGATGTTTCTCGCAAAACTTTTTAAAGTTGGGCATATTTTCGTCGATTAAATCTTTTAAAGGAATTATAATTCCATCCTTAGCGTATTCGGCAGCATTGTAATCTGAACCACCCCAGCTTGCGATGATAGCGTCCGTAAGTTCGCCGCTTGCAATCATCAGATTAAACTTTTCCTGGAATCCGGAATTCACAGGCAATGTCCAATTTACATGAGTCCCTGTTGCCTCCTCCATCATCTGAAACGGAACAACATCATTGTAGTCCTCCATATCATCTGTAAGAGATTCGCAACGCTTACAGAATATAGATAATTCTTTCGGCATTTCACCGCTTCCGCTATTCCCTTTTTTTCCTTTGCTGCCGCAACCAACCAGGCCGCATACCATGGCTGCAGCCAACAACAATGCCGTTAGTCTTGTTTTCTTTTTCATTCTCTTTTCTCCTTCTCTTTTTGATTAGCAAACATTTGTTAAATGCCGGAAATCCTCGATTTTACCGGATTCCCTGGTTACTTTTATATAAATCTTCTCTTCGCCTGCGGTACAATTTAGCTGTAGTAAAAGCACCTCTAAACAGTACACTCGTAAACGAAGGAGAAATTTATATAGCAATTGTCCGGCGGATTTATTCTAAAACCTCAACAGCCACATCATTCTTAGGCTTATATACGATCGTTTTAATATTTTTTAACGGATATGGATTTTTGTAAGCCGTTTTATAGAAAATCTTATTCCCTGTCTTTTGAGGAAGGGATGCACCGATGGGTTCGATAGCCGCATCCGGAATTGCCTCTGTCGATTTTGCCATTGTTGGCTTATCATAGGCATAGCGTATATTGTATCCGTATATTACAGGAAGCTTTGCGGTAGTACCATCTTCATAGGTCACAATGTGCCAGCCTATTAAATCATCCTCGGGAACGATATAGCATCCGCAGTAGAAAGAGACATAAGGTCTGCTAAGTTCTGTCGTATGGGTGATTTCTATTTTTTCATCACCCAGAGAACGTAAATATCTTCTGTAAAGCTCCTTTTTGGTAATGTCATATACATGTTCCCTCATTGGACTGTCATATTCGGCATTCCAGAATATATAGGCTGTGGATGCAAGATAAAAGTTTTGTCCGTTTCTTTGCATATATTCTTCTTTAAAAGAACCCCAGTTAGAAACGAATCCGCCGTCTGTATTTACACTGCGTCTTCTGTAATTCTCGAGTTCCGGACCCAGGAAATTACCGTAAAAAGATTTGAAACCTAAATCGAAAACCTCTTTTTCCTGTTCTTCGTTTGTGCGCAACCAGAACCAATGAAGCTGTATAACGTCAGTCGGAATTAAATTGCGGCATGGATACAAAATCGGTTCTCTGTCGTTGCCTGCACCGCCTGTTGCCCATGGTTTTCCTTCCGGATCAATCAAGTGTATATTATATAGTTTTTCTCCCCACATCATTGTCTTTATATTTCTGTCATTAAGGTAGTTGTGAATTTTAACAATATCCCCTACGTACAGATCAACAGGAGTTTTCTCCTTGCATTTATCACATATCCCGACGGTATATAGTTCATCATGGCCTATATTTAAATACTCGGGATTAAAAACTTCAATAACTTCATTTAAAATATCAAACAGTATTTCATACGTTTTAGGATTGGAAGGACAATAGGTATCAGGATAAGTGTCTTCTACACGTTCATTCAAGTCGCGATGCGCCATAACTATGTAATCACTATGGCTCATAGAGGGAACTTCCGGAATGACCGTAAGTTCGCGTTCCCGGCAATATTTCACTAAATCACGCATTTGCGCTTTGGATATAAAGCGGCCGTCGCCATTTTCAGAGTGTATGGAATTTTTTTTCCATTCCGGATGAGTATGCAGTTGAATTCGTTCTGCTTCACAGGGGCTTTTGTTTACTTCAGTACAAAACTTCACCCACGTTTCATTGATTTCGGGATGTTTTTCATATTCCATTGCTCCTCCAACTTCTATCATTATGGTGTTGTATTTATAGTAAACCAATGTATCAACAACATTTTTAAATATATCAATGGTATCATTTCCGGGAGTATACACTCTGTAACCGCGCATGCGTTTGTCAGGATAATCGAATAAGACCATTGGGGCAACCGTATCTGTTTCGATAAACTGTTTAATCGTAGATACACCGTATATCAGTCCTCTGTGAGTTCCGGAATAGATATTTACGGTATCGTTTGTAATTTCAATAATATATCCCTCTTCATTATCTTCATACACATCAATCTTTCCCTTTATATGATCAGGTACAGATTGAATTAAATGAACAGATACTACTGTATCACCCTCTGCCTCATCGATCACATTGTGCATATAGGTTAACGCATAACACTCATTTTCACACGATGCAACAGAATATTTGGAAAGACGGATTTTCTCTCCTGTTGTCCTAACATATCTGAAATCAAAATAATTGTTTTCGTATTTCATTTTTTCTCCTTAATTTTACTATGACAATTAAAGCACGTTGCAGCATTATCCTACAACGTCCACATACCTGCGTCAACGTATAGATTTTGTTTTACCATACCAAAATTAGTCACTTTATCAAAAATAGACCTTTTTCCTTTACCAATTTCGTATTTTTGCCATTGATATTAACCATCAGCAGGTATAATTCTCCATTAATGCTAAAAATAATCATTGCATTCGCAATTGCCATTGACATACTATTTCTTTTTTATTATAATGCGGGGGAAAGTTGCCAAAATGATTGCAGAAAATTATACATTAATTTTTGAAGGAGATGAGTTTGTGTTCAGCAAAATTAAAGAGCATTTTGATATTGGCCTTTTTAAAAGAATGTTTTTAACAAGTGTAATACAATTTATTATACCTTGGATAGTTCTTACAACATTGTTTGCCATATTGACGACAAATAATTATAATAAAGAACGTCTGTCTTTTAATATGGCAGCAATTGCCAATTCAAAAGAACTGCTTGACACCCAGCTTTCAAACATCAACTCACTTACATACATTTTAGGGCACAATGACGCAATACATACTTTTTCTTCCGGATGTTATTCCACAATAACAGATAAAAATTTTGCAGCGCGTGAGGTTTCCAGGGAGATTATCAATGTGGAAAAATACAGAGGAAACGTTTCTGCCACATTTTTATTCTTTCCAAAACACCAGAGTATAATAGGACAAAATGTTATTTACAGCATAAAGGAATTTTACGATATGATATTAACGGATATATCATGCACTTTTGACGAATACAAATTCCTGCTGCAGGAATATCATGAAAGTAATTTTTTCCTAAGTTTTGAACAGAAAAACAAAATTGTAATTATACGTTCCTTAAGCAACAGTTCTATAGAGAACAATGTTGTGCTGATTTCAATAGTTGATATGAAATCTATTGCCTCCACATATAGAAAACTTACCAAATCATTGCCGCCTTCATATATTGTGGTAATCTCATCCCATGACGACATATTAGCCCACTCTTCCGATATACCGGCAGAGATAGACCTGACAAACATAGAGTCGTTAAAAACAGGCTCCGTAGAACGACTTTCCTCATCGTACAGCTATATATGCACAAAGTCCGTAATATCTAATCTTTACTATGTAAGCGTATTCTCCAAGGTGCTCCTGTATAAATATATTTATCTGATATTAATTAGCTTTGTTGTAGCAATACTGCTGTGCTCTGCTCTTACCACGGCAAGTGCGTATTTTACTTCAAAGAGATACTTATCTCCCTTTGCAGCTCTTTTATGTCCATATGAGTCTGCCAAATCACAGAATGAATTTGACTTAAACAAATACAGGAATTTCCAGGATTTGATTTATGATGTCTTAAACAGCAATACAAATCTTTTTGAAACAGTAAGTAAGCAAAAGAAATTTATCAACAATAATTCCTATACGGCTTTTTTACAGGATTCAATGAATATGCAGGACGAAGATATACAATTACTTTTCGACCAGACAAATAAACAATTCAGGTATAATTATTATCAGGCGGCTGTATTTGAGTTTCATTCAGGAAAAAAATTTAAAGATGATGAAATTATCTATGCTCTGCTCGACAGAATCAGGGATATATCGGTCTCGGTAAACATGGAATACATCGTCATTCCGACGCGCATACCTCAAACGGTATTTTTATTTAATCACAATTTTTCATTAACAAATCAAATACACAAACTTTTCGAATCTGTTCTGTTTCTTTTTTCACAAAATGAAATAGAACTGCATATTGGACTCGGTCGAATTGTTTCATCACTCAGGGATTTTACAAAATCTTATGAAGATGCTATTTATTCGCTCATGAAAAACGATGACAATTACGGTGCCGTTAAGGGCAGGAATCAATTTGAAGCATTTTTTACCAAAGAGCAGAAATCAACTTTGTTAAATGCCGTTATTGCAGGTGATGTTGATGGTGTCAATGATTTTTTTAATTCCCTTATCTCTACATTGTTTGATAAAGAACTTCTTACTTTCAGAGTGTTAAATTATGTACGGTTTTATCTTGTTAATACATTAATAGAACTGTTAACCACGTTAAACTTAAAGGATTCTCACGGATACCTCATTGATTGCACGCAGCAAACGTTGGTTGACAGTAATCACAAAAACAGTTTTAATGTTTTAAAAGAAAATTTTGTTATTCTTGCTGACTTTAACAAAAACTCAAAACTACGAAGTAATGATGTTTTAAAAGACAAGATGCTGGAGTATATTGATATGCATTGTACCGATCCGGACATTTCTCTTAGCTCTCTCGCAGAGCAGATGAATACATCTTACACATATATGTGCAAGTTTTTTAAACTTCAAACGGGTCGTGTGTTTCTTGACTATTTGCATGAACGGCGCATTGAAATTGCGAAAAAGATGTTATGCGACACTGACTTACCGATAACCGTAATTTCTGTCAAATGCGGCTATGTGAATCATGCAACATTCATGCGCATTTTCAAAAAATATGTATCTGTTTCTCCAACTTTGTACAGACAAAATAAAAAGAGATAATCACTTCAGGTCTCCTGGCACCTGTGCTGATGCCACTTCAAACCAGTACACCGTCCTGCAAATATAGAGTAACAGTTCAGACAAGCATTTTTGTGGGCAGATTTTGTGCTTGCATGAAAATCTGTCTGAGTTTAAGCACCAGATTCATGAATATAGCGGCTTGCAGACGCAGATAAGCAGATGCAAAGCAGACAAAAAGCTTTGTGAATGGCGCGTGTGAGCTGTAACTATAGAAAAAGGGGATTGTGAAAAAACATCTGTTTGTGGTTGAACACTTTTGAAGTGTGTGTTAGAATAAGCGTGACGGAGAAGGGGAGAAGCAGAGAGGAGACAGATCTATTATGGCAAGTGTGAGCCTGAGGAAAGTAATCGAGAAAATGAAATTGGAAAATCTGACTCCGGATGTAGATGTATCAGGCATTCGGATTACGCAGCCTGATATCAACCGGCCGGCGCTTCAGCTGACAGGCTATTTTGAACATTTTGACGCATCCAGACTTCAGATTATCGGATTTGTGGAATATACTTATCTGGAAGGATTGGATTCCGAGAGAAAAAAGGAAGTATACGAAGAGCTGATGGCTTATGACATTCCCTGCATCGTATTCTGCAGAGATTTAAAGCCGGATGAACTTTGCCTGGAGGTAGCGAATAAGCAGCATGTGCCGATTCTTTTGACCAAGACCTCTACATCGGCATTTACCGCGGAAATTATCCGGTGGCTGAATGTAAAGCTGGCACCCTGTATTTCCGTACACGGCGTTCTGGTGGATGTCTACGGCGAAGGCGTTCTGATTACCGGGGAGAGCGGAATCGGAAAGTCGGAAGCAGCTCTGGAGCTGGTAAAGAGAGGACACCGTCTGGTAACCGATGACGTAGTGGAACTTCGTAAGGTTAGTGATGAGACGCTGGTAGGAACGGCTCCGGATATCACCAAGCATTTTATAGAACTGCGCGGTGTGGGAATCATTGATGTAAAGGCATTGTTCGGTGCATCTTCCGTCCGGGACACCCAGCAGGTGGATCTGGTAATTCGTCTGGAGGAATGGGATAAGGATAAGGAATACGACCGGCTTGGTCTGGAAGAAAACTATACGGAATATCTTGGTAACAAAATTGTCTGCCATAACATTCCGATCCGTCCCGGCAGAAATCTGGCAATCATCTGCGAATCCGCGGCAGCCAATCACAGACAGAAGAAGATGGGCTATAATGCGGCACAGGAATTGTATACCAGAGTGCAGAATTCCCTGGCAAAAAGACGGGGAGAAGAGGATGACGACTGAGCTTAGCGTCTTTATAGGAAGCAAAGCAAGAGCAAAATAGAACAAGAAGAAAAGAGAGGTTTTAGAATATGGAAAATAAGAAAAAATATGCATTCGGAGTTGATGTGGGAGGAACCACGGTAAAGCTGGGACTGTTTGACAGCGAGGGAACCCTTCTGGAAAAATGGGAGATTCCCACCGACAAGGCGCAGAGCGGTTCTAAAATTCTGCCGGATACCGCGGCAAGCATCCGCAGCAAGATGGAAGAAAGAAATCTTACCGAAGAAGATGTTCTGGGAATCGGTGTGGGAGCACCGGGACCTATTAATGACGAAGGAACCATTAACCGTGCCGTAAATTTGGGCTGGGACGTCATTAATATTCCAAAAGAGATCGGAAAGTGCCTGAATATTCCCGTAAAGGCAGCCAACGATGCCAACATTGCCGCTTTCGGCGAAATGTGGAAGGGCGGCGGAAAAGGCTGTAAGAATCTGGTAGCGGTTACGCTGGGAACCGGTGTCGGCGGCGGCATCATTGTGGACGGAAAGATTCTGACCGGAGCGGCAGGAGCCGGCGGTGAGATCGGACATATGCATATACAGGACGGTGAGACGGATTCCTGCGGCTGCGGTAATAAAGGATGCCTGGAACAGTATGCTTCCGCAACCGGAATTGTCTGCCTTGCAAAGAGACGTCTGGAGAAGGATGGAAAGCCCAGCCTGTTAAGAAAAGGCAACCTTTCCGCAAAAGCAGTGTTTGATGCGGTAAAAGAAAAGGATGAAGTTGCGATAGAGATCGCAGAAGAATTCGGCGATTATCTGGGGAAAGGTCTGGCAATTGTGGCGGCAGTGGTAAATCCCGATCTGTTTGTCATCGGCGGCGGCGTTTCCAAAGCAGGCGAGATTCTTTTTGATTACATAAGACCTGCATTTCGGAAATATGCATTCCCAGGAAGCCTGAATGCGGATTTCGTACTTGCCACACTGGGCAACGATGCCGGAATTTACGGCGCAGCCGGATTATTTCTTCGGTAGGAAGCAGCCGGGTAGCACTTGTTTTTCGAATTGCCAGGGTGTAAATGCCTGGTACACTGTCCTGCAAATAACCAGACCAGATAACTTGCCTGGATTTTCATCTGCTGCATCAGAAAAACTTGACGTAGCCCGCTACACCAGTGTTTTTCTTCTTTGCAGATTTAAAATTCATTCTGCGTTATTGGTTTAGTTATTTCCTGTACGTTGTACCAGCAACTCGTAAGGCAGAAAAATAGTCCGGCTTTATAAGAGACCAGACAGGAAAAAGGGGAAAGAAGAATGATCAGTAAAGCAGTATTGTCTGCATTAAAAAGTTTTGTACCGGAAGAGAATATCTTTTTGCAGGAGCCCATGGCTACCCATACGACCTTTCGTACCGGTGGCCCGGCAGACTGTCTGATTGAAATCGCAAGCACGGAAGAATTGCAAAAGATACAGCAATACCTGCACGAAGTGCAGCTCCCGTTTTTTGTATTGGGCAACGGCAGCAATCTTTTGGTCAGTGACAAGGGGTACAGAGGAATTATCCTTCACATGGGAGAGGCCTTTCGTGAAATCAGGCGGGAGGGAAACCTCATTCATGCAAAGGCAGGAGCTTTCCTGTCACAGATTGCCGCTTTTGCCTGGAAAGAAGGACTGACCGGATTGGAATTTGCCGCGGGAATACCCGGAACCATCGGCGGCGGCGTTGTGATGAACGCGGGGGCTTACGGCGGTGAGTTATGTCAGGTAGTGGAAATAGTACGTGTTCTGGATAAAGAAGGAAATGAACTGGAACTGGATAATGAAACCATGGAGTTCGGATACCGGACCAGTGCCATACAGAACCAGTCCTTTATTGTAACAGAAGTAGTAATACGGCTGACTCCGGGAGACAAGGATGCCATTCATGCCAGGATGGAAGAGCTTGCCGCCAAAAGAAGGGAAAAGCAGCCGCTGGAATATCCCAGTGCCGGAAGCACGTTCAAAAGACCAGAAGGATATTATGCCGGAGAGCTGATTATGAAAGCGGGAATGCGCGGATTTACCGTAGGAGGCGCACAGGTGTCAGAGAAGCACTGCGGATTTGTGATCAATACCGGAACAGCGGCTTCTGCAGATATTATCGAGGTTATTGAGAAAGTACAGGAAAGCGTGAAAAACACGTTTGGAGTGCAGCTGGAGCCGGAAGTGATTCTGCTGGGAGAAAGATAGCAGGGTTCGGAAAAGAGGATGTGTATGAGATTTGTAGTGGTTACCGGAATGAGCGGAGGCGGCAAGAGTACGGCATTGAAAATGCTGGAAGATGCCGGATTCTACTGTGTGGACAACCTTCCGGTATCTCTGATTGATAAATTTGTGGAACTGATCGCCATGCCCAACAGCGAGATTACCAAAGTCGCCCTGGGGCTGGATGCAAGAGCCGGGCAGAGCTTTGAAGAAGCAACGCAGATCTTAAAGCGTCTCAAAGCCGACGGATATCAACTGGAAATCCTCTTTATGGAGGCGGATGATCAGGTGCTGATCAAGCGCTACAAAGAGACCAGAAGGATTCATCCTCTTGCCGCGGACGGCCGTGTGGAGGATGGTGTCAAAAGAGAGCGGGCTATGGTGGAAGAGATTCGTAAAGAAGCGGATTATGTCATAGACACTACTCAGCTTCTGACCAGAGAATTAAAAGAAGAGCTTGACCGCATTTTTGTACAAAATGAAGAATATAATAGTCTCATGATAACGGTAATGTCCTTCGGATTCAAATACGGAATCCCGGCGGATGCGGATCTGGTTTTTGATGTCCGCTTTCTGCCCAATCCGTTTTATATTGAAGAATTAAAATATAAAACCGGAAATGAGAAAGAGGTTCAGGATTATGTAATGGGGTTTGAGGAGTCGGAATGCTTTATGAATAAGCTGACGGATATGATTTCTTTTTTGATTCCCAATTATGTGAAGGAAGGCAAATACCGGCTGGTGATTGCGGTCGGATGCACAGGCGGCAGACACCGCAGTGTAACCTTGGCCAATGAGCTTTACAAAAGAATGAAAAACAAAGGTAACTATGGTATGAAGCTGTATCACAGGGATATTTACAGCAGGAATCTGTAGGCGCGGCTTTGGGAATGGTGCGTTTGAACGGTTACGTAGAATAAGAAAAGACCGGAGAGAGAAATGTCATTTTCAGGAAAAGTGAAAGAAGAGCTGATGGAGCATGTCAGTGCTGCCAGACATTGTCAGCTGGCGGAGCTTGCTGCGATTTTTGCATTCTGCGGCGTATACGGCAGGCAGAAAGACGGATACTATACCATAGGTTTTCAGACAGAAAATGAAGCTCTTATCAGAAAAGGCTTTACATTATTGAAAAAAACCTTTAATATAGATAGCGGTACATGTATAAGTGAGGAACTGTGGCAGTGCCTGGATGAAAAGTTCGGGTTGGCAGGCGGAATGGTAAATATGGTTTTACTGAAAAGTTCCTGCTGTCAGAGAGCTTTCTTAAGGGGAGCTTTCTTAAGCGCCGGTTCTATGAGCGATCCTCATAAGGGATATCATCTGGAGTTTGTCTGTCCGGAAGAAGAAAAGGCAGATCTGGTCAGGGAACTGATAAAAGGATTCGGACTCAATGCCAGGATCATTCTGCGTAAGAAGTACTACGTTGTTTACCTGAAAGAGGGGGAACAGATTGTGGATCTGCTCAATATCATGGAAGCACATGTATCCTTGATGGATCTGGAGAATCTGCGGATTGTAAAAGAAATGCGCAACTCGATAAACAGGCGCGTCAACTGTGAGGCGGCCAATATTACCAGAACGGTAAATGCGGCAGCCAGACAGATCGAGGATATCGAATTACTCCGGGATCACTACGGATTCGAGAAACTGCCGGATGCTTTAAGTCAGATGGCGCAGGTTCGGCTGGAATATCCGGATTCTCCCTTAAAAGAGTTAGGAGAGCTGCTGGATCCGCCGGTAGGAAAATCGGGAGTCAATCACAGATTGCGAAAGCTCAGTGAACTTGCAGATAGAATCAGGACGCAAAAAGAGGAGGAAAAATTATTATGACACAGAAATCAATGGAGATCAGACTGCAGAATGGTCTGGAGGCCAGACCGGTTGCTGTTCTGGTACAGGTAGCCAGTAAGTACGACAGCACCATTTACCTGGAGGTGGATGGGAAGAGAGTCAATGCCAAGAGCATTATGGGTATGATGAGCCTTGCGCTGCACAACGGAGAAAATGTAACCGTTTCCGCCGATGGCAGTGATGAAAAGGCTGCAGTGGAGGACATCGAGAAGTTCTTAAGCGGCAATACCATAATTTCGTAAACAGATTCCGCCGCAGGCGAAACCTGTTTTTATCAGGGTTGAAATGATGATTTCGTAAGCGAAAGTTATCATTTGACGATAATATATAAACGGAGGTAAAAAAACATGTTAGTATCCGCAACGGAAATGCTGAAAAAAGCAAAGGCAGGTCATTATGCAGTAGGTCAGTTCAATATCAATAATCTGGAGTGGACAAAGTCTATTCTTCAGACCGCACAGGAATGCAATTCTCCGGTGATTCTTGGAGTCAGCGAAGGTGCAGGAAAATATATGGGAGGTTATCATGCAGTGGTCGGCATGGTAAACGGATTGCTTCAAGATCTGAATATTACTGTTCCGGTAGCGCTTCATCTGGATCATGGTACTTTTGAAGGCTGCTATAAATGTATCGAAGCAGGCTTCTCTTCCATCATGTTTGACGGCTCTCATTATCCTATTGCCGAGAACGTGGAAAAGACGACTCAGTTGGTAAAAGACGCTCATGAAAAAGGAATTTCCATTGAGGCGGAAGTAGGCTCTATCGGCGGAGAAGAAGACGGCGTTATCGGTATGGGCGAATGCGCAGATCCGAAGGAGTGCAAAGCCATTGCCGATCTGGGAGTGGATTTCCTGGCAGCCGGAATCGGAAACATTCACGGAAAATATCCGGCAAACTGGAAGGGCTTAAGCTTTGAAACACTGGATGCCGTTCAGCAGCTTACCGGCGAACTGCCTCTGGTACTTCACGGCGGAACCGGAATTCCTGCAGACATGATTAAGAAAGCCATTTCTCTGGGCGTTGCCAAGATTAATGTAAATACCGAATGCCAGCTTGCATTCGCAGCGGCTACCCGTAAGTACATTGAAGACGGCAAAGATCTGCAGGGCAAGGGATTTGACCCTCGTAAGCTTCTTGCACCCGGCGCACAGGCCATCAAGGATACCGTAAAGGAAAAGATGGAACTGTTCGGATCGGTTGGAAAAGCGGAATAAAACAAAGACAAAATGCGCGGTTTCAGGAAGAAGCCGCGCTGTTTTTTTTCTGATACTGTTTCGGTGTAGTATTCTTATATTTCTTAAAAGTCTTGATAAAGTGGCAGATATCATTAAAACCGCATTCCAGGCCGACTTCCGTAACGGACAGGGAAGGATTGCCAAGCATTCTGGCGGCCCGTTCCACACGGTAATAATTCAGATAGTTCATGGGAGTCTGGTTTGTCATTGCCTTGAAAAAACGGCAGAAGTACTTGGGATTCATTCCGATGATTCCCGACAGTTCCGCCAAAGATAAAGGCGAGGCAAAGTTGGTTTCCATATACTCCAAGACCGGCTTGAGCAGCTCGGTTTTGGCAGTTGTTTTGGCCGCAGTATCGGAAGCGGCATCCGTATTTAACCGGTAATAACCCTTCTTTAATAGAACGGAAAAGAGTCGGCTGATGTTCCCGAATGCATTTAAGGTTCGAAAAGGATCGGCCTCCCTGCCGGCAAATCCTCCCATTAATTCTTCCACAATAGGGTAAACGTCTGCGTGATAGCCGGGATAAAAAATAAGCGGCAGATAGGTATTACGGTAAAATGGCCGCAGATATTCTTTCACCTGCGAGATATCCAGAAAAAGACCATGCAGATCAAAATCCAGACATTCAAAAGTGCAGTGATACGGGGGAAGACCGCCGTGAAGCGTACCGCCGTGCAAAAGGAGAATATCGCCCTGCTTTGCCGTATACTCCTGTCCGTCTACGGAGATCAGGAAAGTTCCATCCAGAACCCGGATAATCTCCCATTCCTTATGCCAGTGGAAAGGCATGGTATACTCCGGATGATTTTCATGAATATAATAATAAGCAACCGGAAACTGCGCCGTTCCGTGTTGTTTTTTTTCGTTAAAAGCAAGATAATGCATGGGATGTCCCTTCTGTAAAAACAGGTGCGCACTGCCGCCTGCCGTAATGTTTCCTTCGAATGTGCATAAAAGTAACTTTTGGACTGTTTTTTATGATTATAACACAAGATTTTTTCGTTTGGCAATGATAAAATACAATTAGACGGAATATTGAGACGGGAATGCTGCACAGAAACCGATTTCACATGTTCTCATCAATAACATGGATAAGGAAGAAGATATGAGAATACATCTGAAGAGAGAATTTTTTGGAGAAAAAGAGTTTCTGCTGGCGGAGAACAGAGCCATGAAGGCCTGGGCATTTCGCTATTCCACGGGAGTGGAAGCCATCCGGGTGGAAAATAAGAAAGGGTACTTTATCATTCTGCCTTTTAAAGGACAGCAGATATGGCGCATTCATTTCTGCGGAAAAGACCTGCAGATGAAGACCATGATGGAGGAGCCGGTACCGACCAAAGAGTATCTAAAGACTTACGGCGCATTTTTGCTGCACTGCGGAATCGCTGCCTTTGGGGCACCCCAGAAAGAGGATACTCATCCGCAGCATGGAGAGATTCCCAACGCAGACTATCAGGAAGCCTATATGGACTGCGGAGAGGATTTCATTGCAGTAGGAGGCGCATTCTTTTATGACCAGTCGTTTGTCCGGAATTATACTTTCCGTCCGGAATGCAGGTTGTATGAGAATGAAAGCGTGCTCAAGCTTCATATGACATTGGAAAACAGACGCAGCAAGCCGATGGAATATATGTACCTTTGCCATATTAACTTCCGACCGGTGGATGGAGCGGAACTGATCTATAGCGCGGACTATGACTCGGAGCATGTAAAAGTACATAAAATCATCGGTGATATGACAAAAGAGCAGGCAAAGAAACTGAAAAATTATATGGAACAGTTGGAAAAGAACCCGGCGCTGCATCATAAGGTAGGAACCGAAGGACAGATTTACGATCCGGAGATCTGCTTTGCGGTTCATTACAGAGGAGATGAAAATAACCGCGCCTATAGCTTGCAGTATACCGAAGAGGGAGCCTGCTATGTAAGTCATCCGGCGGATGTTCTTCCGGTGGGAGTGCGTTGGATTTCCAGAACAGAGGATGAAGACGCTATGGGAATGGTTCTGCCGGCAACGGCGGAGCATTTAGGATATACCCGGGCGAAGAAGATGGGACAGGTTAAGCTGCTTCCGGCAAAGGAAAAGCTGGAGTGGACAATCGAGG
Source organism: uncultured Acetatifactor sp. (assembly GCA_934433135.1). GTDB lineage: Bacteria > Bacillota > Clostridia > Lachnospirales > Lachnospiraceae > Acetatifactor. The sequence goes on along the minus strand of CAKRZO010000008.1, from coordinate 22,219 downwards.
CCGGGTATCTGGAGGCCGAGGATGCGCTGAAAGTAAAGAAAAAAATAGAAAACATAAAAAACAGTTGATAAGGAGATTTGTATGAAAATCGGAGTATGTGTTGTTTTTGATACAATCGAAAATCTGGAAAAGAAATTTGCAGATCTTATGGAAAATAACTTTGATTCCTGCCAGTTCCTTTCCTGGCATCCGGAAACCTGGACAGAGGAAAATGCCGGAATGATCCGCTCTCTTTTGGAAAAGTATCACATTACCATTTCCGCGTTCTGGTGCGGATGGGGCGGACCAAAGGTCTGGGATTTTTACGATGGCCAGATCACATTGGGGCTGGTTCCGCCGGAATACCGACAGATGCGGGTTCAGAATCTTTGTGACGGAGCAGACTTTGCTTTAAAACTCGGTGTTACGGATGTGGTTACCCACATGGGCTTCATCCCGGAGAATCCCAACGATCCGAATTTTGCCGGATTCTGCGTGGCTGTCCGTACCGTGGCACAGCATCTTAAGAAAAACGGGCAGTTTCTTTTGTTTGAAACCGGTCAGGAGACACCGGTCACCATGCTGCGCTGCTTTGAACGGGTAGGATGCGACAATCTGGGAGTGAACCTGGATACTGCCAATCTGATTCTGTACGGCAAAGCAAATCCCGTGGATGCGCTGGATGTATTCGGGAAATATGTGCGTAACCTTCACGCCAAAGACGGCAGATATCCCACAAATGGTCACGATCTGGGAGAGGAGACGCCGTTGGGGGAAGGAAAAGTGGACTTCCATGCGCTCTTTGTGAAGTTGCATGAACTGGGATACGATTCTTATGTTACCATTGAACGGGAGATCTCAGGCGATCAGCAGTTAAAGGACATTCTGCATGCAAGAGCTTACCTGACACAAATCATAGAACAGGTCTACCGGCAGAACTGAGCAAAACAGGAAAACAGAAAACAGAAGACAGGTCTGTCAGTAGAATGAAATAAAACAGAAAAATGCGGGGAGGTAATGTGAAAAATCACGTTGAAACGCTGATTTTTCACATGGCAATTTGTTTCTGAGCGAAAACAAATTGCTTTTATGGCAGAAGAGAAATCGCCTGCGCGAATTTCTCTTCGCCACCTCGCGATGGAATCGCTCGGAAATGAGGATTAGTGTAAAAAATGTATACAGTATTAGTGATATCCTGCCATCCGGACGATATGGAGATTGCCTGTGCAGGAACATTATTGAAATGTAAGGAGCGGGGAGACCGGGTGGTTGTCTGCCATCTGTCAAGCGGCAACCTGGGACATGAAATCATACCGCCCGAGGAACTGATTCCCATGCGTGCCGGGGAAGCACAAAAGAGCGGAAGCATCGGCGGCTTTGAAGTGATGTACGGCGGCTTTCATGATCTGGAGATTTATGATAATAACAAGGAAGCCAGAGATAAGGTCGTGGATGTCATCAAGCAGGTCAACCCGGATTTCATCATTACCCATGATCCCAGTGATTACATGCCGGATCATGTAGCGGTATCGAAGCTGGTATTTGATGCTTCCTTTACCGCAACGCTTCCTAACTATCATACCAAAGTCGAGGGAAGCGCACGGCTGGTACCCATTTATTACATGGATACGTTAGCAGGTGTGAACTTCAATCCCACGGAATATGTGGACGTAACACCGTACATAGAGAAAAAACTGGAAATGCTTAAATGCCATGAGTCTCAGATCGTATGGATGAGAGACCATGATCACATTAACTTCCCGGATATGGTAAAGACCTGCTGCAGATACAGAGGATTTCAGTGCGGCGCGGATTATGCGGAAGGTTTCCGCCAGTGTCAGGTCTATTTAAAAGGAACCACAAAGCGTATGCTGCCATAAAACGGAATCATAGGAAGGAGAAACAAAAATGGATTTTCAATCAACCGTAAAAGGATCTATGCTGGAGGGATTTTATCCGGCAGGATGGGATTTTGCAAAAATTGACAGCTGTATCGACAGCCCGGAGACGGTTTGTGACAGGCAGGATTTCTGGAACGAAGGATTTACCCCTATAAAATGCGACAGCCTGGGAGAATTTGAAACCTATATGGGACATGAAATAGCCATGCAGATTCGCCTTGCGAAGGAAAGAGGAGAGAAAATCGCTTTTATTCTGCCCGTAGGACCTATGGGAATGTATAAGTGGGTGGTTTACTTCTTAAAAGAATGGAAGATCTCCTGTGAACATGTTTACACCTTTAATATGGATGAGTGGGCGGACAGCGAAGGAAATAACCTGCCTTCCGACAATCCGGGTTCTTTCCAGTATGCTATGGAGCATGCGCTGTTTGATCCGCTGGGAGAACTGACCGTTCCCAAGGAGCAGCGTAACTTTGCCACCAGTAAGAATCTGCCTACATATGAGTACAAGATTGCCGCATTGAAAGCAGAAGGTGCGAAGCTGATTCTGGTATACGGAATCGGCAGAATGTGCCATATTGCGTTCTGGGAGCCGACTTTTGCGGCTGACTATGCAACGGCCAAAGAATGGGAGAAGCAGCCTTACCGTATTGCAGCAAAGATTCATCCCCTGACGGTGGAACAGAATGCGCTGACCAGCTTTAAGTCCCGCACCACGCTGGTTCCTTGCAGAGCCAATACCATAGGCCCCGGTCTGTTTTTACAGGCGGATTATGCTATCGGCGGAGCGGACGGCACCCTGGGAAGAGGAATGCAGTGGCAGGGAATGAGCCTGTGGATGACCTTAAGATACGGCAAAACCCCTTGGATTACCTCTTCTTATATTCCTACGCTGCCCGGAAAATTATTCTTCTTAAAAGAACTGGCAGGACCGTTGGAAGCAGAGTGTAATTAAACAGATTGGCCTGCAGATAACCGGATGGAATAATCTGCCTGTGAGATACTGTTAAGGATCGAAGGAAAATAGTTATCAGGTCAGAACAATCTATACAGACAAAAAGAGGATGTCAGGTATGTCAAAACGAATTTATATCGCAGGAAATATTCTTGCCGATGTGATTAAAACAATTGATGCCTATCCGGAAAAGGGAATGCTTGCAAATATCACAGGCATTTCCTATGCGGTGGGGGGATGTGTTCCCAACACCGCAATCAATCTTGCCAAAATCGATAAGACGATTCCGATCTCGGCTATGGGGCTGGTCGGCAACGATGAATACGGCAGATATGTACTGGAAAAAATGGCGGAATACGGAATCGATATCGGTTATGTGAAAAAATCGGAGAAAGAGCCCACCAGCTTCAGTGATGTCATGAATCTGCCAAGCGGAGAGAGGACTTTTTTTCATGCAAGAGGGGCAAATAAAGAATTTTGCCCGTCCATGATTCCTTTGGATAAACTGGAAGACGGAATTTTTCACATTGGCTATCTGCTGCTTTTGGATGAATTTGATAAGCCGGACGAAGAATATGGAACCGTTATGGCGCGTTTCTTAAAGTCTGTTCAGGAAAAAGGTCTGAAGACGTCCATTGACGTGGTAAGCGACAGCTGCGCGGATTACGGCAGGAAAATCATACCGGCTTTAAGGTACTGTGACTATGCCATTATGAATGAAGTAGAGAGTACCAGAATTTGGAATCGGAATGCTTATACAGAGGATGGAAAACTTCATACGGAAAATATCCGGGAAACCACGAGACGCATGGCGGACTGCGGTGTGCGGGAAAAAATCATCGTTCATGCCAAGGATGCCGCATTCTGTTATCAGGTAAAGAATAAGACGTTCACCATGGTTCCGTCCCTGGAAATTGCCCCGGCGCTCATAAAGGGAAGTGTGGGAGCGGGAGATTCTTTCTGCGCAGGCAGCTTATATGGTATTTATCATGGCCTGTCGGACCGGGAAATCCTTACTTTTGCTTCCGCAGCGGCAGCCTGCAATCTGTTTTGCGAAAATTCCATTGACGGAATGAAGACTGCGCAGGAAATACGGGAAGTGACCAAAGCGTTTCAACGAAAAACAATATAAAATGTAAGAGGAAGTTATTATGCTTGTAACAATGAATGATGTACTGAAAAGTGCCCGCAACGGGCATTATGCAGTAGGACTTTTTAATGCGGTGTCCCTGGAGATGGCGCAGGGAATCATCGCGGCAGCGGAAGAGACGAATTCGCCGGTCATCTTCGGAACGGCAGAAGTGCTGCTTCCTTATAACGGATTGGAAGATCTGGCAATGATATTAATACCAATGGCAAAGAGAGCCAAGGTTCCCGTAGTGGTTCATCTGGATCACGGTCTTAAGAAGGAAACCTGTCTGAAAGCTCTGGAATTGGGATTTTCTTCCATTATGTATGACTGCTCCACGGACTCCTATGAGGAGAACTGTCGGAAAGTAAAAGAAATGGCGGATATTGCACACTCCTACGGCGCTTCCATAGAAGGAGAACTGGGACATGTAGGTCAGGCGGAAGGCGCAGCAACTGCAGAACAGGTGGATTATGCCGCGCAATTCTATACCAAGCCCGAAGAAGCAAGGGACTTTGTGGAAAAAACGGGAGTGGATGCCCTGGCGATTGCCGTAGGAACGGCGCATGGCGCTTACAAACTGCCGCCGAAGCTGGATTTTGCAAGAATCCGTCAGATTGCATCCGCCATCGATACTCCCCTGGTGCTGCACGGCGGTTCCGGTCTGGCGGATGAAGACTTTAAAAAAGCCATTGCGGCGGGAATTTCCAAAGTCAATATTTTTACGGATCTGAATGTGGCGGCCGTGGATGCGGTATTCCGGGATTTTACGGACCGGAATAAAGGAATTATCGAGCTTCTTCCATCCGTACGAAACAGTGTGAAACAATCGGTAACGGAGAAGATGGAACTCTTCGGTTCCTGCGGGAAAGCCGGAAGATAACGACGGGAGGTGGAAGAATGTTGAAAGTAGGCTTAATCGGCTGCGGCGGCATTGGTGCGGTACATGCCAGATGCTGGCTGATGATGGAGGAAACCGTAGAGAATGCGGAAGCTTCCTGGGATTATCCGGTAACGTTTCCTTTTGCGGAGACTTTTCGTGTCCGCTTTGAAAAAGCAGCCGTACTCCTGGATGCCTCCGGCAAATTGACCGTCTATCCGGACGAAGGGGAAGCCTTTGAACCGCAGATCGAAGAAAAGGAAGAACTGGATCTGGGCATTAACATCTCTGATATCGCTCCGTATCGGAAAGAAATCCGGTATTTTGCGGAAAGAATTCTGTCCGGAGAAAAGGAGAGCATGGTATCCTTAACAGAAGCGGTAAAGTCTCTTGAACTGGTTAAAAAAGAGATCGGTTCGATTTTATAAGTATTGCAGCTTACAGCAAAAAGCATCGGCTACCTCATTTCGCATTGAGGTGTGCACCGGTGCTTTTTTGAGTCACCTCTTATTTTATAAGGGGTGACTAGACTAACTCATGAATGACGTACTCTTTAGGAGTAATACCGACAATGCTTTTAAACGTTTTTGAAAAGTGAAAAGCATCAAAAAAACCCACTTGTGCAGCCGTTTCTTCAATCGTCAGTCCGGACAGGAGAAGTTGCTTTGCTTTATTGATTCTCATAATGTTCCGATATTTGCTTGGTGTAACATGAAAACATTGTTTGAAAATGCGCTCTAAATTGGTTACACAGGTGGAAGACATTCCCGCAATTTCTGCTATCGGAGTGTTCCGCATATAGTATTTATTGATATAATCCACGCTGTTTCCTATTTTTGATAAAAGCAAGCTGTTGGCGGAACAGCTTTGCGTCCGCATATAATTGATTAAATCACATAGGTTTGCAAACATTGAAAATTCCTGATCCGTTCCGAGAGCGACATTTTGATGATGAATTTGAAAAAACAGCAGGTCATATTTGCTTGTATCAACATTTTGTATCACGAAAGGCCGGTTAAACAGAGGAACAATTTTATCACCCGATTTTATATGTAAATCTATCTGGTAATACTCTGTTTCCGGCATAACGATATGATTGACATATTTTCCTCCATATGGAAGATATACAATATCTCCCTCTTTCCCGACGAATTTCTGATTATCTGTAAATTCAAAAGACTGGCATCCTCTTTTATAATATATGATTCCGTCCGTATATCGAAAATCACAGTGATATACAGGGTCAACGCGGACCTTCAAATAACTTCTTACTAATGTAATGTTGAGATTTCGTACATTTTGTATAATCATAATTCAGAGGACTCCTCTCACATTCATTTATAATATCATCTTAAACAATCGACCGGACATGTGCATAATAAAGCAATAAATTCCCATGTTTTTTCTAAGGGCAGTATAACACTATCCGATAAAACAGTCAAATACTATGTGCGCCAAGAGTGTGATTTTTTACATAAAATGGTTGTATTTATATATTGAAACGAGATTGCTGATATGTTATATTGCCCTTGAAAAGTGTTCGAATATTTTTAATTCACGTTAGCGAGGTAAACCATAAATGAAACAGGAAATTATTTTCGAAGATCATTTATCAGTGGGTGAAAGCCCGGTTTGGGATGATAAAGAAAACAAATTGTATTTTGTAGATATCAGGGGACAGGCATACTATTGCATGGATTATAAGAGCGGTAAGTATGAGAGATATGAGGTTGATCAACTGATAGGGTGTCTGGCACTATGCGATGATGGCAATCTTTTGATATCGCTGGAAGATGGAATATATATGGCGGATCATTCCGGAAAACTTAAGCCCGCCCATGATCCGGTAAGAGTCAAAGGGGACAGATTGAATGACGGAAAGGTCGGCCCTGATGGCTGCTATTATGTGGGGACTGCCGGAGAGAATTTTTCGGGCGCTTTTTATCGGCTTCAACAGGGTAAATTGGAAGAGTTGTTTGATAAATGCGGCTGCTCAAATGGATTGGATTCTTCAGGCAAATGTAGTAGGGAATTTCAGAATGATTCAGTGCGCGGCGTTCAGAATGAAAGAACATCACAGAGGATCCATCGTATTTGTGAGCTCCAATACAGCAAATCGTCCGAACAGCAACCGCGTCCCGTATGTGACTTCAAAGGGGGGAATCAATTCGATGTCTAAAGCGTTGGCGGTGGATTTGGGACAGTATGGAATCAGAAGTAATGTAATATTGCCCGGAACCATTAAGACTTCCCGTTGGATTGAAATGGGGAAAAAGCAAATAACGAACGGCACTATGACGCCGATAGGCGATATATCAGATTTTGAGGATATTGCAAATGCTGCATATTTCCTGGGAACGAATGAGTCAAAGAACATAACCGGGGCGGAATTGACTGTGGATGGTGGTATGACTGCCCAGTTGTATCCTGAAATACTGAATGTATATAGAAAAAGGGAAATAGAAGAGGAAAATGAAAAATGAAGATTATAATGGGCTTACCGGGACGTGATGAGCAGATAGAGAATTATATAAAAACGCTGCATAATATGAGAAAGGTCGGAATTCCGGTATTGGGACATCATTTTTGCCCGACTTGGGCCTGGCGTACAACCATTTCGAAGCCATATCGCTGCGGCGCTACTGTATCGGCTTATAATCAGGCAGATGAGGATAAGGCGCCTAATGCGTATGCCGTAAGCAAGTATCATATGATAAATATGGAAAAGAAGGATAATCCGCCGTTGCCTGTTGTTGCCGGGGTAGAACGAATCTTCATTTCAAAAGAGGATTTTTTGAAGGCTGAAAAAATTGCGGATAATCCGGCCTGGGGAATAAACTTATGTATGGGTACGTTTTCACAACTCGGGGGTGAGGAATGCGTACTTGATATGATCCGGGAATTTGCTCCGAAAAAAAGGATTCATATGGTGCATTTTCGTGACGTTCAGGGAACTGTGAATAATTTCAGTGAATGTTTTCTCGGAGAGGGCAGATATAATCCGTGCAGAATTATGAGAGAACTTTCCGGGTATGGTTATGAAGGCCTCGTTTTGGACGATCACGTGCCGTATTTGACAAATGATACGAGATGGGGGCATACTTCCCGGGCATATGAATTTGGGTATATATGCGGGATGGCATCCATGATGAAGTATGACAATGAAGCAGCTGCGGTGCATTAAGAAAACAGGTTGAAAGGAAGGTATAAAAATGAAAAAAGTTGTATGGTTGATAGGAGATTCCATCAGACTTGGATATCAGGATTTGGTAATCGAGAAACTCGGTGATGCGTATGAAGTGTATAAGCCGGATGAAAACGGCCGGTTTTCCACATACACATTAAACAGCCTGCGGTGGTGGACACCGGGTTGGAACTCCCCGGATATTATTCACTGGAACAATGGTTTATGGGATATAAACCGCTGTATCACAAAGGAAGAGAATTTTACTTCTCCGCAACGATATGTGGAAGATATGGGCCGCCTGTTGAAGGAGTTTAAGAAAACGGGGGCTAAGATCATATTTGCCACCACAACACCGACTTTGCACGGCTTATGTGACAACAGCCCGGATACCATTTTAAACGAGGATGTAAAAAAGTATAACAAGTTGTTTTTGGATCACTATGGAAATTGTGTAGATGCCGTGGATGACTTGTTTCACGTGGTTTATCCGCATCTTTATGAGTATATATGTGAAGATTTCCTGCATTTAAGTGCAAAGGGGAAAGAGGTTTGTGCGGATGCTGTCGCAGCTTCTGTCAGGGCGGTTAATGAGAATAACTGCGAAGCAGCGGAAAAATATTGCGAATGAAGCGTCTGAACTGTTACAATTGTCTGGCAATCAGGAAACTTTCGAATGAGGAGTATTGTCAATGGAAAAACGGTACAATCTGGTTATTGTCGATGATGAAAATATAGTATTGGACTACCTTGAAAAACAGTTTGACTGGGAAAAAATCGGGTTCCATGTTGTGGGTGCGTTTTATGATGGAGAAACAGCGTTGGAATTCATTGACCATAACGATGTAGATGCCGTCCTTTCCGATATTAAAATGAACGGTGTAGACGGTATGGAAATGGTGGAACAACTCAAAGAGCGGCATCGTGACATAAAGGTTGTCCTTTTGAGCGGGTATAGCAATTATGATTATATGAGAAATGCCGTTACAAACAAGGTGTTTGATTATTTGCTGAAACCGTGCAAATATAAGGAAATTACGGATGTTTTTTCAAGACTGTATGACGTGATAAAAAGTGAAAAAAGTGAGATGGAGTATTATGACATTGTCAGAGAAAAAATGTTTAATGAATTAGGGCGCGGAAAAATAAGCCTGACAGAAACGGTCAAACAGAAAGTTACGTTATGCGGAAGAGAAAAATATAATTATGAGACATTATTGTTTTCCCTTGTATTTATAGAGATCGATCAATATGATGACTATGCCCAGTATGAGTTTCACCATGCCGACAGACTGTCCTATATTATGAATAATTTTCTGAGGATGCGGAATGCAACAAGTATTTTGTTTAACAGAAAAGAAGGCAACTGTGAAATGGTAATATTGGACGATTCTGTTACTGCCGATGAATTTGACGGGAAGGTGAAGCAGGCAGCAGAGTATTTAAAAAGTACCATGCTTGAATCATTGGAAATTCATGTTGAGATTAACCATACATATCCTGTGAAAATTGACGATTTTTCAAGTACCTATGTCAATGACAGACATAGTCTTGTTAATGCGGAGAATATATGCAGTAAGGTTGTAGACTGCATTGTCAGATGCGATGAGTTGAATCTTATCAGATGGATGAAATATTTGTTTTCAAATACGGAAGATATCGCCAGTGCTTTATCCTATTCTAAGATGATTTTAAATATTTCCGGTAAAAAAGTAAGGGAGGGCTTGCTGGATGACAGCATAGCGTTGCCTTACTTTGCCGGTTGTAAAAACTGTTTTGAGGTACAGAGCAGTCTGCTGGGATATTGCCGGAAACAGATTGCAAAACTGATTGAAAAGCAGGAAAATTTTTCAGGGGATATGGATAAGATTCTCCTGTATATAGAGGAAAACCTGTATGACAATATAAACCTTGAAAACGTTGCCGATCAATTTTCCTTTAACAGTGCGTATTTCAGCCGTTTTTTTAAGAAGAAAACGGGAAAGCGTTTTATCGACTTCGTAACCGAAAGAAAAATGGAGGAAGCAAAAAAAATGCTTCGCTATTCGGATGAAAAAATAGTAGTTATCTCACAAAAACTTAATTATATCAGTATGCCGCATTTCCTGAAAATTTTCAGAAAGTATGTTGGAATGACACCTACTGAATACAGAAGGAGGGACGGCAATGAAGAAAAATAAAGTCGGGGCGCCGTCATTTCTTAAAATACTCAGAAAAAGCAGTTTCTTTTCGCACTATTTTACTCTGATGCTCATTTGCAATTTAGCGGTTTATATTCCTTTTTCGTGTATTTCGTATTTTGCCATGCAAAATATGACACAGGGCAATATCAATACCGTGGCAACACAGAATATGTATGAATTTAAAACATCATTTGATAAAATTAATACAGAGATAATGGGAATTTATAATTCCATCGTTTCGAATGAAGAAATAAGCAGCGCTTTAAACAGCGGTACTGTGCAAAACAACATAGCGAGAAATTTGAAAAACTATATAATTCTGGATCCATGCATAAGCGCTGTAGAATATTTTGACATAGAGCACAGTTACCTATATTCGACCATGGTAAGCGGCGGCGAAGAGAAAATTGAAGGCAGTCCCTGGTACTCTGCCTATAAGGAGGGGCACAAAAATTTTGTGACCAGTTATACTGAAAAATTCGTAAACAGAGAAGAACACTACATAATCATTTTTCGCGAAGTCTGGGCAAATTATAACAGAATGAGCGGCGGTGTAGTGTTCTATATTAATATGGTTAATTATGAAAGCCAGGTTTTGGTGCCGGCTATAGGCAATCAAAAAGACTTTTTTATAGCAGATAATGAGGGACTGATCCTGTACAGCAATAAGTACGAAACAATCGGAACAAAACAGACTGAGGAAACAGCAGGGAAAAAGAAAGTCATAGAGGACAGTGATATCTATCTGTCAAAAAACGGAACGATAGTTGATGTAAGTACAAGCTCTTCCAATGATCTTTATACGCTCGAATTAAAGTTTAATGTCAGGGAATACACAAAAAATCTCAGGGCGGTAAAGGCTGCCATTCTGGTGACCACATTTTTTTTACTGTGTATGTCTATTCTCCTTGCTGTTATTGTTGCCGTAAGTATGTATAAACGTATATTTAATGTGGTAAAGGTGTTTAATGACACAACGGCAAAAGTGGCGGGTTCCGATATTTTTGAAACCGACAGTCAGCAGAAAATCAATGAAGTGGATTATTTACTGAATAATATTATAGCGGTGCATCAAAAAAAGAATGAGATTGAGGATGAGCTTGCGAAACAGGTAATCAAATTAAAGTATTACCGGAATGCCGCACTGAGAATGCAGATAAACCCGCATTTTATATTTAATACGTTACACCAGATTAATATTATGCTTTTTGCAAAAGAAGGAGGAGACAGTCGTATTACCGATATGATATCAATGCTTTCACAGCTAATTCGTCTATCGCTTGATATGGCTGATATTAAGGTAAGTATTGCCAAAGAGTGGGAGTATTCTCTTTTGTTTGTAGAACTTCAGAAAATGAAATACAATGAGCGTTTGATCGTAAATTCCAGCATAGATGACAGCGCTTTGAAATGCATGTGCCTGCCTATTACCATTCAGCCGTTAATAGAAAATGCAGTCCAGCACGGTATGCGTAAGAGCATGACGATAGATATTATGGTTAAACACATACAGGATAAAATTGTGATAGAGGTATCTGACAACGGAAGCGGTATTACGCCGGGGCGGCTTGCAGAGATCAGGGGCAGGCTGGATAACCCGGACGAATTCCGAACGAAAAATCTGGGTATGTCCAATATCAATTCAAGATATACGCTTTTGTACGGTGATGCATACACTCTGACGATACAGTCGGTTCCTAACGAAAAAACGACAGTCAGAATCGAAATACCGGCTGAAAATGAGTGAATTTGTTTTGTCAAAAAAGGATATAGTAACGGAAGGATGCGGTAAAAAAAACATAAAGAAAAATCCTGCTGTTCGATGATATAATAACTGCGAAGTGAAGAAAACAATCTGCCGATGCGAAAACGTCTGCGGAAATGAGGGTTATTATGAAAAGTGAAATACAGCGGAAACGAAAAGGCGGGCTGTACAGAAGGGATAACATTTATTTATACATAATGATTACCGTGCCTGCGTTGTTTATTTTTATTTTTAAATATCTCCCTATGGGCGGTCTTGTTCTTGCGTTTAAGGATTACCGATACGATTTGGGAATTATCGGAAGCAAGTGGTGCGGATTAAAGAATTTTATGTATTTTATAAAATCCAATGATTTCGGAACCGTGACGCGGAATACCTTGTTGCTTAATTTCGGTTTTATGGTGTTCGGCACGATTGCGGCAGTGACAGTTGCCATATTAATGAGCAATGTTATCCGGGCAGGATATATCAAAACTTATCAGACTGTTTTGATCTTACCGCATTTCCTTTCCTGGGTTATTGTCGGATATGTGGCATATGCGCTCCTGAATCCCGAGTCCGGTCTGGCAAACAGCCTGCTTCTTAAGCTCGGTAAAGACAGAATATCGTGGTATTCCGAACCGAAGTATTGGCCGGCCATTCTTACCATTGCAAATGTCTGGAAACATGTGGGAATGAATTCTATCATTTATTACTCCGCTCTTCTCGGGATTGATGAAACTCTTTATGAAGCGGCAGAAATTGACGGCGCTTCCTCGTGGCAAAAAACAAGATATATAACACTTCCGTCGATATTATCCATGGTTGTTATACTTAATATTTTGGCGGTGGGAAACATATTCCGCGCGGATTTCGGACTTTTCTATCAATTAACCCGTGACTCGGGAGCACTGTACCCCACGACAGATGTCATGGATACTTATGTCTTCCGGATTATGAGAACCATGGGCGATATTTCCACGTCAGCTGCAGCCGGATTTGTCCAGTCTGTTGTAGGATTGATAACGGTGGTTACCACCAATGCCATTGTAAGAAAAATAGACAGTGACAGAGCACTGTACTAGGGGGAGAGATATGAAAAACAAAAACAGGGAACGCATATGGGTTCATATCATTATGGTACTCCTGTGCGTGGTAATGATGGTGCCGTTTTTAACTGTTTTATCAACATCGTTATCAACGAATGAAGATATTGCGAAATATGGATATAGTATTATTCCGAGACATTTGACTTTTTCAGCATATAAGTTTGTGCTTTCGTCAAATGATACGTTGGTGAATTCATATCTTGTTACGATTTTTGTGACGTTTGCAGGTACGCTTTTGAGTGTGTTTCTGATGTGTCTGCTTGCCTATCCGCTGTCGAAGAAATATTTTTCGGGCAGAAAGTTTTTTAACTTTTATGTGTATTTCACAATGCTTTTCAGTGGCGGACTGGTGCCGGAATATATTTTAATTACGCAGTATCTGCACTTAAAGGATACAGTCTGGGTGTATATATTGCCTACGGCAATCAGCGTATGGCATATGTTTGTGCTCAGAACTTTCTTCACGCAGCTTCCCAATGAGATGTTTGAGGCAGCCAAGACAGACGGAGCAAATGAATTTGACTTGCTGTTTCGATTTGCCATACCGCTTTCAAAACCGGCTATTGCGTCAGTCACGCTTATGATTTGTCTGATGAAGTGGAATGAGTGGATGGCGGCAATGCTCTATATTGATAATGAAAAGTTAATTACCCTTCAATATCTGCTTCAAAGAATCATTAAAAATATGAATTTGATCAACCAGAACATGGATATCTCACAAATGGCTTCCAGTTCAGCCGAAATACCGACGGAAAGTGCACGCATGGCAATGGCGATTATTGTTGCCGGCCCTATGCTTGTCATATTCCCTTTTTTCCAAAAATACTTTACCAAAGGATTGACAGTCGGGTCGGTGAAAGGGTGAGTGCGCAAGAGACAGGAGACATCTCTGAAAGGGCGCACGGTATGATAGATTTCGGAAAAGGATTTTACATCGTGAGGTGTAATTTACTTAATATAAAAAATGTTGCGGAGGGAGCAAGAATGAAAAGTAATGTAAAAAAAGTTGTAAGTGTGTTTCTTTTAGCAGTCATGATGATGGCGCTTTGCTGCGGCTGCGGAAAAGAAAAAGCCGAAGGCGATGTGCCGACTATTACGTGGTATTTGCCTTGTAACAGCCAGAAAGATCTGCCTGCAGTACTGGAAAAAGCAAATGAAATACTGGTTCCGAAGGTTGGTGCGAAACTTGATTTGAAACTTGTGGACAGCGGTTCATTTGCTGAGAAGATGAACATGGTAATTGCGTCTAATGAGGAATATGACATCTGCTTCACATCAAGCTGGCTGAATAATTTTGCCACAAATGTGACCAAGGGTGCTTATATGGCGATTGACGAATACCTGGATAAAGTGCCGGAATTTAAAAATCTTATCGATGAGGAGATCATGAGAGTCGGTATGATAGACGGGAAAACATATGCCGTTCCGGTAAGGCAGGTATTCCCGCTGCAAAGAGCAGCAGTCATTGAGAAAAAGTACATCGATGAGTTGGGTTTTGACACCAGTACGGTAAAAACAATTGAGGATTTGGAACCGTTCTTTGAAAAGTTCCATGAAGCTCACCCGGAACTGTATACCGTCAGGACATATGATGTACGGGAAAATATCTTTACATACCGTGATCTTGAAATTGTCGGATCAAGCACGGAGGTCTGCATACGAAAGACCGATAAAGACCTGAAGGTATATCCTGTTTATGAGACGGATGAGTGGAAATATGCCGTTAAAAAAATGGCGGAATACTATGAAAAGGGATACATCCGTCAGGATATAGCCAGCGTTATGGACGACAGTACGGATCTGAAAGCCGGCATGTACGGAGTTTACTTCGCACAGTATAAGCCGGGCGTGGAAGCGGAACTGAAGAATCTGTATGGCAGGGATGTTGTAGTTGTTCCGGTGGAGGAGCCGTATATGAGGTATAATTCCGGAATATCAACGATGAATGCGGTAAGCAGAAACAGTAAGAATCCGGAACTTGCCGTGAAGGTGATGGCAGAGGTCGCTACAAATAAAGAATTGTATAACCTTCTTGTTTTCGGTATTGAGGGTGTCAACTATGAACTGAAAGACGGTCATGTTGTAACGAATAAGGATAATCCTTATGGACTTCAGGCGTGGACCTTCGGTGACCAGTTTATAGCATATCCTACCGAAGGGCAGGACGAAGATGTATGGACGGAAACCATTAAGTACAATGCTTCCGCATCAAAATCTCCGATTATGGGATTTCTGTGGGATCCGGAAAATGTCAAAACCGAAATTACAAATTTGTCTACTGCCAGAAAGAAATATGATAATTTCTATCTGACCGTAACCGGCAGCGAGTTTGACGAAAAATATGAAGAATTTTGCGAAGCGATGAGAACGGCAGGCCACCAAAAGATCGTGGAAGAAGCGCAAAGACAGGTGGACGCTTATTTGAATAAATAATGTCATCACTTACCGCACCTTGAAAGGCAGGCTCTCCGGAACCTGCTTTTCTTATCAGTGAGGATTCCTATGATACAAAGGCATCTGAGGAACGAAAATTATATATAAGAATCTTATTGAACAGAGGTTATTTTTTATGATAGATATCGAAAATTCAGCAATAGCTGCACGGCTCGTATATTTTGACAAAACGATTGCCATTTTAAATCAGGGTGGTGATTATACGCAGATGATCAGCAGTCTTCGGGAAAACGGATATTATGTATATCCGGTATCGGAGAAAGACTTGCGTGATAAAACGGCAGACCGGATAGGCAGCATACTGATTATCCCCGATGCACAAAGTTTCTCACCGCAAAATGCCGAAGCATTGGATCGATACAGAACCTGCACGGGAAAAGTACTGTTTATGGGCGGCCCTCTCTTCGGCAAAAGAGATGTATCGGAAAAGTATTCCGTAATAGAGGGGATAACACCGCAATATAAAATTTTTCTGGAAAAAGATTGTGATCATTTTGTTGTTTTGGATAAGAAATATATTTCCGGAGAACTGAAGACCGATAGTCCTGTTGATGTAATCTGTCCCGTGATGCGGCCGGTGGGGGAAGGATTTGATATGGATCGAAAGGTGCGCCTGATTCCGTGTGTCGGGGTACAGAAGGAGGGGCAGCGTGACGGCGGAATGCGTGGTGCAGCTGCATACATCGTCCTTTCCGATACATCAGGGCATCTGACACCCACGTGGGGATCGCGTCCCGGAACGGTTACGGCAACAACAAGAGGAAGTGCTGTTGCCGCAATCGGAATAGCATACAGTGACCTTATCAAAACGGACGGAGGCATAAAGCTCCTCTGCGATATGGTAAACAAACTGGATAACGGTGTATTTCTATTTGAAGCGGGAGCAGATAAATATGTATGCAAACCGTACGAGAAGTTTCAGCTGGGAGTGAAAGTTTTATCCACGAAATTGGATTATTCGGAAGCCGATATTTCTGTCAGGATTTATAAGGATAAGGATTTTATCTGTGAAAAGCAATTTTCTATCCTTTTAAACCCTCAGAATTATACAAGCGCCTGCGAAGCATGCGAAATAGACGATATCGGTGATTATACAATTTATACCGAATTAAATTATAATGGTATTGTGACAGAGAGTATCCGGTCAGAGTTATTTGTATGTGAAAAACAGGTGGATGAAAAAGAGGAATTTATTCGGGTAAACGACGGTGATTTTTATCTGAAAGACACAAAATGGTATATGCATGGGATAAACTATTGGCCGCTTTATCATGTCAGTCTTGAATTGACGGATTATTGGCTTGGTGCATTTGACAAATCTATGTACGTACCATCAGAGGTTGACAAGGATCTTGCTTTTTTGAAAAGGCAGCAGATCAACAGTGTTGCCATACGAATCGAAAATAATGATTTTTGCAGAATCGTCCAGCCGCTTAAAGATTTTTTACACAGATGCAGAAAATATGATATAAAAGTATCCCTCAGTTTTGCCAATATAACCAATCCGCTGTATTTTCAAAAACCTGCATATGAAAAGTTTATGAACATGTTTGAAATAGAAGGTGATTCTACGGTGTTTGCCCTTGATATCGCCTGGGAGGTCGGGTCTCATTTTTATGATGCGAATACAAAAGATAAATTTCTACCGGACTGGAAGAAATGGCTTGAAGAGCAGTATGGCAGTATAGACGAGGCACAGGAATATGCCGGCGTATTGTTTGACCGGGATGAGGCCGGTAATCTGGTATGTCCGGATTGCTCCGGGTATTTTAAAGAAGTTGATGAAAACGAACGAGTACAACTTACACTTTTTCGTTATTTTATTGAAGATTATGCAAGCCGCACCTGGAACAGATGCGTACGGGAAATAAAAAAGCGGGATTCCAATCATTTGATCATCACCAGAGCCAACTGTATCTATGACGATATTCCAAACGGTATCATAGCCCATGCGCAAAAACATCTTGATGTCATTGGACTGGAAGGATATTCCATTGAGTTAAGTGATGTTGGCTTTGCTGCATCAATCGCACAGACAGAAGCGGCAGAATTCATTTCAAACGGCAAGCCGGTTGCCTGGGTGGAGTTCGGTATGAGTCTTGTCGGTGCCAGCGGATATGCTTTCGGCACCAAAATAAAATGGGACAAAGAAAATATGTCGCCGTTTGATTTTAAATTGGAAGAGCAGCGCCGCTATCACGAACAATTTGACAGAGTTATGAAATACACCGGAACCAAGGGTTCCCTTCCCTGGTTTTATGCCGGCGGCTTCAGAAGCACGGAATCCAGCGATGCCGGGTATATTGCTCCGAACGGAGTGATGCGCCCTTGTGCCGTTGCATACGAAAAAGATTACGAAGCCGGTTTGTATGGGAATCCTCAATACAAAGAAAAGATTACGTTGTGTGTGGATATCGATCAATCCGCGATCGGCTGGCCTGCTATCCTGTTTGGCAAAGGCCGGTACAGCAAAATGAATATCGACTTACTTGAGGGAGCAGGAAAAACAGTGGACATAAGCCGTGTTGACGGCCCGGGACTGATTGTCGCAAGAAAAACCTATAAAGAGAAGAAAGGGATCGAATTCGTTACAAACGGCACCGGAACCACTTCAGCGGATACACCGCTGGAAGCCTGCGCGAATGTTGCCTATAAGGGAAGAGGTCCGTTGAAATATCTCAATGCGGAATTTAATGCCGTAAAAGCTAAAACATCCTGCGGTGAGTTTGAAGTAAGTAACGGACAGACGGTTTTTGCTGCTCCGGGAGAAATCATTTCTATTCATGCTGAAATCGGAAATGTTGCAGAGGCAAAATGGCTTGCTCCGCAGGGAGAAAGCAAGAAAAAGGGCGATGTTTTTATAAAGGCTGTTTTCGCAGAGGAAGAAGTTCTCTTTCCGATAAATAAGGATGCCGACAGATTTGAAGATACGCAGGTGGATTGCCGGATGAAAGCGGATCATTCCGGAGACGTTGTATTGGTTGCCACTGCATACGGACGTGCCGATTTCGGAGAGCGATTTGTGATTTCTCTTCGTCACCTCGCGATGGAATGATTCGGAATGGAGGTTAATATGTCGAAGCAGGTATCACCGATTGCAACTGCGCAAGCTGTTGTATGTGGGGAAAAATACAGGATAACGGTTTTAACGTCAAAGCTTATTCGATTGGAATATAATGAAAAGGGAACTTTTAAGGATAATGCAACTTTTGCAGTAATAAACAGAAGCTTTGAGGTACCGTTTTTTAGAATTACCGAGAATGGCGGGAAAATAAAACTGGTTACCGATGATGTTACTGTGATTTACGAAAAAAATCGTCCATTCTCACAGGAGACTCTGAGACTCTATTATAATAACGAAAGAAGGTCGATTTATGCGGGCAGATATTTGCCGGACTTTCGATATGGTGTGACATTGCCTGCTAATATGAAAGGAACTGCAGTCGCGCTTGACGGGGTGGATGGAGAGCGTGAACTCGGAGACGGGGTCATCAGTCAGGGTGAGATCTGTATTTTAGATGACAGCAATTCCGCGATATTTGACGGCGATGGTAATATCGTTCCGGATTCCTTCCATGAGACGGATCTGTACGCATTTTGTTATGGCCTGGCAAGTGAGAAAAAATACGATTACGAAGAAGCACTTAAAAGTTTCTACAGACTTTGCGGACAGACACCGATGCTTCCCCGATATGCACTTGGTAATTGGTGGAGCCGATATCATAAATACACATCGGAGGAATATCTTAATTTATTTAACAGATTTGAAAAAGAAGGAATTCCTTTCAGTGTAGGCGTGCTTGATATGGATTGGCACTACACGGACATAGATAAGAGGTATGGAGGCGGTTGGACGGGCAGTACGTGGAACGAGGAACTTTTCCCGGATCATGTTGCATTTTTAAAGAAACTTCATGACAGAAATTTGCACATTTGTCTTAACTTACATCCGCAGGGCGGAATTGCGCCTCATGAAGCGGGGTATCGGAAGATGGCGGAAAGCTTGTCATTAAACAGTGACAATGGCGAAATCATTGAGTTTGAACCTGAAAACCCCATTTTTTTAAGAAAACAGTTTGAAATTATATACCATGCGCTTGAAAAAGAGGGTGTTGATTTTTGGTGGCTGGATTATAATACACAGCTTCGTGAATTAAAGCCTGATCCGTTGCCTGTCTTAAATGCGTATCATTATATAGATAACTGTAAAGACGGAAAACGGGGAATGTTATTATCAAGGTATGCCGGACCGGGGAGCCACAGGTACCCGGTGGGGTTTTCCGGTGATGCTGTCAGTTCCTGGGAAACTTTGGCGTTTGAACCGTATTTTACGGCAACCGCATCCAATATCGGCTACGGGTGGTGGAGCCACGACATAGGCGGATTTCAGGGAGGAAAAAAGGATGATGAGCTGATGGCCCGTTGGGTACAGTTCGGAGTATTTTCTCCTATATTGCGGTTGCACTGTACGAACTTCCGGTATATGTCAAAGGAACCGTGGCGATATGGCCGAGAGTGCGAAGAAGTCATGAAGAATTTTTTGCGCCTGCGGCATCAGTTGATTCCGTATTTGTATACAATGAATTATCGGGCATCAGAGGGAAATATGCCGCTTATATGTCCGATGTATGCAAAATACGGGGGTGATGCTGCTTATTTGGTGAGAACGGAATATTTATTCGGAACCGAACTGATTGTATCACCGATTGTCAGTCCCGGAGATCCCAAAACAAATAGGGGATGCGCCGATGTTTATCTGCCGGAAGGAGAATTTTATGACTTTTTTACCGGTGTACGCTATAAGGGCGGTAAGATTTTTAAAGCCTATCGATCTCTTGAGAGCATGCCGGTTTTTGCCAAAGCGGGTGCGATTGTGCCGATGTCCGCTGATGCGTGTAATGACACCTCTAATCCGGAGAGAATAAAAATCCGTGTGTTTGCCGGTGAAAGCAATTGCTTTATAATGTATGAGGACGATGGCATCAGTTACAATTATCAAGAAGGCCATTTTGCGTTGACCGAAATGAATTTGGAATGGGGAAAAACATCGGTATTTACGATTGATACACAGGATGAAACAAAACAGATAATACCGAAGAACAGGAAATACAGGGTTGAATTTATCGGTGTTGAGGATTGTGAAGTTACGGTCGAAAGCAATGGCGCGGCTTTGAAATTCCAAAAGTGTTATATCGATAACGTTATGACAGTTGAGATTGGGTCAACTGCGGAAAAGATAACAGTGACACTTTTAACGGGTATATTGAAGGAAAATGATACTTTGCATAATATAGATGATTTCCTGAATGAAGCCGGAATGGAATATATTCTTAAAGAAAAGCTGTATCATGTCTTAAAGTCGGATATTTCCGAAGGCAAAAAGCTTGCTTATATAGATTACCATGTTACGGATGATAATGTGAGACATGCTTTGACGGAATTACTCATGTGTGACCGATGAGTTCAGAAACAAATTGCTTTTATGGCGGATGAAAAATCATCTGCGAGAATCTCTTTTTGTCGGTTCGCAATATAGTTGATCAGGAATGGAGATTAGTACAAAATGGATCCAAAAAAGAAAGAAGAATTTTTTAACATACCAGCGGAGCCCTTTATCGGAGAACCTGGGGATAAGAGAGGATATATCTGCAAACGACGCGACAGTTTTCTGACAGTATGGAATGTGACTGTTAATGGAATAAAAAAAGGCAGACCTGTTGATATCGGGATGACATCGGATTTCCATTTGGATTATCTGAATGCCAGGGATTTTGCCGAACAAAATCCAGCGGTAATGAGTTCAAGCCGGTACAGAGAATGGCAGCGCGGCGGAAAATCCATAGGAAATGTGATCAGAGCGCTTGATTTTTGCGCACATACAGACCAAACGGTTGTGTGCGGGGATAATCTTGATTATTTTACTCACGGGGCATTGGAATGCATGGAGAAGTATGTGCTGCACCCATATCCGGAGGCGCTGATCGCACTCGGCGGCCATGATGTTTTGTGCTGTATGCAGGGAAAAGTTGAGGATAGAATGCCGATCGGGGAAAAGAAGAAAAGACTTTCGGCTGTGTGGAATAACGACCTGGAGTATTGCTCCAGAATTATTGCAGACAGGGTGATGATTATTGTTATGAATAACGATCAGGGAATCTATACGATTGACCAGTGCGAAAAAATAGAGAGAGACATGATACGGGCGAAAGAAAATGAGTATACGGTTTTTATTTTTCAGCACGAACCGATGAGCACCGGTAATCCGGCAGATACAAATGTACCGTTTCTACGTACAATTTGGGAAAACGGTGCTCATGACTTTTACGCGCATTTTGCCGGTTCCGGCGAAAGCAGTAAGGAAACGATGCGGATGTATAAATGTATAACGCAGAATGCAGATGTTGTGAAAGGCGTTTTTTGCGGTCATTTACATAATGAAGTATACACAGAGATTCTTGCATCGGAAGCAATGTCGGACGGAACGATAAAGAAGACGGTGATTCCACAGTATGTCGTAACTTCAAATGCGTATGAGAACGGAGCGGTAATGCATATTCGCGTATTGTAGTGAAAAAGGTGGGCGGGGTTCTCTCAGAATCCTGAGCTGGAAACGCAGTTGAAAGGTACGGGAAAGGCATTGCTTGCCGAGTGCGCGGTGAAAGACCGTATATGGGGCATCGGTCTGTCGATGCGGGACCCTG
>CAKRZO010000007.1 GCA_934433135.1 uncultured Acetatifactor sp. | reverse complement strand
TATCATCCGTTCTTACCGGTGCAACTGCAAAAAAAATGATTGAATGGGGGATGATTTATGAATTTGCATCATGATAAAGAAGCCTTTAAAGAACTGATTGTTGGTGCGGCCGCATCCCCATTCTAACATGAAGTGGAATTTAATTTTTCATTTAAGGTTTACAATATATTCAGCTGAAATCTATTGCAAAAAAATAGATTTTCGAATAAAATATAAGTGTAGGATTGTGTAATGAATAATTAGCCATACTATTGAAGGAGGTGTTAGATATGGCAACTTCAAGTATCACAAAGAATTTTGTTGTTTCAGGTGCAAAACAGGTTGAGATGTTTGCTAATGCAATTGAAGAATCTTATCAGGAGTCTCTTACAAGGCCACAGAGCACTACTTCAGTCAAATATAGAGAACTGCGTGATCCTGATGAAATCAAAAGATTAATGGAGAAGTGGAAGAGACAAAATGCATGATGATTTTTTAATATTGAATATTAGGGAATATCTGAGACAAGGTCAAAGTGGAGAAGACTTGCTTCAACAGGTTTTCTCCGCTTTTTCTTGTGATAGAAACTCAGATGTAGAGAGATTTCTTCTTGAGCAGTCAATCAATTTTACAAAGAAGAATCAATCCGTTACATATATCGTTCTTACACCGGAAGAAGGGCAGATTATAGGGTATTTTACAATTACGATTAAGCCGATTACTGTTAACGGAGACCGTTTTAGTAATACTGTAAAAAAGAAAATTGCAAGAGTAAGTGAGCAGGACGAAGAAAATGGTAATTATTCCTTATCTGCTTATCTGATTGCACAGCTTGGAAAAAATTTTAAGGATGGTGCAAATAAAAAAATAAGTGGTGAGCAGTTGCTTGGACTTGCAATCGAAAAAATTAAGGAATTACAGTACATGGCTGGCGGTATGGTAGTTTTTCTTGAAGCTGAAAACGAAGAGAAGCTGATTCATTTTTATGAAGGTAAGAATGGATTTAAGCGTTTTGATACCAAGGAAATTAAATCCGGTACGATGGAAGCGCATACATTAGTTCAGCTTTTGAAAGTTCTGTAAGAAAACCACGTAATTTTAAGGAGGCGAGTTGAAATGGCTACTTCAACCATTTTTGCAAATGTGAAAATCACAGACAGAAAGAGTGCTGAAAGATTTATTAATGCTCTTGAAGCATCAAGCAAAGATCCCAAAAGAGTACCGACATCAAAAGTTGATCCTCCTCTCAGAGATAAAGAGGCTATAAGAACTTTGTTTGAAAAGGGATTGAAGAACAAATGACGAATTACCGGAGAAGCTGGGAAATTTAGCATAATAGCAACATAAGAAATGGATGTCTCGCAAGAGGCATCTTTTTTTGTGCCTGCACGCTGCAGTTTATAAACACATTGCCACTCATGCAATTGCAACATCTCAAGTATCATTCATAAAGCATGCCACTCATAAAATCACACACAAAAACAATGCAAAACACACAAAAATGATGGATTGCAAAAGGGGCGTAATATGGTTTAATAAAAAAGAATTCTTTACAAACACGAGGAATAAGAAATGAGTACATACCTTCTGATTATCATAGCAGATTTTTTACTTGCGGCAAATTTTGCCATTCAGAAAAAATACCAGGAGAATGCCGGAGCATCCGTGAAAAGCAGTCTGATTTACAATACTGCGACAGGATGCTTTTCCGTCTTTCTTTTTTTAATTATCAATGGATTCCGAATTCATGTCACACCCTATTCACTCCTTTTAGCGGCGATTTTCTCCACCGCATTGGTTGCGTACCTGTTTATCGGTTTCCGCATCATGGAAAAAGGAAACATGTCTCTGTATACCATTTCCCTTATGACAGGGGGAATGACGGTACCCTATCTGTGGGGAATCTTTTTTCTGAAAGAAGAGATAACCTTATTCCGAATCCTGGGAATCCTTATTGTAATTGCGGCTGTGGTCTTATTTCATTCCGGAACAAAAATGGCAGGAAAAAACCAGCTGTTGCTTTGTGTTGCGGTATTCTTCTTAAACGGAGTCACCAGCGTCACTTCGAAAATGCACCAGATCAGTGTGGCAGGAGCGGAAGTGTCTTCCCCGGAATTTGCCTTCTGGGTGATGCTTTTTAAGGCCGCTTTCTGCGGCCTGGCGATGCTGCTTCTTCGAAAGAAACTTTTCCCCTCTCTTAGACAAGGCGACGATTCCAAAAGGTCGTATTCTTTTGAAAAGCCATATTCTGCTGAAAAATCAGATTTTTCAACAGAAATTCCTTCATCCGGACACTTAGAAGCGCGAGACTGCGAGAAAGCAAACGGAATGAAAGCAAAGGCCAGGAAAGTGCTGCCGCTTTTACTGGCATCTTCCATTGCAGATGGCATCTCTTATATGCTTCAGTTAATCGGAGCAGCGCACCTTCCGGCAACGGTTTTATATCCCTTTATTACCGGTGGTGTAGTCGTGCTGACTTCTTTGACCGGTGTTGTTCTGTTTCACGAAAAACTTTCCAAACGACAACTGGCAGGAGTCCTTGCCTGCTTTATCGGCACGCTGTTATTTCTGTAAAAAGGACAATAGACCGTAAATAAATCCTGAAGGCACAATGACAGAAAATGGAATAGCAGAAAATAGAAGATATAAAAGTAAGAAGATAATCAGGAAAAGCAATCTATAAAGAAAATTATATAAAAACGGAAAAACGTCTAAAAACTATCAATAAAATAGTATGTAAAAATGTAATACCATGGGAGGAGAAGAAATGGCAGGAATTTCAGTAAACATTTGTGACTTTGGTGCAGTACCCGGCGTGGAGGAACTGCAGACAGACAAGATCCAGGCGGCAATTGACCATTGCTTTGCCTTAGGAGGTGGAGAAGTGGTGGTTCCGGAAGGAATCTTCCGGACAGGCGGAATACGGCTGCGCTCCAATATTACACTGCATCTTTTAAAAAATGCGTGTTTGAAAGGCAGTCGGAATCCGGAAGATTATTTCGGATACAAAGAGGATACCGTGGAACCGATCCCCGACCTGATTACCGATGCGCTATGGAACCGGGCGGAACGCAGAACCGATTTGGAGGAAGCGTACAAATTTATGAGAATGGCCGGCAGCCGTTGGAACAATGCGCTGATTCGCGCCATCCGCGCAGAGAATGTCGCCATCATCGGGGAAGAAAAGTCCGTATTGGACGGAAGCGACTGCTTTGATGAGAAAGGCGAAGAGAATTACAGAGGGCCTCACTGCATCAACATGTTCTACTGCAAGAATATCACATTCCGGGGATATACCGTAAATGACAGCGCCAACTGGGCGCATGCGCTCTTTTATTGCAAGAATATTACAGCGGATCATGTGACGGCTCTGGCAGGACACGATGGCATCCACATGACAGCCTGTGAGAATATTGAAATCTGGAACTGTGAATTCTACACCGGGGATGACTGTGTGGCAGGCTTTGGAAATGTTAACGTGATTGTGAACACCTGTGAACTGAATTCCGCATGCAGCGCCATGCGCTTCGGAGGAACGAATGTATTGGTAGAGAACTGCCATATCTACGGACCCTGCAAGTACCTGTTCCGGGGCAGCTTAAGTGAAGAAGAAAAACGAAACGGCATTAAACCCAAAACCGAGGGACACCGCAATAACATGCTGAGCGTTTTTACCTATTATGCAGATTTCTCCATCCCGATTGCACAACAGCCGGGAAATATTGTCATTAAAAACTGCAAAGTAGATTATGCGGATCGCTTCTTACACTATAATTACTCCGGAAATGAAATGTGGCAGCAGAACAGACCCCTGCAGTCCATCTCCTTCGAAAACATCGAAGCCACAGACATCAGCATGCCTCTTACCGCCTACGGGGATTCCCAAGTACCGCTGACCCTGAAAATTTCCGACAGCAGCATTTCATTCCGCAAAGGTTATGAAGACATTGACTTTATGCATGTCTGCAACTATGACCTTATTGAATTGAAGAACGTAAAATTAATCAATTATCACGGAGAAGCCCTTTTGAAAAAATGGTCGGAAGGAAAGGTTTTCATTTCCGGTTTGGAGACGCAGTTGACCAAAGATAAATGGGAAGTAAAGGCGGAAGAAACTTTTTATGCGCAGCCGATATAGCGCAAGGCGTATTGAATTTGGTAAGCCGATTATAAATTCATGAAAGAAAAGGAAAAAACAACATGTACCACTATTTTAAAGGAACGGAAATAAAACCGGAAGGGTGGCTGTACAGGCAGCTGAAGATACAGGCGCAGGGGCTTAGCGGCAATCTGGATAAAATATGGCCGGATGTTCGTGACAGTGCCTGGATCGGAGGAGAAAGAGAAGGCTGGGAGAGGGTTCCCTATTGGCTGGATGGTTTCATCCCTTTAGCGTATCTTCTGCAGGATCAGGATATGATGGAACGTGCGGACAAATATATAAATGCCATCTTGGACAGACAGCAGGAAGACGGATGGATTTGCCCCTGCTCAGAAACGGAACGTTCTTCGTATGACATCTGGGCATTGTTCCTGATCGGAAAAGTTCTCACGGTATACTGTGATTTTACAGACAGTGCACGGGCAAAAGTAAGCCTTTACCGCGCCATAAAAGGACTTTATGATTTGATGAAAGAAAAAAGGCTTACCTTATTTCAATGGGGAAAATTCCGTTGGTATGAGTGCTTTATTTCATTACGTTTTCTATATGACAACTACGGCGAACCATGGATTTTGGAACTGGGACATATGCTGCGGGAAGAAGGTACGGACTACTATAAGTACACAGAGGAATGGAAACGTCCTTTGAATCAGTGGACATTGCAGACGCATATTGTCAATCTCATGATGATGTTAAAGTACGAAGCGGTAAGCTGTGAACTTTTCGGAGAGAGCTATCAGAATCATGCGGAAGAGTTATGGAAGATTCTGGAACAGTATAATGGGACAGCAGTAGGTACTTTTACCGGAGATGAATGCCTTTCCGGAATTGCCAATAACCAGGGGACGGAGCTATGCAGTGTGGTGGAACTGATGTATTCCTGCGAACTGCTTTATGCCATTACCGGGGACAGTATCTGGGCGGACAGGCTGGAAAAAGCCGCTTTCAATGCTTTGCCGGCCACTCTCAGCGATGATATGTGGATACACCAGTATGTACAGCAGGTGAACCAGATTGCGTGTGTTACCTTCCCCGGGAAATCCTTTTTCCGGACCAATAATGAGGAGGCACATATCTTTGGACTGGAACCGCATTTCGGCTGCTGTACGGCCAACCATAACCAGGGATGGCCTAAATTGACCATGAGCACTTTCCTAAGGACACAGAAAGGTATCTTATGTTCTCTTATGCTTCCGGCTGTTTTGGAAACATCCGTAATGGGTGTCAATGTGGAAGTAAGAAATGAGACAGACTATCCTTTCCGATTTCACTGTAAATATATAGTTACGGTACCGGAGCCGGTTTCTTTTGAGCTGGCCATCCGGATTCCGGGATGGGCGAAATCTTTCCGGGTAAACGGAAAAGAAGAGGCAGTCTGCGACACGTATCGTGTGGAAAAGACCTGGAGCGGTACGGAAACGGTCATAATAGAACTGAAAGACGATCCCCATAGGACGGAACGTCCCTTTGGTTTACAAACCGTGGAATATGGTCCGTTGGTATTTTCTCTCCCCATTCAGGCGGAATACCGGAAGCATGAATATACCAAGGACGGGGTAGAGAGGAAATTTCCGTATTGTGACTATGAACTGTTCCCGGTATCGCAGTGGCGTTATGGATTTGCCGATGAAGAATTTGAAGTTTGTCATTTTCAGGGAGATAAAATTCCGTTTTCTTCCCAAAATCCTTCGATTGGGGTAAAGACAAAAATGTGCCCTGTTGCATGGGAATATGCGGATGGGTATGAGACGGTTGCGGATAAAGTGCCGAAAAGCTTTGAACCAAAGGGAGGCGCAGAAGAAAAGATACTGATCCCTTATGGCTGTGCCAAATTACGTATGACGGAAATGCCGCAAGTAGAGTAAAGCAACTGCGGTACAAAAATGAAAATAGTACGATCAGAATAAGAAAGAGAGGTTAAACAAATATATGAAAGCAGGAGAGGCTATAGTAAATCTGAAAGTTTCAGACCAATGGACAAAAGAACCCATCAGTGAAAGGATATTCGGAAATTTCCTGGAATCGGGAATCGGCAGACAGATTACGGGAGTCTGGAGTGAAATGCTTCAAAACCGCTCGTTCAGGCCGAAGAGCGAATACAAATATCCCATGTGGCAATGGATTGGTCTGACGAAAGAATTTTATAACGAGAATGCCCCTTTCTGGCACAGCGGATACGAGGAGGATGACTGGCAGCCCATTGGCAATGCTGAATTTATGCGAACTTACGGTAGCCATATGTATAAAGGCAAAGATGCGCTGCGGATACACAATAAAGAAAACGGGAAAGAAGCGGGAATCAAACAGGTCCGCATACATCTGCAACAAGGACGGGAATACCAATTCACGATTGACGCTTGTTTCGAAGGAGAATGGACGGAGGCGGGACTGAACGGATTCGGGGACATCATTCACACGGATAAAAAGAAAGGTATACAAATTGTGTTAGGCTCTCAAAGTACGGAATTTGAGCTGGGCACCAATACCCGACATTATGAATGGAAATTTACTGCTGCAAAGACAGAAGTAACGGATTTTGAAATAAAGTTTCACTGGGTCGGCGGAATCATTCTATCCTGTGTATCCCTGATGCCTACAGATAACATTGCAGGCTTTAAAAGAGAAGTTGTGGAGAAACTTAAGGAAATCGCTCCGTCGGTAATACGCTTTCCCGGAGGATGTTTTACAAGCTTTTTCCACTGGGAAACGGCTGTAGGTGAGAGAAATTCGAGAGAGACAATGGAAAGCTTTTACTGGGGCGGAATCGAAGAAAACGATGTCGGCATAGATGAATTTATGCAACTGTCCAAAATCGTGGGTTTTGAACCGCAAATCTGCATTAATATGATGACGTCTTCCCCTTTCCGTGCGTTTCAACAGATAGAATACATGAACGGAAGCCCTGATGAAGGGATGGGAAGATGGAGAAAATTAAACGGTCACGAAGAACCCTATCATGTAAAATTGATTGAACTGGATAATGAACCGGCACGGAAATGGACCTGCGAACAATACGCAAACAAGTGCGTTGAATTTATGCAGGAAATGAACCGGCAGGGCTCCAAACTGGAATACATTATTGCTGCCTATTCCTATGGCCTGGAAAATCTGGAAAGGCTGCTGGAAATCACCGGAAAATATATTTCACATGTTGGTTTTCGCGACAGCTCTCCGGAATTTATGGAAAAGGCAATCCCGATTGTGGAAAAATATAACCGGGAAAATAATACCCGATTAAAACTTGCCAATACAGAATGGCCCGCACCGGTTTCCTCCATAGAGAAATTCGAAGATGAGAACCTGGATACGAATTTCCGTTGGAGGGGAAAAATAGAAAATGATTATACCAAGAGTTACTCCACTTATCTGCAAAATTGGAACGCTGCATTAAATGTGGCCAAAAGAACTCTGGATCATATAAGTTACGGCGGCGAAATATTCGAAATCTCCAACTTTAATAATCTATGCAACACCTGGGGACAGAATGTAATCAATGCTTCGAAAGACAAATGCTGGATGTCTTGCTGCGGCAGAGTTTTTCGGTTTATCAGAGGACATTTTTCTCCTTGTGTGGCAGCAACGGTTACCACGGATTGTGACGGAGTTTATGCATTCATGACGCTTGACAATAGCGGGAAGAAGAGAATGTTTTTAATAAATGATCTGTCGCAAAAGGTTACGGTATCGATAGAGGGCTTTGACTTTCATACCATTCATGTACTGTCCGGAAAAGGACGTATGTACTATGAAAAAGAAAACGAAACCTGTATAGAGGAGAAAACAACCGAGATAGACAGCGATATAATCTCTGTAGACGGCTTATCATTATGCTGTCTGGAATGAGTAGTGTCATTGTTTGATTTTTTTATACCGAATTTCGGAAAGATACTGTTTTTTGGCCGTAATTACACACAAAACCTGTGTATTTGACACAAAAATAGAGGATGTATTTTTCGGATGTTTCAGTTATAATTTTATCAGAAAAAGAAAAAGAGGAATCAGGACATGACGATGAATAAAGCGATTAAAAGTACAGAAAAAACTTTTAGAAAGAATTCCAGGCATGCGGCAACCAAAAAATATAACCGAACGTTACTCGGACTATGTATTCCGGGGATTATCAGTTTGATTCTGTTTAACTATCTGCCGATGTGCGGTATTATCATTGCATTTAAAGACTATAATCCGATCAAGGGAATTTTCAGAAGTAAATGGATCGGGCTCGATAATTTTAAATATTTTTTCCTTTCCCAGGATGCTTTCCGAACCATTCGAAATACCTTGTTGTACAGTGTTGAATTCCTGATTCTGGATTTGGTTTTCGGTGTACTGGTGGCTGTCTTGCTTTACAACTTAAAAAGCACAAAGGGTGTCAAAATTTACCATACCATTATGCTGATTCCGCGTTTCATATCCATCATTGTCATTGCTTACATGGTGTATGGTTTCTTAAACCCGTCACGGGGAATTCTGAATGAAATCATCAAGCATTTCGGCGGGACAGAGGTTTCCTGGTATACAGAACCCGCTTACTGGCCGGCAATCATCACGGTAGTTTATATATGGAAATCTCTGGGAGCAGGCTGTTTGTATTATTATGCAGCTTTAACCGGTATTGATACTGCCTTATTTGAGGCAGCCGAAATTGACGGAGCAAATGTTTTACAGAAAACATGGCATGTAGCTATTCCGGAACTTATCCCTATTATGGTCATGACAACCATTCTCGGGATCGGAGCCATTTTTCAAGGAGATATCGGATTGTTTTATAACGTTCCTCGTAATACAGGATTGTTGTATGAAGCAACAGATATTATTAACACTTATACTTACAGGGCATTACTGGGCGGATCCCTTGAAAAGTCTGCAGCGGTCGGGCTCTTCCAGTCCATAGTCGGATTCATCCTCGTAGTTTCCACAAATGCCATCATACGGAAAATCAGTCCGGAAAACAGTATGTTCTAGTCGGAGGTTATTATGAGAAGCGTTAAAATGAATCAAACAAAGAAAAAAAACAAAATAAAAGTAGGACAAATTTTCTTGCATTTGATCTTCATATTGCTATGTATAGGATACCTTTACCCGCTTCTGATGCTGGTAACCATTTCTCTGGAAGGAGCAAGCGGTGCTCCATTCGGACTTCGGATCTATGAATTTACATTAAATGCCTACAGGCAGGTGTTTCAAAGACCGGAAAAAATATTCAATGCTTATGGCGTTACTATTTTCTATTCGGTTACCGCAACCCTGGCATCTCTGGTAGTAATGTCCTTATTTGCTTACGCGCTCTCCAGAAGAGATTTTAAGTATCGGAACATTCTGACCTTCCTGCTTTTCTTTACCACGTTATTCAATGGAGGTCTGGTCCCGTCTTATCTGGTCAATACCAAATTTTTGCATATGAATAACAGTATTTGGATCTATATTATTCCTTCCCTTATGAGTGCCTGGTATGTCATCGTTATACGAACATTCTTTCAGGGACTTCCCGAAGCATTACATGAGGCTGCCAGAATCGATGGTGCATCGGAATTAACAATTTGTTTCCGGATCATTATTCCTTTGGCAACTCCGGCACTAGCTTCTGTTGGATTCCTTACATTCATCGGACATTGGAATAACTGGTTTACAACATCCGTTTATATAAGGGATTCTAAATTGTATTCCTTGCAGTATCTGCTGAAAATTATTTTGGACAATGAAGAACAATTGAAAGAGATGGCAAATTACGGAATGATCTCCCAGGATGAAGTAGCAAATCAGCTAAAAAACCTGGAATCACTCAGGTTCTCTATGGCTATTGTCGCTGCCGGCCCGATGATGTTGATTTTCCCGTTTTTCCAGCGGTATTTTTCCAAAGGATTAACCCTTGGTTCTGTCAAAGGGTGAGTGCGCAAGAGACATTTTTCGTCTCTGAGATGAAAAATGTCTCTGAAAGATCTTCACTATGTATTCAAGTGTTTTTACGAAATGATGGCCTTCCATAACGTAAGACATTGGAGATATTATTTTTATTGAGAAAGGAAAGTTGATTATGAAAAAGAAAGTATTGGCATTGCTTTTGACTGCAGCTGTAACAACATCTCTGCTTACAGGATGCGGATCCAAAGAGGACTCATCAAACACAAATACTGCATCTGTACCGAAGACGGAAAACACAACTGAAACGCAAAAAGAATCAGTTGAAACCGTTAAAAAAGATCCGGTAACGCTTACCTATTGGTATCGAAACAATGTAGGAGAGCAGGAATATACTCAGCAGGTAGAAGATAAGCTAAATGAAATTCTGGCATCTACCGAAGGATATGAACATATTACTATTGACCTTCATCCCTGCAAAGACTACAAAACCGATCTTTCTCTGGCACTGGCAGCCGGCGAGCAGGTAGACATTATCTCTCTTCCCGGTTCTGGATCCGAAGCAGAACATGTAAAAGATGGTGTGCTGCTAGCTTTGGATGATTACCTGGCTGCAAATCCGGAGATTTCTGCCGAACTTCCGGAATGGTTAATGGAAATGGGTAAATTTGACGAAACGACCTATTATGTTCCTAACTATCAGCAAGCTTCTAATCAGTCGTTCGGTTATATGAACAAAGAAGTATTTGAGACAACCGGTTATGACTACGATGAAGTTCAGCAGGCCTTTTACAATAAGGATCAGGCTTATTTAATCAAATTTTTGGAAAGTGCGCTTGCTGCAGCAAAGTCCACCGTTAAGAAAGATAACCCGGATAAGACATATATTGGTGCCAATGCCTTAGGAAACATCTTTTTTTATGTAGAAGCCGGCCAGAGCGGATTTCCTCTTATCGGAGGGCAAGCATGTTTTTATTGGGATTTTGATGCAGAGGAAGTTAAATTCAGTGATTTAGATGAAAACGTTCAGGCAGGTTATCTTCAGAATGCGAAATGGTATACCGAAGGTCTCCTTTCTAAGGATAGAATGACCAACCCCGAGCCTTACAACAATGGTTTGTTGGGAGAATATTCTGAAGTTTTTTACTATCTGCAGTCTTTTGGTACGGCAGATATGGTTGCAGCCAACAGGAACTCATCTGAGAGTGCCTTGGCACAGGATGGCGAAGTTGTGGTATGGAGTGTAGATGATCATAATGTCATCGGTCTTAGGAATGCTGCCCAAGGTGTCGGTGTGTCGGCAACCTCCAAGCATCCGGAAGATGCCGCGAACTTCCTGGCACTGCTCTTTAATTCCAAATACGAAGAGTTTTACAACACCCTTTGCTATGGTCTGGAAGGTATTCATTATAAGGTTATTTCCGATGGAAAGATTGAAACAACCGAATTCCAGGGATCCCAGGGTGGTGCAGATACGACTTATTGCTACTGGAAATGGGTCGGAGGAAATACGTTCAATGCGTGGCTGAACCAGTCTATGACCCAGGAGCAGAAAGATTATATTTTGAATGATTTGAATGAATCCGACAATACGATTGTCTGTCCGTTAGCAGGTATGGTAGTTGATACGACACCCATTGATACCGAATTAACACAGTTAAAATCCATTTATGAGGAGTATCATGAAGCAATTATATTCGGCGTAAAGGGCGCAAATCAGGAAGCATACCTGAAAGAGTATCTGGATAAAATGGAAGCTGCGGGATTGTCTAAGGTTCTGGAGGAACTGAATGCCCAGGCAAAAGCTTACCTTGCATCCAAATAAGTAAAAGAGTAAAGAAGAAGGCCAACTGTAAACTGAAAAATCAGTAACAAAGAGAGTCACAGTTGTTTCTGCATTACACCTGTAATTTGCAGAAACGGCTGTGACATTAGTGCTGTATAGAGAGTGTGCAATGTATAAGATTATAATTGTTGATGATGAAGACTTTGCAAGAGACGGAATGGAAAAAATCTTTCAGAAAATTCCGGAAGTAAAGGTGGTATTGAAGTGTGCGGATGGTTATGAAGCAAGACAATATCTGGAGAACCACACGACAGATGCTATATTCAGTGACATCCGGATGAAAAAGATGAATGGTCTGGAATTAACCAAATGGATAGCGGAAAATCGAAAAGACTGTAAAGTGGTTCTGGTGAGTGCCTACAGTGATTTTTCCTATGCTCAGACAGCAATCGCTTATGGAGTTTTCGGGTATTTACTTAAGCCGGTTCGCCCGGATAATGTAAAAGCCATAATGATGCGTCTGAAAGAAGAAAAAGAAGGCAAAGAGCGCAAGGACATTTGGAAAAGGGATATCAAACGCGAACTGATTGAGCTGGAGATGTACCATACGATTATGAATCACTCTGATTCCGTAGAGCGGAAATTGAATAAGAGAGTATTTTTTGCCAAATATCAAGTTATTTTTATGACAAATAATGAAATGCACGAGAATGATGCAGAACTGATTCGAGCCGGACTGACCAATATTTTTCGATGGTATGGTGCGCAATGCGTGCCGGTTCTTACCAAAAAGGAAAAGACTGAGTATACCTTTATTCTTCTTGGAGATTATAAAGACTCCTTCCCTGCCGCAGAGGAAATAGTAAACCAGATACGGAAATTGATGGATTTGAATGCAGCAGTCTCTTTGCTCCAATTTGGCAATATCACGGATTTACAACAGTTAAACGAGCAAATAGCCCAGGAGGATGAAGAAGATGCTCTGATAAAAAAGGTAAAGCTCTTCATTGACGCAAATCTGAAGGAAAGTCTTTCCAGAGACGATGTTGCCAATTATGTCCATCTGGATCCTTCTTACTTCAGCAAATACTTTAAGAAAAAAAGCGGGAGCAAATTCAGCGATTACCTTATAAGCAGAAGAATCGAACTGGTTTTAAAACTACTGAATCAAGGATATAGAGTATATGATGCAGCACAGGAAGCCGGATTTCGGAACAGAAATTACTTTAATGCAGTTTTTAAACAACAGGTTGGAATGAATCCTACCCAGTATAAATATCAACGGTATGAAAAGAAGGGATCAAATGAAGAAAACACTGGGAATTAGAGAACGCAATTTTCTGACATTAGCAATATGCAGCACGATAATTACCATAATCTGCACTTTTTTCATTTATCAAAATGCCGTAAACGTGCTGGACGATGATGCAGCCATCTACAATATGGAAAAAGCTTCCCAGGTAGAAAATAACCTCAGGAGAATTATCAGCCAGGGCGAAAAACTGGCATCCGAGATTGTTATTTTAGATGAGACAAAATTGTTCTGGGGCATGGAATATCCGGACAATGCAGACGAGAGTTTTTATATCAAATTAAAATCCTATCTGAAGAACCTGGTGTACCTGACAAATAACAGTACGGCATCTATAGTGTTGTATTCGGAAAAGTATCATCGTATTCTGGATCAGGATATGAGCATACCTTATTATCTGTCATCCGAAAACAAACGGCAAAAGTATCTTCAGAATATCGACTGGATAGAATCACTGCCGAAAATGAACGATCAACGTCTTGTTACAAGCCGGCAAATTCGTTCTGTCAAAAAAAGCTATCCCTATGTACTGACTGTAATTAAACAGTCTGCTGTCGCAGAAAGCTGGGGAGCGGTTGCCATAGATATTGATCTGAAAAAGATACATCATGAAATCACCGACGGTTACAGTGATGACACTTCTTTCTGGATATTGGACGAAAAGGGACGCGTTATTGTCAGAGAAAACAAATCGGAATTGTTTGCCGATTCCTCTTCTTATGACGAACTTCGTTTTTTTGAAAACAACCGATCGCAGATACAGTCCATCAAACGTGCAGGAGAGCATCCTTTTACTTATGCGCAAGTATATTGCCCTGAGTACGGATTCTATGTCGTAGCCGTATCTGAGCCGGTCAACTACCAGGAAAGCTTACAGCAGATCCAATTCAAGATCATCGGTACGTCTTTTCTGGTGATATGCATTGCGAGTCTTTTGATGTTCCTTTATTCCGCAATCGCCTATAAACCTATCCGTATAATTTTGAATGTTTTACAAATAGCAGATGAACGGGAACTGCAAAGTACTTCCAAGCCTATGGAAGCAGAACTACATCAGATTACTGATAAAATATTAGAATATATTCAAAAGAACAGGCGATTAAGCGAGGAACTGGAAAATCGTATGGAACTGCTGAGTCAGACCAGGCTGAATGCTCTGAAAGCACAGATCAATCCACATTTTCTTTTTAATACCTTGAACGTAATTGTAATGATGATTGATGAAGAGCTGGAAGATTCCAGGTCTGCACAAATGGTGGCTGATCTTGCCGGCATTCTCCAGTATTCTCTGGATGACCAGGATATGGTCAGTCTTTCCCAGGAATTGGATCATACAAAGTGTTATGTCAATATCATGCAGACCCGTTATAAAAATTTCTTTTCTATTTCCTATGAAATAGCACCGGATACTCTGTCCTTACAAATGCCGAAACTGCTGCTGCAGCCTCTGATTGAAAATGCAGTTTCTCACGGTTTTACAAGAGAAGATACAACCAAAAAGTGGGAAATCAAAGTTATCAGCAAAAGAACACACTCCCTCAAGGATCCCAAAGAAGCAATGCTTTGCCTGGAAGTGGAAGATAACGGTATCGGAATGGAGGAAAAAAAAATCCGGGAAATTGAAGCGTCCATCGGGAAAGAGAACATTTCCATGAAGCATATCGGAATTGCAAATGTGGCAAAACGTTTGTCGATTTTATGCTCCGGCAAAGCACACCTCAAAATAGAGAGCAAGCCATATGAAAGAACCTGCATCCGCATCTTGCTCCCTATCCACAATCCCGGTACATCTCCGTATATAGATGTACAAAGATGACACGAAAGCAGTGATAAACACACAAAAGTGGTGGCTGTTTCTAAAAAACGAGAATGTTATAATGAGAAAGAAAAAGCATTGTATTAACAGAATATGCTAAGAGGAGGAGATAGCAGATTTATGGATACCAGACTGCAGGAGAATCTTAAAGATAAGCAACACAATTATATTGCGCCTTTCTTATGGCTGCATGGAGAAAAGGCTGATCAGATTATAAATGAGATTGAACATATTTACGAATCCGGTATACGTTCCGTGTGCCTTGAATCGCGAACGCACGAAGATTTCCTTAAGGTGCATTGGTGGTCTGACATTAAGATCATTTTGGCTGAATGCCAAAAACGAAATATGAATGTGTGGATTCTTGATGATAAGCATTATCCCACAGGATACGCCAATGGTATTTTTGCTGAAAAATATAAAAATATGCAAGCATGGGGAATTACAGAGAGACATATCGATATTGCAGGGCCGATTGCAGACGGAGCCGCAATGGCGACTTGTTGGCTTACAGATCCCGAAGATGAATTTGTATCAATTGCAGCAATTAAGCATATTCCCAATAGTGACAGCTACGATCATGAAATTATCGACCTGTATGATGGTCTGTCAGGAGACATGCTGTATTTTACACTGCCTGAAGGAATGTGGCGTATCGTATTTATGATAAAAACACGGCGTGGTATTTCAGAGCCGTCACGGTGTTTTTGTGATATGCTCAATCCACAAGCAGTTGATCTTTTCATAGAAGAGGTATATCAACCTCATTATGATAGATTTAAGGAATATTTCGGTAATACGTTTTCCGGTTTTTTTTCCGATGAACCGGGCTTTCGAAATAATTCCAACTGGATCCTTAATGTCGCTTATGATTCTGGCTTAGCAGAGACCGGAAAGCGCTATGTTCACCACCCTTGGGGAACCCGTGTTGATAAAAGATTAAGAGCTATTTATGGAGACAGGGTTCAAGCAATGCTTGTCGGCCTCTGGTTTGATATAGCCGGTGGTCTTTCGGAAGAAATCCGATTTGATTTCATGAATATTGTGACAGATGAATATAAAAATAATTTTTGTAATAATATAGCAAAATGGTGTCATAGTCATGGAGTAGAGTATATCGGACATGTGATAGAAGATAATAATGTTCATACAATTACCGGCTGTGGGACAGGTCACTATTTTCGCGCTTTAGATGGACAGGATATGTCTGGAATTGATGTTGTGCTTCACCAGATTGTCCCGGGGCTGACCGAATGTGCAAATGCCGGATTTGCAGAGCATGTTCATTTAAACAGTGCATTCTTTCAGTATTATCTTGCCAAACTTGGTTCTTCTATGGCACATATTGATGAGAAAAAAAAGGGACGTGCCATGTGTGAAATATTTGGTGCATACGGCTGGGCGGAAGGAACGAAGATTATGAAATATCTAATGGATCACATGCTGGTGAGAGGCATTAATTATTTTGTGCCTCATGCATTTTCTCCTAAGCCGAATGATCCTGATTGTCCTCCTAATTTTTATGATACCGGAAATAACCCGGAATACAAGTTTTTTAAATATAGCATGCATTATATGAACCGCATGTGTTACCTATTAAACGATGGCATTCATGTATCAACCTGCGCGATTCTTTATGATGCAGAAATCAGATGGGTTAATCAGAAGTTCCTTCCGCTGGAGCGCATTGCGAAAAAGTTATATGATAATCTCTATGATTATGATATTATTCCGGCGGATTACGTTGACAAGATCGATAAAAATGGCTATTTGAATGGAGAAAAGTACAATGTCTTAATGGTACCGTATTCATCAAATATACCAGAGTATGTATTAGAAAAACTGAAACATACGACATGTAAGGTTATTATCGTTTCAGATTTTGATAATACGGCTGCGATTTCTGATTTCGAAATTGTAACTCTTGACAATCTGCCGGATTATATGGAGAAACACGGATATTACGACGTGCGTTCCGACTATAATGGCATCTATTTAAGATATTATCATTACACAAGAAATGGTGCCGATTTTTATATGTTTAGCAATGAGGATATCCATCATACGATATCGGCCAAGGTTACATTACCCATATTTACCGGTGGGAAATATATTGTATATGATGCGTTTGAGAATATCGCTTACGCCAGGGAAAGCAGCTCTTCCCAGATTAAAATCTCTCTGCCGCCATACCATTCTGTTGTGCTTCTGTTTGGAGATGTCTCCTTTGAAGGCTTATCTGAAAAAAAAGAAGTGGCGAGTGTGTGGAAAAAGACAATCGCACCGGAATTCAGAATCAGCGTAGCGGAAAGCAATACGACTGAGTACAGTACCTATAAAACTACAGATAAGTTAGTGAATATAACCGGGGCAGAGGAACTTCCTCATTTCTCAGGACATATAAAATATGAGACTGAATTGGAATTAAAAACTACAGAAAAGTGCAGTATTGATCTCGGGTATGTCGGAGAAGTTGCTGAGCTTTATATGAATGACAAATATGTTGGAACAAAACTTTTTCCGCCGTATGTGTTTGATATTTCCGAAACTGCCGTGAAAGGCATAAATAAAATGGCAGTCGTTGTGTCAAATCATAATGGATATGAACGGCGGGATATGTTTTCAAAATATTTGTTGTTTGAGCCTTCGGGTATGCTAGGACCGATAAACATATTTGAAAACCAATAAAACTTAAAATGACCTATTGACCAGTCGACCGAATTTTTATAAACAGACATGGACGGGTTTCCGCTTGAAGATTGTCTGCGGCGCGCGATAATCCTCAGTTCTTTTGTTGGGTCGAAAGCCGACGCGGTACCGGATTACACAAAAAATATTTTTGAAATACAGAAACGGAGATAAAAAATGAAACTGATACTTGACAAAAAATATCTTAAAATCCCCACGAACTCATTTGCCACAATCAAAAAAATCTGCCTGTATCGTGACGGCGAGCTTATTCTTGACCTTGATTGCAAGCTGGACCTGATAAATCCCGACTTTATCGCTTATGTCGACGTATCGCGGTTTGCGGGAGCGGAGGTTGAATATAAAAGCATTCCGGAGATTGACTTTCGTCTTGAATGCGTCGATGAAAGAGAATATGACAACTTATATGCCGAGGAGTTCCGTCCTTTCGTCCATTTTACGCCGGCAAGCGGCTGGATGAACGACCCCAACGGGCTTATCAAATACCGCGGGACTTATCATATGTTTTTTCAACACAATCCCTGCGGGACGGAATGGGGAAATATGCACTGGGGACACGCAAAAAGCCGCGACCTTCTGCACTGGGAGGAGCTTGATATCGCACTTTCGCCCGATGAACTCGGAACCATGTATTCCGGCTCCGCAATTGAGGACACTCGGAATTTAACGGGGCTGAAATCCGGCGAGGAAAACCCTGTTCTGCTTTACTATACCGCGGCGGGCGACAGAACCCTGCTTGCAAAAAACAGAGAGCGGACACAGTGCCTTGCCTATTCGCTCGACGGCGGGAAAACCTTTGAGAAATACGACAAAAACCCCGTTCTCGGACACATTGAAAGCTATAACCGCGACCCGAAAATTGTCTTTGTGCCGGAGATTTCAAAACATCTCATGGTTCTTTATCTGGTTGACGACAGATACGCGCTGCTTACGTCCGACAACCTTTGCGACTGGGAGATGATGCAGGAAATAAGTCTGAAAAATGATGCCGAATGCCCGGATATCTATAATTTTACGCAGGGACAAACAAGCCGGTGGGTAATTATCGGCGCGTCCGACACATATATTACCGGAGTTTTCGAAAAGGGGAAATTCGTTCGGAAAAGCACCGAAAAAAGGCTTAGCTACACTGAATCAAGCTCAAGCTATGCGGGACAAAGCTTCTCCGGGCTTGACGACGGGCGCACCGTCCGCCTTGTGTGGGATCAACTCAGAATGCCTTCCGCGCGCGTACCTCATCAGATGGGTTTTCCGACCGAAATGAACCTTGTGCCGCATAACGGCGATGTTTATCTGACCGCGAACCCGATAAGAGAGATTGAAAACCTTTATGTAAGCACCGTTTCAGAGAAAAACTTTGAACTCGGCGCGGCGGAAAAATCCTTCCCGCTTGAACGGGCGGCGTATGATATTTTCTTTGAAGCGGAATTTAAAAATCAGATAACGCTTCGTCTTTTCGGGCTTGAATTGCAGATAAAGCCCGCCGAAAACAGCATTGTCCGGGGGAAACATAAAATCCCGATAAGCCTTGACCTTGACAGCGTAAAGCTTCGAATAATAGTTGACAGATGCTCGGTCGAGCTTTTTGCGGACGACGGTAAATTTATCGCGACCATACCGTTTTGGTGCGACTACAACCTTCCGGATATAACCCTGTCCTCCCCCCAAGGAACAAAAGTTTCGGAAATTACGATAAACCGCCTGAAATCCGTTCACTCAACGTAACGGTTAAACGGGATTTACAGGCAGCGGATATTTTAATTCTTCGCTACAATTAAATAAAAGGCTCCCGCACAATGAAAAAAGTGCGAGAGTCTTTTACCGGCAAAGAAAGTGCCGTTATGTTTTATTTCTGTTCCAATAGTTATTTGCCGCCGCAACGGTCGCAAAGTTTTTCGCAACAACATCCGAAACGGCAATGAGGCTGTTTGCGTTGCGTGAATACACGGGTCTTAGTTTGTTCCTTATCTTTTCCGACGGCTGAGTGTATTTTACGCCCATTTGCGATAATTTTATGGCAAGTTCAAACCCTTGTTGGGGCGTATCGGTAATTAAGCTTTCAAGCCATGTTTCCATGGTGTCCTCCCGTAATAACACAATATATTACAGTTTATGACGCGGGAAGTTAAAAAGTTAAAAATATTACAAGCTGTCGCCGAAATCTTCTTCAAACCGGGCGATGAGATTTTCCTGCCAATCGCCGATGGGTTCAAGACGACCGAAGAAGAAGCGAAGTACTTTCGGTTCCTCCACAAAGCGCAGACCGCCTATGAGGTCGCGGTGTTTGTAAAGCCACGCGATGCGGTCGATGGCATATTCTATTTGTGAGAGAGTAAAAACTCTGCGGGGCAGGGCAAGCCGGACAAGTTCCATTTCCGCCATCGGTTCGGTTCCGTCCTCTTCTCTTTGCTCGGAGAGGGTTCCCCGCTCCATGCCCCTGACGCCGCCCGCAAGATATATTGCGGCAGCCAGCGCGCCTGCGGGATATTCGTTTTGCGGGATATGGGGCAAAAACTTTTTTGCGTTGACATGGCAACCGAGTCCCCCCGCGGGAGTTACGACCGGCACGCCGCACTCCGAAAGAGAATTGCACATATACTCGATAAACATCGGACCCTGAGAAACTATATCCTCGTCCATTGTTTCGTCAAGCCCGACCGTGATTGCCTCCATCTCGCGCACGCTCATTCCGCCGTAGGTCAAAAATCCCTCATACATCGGGATTAGTTCTCTCATGCGAGAGCAGAGTTCTTCCGAATGCGTACAAATTCCGCCGCCGCGGGCAAATCCGAGCTTGCGGGCGGAGAAGTATGTGATATCGATTTCGGCGGAAAGTGCGAGAGTTATCTCGCGCAGCGACATATCTTTGCATGCTTTTTCGCGTTGTTTGATAAAATACAGGTTATCCTGCCAAAGGCTTGCGTCAAGAACGGTAAGGATTCCGTTTGAATGCGCAAGACGGCAGACGTCCAGTGCATTTTCAAGAGAAAACGGTTGTCCTCCGATAAGGTTTGTCCCCGCCTCCAAGCGAACAAAGGGGATATTTTCCGCTCCCTCTTTTTTAATTAAATCGGCAAGAGCGCCTATGTCAAAGTTGCCTTTGAAAGGGTGGTTGCTTTCTTCTTTCAACCCCCGGGCATCGAGAATCTCCGCGACTTTGCCGCCCATGGCGGTTATATGTGCTTTTGTTGTCGTGAAGTGGTAGTTCATCGGAATGATATTTCCGGGCTTTACAAAAACATATGCCTTCATCTCTTTTACATATTTTCTGGAAGCGGGAGAGGAGGGGGCTTTTTTGGCGGCTGCATCCGCAGATCCTGCGGTCTTTGTCTCCGATGCAGGCAATTTCCATTTCGTATCTTTTTCCGGGCAAAGAGTGCCCTCCGTCGGCTGGACAGCTTTATAACCAAGTAAGGGCATGTGCATGATTTCCGCCTGGGTAAGTGCTTCTTCGGCCTGGGCATAAAGCACCGACAGCTGCCGGAAACTCCTGCAGGAGCGGCTGTAACCGATCGTAAGGTGGAGCCCGGTCATGGCTTCAATATCAATGCTTAACTGCGCCAGCAGATCCGTCAGACCGGAGAAGTTCTCCTGACAGATATACAGAACGGTGAAATGTCCGCCGGTAACCGGCATGAAAACAGTCTGATATTCCTTCTTAATATTCTGATACAGGATAGACCGGATCCGGTTTACGACATTGCTTCGAAACATCCCGTCTTCCTTATCCGGTTTCATCAGGGCAAGCAGAAACTTAAAAGAAGGGTATAAAGCCACTTCCAGCGAGGCAAGCTCCGTTGAAACTCTTTCGTCATCTTCCGTATGGTACAAAAGTTCGGACATATATTTTTCCAGAGCAAGCTTGCGGAACGTTTCCACCTGCTTTAACATCCTTTTTTGTTCATAACGCTGATAAGATTCCGCCTGCAGTTCTTTTAACGTACGGTTCATGGTATCCGCAAGCTGTTTATTATCAAACGGCTTTAAGATATATTCAAATACCTGAACCTGCAGCGCTTTCTGCGCATAGGAAAAGTCGGCGTAACTGGAAATGAAAATAATCTTCACGTCTCCCGAAATCCGGCGCAGCGCACCAGCAAGACCGATCCCGTCCAACACCGGCATGGAGATATCCGTAAGCACCACATCCGGCATATTTTTTCGGCGGCTTCCAAAAGCGCCTGCCCGTTGGGAAACGTACCTGCAATGCACATATCAAAGTCTTCCCAGTCAATGACGTTACACAGTTCTTCGATAATATAGGGGTTATCATCTGCAATCATTAATTGAAACATAGTTATTTTCTCCATCCGTCCACCGTAATGCCGCAAAGGGGCTGCTTCTGTATATTCTAACACAATATCCTATAAACCGATACCAAAAAAGGAAAAGACCGTGAAATTTTTAAATAAATCCGTAAATATCAATACGAATTTTTGCATTCAGCGTAAAAAAATAAATATTTCTACATTGAAACGGAGTTTCATCACATAATACTTGACAAATGTCAGATTTAATTGTACACTTGATTTAGCTATTTTATTAAAAAATAATGCGAATAACCAAAAAGGAGAAGTAGAAAATGAAGTACAGTTTATCAGACAGCGAGGCATTCATCATGGAAGTTCTGTGGGAAATCGATCGTGAGATTCGCGCAGGAGAGCTAT
Organism: uncultured Acetatifactor sp.; assembly: GCA_934433135.1. GTDB lineage: Bacteria > Bacillota > Clostridia > Lachnospirales > Lachnospiraceae > Acetatifactor. The sequence goes on along the minus strand of CAKRZO010000007.1, from coordinate 136,091 downwards.
ATGAGCTTCTTCTGGAACGCGGAAAGGACTGGAAGCGTCAGACAATGAACACCTTCCTTACCAGAATGGAAGAGAAGGATGCTATCCGCAGAAAATGGGGTTATGTTGCAGCGAAGTATACCCCGGAAGAGTATAAGCACCAGCAGTGCCGTGAGTGGATCCGGGTAAATTATGACAACAGCTTAATGAAGCTTGTTTCCTCCTATGCCGGCAGCAAGAAACTGACCGCAAAGGAAACCGCTACTTTGCAGAGATTGATTCAGAAAGTGGAAGAAGAATAACCGATAACTGCAGCTTTGATTCGAGACTGTGTGAAAGGGGCATCAGGTGTGTGCTGTTTACGATTGCAAGAAACAGGCTCCTGTGAAGTACAACTATGATAAAATTTTTAACAACAGAATATGTATTTTTCAAAACAAAATCCCAATTAAAGGGAACCAAATGGAAAGAAAGAAATTTCCGGAAGGGCTGACTGAGAATGGTATTAAAATTCCATTGCAGACAGTCCTTTTTTCTTGACTTTACCTGTTTTTTCGTGTACCATCGGATAAGATACAAAATCACATAAATACCGAAAGAAAGATGAGGGCGATTACCATGCATTCCGTGGAAGCCGCAAACAGCGAGGTAAAAGACAAATCCTTTTACCGTATTTTTTTTCCGTTATATTTTGCTCTGGTTTTACAGAACGTCATTACCTTAAGTGTAAACCTGGCGGACAATATCATGCTGGGAGTCTACAGCGAGGCTTCCCTGTCCGGTGTTGCCGCCGTCAACCAGATACAGTTTATTTATCAGCAGCTTGTTATGGCGCTGGGAGACGGAATTGTCATGTTCTGCAGTCAGTACTGGGGCAAGAAAGACTTTAAGCCCATGAAACGTATTATGGCAATTGGCATGCAGTCCGCCTTAATCATCGCAGTAATCCTGTTTCTTCTGGTCTCCCTTTTTCCGTCCGGTGCAGTGAGCTGCTTTACGACAGATGAATCTATTATTGCAGAAGGTGTTTCCTACCTTAATATCGTGCGTTTTACCTACCTCTTCTTTGCCCTGACACAGATTCTCCTTGCCTCGCTTCGAAGCATGGAAGTAGTAAAGATCGCTTTTTATCTGTCGATTCTGGCTTTTTTTGTCAACTGCGGCATCAATTATATCCTGATCTTCGGTCACTTCGGAGCACCCGAAATGGGCGTTGCCGGCGCTGCCATCGGTACTCTTTGCGCCAGAATCCTGGAATTTGCCGTCCTGATGGTCTACCTTCTTACGAAATTCCGGAAACGCTTTTCCCTCTCCTTCCGGGATTACCTGATCTTTGACAAAACCCTGGCAGGAGACTACTTCAAGACGACCACCCCCATGCTCTTAGTCTCCGGACTCTGGGGACTGAATACCGCACTGCAGACGGTTATCCTGGGACATATGACTTCCGCAGCCATAGCCGCCAATTCCGCAGCCTCCAACCTCTACATGATGGTAAAATCATCGGCAGTCGGCTCGTCCAGCGCCGCTGCGGTTATGATCGGAAAAGCCATCGGCACCGGAGACATTCCGGCCGTGAAGAAACTTTCCATCCGATTGCAACGCATGTTCGTCCTCCTCGGAATCCTCTCCGGTATCCTTCTTTTCTTCCTGCGGATCCCCGTCCTTCGCCTCTACCAGCTAAGCCCGGAAGCTATGGACATGGCCCATACCTTCTTAATTATCTTAAGCGTGGTATGCGTGGGAATGTCCTACCAGATGCCCACCAACGGAGGCATTATCCGCGGAGGCGGCAACGCGGCCTTTGTCGTCAAAATGGACCTGATCAGCATCTGGTGCATCGTCCTTCCCTTTTCCTTCTTCATGGCCTTTGTGGTAAAAGCCTCCCCCGTAGTTGTCGTCTGCTGCCTGAATGCCGACCAGATTTTCAAATGCGTCCCCGCTTTCTTAGAATCCCACTACGGGAACTGGATCCGCAAACTGACCCGATAACCCTTTGAGTGAATACGCTCTTATAAACTTATTCTGTCTTATATGCAGGATAATTATACAAAATGCAGACTTATTAGAATGCAGCAACTATATTTTATACAACAATCTTCTAGACAGGGAAGAAGAAATGTGATATATTAATACCCGGAAATCCCAAAAGATTTTACAAAAAAGCAGAGTAGGAACATACGCGCTTAAGTGCTGTCGGGACGGGGAGTTGCCCGGCGGACGAAAGACAGATACCGGAATTCGGCTATCTGCTGCGGTGTATTTTCCGCATCCCGCTGCTTGCCTGTTTTTGGAATGGATGAAAAAACTCCCGGCTGCCTTTCTATGGTAATACTCCATGGAAAAGTATCCGGTTTTTTCTTTTTTCTCCTGCGGATATAGGCATGCAGACCAGGCAAAGGAGGAAAAGAAAAATGAAAAAATGGACTACCAGAAAAACAATTATTTTAGGGCTCTTAATTGCGCTGCACATCGTAACCGGACGGCTTCTTTCCATTGAGCTGTCGCCTTCCCTGCGGATTACGATCAGCAGCTCTTTTGTCATGCTGGCCGGGCTTTGGTTCGGACCGGTTGCCGGCGCTCTTGCCGGCATTGTCGCCGATATTCTGGGCAGCTTTATCAAAGGATACAGCCCTTTCCTGCCTCTTACGGTAACCCCCATGGCACTCGGCCTTCTGATGGGCTTCTTCGCACCCTTTTTAAAGAAACGCAAAAATATCCTGTACTACGGCATCTGTATCATCGGCTCCACCTTACTTGCCAGCGGTGTATACAGTTCTTTTGCATTTTCCCTGCTCTATAAGGCGCCTATGTATACCTACCTGCCCGGGCGGCTGATTCAGGCGGCCGTTACCGGCGTTGTAAATACCATTATCGTATACACTCTCTACCATTGCCCCGCCGGAAAAATGGTACAGTAACAGTTCAGACGCGCCATTCGCGAAAAAAATACATTTTTCTCTGGATTTCTGCATTGTTTTATGGTACACTAGAAAGAAAATGCTTTTTGAGATTAATGCTTTGCTGTGCTAAAGCAAATAATATGCAGAGAGGAAACCCACATGATTTGGTCAAAAGAAGAAACCTTGCCCCGTGAAGAGATTGAGGCAATTCAGCTAAAAAGGCTGCAGGATACGGTAAACCAGGTATGGAACAAAGTTCCGCCCTATCGCCGGAAGATGGAGGAGGCCGGAGTCGTCCCGGAAGATATCCGCTCCCTGAAGGATTTGCAGCGCCTTCCTTTCGTAACCAAGCAGGATCTAAGAGATCATTACCCTTTCGGTCTGTTCGCAGTTCCCAGAGACCAGATCGTGCGGATTCATGCTTCCAGCGGTACCACAGGCAAGCCTACCGTGGTAGGCTATACCAAAAGAGATCTTCAGATGTGGACGGAGTGTGTGTCCCGTATTGCCTGCATGGGCGGAGCTTCTTCCAAAGATGTCGCCCAGATTTGTTTCGGATACGGTATGTTTACCGGGGCCTTAGGACTGCACTACGGACTGGAGAACATCGGCGCCGCCATGGTACCTTCCTCTACGGGCAATTCTGAAAAACAGATCATGTATATGCAGGATTTCGAAACCTCCCTCTTGGTAGCGACGCCTTCTTATGCCCTGCGTCTTGCCGAGGTGGCAAAGGAAATGGGCATCGACCCTGCCAAAGATCTGAAAGTAAAAATCGCCCTGGTGGGCAGTGAGCTTTTAACGGAAGCCATGCGGGAAGAAATGCACCGCATGTGGGGACGCGATATGATGATCACTTCCAACTACGGCATGAGTGAATTGATGGGCCCCGGCGTTTCCGGAGAATGCGAATGTCTCGACGGCATGCACATCAACGAAGACTACTTTATCCCGGAAATCATTAACCCAAAGACCGGTGAAGTACTGCCTCCCGGTGAAAAAGGAGAGCTGGTCATCAGCTGTATCTATAAAGAAGCGCTTCCCCTGATCCGTTACCGCACCAAGGATGTCACTAGACTGATCTATGAACCCTGCAAATGCGGAAGAACCACCTGCCGGATGGAGAATCTGGACGGCAGAACGGACGATATGCTTAAGATCAGAGGGGTAAACGTCTTCCCCAGCCAGATTGAAACCGTGCTTTTAAGCATCCCGGAGGTCGGTCCTCATTATGAAATCATCGTAACCCGCGAAAATCATTCGGATAAACTGGAAGTACGGGTAGAATTGTTAAAAGCAACGGACGCATACCGGGAACTGGAAGAAATTCAAAAGAAAATCCGCAGCAAGCTGCGCGTGGTCTTAGGCCTGGACGCCAAAGTCACACTGGAATCCCCCAATACCCTGCAGCGGTTTGAAGGAAAAGCCAAACGTGTCCATGACTTAAGAAGCGGTCTTTAAGTAAGCACTTTAACGTGCCGTTTGTAAAGCTGCGCTGTTGCGTATTTTATACAGTAAGGAAGGAAAATACATATGTCAGAAATGAAAATCATGCTGGGAAACGAAGCCATTGCCAGAGGTGCCTATGAAGCAGGTGTTAAAGTTTCCGCCGCTTATCCAGGCACTCCCAGTACCGAAATCAGTGAATCCATTGTGAAATATCCGGAAGTTTATGCCGAATGGTCGCCCAATGAAAAAGTTGCCATGGAGGTTGCCATCGGCGCTTCCATCAGCGGTGTCCGCGCCATGGCTTCCATGAAGCATGTAGGTGTCAATGTAGCAAGCGATCCGCTTTATACGGCCTCCTATGCCGGTGTAAACGGCGGACTGGTGCTGGTTGCTGCAGACGATCCGGGACTTTACAGTTCCCAGAACGAACAGGACAGCCGCTGCGTGGCAAGAGCGGCCATTATTCCGGTTCTGGAACCCTCCGACAGCAGCGAAGCCAAGGAATTCACCAAATTCGCTTTTGAACTGAGTGAGACCTATGACACACCTGTCATGCTACGTACCACAACCAGACTGTCCCATTCCCAGGGTCCGGTAGAACTGTGTGAACGTGCAGTCATAGAAGATAAAAAATATGAAAGGAACCCGGCAAAATTCGTTATGATGCCCGGAAATGCCAAGGGGCGCCACCTTTATGTGGAAGAGCGGATGAAAAAAATGGCCGAAGACGGCTGTGCCTTTCCGATCAATCATGTCGAATACAACGACCTCTCCATCGGCTTTATTACCAGCGGTATTCCCTACCAGTATGTAAAGGAAGCATGCCCGAACGCTTCCGTATTAAAGCTTGGCATGGTGCATCCCCTTCCCAGAAAGCTGATTGAAGAATTTGCTTCCAAAGTAGAGAAGCTTTATATTTTCGAAGAACTGGAGCCGGTGATCGAAGAACAGGTTCGTTCCTGGGGAATCAAAGCCATCGGCAAAGAAGTATTCACCATCCAGGGCGAATACAGCGCCAACATGCTCCGTAAAGTCATTTACGGAACCGCTTCGAAAGCAGAAGCTGCCAAAGACATTCCTGCCAGACCGCCGATTCTGTGTCCGGGTTGTCCGCACAGAAGTGTTTTCTCGGTACTGAATAAGTTACATATCCATGCGGCCGGAGATATCGGCTGCTATACCCTCGGCGCCGTGGCACCGTTAAATGTCATTGATACCACCATCTGTATGGGCGCCAGCATTTCCAGCCTTCACGGAATGGAGAAAGCCAAGGGCAAAGAATATATTAAAAACTGGGTGGCTGTAATCGGCGATTCCACTTTCATGCATACCGGTGTCAATTCCCTGATGAATATGGTTTATAATCAGGGAACCGGAACCGTAATCATCCTGGACAATTCCACAACCGGAATGACCGGACACCAGGATCACGCCGCCACCGGCAAAACACTGAAAGGTGACATTGTTCCTGCTATCAATATTTACTATTTGTGCAAAGCCATGGGAATCGAGCATGTTACGGAGATCAATGCATTTGACCTGGCCGGTCTGGAAAAACTGATCCGGGAAGAAACCGCAAGAGATGAGGTATCGGTTATCATTACCAAATCTCCCTGTGTCCTGTTAAAAGGAAATGTCTTCCCCAATGTCTGCCGCCCCGTTCCCGAAAAGTGTAAAAAATGCGGTGCCTGCTTGAGACCGGGCTGCCCGGCTCTTACCAGACTTGCAGACGGTACGGTTGCTATTGATGAAACCATGTGCAACGGCTGCGGACTGTGCCGGAATCTGTGTAAATTCGGTGCAATCGACTGTGTACAGAAAGCAAAGTAAACGGCTGCCAACCGGTTTTACCTCAAAACCGGACAGACAAATTGGAAGATAAGTGGAGATAACGATGGAAACAAAGAATATTATGATAGTAGGAGTCGGCGGTCAGGGAACCCTTCTGACCAGCCGTATATTAGGCGGCATCACGGTGGATGCCGGTTATGATGTAAAGCTTTCCGAAGTTCACGGCATGGCGCAGAGAGGCGGAAGCGTAGTAACCTTCGTCCGTTACGGCAGCAAAGTAGCGGAGCCCATTGTCGAAGAAGGGCAGGCGGATCTTTTAATTGCTTTTGAAAAATTAGAAGCGCTGCGTTATGCGCATTTTTTGAAACCGGACGGAGTCATTGTCGTAAACGACTGGCGGATCGATCCCATTACCGTGGTAACCGGCGCTGCAAAATATCCGGAAAATATCCTGGAAAACCTGCGAAAAAAGCATACGGTTTATTCCCTGAATGCCATGGAAGAAGCCCTGGCTTTGGGTAATTCCAGAACATTTAATGTCATTATTCTCGGCCTGGCAGCCAGACATATGGACTTTGAAAAGGAAGCCTGGCTTCGCGTGATTGAAAAAACCGTTCCTCCAAAGACGGTGGAGATTAACAAGGCCGCCTTCCTTGCAGGATATGAGGAACAATAGAGCCGCCGGAGGTTCTATGGGCGGATTCACGCGGATAATTGCGTCCCGGGAATGTCGGACAATCAATACAGAAAAGAAAACGGAGACAGAAAAATGATCTGGAACGAAACCAAAGAATGTATGAGCAGGGATGAGATGAGTACCCTGCAAAGCGCCCGCCTTGTAAAGCTGGTGGACAGAGTTTATCATAACGTGGAATTTTATCGCAAAAAAATGCAGCAGCTCGGTCTGGAACCGGGCGATATCCGGGGAATTGAGGATCTGGAAAAACTTCCCTTCACCACAAAAAGCGACTTGCGGGATAACTATCCTTTCGGTCTTTTTGCCGTGCCTCAGTCGGAAATTGTCCGCATACATGCCTCCAGCGGCACTACCGGGAAGGCAACGGTAGTAGGATATACCAGAAGAGACATTGATATCTGGAGCGAATGTGTTGCCAGATGTCTGCACATGGCCGGCATTACCAGGAATGATATTATCCAGATCGCTTACGGCTACGGTCTTTTTACCGGCGGGCTCGGCGCCCATGGCGGAGCGGAAAAAATCGGTGCAACTGTAGTTCCCATGTCCACCGGCAATACCAAGAAACTGACTACCATGATGATTGATTTCGGCGTGACCGCTATTGCCTGCACACCGTCTTATCTGATGCATATCGCAGAGACACTGGAAGAAAACGGAGACCTTGACAAAATCAAACTGCGTGCTGCTGTCTGCGGAGCCGAGCCCTGGACGGAGAATATGCGTCGTCAGCTGGAAGAAAAGCTGCATATTACTGCCCATGATATTTACGGACTTTCCGAAATTATGGGACCGGGTGTAGCCTGCGACTGCAGTTTCCACAAAGGGCTTCATGTTTCGGAAGATCATTTTCTTCCGGAAATCATTGATTCAGAGACCTTAAAAGCCGTTGCCCCGGGTACCACGGGAGAGCTGGTATTTACCACTCTGACCAAGGAAGGACTTCCTTTATTACGTTATCGTACCAGAGATCTGACCAGTATTGACTATACGCCTTGTGAGTGTGGAAGAACCCTTGCACGGATCAGCCGTTTTAAAGGCAGAAGCGATGACATGCTGATTATCCGCGGTGTGAATGTATTCCCCTCCCAGGTGGAAGCCGCCTTACTAGAAATGGGCGAGACCAAGCCGCACTACCTGTTAATTGTAGACCGTAAAAATAATCTGGATACTCTTGAGGTTCAAGTGGAAGTGGATGAGAAATTCTTCTCTGACGAAATCCGTCAGCTGGAGATGCTCACCAAAAAGATCGCTACGGTCATCCAGCATGCCATCGGCCTGGCGGTAAGAGTCAAATTGGTTGAACCCAAAACATTGGAACGAAGCATGGGCAAGTCTGTTCATGTTATTGATAACAGAAAACTGGTATAAGGAGGGCAAATAAGCATGTTTATGAAACAACTGTCGATTTTTATCGAAAACCGTGCCGGAAGACTGGAGGAGGTCCTAGAAGTTTTAAAAGATGCCGATGTCAGCATCGTCTCCATGTCTTTGGCTGACACCAGCGATTACGGGCTTCTGCGTCTCTTAGTGGATAAGCCGAATATCGGTCAGAAAGCCTTGAAGGATAAGGGCTTTTCCGCCATGCTCACGGATGTACTCGGAATCCGTTTAAGCCACAAAGCAGGAAAACTTCAGGAACTGTTAAGCGTCATCTGTAAGTCGCATATCAACATTGAATATATGTATGCGCTATCCACCGGCACGGACGATGCTTCCGTTGTCATCAAAACATCGGATCTTGCCAAAGCGGCAAGCCTTTTAAAAGAAACCGATGTGGAACTGGTGGATGCCAGCGAACTCCAGGAGCAGTAGATAAAATACGCACTATGAGTATGAATCGATTAACCCAGGAACAGACGTTTCTCTTAAAGCAGGCAGTACTGGAATATCAGGCGGATTCAGCAAAAGCCGCCGGAATGTGGGAGGAACGTCTTCTTCGAAAGTTAAAAAAGGATAAGCTTCTTTTGCAGCACCCCGGATACGGAAGGCATGCCGATGTATGGTATGCCCCGGCTTCTGCTGAGGAGCTGTTTTCCATATCCAAAAGTCTGAACGCGTTAAGAATGCTTTATTTCAATAAGGGAACCAGTTACTATACATACCTGAAAAACGGGATCCGCAGTGAAATACAATCCGAAATCCGGGGGCCCTTAAAACTGCCGGCAAATGCCGGTGTCCATCACCGGAAACATCTCGTAACGGTAAGCAGGTATATTGAGCTGCTCTTAAAGAGCCGGCACTATAGCCCGGATCAGGAGATTCTGGAACAGGTGCTGGATCGGGTCAGTATGGACCGCATGCTTGCCGTATTGGAAGAACGGAAGGAATATGGAGAGTTAATCACTTTACGGCAGCTGAAGGAAGAATTCCGCAAGGGAATTCCGGAGGATTTTACACTTTTATTCCCAAAAGCCCGTTCGATCATGCGGCACTTTATCATCCATGTCGGCGGCACCAATACCGGTAAGACGTATGATTCCCTTCAGGACGTTATGGCTTCCAAAAGCGGCGTTTATTTAGCGCCTCTTCGGCTTTTAGCTATGGAAAACCAGGAAAAAATAAAGACTGCAGGCATTCCCTGCAGCCTTGTGACGGGAGAAGAGGTGCAGTTATGTGAGGGCGCCGCGCACGTCTGTGCAACGGTGGAAAAAGCGGATTTGAATCTTTTCTATGAAACCGCCTGTATCGATGAATGCCAGATGATTGCGGATCCGGAGAGAGGCTGGGCATGGACGGAAGCGATTTTAGGTCTTCCAGCGCAGACCATACACCTGTGCACCGCAGCCTGCGCCCTGGATATTTTAAAGGAACTGATTCGGCAATGTGAAGATACCTGGGAAGTCCGTTTTCATGAGAGAGCGGTTCCGCTTCTGATGGAAAAGGCTCCCTGCAGCTTCCGGAAAGACCGGATTCAACGATATGATGCGCTCATTGCTTTCAGCCGTAAAAAGGTTCTGGAGCTGGCGGATCGTCTGGAAGAAATGGGAATTCACGCAAGCGTTATCTACGGGGCGCTTCCTTACCGTGTCCGGAAAGAAGAGGTGCGCAGATACATAAGCGGAGAGACCGATGTTGTGGTGGCAACCGATGCCATCGGAATGGGTATGAACCTGCCTATCCGCCGGATCATTTTTACGGATGATCAGAAATTCGACGGGCACGTTCTGCGATCCCTGAACAGTCAGGAAGTAAAGCAGATTGCCGGAAGAGCCGGAAGATACGGTATGTTTCCGGAAGGCTATGTCAATGCTTTCATCCATCCGGAAAAAATTGCTTCCTTACTGGAGCAGGAAGATCCTTCTGTAGAATTTGTAGGGATCCAGCTTCCGGAGAAAATGTTGTATATGCCGGGAAGCCTGTCCTCTATTCTCGCCCAATGGGACAAAATGGAAGACAGAGGTATTTTCAGACACAGTCAGATTGTTCATGAAATGGCGGTCTGTGAAGCGCTGGAAGCCAATTTTTCCCTGGAAAAGGAACAGATTTACCGTTTTTTACATATTCCTTTTGACGAAAGCGATCCGGAATTAAAAGAACTGTTTCTGGAACTGGTTGCGAACTATACCGCAGGGAAGAAGGAATTATACGGTGTGGAAACGCTGACGATACGGCTGCTTTCCCGCATGAATCTGCAAAGCCTGGAAAAACTCTATAAGCAGCTTGACCTGTGCGCATCCTTTTATATCTGTATCGGTATGCGGGAACACCTTCCCCAGATTCAATGGAACCGTGAAAAGGTCTGTGATGTCATTGCCGCACGACTGAAGCAGGAAAAAAAGCATGTTAAAACTTCTAAAGTGCAGAATTGGGTATAGCCAAAAGTGTCTTTTTCCTGTATAATGAAATACGGAGATAGCGAAAAGCAAAAAGAACGGACAAAAGCCTGCTGTCGCCGTTCGAAAAATATTATTTTACATAGGCAGGCAGAAATGAGGAATTAATTTATATGGATGAATGGAATTCTACTCAACAGCAGCCCCAGGCAGATGCGGGCGCAAGTGACGGTCAGTTCAGTCAGCAGACGACTCAGACTGAAGAACGTGAGGACTTTTACCAGAACAACACGCAGCAGGCTTCTTATCAGCAGACGGCTCCCGCAAAAGAACCGCAGAAGACCAACGCTTTAGCCGTAATCGGTCTGATCCTCGGTATTCTTTCTATCCTTTTGGGATGCTGCGCATGGTATGGTCTGATCGCCGGAATACCCGGAATTATCTGTTCTGTCCTCGCAAAGAAGGAAGAGAAATCCTCGCTTGCCACGGCCGGTCTGGTTTGTTCCATTATCGGTACCGTACTGGCTGTCATCATGACAATCCTGGGCGCTGTATTGCTCGGCATTCTTCAGACTGCCGGATTTACATACGGCGGGATTTTCGATGACATTCTGCGTGAGTACTATTAATGCAAAGCAATTCGGAAAAGAAAGATAAGGCTGCCTGCCGGGAGGCACGCAGAAGAGCAGCGCAGGAGAAGACCTTGGAAGAACAGCTTTTTTTACCGGGACTGCTTCTGGTTCCCGCAGGGATTGTGCTACTCCTTTTCTTTGACAGACTGCTTCCTTTTCTTCCGCCTTACTTAAGGGGCTGTGTCTGGGACAGATTTTTCCATATCTACTGTCTGGGCTGCGGAGGAACCAGATCGTTAAAGGCTCTTTTGCATGGAAATTTTCTTCTGTCCTTGTGGTATTATCCGGCGATTCTGCCGGGAGCCGTTTTTTATATCTGCTTTCTGGGCAGTCAGGTTCTGTACCGATTGACCGGTGCAAGATTCCCGTACCTTAAGCTGAAACGGCGTTACCTCTTTGTCCTGGCAGGGCTGGTCATCGTAAACTGTATTGTGAAAAACATACTGCGGTTGGTTTTCGGCATTGCGCTGTAAGAAAGACATCAAAATACTTTGTCTGAACAATATCAGATACGCCATTTGCATAATACTTTCTGAAAATGGCGCTGAATGATAATTGTAACAATAATGTAATAATAAAAGAAAGGAAATAAAAATCATGACAACAAAAGCTACCTGTATTGTATCTTATTTAAGTATCATCGGCTGGTTAATCGCCTGGCTTGCAGGAGACAGGGAGAATGCGAAGTTCCATTTGAATCAGGGACTGGTTCTCGGCATTGCGCAACTGATCACTTCTCTTGTTCTGAGCAAAGTTCTGTTATGGATTCCCATTATCGGCTGGATCCTTTACTGGGCGATCTGCATTTTCCTCTTTGTATGCTTCCTGATCGGTCTGATCGGTGCATGCCAGGACCAGGAAAAAGAAATGCCTCTGTTAGGAAGCATCAAAATGCTGAAATAACGGCTTTGTAAATGGCGCATCTAATCTGTTACGAACTAACAAAAACCAGGGATTGATTTCCCTGGTTTTTCAAATTACTCGCCGTAAGTAATCATCAACCCTGCTTCTTTCGGATCTTCTCCGTGCAGATAAGCTAAGATGATCTGAATCCTTCGATAAGCTCTTTTATAATTTTCAAAAGCATAGTCGTTATAATTGGCAGCGAAGGTTTCTCCTTCATAGGCCGTATGATAGGCTTTGGCCGCTTCTTTCATATATTCGCTGGCTTCATCCGAGAGATTTTCCAGATATTTAAATTCCTCCGGGAAATTAAGCTGTGCCAAATCTTCGAATTCCGTCTCCAGTTGGTCTATATAGCCCAGAAGCTCTTTTTCCGCATTTTCATCGGAAGCATCAATTTTGTTAATGGCGGTGTCCAAAGTGGAGACCTCAATGCAAAAATTTTCAAATGCTTCTTTAAACTGTGTCAGCTCCTTATCCTCACCGCATCCGGTTAGAAGGACGGAAAGAAGAAAACAAACTGCAAATGATATAAATCTTATGGAATGTCTGCGATTTATTTGTGTATTTTGTTTCTTTTTGTATGTATCCAATGTAAAACCTCCGATAAATATGAATGAAAACAAAAGGCAATTTATGCCCTTAACCTATAATCTACCATATTTCTTCTTTTTGCGCAACTGATAAAAAGAAAAATCATGGACAAATGCACTTTCCTATGGTAAAATGGTAAAGAATTGCAGGAAAGAATCTGAAAAAAGTGAGGTACCTGATCATGATAGGCGCAGATGCCATAGTGAAATGTCTGGAAGCGGAAGAGACTTCCATTGTATTCGGTTATCCCGGTGTTGCTATTTGTCCTTTTTTTAACAGCATCCTGGAGTCTGATATTCGTACTGTCTTAATCCGTACGGAACAGAATGCGGCTCATGCTGCCAGCGGATTGGCGCGGGTAACGGGCAGACCCGGTGTCTGTGCCGTCACCTCCGGCCCCGGTGCGACCAATGTGATTACCGGCATTGCAACCGCTTTTGCAGACAGCATTCCGTTAATCTGCATTACCGGTCAGGTCAACAGCGCCCTGTTGGGAAGCGATGTCTTTCAGGAAGCGGATATCACCGGTGCCGTGGAGTCCTTTGTCAAATACAGCTATCTGGTCAAGGACGTCAATGATATTCCCAGAGTCTTCAAGGAAGCTTTTTACATTGCCAATACCGGTCGGAAGGGACCTGTGCTGATTGACATTCCCATTGATGTCCAGAACGCCCCTATCAGCCATTTTAAATATCCGGAAACGGTAAGTCTTCGTACTTACAAACCCACCGTAAAGGGGCATATTGTACAGATCAAAAAAGTAGTAAAAGAGCTTTCTCACGCAAAGCGGCCCATTATCTGTGCCGGAGGCGGTGTCCTGCTAAGCAATGCCCAGGAAAGTCTGCGGACTTTTGCCGAAAAGCACAGCATTCCCGTGGTTTCCACCATGATGGGGATCGGGGTTATGCCCACCGGTCATCCTCTTTATTTCGGCATGGTCGGGAACAACGGTGCTCCTTATGCCAATCGTGCCATGAATGAATCCGATCTTCTGATTATGGTAGGCGCCAGAGTGGCGGATCGGGCTGTGAGCCAGCCGGATCTGATTACCCAGAACAAAATTCTGGTGCATATTGATATTGATCCGGCGGAAATCGGCAAAAACGCCGGACCGACCATTCCTCTTGTGGGGGATGCCGACTGTATTTTCCGGGATCTTTTGAAAGAAGAATTTACCTGCTCCCACGAAGCCTGGCTTTCTACCCTTGCACAGTATCGGGAGACGATGAAAGAGAAGCGCTTCCCGAATCCGGCGTATGTGGATCCGGCCGCTTTTCTGACAATGCTGTCCGATAAGCTATCCGATAACGGAGTCTACGTTGCCGATGTGGGTCAGAACCAGATCTGGTCCTGCCGGTACCATATCGTCAAAAACGGTTTTTTCCTGACCTCCGGCGGAATGGGTACCATGGGTTACTCCCTTCCGGCTGCCATGGGTGCCAAAGCCGCAAGACCCGATCTTCAGGTCGTGGCAGTCTGCGGAGACGGCTCCTTTCAGATGTCTTTTATGGAGCTTGCCACTATGCGCCAGCATGATATCCGGGTAAAAATGATTGTCCTGAAAAACAACTATCTCGGCATGGTAAGAGAGTATCAGCACTACACTTACAAGGACCATTACAGCGTAGTCAGCCTGGACGGCAGCCCCGACCTTGCGAAAATTGCGGAAGCTTACGGCATGCGCTTCCTGCGGGTTCCTAACATGGAAGATGCGCCCGAAGCCATTGATGCTTTTTTGGAAAAAGACGAATCGGTATTAATGGAATGCCTGATTGACCCGATGGACCTTGTGAAGTAATGATAGATAGCAGAAATGAGGTTTAAAATGCAGAAAAAAAGAATTTATTCTGTGCTGGTAGAGAACCGGTCCGGTGTCCTTTGCAAGGTTGCCGGTCTGTTTTCCAGACGATGTTTCAATATTGATTCCCTGGCGGTAGGTGAAACCGATGACCCTACGATTTCCTGTATGACCATTGTCAGCTCCGGAGAGGAGCATACCAGTGAGCAGATTGAAAAACAGTTGAATAAAAAACTGGATGTCATTAAATTAAAGTCTTTCGAAGAAGCAAAGAGCATCAGCAGGGAGTTGATGCTGGTTAAGATCAAGTACAACAAAAGCAACCGCAGGGAAATCATGGAGCTTTGCGAAATCATGAAAGCGCAGATTGTGGATATGTCCAAGCATTTTATGATGATCCAGCTTTGTGACCAGCCGGAAAAGATCAAGCTGATGCTTTCCCTTCTGCAGTCGGTAAGCATCGTGGAAGTTGCCCGGACAGGCACGCTTGCTCTGATGAAATGCATGGAAAATGACGAATCCTGTTGACACACATACTTTAAAGTGCTAAAATACCTTAAAGTGTCACAAAAGAAAAGAACCTGAACAGGAAGGAGGAATCCGATACCGTGTCAAATGATACCATGCAGAAAAAAGTATTTCAATTGCTGGTCGATAATACCTCCGGTGTGCTGAGCCGTATTTCCGGCCTGTTTTCCAGAAGAGGATACAATATTGAGAGCATTACGGCAGGAGTGACTGCCGATCCGAATTATACCAGAATTACCATTGTCGCCTCCGGTGATGATGTGATCCTGGAACAGATTGAAAAGCAGGTAGCCAAGC
Source organism: uncultured Acetatifactor sp. (assembly GCA_934433135.1). GTDB lineage: Bacteria > Bacillota > Clostridia > Lachnospirales > Lachnospiraceae > Acetatifactor. Next base: position 120,744 of record CAKRZO010000007.1, on the reverse strand, counting down.
TGGTGGATGTGCAGAATATCAAAGAGCTCAAGCCCCAGGACAGTGTATACCGGGAACTTGTTTTAATCAAAGTCAGGGCTTCCGCACAACAGCGTCAGTCCATTATCGCCATTGCGGATATTTTCCGGGCAAAGATCATTGACGTGGCTAAGGAAAGCCTGATTGTGGAATTAACCGGCAATCAAAGTAAGATTGATGCTTTTATCGGTCTTCTGGACGGTTATGAAGTGCTGGAGACGGCAAGAACGGGGATTGCCGGGCTCGGCAGAGGAATTGAGAATGTCACTTATATCGAAGAATAAGTCAGAAAATAAATCATTACGGAGGATTAAGAAAAATGGCTAAGATTTTTTATCAGGAAGACTGCAATCTGTCCATGCTGGACGGCAAGACAATTGCAATTATCGGTTATGGAAGTCAGGGACACGCTCATGCCCTGAATCTGAAGGATTCCGGATGTCATGTAATCATCGGTTTGTACGAGGGATCCAAATCCTGGAAGAGAGCCGAAGAGCAGGGGTTTGAAGTCTATACCGCAGCAGAAGCTGCCAAAAAAGCGGATATCATCATGATTCTGATCAATGATGAAAAGCAGGCTGCCATGTATAAAAAGGATATTGCGCCGAACCTGGAAGAAGGCAATATGCTGATGTTTGCCCATGGTTTTGCCATTCATTTCGGACAGATCGTGCCGCCTCCTTATGTGGATGTTACGATGATCGCGCCGAAAGGCCCCGGTCATACCGTAAGAAGCGAATATCAGGCCGGAAAAGGAGTTCCCTGTCTGGTAGCGGTTCATCAGAATGCCAGCGGTAAAGCCCAGGATCTGGCTCTTGCTTATGCTCTCGGAATCGGCGGTGCCAGAGCAGGCGTTCTGGAAACTACTTTCCGTACGGAAACAGAGACCGATCTTTTCGGAGAACAGGCTGTACTGTGCGGCGGTGTCTGTGCATTGATGCAGGCCGGATTTGAGACTCTGGTAGAAGCCGGATACGATGCGAGAAACGCTTATTTTGAATGTATCCATGAAATGAAGCTGATCGTGGATCTGATTTACCAGAGCGGCTTTGCCGGAATGCGTTATTCCATCTCCAATACAGCGGAGTACGGCGATTACATTACCGGTCCTAAGATCATCACGGAAGAGACCAAGAAGACCATGAAGAAGATCTTAAAGGATATTCAGGACGGTACTTTTGCCAAAGACTTCCTGTTAGACATGTCAGAAGCCGGCGGTCAGGCACATTTCCGCGCTATGAGAAAGCTTGCTTCCGAACATCCTTCCGAAAAAGTAGGAGAGGAAGTACGGAAACTTTACAGCTGGAACAATGAAGAAGATAAGCTGATCAATAACTGATCTTCAAAATCACAAAACGAATCATACAGAACGGCGTTCGATTTTCTGCGGAACGCCGTTCTGTTACTTTGTGTTCCCATTTTTGTACTCATTTTACATTTCCCGGTTGCAATTTTCTTATGTGTGTGGTAGAATCTCTTTATTAGTGCATCGCTTTAAAGCGTTGCACTATTGAAACATTTCAGATTCTATTTTAAAATGAACACACGGAGGATTACCGACTATGCTTATCAAACTTTTGTTTCTCGCTGTATTTTTCGCCGTTATGATTGCCGTGGGATTCTATGCACGCAAACACTCCGCCAATGTGAATGATTTTGTTTTGGGCGGCAGGAGTGTAGGTCCCTGGCTGACAGCCTTCGCTTATGGAACCTCTTATTTTTCCGCCGTGGTTTTTGTAGGCTATGCCGGGCAGTTCGGTTACAAATACGGCCTTTCCGCCACCTGGATCGGCTTAGGAAATGCCTTTATCGGATCCCTTTTAGCCTGGGTCATTTTGGGCCGCCGTACCCGCGTAATGAGCAATTACCTAAAAGCGGCTACCATGCCGGATTTTTTCGGAAAACGTTTTGACAGCAAAGCGCTGCGGATTGCGGCAAGTGCTATTTCCTTTGTTTTCCTGATTCCTTATACCGCCTCTGTCTACAATGGATTGTCCCGGCTTTTCGGTATGGCGTTCGATATCCCGTATTCTGTCTGCGTCATCGTTATGGCAGCCCTTACCGGTGTCTATGTCATTCTGGGCGGATATATGGCGACTGCCATAAATGACTTTATCCAGGGGATCATTATGCTTGCGGGAATTGTCGCCGTTATTGCATCGGTTTTAAACGGACAGGGCGGTTTTCTTGCTGCCGTGAATTCTCTGGCTTTCTTAGAGAGCGATGTTCCGGTTACGTTAGGTCAGCCCGGCGCCTTTACATCCTTTTTCGGCCCGGATCCATTAAACCTTCTCGGCGTCGTGATTCTTACTTCCCTGGGAACCTGGGGACTGCCGCAGATGGTTCATAAGTTTTATGCCATAAAAGATGAAAAATCCATTAAATACGGAACCGTTATTTCCACCTTTTTTGCCGTTATCGTATCCGGCGGATGCTATTTTCTGGGAGGTTTCGGCAGACTTTTTGACAGCAATGCCATTCACAAGCCGGACGGGGGAATTATTTACGATGCCATCATTCCGTCCATGCTGTCTACACTGCCGGATATTCTGGTAGGAGTGGTAATCGTCCTGGTCCTTTCTGCCTCTATGTCCACCCTGTCTTCCCTGGTACTGACCTCCAGTTCCACGCTGACACTGGATCTTTTAAAAGACAATTTCCTGAAAAATATGTCGGAGAAAAAACAGCTTCTGACCATGCGGATCCTTCTGGTTTTCTTCATTGTTGTCAGTGTAATCATCGCCCTGGATCCCTCTACCTTTATTGCACAACTGATGGGAATTTCCTGGGGCGCCCTGGCAGGAGCGTTCCTTGCCCCCTTCCTTTACGGCCTGTATTGGAAAGGCGTTACGAAAGCATCTGTCTTTACCTCTTTTGCCTTCGGTGTCGGATTTACCGTGTTAAATATGGTTTTCGGCTGGATTGCTTCTCCGATCAATGCGGGCGCCATTGCCATGATTGCCGGTCTTATCCTTGTTCCGGTTGTGAGTCTTTTTTCAAAAAAGCTCCCGAAGGAACATTGCGATGCCATTTTTTCCTGCCTGGAAGAAAAGGTTCCCGCTCCGAAAAAAGACTTTATTTAGAAAATCTTTCCATTTCGTTAAGAAAAACACAAGTTGCGTAAATCTTTTTCTCGGGATATAATGATGATACTAGGATTGCGAGAGTACGAAGTACGAAGCAATCCGTGATTAAAAAATACAAAAGGTCTGCATAGAGGAGATCGTGATGGACGAAAAATATTGTATTCTGCTGGTAGAAGATGACGAAGAAATCCGGGATGGAATTGAGATTTATTTAAGGAATCAGGGATATCTTGTAAAAAAAGCAGCTAACGGCAAGGAGGGTCTTGAACTGGCAAGGCAGGAGACTTTCCACCTTGCCATTGTGGATATTATGATGCCGGTAATGGACGGTATTACTATGTTAATGAAGCTCCGTATGGAAAACTATGAATTTCCGGTGATTATGCTTTCCGCAAAATCTGAGGAATTGGACAAAATCATGGGACTGAATATGGGTGCCGACGATTACGTCACCAAGCCCTTCACTCCCATGGAGCTTCTGGCACGTGTCAATTCCCACTTAAGAAGATATTCCAAATATCTGTCTGCCCTAAGCGGCAATCGGAAAAATGAGCACATCTATTCCATAGGCGGATTGGAGCTAAACGAAGAGACAGTGACCGTCAGTGTGGACGATGAGCCGGTAAAGCTGACGCCCATGGAGTTTAAAATCGTACAGCTTTTAATCAAAAATCCGGGGAAAGTTTTTTCCGCGGATGAGATTTATGAATCCATCTGGAATGAAAAAGCCATCAATTCCGATACCATCATGGTTCATATCCGGAATATCCGGGAAAAAATTGAGCTGGATCCCAAAAATCCGAAATATTTGAAAGTTGTATGGGGCGTGGGATATAAGATTGACTGTTGATGGCGAAACGCGGCGGATGAACTTACCATTAACGATTCAGTCGGCAAAGGAGACCTAAGTGAAAAATCGCATAAATCGCATGAATCACATAGAAGCAAGGATTTCCATAAAAGAGTTTACCCAAAAATACAGATGGATTCTGGTCGGGCTGTGCATGTCCCTTCTGTGTGTCCTGCTTTTTCATTTCTTTTATGAGACGATCGCCGCCAGGGCGGCAGCCGAAAACTTAAATTCGATTCCGAACGCTGTTTCGGAGTATACGGACGAGTTGTGCAATCGTTATGAAATTTTTGCGTTTGCCCTTCTTTTTCTGGCTTTCCTGTTCCCGTTTGCGACCAAAAAGGATACCTGGGAACGCTTCAGTATTTTCCGAATGCCTTTGGAAATCCTTCTCTTTTTGTTCGTCTTTCTTATGAATCTGCAGTACAAGCTTTGCCGTCTGGGATCCAACGCCAAATTTTTACTGGATTCCGAACGTTTTTTCCTGTTGTTTATCGCCTTTTTTGCTTTCTGGACCTTGGGAACCGATCTAAGACAGATAAAGACTTTCGGACTTTGGACGTATATTCAGAAAAAAAGTCTGCTTTACCGTCTTTTTCCGCTTTTTATCCACTTTATTTTTCATATCGATCTTTCCGTGGATATCCGGAAAAAGTTGGTTCTTTTTTCCCTGATCAACGGTTTCGCCGTTTTTCTTCTCAGTCTTATATTTGACAGCAAACTTTTCTTTGCTGTTTTTTATGCTTTTTTCCTTTATTTTCTCTTGAATAAGTACATAAGCAATATTCAGAAAAAATATCAGATTCTGCTGGAAGCTACCAAAGAAATGGCAAAGGGAAATTTGAACATCTCCCTTCCGGACGATCTGGGTATTTTCGAACCGTTCCGCCCGCAGATTTATTCCATTCAAAACGGTCTGAAAACCGCAGTGGAAGAGGAAGTAAAAAGCCAAACGCTGAAAACGGAGCTGATTACCAATGTGTCGCATGACTTAAAAACCCCTCTTACCGCCATTATAACGTATATCAACCTCTTAAAAGAGGAAGATCTTACCACGCAGCAGCAAAAATATCTGGCTACCCTGGAGCAGAAGTCTCTTCGGCTGAAAGTACTGATTGAAGATCTTTTCGAAATCAGCAAGGCTACTTCCCGTAACATTCAGTTAAATATCGTGCCGGTAGACATTGTCAATCTGATCAAGCAGACCCGGCTTGAGATGTCCGATAAATTAATCCAGGCAGGTCTGGAAATCCGCATGATGCTTCCGGAGCAGAAAATCCTGCTTCCGTTGGATCCCCAGAAAACCTACCGCATTTATGAAAATCTGTTCGGAAATATTGCCAAATATGCGCTTACCGGAACCAGAGTCTATGTTACGGCTACAACTACGCAGAATGAGATTTCCATTGTTTTGAAAAATATTTCCGCCCATGAACTCTCTGTCAAACCGGAAGAACTGACCGATCGTTTTGTGCGTGGAGATTCCTCCAGAAATACGGAAGGCAGCGGACTGGGTCTTGCAATTGCCAAAAGCTTTACGGAACTGCAGGGCGGAAAGCTTCTTTTGGAAACGGACGGAGACCTTTTCAAAGTGACCACACTCTGGCCCATTCCTTCTACGAAAACTTGTCCCGGCTTGCCGTCTGACAAGCCAATGAAAGAGTAATAAACATCAAACTTTATTGAATAAAATATATCTATTGTAATCTGACGGACTTTTATGGTAAAATCTATCTGAACCGTTGAACCATACAGGAGTGCATCTGAACTGCTGCATCCGTTCATCGGTTATCACAAAAAAGAATCGGAGGAACAAATGATGGGTATGACAATGACACAAAAGATTCTGGCGGCAGCAGCCGGTCTTGATAAAGTGGAAGTCGGACAGCTGATTGAAGCAAAGCTGGATCTTGTCCTTGGGAATGACATTACCAGTCCTGTTGCTATAAAAGAAATGGAAAAGATGAATGGAAAGGGCGTATTTGACAAAGACAAAATCGCTCTGGTTCCGGATCACTTCGTACCCAATAAAGACATCAAATCGGCACAGCATTGCAAATGCGTCAGGGAATTTGCCAAAAGGAATCAGATCACCAATTATTTTGAAGTAGGAGAAATGGGAATTGAACACGCCCTTTTGCCGGAAAAAGGTCTGACCGTGGCAGGCGATGTGATTATCGGAGCCGATTCTCATACCTGTACCTACGGGGCCCTGGGAGCTTTTGCCACCGGTGTGGGAAGTACGGATATGGCTGCCGGCATGGCTACCGGAAAAGCTTGGTTTAAGGTTCCCGGCGCCATTCGTTTCCGACTGACGGGATGTCCGCAGAAATGGGTGAGTGGAAAAGATATTATCCTGCATATCATCGGCAGAATCGGTGTGGACGGCGCTCTTTATCAGTCTATGGAATTTACCGGAGACGGGATCCGAAATCTTTCCATGGACGATCGCTTTACGATAGCCAATATGGCCATTGAAGCCGGCGGGAAAAACGGTATTTTCCCGGTAGATGATATCACCATTGCCTATATGAAAGAACATTCCGTGCGTGACTATCAGGTTTATGAGGCGGATGAAGATGCGGTGTATGAGGAAGAGTACACCATTGATCTGAGTACCCTTCGCCCTACAGTGGCCTTTCCACATCTTCCGGAAAATACCCATATTGTGGAAGACCTGAAAGAGCCGGTTCCCATAGACCAGGTAGTAATCGGTTCGTGCACCAACGGACGGCTTGAAGACCTGAGAGTAGCCGCCGAAATCTTAAAGGGCCGGCACGTAGCGCCCGGTGTTCGCTGCATTGTCATTCCCGCCACGCAGGCCATTACATTAAAAGCAATGGAAGAGGGACTTTTAAAGACTTTCATAGAGGCCGGTGCTGTCGTAAGCACTCCCACCTGCGGACCGTGTCTGGGCGGTTATATGGGCGTACTGGCGGAAGGAGAACGCTGTGTATCCACGACAAACCGTAACTTTGTCGGCCGTATGGGACATGTAAAGAGTGAAATTTATCTGGCTAGCCCTGCCGTTGCCGCGGCCAGTGCCGCAGCCGGAATGCTTGCTTCCCCCGGGCAGCTCGGAATGTAGCAAACTTCCCTGAAAACCAGAAAATAAAAAGGAGAGCAAACGAATGAATGCAAAAGGAACCGCTTTTAAATACAACGATAACGTAGATACTGATGTCATCATACCTGCCCGATATCTGAATTCTTCCGATCCGGCGGAATTAGCCTCTCACTGCATGGAAGATATCGATCCGGAATTTGTCCGGAAAGTGAAAAAAGGAGACCTGATCGTTGCCGGGAAAAATTTCGGCTGCGGATCCTCCAGGGAACATGCGCCCATTGCCTTAAAGGCAGCCGGCGTCAGCTGCGTCATTGCCAAAACATTTGCCAGAATTTTCTTCCGCAACGCCATTAATATCGGCCTTCCGATTATTGAATGCCCCAAAGCCTGCGAAGAAATCCGCGAAGGAGACGAGATCGAAGTAGACTTCGATCAAGGCATCATTTATGACCGGACACAGCAAACTTCTTACAGCGCTGCGCCTTTTCCTCCCTTTATGCAAAACATCATAAAACACGGAGGCTTAATCCCCTATATTAACAGTGAGAATACGGATGTGTGAATGGAGCTCCCGATATTAATCGAATATACCAAAGAATGAAAAAGAAAACCTAAAAAGCAGGCGCCAAAAATGACTGAATTGGTCAATGTTGACCAATTCAGTCATTTTTTTCAAAAAGCCGTCTGAAAAGATCTTTCCGGAGATTCTGCATCTTCTTTTTGACTTCTTTCCGGGAATGTGGTATGCTTATTCTGTTTATAAACTGCAAGTCTGCACTGTTAGAATAGGTCAGATTTCGAGAAAAGCAAGGAGTTTTTACCAATTATGGAAGCAGGTACCGGAAAGCAAACGAAAAAATACGAAATGGATATGTGTGAAGGCGCTCTTCTTCCCAAGATCCTGATTTATACCTTTCCTTTAATGTTGTCCGGCGTTCTGCAGCTGTTATTCAATGCCGCGGATATTATCGTAGTAGGTCGTTTTGTCGGGCATAGTGCGCTGGCTGCCGTAGGTTCCACCAGTTCCCTTATTAACCTGCTCATAAATGTTTTTATGGGTCTGTCGGTCGGTACAAATGTTCTCGTTGCCAGATTTTACGGCGCCGGGAAACAGAAGGATCTTAGCGAAGTGGTTCATACGGCTATCATGACCGCTTTATGCGGCGGACTGATTCTGCTTGTTCTCGGAATTTCTCTTTCAGGACCGTTATTAAGACTGATGGACACTCCGGAAGATGTGATTTCGGATGCGGTTTTATATATGCGGATTTATTTTGCCGGCATGCCGGTAGTCATGCTGTACAATTTCGGAAGCGCCATCTTAAGAGCAATCGGCGACACCAAAAGACCATTATATTATTTATCCATGGCCGGCGTGATTAACGTGGTGCTGAATCTGTTTTTCGTGCTTGTCTGTAACTTAAGTGTGGCAGGTGTTGCACTTGCTACCGATATCAGCCAATGCATCAGTGCTTTTTTGGTCCTTCGATGCCTGGTAAAATCCGAAGGAGCTTATCGTGTGATTTTATCGGAACTTCATATTACCGGAAGCAAACTCTTAAAAATGATGGAAATCGGCATTCCGGCAGGACTTCAGGGAGCGCTTTTTTCTATCTCCAATGTCCTGATTCAGTCCTCCGTCAATACCTTCGGTTCCGTCGCTATGGCAGGTAATACCGCAGCCTCCAATCTGGAAGGCTTTGTCTATACTTCCATGAACGCCATCCATCAGACGGCTATCAGTTTTACCGGTCAGAATTACGGTGCCAGGAATGATAAGCGGATCGGTAAAATCATGATAACCTGTCTGCTTTTTGTAATGGTGGTGGGATTGCTTTTGGGAAACGGCGTTACGTTCTTCGGCAATACACTGTTGAAACTCTATGCGGAAGATGCGGATGTGATTGCTTACGGAATGATCCGTCTCCGTATCATTACTACGACTTATTTCCTCTGCGGTATGATGGATGTTATGGTGGGTATGCTGCGCGGAATGGGCTATTCCGTGATGCCGGCCTTAGTTTCTTTGGCCGGTGCCTGCGGACTTCGGGTTGTCTGGATTTTTACCATTTTCCGCAAGATACATACATTGGAATGTCTCTATATTTCCTATCCGGTCAGCTGGGGACTTACCTTTTTCATTCACTTTATCTGCTTTTTGGTGGTATATCGCAAACTTCTGCGGAAAGCAAAATAACAAGGAGAAAAAATGATTGCATTTGTAAACGGTATCGTGGAAGAAATCACCGAAGAAAATGTCATTCTGAATGTAAATGATATAGGTTATAACATAAAAATCTCCGCAGACACGGCATCCCGCCTGCCTGCGCCGGGAAAAAAAGTAAAATTATACACTTACACCAGTGTCAGAGAAGATGCCATTTTGCTGTATGGTTTTCTATCCCAGGACGCTCTCAGCCTTTTTAGGCAGTGCATTACCGTAAGCGGAATCGGTCCGAAAGGCGGACTGGCACTTTTATCTGCCATGGATGCAGACAGTCTGCGCTTTGCCATTTTGTCCGGTGATGTAAAAGCCATTTCCCGTGCTCCCGGAATCGGCAAAAAAACAGCGGAACGGCTGATTCTGGATCTGAAAGGTAAAATCTCTTTGGATGATACCGCCTTTGGTGCGGCTTCGACCGGGCAAGATGCATCCCCTTCGTCACTTTCCGGCGCTGATACACAGCAGAAAATGGAAGCAGTGGAAGCACTGGTCGCTTTAGGCTACGGACAAACTGAGTCCTTAAAAGCAGTAAGCGCGGTAGAAGGAATCGAGCAAATGGATTCCGGTGCCCTTTTAAAGGCGGCACTGAAGAAAATGTTTTAGAAAGGTCAGCCTTAAGCTGTAAAAGGAATCATGCCTCAGAGAGTGATAGAAACAAACTTAACGGATGAAGATATTAAAATAGAAGGTTCCCTTCGTCCCCAGACATTGTCTGACTATATCGGTCAGGCAAAAGTCAAGGAAAACCTGAAGGTCTCCATAGATGCCGCCAGACAGCGGGGAGAGGCTCTGGATCACGTCCTTTTCTACGGTCCTCCCGGCCTTGGTAAAACCACGCTGGCCGGAATCATTGCAAACGAAATGGGTGTACATTTGAAAGTAACCAGCGGCCCGGCAATTGAAAAGCCAGGTGAAATGGCTGCCGTACTCAATAATCTTCAGGACGGAGATCTTTTGTTCATAGATGAAATTCACCGGCTGAACAGGCAGGTGGAAGAAGTGTTGTATCCGGCCATGGAGGATTACTGCATTGATGTTATGATCGGTAAAGGTTCCTCCGCCCGCTCCATTCGTCTGGAACTGCCTAAATTTACACTGGTAGGCGCAACAACCAGAGCCGGGCTTTTAACAGCACCTTTACGTGACCGGTTCGGAATGATTTACCATATGGAATTTTACACCATTGAAGAATTGCAGATCATTATCCAGCATTCCGCCAAGATTCTGGATGTCTCCATCGACCCTTCCGGCGCATTGGAATTAGCAAAAAGAAGCAGAGGCACCCCTCGTCTGGCGAACCGGATCCTGAAACGGGTACGGGATTTTGCCCAGGTTAAATTTGACGGTCACATTACCGAACAGGTAGCCAGGACAGCACTGGATCTGTTGGAAGTGGACAAGCTCGGACTGGATCGGATTGACAGAAGCATGCTGCTTACCATGATTGAAAAATTTGCGGGCGGACCTGTCGGGTTGGATACCCTGGCCGCTGCAATCGGAGAGGATGCCGGGACCATTGAGGATGTTTATGAACCGTACCTGATTCAAAACGGACTCATTAATCGTACTCCCCGCGGAAGAGTCGCCACGGATCTGGCTTTTTCGCACCTTGGCATCAGACAAAGTACAAACAGCACATCGAACACCGGAAAGGAGTAACGCACAATGACTTCCAAAACAGATACCGAAGTAATCATCGGCGGGAAGGTATATACTTTAAGCGGATATGAGAGTGTGGATTATCTGCAGAAAGTGGCTTCTTATGTAAATAACAAAAAAAATGAATATGACAGGGTAGAAGGCTTTCGCAGGCAGCCTCTGGATACCCAGAACGTGTTGCTGCAGCTGAATATTGCAGATGATTATTTCAAATCCAAGCGCCAGGCTGCAGAACTGGAAGAAGAATTACAGGCAAAAGCCAAGGAACTTTACGACTTAAAACATGAACTGATTGCCACGCAGATGCGTTTGGAGGAAGCGTTGAAGAAAATTTCTTCCGAGGAAAAGCAGAGAAACAATCACCGAAATTAAAAAACCTCCTGTTTCACAGGAGGTTTTTCCGGAAATAATGCGACAAAATCGTTCAGAAGTGAGGTTAATATGAAAAATATAGAACTTCTGGCTCCGGCCGGTAATGCGGAAGGTTTTTACGGCGCCATTCATGCCGGAGCGGATGCGGTTTACCTGGGCGGGAACCGTTTCAGCGCCCGTGCCTATGCCGATAATTTTGACACGGAAACCATAATTTCCTGCATTCGCTATGCCCATATTCTGGGAAGGCGGGTGTATCTAACCGTAAATATTCTTTTAAAGGAACAGGAGTTTCCGGAATTGTACGAAGATATCCGTCCTTTATACGAAGCCGGTCTGGACGGTGTGATCGTTCAGGATACCGGTGTTTTGTCTTATTTAAAAAAACATTTCCCTCTTCTTCCCCTTCATGCCAGTACCCAGATGACGATTACCGGAAGCAGAGGCGCCGGTTATTTAAAAGAACTCGGCGTATGTCGGGTTGTCCCTGCAAGAGAATTGAGTCTTTCGGAAATCCGACAAATGAAGCAGAAGACCGGACTGGAAATCGAAACCTTTATTCACGGCGCTATGTGTTACTGTTATTCCGGTCAATGTCTTTTCAGCAGTATGATCGGCGGACGAAGCGGCAACCGCGGACGTTGTGCCCAGCCCTGTCGGCTCCCTTATCAGGTCGGTCTAAGCGGCAGATGCAGTAAGCCCTGCTATCCCTTAAGTCTGAAAGACATGTGCACCATTGAGTTTCTTCCGCAGCTGATTGAGGCCGGAATCGATTCCTTTAAAATCGAAGGACGGATGAAAAAGCCGGAATATGCTGCAGGCGTCACTGCCTTATACCGGAAATACATTGATCTGTACCATTCTCTGGAAGACAAAGCCGATTACCGGGTTTTGCCGGAAGACCTGGAAGCGCTTTCCGGCCTGTATATCCGCAGCGGCATGCAGAGCGGATATTATTTTAAACATAACGGCGCCGATATGGTCACGCTTAAAAATCCGGCTTATAATGCCGTTAAGGAATCCTACCTTGCGCAGATCCGGGAAAAATACATCCTGAACAAACCCCGTATTCCGGTTTCGGCGAGTGTAAGCCTGAAAGTCGGATCCCCTGCGGAATTTCTTGTCGGGACAGATTTTTCCGAAGTACCGGGCCGGTCCGGCAAAACAGGCAAAATAAGCACGGCAATTGCCCAAAACAAGCAAAACGAAGCCAGTACCACCGGAAAAGTGTATGCCGCAGGAGTCGGTTCTGTCATCCTGCCTGCCCAAAAGCAACCTCTTACCGAACAGGCGGTACGCAAGCAGTTTACCAGGACGGGAGACAGTCTTTTTTCCATAACCGATTTTTCCGTCACCCTGGAAGGAGACGGTTTTCTCCCCGTCAAATCCATGAACGAACTCAGACGGGAAACCTTCCGTGAACTGGAAAACCGCCTGATGGCGCAAAACGGCCTTGCCTTTACGGAAAGAGTTTCGCCGGAAAAGGTTGCTGTCGCAACAAAATCAACCGAAGAACCCCTTATCCTTTCTTCCGAAAAAAAAGGCCAAACGCTTACTCCCGGTATCGACAGGACTCTTACCATCCGGGTCTGTACCTTTCCGCAGTTCAAAGCATTGGCAGAACAGATTCTTTGCGGAAAATGCCGGATGCCGAAGCGGATCTACCTGGAAAGCGATCTTTTGCTCAGTCATAAAGAGCCGGTTCTTTCCCGCCTTTCCGGAATTTTGGATCGGAAAACGGGCCGAAATCCGCAAGCGGACACTTCACCCTGTCGCACGGAACTTTTTGTTGCACTCCCGCCGGTTCTTCGCAGCATGGACGAAGCTTTCTGCCGACAGCTTAAGGAAATTCTTTCCGATAAAACATTTGACGGCTGTATGGTTCGCTCTTTGGACGGTTATGCTTACCTGCAAGACATCGAATACAAAGGGCTTATTGCGGCAGACTACGGTTTCTACCTCTTTAATCCACAGGCGGAAGCCTTCTGGCAGGATAAGATTTCTTCTTTCTGTCTTCCTCTGGAGCTAAATGCTGCAGAACAAAACAGTCTCGGGAAACGGATTCCCGCAGAAAAGTTGTTTTACGGATACCTGCCGGTAATGATTACCGCCAACTGTATCCGAAAAACCATGGGAGAGTGCCGCGGCTCCGGCAAGGATCCTGCCTTTTACGGTTATCTGGAAGACCGAATGCATAAAAAGTTCCCGGTAGTAGGAAACTGCAGCCACTGCCTGAACACAATTTATAACTCGGTTCCGCTTTCCTTGCATTCGACCTTTGAAAAGGAAGCCGCCCGCTCTCGAGCTTCTTCCGTTCTCCGTTTTCCGCGTCTTGATTTTACACTGGAAAGCCCGGAAGAAATGCTGCGGATTCTTTCCGCCTTTGAAAATCCGGCGCTTTTGCAAAATTCGAAAAAACTTTTTCCGGAAAACACCTTTACAACCGGGCATGAAAAAAGAGGAGTGGAGTAGGACTTCTCATTCGAGCATGGAATCTGCCTGCGAGAAGTAACAGTTCACACGCGCCATTCGCAAAATCGCACTTGCAGTGCTTTTCGCTGCTTCGCAGCTACTTTTGCTCATTAACTTGGCGCTCCCTTCGTACATTTACACAGGCAGCTTCTCATGCGAGCATGAAATCTGCCTGCATAAACGTACGAGTGAACTGTACTGTACAAATTTCAAAAAATGGGTTGCCATCTGTTTCTTTTTAGACTATACTGTTACTAGGTCAGATTTGTGACACACCAATTCAGGAGGAATTGCAATGATTGAAGCAACAAGCTGTGGCGGTGTGGTAATTTTTCGCGGAAAGATTTTACTTTTGTACAAAAATTACAGGAATAAGTACGAAGGCTGGGTTCTGCCGAAGGGAACCGTGGAAGAGGGAGAGGCTTTTAAAGAGACTGCCCTGCGGGAAGTTCTGGAAGAAACCGGCGCCAAAGCTTCTATTGTCAGATATATCGGAAAAAGTGAATATTCTTTTACGGTTCCGGAAGATCAGGTGACAAAAGAAGTCCACTGGTACCTTATGATGGCGGACAGTTATTACAGCAAACCACAAAAAGAGGAATTTTTTGTAGATTCCGGTTTTTACAAGTATCATGAAGCATATCATCTTTTAAAGTTTGCCAATGAAAAACAGATTCTGGAAAAAGCATACAATGAATATCTGGAATTAAAAAAGAATAACCTTTGGGGTATCGGCGGCCGGTATTGCTAAGGGAGATTCGGAAAGGAATGATTGCATAATGGCCGGTAGTCCCGAGTATTATTCTTCCCTGTATCTTGGGAAAAATATGGATGATAAAAGGCTTGGCAGGATCAAAAAACAGCTTTTGCATCACCCGGCGAAAGCGGATGTCTGCCTGATTACCTTGTCCCGCAACGGCTTTGACCAGCTGGATCTGTATGAAAGCAGTCTTCTGGAGAAATCCTATTATCGGAAGAATCCGCCCTTTATCATAGGAATTGCCGATGACAGAGACGAAGCGGTCGGGCTGGTATGTCAGATTGCTTTGGAATGTTATCTTAAGACCGGTAACTGTATGCTGAAGGAATATCTTTTATGCTGATTTTGTTTTTGTTGCTCCTGCCGATACTGCTGGTTGTGCTGATTCTTAGCATTCCCGTGTTTTACCGTCTTTCCTTTCAATGCGATACAAAAGCAGGAGTCGAAGAAGACGAAAAAGGGAAGGAAGAGGGAAACGAAAAGAAAGAAGCAGAGAAGAAGAGACCGGAAGGAAGCCTTAAGGTCAGCCTGCCTTTCGGACTGGTTCGCATAGAAGCGGCATATCCTTTTGAAAACGGCGTAAAAATCAAGCTTCTTTGTTTTTCCCTGCCGGCTTCCAAAGACAAACAGCAGAAAGAAGAAGCGAAGAAAAAAGAAG
The DNA here is from genome assembly GCA_934433135.1 of uncultured Acetatifactor sp. Taxonomy (GTDB): domain Bacteria; phylum Bacillota; class Clostridia; order Lachnospirales; family Lachnospiraceae; genus Acetatifactor. Next base: position 105,578 of record CAKRZO010000007.1, on the reverse strand, counting down.
GAAAAAAAGAGAAAAAAAATCCGAAAGAAAAAGCCGGAAAGGAAAGCAAAGAAGAAAAAAAGCAAAAATTTCTGAAGCTTTACCGGGAAATCCGATCCTATATTCCGCTTTTTCGCAGGGTCATGTATCGAATCTTAAAAATAGGAAAAGAGATTTTTCCGAAGTCGGGAAAAGGAAGCCTTACTTTCGGAACGGGTCAGCCGGATACCACAGGTTATCTGATGGGTATTTACGGAATGTTTTCTCCCGTTGCCGGAAATTTCCTAACCGTCGAACCGGATTTTGAAAACCGGATTCTGCAGGCGCAGCTATGGATAAAAGGACGCATCTTTCCTTTTGCGGTGCTGCACCACGGATTACGGATTTTGCTGGATCCGGATCTGATGAAATTATTAAAAGGACGTAAAGTAGGAGGAAGAAAAAATGGCTGATAAAGAAAATCAGGTTCAGGGAGTTGTGGATGCCTTGTTAAAAGGAATGGATACCGTATTATCCACCAAAACGGTAGTGGGAGAGCCCACGCAGATCGGAGATACCATCATTCTGCCCTTAGTGGATGTCAGCTTCGGCATCGGCGCAGGCGCCGGCAACAACAATCAGAAAGGTTCTTCCCAAGGAGCGGGCGGAATGGGCGGAAAGATGACGCCGAGTGCGATTCTGGTTCTCAAAAACGGTTCTGCACGTCTTGTAAATATCAAGAACCAGAATACGGTCAATAAGATCATCGATATGGTGCCGGATCTGTTAGACCGTTTTACACAGAAGAAAAGTACCTCCGATGGTCAAACCGTTACGGATGAAGAGGCTAGAGAGATTGCTTTTCCCGAAAAGGAAGACTCCGAAAAAGAAGAGTAGGACGCAGGAAAATAAGCTGCAACAAGATAAGCCGCATAAAGAGTGGCAACATAAGATGGAAAACCGCATAAAATAAGGATATAAATATCCTTAAGATATAAATATCCTTAAGATATAAATATCCTTAAGATATAAATATCCTTAAGATATAAAACTATCCTGCAGATGGGCGGTGCTGTTTATGAATTATAAAAAAATCATCGGGCTGATTTCTTTTTTTCTGGCAGCAGGAATGCTGCTCATGATCATCATTCACAGCCGTTTTATCGGCATGATTGTCATCGGGCTGCTCCTCTTTGCAGGATATTATTGTTTTACGGACTGAACTGTTATTTTACGGATTTAAAAATTGAGGCAAAAAAATTTCCCTGCAGAAGAGTAGATTTCACATCTTTCCTTCTGTGGGGAAACTTTCATTTTCTTTTCTTTATGCTTAAGCTCTTTCTACATTGCCGGATCTTAAACAACTTGTGCAGACATGCATTCTCTTTGCAGCGCCGTTCACAACGCATTTTACTCTTTTGATATTGGACTTCCAAATTGCATTGGATCTTCTATGAGAATGGCTTACGTTATTACCAAAATGAACGCCCTTACCACATACATCACACTTAGCCATTATGACACCTCCTCAACGTCTGTCTACTTTTTGCAATTCATAAATGAGCGAGCTGATAACACACTCGCAACATTGATATCTTACCAGAAATGCGCGGGAAAAGCAAGAGAAATATTTCTTTTTTTCAATTTTTTTTAAATATCTATTTATTTTTTTTTCGAAACCATGTATAATGTAACTCATTGAAAGGATTTAGAATGAAATTTTTCAGGAGGTAACCAAAATGAAAGCAACTTCTATAGATACCCATTTGGGAAGTATTGTCATTGATAAAGAAGTAATTGCCCAATATGCGGGCAGTGTTGCCGTAGAATGTTTCGGCATTGTAGGCATGGCGGGCGTCAATATGAAGGATGGTCTGGTTCGTCTGTTAAAAATGGACAGTATTACCCGCGGCATCAGTGTATCCCTCAATCATAATAAACTCACTCTTGATTTTCACGTTATTGTAGCATATGGTGTAAGCATCATAGCTGTTTCTGACAATCTGATCAGTAATGTAAGATATAAAGTGGAAGAATTTACCGGTATAGAGATTGAAAAAATTAACATCTTCGTTGAAGGTGTCAGAGTAATTGATTAAGGAGGATACAGAGGTGGCTTTAAATACAATAGATGCCGAACTGCTTGCTAAAATGTTTCTCGCAGGTGCAAAGAATCTGGAATCCAAGAAAGAATGGATTAATGAATTAAATGTTTTCCCGGTGCCTGACGGAGATACCGGTACCAATATGACAATGACAATTATGTCTGCTGCCAGGGAAGTGAATGCACTGGGTGAACAGCTTTCCATGGAATCTTTGTGCAAGGCCGTAGCAAGCGGTTCTTTGCGCGGCGCAAGGGGAAATTCCGGTGTTATCCTTTCACAGTTACTCCGCGGATTTACCAAAGGGATTCAGGATCATCAGGAATTGCATCGTGAAATCCTGGCGGATGCTTTTGAAAAAGCAGTGGCTACCGCTTACAAGGCTGTTATGAAGCCGAAGGAAGGTACGATTCTGACTGTTGCCAGAGGTTTTGCGGAAAAAGCGGCAGAATTAGTTAAAGAAACGGATACCGATTTGGAAAGTTTCCTCGGAGAATGTCTGAAACACGGCCGGTACGTTTTAAGTCAGACACCGGAAATGCTTCCCGTGTTAAAACAGGCCGGCGTTGTAGATTCCGGTGGTCAGGGACTGATCGAAGTATTAAGCGGCGCTTATGATGTTTTCTGCGGAAAAGAGTTGGATCTTACGTTCCGTTCCGAGCAGCCCGCCCAAACTGCTGCTTCCAAAGCAGATTCCGGTTCTGCTGCCATGGCCTATAAAGAAGCCGCAGAAATCAAATTCGGTTACTGTACCGAATTTATCATTCTGTTAAATAAACCTTTCAACATCAAAACGGAAATGGACTTTAAGGCTTATCTGGAATCCATCGGTGATTCCATCGTTTGTGTGGCAGATGAAGAAGTTGTCAAAGTGCATGTGCACACCAACGATCCCGGTCTGGCAATTCAGAAAGCATTGAAATACGGCGCTTTATCGAATTTAAAGATTGACAATATGCGCCTGGAGCATCAGGAGACCCTGTTTAAGGCTGCGGAAAAGAAGACTTCCGAAAATCCTGCTGCCGCAAAAGATTCCGAAGAAAAATCCGCCAAGTCCCAGGTTCCCCCAAAAGCCATCGGCTTTGTAGCGGTTTCCATCGGAGAAGGTGTCAACGAAATCTTTAAGAGCCTCGGTGTGGATTATATTATTGAAGGCGGACAGACTATGAACCCCAGTACGGCGGATATTCTGGAAGCCATTGAAAAAGTAAACGCCGAGACCGTGTTTATTCTGCCGAATAACAAAAACATTATTCTTGCTGCGAACCAGGCTGCCGAGCTTATGACAGATAAAAACCTGCTGGTGATTCCCACCAAAACCATTCCTCAGGGAATCAGCGCTGTGATCAGTTTCGTTCCGGAACTGTCTGCCGATGAAAATGAGCACATTATGCTGGAAGAAATCGCCAATATCAAAACCGGTCAGGTAACCTATGCGGTTCGTGATACCCTCATCGGAGACAAGGAAATCCACGAAGGCGATTATATGGGAATCGGTGACCATGGGATTCTTTCCGCCGGTAAAGATATGCGCTATGTTACAGAAGAAATGATAGCACAAATGGCAGATGAGGATTCCGAACTGATCAGCATTTATTACGGAAGCGATGTTTCCGAAGAAGAAGCGGAAAAACTTTGTCTTTGCCTGGAAGCTGCATATCCTTTCTGTGATATCGAAGTGCAGTACGGCGGCCAGCCGATTTACTATTACATTATTTCCGTAGAGTAATCTGCTCGTTTGGTTGGGATATTGGTATCCTGTCTGAACGATTGCAAAAAAACAAAACCGGGTTCGGCCTTACATACCGTACCCGGTTTTAAAAGAAATAGGACCGCAGGTGAATGAGGAAGAAAATGAATGATACAACTCCCTTAATTCAGGTGAAAGGAATCGGTGAAAAGACCTATGAATTATACCAAAAACTGGATCTTTTCACAGCAGGGGATCTTTTACGGCATTATCCGAGAAATTACGAAGTTTTCGATCCTCCCGTCTGTATCGCTAAGGCCGCTGCAGGTGAAGTTTGTGCAGTAAGAGCCTGCGTAACAGGGATTCAAAACCTTAAGAAGGTTCGTTCACTCACTATTTTAAATGTCTCCGTAAAAGATGTATCAGGAGAGATGCTTCTCACCTTTTTCAATATGCCTTTTTTGAAGAATCAGTTGAAAAAAGGTGGTTTTTATATTTTCAGAGGACAGACTGTAATACGTGCCAACCGGAAAGTCATGGAACAGGCGAAGATTTACAGCGAAGCCGATTATTCCGCACTGCAGGGTTCCGTCCATCCGAAATATCCTTTAACCAAAGGGCTGTCCAATTCTTCTATGGAAAAAGCTCTTCACATAATACTGGATACGTACGAGTGGGAGCCGGAATATCTGCCTGATATCACACTTTCCCGGTATCATCTGCTCTCCGGCAAAGAGGCCCTGTACAATATCCATTTTCCGCAGGATTTTGATGCCCTCAAGCAGGCACGGAAAAGACTGGTATTTGAGGAGTTTTTGGATTTTGCACTATATCTTCGTTATCAGAAAAAGGCAGCAACCGGAACTCCCAATGCGTATCGGATGAAGCCTTCCGCTTTGACAGACGATTTTATTTCCGCACTTCCTTTTCCGTTAACCGGTGCGCAAACAAGAGTCTGGCAGGAAATCTGTGCGGATATGGCAGGAGATTACGCTATGAACCGGCTGATCCAGGGAGATGTGGGATCCGGCAAGACCATTCTGGCAATTCTGGCTTTGCTGCTTTGCTGCTGCAACGGCTATCAGGGGGCTTTTATGGCTCCCACGGAAGTGCTTGCCTCCCAGCATTATCAGACGGTCTGTGAATATACCGCAAAATACGGACTTCCTTTTCACCCGGTTCTTTTAAGCGGTTCATTGACTGCCAAAGAAAGAAAAGAGGCTTACAGGCAGATCGAAAGCGGAGAGGCCAATCTGATTATCGGAACCCATGCCGTGATCCAGGAAAAAGTAATTTTTCATAATCTGGCACTGACAATCACCGATGAACAGCATCGTTTCGGTGTCAGACAAAGGGAAAAACTTGCCTCAAAGGGCAATATACCCCATATTCTGGTTATGAGCGCAACGCCCATTCCCAGAACGTTAGCGATTATTCTCTACGGGGATCTGCATCTTTCCGTAGTGGACGAGCTTCCCGCCAACCGGCTTCCGATAAAGAATTGCGTGGTCAACACCTCCTTTCGCACGAAGGCCTATTCTTTTATCGAAAAACAGATTGCGGAAGGCCGCCAGGCTTATGTCATCTGTCCAATGGTCGAAGAAGGCGAAACGGAAGAACTGGAGAATGTAACCGAATACCGCCGGAAGCTTAAGGAGGCACTTCCAGAATCCATTCGGATCCAGGCTCTTCACGGAAAAATGCCGCCGGCACAAAAGGAGCGGATTATGGCGCAGTTTGCCGCTCATGAAATCGATGTTTTGGTATCCACTACGGTAATTGAAGTAGGAATCAATGTTCCGAACGCTACCGTAATGCTGGTTGAAAACGCCGAACGCTTCGGACTGGCGCAGCTGCATCAGCTCCGGGGGCGTGTGGGAAGAGGCGCTGCCCAGAGTTACTGCATTTTCATCAGTACCAAAGAAAACACAAAAACGATGGAAAGGCTTTCGATATTAAATCATTCCAATGATGGTTTTTTCATTGCTTCGGAAGACTTGAAGCTGCGGGGTCCTGGGGACTTTTTCGGAATCCGCCAAAGCGGTGACTTTGCATTCCGCCTGGGAGATATTTACGCAGATGCAGCCTCCTTAAAGCAGGCCGCGGAAGAAGCGGACCGCATCTTTAAGGAAGATCCGGAATTGAAAAATTCCGAAAATCAGCCCCTCAAGGTTCACCTTGAAAATTGTCGTAAAATCTCTATTGACTTTAGAAGCATATGATAATGCCGGGGGGTCAAAATTCCTAAGCCGATCACGCTTGCATGAAGAGGCTTAAATCAAAAAAAAAACAGGAGAAAATATATGCCCAAAACAGCAATTGTAACGGACAGCAACAGCGGTATTTCCCAGAAGCAGGCCGATGAGCTTGGCATCTTTGTTGTCCCGATGCCTTTTTTTATTAACGGTGATACCTTTTTTGAAGATATTAATCTTTCCGTTCCGGAATTTTATGAAAAACAGGCAGCCGGAGCACAGATCAGCACCAGCCAGCCCTCCTTGGAAGAGCTCTCCGGACTCTGGGATAATCTTTTGATAGATTATGATGAAATCGTACACATTCCCATGAGCAGCGGTCTAAGCGGCTCATGCCAGAGTGCCCATATGCTCTCTCTGGAATACGACGGAAAAGTGCAGGTCGTAGATAATCAGCGTATTTCCGTCACACAACTTCAATCGGTTCTGGATGCTCTTTATCTGGTAAACCAGGGAAAAGATGCCTGCCACATTAAACAAGTCCTGGAAGACGATAAGCTTAACAGCACAATTTATATTATGCTGGATACTTTAAGCTACCTGAAAAAGGGCGGGCGTATTACGCCGGCTGCTGCGGCTTTGGGAACCCTGCTTAAGATTAAACCGGTTCTACAGATACAGGGCGAGAAACTGGATGCCTTTGCCAAAGCAAGAACAACCACGCAGGGAAAAAATCTGATGATTACCGCAATCCAGAATGACATAAACAATCGTTTTCATGGAAAAGCCACGATTTATATAGCTCATACGGAAAACGAAGCTGCCGCATACGGCCTGAGGGATGAGTTGCTGAAATTATATCCGGACCAGTCCATTCCGGTCTATCCCCTATCATTAAGTGTTGCCTGTCACATCGGGCCCGGTTCTCTGGCCATCGCCGCCACGGGAGCCCTCGAAGACAACTAATTTCACACTCTCGACAAGAAACAATGGCGGTTTCTTCGGTCTTTGAACGCCGAAGAGCGGAAAGATCAGAGAAAGGAAGGTTCTTACACTTTATGGCAAAAACGGATCCTACTTATGACGCCTCCAGTATTACGGTGCTGGAAGGATTGGAAGCGGTGCGCAAACGCCCCGGAATGTATATCGGCAGTGTCTCTACAAAGGGTCTGAATCACCTGATTTATGAAATAGTAGACAATTCCGTGGATGAGCACCTGGCAGGGTACTGTAGCCAGATCAAAGTCATTCTGGAAGCAGACGGCTCTGCAACCATCAGCGACAACGGAAGAGGAATCCCGGTAGGGATGCACGAAAAAGGCATCAGCGCCGAACGTCTTGTTTTTACAACGCTGCATGCCGGAGGAAAATTTGATCATTCCGCTTACAAAACCAGCGGCGGTCTGCATGGTGTCGGCTCCTCCGTTGTGAATGCGCTTTCTTCCAGACTTACGGTAAGAGTCAAAACCGGCGGCTTTATCTATGAAGACAAATATGAAAGAGGCATTCCCGTTCAGGAACTGACAGACGGCCTTCTTCCGGTGGTAGGCAAGACCAGGGAAACCGGAACCACGATCCAGTTCCTGCCGGATGATACCATATTTGATAAGACCCGCTTTAAAGAGGATGAAATCAAAAGCCGGCTGCATGAAACGGCTTACCTCAATCCCAATCTCACCATCTTTTTTGAAGACAGAAGAAAGGAAAGCAGTGAAAAAGTCACCTATCACGAACCGGAAGGCATCATAGGTTTTATCAAAGATTTGAACAAATCCAGGGAAACAGTCCACGATGTGATTTACTTTAGCGGAGAAAGCGATGGTATTTCCGTAGAAGTTGCTCTGCAGTATATCAACGAATTCCATGAAAACGTTCTGGGATTCTGTAATAATATTTATAATTCCGAAGGCGGAACGCACTTAACCGGTTTTAAAACCACCTTTACCAATATCATCAATACTTATGCCAGAGAACTGAATATTTTAAAGGAAAAGGATCAGAATTTTACCGGTGCCGATGTCCGTAACGGTATGACTGCCGTGGTTTCCATCAAACACCCGGATCCACGGTTCGAAGGACAGACCAAAACAAAACTGGATAATCAGGATGCGGCAAAAGCCGTCAGCAAAGTTACCGGGGAAGAAATGGTACGCTTCTTTGATCGGAATCTGGAAACGCTGAAAAAGGTAATCGGCTGTGCGGAAAAAGCGGCCAAAATCCGGAAGACAGAAGAGAAAGCCAAAACCAATCTTCTGACAAAGCAGAAGTTTTCTTTTGATTCCAACGGAAAGCTTGCCAACTGCGAATCCCGTGACCCTTCTTTGTGTGAAATCTTCATTGTGGAGGGAGATTCCGCAGGCGGAAGCGCCAAAACGGCCAGAAATCGGAATTACCAGGCGATTTTGCCCATCCGTGGAAAAATTCTGAATGTGGAAAAGGCCAGCATTGATAAAATTTTAGCCAATGCGGAAATAAAAACCATGATCAATGCCTTCGGCTGCGGCTTTTCCGAAGGCTACGGAAACGATTTTGATATCACGAAGCTTCGTTATCACAAGATCATTATCATGGCGGATGCGGATGTGGACGGTGCCCACATTTCCAATCTGCTTTTAACCCTGTTTTACCGCTTTATGCCGGAGCTGATTTATGAGGGACATGTCTATATTGCAATGCCGCCTTTGTATAAGGCCATGCCGGCCAAGGGAACGGAAGAGTACCTGTATGACGATAAGGCATTGGAGCGTTACCGTAAAAAACACAAAGGACCTTTTACCCTTCAACGTTATAAAGGTCTGGGAGAGATGGATGCAGAACAGCTCTGGGATACAACCCTAAATCCGGAAACCAGATTGTTAAAGCAAGTGGAAATCGAAGACGGGCGTTTTGCCTCCGAGATTACCGAAATGTTGATGGGAACCGATGTCCCGCCCAGAAAAGCCTTTATTTACGAGCATGCACAGGATGCAGAACCGGATGTTTAAGGAACCGTTCTGGAATGAGCTCAGTGCCATCTGCAGAAAAAAACAGCTGCGACGCAGCGGAAAAGAGGATGGAAAATAGTGACAGATTCACAGCAAAGAACCGATGAAAACAGGATCATAAAAACAGAATATTCCGAAGTGATGCAGAAATCCTTTATTGACTATGCCATGAGTGTCATTATCGACCGCGCCCTCCCTGACATTCGGGACGGTTTAAAGCCGGTACAGCGCCGTACTTTATACGACATGCATGAACTTGGAATACGTTATGACAAACCCTACCGGAAAAGCGCCCGTATTGTCGGCGATACCATGGGTAAATTTCATCCCCACGGAGACAGTTCCATTTATGATGCCTTAGTGGTGATGACACAAGATTTCAAGAAAGGACTGCCCTTGATTGACGGACACGGCAACTTCGGCAATATCGAAGGTGACGGAGCGGCTGCCATGCGTTATACGGAAGCCAGGCTGCAGAAGATTACCCAGGAAGCTTTTCTTTCGGATCTGGACAAGAATGTCGTGGATTTCCGCCCCAATTTTGACGAAACGGAAAAAGAACCGGTAGTTCTTCCCGTGAAAATCCCTAATTTTCTGGTAAACGGCTCCGAAGGAATTGCCGTCGGCATGGTGACCAGTACGCCTCCCCATAATCTCGGAGAAGTGATTGATGCCATGAAAGCTTTTATGCTGGATGAATCTCTTTCCACAAAAGAATTGATGCAGTATATCAAGGGACCGGATTTTCCTACCGGCGGAATCGTGACCAATAAGGATGAACTGGAAGAAATTTATGAAACCGGTATCGGAAAAATCCGGATCCGCGGAAAAGTCGTCTGCGAAAAAAACAAAAACGGACGCACGAACCTGGTGATCACCGAAATTCCCTATACCATGATCGGCAGTAACATTGCCAAATTTCTTTCCGATGTAGCGGCCCTTTGGGAAACTAAAAAGACACAGGATATTGTGGATATTTCCAATCAGTCCTCCAAAGACGGCATAAGGATTGTCATTGAGTTAAAAAAAGATGCCGATGTGGAGAATTTCACAAATCTTCTTTATAAAAAAACCAAGCTGGAAGATACCTTCGGAGTCAATATGCTTGCCATTTCCGACGGACGGCCGGAAGTGATGGGGCTTAGACAAATTTTAAAAGCCAACATTGATTTTCAATTGGATGTCACTGCAAGAAAATACCGCAGTCTCTTGGAAAAAGAAAAAGAGCACCGTGAGATTCAGGAAGGTCTGATCAAAGCATGCAATGTCATTGACCTGATCATAGAGATTCTGCGCGGTTCCAAGGATCGGAATATGGCCAAAGCCTGCCTCGTGGAAGGAAAAACCGATGGAATCCGTTTTCGTTCCAAAGGCTCTGAAATTATGGCACGTCAGCTTGCTTTTACCGAAAAACAGGCGAATGCCATTCTGGAAATGCGTTTGTATAAATTAATTGGTCTGGAGCTGGAAGCTTTAATCAAAGAACATGAGGATACTCTGGCAAATATCTACCGTTATGAAGATATCCTGGAACGAAGAGATTCCATGATACAGGTTCTGATCAATGAGCTGAATGCCATTAAAGCCGAATACGGACGGAAGAGAAGAACTTCCATTGAAAATGCCGTGGAAGCTGTTTATAAGGAAAAGGCCCCGGAAGTAATGGACATTGTCTTCCTGATGGATCGCTTCGGATATGCCAGAACCATCGATACCGGTACCTTTGAACGCAATAAAGAGGCAGCGCTTTCCGAGAACAAATATGTCATCCGCTGCCGCAATACCGGAAAAATCTGTCTTTTCACCGATACCGGTCAGATGCACACCATCAAAGTGGCTGACCTTCCGTACGGCAAATTCCGGGACAAAGGCATTCCGGTTGACAACGTAAGCAATTACCATTCGGAAAAGGAGCAGCTTGTCCTGGTAGCCGATTTGTCTGAACTGTGCATGGGACGGCTGGTATTTGTTACCGCCCAGTCCATGACCAAACTGGTAGACGGCATCGAATTCGATACCTCCAAAAGGACCGTTGCCGCCACCAAACTGAATGAAGGCGATAAAGTAGTGAGTGTCTTCCTTCTTCAGGATAAGACCCAGATCGTCTTAAAAACACATGCCGGATTTTTCCTTCGTTTTGCCGTAGAAGAGATTCCGGAGAAGAAAAAAAATGCTGTCGGTGTACGGGGAATGAAGTTGGGCACGAACGATTTTGTAGAGTCGGCTTTCTGTTTTTCACCGGAAGAAGAAGTACAGATTGAATACCAGAACAAAAACCTTGTCTTAAATCAGCTGAAACCCGGCAGACGGGACAGCAAAGGGACAAAGATAGGAGTGAAGAAATCATGAGAGTTATTGCAGGAACCGCGCGCAGCCTTCCTTTAAAAACCCCTCAAGGAGAGGGAACCCGTCCCACCACCGACCGGATCAAAGAGACTTTATTTAATATCCTGCAGCGGGAGGTGCCGGGGTGTATTTTTGCCGATCTCTTCAGCGGAAGCGGCGGCATCGGAATCGAGGCTTTGAGCCGCGGTGCCAAAAAAGCTTATTTTGTGGAAAATGCTCAGGAGGCTCTTGCCTGCATTCAGGCAAATCTTTCCTTTACCCGTTTTACGGAGAAAGCCGTCGTGCTTAAGCAGGATGTCTGCGCAGCCCTGCACAATATTTATGAAAAGCACGTTGATATTATCTTTATGGATCCTCCTTATGACTGCGGTCATGAAAAACGGGTACTGGAGATGCTCTCCGGTATGAAATATGTGGATGAAGAAACCATAATCATCGTGGAGGCTTCCCTGGCAACGGATTTTTCTTATCTGGACAGCCTTGGTTTTGAGTTGCTGAGGGAAAAGAAATATAAAACAAATCAACATGTTTTTATCCGTAAAAAAGAAAAATAAAACCAACAGAAAGGCATTCCTATGAAAAGAGCTGTATACCCCGGCAGTTTTGATCCCGTTACTTACGGTCATCTGGATGTAATCCGCCGTGCTGCCGATATTTTCGACGTATTAATTGTCAGTGTTTTAAATAATAAAGGAAAATCACCATTGTTTTCTGTGGAAGAACGTGTTAAGATATTGGAAGAGGCAACAAAAGATCTTCCGAATGTCCAAATCGACAGTTTCAGCGGTCTTTTAATTGATTACGCCAAAGCAAATGATCTGCATGTAGCTGTAAGAGGTCTTCGGGCAATTACCGATTTTGAATATGAACTGCAGCTGGCGCAGACTAACCGTAAGCTTTCAAACGGAAAGCTGGATACCATGTTTCTGACGACCAGCCTGGAATACGCTTATTTAAGTTCTTCCAGTGTAAAGGAAATTGCAAGCTTCGGCGGAGACATTTATCAATGTGTTCCCGAATTTGTTGCCGACCAGATCTATGAAAAGTACGGTATTCACGATTGCCGTTCAAAGGAACCTTCACAGGATTAGTGTCCTCCGACGCTAAAACGTCTGCGGAATGGAGATTAGAAGAAATTATCGACAAGGAGAGTGCGTTATGAGCAGCAAGATCGAACAAGTGATGGATGAACTGGAATATTATATCGAAAGCTGTAAGCCGCAGCTGTTATCCAGTACTAATATTATTGTCAATCGGGAAGAAATCAATGATCTGCTCCGGGAACTTCGCATGAAGACACCGGAAGAAATCAAGCGTTATCAGAAAATTATCAGCAATAAAGAGGCCATTTTAAGTGATGCAACTGCCAAAGCGGACGCCATGATAAAGGATGCTTCTGCCAAAGCGGATGAAATGATCAGCAAAGCTACCGCCCAGACCAATGAGCTGGTCAGCGAGCATGAAATTCTGCAACAGGCTTATGAACAGGCGAATGCTTTGATTGACGACGCGACTGCTCAGGCGCAGCAGATTCTGGACAATGCCACATTAGAAGCCAATCAGGTCAGACAGGCTGCCGTACAATATATGGACGATATCCTTGCTCATCTGGAAGGTTTTCTTTCCTCGGCTTCCGGCTCTGTTTCCGCAAGCTATGAAAACCTGCTCGGCTCTTTGAACCAATATCAGGATCTGATTCAGGATAACCGCAGACAGCTGCAGGAACAGGATGCTCCTTCCGAACCGGAAGCCGAATCTGAACCTGAAAAACAGGAGAACAACGAAAACGAAACCTACTGATACTTTTAATCAGGCAAGGAAAGATGCCGGAAAAAGAAGAAACCATGCCGCGTAATAAAGCGCTGTAATTCCTGAAAGAACCAACTTATGAAGAATATACGGACAGATAGAGCGATTGCAGGAACGTATGGTACTATAGGTTTGCGCAATACAGGAAAAACCGCCGAAGGGAAGCAGCACAAAAACCAAAAGCGGTTTTTTGTCTCCCAAAATCTCCAGTCCGCCCGTAATTTCCAATACAGGCGCCAGCGTTTCCGGAATCGGGAGCAGATTTAAAAGATTAAAAAAGATCATGTAGCCGCCTAACAGCAGAATACTATGAACAGCACTTCCTATGGCATCGTCAATCTGCTCCAATACAGAAAGTGCCGTGTTCTGCTGCAAATCGGTATTTTGCTGTTCTTTTTCGTTACGCGATTGTAGACTTTGCCCGTGATGCAGTTTTTTCCTGCAATGCATTATGGGAATTCTTTTGCGAAACAGCGTGTAGCGCAGCAGAAGTCCATACAGCAGCGGAAGAGCATACATTCCGAACAGATAAGGAAGAACCGCTTTGCGGTGTACCAGAGGAAGAACAAAGCCAAAAAAGTAAGCCGGGCCGATGTTATTGGTAAAAGCCAGCAGAAAATCCGCTTCTTCCACGGATATCAATTCCCGCTGCAGCAGATCGGCAGTTACTTTTGCGCCCATGGGAAAACCGCACAAGAACCCCATGATGATGGCATAAGCTGCATTAGGAGAGATTCGGAAGAAAAAGCGAAAAACAGGATAGAACCAGGAGACAAAGCTTTCGGAAAGCCCCATGCGGATCATGAGTCCGGATAAGATCATAAAAGGCATTAAGGCAGGAACCATTTTCGAATACCATAATTCCAGGCCATTGAATGCATAATACAGGCTTTCCCGGGAATGGGTCAGGATGGATAGGAACAAATAAAAAAAGAAAAGGGTATACAAAATTGTTCTGAATCGGTTTGTTCCGACCCCTTGGAGATTGTTTTTCCTCTTGTTCATGTTTTGACTCCGATTCCTTCTTACTAATGTATATGAACGATTTTCACCGGAAATACCGTAACAGAAAGGGACAATTCGGTTATGATGCGTCTGGATAAATATTTAGCGGACTGCGCTCAGGGCAGCCGCAGCGTTTTGAAAGAAAAGATCCGGAAAGGACAAGTGACCGTCAACGGAACCGTCATCAAACAGCCGGATTACAAAATACAGGAAGATGCCGATATGGTGTGTATGGAAGGGAATCCGGTTACTTATCGGAAATATGCCTATTACCTTCTTCACAAGCCGGCCGGCACAGTATGTGCCGTCAAAGACAACACCGCGCCCACCGTTCTTTCCCTTTTAAGTGGGGTAACGGACAAAGGACTTTTTCCGGTGGGACGGCTGGACAAAGATACCACAGGCCTGCTGTTAATCACCAATGACGGCGCTTTGGCTCATTACCTTCTTTCCCCTGCCAGACACGTGGACAAGACCTATCTTGTTACTCCGAAGGATCCGCTTTCCGAAGAGGCTCTGAAACAGCTCACCGAAGGTGTGGATATCGGAGACGATACTAGGACGCTGCCGGCAAAAGCAAAGCTGTTACCGGAAACCGGTCAGCTTCTTCTGACCATCCGGGAAGGGCGCTATCATCAGGTGAAGCGTATGCTGAAAGCGGTAGGAAATGAAGTTCTTTCCTTAAAACGCTGTTCCTTTGGTCCGCTTGTTCTGGAAAAAGATCCGGCGCCGGGCTGTTTTCGTCCGCTGACGGAGGAAGAAACCCAAAAACTCAGGGCGCTTATGCCTTGCACATAAAGTGCTTTGCGCATAAAGTAGAAAGGAAGAGATTGCTTTGCATAAAATGCTTGAAAATACAGGTGCTGTCATTTTTGATCTGGACGGCTCTTTGGTAGATTCCATGTGGATGTGGAGAGATATTGATATCGCTTACCTGGCACGCTTTCAGATTTCTCTTCCGGAGGATCTGCAGAATCGTATCGCCGGGATGAGTTTTTCCGAAACGGCTGCTTATTTTAAGGAACGATTCTCTCTGCCGGATTCTTTAGAAACCATAAAGGCCGACTGGAACCGGATGGCCCGGGATAAGTATCTTTACGAAGTCCCTTTAAAGCCCGGTGCCTACGAATTTTTGACCGGTCTGAAGGAGAGAGGCATTGCTCTGGGCATTGCCACAAGCAACTCCAGGCAGCTGGTAGAGAACATTGCCGATGTTCACAATCTGCACAATTATTTTTCCTGTATCATGACCGGATGTGATGTTGCCCGTGGGAAACCGGCACCTGATATTTATCTGGCAGTTGCCGAAACACTCAACGTGTCCCCATCCCGCTGCCTGGTTTTTGAGGACATTCTTCCGGGAATTTTGGCCGGCAAAAACGCCGGCATGCGTGTATGTGCGGTGGAAGATGACTATTCATTGCCGGAAAAGGAAGAAAAAAAAGCGCTGGCGGATTATTATATCGAAAATTTCTATCATTTGTTGTAAGGATAGGACTTATACAAATTTTTTCTAACAAAAATTGCTTTTCACTTCAGCATACAGACAATATACAACGTCCATAATAAGAAAAAGGGAAAACAAGAAAGGAAAGGGAAAGAGGAATCGCAATGACATCTTCAAAAAAGAACATTATTTTGATCACAGGAGCTTCTTCCGGTATCGGACAGGAATTCGCCTGCCAGACAGCTGCTTTATTTTCGGAAAAAACAATTGATGAAATCTGGCTTCTCGGCCGTTCCCGGGAAAAATTACAGAAGACAGCCGACAGTCTTACCCGCAAGACCAGAATTTTGGCTATGGATCTTACCAAAGAAGGACAGTTAGACCGTCTGGAAGATACCCTGCAGGAGCACCAGGCTGTGGTACGGATGCTGATTAACTGCGCGGGCTACGGTCTTATGGGTTCCTTTGCCAATAATGATCGAATCGGTCAATTAGGAGAAATACGGCTTAACTGCGAAGCCCTTACCGATATCACTTACCGGATGCTTCCTTATATGAGACCCGGCAGCCGGATTCTTCAGATGGCTTCCAGTGCTGCTTTCCTTCCGCAACCGGATTTTGCTGTCTATGCCGCTTCCAAAGCCTACGTTTTGAGTTTTTCCAGAGCCTTGGGGGAAGAGCTGAAGAAAAATGGCATCTATGTTACGGCGATCTGCCCGGGTCCCGTGGATACGCCTTTCTTTGAGATCGCGGAAAAGAACGGCAAAACGCTTGCCATCAAAAAGTATACCATGGTTTCCGCCGGACGGGTGGTTTCCCTGGCTCTTAAGGATTCCTTCTTGAAAAAGCCGGTTTCGGTCTGCAGCCTTCCCATAAAAGCTTTTTACGGGGTCAGCAAACTGCTGCCGCACCAGCTTCTTCTGGATATTATGAGACACATGAAAGGATAGAACTGCCATGAAAATTTTACGTCTTTTTTCCACCGAACAGGTGAAAGGGCAGCGCAATTATCTGAATTCCCAGAAGAAATATGAGATTATCCGGACGATTCTTTATTTTTTCGTTTCTTTAAGCCTCTTTCTGGCAGGACGCTTCAGTACCGGAACCCGGGAAAATTTGTTGACGGTAGTTGCCATTCTCGGCTGTCTTCCGGCCAGCAAAAGCATGGTCAGCATGATCATGTTTCTGCGTTTTTCCAGCCTCCCACCGGAAAAGGCCGATGTCATTGAAGCGCATATGCATCACCTTTGCGGCCTGTTTGACTTAGTCATTACCACAGAAAAGAAGAATTACCGCATCGGTCATATCGTTTCCCGGGATAATGTTTTATGCGGCTATACGGAAGATCCTGCCTTTGATGAGAAAGGTTTTTATACCTATATTGACCAGGTTTTGAAAGCAGAGCATTATAAAAATATTACGGTGAAGGTTTTTACCGATCTGAAAAAATACACCGACCGGCTGGACAGCCTGGAAAAACTTTCCGCGGATGCCTCCGAACAATCTGATACAAAAGCATCCGGCGATATGCATAGCGCATCGGATCCTGCTGCCGCAGAGCATGCGTCGTTAACAGATCTCACTCCCGGGATTCTTGCCTGCTTAAAGAGTGTTTCTTTATAAAGAAAGCAGACTGACAGTTCCTTTGCAGATTCTTTTATAGAAACAAAATAATGATTTTGTAAAAAATGATTACACAAAACGGAGGCAGCTTATGCAGAAAGTAATCATCGGGACGAACCAGGGCGGTCAACGACTGGATAAATTTTTACATAAATATATGCCGGAGGCCGGAAGCGGGTTCCTTTATAAGATGCTGCGTAAAAAGAATATTACTTTAAACGGGAAAAAGGCCCAAGGAAATGAGGTGTTGGTAAAAGGAGATGAAGTAACCTTCTTTCTGGCACAGGAGACCTTTGAAAAGTTTTCCGGAGGGGAGAATGCTGCAAAAGCAAAAGAAACGGAGCTTTATCAGAGAGCTTATCGGGAAATCCGGGAAGTTCAGGTCCTTTTTGAAAATCCGGATATTGCCGTTTTAAACAAACCGTCCGGAGTCCTGTCCCAACAGGCTAAGGCCGGAGATATCAGTCTCAATGAATGGCTGATCGGTTATCTTTTGACTTCCGGTCAGCTCTCCGCTCAGGCTCTTTCTTCGTTTCATCCTTCCGTGTGCAACCGCCTTGACCGCAATACCAGCGGTCTTGTTCTTTGCGGAAAATCCCTGGCAGGCACTCAGGCATTGTCTGCCTATATCAAGGAGCATAAAATACGAAAGTTTTACCGTGCCGTTGCGAAAGGCCGGATAAAGCAGCCTCTGACACTGGACGGATATTTGACAAAAGATACCACGCATAATAAAGTGACGGTTACAGTCTCTCCGGTTCCGACCAAAACAGCCAAGCCAATGCCGGCAGGCAGAAACTCATCCGATGCTTCCAGGATCCGTACAATCTGTCAACCTTTAATCTCCACTGCAAGGTATACTTACCTGGAAGTGGAACTGATTACCGGAAAAACACACCAGATCCGCGCACACCTTGCCAGTATCGGTCACCCGTTGGTGGGAGACAGCAAATACGGAAATACAGGCAATGTTCCCGGATACAGTGATGACTCATTCGGTCAATTTCTTCATGCCTACCGTCTGGAGTTTCCCGTGATACAAGATGGTGTTCTTTCGCCGCTTTCCGGAAAGTCTATCACCGCACCTTTGCCGGATCGTTTCCTTTCTTTTTTAAAGGAGGCCTTCCCACAGGAAACGCTTCCGTAGGGAATCCGCCGAATGTCTCAAACATCTGGCAGGCATTTGAGACATCCACCGGGTATTTGAAGAGTCGGCAAGCATTCGAAGCATCCGCCGGGTATTTGAAACATCCGTCAGAAGGAAAAAGAAGAGAAGGAGGAACTCCTAAATGGCTACCTGGAATTCCCGCGGTCTGCGTGGCTCCACCTTAGAAGACATGATTAACCGCACCAACGAAAAATATGAAGAGAGCGGACTGGCTCTGATTCAGAAGGTTCCGACACCGATTACGCCGATCAAAATGGACAAAGAGCACCATCAGATCACTCTTGCCTATTTTGACCAGAAGAGTACCGTGGACTATATTGGCGCTGTACAGGGGCTTCCCGTCTGCTTTGATGCCAAGGAATGTGCCTCCGACACGTTTGTCCTTCAAAATATCCATGAGCATCAGGTTGCCTTTATGGGAAAATTTGAAAAACAGGGCGGAATTTCTTTCTTCCTGATTTTTTATACCCATAAAGATATTTTGTATTATCTGCCTTATGAGATGCTGCGATTCTTCTGGGACAGAGCCAAAGAAGGCGGGCGGAAGAGCTTCCGCTTTGAAGAACTGAATCCTGAATACATTCTTCCCAAAAAGAACGGAATTTTGGTTCCTTATCTGGACGCTTTGCAGATCGATCTTCAGGACAGATCTTGACAAAAGCCCTCTTATCGTGCAAAATTGTAGATAGAAATAAAAATAACCGGAAATAAGGAGAAAGGCTTCCCATTACCTGTAAATTTATGAACAAGCTTGCGTTGTCAGATGACATTTTAATGAAAATAGAAAAACCGGCCAGATACATCGGTCATGAGTTTAATTCCGTCAATAAAGATCCGGAGAAAGTCTGCATCCGCTTTGCCATGTGCTTTCCCGATGTGTATGAAATCGGAATGTCGCACCTTGGCATGCAGATTCTGTACGGCATGTTTAATGCCATGGAAGATGTCTGGTGTGAACGTGTATTTTCTCCCTGGGTGGATCTGGATGCGGTCATGCGCACAGAACATATTCCTCTTTTTGCCCTGGAATCCCAGGATCCGATAGTGGATTTTGATTTTCTGGGCATTACCATACAGTATGAGATGTGCTACACCAATATCCTGCAGGTTCTGGATCTTGCCGGAATTCCGCTTCTTGCAAAGGACAGAGGAGAAGATATGCCCATTGTGATCGGCGGCGGTCCCTGTACCTACAATCCGGAGCCGATTGCAGCCTTTTTTGACTTGTTTTATATTGGCGAAGGTGAGACTCGCTATTCGGATCTTCTCAATCTGTATCGCAAATACAAGGCTCCGAAAGGATCCGGAAAGCATCTGAC
The DNA here is from genome assembly GCA_934433135.1 of uncultured Acetatifactor sp. GTDB lineage: Bacteria > Bacillota > Clostridia > Lachnospirales > Lachnospiraceae > Acetatifactor. Next base: position 85,932 of record CAKRZO010000007.1, on the reverse strand, counting down.
TGACCGGAAAGCCTTTTTATATGAAGCTGCACAAATTCCGGGAATGTATGTCCCCGGTTTTTATCATGTCTCTTACCATGAAGACGGAACCCTTGCTTCTTTTACCCCCACACGGGAAGGAATTCCCTCTGTCATTCAGAAGGAGCTGGTACTGGATATGGACTCTGCTTTTTATCCTACCAAGCCGATTGTACCTTTTATGAAAGTAACACAGGATCGGGTCGTGCTGGAGATTCAAAGAGGCTGCATCCGCGGCTGTCGTTTCTGCCAGGCCGGGCAGTTATACCGCCCGGTAAGAGAGCGCAGTGCAGAGCGGTTAAAAGATTATGCCATGGAAATGTTACAGAACACCGGTCAGGAGGAAGTTTCCTTAAGTTCTTTAAGTTCCAGCGACTACAGCAAGCTTCCCGAATTGGTGGACTTCCTGATCGAAGAATGTGAAAAGCAGCATGTCAACATTTCCCTTCCCTCCCTACGGATTGATGCCTTCTCTCTGGATGTCATGAGCAAGGTTCAAGACATCCGCAAATCCAGTCTTACCTTTGCACCGGAGGCCGGAAGCCAGAGATTACGGGATGTTATCAATAAGGGGCTTACAAGAGAAGTGATCTTAAACGGCGCCGCTCTTGCTTTTAAAGGCGGCTGGACCAGAGTGAAATTGTATTTTATGCTGGGTCTTCCTACCGAAACACCGGAAGATATCCGGGGAATTGCGGAACTGTCCAATGACATTGCCGCCGTGTTTTTTGATACCGTTCCCAAGCAGGAACGTATCAACGGACGGGTGCAGATTGTAACCAGTACTTCTTTCTTTATTCCGAAGCCTTTTACGCCTTTCCAATGGGCGGCGCAGTGCACCAAAGAAGAATTTATCGAAAAAGCCTGCTTTACCAAAAGAGCCATCAATGAGCAGCTGAACCAGAAGAGTATTAAATACAACTGGCATGAAGCCGATGCCAGCGTTCTGGAAGGCGTGCTTGCAAGAGGAGACAGACGATTGTCCGAAGTTCTTTTAAAGGTTTATCAAAAGGGCTGTTTTTACGATGCCTGGAGTGAATATTTTCATAACGATAAATGGCTGGAATCCATTGCGGAATGCGGTCTGGATGTGAATTTTTATACCACCAGGGAAAGGAGCCTGGACGAGCTTTTCCCATGGGATTTCATTGACTGCGGCGTCACGAAGGAATTCTTAAAAAGAGAGTGGAAAAAAGCTCTGAACGGTATTGTCAGTCCCAACTGCAGGCAGCAGTGCCAGGGCTGCGGAGCAAATCGCTTCAAAGGAGGTGTCTGCTATGAAAGTAAGAGTTAAATTCCGCAAATACGGCCCGGTACGTTTTATCGGCCATCTGGACGTTATGCGCTTTTTTCAAAAGCTTTTACGCCGGGCACAGATCGATGTTGCTTATACAGGAGGATTTAATCCTCACCAGATCATGTCCTTTGCCTCTCCTTTGGGCGTTGGGTTGGAAAGTAACGGCGAATATATGGACATTGAGTGCCATACCGTAACCTCTCAGGCGGATATGATAGCCCGCATGAATGCAGCAAGTGTAGCCGGAATCGAAGTTATTTCGGTAAAAATTCTGCCGGATGATGCGGAAAATGCCATGGCAAGCGTAGCCGCTGCCCGCTACACGGTTTTCTTACGTAAATTGCCGGATTTATGTAAGCTGCCTGATTTATGTAAGCTGCCGGATTCGGATCCAGAAAAGCAAACGCTTTGGGAACTGTTTTCCTCCCGTCTGCCGGATTTTCTGGCGCAGGAAGAAATCCGAATTGTAAAAGAAGGAAAAAAAGGCCCGCGCGAGGTAGATATCCGTCCCGGCATTTACGAATTCGAAATCGATCCTGCACAGGAAAAGATTTTGTTGTTGCTGGATGCCTCCAGTGCCGGTAATATTAAACCCGTTCAGGTGGTTTCCGCATTCTTTTCCTTCTGCGGCATGACGCTTGTGGAAAATACACTCCGCATCATCCGGGAAGAAACCTATACCAATACCGGAACTGCAGAGGAACCGGTATTCCTTTCTTTGGATGAAGTCGGACAGCCTGCCGGTGAAGATACCGGCACCCCTGTATGAGCCGGGTGATTGCCGGCAAGCCGGCCGCCGGGATCGAGAAGACTTTTTCCGATACCTCCCGCGGCAAACTGATTGTAACCGAATACGGGAATCAGTTTCTGGTCTGTCTGGTCAACCAAAACCGCCTTCTGAAAGTACAGATTTTTCCGGGAAAAATAGAAGACAGCAAGAGCGCTATCGGCAGTGTTTTCCTGGGAAAGGTCAAAAATGTGGTTTCCAATCTTTCCGCGTGTTTTGTGGAAATTGCGAACAAGGAACTGACTTTCCTTCCTATGTCGGAGACAGCGGGCTGTTATCCGGTAAACCGAACCTTCGACGGCAGAATTCTCCAGGGAGATGAACTGCCTGTCCAGATCATTCGACAGGCTCAAAAAGGAAAACAGGCTTCCGTAACCACCCGGATATCCTTTACCGGGCAGTTTCTGGTTCTTACGGCGGGTGCTTTCTGCATTACCTATTCCAAGAAGCTGAGCAATACGCAAAAAGAAAAACTTTACGCTTTAAGAGTCTTATTGGAAGCAGAAACGGAAGCTTTCCGGCAACAATCTGCTTCGGGAACTGCTTCGGAAACTTCTCCGTCTTACGGAATCATTGTACGCACGCAGGCAGCGGAAGCTTCACAGGAAGATATTTTACGGGAATTTCGTTCTCTGCGGCAGCAATTTGAGCAACTTTATAAAAATGCCGCCTGCAGAACCTGCTTTTCCTGCTTAAAGGAAGCACAGGATCCGTGGGAAACCGCTTTTTCCCATTTTTCCCCGGCAGAATATGCCGAGGCGGTAATCGATGCTGAGGTAATAAAGGATGACAGGGATATTGAGGCAATTTCCTCTTATTTTGAGAAAAAGCAGATTCCGTTCCGCTTTTACCGGGATCCGGCCTATTCCCTTTTCCGGCTCTACAGTCTGGAAAGCCGTTTTAAGGAAGCCGTTTCCAGACGTGTCTGGCTGAAGTCCGGAGGCTATCTGATCGTGGATGTAACGGAAGCTTTAACCGTGATTGATGTTAATTCCGGAAAATACGATTCCAAAAAGCAAAATCCGGAAGACACCTTTCGTCTGATTAATCTGGAAGCGGCGCAGGAGATTGCCCTGCAGCTTCGGCTGCGGAATCTCTCGGGAATTATCATTGTTGATTTCATTAATCTATGTTCCCGAAAGGAGCAGGAAGAGCTTCTGGAAACCATGAAAGTTCTGGTAAAAGCAGACAGGGTGCCTACCAGAGTGGTGGACATCACACCTTTGGGACTTATGGAGCTGACACGCAAAAAGATCAATAAACCTTTAGGGGAGGTACTGAAACCATGACAGATCAACCAAAGAAAACAACAAACAAAAGCCCGGATCTCAAAAGAACCGTGACCATATGCTTTGCCAACAATAAGGGCGGAAGCGGGAAATCCACGACCTGCTCCAATGTCGGTGCAGCGCTGGCATTATCCGGAAAAAAAGTCCTTATGCTGGACGGCGATATGCAGCTAAACCTTTCTCTTTCTTTCTTAGAGGAGGATACGGTGCTGGAATATGCGCAAAACGGAAAAAACCTTTATCAGGCCGTAAAAGAGCAGAAGGATCTGAAAGACTATATCATCCATACACCCTTTGAAAATATCGATCTTCTGCCCAGTTCTACCTTAATGAGTTCCATTGAGTATGAGCTTTTTACAAAATGGCAGCGGGAATTTATTCTTAAGAAACTGTTGAAAACTACTAAGGAAAGCGGCATATACGATTTTATCCTGATTGATTCTCCGCCCACTCTCGGCGGCTGGGTCATGAACCTGTTATGTGCCTCCGATTACCTGTTAATTCCGGTTGAAGCCAGTCCGTGGGGTTTTTTCGGACTTGCCAACATGTTTGAATTTTTCCAGACCACACGACAGATGGTTCCGGAGCTTTCTCTCCTCGGCATTGTCATTACCAAGGTGGACGAGCGCAAAAACTATTTTAAACAGACCAAAGAGTCCTTAGAATCCATGGAGGATGTACACCTTTTCCGGACCCTGATTCACGTGGACAGTACGATTGAATGGGCGCAGGACAGCAGCAAACCGGTAGTAACTTACCGCAAAAACAGCAGAAGCGCCAGAGAATACCTTGCTCTAACGCAGGAGATTCTTGAACATATTTGAAAAAATGTCTGTCTTAACGATTACGGAATTTAAGCCGATATTCTGCTTAGCATATGAAGAATTCATAGTAAAAAACAGAGAAAAAAAGAATGAACGAGAGGGAACTATTCATGATAACTTATGCAAAAGAAATAACCGAATATCCTTCTTCTTATGATATTGCGGTAGCCGGTGGCGGTGTCGCCGGTGTTGCAGCAGCTGTCAGTGCCGCCAGATCCGGAAAAAAAGTGCTTTTAATTGAAAAAAGCATGAAACTTGGTGGTCTTGCCACGCTCGGGCTGATTAATCTTTTTGTTCCTATGTGCAACGGCCGCGGAAAACAGATTATATACGGTATGGCAGAAGAGTTGCTGCGTCTGTCGATCCGCTATGGCTACGACACGCTTCCCGAAGATTTTAAAAACGGCGGATGCCTGTCCGCGGAATTACTGGATGCTTATAAAAAAGAAGGTAAAATTCCTCCGCGCTACATGACCCGATATTCGGCGGAAATCTTTGCTCTTGCTTTGACCAAATTATGCTGTGATGAAGGGGTTGAACTGCTTTTTGATACGATAATCGCAGATACCGTTTCCGAAGAAAACAACCCTCAAGTGTTAAAGGCTCTGATCATCGAAAATAAGTCCGGTACGCAATATGTCTGTGCAAAAATGTTTATTGATACGACCGGAGATGGTGATGTACTGGCCAAAATGCAGCTTCCCACAACAGAACGCGGAAATTTCCATACCTACTTAGGAATGCAGATTTCCCTGGATTCCTGTAAAAAAGCAGCAGAGAAGCAAAATATCGGTTTTGCAACCGGTTATTGTTCCGGGGGCGATGCCTCCCTGTATGGCGACAGGCATCCTGCAGAGGTTCCTCTTTATTATGGAACAGATGTTCAGGAGATCAATCGTTACCTGATTCGGAATCAGTTGGAACTGTTGGATAAATTCACGGAAGAAGATCGAAACAGGCATGATATTGTAACCCTTCCCGGTATGGCACAATTCCGAACCACCAGGCGCATCAATGCAGATTATGTTCTGCAAGAAACGGATACTTATCGTCATTTTGAGGATTCCATCGGCGCTATCTGTGATTTTGACCGCCGGGATTATCTGTTCGAAATCCCTTACCGAACACTGATCCGAACCGGCTATCCCAATGTAATAACCGCAGGAAGAAGTGCTGCGGGAGACGGTTATGCCTGGGACGTGATCCGCGTAATTCCGCCGGCCATCCTTACCGGACAGGCAGCCGGAATTGCCTGCAGCATGGCTATGGATTGTTCCGTTTCCATAACCGATATGAAAAATGCCCCTCATATAGAAGCTCTACAGAAAGAACTGGAACACCGGAATGTTCTAATTCACTTTGATGATGCGGACATTCCTGAGCTTTCGGAGAATATCCACGAAAATAACGATTAGTTTTATTTGACCCGGTAGGTTTTCATGGAATTTTCGCGAAAATAATGACGAATGGCTTCTTAAGCCTGGCCAGTTAAAAAATTCCCCGGATTTATGTATGCAGAAGTACTAAATCCGGGGGGTTTGCGATTTAATCCTGTGTTTAGATTGATAACAATTGAGAACAGTAAATATAATATTATGTATGTGTCATTTTCAAACTATTCGCAAAACCATAGTTTAACGAATAGTTGTGTCTATAAATCCGGGAAATTACACCTTTCATTCATGTATGGTTCCATATTATTGAAACCGAACCTTCATATATGCAATAATTTCCTGAACACATCTTTCAAAGCCTAACTTGGAGCTGTCCAGGCAAAGATCATAATTTCGTGCATCCGTCCATTCTTTGCCGGTATGATAACGATAATATTCCGCGCGGTGCTTATCGGTTTTGGCAATAAATTTCTTAAGTTCTTTGGGACTCATGCTGTGTTTTTTGGCTGCCTGTTCCAGACAAAAATCCTCCGGAGCATGCACAAATACACTCAACACATTAGCACAATCCTTCAGAACATAATCCGCACAGCGACCGATAATTACGCAGGATTCCTCTCTGGCAAGCTGACGAATAATTTTGGCCTGATAATTAAATAAATTATCTGTTGAAGTAAAATCATCACTTTCGGGCGGAATTAATTCACCGCCGTAAGCACTTCTGGCAATACGGAATAATCTGGTATTCTTTATCTTTTCATCAGCATTCACAAACAAAGCCTCATTGATTCCGCTATCTTCACTGGCAAGCTTCATCAACTCTTTGTCATAATAATGAACGTTTAATCTTTTCGCCAGCATTTCTCCGATGGTACGTCCGCCGCTTCCATATTGCCTTGCGATTGTAATTACTACATTATCCATGTATTTTGCCTCCGCTTTAAATATATTTTGCGCCTCGTCTGAACTGTTATGATTCATTCCATGTGTTTTGATTTTTATTCTCCAAGATATGCTTTCTTAATGGAATCATTATTTAAAAGGTCAGAAGCTTTGCCTTCCAGAACAATTTTTCCGGTCTCTAAAACATATGCCCTGTTTGCAATCGATAATGCTTTTTTTGCATTTTGTTCCACCAAAAGAACTGTTGTTCCGCTTTTGTTTACCTCTTTGATAATATCAAAAATCTCATTTACAAAGATAGGTGAAAGTCCCATAGAAGGTTCATCCATAAGAATAATTTTCGGATGGGACATCAACGCTCTTCCCATAGCAAGCATCTGCTGTTCGCCGCCGCTCAGAGTAGCTGCCATCTGATTCTGCCTCTCTTCCAGCCTCGGAAAACGTTCAAAAACCTTTTTCAGCGTATTTTCAATCTCTGTTTTATCTCTTCTTGTATAAGCTCCCATTTTCAGATTCTGCAATACGGAAAGCTGGGCAAAAACCCTTCTGCCTTCCGGCACATGAGCCATCCCCATCGATACAATTTTATGCCCTGGGACTTTGGTAATATCCTTTCCCTCAAAAATAACAGAACCGGATTTCGGTGCCAGCAAACCGGAAACAGTGTGCAAAATGGTCGTCTTTCCGGCGCCGTTAGCACCAATTAAGGCAATGATTTCGCCTTCTTCCACATGAAAGGATACTCCTTTGATTGCCTGAATCATTCCGTAATATACCTGCAAATCCTTCACTTCAAGCATAGCCATGCCCATATTCCTCCTTCCTAAACGGCCTTGTACCGTTGTCCAAACCCTTTTCCTGCTTTGTATTTACTCTCCGAGATATGCCTTGATTACTTCCGGATTGTTCAATACATCGCTTGTCTTTCCCTGACATAATACTCTTCCGAAATTCAGGACGGTCAGTTCCTCACAAATTCCGCTTACCAGTTTCATATCATGCTCAATTAAGAGGATGGTCATTTCAAAATGTTCTCTCACAAAACGGATAGTATCCATTAATTCACCGGTCTCATTCGGATTCATTCCTGCAGCAGGCTCATCCAGCAAAAGCAACTTCGGGTTCGTAGCAAGCGCCCTGGCAATTTCCAGTTTCCGCTGCTTTCCGTAAGGAAGATTTGACGCTAAAAGATCTGCCTCTTTTTCCAGGTCAAAGACCTTTAACAGCTCCATAGCCCGTTCCGTCATTTCCTTTTCCACTCTTCTATATACCGGAAGCCGCAGAATCCCTGCTATTGTCGGGTATTTCAGTTGATTATGCAACCCGACTTTGACATTCTCCGCTACCGTCAGTTCTTTAAACAGCCTGATATTCTGAAACGTTCTGGCGATTCCCGCATGATTAATCTCTGCCGTTTTCTTTCCTGTAATATCCTGTCCGTCCAACTTTATAATTCCTTCATTCGGACTATAGACTCCGGTCAGCAGATTAAATACTGTGGTTTTTCCGGCTCCGTTTGGTCCGATCAACCCATAAAGGCATCCTTTTTCAATGGTAATTTTAAAATCATCCACTGCACGCAGACCGCCAAATGAAATTCCCAAATTGTTTACTTCCAACATTGCTGCCATTTTACCGTTTCTCCTTTGCCCTTATTTTCGTGATCAGTTTCTTCAAAGAATACTTTTCTCTCCATTCAATGCACTTAGGTGCCCAGTTAAAGAGCATCATTGCAATCAATACAATTGCATAAATCAGCATTCGATAATCCTGAAGTCCTCTCAACATTTCCGGCAAAGCTGTCAGAACTACAGCCGCAATTACGGAACCACGAATATTTCCGATTCCTCCCAGCACAACAAATACCAGAATCATAATGGACATATTATAACCGAAGTTCTTCGGAAGGGCAGTGAGCGTTGCCAGGTTATGGGCATACAACACACCGGCAATACCCGCTAATGCTGCAGAAATCGAAAAAGCAAGAAGCTTATACTTTGCTATCGGCAGACCTACTGATTCCGCGGCAATTGCATTATCACGGATCGCCATAATTGCTCTTCCGTCTCTGGAATGAATCAGATTTAAGACAATAAACAAGGTAAATAAAAGCAAAACAATACCGATTGTAAAATTGGAGTCATTGGGTGTCCCGGTGATTCCCTGCGCACCTTTAATCAAAACTTCACCGTCCGGATCCATTTTTAAATCCATAGCACTCTTTATCGTAAAGTGAAATCCTTTGGAATCTCTTCCTACATAAAGAATATTGAAAATATTCTTTATAATCTCACCAAATGCCAGTGTCACAATAGCCAGATAGTCTCCTTTTAAACGCAGAACCGGAATTCCGATTAAAATACCCAGTATCCCGGCACAGACCGCTCCGATCAGAATCGCAAGCGGGAAGCGTACCGCCGTAGGAAGCGCCTGTGCCATACACTTTGAAAAGAAAGCTCCCGTAAAAGCTCCGATACACATAAAACCTGCATGTCCAAGGCTCAATTCTCCCAATATTCCCACTGTCAGATTTAGGGAAACAGCCAGAATGGAATATACGCACAGCGGCACCAGGAGCCCCTTCAGCAGACTGCTGATTCCTACCGTTCCCATCAAAATCTCCATCAGGAGATAGGCGCCTATTACAATCCCATAAGTGATAAGATCACTTTTTACAGATTTGCTTAATACAATTTTCTTTCGTTTTTTCATGATACTCCTCACTTTCAGACCTTTTCCTGTATATTCTTACCCAGCAATCCGGTGGGTTTAACCAGCAATACAATAATCAGTACGGAAAATACAATGGCATCCGATAACTGTGAGGAAATATAAGCTTTTCCGAAAGTCTCAATGATTCCAAGCAGAATGCCTCCCAGGAAAGCACCCGGTATGGAACCGATCCCGCCGAATACGGCAGCAACAAAAGCCTTAATGCCGGGCATAGAACCTGTATAAGGTGTCAGAGACGGATAGGCTGAGCAAAGCAACATTCCTGCAATTGCCGCCAGCCCGGAGCCAATTGCAAATGTCATAGCGATTGTGGCATTCACATTGATTCCCATCAGCTGAGCGGCTCCTTTGTCTTCCGACACAGCTAACATTGCCTGTCCAAGCCGCGTCTTCTTGATAAAAGTCATTAAAATCAACATAATAACGACACAGGTAATTACAATGACAACCGTCTCGCCCGAAATGGTAATCTGCCCATCTGCCAGCTCTATAGGTGCCAGAGACACAATAGAGGTAAACGACTTCGAATTTCCGCCGAAAATTAAAAGGGCAAGGTTTTGCAGCAAATAGCTTACCCCGATTGCCGTAATCAGTACCGCCAGTGAGGAAGAGGCATTTCGAAGCGGCTTGTATGCAATCCTCTCAATCAATACTCCTAAAAGCGTACATATCACAATGGAAAGTGCGATTCCGATTGCCGGATGCATTCCAAATGTACTGCAAACGGTATATACCGTAAATGCTCCTACCATAATGATATCACCATGGGCAAAATTCAGCATTTTTGCAATCCCGTAAACCATGGTATACCCCAGAGCAATCAATGCATATACACTGCCAAGACTGATGCCCTTAATTAAATATGTTATAAAACTCATGCTGACCTCCTGATCCTTCACCTGAAAGAAAATCTGCAGGTAATTTTTATAGTAAACAGAAAGAAAGGGTTGTTGAAACAACCCTTGTTGTCGAAACAACCCCCGTTTTCTGTCTGAAAGAGCCTCATGCTAAAGCAATTATTACATTGCTTTATAAACTCCGCCCTCTATTACAACAGCCTTGGGATCCTTATTAGGTTCTCCGTCTGCTGTCCATGTCATTCCGCTGCCAGTCAAACCATCTACCTTAATTTCAAGCATAGCACTCTTTAAAGCTTCACAGAGTTCCGAAGCACCCATAGTAGCTTTTGCTCCGCTCTTTTCAAGAGCCGCTTTAATCGTATAAATTGCATCATATGCATCTGCAGCGAACTGATTAGGAACATCACCGAATTTTTCTTCATAGGACGTTACAAACGCTACGGTAAGATCATCGGTTGCATCTGCTGCAAACGGTGTCAATAACATAACACCTTCTGCAAGAGAAGTATCAAAATTCTCTACTGTCAAAATGCCATCCATGCCATCACAGCTGAAGAACTTAGGAGCATATCCCATAGCATCTGCCTGCTTTAAAATAGAAGAAGCCTCTTGATAATAAATAGGAAGGAATACCAGATCTGCACCTGCATCCTTTGCTTTCTGAAGCTGTACGCTGAAGTCAGTATTATTTCCTTCGGTAAAGGATTCTGCCGCTACTACTTCGAAATCCCAGTTAACAGCCTCTGCTACAAAGCTTTCATAAATACCACTGGAATAAGTTGTACCACTATCATAAATTATAGCCACCTTGGAAGCCAGACCGTTCTGACCGATATATTTTGCACTTGCAGCACCCTGGTTCGGATCTGAAAAACAGATACGGAAAGCGTTATCATATTTTACGCAATCCACTGCAGAACCGGACGGAGTAATCTGAAAGACATTATCTTCTTTTGTCTTGGCAGAAACTGCAATACACGGATCACTGGTTACAGATCCCATTACAATCTGCACACCCCAGTCTTTTAATGTATTATATGCATTTACGGACTTCTCTGCGTCATGCTCATCATCCTGGAAATTCATCTCAAGTGTATACCCGTTAACACCACCTGCTTCATTTATTTCATCGATTGCAAGCTGAGCGGCATTTTTAACAGCCTGACCATAAATAGCAGCGCCTCCGGTAATCGGTCCGATACCACCGATTTTAAAGGAAGTCGCATTCGGATCTCCCTGCAGGGTATCCTTCTTTCCTCCGCAACCTGTCATCATAGCCATTACCATTGCCGTTGCAGCAATTACGCTGATTACTTTTGTAAACTTTTTCATGTTATTCTCCTCCTTGCATAAGAGCACATTTTGGCTCTGAACAAACCTTTACTCTGAATGCTCTTTGCGCCGGGCATTCTGTCTTGCTCTTATGTTTTAACATGATAACCATTAATCGGGCTTTTGTCAACAGATTATTTTATCCACTTTTATTGATTTATTTTAATCTGCTCATCAGATATCTTATTCATCGGATTTTTCTGCAGATGCTGCCCTGGCTCCCAAGAATCCGGATAATACGGCTTGAAGATCCACTCCTGCAGATTCTTTTAATCCATCCGTAACCTGAGTAACCGTTCCCATAATATCCTTTATGAGCTTTGTGTTATTGCCGTCGCCGTACATGGTAATCTTATCCACGTTATTCAAAGGCAATGCGGCATTCTTCACAACTTCCGGCAATGCTTTAAAGTACATTTCCAGAACTGCCGCTTCTCCCATCTTGGCCATCGCTTCCGCTTTCTTTTCGATACCTTCCGCTTCCGCTACTGCTTTTGCGCGAATGGCTTCCGCTTCTGCAAGCCCTTTTGTCCGGATGCCTTCTGCTTCCTGTTCCATGGTATATTTCCGTGCCTGCGCAGAAGCTTTCATGGCATCTGCTTCTTTTTCCATTTCAAACTTCTTCGCTTCCGCTTCACGCTGACGCTGATACAGTTGCGCATCTGCCAGCTGCTGTTTGGCAAACTTGTCTGCTTCCGCTTTCTTCTTTACCTGCGCATCCAGAGCCTGTTCCATTACTTCGGCTTCTTTTTGCTTTAACAAAATTTCCTTTTCCTGTTTTGCAATATTGGCATTAGCCGTAGTAACTTCCACGGTTTTACGCTGCTCTTCTTCCTGAATCTTGTATGCGGCATCTGCCTCCGCGCGTTTCACATCGGCTGCCTTTTTCAGTTCCGCTTTCTGAATATCCAGTTCATTCTGCTTTTTCGCAATCTCGGAAGCAGCATTTACTTCCGCTTCGTTTGCCTCACGCTTTGCATTTGCCTGTGCTTTGGCAATCTCTTTTTCACTGTCTGCCCTGGAAATGGCAGCATTTTTCTGGATTTTAACAATATTATCAACACCCAGATTTTCAATCACGCCGTTTCCGTCCACAAAATTCTGAACATTGAAACTGATGATATCCAGTCCCATGGCAGCCAGATCCGGCTCTGTATTTTCCTTAACCAGCATTGCAAACTTCTGACGATCCGAAACCATCTCTTCCAAAGCCATTTTACCTACAATTTCACGTACATTGCCTTCCAGCACTTCTCTGGCAACTCTTCCTATGTATTCTGCATTCTTATTTAAGAAGTTCTGAGCTGCCAGTTTCAGACGTTCTTCATTATCACTGATTTTTACGTTTACAGTTGCATCGACATTAATATTAATATAATCTGCCGTAGGAACTGCATTGGATGTCTTTACATCAATCGGAATTAACTGCAGATTCAATTCATCTCTTCTTTCCAGAAAAGGAATCTTTACTCCGGCTCTTCCGATCAGGACCTTCGGATTCTTCCGCAATCCCGAAATGATAATCGCCGTATCCGGCGAAGCCTTGACATACCCGCTTGCCAGCACTGCCAGCACCGCTGCAATAATTGCGATTGTGATTGCGATTGTTACATAATACTCCATTTGCTACCTCTCTTTTCTGTGCTGCTTCATTAATAGAATCCGCTGAAATTTTCGAAACCTCTCCTTTCCTTTTTGCCTGCAGCACACAGCCTCCATATCGTAAGAAGTGGTTTCTGCTATTATTATACCTGTTTTGTCTGCCGGACATAAGCCTGAAAAATGCATTGTCTGATAAGATAACGGATGAATTTATGAACGTTATAATTGTTCCGAATCCAGCAAAATGGTAAAAGGTCCGTCATTGAGAAGCTCTACCTTCATATCCGCGCCAAAACATCCCTGTTCCACCACTGCTATTTCCTTTTTGCAGGACGCAATGATATATTCGTATAACTGCTTTGCCCTCCGGGGATCTCCTGCTTTTACAAAAGAAGGGCGATTTCCCCTTTTACAGTCCGCATATAACGTAAACTGGGAAACCAGCAACAGCTGACCATTCACAGCTTTTAAATCCAGATTTGTCTTCCCGTTCTCATCTTCGAAAATCCGCAGACCGATCAGCTTCTTTACCATTTTATCCGCAGTTTCTTCGCTATCCTCCTGACTGATTCCCACCAGAACCAGGAACCCGTGCCCGATCTGTGCAATTATGTTATCATCTATTGTTACACTTGCTTTTGTTACTCTCTGAATGACCAGTCGCATCTCTTATTCCGCTCCTGCCTTTCCTGTCATCTGTTATACTAATTCCCATTCCGCAGACGCTTTATCGTCGGAAGAATCTGATCACGGCTGCTTTGTAACGCCTGCTGCACAAATAGCCGTGTGAAAAAATGCATTCTGGAATGCATTCGCATTTCAATGTGATTTTTCACACTATCAGCAGCTATGGCATCTGCTGTTTCTTTTCTGCACCTGCCTCAGGTGTTCCAGCGCATTTTTCTGATGTTCCTGTGCATTTTCCTCCCTCGCCTGCCGGTACGGAATCTTCGGTGCGTTCCTCTGCATTTACGCCATCTTTCCCTGCACTTTCGGCAGTGTCCGCACTACCTGCTCTTTCTTCTTTAATATCTTCCGCACTGCTGTAAATTTTGTCACCGAAACAAATACGCTCTGTATCACGTTTTTCTTTCTTTTCCTTCCGGATTCTGCGGATATCTTTATGGGCATTGGGGATATATTCATGAAACCCCTCTTCGTCAATTGCTCCTACATTCATATAAGGCTGTGTCTCCATCGGCATCTCCTTTTTTCGAAGCGCCATTTGAATTAGGGACTTTACGGCGGCAAAAATAACCGCAAAAATGGGAACTCCCACAATCATCCCAAGAATACCGAACAAGCCTCCGAACAAGGTAATTGCAAAGATAACCCAAAAGCCGGTGAGCCCTGTGGAATTTCCCAGAATCTTCGGTCCCAGAATGTTTCCGTCAAACTGTTGAAGAACAATGATAAACAGAACAAAGTAAACACAATTAAGCGGATGCATGGGATCTACAACAAAAATCAATATGGTAGACGGAATTGCTCCCAGGAACGGTCCGAAAAAAGGAATCACATTGGTAACCCCGACAACTACACTTACCAATATGGCATACGGTGTCTTCAGAATGGATGTACCGATAAAACAAAGAATCCCTATAATAATGGAATCTACGATTTTTCCGCCGATAAATCCGATAAAAGTTTTGTGCACAAAACGGAAATTATTCAATATCACATTTGCGCTGTCTTTTTTAAACAATGCGTACAATATTTTTTTGCTCTGTCCTGCCAGCTTTTCCTTACCTGCCAGCAGATAAATGGAAATCAGGAATCCGAGAATGAAATTCCACAATCCCTTCATCAATCCGATGATACTCATGGATACTGTTTTTAAGACTTCCCTGGACTTTAGCAGCACACTGTCAATGCTGGTATTCGCCCAGCTTTCCAGCTCTTCGGAATATTTATCGACATTCTTCAGAATAAAATCCTTTACATCGGTGTGATCCTCCAGAAGCTTATTCAGCCCGATCGTAATATTATCCACATAAGTATCAAAGTTGTTGATCAGACTCTGGACACTGGGTACGATTTGAGACAGCAACATGGCAATAATCGCATAAATCAACAAGAAAAACAGACATCCTGTTAAGAGCGTACTGATAGCTCTGACAATTCCGTTCCTTTTTTCCGATTCTCTGATCTTACATTTTTCACATAGCGGAATCAATAACTTATACTCGATACAATTTAGTACCGGTGTCAAAAGATAAGCTGTCCCGATTGCAAAAAGAATCGGCATCAGAATATTGACCAGCACATTGATATTTGCTTTCAGGTTATTGATGTGAAATACCAGATAATAAAAACAGATTCCGGCCGCAATCACTAAAAAAGCCGTAAATCCCCATTTTACATACTTGTTGTTAAAGCGTTCTCTCACAGGATAATCCCCCTTCCAAAGCAGGTTATTCTTTACCTTTCTATCATACACTGCCTCCGACAATAGCACAAGACCAAATTGAAAAAAAGTACATTTCAATTGAAAAAAAGAATTTTTATTTTTCTATTGTTTCTTACCCAAAAACGGATTAGAATAAAAAGAAACAGAATCCTGGCAAGTTCCTTATAAATTCGAAAAAGAAAGGTGTTTTCCGAGAATGAAATTACAGCAGGTACTCTCTCATGTCCGCAGAGCAGTGGATGATTATCATATGATTGAAGACAAGGATAAAATCGCCGTAGGCATTTCCGGCGGAAAAGACAGCCTGACTTTACTGTACGCTCTCAGCCGGTTGAAACAGTTCTATCCGTTTTCGTTTGATTTGTGTGCAGTTACTGTGGATCTTGGTTTTCATAATCTGAATCTGGACGGTATACGTGCATTTTGCGATTCATTGAATGTTCCGTATATGGTCATAAAAACCGATATTGCACAGGTTGTCTTTGAAAGCCGGAAAGAGGAAAATCCCTGTTCGCTGTGTTCCAAAATGCGCAAGGGTGCCCTGAACAATGCCATAAAAGCTGCCGGCTTTTATAAAGTTGCCTATGCTCACCATAAGGATGACGTTGTGGAAACGATGATGATGTCTCTTATCTATGAAGGCCGTTTTCATACATTTGCGCCGGTTACTCACCTCGACCGCAGCGGTATTACCGTAATCCGCCCGCTGGTTTACATGAAGGAGGCCGATGTCATCGGTTTTGTGCGCAGGCAGAATCTCCCGGTTGTCAAAAGTCCCTGTCCGGCGGACGGTCATACCAAAAGAGAATATGTAAAGCAGCTTCTGGGAGAAATCAACCGAGAAACTCCCGGCGTAAAGGAACGCATGTTTACTGCCATATGCAAGGAAACCGGGAAAGGATGGTCAAAATAACAGTGTCTGAAAAGAAAACCATAAATTATCATGACGAACAAAATAAAGAAAATATTTTAAAAATGCGGGCAGTTCTGGATACTCTTCCGGAGTTCTGCAAAAGCTTTTTTTTGGGAGTCTCTGAATATACCTCCGCACGCACCCGTCTTGCCTATGCTTATGATATCCGTCTTTTTTTCGAATATTTGCATGAAAGAAACAGTGTCTGCGCTAAGATGGATATCAAAGACTATCCTATTTCTCTTCTGGATCAGGTTACACGCTTCGATATTGAAGAATATCTGGAGTATCTGACACTGTACCGGCACGATGGGAAAGAAATAACCAATGATGAGCGTGGAAAATGCAGAAAACTTGCCTCTTTGCGAAGCTTTTACAACTACTTTTTCCAGACGGAGCAGATTCAAAGCAACCCTGCCTCCCTTGTAAAACTTCCGAAAAGACATGAGAAAGAAATCATACGCCTAGAGCCGAATGAAGTCGCAATTCTTCTTACCCAGGTGGAAGACGGAAGCAAGCTGACAAAAAAAGAACTGGAATATCATAAGAAAAATCGGCTACGGGATGTTGCCATTATGACGCTTCTCTTAGGAACCGGTATCCGGGTTTCTGAATGTGTGGGTCTGGATCTTACGGATGTCGATTTTGATACGGACGGAATCAAAATCCGGCGAAAAGGCGGCTATGAAGCAATTGTCTACTTTGGCAATGAAGTGGAAACCGCTCTGTTGGGCTACCTGGAAGAAAGAGAACACGTCCATCCGGTTTCCGGTCATGAAAATGCACTGTTTTTATCTTTGCAAAACAAGCGGATCAATGTTCGATCCGTTGAAAAACTGGTAAAGAAATACGCATCCCGAATGACTTCTTTAAAAAAAATCACTCCTCATAAATTAAGAAGTACTTACGGAACGAATCTGTACCGGGAGTCAAATGATATCTATCTGGTAGCGGATGTTCTGGGGCATAAGGACGTTAATACCACCAGAAAGCATTATGCCGCCCAGGAAGATGCAAATCGGCGAAAAGCCGGGCAGATGGTCAGGTTAAGAGAAAGCAGTGATGATAAGGAAAGTACGCCATAGCCCAGTTTGTAAACTGTCACGTTACTTGATATCAGCAGAATAATAAGGAATCACCAAATGCTGTCCGGCATAAATCGTATCACCGGACAGATGGTTGATCCGTATGACTTCATCAATATAGTTCTGCGCTTTCTTATAATGATCCCCTTTGTATTCTTCGGCAATGGACCATAGAGTAGTCCCCTGCTTTACTTCAATCCGGGTATAATATTTATAGCACTCCTCTTCCGCTTTCGCGCAGGAGACGATAACACGGAAAGAAATCGCAATCCCAACCGTCAGGAGAAAAACAACTGCCAGGTAAATAACCCGTCTGCGTAGTTCTCTCTGCCGTCTCTTCTTCCAGTGATAATTTCTCAACTCCCGCTCCGATATTCCGTATCTGCCTATTTCATAACTCTCTTCCCACATCCTGCCCGTCTCCTTCATCCTTTAAAATTTGCAAGAACATTTGTTCTTTTTCTTATATTATATAGAACATACTTTCGATTGTCAACAGCATTTTGGATTTTTTTCGAACATTTTTTCGGAATATATGTTTGCTTTTCTCACATTTCCGTGCTATAATATTGTATATGATATCAGGGGGTAAAAGTTCAAAAGCCTAATCGTGCAAGCACGAACGGCTTTTGAACTTTGGACCAGCCAAACATGAGGAAGTAGCGATTTACGCAGTAAATCAGCGAATTTCGAATGTTTTAGAATTGCGGGAGCTGCTTTGCAGCGGAGCAATTCGTTATATCAAATGAGGGGCAAAATACCTTTTAACCCTCATATCTTATATATATAAACGTAATAGAAAGGAAGACCGCCATGGCATACGGAAAAATCACACCCAAGCAGCAGGAAATCTTGGATTATATTAAAGAAGAAATTCTTCAGAGAGGATATCCGCCTACTGTAAGAGAAGTGTGTGAACGCGTTCATTTAAAGTCCACTTCCTCCGTTCACTCCCACCTTGAAACGCTTGAAAAGAACGGTTATATCCGCAGAGATCCCACCAAGCCCAGAGCAATTGAAATCTGCGATGATTCTTTTCAAATGGTTCGAAAGGATATGGTAAGTCTTCCTATCCTCGGAAACGTAGCTGCCGGTCAGCCGATTCTTGCAGAAGAAAATATCGAAGACTATTTCCCAGTTCCTTCGGAAGTGGTACCCCAGGGTGTAAATTTTATTTTGAACGTAAAGGGAGATTCCATGGTGAATGCCGGTATTTTAAACGGCGACCGAGTATTTGTAAATTGCCGCAGCAATGCCGAGAACGGGGATATCGTTGTTGCTTTGATTGATGATTCCGCAACGGTTAAGCGTTTTTATAAAGAAAACGGCCACATTCGTCTACAGCCGGAAAATGATTATATGGATCCGATTATCGTTGATCATTGTACTATTGTCGGAAAAGTTTTCGGAATTTTCCGTTCGTATCACTGATTCGCTTTGTATAATATTTTTCCATAGCGGGTACTCTATTACTGCCGCTTGTTTTTTCGGCAGAATGGAGGAAAAAAGATGGGAAAAAGATATCTCGATGCTACAGCTTTGACTATTGCCATTATCGGAGCGCTTAACTGGGGACTGATCGGTATTTTCCGATTTGATCTTGTTGCGTTCCTTTTCGGTGATATGTCCTGGTTGTCACGTGTTGTTTATGTGCTTGTGGGTCTGTGCGGCCTTTATCTTATTTCATTTTACATGCATTTATCCAACAGCGACGAAGTTTAAACGGAATACCAAATCAGTCAGTTAAGGCCACCTGCCGAGCGGGTGGCCCTATTTTTTTGCTTATTTTTTTGCTATTTTCTGTTTATTTAACTATGCCTCGGATGTAAATTTCTCCAACGGAATTTTCTTTCCGTCCATCCAGATACGTTCCAGATCATAAAGCAGCCGATTTTCTTTATCAAAGATATGCACGATAACATCACCGAAATCCATCAGGATCCAGTTTGCGGTATCATAACCTTCCTTCTGCGCAAGAGGTACGCCGGCTCTTCCCAGCTTTTCCTCCACATTGTCGCAAAGTGCCTGAATCTGGCTTCTGTTCGAACCGCCGGCAATAATAAAGTAATCGGCAATCACGGAAACTTCGCTGATATCAATTACCTTAATATCCTCCGCTTTCTTTTCTTCCAGTGCTTCTATTGCAATTCTCGCCATATCCCGTGGTTTCTGACTCATTTATTCATTATCTCCTTATAATAATCATATGTTTTCTTTGTCATAGGATCCACTTCTCTTCCGGAATGCTGCAGATACCCAAGCGTATCTTCCAGAATCTGCAGAAGCGCCTGATCCAGATCGATGAAGGCAAGCTTTCGGATTGCGACAAGATTAGGTGCCTGTTTTCTTCCCGGCTCGATATAATCTGCCACGAAAATGATCTTTTCCAAAAGAGACATACCGGGACGCCCCGTTGTATGATTCAGAATCGCATTAATCATATCGGTATCCGTGATTCCGTAAAGTTCCATGGCCATATAACTTCCCACTTTGCCATGCAAAAGAAACGGATTCCGTTTTTCCACTTCACTGACACTGATATGATGCCTTTCGCAAAATGCCAGCTTTTTTTTATCACTGATGCATTTTGCGCAATCATGCAGCATCCCCGCATTCTGCGCACTCTTTACATCCGCATCGTAGCGCATGGCCAATGCTGCAGCCGTATAGGAAACCCCGAGTGTATGTTCAAATCTCTTGGGATCCTGTATCTTTTCCATAGCTTTTCTGAGATCTGCATTTTTCATGCTTTTCATCGTCTCCTTTACATGCCTTTTGTAGACAGATTCACTCCTGTAAATCAATGTTTTCCCGATACAGCCTGTTCCTTTTCAGATATTCCGCTACCGGATCCGTTACCATATAGCGCACACTTTTCCCTTCCTGTATTCGCTTTCGGATATCGGTAGAAGAAATCGCAATTTCCGGAAAAGAAAGCAGAGTAATATCCGCCCCGTACTTTTTTTCCAGATACTGCTTTTGCTTTTCCAATTCCCGCATGGAGGAATGATTCCGCGCTGCGGCAAGAATATTGCAGGATGCAAAAATACGTTCCGGATACTTCCAGGTATCAATCGAAAAGAGGCAATCCGCTCCCATAATAAAAAAGAACTCCGTATCAAACTCCGTTCGATTTAGTTCTTCCATCGTCTCATACGTATAAGTATTTCCCGGACGCCTGATTTCTATATCGGAAACCCGAAAATCCGCTCTGTCTGCGGTAGCCAGAGAAAGCATTTCAAGCCGGCTTTCCTTTTCCGCAATCCGATCCTGTTCTTTCATATACGGAACGCCGGCGGGCAGAAAAAGTACCTCATCCAGTCCTGCCTCTTCCTTTGCCCACTGCGCTAACAGCAAATGTCCTATATGCACCGGATTGAAAGTGCCTCCAAGAACACCTGTTCTCTTTTTCTTCATCTCTGCTCTCCGGATACTATCAGTTCAGATTTTCTCCTGCCTTTGGTTTGGCGGCAGGAAGAATGATTTTCGGTTTATCCTTATCTTCTTTATACAAAACAATCTTTTTTCCGATCACATGCACCACCTGGGAATGCGTTCTTTCCGCAATCACTTCCGCAATTGAGCGCGGATCATCCATACAATTTTTTAATACGGCGATTTTAATCAACTCTCTGGTATGAAAAGCTTCTCCCACCGCTTCTGTCACTTCCGGTGTCAGACCGGACTTTCCTACCTGAAAAATCGGTTCCAATGTGCTTGCCAACCCTTTCAGATAAGATCTCTGCTTGCTGGTCATCCCGTGACCTCCTTTTTCTTATTCGTCTGTTTACTTGATATCAGGGTCAAAAAGCCGTTCGTGCTTGCATGATTAGGCTTTTGCCCCTCATATCTTTACTTATAATAATCAAAAGAAAGACCGTACATCCGTACCGTATCGCCTTCTTTAATTCCGAGTTTTTCCAGTTCTTCCAAAATTCCGGTATCCTTTAAGAAATTCTGGAAGAAAGTAAAACCTCTTTCGCTTTCTAAGTTCGTATAACCGAGCATTTTTTCGATCCTCGGTCCTTCTATGACATATTCATCTTCCTCGGCATCATAGAATACATTATAAGGTTCTTCTGCCGCATCAACCAGTTCCGGGAAATATTCCTGTTCAAATACCACGGGCTCTTCTTTAATCTCTTCCAGCATATGCTGCACGTAATACAGCAACTCCCTGACACCCTGCCCGCTCACTGCGGAAATGGGAAACACTTTACAATCCGGTTCAAACTCTTTACGGATCGCATCCACCGGATTTTGCTCCGGATCGTATATGGCATCGATTTTATTTGCGGCAATCACCTGCGGCCGGTGTGCAATCTCCGGATTATAGGCTTCCAACTCTTTATTGATGGCATAAATGTCGGCAATCGGATCCCGTCCTTCCGTGCCTGCAGCATCCACAATGTGTATAATTACTTTGGTCCGTTCTATGTGCCTTAAAAACTCATGTCCGAGCCCGACACCCTCCGACGCGCCTTCGATCAGTCCCGGTATATCCGCTATTACAAACCCGCCTGTGCCTTCCAGGTCCACAACACCTAAATTGGGATTCAATGTTGTAAAATGATAGTTTGCAATCTTCGGTCTTGCATTGGTCACTCTGGAAAGGAACGTAGATTTACCTACATTCGGAAAACCTACCAGTCCCACATCGGCAATGACCTTCAGTTCCAGGATAAGTTCCAGTTCTTTTGCCGGCTGTCCCGGCTGCGCATATTTGGGAGCCTGCATGGTACTGGTCGCATAATGCTGGTTTCCGTTGCCGCCTTTTCCGCCTTCCAAGAGCACAAAACGCCGGTTTTCACCGGACATGTCAGTGATCACCTTCTCACTCTGTGCTTCCTTGATCACGGTACCTGCCGGCACTTTAATCACAATATCCTTCCCGTCTTTACCTCTGCAGTTCTTTTTGCCACCTTCTTCTCCGTCTTCCGCTTTATATTTCCGGATGTGTCTGAAGTCTATCAGCGTATTCAATCCATCGTCCACAACAAAGATCACATCTCCGCCGTGTCCGCCGTCTCCGCCGTCCGGTCCCCCGTTTGGCACATATTTTTCTCTCCGGAAAGAGACATGACCGTCTCCGCCCTTTCCGCTTCTGACAAATATTCTGGCTCTGTCTGCAAACATATCTACACCCCCGATGCGCTCGCACGCACATATTACTGTTACTGATCTTTTAGTAACTGTTACTGATCTTTTAGTAACTGTTACTGATTTCTGGTAAAAAGAGCTTCAAACAAGCACTGTTTGAAGCTCCTGACCATTTGCTCTTATTCCTCTACGGGATATACGGAAGCCTGTTTCTTATCTCTTCCTTTTCTCTCAAATCTGAGCACGCCGTCTACCAATGCAAACAGAGTGTCGTCACCGCCGATCCCTACATTGGTTCCGGGATGAATTCTGGTTCCACGCTGTCTGTATAAAATATTTCCGGCTTTTACAAACTGTCCGTCAGCTCTTTTCGCACCTAATCTCTTGGATTCGGAGTCTCTGCCGTTCTTGGTAGAACCAACTCCCTTTTTATGAGCGAAAAATTGAAGGTTCATATTCAACATGGTCTACACCTCCTCGATTTTTACTTGCAAATACTTTTTTCCATAGCTACGGCTTAAAGTCTTCAATCCATATACCATGGAATCCAGCAAAAAAATGGACTTTTCCTGCAAAGTATCCGTAAAATCACACTTGATAAACCCTGTCTCCTCATTCGTTACGCAGGTAAATTTTTCGCCTGCCAGTTCTTCCAGAGAATTGATGGTATTTGTGATCAAAACGGAAATTGCGGCACAAAGGATGTCCGGTTCCGAATTCTTTGCATATCCGGCGTGTCCCATACATACAAATCCTTTATACTGTCCGCTGCTGGTTCTGGATATTACCGCTGTAGTCATACGCCTGTCCTGTTGTTTCAAGAACGATTAAGCATTAATCTTGTCAATCTTAACCTGAGTGTATGCTTGTCTATGACCGTTTTTCTTGTGGTATCCGGTTTTTCTCTTGTATTTGTATACAATAACCTTCTTACCTCTTCCCTGTTCCATTACAGTTGCTGTAACGGTAGCTGCTGCTACATCTGCACCAACCTTCAGAGTTTCATCGCTTACTGCGATAACCCGGTCAAAAGTTACAGTACTTCCTGCTTCGGCATTCAGCTTCTCAACCTTGATTACATCGCCTTCCGCTACTTTGTACTGCTTTCCACCTGTTGCAATAATTGCGTACATAAGGCACCTCCTGCTATTTACTCGCTAACTTTGGTGGCACCCCGGCGGGGCACACTTAAACCTAGTTATGCGGCATACTCAGTAATCATAGCATGAGGTGCCTTTCCTGTCAAGTTTTTTTTGAAAAAGTTTACGCGGCTGAACTGTTACTATGCTTCCGCACTTCGTTTCTCAAAATCTTCAATATACTGCACAATCAGCTTTACGGTTCCTTCCACACCGAGAACGCTGCTGTTAATGCACAGATCATAGCTGTCCGCTCTTCCCCATTTTTTGGAGGAATAATAATTGTAATAGCTCTGTCTCTGTTTATCTTTCTTGATAATCATTTCTCTGGCTTTGGCTTCGCTTAAATCGTATTTTTTCATAATACGTTTGATCTTGCATTCTTCATTGCCGTAAATAAACAGATGAATACTGTTCTTGTAATCGGCAAGCGCATAATCCGCACACCGTCCGACGATCACACAAGGACCCTCATCCGCAATCTTTTTAATCGTATCAAACTGTGCCAGAAATACTTTATGGCTGATGGGCATATCCACGAAAGAAGAAGCATTATAGCCAAAGGAATACGTATCCATTACCAAATTATACAGGAAAGAATTCGTCGGCCGCTCATCATGATTCTGTATCATCTCTTCGCAAAATCCGCTTTCCTGTGCTGCCCTTGTCAACAGCTCCTTATCATAACATTTAATTCCGAAATATTCTGCAACTTTTTCCCCGATCTCACGTCCTGCAGAACCAAACTGACGCCCTATTGTAATAATCGTATTCATACAAACACCCTGCTTTCTGTTGTAGTATAAATGCCTTTTTCACACATCTATCTAACTACATTATACGATATTTTCGTTCAAAACACAACTAATAATCAAAAAAATTAAAAGATTGTTTAAAATTGTAACTCAATTGTTACAATTCTATACATTCCGCACAATCTATTTAGGAAGAATATTCAGAAGGCGTGAAAAATAGTCCGGTAATGGGGCTTCTATTTCTACATATTTTCCGGTGGAAGGATGGATAAAGCCGATGGTCATCGCATGAAGCGTCTGCCCTTCCAGCCGGAAAGGGCATTTCCTGACCTCTCCTCCGTAAATGCTGTCCCCTAAAAGCGGGTGACCGATACTTGCCATATGTACCCGGATCTGGTGTGTCCGTCCGGTTTCCAACCGGCACTCAATATACGTGTATTCCTTAAAACGTTCCAAAACCTTGTAATGTGTTACCGCTCTTTTCCCGTTTTTTTCATTTACGGCCATTTTTTTACGGTCCGTAGGATGCCTTCCCACAGGGGCATCAATACACCCTTCCTCCTCCCGGATCACCCCGCAGCAGATTGCCCGGTAACTTCTGGTGACGGAATGCTCTTTTAACTGTGCCGCTATACTTTTATGAGCCTTATCATTTTTACAGACAATCAGAGATCCTGTGGTATCTTTGTCGATTCGGTGAACAATTCCGGGCCGCATAACACCGTTAATCCCGGAAAGTTCATCCCCGCAATGGTACAGCAAGGCATTTACCAATGTACCGCTGTAATGGCCGGCTGCCGGATGAACTACCATCCCCTTTGGCTTATTTAGAACGATAACATCCGCATCTTCATATAAAATGTCCAGTGCAATCTCCTCCGGCTGTATATCCGGTTCCACGGCCTTGGGCAGATGAAAACAGACCTCATCATCCGCCTTTACCCTATAACTGCTTTTCACTTCTTTTCCGTTTACGATAACGCCGCCGTCCTTTATCAGCTTCTGAATAAAGGAGCGCGACAAAGAATCGATAAGCATACTGATACACTTATCGATTCTCTCCTCTTCCATCTCTTCTGTTATCTGAAACCGAAATTCATCCATTCTCTCTTTTCCTCATCCATTTCCCGCCCTGACTATTGCAGAACCCTATTTTTTGCGGGACAAAGAAAGAAACTTCCAGTCTTCTTCCTTATATACGAAAAGGACCAGACAAATCATTCCTATCATTCCCAGCACCACATAAATATCGGCCACATTAAAAACCGGGTAATGAATCAGGACAAATGAAATAAAATCCACCACATAACCAAGTCGGAACCGGTCTATCATATTGCCGATTCCGCCCGCAATAATCATAGATGCAACCACATGCAGCACAACATACTTTTTTTCCTGCGGAATCCGAATCAGGAAAAATACGGCAACGCACATAAATACCACACCTACCGCAAGCAGGAAAAATCGCCTGTCCTGGAACAGACCGAAAGCCGATCCTCTGTTTTCCAGATAATCAAGCTCCAGCACATCCCGAAAAATCACATAGGCCTTTTTCCCCATTAGCTTCTGCACGGCAAGATATTTCGTATACTGATCCACAAGCAGTAAAACGGCTGCCAGCAAAAAATCCAGACACACTGCTTTGTAATTTCTCTTATTCATGTTCATCCTCTTCACTGTAATAAATTTCTTTGACAGCAGCCAGAATTTCCGCTTTTGTTACGGTTTTATCAATAACCGCTTTTCCGATCTTCTTTAACAGTATGAACTTCAAAAATCCGTTCTCCGCCTTTTTATCCGACTCCGTCAGCTTCACGATTTCTTCCGGATCAATTCCGTCTACGGTAATCGGCAGGTAAAAAGGAACAAACATATCCCGGATTTCATAATATTCTTCCATACTTAAAAGCTGTCTCTTCCAGGAGATGTACGCAGCCGCTACCGCGCCGAGCGCCACACACTCACCGTGATACAATTCAAAATTCTTCGCTTTCTCGATGGCATGTCCGATTGTATGACCGAAATTCAGGAGTGCTCTTTCCCCTTTTTCTTCCGGATCCTTCTCCACGACTGCTTTCTTTATGCTGCAGCTTCTCATGATCATCTCTTCCAGGACATCCGGATCCCGCTCGCAGATTTCATACATATTGGCAATCAGCCATTCATAAAACGATGCATCCTTAATCAGGCCGTGCTTCATCACTTCTGCAAATCCGGCATAAAACTGCCGGTCATCCAGTGTCTTTAATACGGAAATATTCATGTAAACCAGAACCGGCATCTTAAAAGCGCCGACCATATTTTTATAACCGTCAAAATCCACTCCGGTCTTGCCGCCGATACTGCTGTCCGTCTGTGCCAGCAGGGTTGTGGGAATCTGTATGTAATCGATTCCGCGAAGATACGTAGCGGCCGCATAACCGGTGATATCTCCCGTAACACCGCCTCCCAGCGCAATTAAAAGATCTTTACGTTCGAACTTTTCTTCGATTAAAAAGCGGTAAATTTCCTTCACGGTATCCAGTGTTTTAAAGGATTCTCCTGCCGGGAATTCATAAATAACCGCCTTCACACACTTCCCCTGAAGAACGGAAAAAGCCTCTTTGCCGTAAAGCTTTCCCACATTGGAGTCGGTAACGATGCAAATCTTTTTCTCCTCTGTTTTCAGCTCCTCAAGTTCTTCTCCCAGCCCTTCAAAAGATCCGGCAAATACAATGTCATAACAAGGCTTCTGGTTTAACAGAACCGGTAATCTCTGTGCCATACAAGCTTTCTCCCTGTCTTTTGCTTATTTACACCTTTTTTAAATAATCGTTTGTGCCGTTCGCAAATCAGAACAATTATTTTTCTTACAAACTGTTGTCCAGTCCGCCTTCAAAAGCTCCCAGAAGTTCCTGGAAATCTCCCGAAATTTCAACAGTAGACGGAGTAATAATGAAAATATAATGAGATATCTTCTGCAGATTGCCGGATATTGCGAAGCAGGAACCGGACGTAAAATCAATAATCCGCTGCGCCACGTCCACATCCAAACCTTCCAGATTCAAGACAACTGTCCTTCCTGCTAAAAGTGTCTCGGTAATCTCCCTTGCCTCTTCCACATTAGTAGGCTTGATCACACAAACTTCCATATTATTTCCGCTCTGTGCCCGACGGGCAGAAGGCTGGCGCATGGAAGTCACTTTCGGCTGAACAGGCTTTCTTGCCGCCTTCTCTTCGTAATCATCCATGCTTCTTACTTTAGAACCGGTCTGTTTCGGCAAAGTTTCCTCTTCTTCCTCTTCTTCGTAATCATCATAATATTCGTCATCATCATTCGGATTCAACTTCATAATATTTAAGAATTTGTCCATAATACCCATTGCTCTGTTCTCCTCTTGATCCTTTATGCATGTCCTCCGACAAATTACATTATCACTGTTTTTCCAATCCCTGTCAACTCCATTTTGTATTTTTTTACCTTCCGTTGGTAAATTGATCCGCTTTCACGCTGGAAGCATCCAGTACAATATTATCATAAACATTCAGCCCGTACCTTGTATTGGATTTTACAATCGCATATTCTTCATTCTGATCCAGAATCTGAATTTCCCTGAAATCGGCATATCCCTTATTCATATTATAAACACCGATCAGGGAAGCCTGCTTACTTACGGTAAAACTCTCCAGGCTGTCCGTCAAAAGCAGAACATCTCCGGCGTTTAATACCTCTGCATCCAGAAAATATTCCTTATTTTCCTCATCATAGGAATACACCTCTACCTCCATGACTTCACTGGAAGCAGTCCCGTCCTCCAGATAAACCCGGCGGATGATATTTTTCTTTCCTTCCTGATCCGCCTCATAAACATAAGCTTCCGGAACCAGATAAAAGCTTCTCTGCGCAAGAGAAGAAAGCGGTATTTTCAGCCCTCTTTCCTCCTCCAGCAAAATCTCAATTTCCAGAAATCTTTCAGAGACAAAACTGATCATGGAATTGGTAAAAGAAAGCTTCACATAAAACTTTCCGTCCGTCCCCGAAAAAAATTCCGTCGCTGCCCAGGATTCATACTGATTCTTTAAAAACCGAACCTTCACATATCCTTCTTCCTGCAACTTTTGCCCATCTTGTTCTTCCACCGGAATCACTATACACCAGTTTTCACTTAAAGATAATTTATAAGCCGGATCCCCCGCTACGGCAAGTTCTGTTCCCAAAAGCTGATTTTTTTGATAACCCGCCGTTTCAAAAACATCCGCATTGATCTGTTCCGGCTGCAGGTTTTCGTATCCGTCCACCCAGTAGGATACAACTCCCGTGGCAGATGCTCTGCAGGTCTGCACCTCTCCAACAACGGAGGAATCCTGCATGCTCTCCAACATACTGGAATTCGCCAGATTTAAGACTGTGCCTTTCAGACTATACTTAAAACTGTAGACCGGTGAAAAATCCGTCTCCCGAAACCCATGCATAAAGCTGACAATCTCATTCCGGAATTCCGAAAGCTGCTGTCCATCCAACGAGTTTTCTCCCATGGTAAGGCTTTCCATATACTGATTCAGTTTACCGGTTTCATCTACCGTATAAACAATATCTCCGACTCCGACTCTTTCCCCTTCCCTGGCATAATAATTTATATACCCGGCAGTCTGTGCGGTTACTACAGTCTCCGTTCTTAATGCGATTCCGCGGTAGATCCTGCCTGCGGCAAGCGTCCCTTCATGAACTTCATAGGGATTGATCGGATTGGATCTGAAATAACCGGCTACGCAGATAACCACATAAATAAGAATCACTCCGAAAATAATCATACCGATATTCAAATTCAACGGTTTTCTGTATTTTCGTATTTTCGTATTTTTCCGATTCGGTTTTTTCTTTGCCAATCCGCCCCCTCCTTTCCTGTCAAAAGCACGCAAAACAAGCCTCAAAGCAAACAAGTTCGCTTTTACAGTTTCTCATGAGCGAAAAGCCCCGGAAACCATCCGAGGCTTTTACTCGATCCATCTTTGGCAATGTAATCTTTTTTCATTCTTGCATTACAGCGCAACCAGAATATTCTTCTTCAAAGCTTCCGGCAGCTCATGTTCATCCATTGATACACTTAATACAAAATCTACATGGAAAGCTTCACTCATCTTCTCCAGTTTGGTAACAGCCGGCGTAATATCCTCTCCTTCAAGGCAGGCAATTTTCAGAAAACTGTCAAAATACATCTGCTGCAGATCATGATCCTGAGAAATAATTCCACTGATAAAGCCAAGGAACTCGCTGCTGTTCTCAATCATGTAATCCGTAACATTGATCAGGCGAACCTTATTGTTCAGCTCAAACATATGCTTTGTGCTTTTGTCAAGATATACAATACTGCCTTCAACTTTCTTAATCTCAGCATTCACTTTATCCAATAACTGTTTTGTCTTGCCTTTGCCTTTTTTTCCTACAATTAAATGAACCATTGGAAACCCTCCTGATGTAAAATAGTATGAAATCGATAGCTTAAGTTGAAGCCTTCTATCTGCTTTCTATTATAGTGTATATTAAGGAAAAAAACAACTATTTTTTCTCAATTTCATCCAATAAATCTATCATTTCTGAATATAGAATATCTCTGGTCTCTGCTTTAAGAATTACGGAAATATAAGACTCCCCGTTTGTGTCCTTGCTTAAAAGCACCAGGCAGCTTCTTGCGGCATTGGTTGTGCCAGTCTTTCCACCGATTACCGTAACCTGCTCCGGAGCCTTATAATTTCCTCTCAGGAACAGATTGCTTGTCTGAAAAGAAAGATTCTTTGCCTTTCCGCCCTTATCATAATAAGCCGTCTGATAAGATGTCATATGTATAATCTCCTGGAACAGATCATACTTTAAAGCCTCCTGAAACATCAGATAAATATCATAAGCCGTTGTATAATGATTCTCATCGGTCAGTCCGTGGGGATTGGTAAAATGCGTATTGGTAGCTCCCAAAGCCTGTGCCTCTTCATTCATAAGCTGAACGAACTGTTCTACGCTCCCGCCGATGTTCTCTGCAACCAGCATGGCGGCATCGTTGGCGGAATACATCAACAGGATATGCAGCGCCTGATTTAACGTCATCGTATCCCCCGGTTGTAAACCGCAAAGCACAGCCCCCGATTCCGTAATCTTTACAGAATCCGCGGCTGTAAGAGTCTGATCCACCGAACCGTACTTTAAAGCCACAAGCGCCGTCATGACCTTGGTAAGGCTGGCAGGATGCAGTCTTTCATGTGCATTTTTTGCATAAAGAACTTCCGCGCCGTTTTGCCGGAACAAGACAGCAGCGGCAGCCTGGGACATGTCCACATTTTCATCATCCGTTACATTCTCGGTTACGATACACAAATCCGACGCAAAAGGCTGCACGGTACCTGGTTTTTCCCTGAAAATCACATTAAAGCCGCTAACCTGGGAATCCGAATCGTAAGGCATCTCATACTTTAAGCTTCCGCATCCGCATAAAAATACAGCAGACAGAAGGAATGAGGCAGCGGCCCTTTGAAATCTATTTATACATTTCACGCCACTCTAAATCTCCTCTGTCCAACGACTTGATCAACAGTTCCGCACTCGCCAGATTCGTTGCAAGAGGGATATTATGCATATCACAAAGCTTTACCACATTGTTAACATCCGGCTCATGGGACTTCGGGTTCAGCGGATCTCTTAAGAAAATCACCAGATCAATCTGGTTGTGCTCAATCTGCGCCCCGATCTGTTGTTCTCCTCCCAGATGTCCTGCAAGATACTTATGGACATTCAGGTTAGTCACCTCTTCGATCAGACGGCCTGTCGTCCCGGTCGCATATAATTCATTCTTACTCAAGATTCCTCTGTAGGCAATACAAAAATTCTGCATCAGTTTCTTTTTTGCATCATGTGCAATCAGTGCAATGTTCATAAATAATACCCTCTCTCTATTTTAAATTCATACCTTTCCTGCATGCTTTTACGGACTGCTTCCGACACCTTGCTTTTTCAATCATCTTCCTGCCTGCAGTCTGACATTCAGTACAAAGCCCATGCCGATATAAAGACTCATCAGAGACGTAAGTCCATAGCTGACAAAAGGAAGCGGAAGTCCCGTGTTCGGCAGCAGGAATGTCACAACCCCGATGTTGATAAAGCCCTGCACGGCGATCAGACCGCCGACACCCGCCGCAATAATCGTCCCGGCCGTATCCTTTGCCTTTCTTGCAATGCTCATGCATTCCAGGGAAATCCCCGCCAGAAGAAGAATAACCACCAAAGATCCTTTGAATCCGAACTCCTCTCCGATCACGGCAAAAATAAAATCCGTCTGTGCCTCTGAGAGAAAGTTTCCGTTCTTTACGGAAGTGATCTCATTATTCTTATATCCTTTTCCGTTAAGCTGTCCGGAAGCGATGGCCGTAACCGAATTCAGCTGCTGATAAGCTTCCTTGTCCGCATACTCCTCCGGATCAATGTAAGCATAAATACGTCTCAGCTGAAAATCTTTCAAAGCCTTATTTACCACATTCGGCTCCGGTGAAATTGCCAGCGCCACGACCACGACAGCAGCAGGCACTACAACCGCAAGCGTTCCTGCAACCAGTTTATAACTGACGCCTCCCGCAAACATGACGATACAGAAGACCGCCAGCACGACTATACTGGTAGACAGATCCGGCTGCTTGGCAATCATGGCCCAGGGCACAACCGCAAGCAGAATACACAGGCTGATAATCTTAAAGGTATTAAGCTTCTCCCTATGTACCATAATAAACTGTGCAAAGAATAAAATCAAGAGAATTTTTGCAGTTTCTGACGGTTGAAAACGAAAACTTCCGATTTCCAGCCACCTCTGGGCTCCTCCGCCGTGATCTCCCAGGCTGGAAAAAACTAACAGCAAAAGCCCGATATTGCCGATATACATAAACCAATAGAGCTTTAACAGCCAGGTATAATCAAAAAAAGCGATAAACAACATAAGCCCGACTCCCGCTGCCACACCGAATATCTGCTTTTTCTGCAGGGCAGGCTCTGCACTGCCGATGGCAAGACATCCGATTGCGGAAAGCGAAACCGTCATTAATATTAATTTAAAATCAAAATTGCGTAACTTATAATTTCTGAACATAGCACCCTTTCATCTATGGTAAGGTAAATTCATCTCCCGAAGAATTCACTTCCTTAAGTCGATTATCGGGATATTGGCATACAGGGTCGGATTTTTCTCCCCGTAGCCGCCTTTTCCCCTTTTGGCATTAATCAGGATTTCCATATTGGCAGCATCGATTTTCATGTATTTGGATATTACTTTCGCAATATCATTCTTTATTAACTCCATCATCTCCGGCGAACAGTTCACTCGATCGGAGATCAATAATATTTTTAACCTGTCTTTGGCAACTTCCCTCGGGGACTTTCTGCGAAATAATCTGCTTAATCTCATATCCGTCCTCCTATGCTCTGTGGAAAATGCCGGATACTCTTGTCCAGAATGAAATTCCTTTTTCAAAATTCAGAAAAGGGATTTCATTCCCGAGAACCCGCTGTACGATGTTGGCATAGGCCCTGCCGGCCGGAGCATCACTTCCTACCAGCGGCTCTCCCTGATTTGTGGCAATCACCACATTTTCATCATCCGGAACAATCCCGATTAACGGAATCGCCAAGATATCGGCCACATCGGCGGACGACATCATGTTGCCCCGCCTTACCATATCCATCCGCAGCCGGTTAATGACCAGATCCATTTGTTTGAAACCGTTTGCTTCCAAAAGTCCGATAATTCTGTCTGCATCCCGGATAGCGGATACTTCCGGCGTGGTAACCACCAAAGCCCTGTCGGCTCCGGCAATCGCATTCTGAAAGCCCTGCTCGATTCCGGCCGGACAGTCCAACAATATGTAATCAAACTGTTCCCGCAGATGATCAATCACCTTAATCATCTGCCCCGGCGAAACAGCCGTCTTATCCCGGGACTGCGCCGAAGGCATCAGGTAGAGCCCGGGATTGCGTTTATCCCGGATCAGAGCCTGCTTAACCCTGCAGTTTCCTTCCACTACATCCACCAGATTGTAAACAATGCGGTTTTCCAGCCCCATTACCACATCCAGATTTCTTAAACCGATATCCGTATCGATCAGACAGACCTTTTTCCCGGCTCTTGCAAGCCCTGTTCCTACGTTTGCGGTAGTGGTAGTTTTACCAACACCGCCTTTTCCTGATGTGACGACAATTACTTCAGAACTGTTCATGATTCTCTCCATTTCCGCCGTTCCGTTTATCCGAAACGGACTTTGTGTTTTCGTAATTTATCGTCCCCCGGTTCTTTAAAAAGTATCCGGTAAATCTTTCGTAAGAAAATCCAACATCAGCTTTCCTCCTTTAACGAAGGCGATCTTCGGTCGTGCCTTTGCCTTTAACAGCTTCCTCCCCGGTAAATGATTTTGATATTTGAAATCGCCGATCATCAAAGATTCCGGCGCCATTTCAAGCGCAGCTATATAACAGTCTGACTCTCCGCTTCCCCCGGCATATGCCCTGCCGTACAGTCCGCCCAGAACAATGATGTTCTTTCCGGCAACCACACTGCATCCTTTTTCCACATCGCCGAGGATAATAATATTGGACTGAATCTCCAGCGTCTCATGATTGGTAAGATTTCCCCGGTAAAACTGCCCTCCGGAGACCTCCGTCAATCTCCTCTTTGTTTCTTTCAAAGCTTTTATAAACAGTTTCTGTGTTTTTTCCTCCCTTTCCAGAATACAGGGAATTTTCAGATCACTGTTTTCCTGAATCGTATGCAGGATCGCCATTTCCTCCTGCCCGTTCAGTTTCCTGCCTTCCAAAGAAAGTGCCATCAGATTCTCGCCCCAAAATGCTCTTGCACCCGAGAACTTCTGTTCAAGCTCCTCAAGTACCTGTTCAAAAGGCGCTTCCTCTTCTATTCTGACCGTAATGCCGTTTGGGCATCCTTTGAGCAAAACAGCCTCTTTCACTTCTTTTTTCCTCCCACACTTTTTCGATTAGAATTCATTCACCGAAACACCGCCGTTTTCTTCATTGGCAGTACCGGTAATCAGATCCTCCTCCTGAGACAGTCCGTAATAGTAACGGATAATATCTCTGGTTACCTGTGCCGCATAATCGGAAGAATAGCCGAACGGAATTCTGGTTGCAAATGCTAACTCCGGCTCTTCATAAGGCGCATAGCCTACAAACAGCGCATGGTTCGGTCTGGTTTTGATCTGTTCCGCCGTACCGGTCTTACCTGCTACTTTTACGGCAAGGTCCTTGAAGTAACTCTTTCCTTCCACTACTTTACGCATTCCGGAGTGAATGGCATCCCAATATTGCTCCGGCATATCTATGGTATCTACCACTTGCGGCTCGTAATCTTCGATCTCCTTTAAGTTGCTGTCTGCGGTTTTGTCTAACAACGTCAGTTCATAACAGGTTCCCTGATTGGCAACCGCTGCCACATAACGGGCAATTCCGGCCGCCGTGTAGCTGTTGCTTCCCTGTCCGATAGCGGAACGAACCGGGTCGGTATCGGACACATCCGGCTCATATTCTGCGATCTCCACGCCGGATTTTTCGGCAAGTCCGTACATGGAAGCATATTCCGCAAGGGTCTCAAGACCCTTTTCCGCATCGAAAGATCCGTTCTGTGTGGAAAGCCGGTATCCCACATCGTAAAAGAAATAGTTGCAGGAATGCTGCAGGGCTCCTACAATATCCAAAAGCCCGTGTCCCCTTGACCAACATCTTGGGTTGGGCTGAATGGCCGTATACGTTCCTACACAGTTAATCCGGGTAGACAAGGTCACTGCACCTTCCATCAGTCCCGCCGTAGCCGACACCATTTTAAATGTAGAACCGGGCGCCGCCTTGTACTGTGTAGCATAATTTAAAATCGGACCGGACTTGTCCGCTAAGAGCTTCGTATAATAAGCCGCATCCACGCTGTTGGCCATCTTATTGTTATCATATCCGGGATAGGATACCATGGCTTTGACATCCCCGGTATTCACGTCTACAATCACCACTGATCCGTTGCAGGGATCCAGGGCAAGCTGCGCCGGCGTAATATCCATCTGTCTGACACGATTCATCATAAACTGATAGGCCGTCATCTTTCCGTCATAAAGAGCCGCCTCATCCTCTAACGAAACCTCTGCGGCATTCTGTTCGCACAAAAGTATACAGATGTCTCTGCCGTTTATTACATCATTTAAAAGCATGTATTTATACAGTTTCTTCTGAAATTCCTGATTGGTATCCAGCATTTCGAAGATGGATTCCATAAGATAAGAAAAGGTCTCTTCCGCATCCACATATTTTTCTTCAAGCTTTAAGCTGCCGATAGCAATCCAACGCTTGTTAATGGCATAGTCCAGATATTCCCGCAAACTGATGGTTTCATTCTTCGCCCAGTCAAGATACGTAGCATCCTGTATATCCAGCTTCTGCTGATCGATAATTCCGCTTTTATTTAACAGGCTGACCAGATTGCTTTCATATACCTGATACTCTTTCGACAACTTATTATATGGGGTCTTTTTCTCTGTCAGTTCCTCCTTAAGCGCCGCATAAACCTTTTCCTTATAAGCACTGTGCTTTTCATAGACTTCCTTTTCCTTTTCTCCGGCATCCTGCGCCGAAAAATGGGAAATATCAATGACGCTGTTGTTAATCACGGCATAATAAACATCATAAATAGGAATTTTAATGTCCTTATTACTGGAATTGCCGGACGCGGTATATTCCTTGCTGTTGATGATTTTGTCCGATACAATTCCCGCGATATGCTGTTCCAAAATATGATAAGCCGCTTCCTGCAAATCCGCATCTATGGTCAGATAGACGTCTTTTCCGGCAGCGGGTTCGGTTCTTTCCTTTACCTGAAGCGTCTTTCCCAGATTGTCAACTACAACCGTCTCACTTCCCTTAATGCCCTGAAGCGTACTTTCCATATAAGCTTCCATACCGCCTTTTCCCACCATATCGCTCATGCTGTAGCGGTCCGGCTCTTCTTCATTAAAAGCGGCCAGTTCATCGGAAGAAATCTTCCCTGTATAACCCAGGATATGGGCAAAATAGACACTGTCCGTATATCTTCTTACGGTATCTTCCACGATCGTGACGCCCGGCAGCTCATCGGAATGTTCCATGATAACAGCAACGGTCTTCTCATTCACATCCTTTGCCACAATGGTTCCCACATACTTACGGTATCCTGCGAGACTCATGGCATAGCGGATCGTAACCATCTTAAGCAGTTCTTCCTTACTGTATCCCTTTCCCGGGATAAAATCGGACTTGGTATCGCCTTCGATTTCATAATCTCCGATCCGGAATTTTTTGGTTCCTGCCAGAAATTCCATCACATCGTCCGCCGTTGCATCCGCTTCGTTTTCCTTTAAATCCTGAATAGTCTTTCTTCCGTAGACATCCGCCCGGAAACGGGAAAGCGCCGTGCCCTGCACCGTAAAGGCAAAATTACCGTCTTCATTCAGGATAATCTGAAAATCCGAAATTACGCTGTCTCCGTTTTTTTCAACCAGTTCAATCAGCCTTGCAACATCCGCGTTTAAGAGCCTGTTTCTTTTCACACTGTTCATTCCGGACTCATATTCATCTTCAATTCGGACGGAATAAGCCAGTTCATTATCGGCAAGTACTTTCCCGTTGCAATCTAAAATCCGCCCCCTGGTACCGGAAATTTCTCTGGTTCTTTCGGTTTTTAAGATAAAATCATCCAGATATTCCTGCCCGTGGACAATCTGCAGATCAAAGCAGCGGTAAAGCAAAACGCCGCACAGGAATAAAAAAAACAGTGCCAGAACCGTTGTCCTGCTTTTCACAATATTCAAGATGCGATCAATCCATTCATCAAACAAATTTCTGTGCGCTCCTTTTTTCCTTCGCTTCCAGTCTTACATTTATTTTTAAAACAAGCGGATACAGCAGCATGGTAACCACTGCCGTATAAACCGCTTCCGGGAAAATAACATGTTTCAAATAGTACCAGAAATCGGTTTTACCCCTGAGCAGAAAAAGCAGTATGTAGCAGACAATCCCGTAAGTAATATCGCTGACGGTGATTAAAGCCAGGGGAAGTTTTATGTCTTCCGGGTAGAAAATTCCGGAAAATTTTCCATTTAAAAAACCGATATACATCATTACCAAAGCATAAAATCCCAGGAAATCTCCCGAAAAGATATCGCATAGCAGGCCGCAGAAAAAACCAATGAGCAGTCCTTCCTTCTCCCCTCTCATAAAACCGAAAGAGGCTGTCAGGACAACCATCAGATTCGGAATGATTCCGCCGAAGGAAAGTCCCCTGAAAACCGTGCTCTGGAAAATATAACACATCAGAATCAAAACAAGAATGACAACCTTTCTTCTCATAGGCCTAATTTGGTTCCTCTTCTTCCTGAATCTTTTGCTTCAGCCTTTTGATTACCAGAACTTCATCCAGATGTTCAAAATCCACTGCAGGCGTTATGTATCCGGATTTTGTCAGATTATTGGCATCCCGGCTGATTTCCGTAATGTAACCGATCAGAATGTCCGGAAGATATTTATCGCTGATGCTGGACGTTACTACCTTGCTGTTTTCCGTCACCTGATCTGCGCTGTCCAACAGCTGACTGAATCGTATTTTTCCTTCCTCCATCAGCTTTAAGTCTCCGGAAACAATGAGTTTATCCTCACTCGGCATTACCTCGCCGCTGACATTAACATGATCCGATATAATCGAAGTCACTCTTGCCCAGTTGGGTCCGACGGAAGAAACCCTTCCTACCAGACCGCCGCCGGCGATGACATTCATATCCACCACAATCCCGTCCAGGCTTCCTTTGTCAATCAAAAATCCGCTGTACCAGTTTCCGGCATCCCTTGCAATAATCCTGGCGCCGGTTTTTTCATAACTTTCGTAATCTTTGTCCAGTTCCAAAAGGCTTCTGAGCCGGTTTAACTCATACCTCTCCTGCTGCAGAACCGTATTTTCTTCCACAAGAGACGCCACCTGCTCCTTTAAGTCGGCATTCTCTTCCAGAAGCTGCCGGATCTGCCCCAGTTCTTCCGAACGGTTCGACAGCCAGCCTCCCACCTTACTTAACCCCTGCTGAAACGGAACGATGAGATATCCGGCTGCGCTATTCACCGGTTTGTTAAAAAGGTCCGTTCCGAAGGTAAGCAGCATCAGAAGACAGCA
This sequence comes from uncultured Acetatifactor sp., assembly GCA_934433135.1. GTDB lineage: Bacteria > Bacillota > Clostridia > Lachnospirales > Lachnospiraceae > Acetatifactor. The sequence goes on along the minus strand of CAKRZO010000007.1, from coordinate 47,296 downwards.
CAGCAGCGTCAGAAAAAAAAGCAGATACCGGCCGGGCAGTTTGAATTTCTCCCTTCTTCTTTTTATAATCGGACTCATTTACCCATCCCTTCAATTGCATATGCTACTGTTTTAAAGTTATCTTCTTTGATAATCTTGGAAAGCCCGATTGCCACACTGGTGATCGGATTCTCCGCACAGTTCACCTTCAAACCGGTTCCCTGGGCGATTCTCTGCGCCAGATGACTTACCTGGGATGAACCTCCTGTCAGATAGATTCCGTGACGGTAAATGTCGGCCGCCAGTTCGGGCGGCGTTCTTTCCAGAATTACTTTTACATTATCCACAATGGTATTAAAGTGCTCTTCCAAAGACTCTTCCACTAGTTGTGTGGGAATTTCTCTCTCCACCGGCAGTCCGGTTACGATATCTCTTCCGTAAACGACGGCTCCTTTGTTCTCATCCTCCAGATTGCTCAGTGCAATCTTAACGTTTTCCGCCGTTTTTCCTCCGATAATCAGGCTGAACTCCCTGCGTACGGCAGCCCGGATGGCTTCATCGAATTTCACTCCGCCCACCTTGATCAGACGGCTTAAAACGATACCTCCTAAAGACAGAATGGAAATCTCCGTTGTATCATACCCCACATTTACCACCAAAACTCCCTGGGAGTTTTTCACATCGATATCCAGCCCCAGTCCGTCTGCGACCGCCTTTTCCACCACCATGATTTTTTTCGCCTTTACATTGGCATCCCGGATCAGATCGTAAAAAGCTCTCTTTTCCACTTCCGTCACATCCGTAGGAACCGCAATATAAAAATCGGCCGGTTTTAAACTGCCTTTCTGCAGATCGGTCACAAAATACTTTACCAACGTTTCCATATTTTTGATGTCTGCAATGACACCATTGGATAACGGATAAGAAATATGAATATTTCCCGGCGCTTTTTCGTACATTTCAAAAGCGGAATTGCCGTAAGCAAAGAGCGTATTTTTGTTCTCAATAGCAATCATATTCTTCTCCACCATAATGGAGTCGTCATTCCTGTTGTAAATTTTGATGTTGTTGGTACCCAGATCGATACCAAATGCGTTATTAGCCAATTCAGCAGCCCCTTTCTATAGTAAAAGTAATTCTTTGAAACTGGTGTATCTGTTATCACCGATAATAATGTGGTCCAGCAGCGGAATTTCCAGTTTCTCTCCCATCTCCCGCACACATTCCGTAAGCTTGATATCACTCTGACTGGGTGTGGGATCTCCGCTGGGATGATTGTGAATCAATATCACATTCACCGCTTTGTTCCGCAATGCTTCCAAAAAAATCTCTCTGGGCGAAATCAACGACATTCTGACACTGCCGTTTGAAAGCAGTGATTCCGCCAGTTCCTGCCCTTTGACATCCAAAGACACCAGAATAACGCATTCCGTGTCCCTGTGTCTTAGCTTTTCCATGAAATATTCCGCTACCGTCGCCGAATTCTGAAAAACCAGTTCCCGGCTGGCACAGGCTCTGTGAATTCTGGCTGACAATTCCGTCAGACATTTTAACTTCACAGCCTTCACCTGGCCGATTCCTTTGATCTGCATCAACTCTTCCAATGACACGTCATACAGCCCCAGCAGCCCTTCCCGCGGTTTTACGGCAAGCTTTAAGACCTCCTGCGCCACGCCCAGAGCATCCATTTCTCTGGTGCCTGTCCTTAAAATAATAGCTAACAGCTCACTTTCCGTCAGATGCTCCGGACCATAGGCCAGGAATTTTTCATATGGTTTGTTTTCTACTACCGCTTTACGGTTCTTCATAGTATGGTTTTCCTTAAAAGAACCATCCCTGTACTTTTCGGGAACCTCCAGTACCCATACTAACACAATTCGGGAAATCTGTACATAAAATTCAGCGATTTTATTTCGACGTATTTCTTAATTTTTCATTCGCTTCTCTTATCATTCCCTCGGAAACGACACCTTTTTCCATCAATGCCTGGAGAGATTTTAAGATTCCGATTTTGCCGTGCTGCCAGGTGAGCCCTCCCTGGAAGAAAATCGTATAAGGCGGTTTTAAGGGTCCGTCCGCCGATAGTTCGATGGAAGAACCGGAAACAAAATCTCCCGCAGCCATAACGACCTGTGCATCGTATCCCGGCATATCGCTTGGCTCCGGATTTACAAAGCTGTCTACCGGTGCCGCTGCCTGAATTCCTTTACAGAAAGCAATCATACCATCCGGATTTCCGAACGTCACGGACTGGATGATATCATATCGCTCTTCCTTTTTATCCGGAACCACAAAAAATCCCAGGTTTTCATAAATATTTGCAGCAAATACCGCCCCTTTCAGAGCACTTGCCGTAACGGTAGGCGCTAAGAAAAACCCCTGGTAGAACTTTTCCAGAACACCGAGCGAGGCTCCTACTTCCTTTCCCAGTCCCGGAGAAGTCAGTCTGCGTGCTGCATTCTCCACACACTGTTTTTTCCCGGCAATATATCCGCCGATCGGTGCCAGACCGCCGCCCGGATTCTTAATCAGAGATCCTACTACCATATCCGCCCCCACATCGGACGGCTCGATTTTCTGCGTAAACTCCCCGTAACAGTTATCCACCATACAGATAACTTCCGGCTTCCTTTGCTTTACAAAAGCAATTACTTCGCCGATACGCTCTACGGAAAGAGTCGGACGGGTCTGGTAACCTTTGGAACGCTGAATGGTCACTACCTTCGTTTTTTCATTCAGTGCCGCCGCAATGTTCTCATAGTCAAAACTTCCGTCCTCTAAAAGATCCACCTGTCTGTAAGTGATTCCGTATTCTGCAAGCGAGCCCATGCTGGGTCTTATGCCGATTACCTCCTCCAGCGTATCATAAGGTTTTCCCACAACCGACAACAGTTCATCACCCGGTCTTAAATTACTCATAAGCGCCAGCGCCAGCGCATGGGTTCCGCAGGTAATCTGCGGTCTTACCAGAGCATCCTCCGTATGGAAAACATCCGCATAGACCTGTTCCAGAGTATCTCTTCCCATATCATTATACCCATATCCCGTGGTTCCAAGCAGGCAGGCTTCACTTACCTGATTTTTCTGCATGGCGCCCAATACTTTCAACTGGTTAAATTCTGCGACCTGATCGATTGCGGCAAAACGCTCCTTTAACTGCTTCTCAATGGTCTGTCCGTATTCCCAGACCGCACTTCCCACTCCCATACTCTCATATAGTTTTTTCAAATCCATACATTCGTTTTTACTCTGTTCCATGTTCTTCTCCTTTTCCCGTCATTTCTTCCGGAATCTTCTTCCGTTGCTCTCCGAATCTTCTTCTGAATCTTCTTCCGGCTCCTTACGAAACTACTGGATTTCTTTTTCTTTCAGACAATCCAGCATATAAGAAAGCATCTTATCTTCCTCGTATCCGAACGTTTCCTTCTCTACCCAGATCACATCCGGTTCTCTCCGAAACCAGGTTAACTGCCTTTTGGCGAAGTGCCTGGTATCCCTTTTGATTCGATAGACGGCTTCCTCAAGACTGCATTCTCCGTCCAGATAATCCAATATCTCCTTGTATCCAAGCCCCTGCATGGAGACCATTTCCCGCCTGCAGCCCATTTCCTTTAACTGCAATACTTCCCGGACAAGCCCTTTTTCCAGCATCTCATCCACTCTTCGGTCGATTCTCTCATACAGGCGGCTTCTTTCCTCATTCAAAACAAAATAGCAGAATCGATACGGACTTTCCTTTTTCTTTTCCGCTTCGTTATGTTCCGAAATTTTTTGCCCCGTCAGCATATGGTATTCCAGCGCCCGGATGGTTCTTTTTACATTATTTTCATGAATGGCTGCCGCTGCTTCCGGATCCGCCGCCTGAAGACGTGCATGAAGCGCCGCTGCCCCCTCTTTTTCGGCTAATGCTTCCATTTCCTGCCGGAACTTTGCATTTTCCTCATTTTCCGTAAAATCAATATCTTTTACTACCGCCTGGATATAAAAACCGGTGCCGCCCGTCAATATGGGAATGTGTCCTCTTTCGTAAATCCCTTTCATGCTTTCCCTACAAAGCTCCTGGAACCGGACCACATGAAATTCTTCCCAGGGCTCCAGCACATCGATTAAATGGTGTGCTACATTTCCCATCTGTTCCCTGCCGATCTTTGCGGAACCGATATCCATATGCCGGTAGACCTGCATGGAATCCGCCGAAAGAATCTCTCCGCCGACGGCCTTTGCAAGCGAAAGAGACAGGTTGGTCTTTCCTGCGGCAGTCGGTCCTGTTAAAATAATTAACGGTTTTCTTTCCCGCTCCTCCATTCCGCTTCTCCTTCAAATTCTTTTTTAACTGACAATTCTTCCGAATTTTTTTTCCATTTCGGTTTTGGAAATGGTAATAATCGTCGGACGTCCGTGAGGACAGTTATAAGGATTTTCCAATGTTAAAAGCTCATCGATCAGCTTCTGGGCTTCTTCCACGGACAACCTGTTATTTCCTTTGACGGCGGCCTTACAGGCCATGGAAGCCAATTTCTCCCAGACCGTTTTTACACCGCTCTCATTGCCTAAGCCGTCCAGAATTTCCAGAAACAGTTCCTTTTCCCCGCAGCCGTACAAATCCGTCGGCACGCTACGCAGTGCATACTCCGAACCGCCGAAGTTCTCCACTTCAAAACCGAATTTCCGGAAAATCTCTTCCTGTTCCTTCAAAACCTGCTCTTCCTGCAAAGAAAGGCTGACGATAACCGGCGGCATAAGGTTCTGGCTGGAAACCTCCTTTTCCAGATAGCGTCTGACCAATCGCTCGTATTTTACTTTTTCATGCGCGGCATGCTGGTCGATAATCATCAGCTTATCTTCAAACTGCACCATCCAATAGGTATTGAATACCTGACCGATAATCTGAAAATGCACCCGGTTTTCCGGCGCCAGAATTTTTTCCTCAAACAAATTCAGCTGCGCCATATCCTGCGGCATGATCTTTCGTTCTTCCGGCTTATCCTGTTTCTCCGATCCGACGGACATTTTGCCGCTTCCCGGTATTTCTTCTTCTCTTTCCGGCGCAATCCTAAGAGGAACCTTTTCCACAAAAAAGGCATTTTCCTCCTGAACCATGCTTTTAGGTACGTCTTCCGCTCCCGTCAGATACGTTGCTCCCCGCCCGGCGATTACCTTTGGCGTTTGAAATGCTTCTTTACTTTTGTAACTTTCTTCCTGACGTGGTACATTCTCCTTCTGCGGCTGATCTTTCTGCTGCACTTTATTCTCACGCTGCAGGTTGCTTTCCTGTCCGGGTTGCTCTGCCTGCTGCACTTTATTCTCATGCTGCAGCTTGGTTTCTTGCTGTATCCTGCTTTCCTGCGGCGTTTTGTTCTCACGCTGTAACTGACTTTCTTGCTGCAGCTTGTTTTCCTGGTCCTGCATAGTTTCCGGTGCCGGAATTTCTCCTCTGTCAATCCGCCTTCTTCCGTCCAGGGAAACCTCCGGTATCATTTCCGTACTCTTAAGGGTTCCGCCGATCATCCCGGATAACAGCCTGCAGACTGTCGGTGCATCCTGAAAACGCACTTCCATTTTGGACGGATGCACATTCACGTCCAACCTGCTGCTGTCCATGGAAAGATGCAGGACACAGAAAGGAAATTTATGCTGCATAGTATAGGCACGGTATCCTTCCTCGATTGCTTTGGCTATCACCTGGGAACGGATAAAGCGCCCATTGACAAAATAGATCTCGAAATTCCGGTTGGAACGCATCAGTTCCGGTCTGCCGAGATACCCTTCCAACCGGATACCATCCTGCTGTATGCTGATCGGAATCAGACGCTTTGCAACATCCCTTCCGTAAATCCGATAGATCACTTCCCTTAAGTCCCCGTTTCCGGAAGTATGAAAGCGAACCTGCCCGCCTAAAATCAGCTGAAAGGAAATGTCCGGTCTGGACAGTGCCATATGTTCCATTAAATCCGCAATATATCCGCCTTCCGTAGGCGACTGCTTTAAAAACTTGCGTCTTGCCGGTGTGTTAAAAAAAAGATTCCGCATGATAAAAGTCGTCCCGAACGGTGCCCCGACTTCCTCAAAATCCTTTTCCTGCGCTCCTTCCATGCAATAACGTACTCCTGTCAAAGCCTCTTTGGTTCTGGTAATCAGCTCCACCTTCGATACGGCCGCAATGCTGGACAATGCTTCCCCCCGAAAGCCCAGACTGGATATCCGCTCCAGATCTTCGGCGGAACGGATTTTGCTGGTAGCATGACGTAAGAACGCCTTTCTTACTTCCGCTCCTTCCATCCCGCTGCCATTGTCTGTAATCCGCAAAAACTCAATGCCGCCTTCTCTTACTTCCACGGTAATCCGGTTCGCATTTGCATCAATTGCATTCTCCACCAGCTCTTTCACTACACTGGCCGGTCTCTCGACTACCTCACCGGCAGCAATCTTATCAATGGTTGCTGAATCCAGCACCTGTATCTGCATCTATCCTTCCTCCCTGGCTCCTTCTTTTTTGCAAATCCGCCCTGCGGTCAGTTTTGTTCGCACCGGTACCGGTTTTTTAATTTATTCTGCAGCCGGTACAACGTATTCAGCGCATCCAACGGCGTCAGCGTTGTAATATCAATATCTGTAAGCTCCTTTAGCACATCCTCGTCTTTTACCGTATCAAATAACGAAATCTGTGCCATATCCAGTTCATCGTATTTGGGCAGCTTCTTCGATCCCTTCTCGCTCTTACCTTCCACCGAAATGCTCTGTACCTTTTCCGTAATATCGTTATCGCTTAACTGCTTTGCAATCTCTTTGGCCCGGTCAATTACCATGTCCGGCACACCCGCCAGCCTTGCCACCTGGATTCCGTAGCTGCGGTCGGCGCCTCCCTTTACGATCTTACGTAAAAATACAATATCATCTCCCCGTTCTTTCACGGCGATACAGTAATTGTTTACATTGCCGATCTTTCCCTCAAGCTCCGTCAGTTCATGATAATGGGTGGCAAATAACGTTTTCGCACCCAGAATCTTGCGGTTGCTGATGTGCTCTATCACCGCCCAGGCAATGCTCAGCCCGTCAAAAGTGGACGTTCCCCTGCCGATCTCATCTAAAACCAGCAGACTCTTACTGGTCGCATTCCGGAGAATATTCGCCACTTCATTCATCTCTACCATAAAAGTAGACTGCCCGCTGGCAAGATCATCCGATGCGCCTACTCTGGTAAAAATCCGATCTACAATACCGATATTGGCGCTTTTTGCCGGAACAAAACTGCCGATCTGCGCCATCAGCACAATCAGGGCGGACTGTCTCATGTAAGTGGATTTTCCGGCCATATTCGGACCGGTAATTACGGAAATACAATGGCTTGCATTATCCAGAAACGTATCGTTTGCAATAAACATGTCATTGTCAATCATGCGCTCCACTACCGGATGCCGTCCCTCTTTGATATCGATCACGCCTTTTTCATTCAGCTTCGGTCTCACATAATGATTTCTTTCCGCCGTCAGGGCTAAGGAGGCATACACATCCAATCTTGCAACCGCCTTTGCCGTTTCCTGTATCCGTTTGATTTCTCCGGCCACATGATCCCGGATCTCGCAGAACGTATCGTATTCCAACGTATACAGCTTATCCTCCGCATTCAGAATCATATCTTCCAATTCCTTTAATTTCGGCGTGGTGTACCGCTCCGCATTGGCTAACGTCTGCTTACGGATATAATCCTCCGGCACCATATCTTTATAAGAATTGGTTACTTCAAAATAATAACCGAAAACTTTGTTGTATTTTATCTTCAGATTCCGGATACCGGTTCGTTCCCTGTCCTCTTCCTCCAACTGCGCCAGCCACTGTTTGCCGTCTTTTTTTGCACTGCGCAGCTTGTCAATATCCGGATCAAACCCGTTCTTGATCATGCCGCCTTCCCGTATGGTAATCGGCGCCTCCTCTTCAATGGAACGTTCTATTAATTGGTAAATATCTTCCAGACTGTCGATCTCTTCTTCAATCTGCTTTAATTCTTCTTTGGAAAAAGCCTTAAGCACCGCTTTAATGTGGGGCATCATTTCCAGGGAATTGCGGAATGCGATCATATCCCTGGGATTGGCCGTCTTATAAGTTACCTTACTTAACAACCGCTCCAGATCGTAGATCGGATTTAAGTATTCCCGCAACTCATCTCTGGAAACCGCATCTTTGTTCAATTCCTCAATGGCATCCAGTCTTCTTTCCATCTGTGCTTTTTCGATCAAAGGCTGTTCGATAAAGCTGCGTAACATTCTGGCGCCCATAGCAGTCCTGGTCTTATCCAAAACCCACAAAAGAGAACCGCGTTTCTGTTTTTCTCTTAAGGTCTCCGTCAACTCCAGATTACGCCTGGTAGAACTGTCCAGAAGCATATATTTGCTGGTGAGATACGGATAAATCCGGGAAATCTGATCCAGAGAAGTCTTCTGGGTATCGTACAGATACTGCAGCATCACGCCTGCTGCCACCGTTCCCACCGGAAAGTCCTCCAATCCCAGTCCGATTAAGGTCTTTACCTTGAAATGCTTCATCAGGCATTTTCTGCAATTTTCCTCATCAAACATATGCGCCTGCAGGGCATTCACCGTAATGTGCAGTCTCCCACGCAGATCTGCGATATCCGCGCCGCTTACCAAAAAAGCATCGTTGCAGATAATCTCGGAAGGTTCGTATTTCATCATCTCATCGGTAAGCTTACGGATATCATCTACCTCTGTGAGATAAAAATCACCGGTGGTAACATCCGCTGCCGCAATGCCGATCTTGTTGGTCGTGTAGACAATGCTCATCAGGTAGTTGTTCTTCGTTTCTTCCAAAGACTGCATATTCAAATTGGTGCCGGGCGTCACGATTCTTACGACTTCCCGTTTTACCAGTCCTTTGGCTAACTTCGGATCTTCTACCTGTTCGCAGATAGCGACTTTGTAGCCTCTGCTGACCAGCTTGGTCAAATACCCTTCCACGGCATGATAAGGGACTCCGCACATGGGAGCCCGCTCTTCCAGTCCGCAGCTTTTCCCGGTCAGAGTAATTTCCAGTTCCTTTGAGGCCGTAAGCGCATCCTCAAAGAACATTTCATAGAAGTCTCCCAATCGGTAAAACAGGATACAATCCGGATATTCTTTCTTGGTTTCCATATATTTTTGCATCATCGGAGTTAATTCAGCCACTTTTTGCCTCACTTCCCTTTGCTCTTATCTTTTGCCGCAGTCTCGCTTCTTCCTGCCTGTCCCTACTTTTTACGGTATTCTTTTCTTACCTTTTATGCATTTTTATGATCGCATTTTTGACTTTTTTTACTTTTTACTGCATGTTTTTGCTAATGCCAGGGCCTCATCAATATGTCCGCAGAAATATTCTTTCCCGATCTTATCATACAGACCGCTTTTTTTCATCGCCTTCATAGGCTGCTCGTTGACATGGGAAAGAATCAACTGAATCTTATTTTTGTCACATTCCTCCCATAAAAGCTCCAGACTACGGATGGCGGTAGCATCCATTGCCCCCACGCTCCGCATACGAAGCACCAGACACTTCACGCCTTCCTCAACGGTAATCTGCAGAATCTTATCCGCAGCTCCGAAAAAAAGAGGTCCGTTAATCTCATAAACAAGCGTATGCTCCGGTACGCTGCGAAGTGTCATCCCATCGAGATCGGAAGTCTTCTCATCGTCCTCATCCACATATTTCCAGCCCTCTACCTGAGTCACATCGCTCATTCTTTTCATAAACAGAATCGCTGCCAATACGATTCCGGCTTCAATCGCCACCACCAGATCAAAAAGAACCGTAAGTACAAAAGTCAGCACCAACACCAGAATATCACTTTTCGGCGCTTTGCGGCATAAGGCAGCAAACTTGCGCCACTCGGACATGTTGTAAGCAACCATAAACAAAATAGCAGCGATTGCCGGCATGGGAATCAAAGCAGCATATGGCATCAGAACCACCAGGATCAAAAGCAGCACCACGGAATGCACCATTCCCGCTACCGGCGTACGTCCGCCGTTTTTTACATTGGCTGCGGTTCTGGCAATTGCTCCCGTTGCGGGAATTCCGCCGAATAAAGCGGATGTAATATTGCCGGCTCCCTGCGCAATCAGCTCCATATTCGAACGATGCCTGCTGTTGATCATTCCGTCTGCCACAACGCAGGAAAGCAGCGACTCAATCGCTGCCAGAATGGCAATGGTAAAGGCATCCGGAAGCACCTTTCCAAACAGTTCCAAAGAAAACTTCGGCACCGTAAACGGCGGCAGTTTACCTGAAATTTCGTACAAATCTCCTATGGTATTTACCTTCATTCCGAAACCGCTCACCATGGCAATGCTGACTAACACTGCAATCAGTGAAGGCGGAATCTTTTTGCAGATTCCCGGCAGATACGACCAGCCGAAAAGAATCACCAGGCAGACCACCCCCACCAGAACCGCCAGCCAATTGATTGTAGGCAGGAACTGAATCACTGCTTTAAATTTGTCTGCCGTCTCGATTAAAGGCTTCTCGGTTACAATGGTAAGTCCCAGAAAATCCTTGATCTGTCCGACCAGAATCGTAACGGCTATGCCGGCCGTAAATCCGGTGGTAATGGTGTACGGAATAAATTTGATCAGGCTGCCCAGACGCAAAATCCCCATTAAAATCAATAAAATTCCGGCAAGAATGGTAGCTGCTGCCAGCCCTTCCATTCCGTTTTTGGCTACAATTCCCGCTACAATCGTGGCAAACGCAGCCGTCGGACCGGCAATCTGCACCCGGCTTCCACCCAGAAAGGAAATCACAAAGCCGGCCGTAATTGCCGTATAAATACCTCTCTCCGGTGTAACTCCGCTGGCAAGCGCCAGGGCAATGGATAAAGGCAGCGCAATAATCGCCACGATAACCCCGGCGACCAGATCTTTCAGAAACTGTTCTTTCGTGTAATGCTTCATGACCGAAAACAGCTTCGGTTTCAATTTTTCCATTTTTGCTTTTTGCCGTGCCGCTGCTATGCTTATATTGAAAGTACACACAGGAGATACGTTTATCTATTGTCTATGCTCATGTAGTATCCTGCTTTTGCGCCGTATTCACCTATGTACCTATGCAACTATGCACCGCGGCACGGCCCCTCCTCATAATAGTAATGAAATTCAAGGCAGCAATGCTTTTACACTGCATGTCCCGTATAATAAAAACCGTGGCACTCATCCAGGCTCACCGTTACATACGTTCCGATGACAGATGGATCCGCTGGAAAATGCACCAGCATGTTATTGGAAAGCCGGCCTGTGACAAGCGATGAATCGTGCTCGTTTACCTCCTCTGCCAATGCCTCCATTACTTTTCCCTTCAGTCCTGCCGCCCGATGCCTTGCCGTTTCCTGAACCACTTCCAGAACTTTATCAAAACCTTCCTTTACCTGCTCCTTCGGCACCTGGTTCTCCATGGCAGCAGCCGGTGTTCCCGTTCTTTTGGAATAAATAAAGGTAAATGCATTATCAAACTGAACCTTCCGGATAACATCAATGGTCTCTTCCACGTCTTCTTGGGTTTCTCCCGGGAATCCCACAATGATATCCGTAGTAATGGAAATATCCGGAATTTCCCTGCGGATTTTGTCCGCAAGCGCAAGATACTGTTCCTTGGTATAGCGCCTGTTCATTGCTTTCAGAATCCCGGTGGAACCGGACTGCAGCGGAAGGTGAAGGTGTCTGCAGATTTTTTCGGAATGCTTCATGACCTCAATCAGCTCGTCCGACAGATCCTTGGGATGGGACGTCATAAAGCGGATTCTTCGAATGCCTTCTATTTTTTCCACTTCCTGTAAAAGCTGTGCAAAGGTCATCTTATCTTCCAGATTTTTCCCATAGGAATTCACATTCTGCCCCAGCAGCATAATCTCCGATACGCCGTCTGCCGCAAGATGCTCGATCTCCCGCAGGATATCCTTGGGATTTCTGCTCCGTTCTCTTCCCCTTACGTAAGGTACGATGCAGTAGCTGCAGAAATTGTTGCAGCCGAACATAATATTAATGCCTGACTTAAACGGATACTTCCGTTCGACGGGAAGATCCTCTACAATCTGATCCGTATCCTTCCAGATATCAATGATCATGCCGTTATCTTCCAAGCAGGCAAAAAGAAGCTCTGCAAATTTATAAATATTATGGGTTCCGAAGATCAGATCCACAAAACGATAGCTTTCCTTAATCTTTTCAATCACGGACGCTTCCTGCATCATGCAGCCGCACAGTGCAATTTTCATGGCAGGGTTCTTCCGCTTAAATCCGTTCAAAACGCCCAGTCTTCCGTAAACACGTTGATTGGCATTGTCCCGCACCGTGCAGGTATTATAGATCACGAAATCCGCATCCTCCCGCTCGGTTACCTGATATCCTACCGCTTTCAGAATTCCTTCCAGTTTCTCGGAATCCCTGGCATTCATCTGGCAGCCGAAGGTCGTTACGCAGCAGGTAAGAGGCCGCCCCAGCTCCTGCTCCTTTGCCCGGACTTTTTCCCGGACTTTCGCCATGAAATAATACTGCCTTTCCGGTTCCTTTTCCGCAGGCGGACGGGTAAGATCGATTCCGTCTAAATTGATTTCTTCCAACATACAGGTACTTTTTTCCTCTCTTTTGGCTTATCCCCACTTCTCTTTTTACGCTTTTCTTTTCTCTTTTTCGTAACAGTTCAGACAAGCATGCGAGAAGCTTTGTGAATGGCGCGGCTGAACTGTTACCAATTTTCTGTTATTCTGCAGGCACTCAAGCTTACGCCTGTGCTCTGTTTTTGACAATAGTCAGCAGAAGCTGCGTAATCTTTTCCATGGACTGTATGCTTACGTATTCATACTTTCCGTGGAAATTCTCTCCGCCGGCACACAGATTCGGGCAAGGAAGTCCCATGAAGGAAAGTCTTGCGCCATCGGTTCCGCCGCGGATCGGGGAAATAATCGGCTCAATTCCCAGCTCTTCCATTGCTTTTGCCGCACCTTCCACCAGATCCATATGCTGCTCCATCATTTCCCGCATATTATAATAGGAATCCTTCACATCCGCTACAACGGTTCCTTCTCCGTATTTCCGGTTTAAAAATGCAGCGGCATCCAGGAATTTTTTCTTTTTTTCCTCAAAAAGAGCCCTGTCATGATCCCGGATGATATAATCGGCGGTTGTCTCTTCTACCGTTCCACGGATGCTGTCTAAGTGGAAAAAGCCTTCATACTTTTCCGTATACATGGGATTCTCAAACACAGGAAGCATTGCCTGGAACTCCTGGGCAATCAGAATGGAATTCTTCATCTTTCCCTTGGCAGATCCCGGATGCACATTCCGTCCATAAACATGAAGCTTTGCGCCTGCCGCATTAAAATTCTCATACTCCAGCTCGCCCAGTCTTCCGCCGTCTACAGTATAAGCAATATCTGCGCCGAAAAGTTTTACATCAAAATAGTCCGTACCGCAGCCGATTTCTTCATCCGGCGTAAATCCGATCCGAAGCTTGCCATGGGGAATCTGCGGATTTTCCAGTAACGTCTGCGCCATTGTCATAATCTCCGCAATGCCGGCTTTGTCATCCGCCCCCAGAAGGGTGGTGCCGTCCGTCACAATCAGATCCTGTCCCCGGTACCATTCCAGTTCCGGGAAGTCGGAAAGCTTTATGGAGATCTGTTTTTCTTCATTCAAAAGAATATCTCCGCCCTGATAGGAAACCACACGCGGTTTGATATCCGCACCGCTTACCGCCGGTGAAGTATCCATATGGGCGATAAAACCCAGCACCGGAAGCTGTTCTTTTCCGGGCGTTGCCGGAACGGTTGCATAGACATAGCAATGTTCCTTATCATAAGTAATCTCCTGTGCTCCCATTTCCGAGAGTTCTTTCACTAAAAGAGCAGCCAGCTCATGCTCCTTTAACGAAGAAGGTACCGTGGTACTTTCTTCCACGGAAGTGGTATCCAGCTGTACATATCTTAAAAATTTTTCAATTACCGTATGCATCGTTCTTTTCCTTTCTTGGTCTGATATTGTTTCTTATCCGGTATTACCTGACTTATCAGCAATCTTTTACGCCCAATATTCTTTTGGCGACTCAGATATAAGTATAAAGCCATTGTCCAAAAAAGTAAACCGAAACTTTCATTTTCTCCGGAGAAACTTACCCTCGGCGGATGGCACGAACGGCCTCCTCGGAAAGGAAGAGAATACAGATCAGGTTCGGGATTGCCATAAGTCCATTGCAGATATCGGAAAAATCCCATACCGCATCCAGGCTGCAGACTGCTCCCGCAAAGGCTGCAAATCCGTAAAAGAAGCGGTAAAAGGTGTTATATTTTCCGCTGCCTGTAAGGAATTCGAAGGCTCTCTCTCCCTGGTACGCCCAACCGATGATCGTGGCAAAGGCAAAAAAAGTAATTCCGATGCTGACAACGGCCGCTCCTGTTTTTCCGAAGGTAGTCTCAAAGGCAGCAATGGTAAGTGCCGTCCCGTTTAGGGCAGCAGTTTCGGGGGATTGTAAAACTCCGGAAACGGCTATGGCAAGGCCGGTCATACTGCAGATGACCGCTGTATCGAAAAACACGCCGGTCATGCTGATGTATCCCTGTCTGACCGGGTCATCCGTATCTGCGGCTGCAGCGGTAATCCCTGCAGCCCCAAGTCCGGCTTCATTAGAAAAGACGCCTCTGGAAACTCCCCAGCGTAATGAGCGGATTCCTTCGGAAGCAAGATAGCCGCCGATGCCGCCTGATGCACATTCCCAACGAAAGGCCGAAGAAAAGATCAAAAGCAGGCTCCCGGGAAGTTCTTTGATATGAGTGACTATTATAGTCAACGTACCGAGCAGGTAGAAAACAGCCATAACAGGAACCATGATCCCGGTCAATCCGGAAATCATACGGATTCCTCCCAGAACCACCAGGATTGCCGCAATAGTGATGACTAATCCGGTCAATCCCCTGTTAATGCCAAAACCAGTCTCCATCGCTTCCGCAATGGAATTTGCCTGGGTCATATTTCCCATTCCCAGAGAAGCGCATACTGCAAAAAAAGCAAACAATGTACCGAGCATCTTCCCTGCTTTTTTATAAGGAAATGCTTCCCGCAGGGTATACATGGGACCGCCCGCATTTTCCCGTCTGTCATTTTTGACCCGATATTTTACTGCCAGCATACTTTCCGCAAATTTTGTGGAAAGGCCGATAAAAGAAGAAAGAACCATCCAGACCAACGCTCCGGGGCCTCCCAAAACCATGGCTGTAGCCACTCCCACAATATTACCGGTACCGATGGTCGCCGCAAGTTCGGTCATCAGGGACGAAAAAGGAGAGATTTCTCCATGGCCATGGTCATGGCTATGGTCATGGTCTTCGGACTTTTTGTTCGGTGGAGGTGGTTCTTCTTTCTTCCTGCCTCCGCCGAACGCACACTTTATGGCGTAACCAAGGTTTCGGATGGGCAGAAAACGCATCCGGATCATCAGATATATCCCCGTTCCCAATAAGAAGACCAGAAGCCAGGGACCCCAGACCATATCATCCGCCTTCCGCAAAAAGTTTTCCGCCTGCTGCATTACCGTGTCCTTTTTCACATTCGTTTCCTCAGAACGCTCTTAGGATAATATATCCGCTTCCTTTCTCTTTCAGAACAGCTACTCGACGAATTGCTGCTTACGCCTGCCGAAATTTGCAGAATGACAGTTCTACCTGCCGAAATCCTCTTCTTCGTCAAAAAGCCGCCGCCTTCGCAAACATTTCTTTGCGGAAGCGGCAGCTGTCTTATCATATTTCTATCTTGTTTCTATCTTGTTTTGCTTCATTCTACCGTAGTCACCGATCATCCGACCGGCTTTTGAAGAGGCTCCTATTCTATTGCTCCTACCAGTCTTTTGCTTTTCATTTTACAGGAGTCCCCGCACAATCTTTGCAGCGGTCAAAGCCGGGGTTGAAAGCGTAGAAATTCTTTGCATTCAGTTTATCCTGCGTAATCCGCAGCGCTTCACCGAAGCGTTGGAAATGAACGATTTCTCTTTCTCTCAGGAACTTAATCGGCTCGCAGACATCCGGTTCCTTCACCAGACGTAAGATATTGTCATAGGTAGAACGCGCCTTTTGCTCTGCTGCAATCCTATAAAAACAACTTGAATTAGAAGTTCCAGTGAATTTCAATGGGAACATCCTTCGTTCCCGGAATGCGTCTGCCTACAGCGACATAATCAATCAGTGTTTCCACCATCTCCCTGGTAAGATGTTTCGGATTTGTGTATTGCTCAATCTGTTCCCGGCAAGGATCACCCGCCGCTATTTTTTCTTCCATTTCGGCCAACTGCTGTTTTTCATCTGAACAGGCACGTTCAAGACGTTCTTTTTGCACGGTAAAGTCTTTCGACAGCTCCGCAAAATCACTCTCGGTGATCAAACCTTTTACTTTATCTAGGTAAAGTTCCCGGATACCTTTGGCGTACTCTTCGATTTTTTTACGATATGCCGTAAGGTTGGAAAGTATGCGCTTTTTCTGCATCTGTAAATTATCGCAAAACTCGATATTCCGTTCCAACTCGTCCTTGTCAAGATACTCTGCGGATAGTCTGTTCAGCTCTGCAATAACCATCCTCTCCAATCGATCAACCGAGATAAATGCACCCGGGCATACCTCCTTTGCCACATGACGAGTAGCGCATTGCAGATAATGCCTGCCTCCCTGCTTTGGTCCGGCTTTGGAGGAACGCATCGTACAACCGCAGTTTGCGCACCGGGCTTTTCCTGCAAACAAACCGATTGTACCAACAGTAAACGGCCGGGTGCGCTCCGCAATTCTTTTTTGCACCCGATCCCACAACTTGCGGTCAATGATCGCTTCGTGCGTCCCTTCAACAATATACCATTCACTTTTCGGCCGCGGCTTGTTCTGTTTGGTTTTATAGGAAACACTGCCGTATTTGCCCTGTACCATATTGCCGATATAAATTTCGTTTGTCAGCATAGCGGAAATGGCCGAGTATTTCCATAGGGTGCTGTTTTTACCAGCCGGCCGCTTGTAACGCAAGCCCTGCCGACGCTTATATTCCGTAGGATTCGGGATCCCACGGTCGTTTAACATGCGGGCAATTGCGGTCTTTCCGTATCCTTGCGAAAAAAGAGTAAATACCTTCCGGACAACGCCGGCAGCTTCCTCATCGATCATCAAATGCCCCTTTCGTTCAGGATCCTTTTGATATCCGTAAAGAGCAAAGGAACCGATATGATATCCGTTTTCCCGCCTGTTTTTCAAAACGCTGCGAATATTGTCGGACATGTCCTCCAGATACCACTCATTCACAAGTCCGTTGATTTGACGGGATTTTTTGTTGCCCTTGTTGGCCGTATCGGCATTGTCTACAATGCTGATAAAACGGACGCCCCAGAGCGGAAACAGACCGTGAATATATTTTTCCACCAGCTCCAGCTCGCGCGTGAACCGGGATTGTGTTTTGCAGAGAACGATATCAAATTTATGCGCCTGCGCATCCTGCAGCAGACGGTTAAATTCCGGCCGTCGCCTGTCCGCCCCGGCATAATCGTCATCGCTGTAAATACCGTAAATTTCCCATCCCTGCTCCAAGGCATAGCTGACCAACATGGCCTTCTGGTTTTGTATGCTGCCCGAATCATCGGTCTGTACCTGTTTGTTTCGGTCTTCTTCGGATAAACGGCAATAAACAGCTGCTTTCAATCTTCCATCTCCTTTGAAACCGAAAAAAAGTTTACGCTTTTATTCTTTTCCAAAGTACGGATAAGCAATGCCCACGCTTTTGTATATTCCTGTTCCGTTGTAGTACTCTTGCCGTTTTTAAAAACGCTTTCGCAGACACATGCCGTCGCAGCATTTTGGTTTTGGCTCATAACATGCCCCTTTCCAATGAATCCTTCAAAGAATACTACACTATATGAGCGGCGGCAAGTCCGCTATTCCGAGTAGGTATCTGAAAACCTACTATTTCCTGTTCCAGTTTGCAGTTATGCTCCAGCATATACTGCAATGTATTCACGTAGCGTCCCTTTCGAATCAAATTGTTGGCTTTTACCAAGTCATTTTCATTCAACGTTTTACAATATTTCTTATATGTCTCTAATTGTTCCGTTCCCATGAAAACTGGTGCAATGTCAATTCCTGTGCCTCGCTTCAGATGTTCCAAAATATAGAATCCATCTGGATCGATATCTCCAAAATGAAGCCATTCCCTGCCGGGATTATCTTCCGCAATCCGTTTAAGCAGCAACTGCTTTTCTGTGTTATGATACCCTGCCAAATAAATATACGTGTTTTCCGGATCATTTACCCGATGAAAAGAGGTTAAATTTTCGACCGTAACAATCCTCCGGTTTTCCACCGTAATCGATGCAATTTCTTTGATAAGCTCTGATGAGAGTGCAATTGGATACCTTCCGATTTTCAGATGTTCTCCGTTCTTTAATTCCATATTTACCATACCCTTAAGATAGATATAGGCCGGGTTTGTATAGATACTGAATTCTTCAAGAATTACTTTTTCGCGCTCTCTGTCATTATCAATCCCCTCCAGTTTATCCTCAAAATTCATATATCTGTATAGCAGCTTGCATATTTTAGTACGATACTTTGCCTCAAACGCTTTGCTGTCCGATAATACTATCAAGGACAATTCTCTTTCCAGTAATTCTTCCTTGTTATCCAATAAATAGTTCAATAGCTTTAAAATCGGATTCGCCATATCCATTGTATAAGCAGGTTTCTTTCCGGAAGAAATGCGCTCTAACTGTTCCCGGCAGTAAGAAACTATCAGAGGTTTCCCATTTTTGATCCAGGTTCTGTAAAAGTCCATTTGTTCCTGCACTGCATCCTTCTTCGGCTTTCTCTCCACAATATCATAATACTCTGAAATTCTCTCATTGCAGGCAATAAGCCTGTTGATTTCTCCCCCCTTTCTCTTAATTGTGAGGAATCCTTGCTTTTCCAGATACTCCATGTCTGCTTCAAAGTCTTTTATCATCCCGACATCTGTAAAGTCAGAAGTATATTCCTCCCAGATAGCTGCAGGGTCTATTGTAAAATTCTGTATAACCCGATTCGTCCCATCATAAGTTTTACTTCTTTCGTACTTATCCAATAAACTATTCAAAGCTTTTCTCTGATTAGATGTTAAATTCATTTATTCTCACTAATCCTTCCACTGCTCTTGTATAACGCCCTGTCGTCACCAGACTGACCGTTGACTGAATGTACTGACCAATACTACTGATTTTTTCAGGCGGTGCTGCATAGATTACCTGAAAATCATTTTCCTCCAGATACTTTACCATCTGCTCAATTCGTTCTCTGGAAAGAGCGGAAAAAGCCTCATCAATAAAAGCAAGACGCACACAACAATTTCGCCTTGGATAACACTGCATCAGACTGGCTGCCAATATAATAAAATATGGTGTCTGTTTCTCTCCATTGGATGCCGAACCCTGTTTTTTCGAAAGATCCGCCGTAACCTCTTCCTCTCCCTGTTTGCTGGTAATCTCCATATCATAGGTGAAATATTTCCTATAATCTGTATATTCTTCTTCGTTTTCCTCATTTAAAATCATGTTCATGAATTCCCGGATATCCTGTTCCATTTCTTCATCATCACGGTTTGAATTCATGTACACTTCCGGAGAGTTCATATAATTTTCTAACCTTTTACAAATGCGGAAAAACAGAATCCGATCCGCTTTTTCCTCCATCTTAAATCTGTAAGTATCCTGCCCAAAAGGAATTTGTTTCAGTTCTCGGTTGATTGCATCAATCTCCCGTTTTGCCTCACCGATTGTCTCATTAATTTCTGCGACAAAGTCGTTCATAAAAGCACTTTCCAGTTTCCTGGACTGTTCTACCAAGCGACTATGCGCATCTTCGATTTTAACATTGGCAATATTCCGATACTCTTCCCGGAAAAAGGAAATATAACCAACTCCCCGCTTATTAATATCAATCTCAGAAATCTTACAGTATTCCAATTGAGCATTTTCCAGTGCTTTGATACAGACATCCAGTTCCGCCCGCATATTTTGCACAGTTTTATCTGTAATAACCCTCACTTCTCTACGCTTTGCATACATTTTCTCATATTCTTCCAACATTGACTCTTCCAGTTCAAAATGTAACTGTTTGATTTCTTCATATGCATTTTTCGCGCTGTAAATTTCACCGGCAATATTTTTTTGCCGATTTTTTTCTGTATCCCACTCATTGTTGACCGAACCGATCTGCCGGTCGACTTCCGTATTTTTTTCCTTGACTTCATCAAAGGCAGCTCTGGCATCCTGCTGTTCCTGAAGTACAGAAAGGAATTCCGGATTTTCCTTTATCTGTTTTACATTGTCTTCATAATGTTTCCTTTTGGCATAATATTCAGAAAGCAATCCCGGTGACTCTAACCGATAATTTTCCAATACAAAGTCTAAGCGATCTAAGGAGTTCAGTTTTGTATTTATACTTTCCAGTTCCTCCAGTTTTTCCCTTCGTTCCTCCTGCTTATCTTTTTTCTGCGCAAGTACTGCCTTTTTCTGCAATTCAACAGCATCCTGCCCCAAACAAATCCGGGTGTTTTTCATGTTCATGCAAGCCGCAGAATAACCTTTTGCCAGCATTCCATCTTTCATCAGTCCGCCCTTTGGATGCTTATGCAGTTCTTCCAGAGAATCACACAGATAAATTCCGTTCAGCAAATAATTCGCATATCTTCTGGCATCAACATTGGGTATCAGCAGCTGTTCTGCAGCAGAACTTTCATTGCCTCATGGCAATATTGCCCAGCCACTATGATATAGAATCTCTTACGTCCCAAAAATGTTTCTATTGCTTTACGCCAAGATACATCCTTTACTTTTTGTACCAATTCTGCAAAAAGACGAACATCCGTTGTAATTCCTTTCCTAGCAAGTTCCTCTTTAATGATCTGCTTCGCCTGCACAATTTCTTCCGGATAAATTACCTGATTGGATTCCAGTATTTTTAACTGTTGTTCCAGTCTTGCAAGCTCCCGGTTTATCTTACCTGCTTCATCCTCCAGATGTACGCTTTCCGTTCCCAGGCTTTTCTTTACTTTTGTCATGTGCCCCAGATAAACAATAAGTTCTTTCTGCTTTTTTTCCGTTGCATATCCATCCTCACCGATATGCAACAGATATTTGACAGAATCCCCTTCCAATCCCTCCAAGGTCCAAGCCAGTTCCGCAGACAATGACTTCTGAAAACGCAACAACTTTGCAAGCTGTTCTTTTTCCTGCCTGATTTTTAACTGTAATGAATCAATCTGAGATTCCAGGTTCCGTATTGAGGCCTGCATTCCCTGAAAGGCATTATTACTTTCTGCAATTGCCAATCTTTTTCTGGCCGCTTCAAATAATTCCTGTACATTTTCTTTCTGTTTCTTTAAATCCGCCATTTTTTGTTCCAGAAATTTCAGACGGTGTTGAATATCTTCTTTTTCTTTCTGCTTTTCTCTGAGGTTTTGATACTTTAAAAGCATTTCACGAATGTCCAGATTCCGCTTCTTATTTTCGTAGTCCCGGGTTTTCTTTTCGACTTCTTCCAGCTTTGCCTTTCCATCACGTAAATCATCGTATATTTTTTTGATATGCTCAAACTGCTCTCTCTGTTGGCGAAGTTCCTTCAATGAATTCACTTTACCCGGCTCCAGAACACATTCCGCAATAAACTGATCAATATTATTTTCCGGATTAAATGCCATCATTTTGACCAGTTTGGAACGATATTTACTCACATCACATCGCAAGCCCAATACTCTGGTAATCTGCTCTGTTCCCTTTTCTCTTCCCATAAACTGTTTGGAACTCAGTCTTGTACCATTTATCTGCAGCATGCTTTTTGGAGTAACATATAGTTGCTTTTCCTCAACGACTGCAAAATTAATATCTTCCATAACCGCATTTTTGCAAATAAACCAATTGCTGGTAGGTGTGGAAACCTCATCCGGTGATTCGATGCACACACCGATTACCATCTTCTCCTGTTCCACCGGAGACCAAAACTCCATTGCTACATAGCAGATAACCTGTCCCTGGCGAAGATACCGCATTGAGCCATTACTCCTGGTATCTCCTCTCACATATCCCTTCACCGTTCTGTCTCTGTCCTTCGCTGCTTTATTAAATTGCGTATTTCCGGTAAGTAGATAAGTCATCGCATCCAATATAGTAGATTTACCACTTCCGTTTACTCCGGTAAAAAGAGTGGAACCACCCAATTTAATCGACACATTCTGAAAACGGGACCACTGAATCAGCAGCAATTTTGTGGCAGTCTTTCTATTCTGCATCATCCCAGGTATCCTCCTCTACATCTTCCTCTTTTTCTCCGCCTTTTGCCCGCATGCGCTTTTCCGTGGCCTCTACAAAATTCTTAAACTCTTCACTATCCAATGCAAACTGCAAGGAGGCATATAACCGGATCAGGCAATCTGCCTCCCCGATTTTTCCATTAATATCAATTAGATTATACCTTGAAAACAAGTTTAGTGCATTCACCATTACCGTTTTATCTAAAGGCTCTTTCAGCCCATATTTTTCTAATGCGAATCTTAAGTCAGTCATAGATATCATGATAGTTTGTGCCAGGCTGCCACTCCGCAAACGGTCTGCATATAAAGTCCACAAACAGCACAAGACCACACTTTCTGCCTTTTTCAGTGCCAGTCTGTTTGCCTGGATTTTTCCGTTTTCTCCGAAATCTGCACAGTTTCTGAGCATCACTACCCCATTTTCGCGGTCAAGCACAATATCAAAACCGATAAATGAAAAATACTGGGTAAAGATATCCGGCATCCTTGCTGTAAAAAAATATAGTTTTTTGTTCTCATCATCCTTATCACGGACAATAAATGTCTGTTTTAAAAGCTTGCGGCAACTCCTTTGAAACAAATCTTTTTCCGATGATGTAAGGTCTTTCCATGATGTATCTATGCTCATTCGGGATCCTCCCTTGTAATCTTAAATCGGCGCAAAATCATGCCATTTGCCTCATAGTAGCCGTCCAATACTTCGATGTCAAATCCAATATCCTTCGCATAGGCAACGGAAGAAAGGTTTGCCAACAGGTCATTTTTGCTGTTCAAGGGCAATTCCTCACTTATTATCGACCTGCTATCGCCCATTTCCTTTTCCAGATACAATTTCATCAAATTGCCGGAATAAGGATTATATGCTTCTCTCTGCTGCGCCTCTTTTGCAGCCTGCAATGCTTCCTCTGTCATTTCTTCAATTTCTGCCGCTACCGGTTCCTTAATGGCCTGATTCTTTCTGGGGTAACGAATGGAACCTATATCTATAAATTCATGCCTGTCCATGGTAAACAATGCATTCATCTCCCCCGGAAGATTGTCTTTCAAAGACAAATCCGTTAATTCTTCCAGAACATATCGTATTGTTCTCTCTACATTGCCGCGGATATCGTGCTCACGATTCCGTATGAACCTGGCTCTCCCTACAGCAATTTGAAGATACACATTTATTTTATGTTTGATATCCCGCATAATCTGATCATAATCTTCCGCAAGAAAGCGTTTGGTTGCTTGAATCATATCCAGCACAACATCATGTGCCGCCTCATTATCAAGCCCTTCCTCCTTACTGCAGTCTTCCACAATGTTCGCAAAAACGGATTCCTCCTTACTCATATCATCCAGTTTCGCCTTAATAAACATACGATAGATATGTATGTTTTGCTGTTTCGTTAATCTCGAATATTCCCGGATAAAATCGCCCTCACAATACTCCAAAATATTCTCCGTCAAGCTTTCCAGCGTTTTTTCCTGTACCATTTTTTCGATAATTGTGCGGATAAAAGTAGACAACTTTTTCAATGCTTTTGATAATTGACGCGCATTTTTATTAATATTTCTTATTCCGTTTACATAGGGATTGTCCCGCCATTGTTCCGGATTCCTCAACGTATTATAAATATTATAAATATAACTGGAAAACTCCTCTTTTTCCGGTTTTTCCAGCCGATTTAAAAACTCTGCCAATGCAATTCCGTTTTCTGTCATCACGATTTGCTTTTCATAGGTGGCCTCATCAATTTCTTCATCCAACCATCCGATTTCTCTGGAAAGAAATTTTCGCAATACAGCGTTTGCCATATCATTTGCCGTTTTATCACCGCTGTATTCTTCATAAGACAATTCCACATGATTTTCCAGAAAATAGATTGCAAGAGAATCCCTTATCTGATTTCTGGGGATACGATAACTAATCTCCTTTTCATATTCTTTATAAATCAGTTGAATACAATCCGCATAAATTCTTTGATTACTGCCACTGGCCAAATTGTTAAAGAATCCTGACGGAATCATCTTAAAAACACGATACATATGTTTTTCGCCTCTACTCTCTCAAGCTTTTTCAATGAATTGCTTGTACTGATCACGCGGAATCAGTATATCCTCTGCATACTTGTCAGCAATTTCTTCCTGCTCTCCGCACTCTGAATCAAAAGAAATACCATAGTCACCATTCATAATGTGCCCAACCTCATGGAATAATGTAAACCAGAATGTATCTGAATTCAGTCTTCTGTCATTCACCATCAACATAATATTATTACCAATCTTTTTGGTGGCGCCATTAATTTTGGATCCGGAAATATTAGGGAGAATAACTAGAATAACCCCTGCTTTACCAAAAGCTCCTTTTATGAGCGGATAGAATGTACTGTGGTCTTTTGTCAAAGTAAGTGCATATCTCACAGCTTCTTCAAAAAACGCTTTATTAAACTTAGGTACTTCTGTTTTTAAAGCTATATTAATCGCTATCTGCACCATGATGTTAGCTTTCACAATGTTAGCCTCTGAAAGTTCTCCGGCAGCGCTTCGAAAACTCACCGCCATATCTTTCTTTTTGAAAACAGTAAGGGTAGCCACATTCAAAAAGCTTCTTACTTGCGCAATCTGCACATCGATCTTTCTGGGTAAGTCCGGCAGATTGAAATGATCCCGAAAATATTTATAATCCAAAAAAGAAAAGATTTCTCTTTCCTGTATAAGTTCCTCTTTTGATTTGAACTCTGCTATCAAAGCATCATAAGCGTTCTGTAAATTAAGCCAATATGAAACACTGGTTCCGATCATTCTGGATAATTTCATTGCAATATCAATAGAAAGGCTCTGCTCTCCGCGAATCAACAGGCTCAAATTTTTCGGAGTAGTATCCAGCCGTTTTGCAAAATCCTCCTGAGTCAAACCGCTTTCCTCAACTATTTCTTTAATATAATATCCAGGATGAAAAGCAATTTTGTCATCATATTCAATATAATTACTCATAATGCTTGCCTTTTGTAATGCTTTCAGTGCTTTCTCTCTACTCTGCAGCTGTTTCGGTTAATTTCCGGCCTTTATCAGATCTTACCTTCCGCTTCCAGATAATCCAGAAACGCACTGCATCCTGTGACCACATCCCGATATGTTTCCTCATAGCAATTGTAATACCAGGGATCTCTCACCGATCTTGACTCATGGTGAAATGCTAACAATAAGTGTATCTTCTCTCCTGCTTTATGCCCTGTCATTCTCTCTATATCGGATACATTTTTCGTATCCATACCGATCAGATAGTCATACTCTTCATAATCCGAGGTCTTTAATTGTACTGCCCTTTTTCCTTCACAGCTTAAACCATGCTTTGCCAATTCTGCTTTTGCCGGAGGATACACGGGATTGCCTACCCCGTTCCATATTTCTTCTGTGCTTGTGGCTGCCGAAGCAATCTTAAATTGGCCGGCAAGACCACGTTTTTTTACCATATCCTTTAATACAAATTCGGCCATTGGCGACCTGCAAATATTGCCATGGCACACGAAAAGTACTTTTATCATTGTCTGAGACCTCTCTGAATGATATCCTGAATAATATCTCTCGTTTCCTGTATTCCTTTAATATTTTTCTACTTCATCTTTTTTTCATCATTTTCTTTTTCATCATTTTATCTTCAAGCACAACCCATGCGATCTCGACAAACAGCACTATTATAAGAATAACCGTCTGAAGCACAACGCTGTCCAGCTTTTCAATAAAATATACAAAAACTGACAGTGTAATAAAAAGTGCACACCCGAAAATAATAAAATTTCTGCCGTGTCGATGGTTCCATTCGGCAACACTCGTCAGTTCCTCTTCACGAGGCGGCTTCTCTCCTGTGTTTATTGTTACCGGTTTTTCAGCCCTATACTGCCTTATTCCAAGTATAATAAAAACAAGGGACACCAATAATGAAATTACCAGATAAATAATCGTAGCCATAGCAATCCTCCTTCTTCCGTCTGCTTAAAGTGCAGTGCCTTTCTTCGGAATAAAAAATCCCGTCATATCGGTATGCTCCAGTTCCAGCAGCTTCATTTTTTTAGCAATTCCCCCGGCGTATCCGGTCAGACTGCCGTTTGTACCGACAACCCGGTGACAGGGAATCATGATAGAGATTTCATTGTGTCCGACTGCACCGCCGACTGCCTGTGCGGACATCCTGGGAATTCCCTGCTCTTTAGCAAGCTGCCGCGCAATCTCGCCGTAGGTTGTCGTCTTTCCATAAGGAATCTGCAGAAGAATTTTCCACACTGACTGCCGAAAAGCAGATCCGATGGGATGCAGCGGCGGTAAAAAGTCCGGCTCTTTGCCGGCAAAATAAATATCCAGCCATCGTCCGGCTTCTGCCAGAACCGGTGTTTCCTGCTCTGTATATTCTGCCGGAAGATGATCGGCAAAATATTTTTCACCGTCAAACCACAGTCCGGTCAGCCCGATTTCATCCGCTGCCAACAGGATACCGCCCAGCGGAGAATTGTAATGCTGTGTAAAAGTCATGCCTTGTCCCTCCATACCTTTTTCTGTTGCCTCTATTCCGTACTGATTTCCATGAATTCCTTAATCTGCATTATTTCAAATGGCCTACCGCACATATTAATTACCGCCCTGTGCCCCAAATGCAAATCGCTTGTAAACCAAATCATTTTCCCCTCTTTCCTCCCCGTTTCCGATAATCCGCATCAATCTTCCTTTTCCAGTCGGCATTAAGCGGCGTTGCACAGGTTCTTGCATAGGTAATGGCTTCACTGATGACTTCATAGTTAAGAGCCGTTCCGGCTTCATCGCAATGATAGTCGGCAGCCATGGATCTGTCGATACCGAACTTTCCGGCTTCCGCTGCTGCATCGATGTTCGCACCCAGGAAAAGGAATTCCCAGCCGTACTGCTCTTTCTGCCGTTCAATCATACGGCGAACCGAATCATACGTATAGCGGCGGCTGGCATTTTCCATACCATCCGTAATAATCACAAAGAGCGTTTTTTCCGGCACATCTTCTTTGCGGGCATACTTATGTATGTTTCCGATGTGCTGAATCGCCCCTCCCACAGCATCCAAAAGTGCGGTACAGCCTCCTACAAAATACTCCTTATCGGTAAGATTCGGCACCTTTGCAATGGCAACACGATCATGAATAACCTTTGCTTCGTTATCAAACAGCACCGTGGATACCAGCGCATCTCCCGGCTCCTTACGTTGCCTTTCCAGCATAGAATTAAATCCTCCGATGGTGTCCTTTTCCAGTCCCGACATGGAACCGCTGCGATCCAAAACAAATACAAGCTCTGTCATTTTTTAAATCCTCCTGTTTTCCTTTTGTTTGTTGTTGTGCCTTCATTATAGGTTAAACAGGAGAATGAATGGTCGCTTATAATGCGACATTTTATGCGCCGATCAGCGGCTGATCAAAAGCAAACAGAACCTCATTCAGTTCAAAAACATTATAATTTCCGTTCACGAGAAAATACTCCACAATCACGTCAAATTTACTGCTGTGAGAGAGCGCAAAACCTGCTCTGCCGATAAAATCTACCGTTTCCTTCAGATCCAGTTCCAATGCGAAAGCAAAAGCCAGTGCCGTTGTCTTGGACGGTTTATAATCTCTATTGTTACGGATTTTTGAAAAAAGCTTCCGATCCACATTGGCTTTTTTATAAATCTCAGAGTCTTTCTTACCGGTTCGATCAATCAGCTGCAGAAGCGTCTCGGGAAAACCGGCATCCAGATTTTCAAATAACCGGCTCAAATCATTCGTCTGCATCGGAACCGAGGCGCAAACCGGTTCCTCGAAGCATACCTCTGCTGTTTGCTTCGCATCTTGCTCCGGGATTCGTTCCGGCCGTTCCTTCCTCCGCCTTGTTTCAAGCAGAGAATGATCTACGTATGCCGCTCCGTATTCCGCAAAAACCTTTTCGCTTACATAATTTTCATCAATGTAACTGCTGACGGATTGAAACAATTTTTCCGACAGTGCGAAAGCTTCCTTCTCAAATACCACCAGATAAATCTGCATCTCGTTTTCCAGAAGGAACGTACGGATTTCCCGAACCGCTATCTGCAGTGCCAGCGGTTTGGGAAACCCATAATTACCTGTAGCGATCAACGGAAAGGCAATCGATTCGCACTGGTATTCTTTCGCCAACGCCAGGGACTTTTGATAGCATGAGGCCAGGATCTGTTCCTCTCCCGCTTTGCCGCCTTCCCAAACAGGACCTACCGTGTGGATCACATACCCGGCATCCAGTCCGAAACCCGGCGTAACAGCAGCACCGCCAAAGGAAATGCGACCGATTTTCTGCCTGGCTGCAAGCAGTTCCTCTCCTGCTTTCCTATAAATGGCGCCGTCAACGCCGGAGCCGATGACAGGATTCGGATTCGCAGTGTTTACCACTGCATCCACCCGCATATTGACAATATCATTTCGTACAATTTCAAAAGGCATGGATGCCCCTCCCTATCTTATCTCAAATCCCTACGGCACATTCGGCTTACTGCCTTATGACACAAATGTAACATTCAAAATGCTAAGGCAATAACATTCGGAATCCGCTGATTTACTGCATAAATCGCTACCTTCTCGTAGCATCACCGCAAATCGTACTGCTTCATAGATTCCGCATCCCGATATTCATGCTTTTCATAATATCCGATCAACCTGCCGCCGTCCCGCAGCGCCACCATATACACATCCTTGTTCTGCTTCTCATTATGATAGGTGTAGACAATGTTGTGACTCTCCTCCGCTGCAAACCAATCCACGACCTGCTGTATTTTTACTCTTGACTCCGGATTATGACATTCCAGAAGACTTCTTCCGATCAGCTTCTCTCCGCCGCGCTTTGCATAGCTGCTTACTGCTGCCGGATTCATATATACAATTTCATGCTCCGTATTACATATCACCACCGAAGCTCTGTCCTGATCAACCACACTTTTCAAAAATGCAAACATCTTCTGATTGTTTTCCATCTTTTTTACTCCTTTGTATCTTTTCCTTTCCGCAATAAAACCCGAACAACTTACTACAAGTAGGATACATCCTCGCAGAAGTCACCGCAAATCGTTTATTAGATGTGCAATCCAGCTCTTATGACACAATTCAAACTATTCTTCTGATTCTTTCTATACTTCACGCTTGTCTTCCATAACTTCATCCCAAAATAATCCAGCAAAAACTCCGGAAATGCACTCAGTACAAATACCTGCTGCATCTCAGCGTTTTTCACTTCCATAGCATATATTTTAATCGGTGTTACCACATCGGAATACTGCTCATATTCCATCATCCCAGGCATATCATATAAGCACGACACTCTCATTGCAAAGACATTAATAATATCCTTCCAATCATCGATTCCATATTCCTTAAAATGTGGATTATGTGCCCTTGCTGCAGAAGTATTCTTATAATTTCCCAACTCCTCTATCCCTACGAAGCAATTTTCTCCGTTACCGCATTTCCCGGATTCATAATCTCTGAGTGCCTCAACCATCGGATAACTGATATATAATTTACCGTTTTCCGTTTCATTGTCAAAGCTTTCAAGCATCTGATGAATTACATCCTCATTAACTGTCTTCCCTAGATTGGTTTGATGTACATCATAATCAAAGAAGAGGTACACCTCTGAAAAATCATCTCTGGACAACCCTGTGAGCTGTTTCCTGATCTCATCATTCCTCTCTCTGAGAACCTCAATGATATCTGTATCAAAACCATCCTCTTTCAACTGCATCCAAAGCATATAGATGTTCTCTCCGGCCGGAAGTGTAATAACCGTATAGTTTTTATGTGAAAAAAATATCTTCGAAATATTATCAATGATTTGTGGTTCTCTGGCCTCGCCTTCTACTATAAATGCCTTATAGTCTTTATCTTTCATTAAATGCACCCGCCTTATACATTTTCTGAAGATTGTGCGCCTGGCGCAATTCCTTCTGTGTTAATTCAGAAATTGCTTTTACACTATTATCCGCGAGCAAGAAATAACCGTCCGGTCTGAGAAGGTCATTGCTCATCAAATCTGTATTATGGGTCGTTGTAAATATCTGAACACCGGATATCTGTTTTAAATACCTCTGCACTGACTCCGATAATTCAAAATGATAAAATGCATCAAATTCGTCTATGAATACAAAAGATGCCTTCTCCATACGAATATACCAGTAATAGAATAATGCCAATGACCTGGTTCCGGTGGAAGCAATTTTAAAGAAATCGGCGTCCTTATTTTCAAAATGGCTATATATTGCTTTTTTCCCGTCTATCTCGCATCCATACAACTCATAGTCAATATCATTTTCTTTCAGAAACGCCTGAAAATCCTGTACCTTTCCGCTGTTAACAATGCCTTCTGCAATGCCTTCATTTCCATTCATAAAACCTTCATACCCGCGGCTATCCAGCGAATAAAACAAAAGCATATGTTCCACAAAATCAATAAATTTCTTAAATACCCGGTTCTGTACATTATCCGCAAGAATCGAATTGTTGTTCACATACTTTACACGGGAAATCGGACTATCGCTCTTGATAGAAACATTCAAGGTCTCAGACCCTTCCAGCAAAGTAAAACCATCTCTGGTAAGGAAATCAAAAAAGATAACTTCTTTTCCATCAATAGACAAACTCTCATTCTTTAATATAGACACATCAATCTTGCTGTACCGGTAAACCACCTCGTGGTCATCAAATGTGAAAGTATATTCAAATTCGGCAAACGACTTCCTTCCACTCATATTCAAATAAAAATCATAGCTTGACAGCAGCTTCTGTTTTTCCGTCAAATGGGTAATAATATCAAAAATAGCCAATCCCAGGTTGGATTTACCACTGCTGTTGATGCCATAGATAATCCCCTTCGTCACGCAGCCATTTTGAATAATTTCCGAATTAAAATTATAATTGCTTGGTGAACCTATATCAAATGTGATTTTGTCCCGAAAGCCCTTGAAATTTTCTACGCTGAATTTCTTTAACATAACAATCACCTTCCTGCCTTTTCTCTATTATATTATTATCCGCAAAAAAAATCAACTTATTCCGTATTTTTTTTACGGATCCGGTTGATTTTTCCTTCTGGTTTTTAAAATATCCTTATCTATTGTTTACAGCCATACTATACTTTTCCGTTTTCCCCTGTTTTCCATCTCTTTTTACTCCTTTATACTTTTTTCATGATTTTCTTCTTGTATGTACACCCCGTAGTTTTGTAATTCGAGCATCCCAGGAAATCTCCGTACGGGCCGGTTCGTTTTAACAGCGTTCCCCCACAAATCGGACACGTATACTGTTCACGTTTTAATTCTTCTCCGTATTGTTTTTTCAACTCCATTGCGAACTCGGATTCCTTTCCGGTTATTGTCACAAGGTAAGCTTTCTTTTTCGCCCGCGTAAGCGCCACATAATAAAGCCTGCGTTCCTCTGCATATGGAAACTGCTCGCAGCTGTCAAGCAAAAGACTCAGTATCGGCGAATCCTGAATTTTACTTGGGAAACCCATTCGTGACTTCTTATTGTTGATAATAAAAATATAGTCCGCCTGTAATCCTTTTGACTTGTGTGCCGTAACAAAGGACATTTTCAAATCAGGCCTTTTCCGATAAATAACCTCTCTCGTACGATCCGCATTCCGATACCGGCATTCTAACATTTCATGGTCCTTAAGAAGCTGCTCATCAAAGGAATACCTTCCGATAAAAAACACACTGCTTCCCTTCGGTAAATCATTCAGTTTTTCTACCATAAACGCAATTGCATATCTTTCATTGTAACCGCTGATTTCTCCAAGTGGAAAGCCTGCATCATCTTGTCTTCCCTTCATTGCCTTTTTGATTTGCGCCGGATTCCTCATCACAAATCCACCGGATATCTTAATCAGTGTCTGGGGGAAACGATACGTAGTCTCGATTTTGCTCCTTTCCGTTGCTCCCCAATGCTTTTCAAAATTCAAAATATAACCGATATCACTGCCGGCAAAACGATAGATGCTCTGCTAGTCATCCCCAACGCAGAACAGATCAAAATCTCTTGCCTTCCTCAAACTGTCCAGCAGGTCGAACCGCGCCCTTGATATATCCTGATATTCATCCACAATTACATACCTGTACGGACTATGGAATTTTCCCTGCTGCACATACCGCGCAGATAAATGAATCATATCATTGAAATCAATTTCTCCCTGTTCTTTAAGATACGCACAATACGCATTAAAAATCGGTTCCGATAAGGACAGAATCATAGCATTCGACCGATAAGCAACGCCTGCTGCATTTCTCTTCCTCACAGCTTCTATATCATAACCGTTGCTCTTTATTAAATTGATCAATGTTTCAAAAAGTTCGATGATGCCATCAAGAACAGTCTCCCCTTCTGCGGCAACCTGCTCCCATAGTTCCTTCGTCGTTTTCGGCTGCATCTCGACGGATGCTTCTTTCAGTTTTTTCTCCAAAGCCTCCAACAAGGTTCCCTCAAACTTCTCATAAGCAAAACATTCCACCAATGTTGTATGATTATCCTCATGAAGCTTACGCTTCCACTCCATTGATGCCTGATATTCTTCTGTCGCAGACCTGCCGTTCTTCCCGTGAAAATACGATGGTACCTTTCCCTCCCGGTCGATTCCGAAGTACTCAATGTAGATCTTATTATCCGGCAGATAAAAATCCGGACAATATTGGCTATACTCGCCTGTCCGCGTGTCCACCTCATAGGGGTGCTCACAAAGATAACGGATTCCGTTCTGCGCCAAAAAATTGGCAATATCCATCTCCCCATAACTCTTTACCGTTTCATTCTGAATCGTAGTCGGCGGATTCATAGAAAGATACTCTTTATATTCCTCTTCCGTTTGAAATTCAAATTCCGACTTTGCCGCCACCCGATGAAACAGCAAATACGTACTCAGCAGATTCAGGTATTTCGGGGATTGCATAAGGCTTTGAAGCTTCTCTTTTACAAAACTCTTTAAATTCAATTGCGTAATTTTCGGCCTTATTCCCTCCACCTCTGAAATGATATTCAACCCAAGCTTATGAAAAGTAGATGCATCAATATCCACACCGGTCTCTGCGCAAATTCTGTCCCGCATCTCTTGTGCGGAATCATTTGTAAAAGAAAGAACCAGAATGTCTTCCGGACGGCACTTTCCGCTCTTTAGCAGATACTTTATTTTGCCCACAACCGTGGTTGTTTTGCCCGTCCCTGCTCCGGCAATCACCAAATGATTGTGTGCCTCTTTTACAATGCAGGCCATTTGCTGCCGATCCAGCTTTCTTCCTTCAACCTCACCAATCAGCTCATAAGCCTTATCTATCCTGCTATTTGCCACCTCATTATTGTGCTGCTGAATCATTTGGGGCAACACCTCGGATGCATCTGACAACCAGGTTCCACGATCTCTTAACTTCTTATACTGCGTTGTGCGTTTTAAGCTACGTACATTTTCCTCCGCAATATCGTTAAGCAGTGGCTTATACTTCCCATTCCACTTGTCAATCTCCTGCGGCTCAATAAAACTCTGCCTGTCCGCAAACAAAGCATTCATATCGCCAACAGCAACCTCTATCTTTTTTACTAATGCGTCACAGGCCTCATTCCTTGCCTGCTTCTTTCGCCTGTAACCATCAATCAAAGAACGTATAAATCCCACCGACTATTCACCTCGTGATTTCTTTCTGCAACTACTCTGCACTTTTTGCTTTTGTAATCTTATTTTTCTTTTCTAATATCAAACATATGCAATTCATGTAACATCATATACATTTCTTTTCTCAATTCCCACAAATCTAATCGAATTTGCTTTCCATGCATATCATATGAATAATAAATCCAATTCTCTATATCAATCGTCCTTAAATGTGGCGCACTTAAAATCTTTTTTCGTTCATCTTCCGGTGTGTCAGATCGCAATATATTCATATCTCCAACCCCGTTAAATTCATAGTAGCGTTCATCAAAATGAGCACAACTATTTCTGAACTTTTTATTCTTCAGTAAGCGATATTTTGTAAGGTCAATTTCAAAATCTTCTCTTACTTTTCTAACGCGCTCGCGCGAGATTTGTCTGTTCTTAAAACAATCGTTATATAGAACATTATAGATGTTTCCCTGTGCTGTCAGAATACTTTGAATATGAAAGAAATAGAACGTATGCTCATCATCATAATGTCTATATTCTATACTGCCATTAAATATCATGTCTAAAGAAATAATGGCATATCTCAAATTCTCAATAACTGCATTCAGGAACAAAATGGATTCGTTTTCTTTTGTTATTTCAATTTCTCTGTTAAACATGTTCTCTCCTTCTCTCTGCTTTTATTTTGATCAGCAGAAACAAAGTTAATGTCTTACAATAAATTTACAACCATCTATACATGATTACTTTCATATCTTCAGCTGCAACAAATTTTACCCGTTCCGTAGTTCCATGCTTTCTCCATACCCACAAGAATTTTTATGCATAATCGGCATTTTCAAGATATTCTCTTAACTCTACATTCTTTTTCTCTTTCTCCAGATCCATACAACATTCCTCAATATATTTTCTGTGATCAATATAATTTATTCCCTTAAGGTTGGCCTTCAGTAATTTGAGGAAGTCTATTTTTTCCATAATTAGCGGAATCTCACTTCCCGACCATGAACTGGATGAGGGAAATAAG
The DNA here is from genome assembly GCA_934433135.1 of uncultured Acetatifactor sp. Classification (GTDB taxonomy): domain Bacteria; phylum Bacillota; class Clostridia; order Lachnospirales; family Lachnospiraceae; genus Acetatifactor. The sequence goes on along the minus strand of CAKRZO010000007.1, from coordinate 12,303 downwards.
TTTATTTTCTTGAAATCTTCCGGCTTCTTGTCTACTTCTAGATATTCAAGAATATATTCCAATTTCCAATCCGGCAGTATATTTACAACTACATCAATAAGCTTTTTACATTTTTCAATTTCTGAGCTGTTTTCTCGTAGATTTTCAATCAACCATTCTTTCTTTCGATCCAATATGGTTGCGTCACCAGTCTTAGCAAACAGCAAAACCGCCGGCTCCTTTATATAAAAGATCATGTCATCATCTATAAGAACATCAAATGCATACTTCACACTCTCTCGCCAATTATTGCTCCTCCATATTAGTTCAAAGATTTTATCTTCATTTCCATCATTCGTATTATCTTTAGATTTAATCCAATCAACATATTCATTCCAAATTTTAGGCTGATGCTCAAATATCTTTGCAAAAAGTTTTCCATCATAATCAACGTGGTGGCTAGTTTCTATCGCACTCATATAAATGTTTGCTAATGCAAACATATCATTTCTAAAGAAATTAAGAAGTTCCTCAACTTCGGCATCATAATACACATATCCCAAAAACCTTGCTGACAATTTAGGATTAGCCAATACTGACTTTATTACTACTGCTTTAAGTTCGCTGTCTCGTTCACCATAACGAGCCACAACCTGTATTGCAGGGATTACGGGATTGTCACTTGCCAAATTATTGAATACAAATGCTTTATAGTCATTAACAACCTTCTTATCTATATTTTCTTCCGGTATACACTCCCAAATAAATGAAAGCCACACATCTTTTTTGCTAAACACATTGTTATTTACAAAACAATACGTAGATTCATATCCAATATGATCAAGCAAATATTTTATCTGGCGATATCCATTCAATCTAAATGGTGCATTTGCATCAAAATATTCTTTAAGTACCTTCAAATACAGTTCAGCATCGTTTTCTATGATTTCAAAGACACAATCTAATCCCTTATTTAGAGCCCATTGATCTCTATCATGGACTGTCTTTTCTAAGAATTTGCAAGAGCAAAATAATCTCTGGAAATCTTTCAAATCATATGTACTTATTTCTTTCTGGATAATCCATTTATGTAATTGCTCATCTTCCTCTATTGTTTTACAGAACGTATGTTTTTGAATCAGCATTCTATAAACTCTGAATTCCGGATTTCGATCAGAAACCATGTAGCGATTGTCTGGATTCATGCCGATTTGCTCCGCTACTTCTTTGTATCTTGCAACAACCTTCGCATCCCAAAAATTCGGAGTGTTCTTGTCAATTACGTATTCATATATTGCGTTGAAATCCGACTGTAAATATTTTTTAGAGTCCTCTTCATTCAATCCACGAAAATGAACTTCCGAAAGAATACTATTAACAGCGTTACAATACTCTTTATTCTTACGTAAAATAGCAAGATTCTGCCATATGTGGGTTCGTATACCAGCTAATTCCTCAGTGTATCCAAATGTCACCCTTGCAATATTAAATGATCTACTATTTCTAATCTTTTCAGTGAAAGATATTTCTGTTTTTAATGCACATTCAGCAATCTGTAAATACAGTATGCTGTTATTATAATTTTTCCCTTCCCCTGCATAGCTCCACAACTTATCCAATAAACGCATTTCATGGTTATACTTATCTCTATACGAATCCATATCATATAAAAATCTATCACTTAGTACAAAATAAAAATCCATTATCAAGTCCGGCCTTTTTTCGAAATATAGCATCAAAAGATCAACCGCACCTTCAAAAGACTCTGTATATTTATAACCTCCCAATATTTCTATTATCTCTGTTGTAATATTGTGATAATTTTTCTTAGCGTTAATATCAAAACTATGTAAGTCAAAGTCAACATTTATTTCTTGATCAATCTGCTTCTTGATGATAGATAAGGCCTTATCAGGATTAACCCGAAAAAAAGCCTCAAGATACTCCATATCCTGCTCCACAGGTGCTTTATCCCAAGCAGCAATTATTGAATCCTCAATATATTTTACACACTCTTCTGAATTAAATATTTCCATCAATGTATTCAATGCATATACAATTTTATTCCGGGATGCAGGAAACCCTATGGATATCAATCTTTCTACACTTATCCATCTTTTCTCAAATAACACATAGTACAGTATATAATTGCCGAAACTCTGGTCTGCAATTTTTGCTATTTCATTTTTAAACCAATCTATTAATTCCAGAGAATACAACTTCTCAATTATATCATCCTCAACAATTTTCTTGCCATACAAGTTCTTCATATCCCTATACAGCTTATTTTCATTATTTTTTACCGGACCAGCTATAGCAATAAAAAACAATATAAGTATATCCTCTTTTGTCAGCTTTGCTTCATCGATAATTCTTCCGTAGTAATTACTAAAAATATCTTCAGCATTACGTATTGCCTGATATCCGTCGTCTATTGATCTCATGCCGGCAAGAAAAGCAAGTCTTATATTACCATTTGCAATCTCAGCAATCTTTTTAAGATAATCCGAATTCACTATTCCTAAAACGGACTTTAAAATATCTTTTATTTCATCATCCTTAAATCGTTCGATTTCAATGACGTTAGGTAATGCATACTGCGACACAGCATCTATTACCCTTCCCTTAGCATAATCTCTTACTGAGATAAGTACTTTGACATCAAAATCTGTCGGCAATGTCAAAATGGTATTCAGCACATTATCTAAGCTTACCACCATATTTGCATCATCGAAGAATACCAAATATCTTCCGGGGTCAGAAATATAATACTTTATATCTTCATATAAAAAATTTCCATTACTTTTGATACAGAAAATTTTGGTCTTTCCATCATCATGTTGTCTACACACTTCAACTGCCAATCTTGTTTTCCCGATTCCTGATGGTCCTGTTAATACGGTCACTTTATTATTAAGTATACTCGTACATGTCTTAGTAATCTCTGACTCTCGGTGAAGGAATGTACAATTAATAGGTGCATTTATACCATTTGCATCATATGCTTTAACAAAATCCTCTATCTCAAAAAATTGATTTGTATCGATTGCAATGCCCAACTCATCCTTTGCAATATGTGGGTATAGTAAAGCCAGATCATGCGAAAGCGTATCGATTCCGATAAGTTCAATTTCAACACCATCAATAGATTCCCTAATACTACTGAATTGTTCTATGTGAATATTTGTACAACAATGCCCACAAATTATTTTTTTGATTTTATCCTTAGGTAGTGATAGTTTTGAATTATTAAAACATGATGAAATATCAGCACGTATTTTCTCTACTGACTGTGATTGCACCGTTCCGTAGTTTATTAAGATATATTTTCCATCATCTGTTATGACATAAGAGTCAGGTGTACCCTTAGTTGTTTTATTAGTACCAGCTTGAACTCCTAAAGTTTGAATATTTCTAAATTTGTATTTTTTGTAAAGATACAAATCAAACAATTTTTGAAAGGCTCCACCCTCCAATTGCATGATTGCATTTTGAATATGATTTTCTTTACTCATCTGATTTCCCCCTTAATATCAACAGCAATCTCTATCTTCTTTACTAATGCATCACAGGCCTCATTCCTCGCCTGCTTCTTTCGCCTGTAACCATCAATCAGAGAACGTATGAATCCCACCGTTTATTCACCTCGTGATTTTCCTTAATTCATTACTCAAACTCAATTTCTTCCTCAGCTCTTGTATAAATATCAATCTGATTCTGAATGTCCAGTCTGCTTACCAACCAGTTACGTGCCATGCAGCTTTTTATGAACTCATTCATTCGGTTTTTGCCGTACATTTCCTTAAGCGTAATAACTAACCCAAACTGCAAAGGCTCTTTCTTTTTTGCAGTTACACGGCCTTTCGTTAAAATACTGATCCCCCACATGCCGGATTCATAAGATTTTCTCGGCATCACACGTCCCTTTATTTCTTCACAAACCCGTTTCACATTATCCCATTTACGATATATTTCCCGGGCATCCTCTTCATAAAGCACTTGTCCTTCTTCTGATTGCTTATTATCATCAATTGTCTTCAATTTTCCGTTCGGCATTACACGTCCGAAATGAATATCCACTTCCGTATCGGTATAATCAACACCCTGATTACGGTCACAATGAGGAAAATACGTCATTACGGCACGTGTATAAAACGGATGCTTTCCATTTATAACCGGAACCGGTAAATTGTAATTATATATTTCATAATCTTCTGTCGTTCCAGTGATAAAAAATTTGATCTCCTCATCACTTGTGCTTAAAATATCCTCTATTCGCTTAGGAACCACCCCATATCCCATAGAATCGGAAATTCTGCCATTTGCACTCCATCTTGCAGCAGAATCTATCAGAAGAGCCTTTGCAACTTCTCTTGTCAATCCCATTACATGAATAAGATATGCCGTTTTACGTGTAATCCATGGCGCCGCAAATGAAGTTCCTGCCTTATAGACTGCACCCATATCATCGATACAAAGTGCAATCTTTGTATCCTGCCTGTTCCCATCTCCACCGTAATAGCTGATATCCGGTTTATGAAAAAATGACAGTACGGGGCCTCTTCGTGAATAGGAAGCACTTTCATTCTCCATGTTTACCGAATTTACAACTATCGCATTTAACGAATCTGCAGGTGATCCGACTTTCATTTCCGGATGAATTTGTCCATCCGGTGTATTTGTGCCTGCCACAATAAAGATTACATCATATTCGCTTTGAATGCGGTCTAACTCGGCTGCCTCGGGTGATATAAAGTTCTCCTTAACAGGCTCCGGTGACCCCAAAGAAAGGTTCCAAACTTTTATATCCGGATTATTCGCTACTATTTCTCTAATACTTCTCAAAATAGCAAAAGAACTAAAACCGTTCTGCGTTGCAACCCCGAAATGACGAACTCTGAAACGACCGCATCCATCGTCAAGCTTAGGATTTCCCTTTGGACCATCTACAATGATTGATGTCACTGCGGTTCCATGGTCATAATCCTTTTTTGTAAACTCAATTTCAGAAGAGAGCATATTCTTATATTCAACCCATTCATGGAAATATACTTTTTCATTGAACTGAGTATCTATAACACCAACAACCGGCTCGTTTCCGGGTATCGGGATTCTACGTTCCGTTTCATAATCATTTTCTTCATCTGCCACAAAATCCTCAAGCTTCACTTGGGTAAAATCCGTAACGCTCATAGAGATAAGGTATGGTGCCCGTCTATACAAAGTCTGCATCTGCCCCGGTTCCAGCAAAAGAGTGATACCATCTATAATTTTATCCTTTAATATGCTGATTCCAAACTTCTCAAGTAACTCTGTTGTTTCCACATCTGTTTTGTAGATTGTTACAAGCATATTCTGGGTTACATCATCACTCGGTCTGTCAATGTCAAACTTCTCAACGTAAAATGCATCCAGTACTACCGCAATGAAATTTGTTTTTTTCATTACGGAATCATATATATATAATTGAGCCTTACCAAGCGCCTCTGTATCTTCTGCAGTAATACAGCCTTCATATTCTCTGTCAACTATAGTTGCCGCAGCCTCAAGATTCCGGATTGCTCTTTCAATCGCGCTGATTTGCACATAGTGTGTAAAAATATGTTTACGCCTTTCTTCACCTCCGGAATCTCCTTTCGTTGCGAATTTTGCTCCACAGATGGAATCCACAGGTTTCTTCCCGGTATCCCCCAGAAGGTTTCTCAGACGATTTCTTTTCGCTACTATACGGATATAATGAACGCTGACAAGCGCACCCTTTATTTCCCTGTTTTTTTCCCAGTATGACTTAACTTCTGTCAACTGGTCTTTCAATTCACGCATATGCTCAGATGTAACCTTCTTATTTGCCGGCAACTTAGGCGAACCGAATCCGGCTTCATTCTTCCTTTTTTCAAACCTTCCCTTCAATTGGAGAATACTGTTCATTTATTCACCACCTTTTAACTCCCGCGATACACTGCTTTTGGATTTCTTAGTCAGAACTTCGATCTCTCTCACCGTAAAACCCTGTTCCTGTAGCATCTTAACATCTTCCGGTTTCTCACCGCAGACTGCGTAATACAACCTTCTGAAATAATCCGTTCCGTCATCCGCATCACTGAATGCTACCGAAGTTTTAATCATATTCTTAAGGTCTCCCGGAAGCGGCAACTCACCTGACAATCCCATAATTTTCCGAAACAACCTTATATCCCGATTTCCCAATTTGAGTTTATTCAAATAACGATCCAGTACTTTCTCCGCTATTTCCATCAAATCCTCATTCGTGTATCGATCAAAATCAATAACGGAATCAAATCTTCTCACCAATGCTTTATCAAAATACTGAAAAAGATTGGTCGTTGCAATGATTACTATGTTCTCATTCACACGATCAAAATACTTTAAGAGCGATGATGTTGCCCTGCCCATCTCTCTATGATCATTAGCATTCGTTCTGTCAAGAGCAATCGCATCGATTTCGTCAAACAATACAATCACTTTCCCCGGCTGTGCAAAATCGTTAATCTCATCAAACAACTCCGCTAAATTTTTTTGTGTCTGCCCCAGCTTACTATCAACAACCGACGCAAAATTGACCATATAGATTTCTCTGTTCAAGATCCGGGCTAACTGTTTCACAGCCTCCGTCTTCCCCGTTCCCGGAGCTCCCTGAAATAAGAATTTATTCACTCCGATTCTACGTTCTATTGCGTTTACAATACCGATCAAATCCTGCGTAATTTCATCCGGAAGCAGCAGCATATCTTCGTTGGCTTCTATCTTTTCAAAATAATCAGACTTGTTCTCCATCACCTGCGGGACAAACGTATTCACATTTGCCAGAAGAGACATAATATACTCCGCAAGCTGGTAATCACCGGAATTATCAAAATCCTTTGCAATCTCACAGGCTTCATTACGAAATCCCGCATCATTTTCCTCTACATAATATTTTATTAAATTAATAACATTCTTCTTTTTCACAGTATCCACCTTTTTCCTTTAGTGGATATCATTATACACCATTGGGACAAATTTGTAAATATTGGGACAAATAATTTTCCATATCAAAAAAAATCTCAGCTTTTCACCTCCCGAACATAATAGGAATCGTACTTTGTTCCATCATGTCCTATTAGAGGTTCTTCCGACATACAAAATCCCATATGTTCTAAAGCCCGTATACGCTCCCGGGCAGTCGAAACCGCCTTAGTGGCAATTCTTTCACAAGCAAACATATCTCCCGTTTCAGGAATAATAATCCCAAGAATATCTTCTATCGTATCTTGCTTTTCATAATCACTTCTTAAATCCAGTCTAAGCAATCCGCAATTATTAAAATAATCCTTTGCCTTTCGATTAAACAACTCTATTGTACCAATTGCGCAGCTAGCATTTTTATCAACAATTGCCCATCGCACATAATACTTGCTTTGGTATTCTCTTTTCCAGAACGCAATGGTATCCTTCATTTCTTCGATCGTACTATAATAAAAACCATTCACACAGTTATCACTGTTGAAAAGCGGTACTGCATCCTTATCGGAATATACCTTCAGCAAATTCTCTGCATCACCATCCTCAATTTCTCTCAGCAGAAACCTTTCACTTTCCATAACCGGAATTTGTTCATATACATCAATACTCATAATCCTATCAACCTTCCTATGATAACAACTTATTCTTTAATTTTAATCCAGCATGTCCTGCAAATACTATTGTTCTCTGAGCCATGCGGAACCACCACCTTTACTATGCAACTTCTATACGTCTCTGGAGAGCATTTAAAAATTTCCGGAAACTTGGCGAATTATTATTTTCCAACGTCAGTTCCATTCCTATTTTATCAGCCCACTCACTTTTTGCTCTTCCTATTTCGCTATAACTGTTCTTAGATTTTTTCTGCAATGCTGCCAGGCCTCCCGGATAAACTACATTAATTTGCTATACCACATATCTCCCAGTGGAACGCCTTCTTCTGAAAGTTCTTTTACGAAATCGTATTCCGCTGCACGTTTAATACCGGAAAATCCGTCCTCTCCTTTTGTCAAAACCCATACATTCTCCGGTGATAATGCGTTCACAAAAAAAGGACTATGTGTTGTAACAAACAGCTGTTTTGCATACCCTGTGCCGACACTCGTTACCATCTCATCTGCTAATCGCTTTAAATACTGATGATATAATCCGTTTTCGGGTTCCTCGATAAACACAAGTTGCCTTGGATTGCTTTCATGCAAAAGCAAATAATAGGCAAATAGTTTTAAGGTACCATCTGACATTTTAGGAGAGTAAAACGCATTGTGAAATCCTTTTTCCCAAAATTTTAACATCATCTGTCCATTATCGAATTTTACAGGTTCAATCTTTTCAATATTCGGCAGTTTGTTTTGTATCTCCTTCAATACTTTCATGAATTCTTTGGGATTATCCCGATACATATATTGTGCCACATTGTTAATATTGCTTCCCGTTCGGTTCAGGTACGGCTGCGGTGCCGCCGTCTGTAATGTGCGTGCCGCATCCGGTGAAAAGTAGCAAAGATACCAGCTTTTTAAGAAGCTTAAAAACTTTTCAATTCTCTCATACTGTTTCATCGCACCAAGCGTTACAATTCCCAGCTTTCTAATATCAGCCAGTTCTACCTCTACTTTTTCTCCCTTCACACTCCTTCCGTCATCGTCTGCACCGCCTTCTTTTCCCTCATATGCATATCCATGTCCATTCTGTAAAAGTAAAAACGACAATGGGCGCCCTCTCTTCGTTACACGCTGCCGCAGCCGTTCTTCCTTCACATATGGCCGTCCCATTGAATCTTCATCAATTTCCAATTCATAAGTGATCGGACGTGTATTATTTTTCTCTCTATAATAAAGTTCAAATTTTATAGGTTCCTCTACTCCCTGTGAACGAATCTGCTGAAATCCTCCCCTGTTTTGAGTATCACAAGCAGTTTCTACTCCCATTTCCAGGCAATCCGCCAGAAACCCAAATGCATCTGCCAACGTACTCTTGCCATTTCCACTTGCCCCTATGATTACAGTGATATTTCCTAATGCCATTCCTTCCTGACTGGATAGCGTCTTTCCCATTACAATATCCTTTAAAGGGCCAAAATTTTTAATCCTTACGCCTTCAATTTTTCCCATGTCTGTCTCCTTATTATTACAATTACGATAGTTCAGCAAAATTCGACATCATACTTGATGTGCTAAGAGCAAATTCCTTGGATTTTTTCGAAAACTCATATTGTCCTAAAACCGTTTTATATCTGCTCCCGGTATACTGAGTTACAAAAATAGCTTCATAAAGCCGTTCAATCACCTCTTCTTGTCTAACTAATTTTTTCCCTTCTTTCTTATCGAATGATTCGTCACGATTTAACATATTATTCAACATATATGTACCTTCGCTTAAGTCAAACAATTCTTTTAACGGTTCAACATCCTTTCCATTAACGAAATCATCATATTTTGAAATATCCCCAATTTTCAAACCAATTAATAACGGAACAACATATATCATAATAAGATGTTTTCCTTTTTCATCAGGAAAGTTAAAATTATATTTGGAGTTGTCGTGCGTTGGTTCATATACCGCAGCCTTAACCTGTGAATAAAACCGTGTGATTTCACGCAATTCAAAATGAAACATTTTTATTATATCTTTTATCACAAGGTCGATATAGTATTCAGATCCTACTCCGATTTGAGCATAAAACTTCTCCATATCAGCAGGAGGTATCGTAATTCGCAAATCAAAAAATCTATCTAAATACCTACAAGAATCAAATTGTGTTCCATAATAATGCTTTACTGTATGCTGTAATTGCTCTAAATTTACAGAAAATACAAATGTAATTCTGTCATCAAAAATATAATGCTTTATTTGCTCAAGAAGGTGAACTGCAAAAGTTGGTTTACATCTGTCCAATTCATCAATAAAAATAACCAATCGATTTCCTCTTTCAGCTAATAAGCCTGTAAAAAAATCTTTGATTTTTTGTTGTAAATCTTTCTGCTCTTTAAACTTTGTAAATGGATCTTCTGATGTAAGAGCTTCTCTTATTGCATTAACATTATGACCACTTATCGCTTCAATGATCGCTCCTGCCGTTTTGACAATACTTCTATCAGACAGGGAAAAGTCAACACTCAATTGTTTTGTAATCTCATAAATTAATGACAATACCGGTTCCGTATCATTATCATTTTCCCAAGCGTCATAATACACGGCCATACTATAATTTTCCTTTTCTTCATTATTGTCAGGAAAAGGAAGCCTAATAGTAACCTTCGCTTTTTTCTCTCCATCCATATCACAGAATGGATTTAACGCATTGATAACCATTTTAGTTTGACAAACAAAAATAGTTTTACCGCTTCCCCATCTTCCATCAATTGCAATTGCACTCGCTGATTCTTGAGCTTGCAAAATATTATAAAAATATACAATATCCTTATTCCTATTAATTGTATCATTATACAAGGTATTTATCAAATTTTCTTCTGTAGGTAGCATTTCATACTTTCTCATAAATAAAATTATACTCCTCAAATCCACTTTTTTTCTGTTGTAATTAACTGATATTCGTACTTCTATAAAATTTCCTGATGGCTCATAAAACCTCACAAGTTTCTACCCATCTTCAAGTTTGTTGTGCATGAAATCATTGGGTATTTAGAACGGAAGTCTGCATCCAATTTTTCATCTGCATGAACCAATTTATGTCGTAATTCCAAATATGGAAGTGCTTTGGTATTCTCTTTTCCCGAACGCAATGGTATCCTTCATTTCTTCGATCGTACTATAATAAAAACCATTTACACAGTTATCACTGTTAAAAAACGGTACTGCATCCTTATCGGAATATACCTTCAGCAAATTCTCTGTATCACCATCCTCAATTTCTCTCAGCAGAAACCTTTCACTTTCCATAACCGAAATTTGTTCATATACATCAATACTCATAATCCTATCAACATTCCTATGATTGTTATTGCCCACCTAAATTGACTTATTACAAAAACTCTTGCCTGTCACAGGATTGACCTTTATACTGTCATTAAAGTATAAGAGAAAGAGGTCCCAGTGACACCCTCCTGCAAGATGTGTGATCACTGAGACCATTGGTATAAAACCATGGTTATTATAACAGATTACACGGTTTCTTACAATGAGGAAGAAGATATTTTTCATTGAACCTTAAATGAAAAATTAAATTCCACTCCATGCTGGAATTTAGTCTTTCACAAAATCCCGGATTGTTATACTATGACATAGGTTCTCTCATTCGCAGTAGAAAAGAGGAAAATATGTCAAAAGCTATACCTGGTAACCACAAACATATGACACAAGATAACAGAATCATCATCGAAAAGAGACTGGATGCTGCTGTTTCACTCCGAAAGATCGCTGAAGAGGTCGGAAAAGATCCATCTACTGTTTCCAAGGAGATTAAAAAGCACCGTATTCTCCACCCTCATAATTCCTTCAATGAACCCCGCAATAAATGTGATTTATTTGGGGTCTGCATGAAAAAGCGGCTTTGTGGTGAACGCAGCCCTCTGTGTTCGAATTCCTGCCGGAACTGCCATCTGTGTAATCGTGTCTGTCCTGACTTTACTCCTAAAACCTACCATTGCGGTCTACTGGACAAGGCTCCCTTTGTCTGCAATGGCTGTTCTAAAAAATGTCACTGTCGTCTGGACAAGTATTATTACAAAGCAACAACTGCTTTCCGAGAATATAAGACGATTCTTGTAGAATCCCGGACAGGTCTCAACATTTCCGAAACAGACCTCAAGATCCTTGATGAGCAGGTTTCTCCACTGATACGCCAAGGGCAGTCACCCTATACAATCCTCAGGAATCATCCTGAAATCGGCCTTTCTGAAAAAACGATCTACCATTACATTGCACAAGGTGCCCTTTCCGTCAAAAATATCGACCTTCCCAAAAAAGTAGCCTACAAGGTTCGGAATGTCCATAAAACGCAGATTGATAATCCTCTCGTTTTAGAAGGTCGTACCTTTAAGGATTTCCAGGCATATATGAAAGAACATCCCGATACCCCTGTCGTAGAAATGGATACCGTTATCGGTTGTGATGGCAGCCATAAGGTACTCCTTACCCTTCATTTCAATTGTTGCTCCTTTATGGCTGCTTTCCTTTTGGAAAGTAAAGAACCAAAACGGGTAGAAGCTGTTTTTGACCGCTTGGAACAGGAAATGTCTACTCTTGAATTCTGTCTCTCCTTCCCTCTGATATTGTCAATATTGGTTTACACTTTTTTCACAAGGATGTTCGACCTTATGCTGCCTCTTGTAGTGAAGTATA
>CAKRZO010000006.1 GCA_934433135.1 uncultured Acetatifactor sp. | reverse complement strand
AAACCTTTTCAGATGCTATTTATTGCATTTCCTGCATCATCTGCAAAAGGTTTGGATTTTATTTAAGTTTGGATATCAGGGATCGTGTGATTCTTGGCAAAAAAATGAGCGAACATCTGCCGTTTGCCATGGCCTGGTGGCATACCCTGGGTGCCTGCGGAACCGATATGTTCGGAGCGGGAACGGCCGATAAAAGCTTTGGTGCACAACCCGGAACCACGGCGCATGCCAGGGCGAAGGTGGATGCAGGATTCGAGTTTATGGGCAAGATGGGAATCGAATATTTCTGTTTCCATGACGTGGATTTGGTGCCGGAGGCGGAGGATATTAATGTGACCAATGCCCGCCTGGATGAGATTTCGGATTACATTCTGGAGAAAATGAAGGAAACGAATATCAAGTGTCTGTGGGGAACCGCCAATATGTTCGGGAATCCCAGATTTATGAACGGCGCAGGAAGCACCAACAGTGCCGAAGTTTATTGCTTTGCAGCTGCCCAGATTAAAAAAGCGCTGGATCTGACGGTAAAACTGGGAGGCAGAGGATACGTATTCTGGGGCGGAAGAGAAGGCTATGAGACGCTTCTTAACACGGATCTGAAGCTGGAGCAGGAAAACATAGCGGCATTAATGAGGATGGCTGTGGATTACGGAAGAAAAATCGGTTTTACCGGTGATTTCTACATTGAGCCGAAGCCAAAGGAGCCGATGAAGCATCAGTATGATTTTGACGCGGCAACAGCGATCGGTTTCTTACGTCAGTATGGGCTTGACCGGGATTTTAAACTGAATATCGAAGTCAATCATGCCACTTTGGCAGGACATACCTTCGAACACGAACTCAGAATCTGCGCGGTGAATGATATGCTGGGTTCTATTGATGCCAACCGGGGCGATCTGCTGCTGGGCTGGGATACGGATGAGTTTCCGTTTGATGTATACGGAGCAACCATGTGTATGTATGAGGTACTGAAGGCAGGCGGAGTGACCGGCGGCTTTAACTTTGATGCGAAGAACAGAAGGCCAAGTAATCGGCCGGAGGATCTGTTCTACGGACACATTCTTGCCATGGATACCTTTGCCCTGGGACTGATCAAGGCAGCGGAATTAATCGAGGACGGAAGAATCGATGCTTTTGTAAAAGAGCGGTATGCTTCTTTTAAGGAAGGAATCGGAGAAAAAATCCGGAACAGGCAAACCACGCTGGAAGAACTGGCAGCCTATGCCGCAGCCAGAAAGGTCTGCCAGGCACCGGCTTCCGGAAGCCAGGAATATCTGCAAAGTATTGTAAACCAGATTCTTTATTGAAGGCGCAGCTTTATAAATGGCATATTGAAATGATCAGAATGGAAAAAGGAAAAACTATGGACCATTATATAGGAATTGATCTGGGGACTTCCTCCGTAAAGGTCTTGCTTTTGGGGGAACAGGGAAACATTGAAAAAACAGCTGTAAGAGAATATCCGTGCTATTTTCCTCATACAGGGTGGAGTGAGCAGAATCCGGCGGATTGGTATGAGCAGACCATAGAAGCGTTAAAGGAACTGCTTAGTGACGGCAAAGTAAGGCAGAGCGTCCGTTCCATTTCCTTTTCCGGGCAGATGCACGGCCTGGTTCTTTTGGATGATGCAGATGAAGTCATCCGTCCGGCGATTTTGTGGAATGATACCAGAAGCGGAAAGGAAACGGAACGGTTAAATCAGGAAAAGGCGTTTTTGATGGAGGAGACCGGCAACCAGGCATTTGCCGGATTTACCTTGCCGAAGCTTCTCTGGGTCAGAGACAATGAACCGGAAAACGGGAAAAGGATAGCCAAAGTCATGCTGCCGAAGGATTATCTTGCTTATCGACTGACCGGCAGGTTCTGCACGGATGTTTCCGATGCGTCCGGGACTTTGTATTTTGATGTAAAGAACCGCTGTTGGTCGGAGGCCGTTTTACATAGATACGGAATAGCGAAGGAGTGGCTTCCGCAGGTTCTGGAAAGCGATGAATGCGTGGGATCGTTAAAAAGCGATATCGGAGAAATGCTGGGAATCCGGGATGTTTCTGTGGTGATCGGTGCCGGGGATAATGCGGCGGCTGCCATCGGCACCGGTACGGTACAAAACGGAGACGGGAATATCTCTCTTGGCACAAGCGGAACCGTTTTTGTAGTCAGTGATACCTTTTTTCAGGACAGGGACGGGAGTATTCATTCCTTTTGCTCCGCAACCCACAGTTACCATCAGCTGGCATGCATTCTTTCCGCCGCTGCCTGCAGTCGTTGGTGGGTGGAAAAAATCCTGCGGGATGATTTTGACTCGGTATGCGTAAAAAAAGGCAGAATGGGAGAAAATGAAGTCTTCTTCCTGCCTTATCTGATGGGAGAACGTTCGCCGTTAAATGATACCCGGATCCGGGGAATGTTTTACGGTATGGGGCTTTCTACCGACAAGGATGATATGACACTTGCGGTTCTGGAGGGAGTGGCCTTTGCCCTCAGGCAGAATATTGACAGAATCCGTGAAATGGGGATCCCTATGAAAAATGTAAGAGTCTGCGGCGGAGGAGCCGCAAACCGGCTGTGGCTGGAAGTTCTTTCGAATGTTTTACATGCGAATCTTCTCCTCCCGAAAAATACGGAAGGCGCCTCTCTGGGTGCAGCCATGCTTGCCGCAAAGGCGGTTCTTTCTCCGGAAGCATATTCCGGTCTGGAGCAGAAGGTTTATGCAGTGACGCAGACCATCTGCCCGGATGAAACCATTGCGGCAAACTATGAAGAAAAATACAGCCATTGGCTGAAACTTTACCCGGCTTTGAAAGAAATTTGCTGAGAAAATCCAGGAAGGCTTCCTGCAATTTTATGAATAACAGAGTTATTTCTGGGAACGGTATGGGCCGTCGGCAGGGTAACCGCCTTTTAATTTCTGCATGCCGCGCTGAATGGCGTCCTTGGAATTTTTCCAGTCGGCATCCTTGTTGCGGTAATCGAATTTTTCAATCAGCCAGGAGACATCGCCGTAGATCCGTTCCATATTCTGAAGCATCAGAGGCAGACATGTCTTATAAAAAGCTTCCCGATCCTTGTCGGGGAGCTTTTTGTCGGCTCCCAGACAAAGATCCTTAAAATGAGGCAGACAGAATCCTTTGCTCTTTTCTACTTTTTCCCGAAAAGCAGGATCCTGCTTATACAGGTGGAAGAACGTGTCCAGATAACGTGCATAGGTATCCCTGAACTGGTTACAGATATAGCAGGAGTCTTCCTGCTGTGCAATCCAGGTACCGATAGCATTACCGCTTTCCGAAGGCTTGTGAAAGCGAGGAAGAAAAGAAGACTTTCCGGGTGTAAAGGAAGCAAACTGTTTTTGCATCTGATCGATCATTCTGCGGTAATGGGTCTTTAAGATCCAGGCATTCCCCAGCGTATTCCCGTAGTCGAACATCTTTTTGAAGTGAGTACGGCAAAAGCCTGCCTTATCCGTCATTTCCCGGATATCCGCTTCCATATAAGAAGAGCCGGATCCTAATACGAAATCCAGAAGATCCTGCTCAATATTCCGTTCAATAAAGCAAAAAGGACATTCGTCCTGTGCATTCATGGCATCGTTTAAAGGGATGGTATATAATTGTTCTTTCATGCAGCAGATTCCTTTCGAAGTATTTTATAGGAAGAGTGTAGCCGATTGCCGGGCAAAATGCAAGAGGGAATTCTGTTACATAAATTTAAGAAAATTTAACTTGTAAAGGGTCGGTTTTCAGTATAAACTGAATGTGAGGTCACTTGTGAGTTGTGGAAATTGAGAATTGGAAAAGATATCGGCCTCTTCTTAAGATAAATGAAAGATGTGATTTGAGATGCTGTTTTGCAGTATTGAATTTATTATATATTTTTTACCGTTGTTTTTAATTGCATACGGACTGACGCCGGCGCGTTACCGGAACCTTACTTTAATAGCAGGAAGCCTGCTGTTTTATACCCTGGGGGAACCCAGATATCTCCCGCTTCTTGTAGGCAGTGCGGTCATTAATTATTTTACGGCACGGTATCTGCAGCCGCTTGAAGAGGAGAGCAGAAAATATGCCGGCAAAAGGAAACGTCTGCTGTACCTGGCTTTAACCGGAAATGTCGGAATGCTGGTTTTGTTTAAAACAGCGCCGGAAAGTTTCGGTCTGCCGGCGGGAATCAGTTTTTATACCTTTCAGGCGGTATCCTATCTTCTGGATGTCTATAGGGGCGACCTTGAAGCAGAGAAAAGCTTTACCAAGGTATTGGCTTATATCACCATGTTTCCGCAGCTTTTGAGCGGACCGATTACCCGGTACGGCCAGATCGCAGACAGACTTTCCGACCGCAGATTTCATGCGGGGACGATTCAGGAAGGGTTGAAGTTGTTTTCACTGGGACTTGCCGCCAAAGTGCTTTTGGCGGATCGCGCCGCTATTTTGTGGAATGAGGTACAGACCACCGGTGTGGAAAGTATTACAACGCCTCTTGCCTGGATTGCCGCTTTGGGTTATTCCATGCAGATTTATTTTGACTTTGCGGGGTATTCCCTTATGGCTTCAGGAGTGGCCAAGATGCTTGGATTTAAGCTTCCGGAGAATTTTAGAGAGCCCTATATGGCGGGAAGCGTGCGGGAATTTTATCGTAGATGGCATATTACCCTGGGACGGTGGTTTCGGGATTATGTCTACATTCCCTTGGGCGGAAACCGAAAGGGATATGCAAGAACGATTTTGAATCTTCTGGTGGTGTGGATTTTAACGGCAGCATGGCATGGAAGTACACTGAATTTTATGCTGTGGGGAATTTCGTTATGGTTTTTCATCGTGCTGGAAAGAACGGCGGAAAAGGCAACAAAAGTTTTGCGAAAGCGAAAAACGGCGAAAAAAACAACACGGAAAACGATAGGAAAGACGAAACAAAAACGTTTCGGAATTCTTTCTCATTTATACTTGTGGGCAGTGATTCCGGTTACCTGGATGTGCTTCGCTATCGAAGACTTTTCCCAGCTTAGGATCTATCTGGGAAGAATGTTCGGATTTTTGCCCGGAGTAAATGTGAATGCAGCAGACTGGAAGAAAGCGCTTTCCAATTATGGATTCCTGTTGCTGTGCTGTTTTGTGTTCTGTACGCCGATTGTCAGAAGATGGTACGGAAAGTGGAAAAATTCCATAATCGGCTACCTGGTACTGATTCTGCTTTTCTGGCTGAGCGTATGGAGAATTATTGTCGCAGGGGAAAATACCTTTATGTATCTGCGCTTTTAGGTAATGGTGTGTCTGAACGGTTACGTATTTGAAAGAATTGAGGTTTGGGCAGTGTTGATAAAGTGGTTGAAAAAATGGAGCTTTGTCTGGTCGCTTCTGATCTGCGGAGTCGTTGTCCTAACAGCAACGGGTTCCTGGGAAGCAGTGGGAAAGCCGCTTAAAAATATAAAAAATACCATCCGGCCGGAAAACAGTGAAAGACCCGAAGGAGGAGATGTTTCCGGGGATGATGCAGATTCTGAGCAAAAAGAATCCGGCGTAGCCGGGGAAGAAGGAAAAGAACAGAAAGAACAAACCGCTGGGATAAAACCGCAGGAAAGCTCTCCGCAGGGAGAACAGTCGGAAGAAACAGCCGGGGAACAGACGGTAGACCGAACCGGAGAAGGAAATCTTTTGACCGAAGATGGCTCCGGAAAAAATGCGGATGGGTCCGCATCGGATGCCTCTGCAACGGATGTTTCCGCATCGGAGATTACGTATCGGAATCCGGAAGAGGTTGTTTATTGCAGTGTGGATGATGATTATTTTTCCGATGCGGTATTTATCGGAGATTCCCGTACCGTGGGAATGTATGAGTACGGCGGGTTGGAAAACAGTACAACTTTTTACGCCTCCACCGGTCTTACGATTTTTAAACTGTTTGATGCCAAGATTGCCCAGATTCCGGACAAGAAGGATAAGGTTACCGTGGAAGAGGCGCTGTCCTCACAGCAGTTCGGTAAGATTTATCTGATGATCGGTATCAATGAAATGGGAACCGGGAATCTGGATAAATTTGCGGAAACCTATAAAGAGGCAGTGGAACATCTGCGTACCCTGCAGCCGAATGCCGTGATCTATCTGCAGGCGATTATGAAAGTGACTACAAAGCGTTCCCAAAAAGGAGATTATATTACCAATCAGGGGATTGACGAGCGAAATGAAAAGATTTCCCAGCTGGCGGATAATGTGTGGGTTTATTATCTGGATGTAAATCCGCTGATTTGTGATGAAAGCGGCGGAATGGAGCCGACCTATACCTTTGACGGAGTCCATTTAAAAGCCCAGTACGTTCCGATCTGGAAAGATTTTCTGAAAGCCCATGCTGTGGTGCTTCCCTGGTAAAAGGTACGGGAAATAACTTGTAAATCCCGTCGGATCTTAAAAAGATTCGGCGGGATTTTGTATGAGCGATTCATTTTAAAAGGACAGACGGAATAAAAATAAGTAGAGAGAGCAGGCAGCGGGAGGGAAAACAGATGAGCAGGCCGATTATGGATATGCATTGCGATACCATTTCAGAGATTTACAGGGAACGGGAAAAATATGTGGGAATGCCAAATGCAGCGGGAATGGCACAGACCGTGGGAATTGCGCAGAATTCGCTGCAAGTGGATCTGGTTCGGATGAAGAAAAGCGGATATCTTCTGCAGAATTTTGCATTGTTTATAAATTTAAGCCAGGCACCGGATCCATGGAAAAGCGTCCGGGCACTTTATGATGTTTATCAGGAAGAAATGAAGACTTCCGCGGATTTGATTGCACCGGTTCTGAAATATGAAGAGATAGAGAGGAACCGGAAAGCAGGGAAAATGTCTGCGCTGCTTACGGTGGAAGAAGGAGGCGTCTGCTGCGGAGAAATCGAAAAACTGGAAGAATTATACCGCATGGGAGTGCGGATGATGACTCTGACCTGGAATTATCCCAATGAACTTGGCATGCCGGCTCTTTGCAGAACAAGGATGCAGGAGACAGGAAGAAAAAACGGCCTGACACCCACGGGATTTGCATTCCTGGAAAGAATGGAAGAATTGGGAATGATACCGGATGTCTCCCACCTTTCGGACGAAGGCTTCTATGATGTGGCAAGAGCTGCAAAAAAACCTTTTGCGGCCAGTCATTCCAATGCAAGAGCCATATGCCCCCATCCGCGAAACCTTACGGATGACATGATAAGAATTCTTGCGGATAAGGGCGGCATTATGGGCTTAAACTATTATCCTCCTTTTGTGACCGGGCAAGACGCTGCGGCAAAAGAGACGGACAGAAGGCAGGCTCTGATCCGCCATGCGGCCCATATTGTCAAAGTCGGCGGAATCGAAGTACTGGGACTGGGCGGAGATTTTGACGGCATGGACCAAGACGGATGCTTAAAAGGTGTCCAGGAAGTGCCGCAGCTGGAAGTAGATTTTTGCAAAGCAGGCTTCACTCCCCGGCAGATCGACAAGATTTTTGCGGAAAATGCGCTGCGGTTTTACCGGGAACTGTTGTAACAGTTCAGACAATCATTTATGTGGACAGATTTCATGCTTGCATGAAAATCTGTCTGCATGAATGATTGAACTTAGCGCCATGTACATGAAGCAAAATAGCTGCGAAGCAGCGGAGAAGCGCTGAAAGCGCGATTTTGCGAATGGCGCGTCTGAACTGTTACGATATTTATAAAGTTCAGAATAAACTTTCAATGTTGTCTTGACATTGCATGACCGGAAAGCTAGAATAAAATCATAATGTTTTGCGACAAGGTCGCTTGGAAATGAGGATGAATATGATCAATCAATGGATGCCTGCTGTCAATACGGCAGTGACTGCTTTTTTGGGAATTATCTTTGCATTTGCCGCAACAGTATATGCGACTGCAAAATTCGGCGATCGGCTGCCGAAGGACGCCGGAAGAGAATATGCGCATGACGGCAAAAAATCAGCCGGCAAACCAAGAGGGGCGGGGATTATCTTTGTACTGGTATTTGCAGCGGCATCGGTACTGTTTGCACCGTTTCTTCCGGAAAATGTGATTTATCTGATATTAATTATTATCTGTATGCTGACCGGATTTCTGGACGATGCCTCCAGGACACCCTGGGGAGAATATAAGAAAGGTTTCCTGGATTTGTGCGTGGCCGCTTTGGTGGCGCTTACTTTTTTGAAATTTAATCCGGGAACCGTGGAACTTGCCCTGATCGGCAAGACCTTTGTGCTTCACTCGGCGGTCTACGCCATAGGGATTGTGATTTTGGTATGGGTGTCAGTCAATGTAACCAATTGCGCGGACGGAGTGGACGGGCTTTCCGGAACTCTCGGAATTATCACTATGATGTCTGTTTATGTCATTGACCGGATCAAAGGAAGAAGTGAGAATTTTTCGTTCTTGATTTTGCTTTTTACCGTCTGTATTCTGGGATATCTGTGGTACAATGCTACGCCGAGCAGACTGATGATGGGAGATGCGGGCTCCAGGGCCATGGGGCTTTTTATCAGCATTGCCGTTCTGAAAAGCGGCTGTCCGTTCCTCTATATACCGGTGGCGCTGGTACTGATTTTGGATGGCGGCCTGGGACTGGTCAAAGTAGCGTTGCTTCGTTTTTTAAAGATTCATATTCTGACAAAAGTAAGACTGCCCCTGCATGATCACGTACGGAAGGTGTGGAACTGGTCTAATACCCAGACGGTATTCCGGTTTGCCATTGTTCAGATCATCCTTTCCGTTGCAGTGATCTACGGCATATTGATCAGGGGCTAAGCAGGTAGAAAGGAAAGGCAGTTACTATGTATGATGAATTAACACCTTCGGACATCCGGAAGATGGAAGAGGAAATTGAGTATCGAAAGCTGGTAGTGCGTCCCAAAGCACTGGAGGATGTAAAAGAGGCCAGAGCCCATGGGGACTTAAGCGAGAATTTTGAGTATTATGCGGCCAAGAAGGTAAAGAACCAGAATGAAAGCCGTATCCGTTACCTGGATCGGATGATAAGGACAGCGAAAGTGATTTCGGAAGATTCCGCCTCAGATGAGATCGGGATTAATAATACCGTAACCGTGGAGTTTGTGGAGGATGGTCTGGAAGAGACCTACAAGATTGTAACGACTGTCAGAGGAAATTCCTTAGAGGGACTGATCAGCAACGAATCGCCGTTAGGTAAGGCACTTTTGGGACATAAAGAAGGCGAGACCGTCATGGTGCAGGTAAATCCCGCGATCTCCTATGAAGTGATCATTAAGAAAATTGAAAAAACCCAGGAAGACGGTGAGAAACTACGCAGTTTTTAATTGCGGGAGCTGCTTTGCTGCGAAGCAATTCATGATATCAAATGAGGGGCAAAAAGACAAATAGAAATGCAAATATACATAGTGTGTCAATAGCAAGAGAGAGGAAAGAGGATGAAACAATATTTACTTTTTGATTTGGATGGAACGTTAACGGATCCGAAGGTAGGAATTACAACTTGTGTACAATATGCGTTGAAGAGTTTCGGGATTGAGGAAGAAGATACGGACAAGCTGGAGGCTTTTATCGGACCGCCTTTAAAAGAAAGCTTTGAGACCTTTTACCATTTGACACCGCAGCAGGCGGAAGAGGCCGTTGTCAAGTACCGGGAGAGATTTACAGATACCGGTATCTTTGAAAATGAATTGTATCCGGGCGTCCATGATATGCTGCGCAGCTTAAAAGCAGGAGGCATGCATCTTGCGGTAGCGTCCAGCAAGCCTACGGTGTTTGTGGAACGGATTTTAAAGCATTTTAAGCTGGACAAATATTTTGAAGTGGTGGTAGGAAGCGAACTGGACGGAACCAGAGTGGACAAAGCGCAGGCGATTCATGAAGCGCTGCGCCGCTTTTTCGGGGACAAGCCGATTGCTTATGATCAGGTCTATATGATCGGCGACAGGAAACACGATATTGCAGGAGCCAGAACCTTTCACATCGAAAGCGTAGGGGTGACTTACGGCTACGGGTCCATGGAAGAACTTAAGGAGGCGAAGGCCGATTACATTGTACAGAGTGTTGCGGAACTGAAGAAATTCCTGATGCGGGAAGTAGATGATGCGAAGCGCAGGGAAGAGGAACAGAAAAAGCAGGCAGGGGGAAAGCCGCAAAGCAAAGGCGCAGGAGTACTCTGGAAGCTGCTTCTTCCGTTTATTCTGTTTATTCTGGTGAAATTCCTGGTGAGGAACCTGTGCTATACGTTCGTCTCTTTCCTGACAACCTATTCTCCCCAGATAAAGGATGCGCTGACGATTACCGCCGAGGACGGAAGCATCGCCTTAAGAGGTTTTGTAATCGGAATTGCGGAGCTGATCGCTTATCTAGGAGCAGGCTGGTCGATTTTAAAATTTGCACGGCCGGCAATTATCAAAACAGCGGAAGAGATGAAATTATCCCACCTGAAGAAAGAGCCGGTGGTAAATTACCTTTTGATTTTCCTGGCAGCGGCAGGCTGCAGTGTGGGAATGAATGAACTGATGGATCTTTCCGGTGTGATGGAAGCTTCGGAGGCGTATCAAAATACGGCCATGTTTCAGAAGGGGATTCCTTTTGTAATAGGTCTGATTCTTTACGGAGCGGTGGTGCCTTTGGCGGAAGAACTCCTTTTCAGGGGCCTTTTTTACAATGGAATGAAGAAATTCATGAAGAGGAATATGGCGCTTTTGCTCTCCTCCTTTATTTTCGGATACTATTTCGGCAACAGCATAGAATCCATGTATGGTTTCGTCCTGGGATTGATACTTGCGTACGGATATGAGTATTTCGGAGATTTCCGTGTGGCAGTGGGAGCGCATATGCTTGCCAATCTGCTGGCTTATACCCTGACTTATTTCGAAGTATTCGGCAGCGCCATGGCAGGCTGGCCGGTTTGTGTGGTATCCCTTTTGGCGGCGGCAGCAGCAATCTTTGTGCTGTACCGGCAGAGAAAAAAGCCTGTAACGGAAATAAAATAAGGATTTATTTGTATGGAATATACGTATAAAAAAATGAAAAATCTGTTTCTCAGGCAGAGTTATCTGGATTCCTGGGCGGATTATGAAAAAAGCCTGGAGGAATCCGGTTTTATCCGGTGGGATTATGTGATCCTGACCGCTTCCAATGAAGAACAGGCAGACAGTTACCGGGAACAGATTCAGGAAAGATGCAGGGAAGGACAGCTGCCGGAAAAGGTTCATTATGCCGTACTTGCGGATCCGGAAGGAAAACGGGTCGGTTCCGGCGGTGCGACTTTAAATGTGCTTCGCTACATTGCAAAGAGAGAAGGCAGAGAAAATCCTTTTGCGGGACTTCGGATTCTGGTGATTCACTCCGGAGGAGACAGTAAGCGGATTCCCCAATACTCCGTCACCGGAAAACTCTTTTCACCGGTTCCCAGACAGCTGCCGGACGGCAGGTGTTCTACCCTGTTTGATGAGTTTATGATCGGAATGTCTGCAGTGCCGTCTCGGTTCCGGGAAGGCATGCTGGTGCTGTCAGGAGATGTGCTTTTGCTTTTTAATCCTTTACAGATTGACGGCACGTTTTACGGGGCGGCGGCGATTTCCATCCGGGAATCTGTACAGACAGGAAAGGATCACGGCGTATTTTTAAGTGATGAGCAGGGGGAGGTAAAATGCTTTCTGCACAAGCAGTCGGAAGAGAGATTGCGGAAAATGGGTGCGGTAAACGATCAGGACTGCGTGGATCTGGATACCGGCGCCGTATTATTTGATTGCCATATTTTAAACGCGTTATACGGATTGATCAGTACGAATGGTAAGCCAGATGAAAAGAAAGCCGCATTTTTCATTCATGAGGAAGCCAGAATCAGTTTTTACGGGGACTTTCTGTATCCGTTAGCAAAGCAGGCGACTTTAGAACAGTATTATGAAGAGGCGGCGGAAGGCAGTCTCAACCAAAGACTGCATGACTGCAGGACTTTGATCTGGGAAGCGCTTCATCGTTATCCCATGAAACTGATCCGCCTTTCCCCGGCACAGTTTATTCATTTCGGCACCACCAGGGAGCTTTTGCAGCTGGTGACAAAGGAAGTGGAAGACTATGAATTCCTGGACTGGACAAAGCAGGTTCGGTACCAGAAAATTTTCTCTTCGGAATGTCCAGGAACAGAGACTGCCGAAGAAATTTCAGGAGAGATTCCGCAAGAAACATCAGAAGGAATGGCAGGAGAAGCGAACCGGTTTGCGGCGCATAATGCCTGTGTGGAAGAAGCATCGGTAGGTAGGAATGCCTATCTGGAAAATTGTTATATTGCGGCGGGTTCCCGTGTAGGAGGCGGCTCCATTGTCTCCGATTTGTATCTGTCCGGACAGAGCGTACCGGACGGCTGTGTTTTTCATGGATTGATTCTGAAAGATTCCGGAAAGTATGTTGTCCGGGTTTACGGAGTGGAGGACAATCCCAAAGGGGCTTATGACGGGACGGGAACTTTTCTGGGGATATCCTTAAAAGAGTTTGTGAATAAGAATCGGCTTTCCCTGGAAGTGTTGTGGAAAAAAGAAGAAATGACGCTGTGGGATGCAAGGCTCTATCCGGCCTGCACCACACAGAAACAGGCTCTGGAATATGCAGAGATTTTGTGCCGCATGGCGAAAGGAGAGGCTTCTCCGGAAGAAATTCAGGCATGGGAGAAGGAAGACAGAACCAGCCTGCATTCCGGGTTTTATCTGGCGGATGCCGCAAGGTGCAGCGCCTTTGTCCGGGAACTGGAGATTCGGATTCTGGCGGAACGTTTTACGGCGCTTTTGCAAAACGGAAGCTTTTATCGGGATGCCTTGAAAGTATTCGGAAAAAGAGGAATTACCGAACCGGTACTTGCCTGTCTTAACGAAAAGGTAAGCAGGCTGCCGGCGCTTTTGGCATGCCGGGTGGAATACGCGGTTTCCCGTTTTATGAAAGAGAAGCACTGCCTGCTTAACGGACAGGGGTATGATGTGCCGGAAGCAAGATGCTTCGGGCGTATGAAGCAGATGATTTATGAGGATGCGGTAAAAAGACTGCCGGATTTAAAGAACGCACGGATTGCTTATAGAGAAGTAAAGGTATCTTTGCCGGTACGGGTCAACTGGGGCGGAGGCTGGACCGACACGCCGCCGTTTTGCATTGAGCATGGCGGAACGGTATTGAATGCCGCCATAAAACTGCGGGGCATTCTGCCGGTGGAAATCTGCGTACGGAGATTGGATCAGCTGCATATCGAGTATGAAAGTCAGGATGTAGGAGTATCCGGCTGTGCCGAAACCGTGGAAGAAATCCGCAACTGTACGAATCCTTATGATTCTTTTGCACTGCACAAAGCGGCATTGATTGCCTGCGGAATCATTCCCATGCAGGGAACGGAAAGTCTGCAGGAGATTTTAAGCCGTCTGGGAGGCGGGATTTATCTTTCCACGCAGGTGAGGGGCGTACCGAAAGGATCGGGACTCGGAACCAGCAGCATATTGTCGGCTGCCTGTGTGAAGGGACTGTTTGCTTTCTTAGGCAGGGAATTGACGGATAATGAGATTTATGAGACGGTTCTTTGTATGGAGCAGATTATGAGCACCGGCGGCGGATGGCAGGATCAGGCAGGCGGACTTACCGGCGGCGTCAAATGGATTACTTCCGAACCGGGACTGCACCAGCAGCTTACGGTAGAGAAAGTGAAGCTTTCCGAAGAGACGAAGAGTAAGCTGCAGGAGCGTTTTGCATTGATTTATACCGGACAGCGCAGACTTGCCAGAAATCTGTTAAGAGAAGTGGTGGGAAGTTATATCGGAGCCTGCCCGCAGGCGTTGGATGCCTTGCAGAAAATGCCGGCGCTTGCCCGGTCTATGCGCCAAAGCTTGGAACAGGGAGATATAGACCGTTTTGCGCAGCTTTTAAATGAGCACTGGCTGCTGTCCAGACAGCTGGACAGCGGCAGTACCAATACCTGTATCGATCAGATGTTCCTTGCCTGCGAGGACTTAACCTGCGGCAGATTTATTGCCGGGGCAGGCGGCGGAGGTTTTCTGCAGGTGATTCTGAAAGAAGGTGTTACGAAAAAGCAGCTTGCGGAAAGATTGTACCGGATCTTTCAGGGAAGCGGCGGGGAGGTATGGGATTGTGAAATCCTGTTTGACGATTGTCTGGAGGATTCTTTGCTGCGAAGCATCTGATAGAGTTCTTCTGCAGCCAGTCTGGTTTTGGCAACGATATCCCCGCAGTTTTGCGGAAAACAATAATACTGAAATTTTTCATTGCCGATACAGATGACGTCTCCCAACTCGTACCAGTAAAAGTCAGAGTAGAGGCTGTAGGAGGAAAGAGGAGGCTGGGTATAATCAAGCCGTCCTTCGCAGCCTGTCAGGTGAAAGCCTTCCATGGAATGGGTAAGATGGCCGCATCCTACGTGATACAGATTTAGACTGGCAGCCAGCATATAGATTTCCACATCGGCCTCCATCCGATAAGTGCCGTCTTCCAGTTCTTTGCGGACGCACTCTCGCTGCCATTTGTACCAGTCGGGAATGTGGGGAAATTCGGTTGTGCCGTTCGTAGCTTTCAGGTATCCGTATTCAGTGAGAAAATATTCTTTGCCGCAGCAGGTGCAGGTAAGGGTGGTTCCTTTTCCGAGCATGTGTCCTTCCTTACCGCAGGCAGGGCATTTATACAGAACCCGGTTCAGAAAGTCAGCCCGAAAAGGTTCATCAATCCGGATGTTATTTTCCTGCTGCCAGCGGAAATGGTCGAAGGAGAACTGTTTTGCCAGAATGGCATTCAGTTCTTCTTTTGTTTTGGAAGCTATATCTTCCGGAGAGAGAAGATATTCCATTTCTGCTCGGACATTGACTTTCCGCAGTTTCAGATTATTATATAGCGGATCCCTGGAAAATGCACCGTAGGTACGGATCATAATCACGGGAACTTTCAGAAGTTTTAGGCATTTTCCCAGGCTTTCCGGCAGCGGCGTGGCAGTGCCGTCGAAACTGTAGCTGGCTTCCGGGTACATGAGGATAGAGCTTTTTAATTTATTTACGGTATAGACCATGTCGCGGACCAGGGTCACATCCGAAGCGAATTTCCGGGTGGGGATGCAGCCTAAATGGCGCATCAGCCATTCCTTTCCCACAAAGCCGTCCGAAGTGCATACAATGTTAAAAGGCTGGGGATACAACAGATCGGAGACAATTTTTAAATCAATAAAACTGGAGTGATTCATCAAAATCAGGCAGGGTTCTCCTGCTTTTTTCTTTTCCATGTTTATTTTTTTGCAGGTAAAATGAACGGCATGCAGATCCGGTTGTGACAACACCTTCAGCAACGTGCGGAAAAACAGATTCGGTTTCCTGGGTAATTTGTGTTTCGGAACGGGTAAAGCAAGCACATCTGCATAATCCATCTCTTTGGTTTTGATTTTCATACGGAATCCTTTCTTTTGGTTTTGGAACTTCTCATTTCTGTACAGCATTTCCGTTTGGATTTCTTTTTTTTACTTTATCATAGGAAGACGTATTTGTATAGCCCAAAATGTACATACTTACGGTAACAGTTCAGGCATAAGGAAATGAGATGAAAATGGCAGATATGACAGTTTATTTAAAATGTGACAGGAATATAGAAGTGGGAACTCCGGATGTATATCTGAAGGATTTAGGGAGTCTTCGCTGCGCGGACAGAAACGTAAGCGCCCGCCTGAAAGCTTTGAAGGTGTGGCACTTTTCCAAAGAAGGCCCCGGGCGCTGTGTGATCAGCGTGCTGGATTTGATTGCAAAAATGGAAGAGTGTTGTCCGGAAATCAGTGTGGAAGTGATTGGGGAAGCGGATGTGCTTTTGGAATGGGTGCAGGTGAAAAAAAACGGAATGAGGCTGCAGTGGCTAAAGGCTGCCTTTGTGTGCCTGGTCAGTTTTTTCGGAACGGCATTTACGATTATGGCTTATCACAATGATATCGGTATCAATGAAGTATTTGAAGAAATTTACCGCCTTTTTATGAACCGGGAACCGGGTGGATTGAACATTCTGGAGATTACCTATTC
Source organism: uncultured Acetatifactor sp. (assembly GCA_934433135.1). Lineage (GTDB taxonomy): Bacteria > Bacillota > Clostridia > Lachnospirales > Lachnospiraceae > Acetatifactor. The sequence goes on along the minus strand of CAKRZO010000006.1, from coordinate 142,437 downwards.
CATAGGGCTTGCTGCCGGAATTCTTATCTTCTTTAACCACGTGGGCAAGCGAAAGCTGACCAAGGATCCGACCCCGATTGAAGTAGCTATGAAAAATTATGAAAAGGATGTGGATATGACGCTGATTGAGACCGCATCCAGAGAAGGAAAGGAAATGGATGTTTCGAAATGAAGGCAATCGTTGCTTATGTACTTTTGATATGCTGCAGCTTAAGTTTTGGGCTTCTGGCTGCAGCCGGCGTTTTTACGGTTTTGGTAGCTGTCGGACTGATTCCCCGGTTTGCCGGGAAAACGCATACGGCAGGTCATATTATCCTATATGAAAATATGGTAGTATCCGGAACCATAGTCGGCTGTATCTTAAGCGTTTTTCGGGAGTACTGTGCTTTCGGAGCATTCTGGCAGTCAGCCTTTCCGGATGCGATTTCACTCTTCACAACGCTTGGACAGGCGGTGCTGGCGGTTTTCGGACTTTTCAGCGGTATGTTCGTAGGCTGTCTGGCGTTAGCCATTGCGGAAATGCTAGATAGTATTCCGATTTTTGCAAGAAGAATTTCCTTCCGCCACGGAATCGGACTGGCGATTCTATCCATGGCAGCCGGAAAACTTACCGGATCTTTGTTTTACTTTATCAATGAACTGCACAGGACTGTTTGAAGAAAGAGCCAAACAGCAGCAATAACCGATTCAACCGCACGAAAACGCCTTTTAATGTGAAAAATCACGATGAAACGCTGATTTTTCACACGGCAATTTGTTTCTGAACGAAAACAAATTGCTTTTATGGCAGAAGAGAAATCGCCTACGCGAATTTCTCTTCGCCTCTTCGCGACAAAGTCGCTCAGAAGTGAGGATTAGCATGAATAAAAAACTACGACAGAAAGGAAAAAGTATGGAACCGACAAAACAGGAACAGAAGGAATATGAAAAATATGTAAAGGAAGTCACACCTACGCACAATCTGTGGCTGCAGATGCTGAAAGCGTTTCTCACAGGGGGGATCATTTGCGATATCGGGCAGGTGATTCTGCATTACGGAAAGGAATGGGGACTGGATTCCAAAACAGCGGGAAGCTGGTGCTCTTTGATTTTGATTTTTCTCTCCGTATTGCTCACCGGTTTTAACATTTACCCGAAAATCGTGAAATGGGGAGGTGCCGGGGCTTTGGTGCCCATTACCGGCTTTGCCAATTCCGTGGCGGCCCCGGCCATTGAATACAAAAAGGAAGGTCAGGTATTCGGAATCGGCTGCAAGATTTTTACCATTGCCGGGCCGGTGATTTTGTACGGAATTTTTTCCAGCTTTGTGCTGGGACTGGGGTACTGGATCCTGGGAAGATTCGGTTGGCTTTAACAAGGGAAAATCGGACATCCTTTTTTGATACATGCCGGAATTCAGAGCGAATACGGCTTGCAAAAAAGGGTGTCTGTTTTTGCCAATTGTAAAAAGGGGGTGTCATTGTTATAGTCTGTATCATACGGCTATTTGTGCTGTAAATGTCACAGATAGTTTCGATTGCAACGGCAGGTCTGAATTTTTATATTGCTTCAGTGCTTGCGGAATGGAGAAAAAATACAACGATGGTACATAACATATTAGATTATGGTGCGGTCGGCGACGGAATCACAAAGGATACCCTTGCGATACAAAAAGCAATCGATGCCTGTCACGAACAAGGCGGCGGACGGGTGTTAATCCCTGGGGGAAGAATTTACCGTTCCGGAAGCATTGTTTTAAGATCCTGCGTGGAGCTTCATCTGGAAATGGGTGCCGTACTGAAGGCCGGAGACGATTTGGAAGATTTCAGACTGTTTGCAAAGGACGAGGCGGCAATGGAAAAGGAGAATGCAGGACCATCCTATGCCAACAGCGATTACAACGGCAGACCGGCGTATTATTTTATTTACGCAAAGGATTGTGAGGCCGTATCGATTTCCGGCTACGGGAAGATTGACGGCAATGAAGAAATTTTTTACGGAAAAGTGACGCCATGGCATATTGACGGTGCTTTTTACCCGCGCATGCCGCTGCTTTTCCTGGAAAAGGTTTCCCATCTGAGTATAGAGCAGGTAACCCTGACAAACAGTGCTTTCTGGACAGTACATATGGTTGGTTGTCAGGATGTGCTGATTGACGGAATACGTATTCTTAATAACCTGCGCATGGGCAGCAGCGATGGTATTGACCCGGATCACTGTCAGAATGTGCGCATTGTCAATTGCCATATTCAATCTGCGGATGATTGTATCGTGCTGAAAAATACGGAAAGCGCCATGGAGTATGGAAATTGTGAGAATATTGTCATTGCCAATTGCACACTTACATCTACCAGCGCAGCGATTAAAATCGGTACGGAGAGTGCGGCATTGTTTCGGAATATCACGGTTCAGAATTGTATTATCAGCAAAACAAACCGTGGCATTTCCCTGCAGCTGCGGGATGGAGGTTGTATCGAAAATGTATTGTTTTCCGATATCCAGATTGATACCAGACATTTTTCCAAAGAACATTGGTGGGGAGGCGCAGAGCCTATTGCCGTTACCGCGCTGCCCAGAAAAGAAAGCACCATACTGGGGCATATTAAAAATGTCCGCTTTACCAATATCAACTGCTGCAGCGAAAATGGTATTTTGCTTTACGCAGATACGAAGGAAAAGATACAAAACATTACCTTTGAAAATGTCAGCTTAAGGCTGGAGACCAAAACCGATTGGACGAGAAACTATCATGATTTAAGGCCTACCTGCAGACAGGAAGTGATTACGGATCATTTGTATGCGGTATATGCAGGTAATGTACCTGATGTGAAATTCAGGAAATTTTACGTAGAAGCAGATGAAACCATGCGCAAAGAGATGCTGATGTATTACTTTGCCTGAAGATATCAATGATAAAACATATTATAATATTCGGAGGAGAAACGAAATGGATTTAAAGAATAAAACAATTAATTTTTTGGGCGACAGCATAACAGAAGGTTACGGTGCGTCGGCACAGGATAAAAGGTATAGCGATGTCTTTTCAGAAATAGCCGAAATAAAGGAGGTGCGGAATTACGGTATAAGCGGAACAAGAATCGCAAGGCAGCAAAAGATAAATCCCCAAACGGTTGAATGGGATACAAACTCGTTTTGCGAGAGATATGACAAGATGGAGGATGCTGATATCATAGTCGTGTTCGGAGGAACAAATGATTATGATCACGGTGATGCGCCATTCGGTAAATTTGAAGATGATACGCCTGATACATTCTGCGGTGCGTTACATTTTTTGATGAAGGGGCTTATGGAAAAGTTTCCAACGGCCGAGATTGTTTTTCTTACACCTATGCACAGAGAAAATGAAGAAAAACCGAATGCTTCGGACGGACTTCCGCTATATGCCTATATTGAAATGATAAGAAAGACGGCGGAGTATTATTCCCTTCCCATATTGGATTTATATTCAAGTCTTGGAATAAATCCTAATATTAAGGTACATAAGGAATTGTTCTGTCCTGATGGGTTGCATCCGAATGACACAGGCTATCGTAAAATTGCAGAGAGGATAAAAGGATTTTTGGAGAGCTTATAGAAAGCAAGTAAAGGAGACCAGCTATGAAAAGTCAAGTATAAATTAGGCAGAAAGAAGGGTAACTTTAACAAAGCTCCCGAAAAGCCCTTTTTCAAAATCTAGCGATGATGGTATACAGACCTCTTATTTAAGGTTAAATTCTACTTCGTCAGTAAGCATCTTCCAAATGACTCTGACAAGTTTACCGGCGCAGTGCCCGAGGGCATTGTAGTGAGACCGGCCTTCCGCTCTCTTGGCATCATAATAAGCCTTGAAAGTGGTATTGTTTTTTACAACATTGTGAGCTGCATTCATGAGGGCATAGCGTAGTACTTTAGAGCCTCTTTTGGACATACGTGTTCTACGAGCCTGAAAGTTTCCGGACTGGTAAACAGTCGGATCCAAATCGGCGAATGCAAGCAGCTTCTTGGGCGCAGAGAAACGGTGTATATCACCAATCTCGCCAAGAATCATTCCACCATTCACGAAGCCAATTCCGGGAATGGTCATAAGTACAGAGTGCAGGCAGGTGACAAGATTTGCCATTTCAAGCTCTGTATGAAGTAACTGGCTATCCAGTAACTCAATCTGTTCAATGGCATGAGTTATCTGAATAGATAGAGAACTGTCGCTGACACCGACAGACTTCTGTGCAAGAACTCTTAAATCTCTTGCTTTTTGCTTATCGAAATGGCCATGGGAAGCAACTTCGAGGATGTGAGCAAGATGGGTCAGATGCATAGAAGCAATGGCGTTTGGTGTCGGGGTCTCCTTGAGGAGGGTGTAGACAGAATTCTGATGCAGGCCAGATTTAAAGAAGTATTGTAGTTCAGGAAATACCTGGTCTACATAAGAAGTCAGCTGAATTTTTAAGCGGGTACGTTGCTTGACAAGCTTCTGGCGGAATCTACCGAGCTCTTTGAGCTCGATGTAATCCAGATCCTCTAAGGACATAAACCGAAGAGAATCCTGCATCATAAGGGTTTTAGCAATCACAAACGTGTCGACTTTATCAGTCTTCGTCTTACGAACATTATTTTTGCGCATAGACGAAGTCTGAATAGGGTTGAGAACACACACTTTAAAATCCTTGCTGATAAGAAACCGAACAAGGTTGTCACCGTAGTGTGCCGTAGATTCAATACCTATGATGATGCTGTTCTGGTCAAGTGGTGCCAGATGAGAGAGCAGCAGATAGAAGCCATCATAGTCGTTTGAGAATTGAAACGGCTCAATGAGTATCTCGCCATCGGAAGAAATCGCAGCGGCGAAAGGGTTGAGTTTGGCAATATCAATGCCGACATAAATCATGAGGTTGTACCTCCCTTTCATAAAGTCTGATACCGTGATATCCACCAACAGTTATCATCGTAGACTTGATAGAAATAAGTACTCAGAGCAAGCACTCCGGCAACATCCAGCTAATAAACAATTCAGATAAAAGAGATGGCAATACACTCCTGTTGAGCAGTCAAAGCCGCAGGAAAAAATCAAAAGTCACAGTATCTGAATGTATTAAACCACGAAACAGAAAAAGAAAGGAAGTATGTTGTGTTTGCTTCTAACAACATCATACAAGAAGAGAAAATGGAGAGCTATTGGATCTGGAATTACGGCGACTATGAGATATTTCATTGTAATTTGGTTAATTCGCGCCGTCAGGAATATGGTGCAGATTATCCGGCATTCTTTAAATATTACAGCGTAGACCAAAATGTGCAAATATATGCAGATGTTAATGTCAAACAGGATGGTTGTGCCACACTTTTTCTGAATGGATTCGGATATTGGATTATTGACGGAAAGAGGCATCCGTCAGATAAAAAAATAGAAATTACAAAAGGTCGGCATACAATAAAAATATGCGTGTGTAATGTAAAGGGACTTCCGGCTGCATTTGTTCAAAGCACTGTAATGGCGACAAACGGCAACTGGTACACACTTAACGAGAAATGCGAAAAAATTCCTGTTGGGTATGAAAGGCATTATAATACACCGGATAGCAATCCTGAAATTTTTAAGTTCTCCTATGAGAGAAAAAAGCCGATATCGGTTACGCATCAAAACGGCGGATGGTTATATGACTTCGGGAGAGAAGTATTCGGATACCTTAACATAAGCAGAGTATGCTCTGAGGATAAGATTCATGTGAGTTACGGTGAATCTTCAGAGGAAGCACTCGATACCGAGTATTCTATTTTGTTTGAGGACATAAGCGGACTTGATACATACAAACTGCGTCAGAGAGGATTTCGATATGTGTACCTGACCGGAACCGAAAAGGCAGAGATATCTATGGACTTGGAATACCTGCCGCTTGAATATAAGGGAAGTTTTAAATGTGATGATGCGGGTATAAATAAGGTGTGGAATGTTTGCGCATATACCCTGCATCTTAATACACGGGAAGTTATGACTGAGGCGGTTAAGCGTGACCGCTGGCTTTGGGCAGGCGATTTTTATCAGGCAATGAAGGCATATAAATATCTCTTTCATGATAAGGAAATTATACGCAGAAGTTTGATAGGGTTGCGAGGCAAAGAACCGTTTAACGAGCATATAAATACCATTACTGACTTTAGCTTTTATTGGGTAGTAGCATTATATGAGTATTACCAGACTTATAAGGATACGGATTTTATTAAATTCATATATCCGAGAGCAATATCATTAATGGAATTTTGTAGACAAACCCGAACCAATGAGGATGGATTCATTATCGGCAAATATAACGATTGGATTTTTATAGATTGGGCGAATATAGATAAAAACGGGGCAGTATGTGCAGAACAAATGTTATATATAGCCGCATTAAGGGCAATGGATGGGCTTTCAAAGGTTCTCGGTATTGACAATGTATCGTATGAATGTCTGGCAAATGAAATGACGGAAAAGGTAACAAAGTTTTTTTGGCGTGAAGAAAGGGGGGCATTTATCGATTGTTATGAATCGGGAAGAGAGCATGTTTCGCGTCACGCAAATATCCTTTCGATGTTATTTGATATTGCGTCCGAACATCAAAGAGATCTGATAACGGAAAATGTGATATTGAATGATATAATAGACAAATTAACAACACCATTTTACAGAGGATTTGAGCTTGATGCTATGGGCAGGATCGGAAATTATGATTTTATCGAAAAAACGATAAGGTCATATTGGCTGGCAATGACGGAAGGCGGCGCAACAACGATCTGGGAGCAATTTGACCCGAACGTTACGGGAACAGAACGCTTTGGAATGTATGGTGACAAATATGCAAAATCATTGTGCCATGCGTGGGGAGCGTTTCCGATCTATTTGTTTGGCAGGTACTTTCTGGGTGTATCCGAAATTGACGGCGGATTTGAAGTAAAACCGTATTTGGGTACATTCGGGAAAATAGAGGGAACCGTTCCGTTGTCGTGCGGTGAGATATTTGTAAGAGTGACACGAAATATGATTTGTGTGAAACCGAACGGCATAGACGGAACACTTATCTTAAATAATGATAGGTACGATTTGAAAAACGGAGAAATATTCGAACTGAATTATTAAAGTATAAAAGCAGGAGTGAATTCAAATGAGAATTTATAGTATAACGGATAAGGAATTTTGCGAATACGGACGGATTTTGGAGAATTATGATTTTTCGGAATTGTTTCGGGAACTGGCATCGACGGAAAAACCGAAAAGTGGAATAATCTATGTCGCATCAGATAAAAGACTTGAGAGATGCGGGGTCGCTGATGAATTAAAAAACAGAGGATTTGGAGGTTATCCCATACAGATCGGATATGTCAATGGAGACAACAGAAAAATGAATTGTCTTGAATATCATAAAAGCAGTGAGTTTAATATTCCTGCGGATGATATTATACTGATACTCGGAAAGGAAAAAGATATAACGAACGGTACATATGATACAGAAAATTGTAAGGCTTTTTTGGTCCCGGGGGGCAGCGGTGTTGAACTTTATGGCACAACATTGCATTATGCGCCATTTAACGTAAGGAATGACGCATATCGGGTTATTTGCGTTTTGCCCAAGGGAACCAATGAAAGCTTTGATAAAAAAACAGAGCCGGAGTCGACAGAGGATAAGATGTGTTTAGCTGTTAATAAGTGGCTTATGGCGCACAAGGACACTCAGGAGGCTGAGAACGGTGCATATGTCGGATTAGTCGGCAAAAATATTTCATTTGATGATTTAAAATTTTAAAATGTTATAATAGAAAAGAGGAAAAATTATGCAGAATGAAAAAAGAATATTAAGTTCATTTCAAAACGCAAAAGAACGGTACCTTGAATACGGAGTCGATGTGGATAAAGTACTGAAAAAGTTTGATCAGATTCCGATATCCATTCCCTGTTGGCAAGGAGATGATATTGTCGGTTTTGAAAATGCCGGAGCCGGTGCAAGTGGTGGTTTGATGGTGACGGGTAATTATCCGGGCAGACCAAGAAACCCCGAAGAATACAGAATGGATTTAGAAAAGTGTATATCCTATATTCCGGGTGCGGTTAAAGTCAATCTTCATTCAAGCTACGGTGAAAATTATGAAAAGGATATTGACAGAGACGGATATGCACCGCGGCATTTTAAAGGTTGGGTTGAATGGGCGAAGGCACACAAAGTCGGACTTGATATGAATGCAACAACTTTTTCACATAAATATGCCGAGGACGGCTTGACGATTTCAAATCCCAATAAGGATATCCGTTTGTTTTGGGTAAGGCATATGCAGGCGGTGAGAGAGATTGCCGAGTACATAGGCAAGGAACTCAACAGTGTTTGTGTTTTTAATACGTGGGTTCAGGACGGAATGAAGGATATTCCGGCAGATCGAATGAAGTATCGTCGGTTAATGAAAGAATCGTTTGATGAGATATTGTCAAAAAAGAAGATATCAACTGACTATGTTTATGACGCTCTTGAACCTAAGCTTTTCGGTATCGGAGTTGAGGAATATACGGTCGGTTCAAGTGATTTTTATCTTTCTTATCACGGTTATGCAAGGGCAAACGGAATAGGCAATACCATTATGAACCTCGATCTGGGACACTTCCATTGTGAAGAGAATGTAGCAGATAAAATATCGTCTGTTATGTTGTTCTCAGACAGATTTATGGCACATATTACACGCGGAATACGCTGGGACAGCGATCATGTTGTTATTAACGATGAAAAGACAAATAATATGTTGCGGGAGATAGTACGGTGCGGAGTTCTGGACAAGGCATTTATAGGAACCGACTATTTTGATGCGTCAATTAACCGAATAGCTGCATGGACAATCGGCACGAGGGCGGTTAAAAAGGCGCTTTTGGCTGCAATGCTCGAACCGACGGAAATGATTAAGGACGCTGAAGATAAAAAGGATTATACACGCCGCCTTGCATTAATTGATGAGTTCAGAGATATGCCATCAAATGCGGTGTGGGATTATTATTGTTTGACAAAAGGTGTTGCAGTGAATGAAGAATGGCTTGATGATCTCAAGGAATACGAGAATAAAGTGATGTTCAAAAGAAATTAGTAACAGTCCAGCGTTCCTCTTTTTATTTCAGAAATTGACTTTATTACCCCAAAAAGGTATAATCAATGTAATTGATATGGGGAGAAAAAAGAGATGAAAATATATAAGTGTTTTCCGGGCGGCAGGTTCAAAGCATTAACTATGAGTTACGATGATGGTTATACAGAAGATGAAAAACTTGTGGCCATCTTTAATCAATATGGCATAAAAGGAACCTTTAATTTAAATTCCGGTATGTTTGAAGAAACTTACAGGGGACACAAACGGGTGCCCAAGGAAAGAATTCCGGAGCTCTATAAAGGGCATGAGGTGGCAACCCATGGTTATACGCATTCTACTATAGCAAGATGCCCCTTGGCAGAAGCGGCAAAAGACATCTTAAGGGATCGGGAAGAATTAGAGGCTGTTACGGGAAATCTGGTAAGAGGACACGCTTATCCGAATGGTTCCTATAATACGGAAATTAAAGTATTATTGAAGCAATTAGGAATTGCCTACGGACGGGTGGCAGAATCGTCACCGCAAGGCAGAAATCCCTATGCTTTGCCGGATGATCCGATGGAATGGTATCCGACCTGTCATCATAGTGCACCGGATCTTATGGAAAGAGGAAAATGGCTCATAGAGGATCAAAAGAGCTGGCATTTAAAGCTGATGTATGTATGGGGACATAGTTTTGAATTTGCAGAAGGCAATAATTGGGAAATCATTGAGGATTTCTGCAAATTAATGAGTGGTCATGATGATATATGGTATGCAACCAATATAGAGATTATTGACTATATGGAAGTTTTAAATCGTTTGTGCTTTTCCGCGGATGGCAGGTGTGTTTACAATCCATCTGTGCAAAGTGCCTGGCTGCAGGTGAATGGAGAACAAATTGTAGAAGTGCCCGGCGGAGAGATAACCGTTATGAAGAACGGAAAAGAGATTGCTCGGTCGGCTTCTCACGAAAAAAGCGTTTCGTTTTTGACGGATTCGTTGCTTGGTGTCTTAAGAGGTTACTAATTGATACGAATATCATTTTGGATGTGCTTTGCAAATTATATTGTTACCGGATGAAGGACAGAGCTTCGGCTTTGTCTTTTTTCATGCTTATTTTACCCTGTGAAAAATAAGGGTTGAAGATTCCGAGAAGTTATGGTGCACCGGATAGGAGGAATTTCCGTATCGTTCGGATATATCAGGTTGCCTTGTGTGGGAGGGGCGGATATACTGTACTTAGAATACATTTTTCACACAGCAATTTGTTCCTGAGCGAAAATAACTGCGAAGCATATGAAAAATTTTGCGAATGGCGAATTTGAACTGTCACAAAAAATAGGGAGGAATACAATGGACAACGAAAAAGACAACGGACAAAAAGTATGGAAAATCAGAGGAAACTGTTTTGAGGAGAAAATTCACAATTTCTGGAATAACATTCATTTCCATCCCACGGATGCAATTGGGGATGACTGGGGAAGACGGATTCTGGATCAGGTCAGCCGTGATCATGCGGCAGACTATATCCGGATTTATGCCATGCTGGAAGATGTGGTGGGAAGAGATGCTCACGGAAAGCTGACCTACCGATTTGAAGAGACGGACAGAAGGCTGGACTATCTGGTGGAAAAGGGATTCCGGCTGTTGATCTGCTTTAATTTTCTTCCCACGGCCATTGCCGCGAAACCGGAATGCATGTCCGCACTTGCAAGGTATAAAGGGAAAAGGATCAATACGTCCCAGCCTGCGGATTATGGAGAATGGGAGGAAGTCTGCCGCGTCTACACGCAGCATCTGCTTGAGCGGTACGGAGAAGAGAACCTTAGGCAGTGGTATTTTCATTGCTGGAACGAACCGGATTTCCCGGTATATTTTATGTCAGATACCGACCGGGCAGATGGGATGGAGAAAGTGATAAAAGAATATTGCAAACTGTACGATCACTTTGCAAAAGGAGTAACAAGTGCCTGTCGTGCAGTGAAAATCGGCGGTCCTTCCGCGGCACTGTCCAATGAATTTATCCGGGGGTTTTTAACCCATGTGCGCGGTAAAAGCCGACTCGACAGTCGGCTCGACTTTTTGTCGGTTCATACTTACGGAACGTTTCCGGCAAATCTGGAAAAGGGAGAACTTGTTGGAGTGGAAAATACCTATAAACGGGTTGTGGAGTTAAAAAAACTGGCACAGAACTGCGGATTTACAGACCTTGAGATGATTGTGGATGAATGGGGGCTTTCTACGGAGGGTTTTACCAACGCTTCGCAGTGTCCGTCTCTGGAATTCCGCAATACGGAGCTTTTTGCATCGGCTTATGCCCATTTGATTCATACTTATACGGAAAGAAAAGCACCGGTTTCCAAACAGATGATCTGTCTGTCCGGACAGCATAACCTGGAAAAAGATTTTCATGGATACCGGAGTTTCTTTACCTTAAGCGGATTCCCAAAACCTATTTATAATGCCTATGTGATGGCGGCAAAACTGGGAGATCGGTTATTATCCGGGCATGGTTTTGATCCGGAATCGGAAATCGGGGTCTTTCCCACCGCAGTAGACGATGGAAGAATTGCAATAATGGTGTACCGGTTTCACCCGGATCAGAAGAAAACGGTATCTGCAAGGCATATCCGTTTGGAAGTGGAAGAACTATACGGAAATTACCGGATTTGCCATTATCGGCTGGATCACGAAAATGCAAATTCTTATACGGCATGGAAAGAAAGGGGCAGTAAACCGCACAGCAGTCAGATAGAGCGGGAGGAAATCTTAGAGGCAGGAAGACTTAGAAGCTGGTATCCGGAAGAGATCCGGACGCTGAACGGCAAATGGCAGATGGATCTGGTATTGCCTGCAAATGCGGTCTCTTTGCTGGAATTAACACCTGCAAAATAGAATTTTTACGGCAAAATTGATAGATTTATCATCCCGTGTCGGAAGTTTCATGTTGAAAAATCAGAAAAATTTACATATAATCATTGCTATCAGGTGCGCATCTGGTACAGAATAACGAAAAGAAATAAGGAAAAAGACCATAGGGAGGTTACCTGTATGAGAACAAAGGGATTAAAGCGCATGGCCGCATTCGGAATGATAGCCGTTCTGACAGGAAGTATGCTGGCCGGCTGCGGAAAAAAAGAGGCGGATGGGTCATCCGAACCGTCGGTAAGCAAAGAGTCAGTTGCAGCAGAAAGTACATCCGAAACGCAAAAACAGGATCAGGCATCGGATTTTTCCCATGACCCGAACTTAAGTGAACCGGGAGTGGAGCCGATCTGTAAGGATAAGGTGAAGCTGACGGTAGGTGTCGTACAGAATACCAATGTAGAGAATTACGATACCAACTGGTATACGCAGATGCTGGAAGAGGAAGCCAATGTAGAACTGGAATTTTACTATTTCCCATCCCAGGATTACAAGCAGAAATTAAGTATGATTTGTTCCGCAGGAGGAGATGAACTGCCGGATATACTGATGATGAATCTGACAGACAGCGAAGTGTCGGAATACGGTCAGGAAGGTATGTTTCTTCCGCTGGATGAGTATTATGCAAATTCTTCCTATTACTTTGCGGAAGGTTTTCAGAGAGTTCTGGATACGGAAAATATTGATGTTTTGAACAACATCAAGTCATCTGACGGACATATTTATACGGTGCCCCAGTATACGGAGTCTATTACCAATCCCTGTTACAGCAGAATCTGGGTATACAAACCCTGGCTGGATAAGCTGAATCTGGAAGTGCCGAAGACTACGGAAGATTTTAAGAAGATGTTGGAAGCTTTCAAAACACAGGATCCTAACGGAAACGGCAAGGCAGACGAAATTCCTGCGCTGGGAAGCGATATTACCAAGGCTGCAGGAACCGGAAGCTGGTTCTGGGAAACCATGATGAATGCGTTTGTACGGACCAACTCCCGTAAGAATTTCCTGAATTCGGAAAATCATAAACTTTCCGTATCGTATGTGACGGATGAATGGAAGGAAGGCATTAAATATATCCGCAGTTTGTGTGAGGAAAAATTGTTTGATCCGGTATCTTTCTCACAGGATGATGACACTTTCAAAACGATTATGAATGCGGAAGGAGACCAGGTGGTGGGAGTATTCAGCTTCTTAACTACGTCCTTTATCAAATCTGGTCATGCTTCCAAAGGAAACTGGATTCTGTTAGAGCCGTTAACAGGCCCGGAAGGTGTCTGCACAACTTCTTATCTGGCAGATCTTCCCAACAATATGGGTTATATCAGCAAAAACTGTGAAAATCCAGAAGCGGCATTCCGTCTGTTGGATTTGATGGGAAGAGAAGATTTTACCATCACCAGCCGTTGGGGTAAGGAGAACGATAACTGGGATTATGTAGAAAATATTAAAAATGACCCGAAGTATGCGGACATGGATTTTTCCAATACATTTATGGGATATCCGGCATACATTTATGAACATGACGGTGTATGGAATACCCAGCAGAATTCCAACTGGCAGAATAAGACACCTTCCTTCCGGACGGGCGAGGTTGCCGCAGGATATTTTGCAGCCATCATGAAAGAAGGTACGGATAATTATGAACTGGCCTACAAACTCGGCAGTTATGAAGCTGTAAAGCCCGAGGAAATTCTTACGAAATTCGCTTACACAATGGAAGAGGAAAAAGAGGCTACGGAAATTGCCAACAGCTTAAATTCCTACGTTCGTGAAAAGATTGCTCTTTGGTGTACCGGAGCGGCGGATGTGGATAAAGAATGGGACAGCTATCTGCAGGAATTGGAAAATATAGGTTTGTCCAGATATTTGGAAATTACCCAGGCTGCTTATGACAGAAACTGAAGAATGAGGTCTTAAGGAAAGGGGCTGCGACGTATTGGCGGTTGCAGCCTTATCCTTTGACCGTAGTGAGAAATCTTAAGAATGAAAACGAGAGGAGGACCGCAGCATTGAAAAAAACTGCTTGCTCTCAAAGGACAGAATGTTATCCCGGAAAGGGAATAAGTCTCGGAAAGAGAATTTATAAAGCAAGACAATTATATCTCTTTCTCCTTCTGCCGATGCTGTATCTGATTATTTTTAAATATATCCCCATGTTCGGACTTCAGATTGCCTTTAAGGATTATTCCATATCAAAAGAAATGTTGGGAAGTCCCTGGGTTGGACTGAAGTATTTTAATAAGTTTTTTCATGATTATAACTTTAAGAGAATTCTGGTCAATACTTTGCGGATCAGCCTATATTCCCTTGTAGTTAATTCCCTTATTCCGTTGATTCTGGCGTTGTCTTTGAACTGTCTGCAGCATACGGGAGTAAAAAAAGTGATTCAGACCATTACCTATATTCCGCATTTTGTTTCTACGGTCGTTTTGGTAGGAATGGTCAATCAGATGCTCAATCCGATTATCGGTTTGTATGGCAATGCCGTACAAGCGCTGAGCGGACAAAGGGCAGTGGATATCCTGGGAATTCCTTCGGCATTTCCTCATCTTTACGTTTGGACAGGTGTGTGGCAGAATATGGGATGGAGTTCCATTATCTATATGGCAGCGCTGGCAGGCTGTGACCAGGAACTGCACGAGGCGGCGCAGATTGACGGAGCGACACGGTTTCAGAGAGTTTTGTATGTAGATATTCCGGCCATTCTTCCAACAGCGATTATTATGCTGATTCTGGATTGCGGAAGGGTTATGAACATCGGTTTTGAAAAAGTATATCTGATGCAGAATTCGTTGAATTTAAGCTATAGTGAAGTGATTACTACATATGTTTATAAAATGGCGTTCGGCGGCAATGCAAACTTCTCGTATTCCACGGCAGTAGGTATGTTTAATTCCGTCATTAATTTTGTCCTGATCCTGCTGGTAAACCAGATTTCCAGAAAATTCAGCGACACAAGTCTTTGGTAGGAAAGGAGCATTGAAATATCTTATGAGCAGATTAAAAAAAGCGAAGCGTAAGACATCCGACAGAAAATTTGAGATTCTGCTGATTGCGATCTTAAGTATTCTCGGAATCCTTGTGGCGTATCCGTTAATCTATGTATTATCCAGTTCCTTTTCTTCTGCTTCCGCAGTGATGTCGGGAAAGGTGTGGCTGTTTCCCGTGGAATTCGGTCTTGACGGTTATCGTGCCATTTTTAAAAACAGTCAGGTGCTGATCGGTTATCGGAACTCTCTTTTTTACATGGTGGCCGGAACCTGTATCAATGTGGTGATGACGCTGATGGCGGCGTACGCGCTGTCCCGAAGCGATTTACCGGGGCAGGGACCGATTATGCTGATTTTTACCTTTACCATGATTTTCAGCGGGGGCATGATTCCCACCTATCTGGTAATTAAGAATCTGCATATGCTGAATACCGTATGGAGTATGCTGATTCCGGGGGCTATTTCCGTCAATAATATGATTATTACGCGGACTTTTATCAAAAACAGCATACCGAATGAGATGCTGGAAGCCGCCAAAATTGACGGATGTAATGATGTTCAATATTTTTTTAATATGGTGCTTCCCTTATCCGGCTCGGTTATTGCCGTAATTACGCTGTATTATGCAATTTCACATTGGAATTCGTATTTTAATGCATTTATGTACCTGTCAGATCAGAAACTCTATCCGCTTCAGCTGTTTTTGCGGGATATCTTAATCAGCAATAAAGTGGATGCCAGCATGGTCATTGTGGATGATGCGGCAGCGGCAAAGGAAGGTCTTGCGGAATTGTTGAAATATTCCCTGATTGTTGTAGCAATGCTTCCGGTTATGATTATTTACCCGTTTGTACAGAAGCATTTCGTGAAAGGTGTTATGATTGGTTCCATAAAGGGGTAGCGCAGGTGAAAAGGCTTTTTTATAAGAGAAATTCTTTGATGCATTTTCTGCAGAATTATTTATTCTTTGCAGCGGCGGTTTTTGTATTGATGGTTCCGGTTTTTTTCGAAGCGTTTCGGATTTTGGAAAAAAATGAAGAGGAGCGCACTTACCGGGAAATTGTCCGGGGGAGCAGCCTGATCGACGATGAAATTTCTTCCATCGGCAATGCTATTTTCAGGCTGCGGAGCAATGTGAGTTATTCCTATGTCCGTTCCATGAAGGGAACGGATAAGACCAGTGACTATTATCGGATACTGGAGTTCCGTAATTATTTTGCGGATCTGACAGGTTCCTACACTTTCTTTAAAAGTCCTCTTTGTTACTTTTCCAACGGAATTGTCATTACACCCAAAACGGTGTACCTGGATGCCGATAAGGAGGGAAGTCTGCTCTATCGTTCTGTCCGGTATGAAAACCAGAAAATGTGGCTGACGGATCTGGCCAAGACAGATTATTCGTACCGGTTTCTCCGGGCGGATACTTTTTATAATGCAGCGGAAACCATAGAGGGCCTTCCCTATGTGCATACGTATGTGAGTGCAGGCAATCGGGAAAATGCCATGTTTCTGGCGATCCTGCCGATTGACCGGATCTATGAGCTGACGGGACTTACCGATTTAAGAGAAATTGCCGGTGTTACGATACAAGATCATACAACCAATGAGATTCTGTACGCCAGCCGTACACAGCCGGCGGAAAAGAGCAGTCTTTTTGAGATCCGCAGCAGTCAGAGTCCCGTTTCGATCACGGTAGAGATTCCGAAGAGTTATTTCCGGATGCAGATGAAGGGGATGATTCAGATTGCTGTTGTTTATCTGATTTTATTCCTGATTGCAGCACTCGTGATTTCCATACTGCTCGCCTGGCGTAATTTTAAACCCATCGGAAAAATTCTTTCGATTCTGGATCAATATACGGAAAACTCCGGTGCAGAGAAAAAATCAGAATATGAATATATTGAACGCTCTATTACGGAAATCGGGGAAAACGGGCTGCAGCATCAGAAGCGATATAAAAAATTAAGTGAGGAAATGGATCACTGGATGTTGCGAGAGCTGATTTTGAACGGTCTGGAAGAGGATCGCCTTACGGAGTTTCTGGAGAAGGAGCCGAGTTCCGGAATTCCGTTCCGTTTATTTGTGCTGCAGCTGACCCATACGGAATGGGAAATTCCTTCGGAGGAAATCCGTCAGTTGTTTGCACAACAGGGGATTGGTTTTTCCTTTTTTTCCAAAGTTCATCCCAATCTGTTTGTCCTGATCAGACCGGAGGGGACGGGAGAGGAAAATCTGCAGGAAAGGATGCAGCATTTTATCGATCGGGCGGAGCAAAATTTCGGGTGTGACGTAATTCTTGCAGTTAGTGAATCCTTGTTCTCTTATGAAAAGCTGAATGAAGTGTATCATGCACAGCGGTACAGTATGAAATATTTAAGCAGTCAAAAGCTGATTTTCCAGGAACAGGTGGAAAAGGAAGCGGGAGATGGCAGTTGCGATATCGATTTGTTGGAGAATGTGAAGCTGACGGATCTGATTTTGGCCGGGAATGAGGCAGAAGCCGCAAAACTGGTCAGCAGGCAGTGGTATCAGGTAAGCGTTTCACCAACCTATTCCATGATTGAGCAATTGTTCTATATGCAGGCCGCATTGTTAAATAATATTGCATCCAGACTGCGCAGCGAAGTGCGTGTGGATAAGATGGAATATAGTGACAACGTACCGGACATGGAACAGAAGATGCTTTCCTGTGTCAGAAAGCTATGTGCCGTTTCCCGGCAGATCAAAAATAACAGCAAAAACGAATTGTCAAAGCAGATTGTGACCTATATAGAGGAGCATTTTGATGATCCGGATTTTTATATGATATCGTTGGTGGAGGCTTTCGGAATCTCCGATAAGACCATTGCCCGTATGATAAAGTCTTATCTGAATATCGGATTTTCGGAATACCTGGAGCAGCTGCGGATTCAAAAGGCCAGAATTTTGCTGGAGGATCCGACGATTCCGATCCGTGTGATTGCATTGGAAAGCGGGTTCGGATCCGAGAATACCTTCTATAAAGCATTCCGTCGTCTTTATAAGGTCTCGCCGAGCGATTATCGTACCAATCTGCAACATTTAAAGGAACAGAAGTAATGAGAATTGCCTTTCGGAAAATAATAAGAAACGATTGCATGGAAAAGCCGGTTCGGAGGAAGGGAGAAAAAAGATGGAACTTACAAAGAAACTGACCTGTTTTGCAGAAAAATTCCGTGGGCAGGTAAAGGAGGCGGCAGTTTCCATGTTTTCAGAGGAAATACCGCCTGTAACGGAAGAACTCTTTGGATTGTACGAAACCACCGGAAACAGGCTCTCGTATGAAAAAGTATATTTTCGCCGGAGAAAATTTCTGGCTGTATTCGGTCTGGAGGCATTGGCGCAGAGGGAAGAAAACGGAAGCGTAGAGCAGCATATTGTGGGGAAGCTTGATTCGGTGATACGGGAAGTATGTAACGAGGAATGCTGGGCGCTGCCGCCTCATGTGAACCGGAAGGAAAAAGAATGGGCTGTTACAGTGGATCTTTTTGCGGCGGAAACGGCGCAGACTCTGTCGGACTTAGCAGAAAATCTGGAAGATGTTCTGTCATGTGAGACCAAAAGCCTGATCATGGAAAATGTGGAAAGAAGAGTATTTATTCCTTATTTTACATCGGCTGTACCCTATCGCAGATGGGAGAACAGCATGCATAACTGGAACGGTGTC
Source organism: uncultured Acetatifactor sp. (assembly GCA_934433135.1). Lineage (GTDB taxonomy): Bacteria > Bacillota > Clostridia > Lachnospirales > Lachnospiraceae > Acetatifactor. The sequence goes on along the minus strand of CAKRZO010000006.1, from coordinate 123,783 downwards.
TGCGCCGGGGCGATCGGCAGTGCCTGTCTGTATCTGATCAAGGATAAAATACGTCTGAAAACCTACCTTACCAGAATCTGCAGCAGCCTTAAGTATTATTTGAAAGGATTTGAAGAAGACGGTACCTGTACGGAGGGTTTGGGATATTATAACTATGGGATGAGTTTCTTTTGCAATTTTGCTCAGGAACTGTATGACCGGACAGGCGGAGAATACGATTTGTTTAACGGGGCGTGGGGAGAAGCGCCCAAAGCGGAAATTGCGGCTTTCGCTGCAAAATGCTTTTTTGAAGACGGCAGAACGGTAAGTTTTGCGGATGGCAGCAGCAGAGGGCGATTCCGGATGGGACTGGAATGTGTACTTGCCATGCATTATTCTCCGTTTACGTTTCCGGATATAAAGAGGGCTGCGGATCTGGACACGGATGGCTGTTACCGTTTTACAGCCTTAAAGATGGATTTACAGATGCCGGGCAGACTGCTTGCATGTTATGAAAAGAATTGTCTGCAGGACATGGTTGGCAGTGAGGGAAAATTCAGGGAAAAGATCGATGTCCTTCCCAAAGCACAATGGGTAATTGCCCGTTCCGCTAACGGGGTCGGTATGGCCTGCAAGGGCGGACATAACGGGGAATTTCATAATCATAATGATGTAGGACATTTTATTTATGAGGAAATGGAAACTTTGTTTTTAACGGACCTGGGAGCGGGCGAATATAAGAAAGGGTATTTCGGAGAAGGCAGATATCAGGTGTTATGCAACCGGTCTATGGGACATAGTGTGCCGCTTATTAACGGAAAAGAACAGCCGGAAGGAAAAGAGTATCGGTGCAGGGACTTTCAGGTGCAGTCCGGAGAAAAAACAGTGGAAGTCAGGATGGATCTTACCGATGCGTATGAAAGTGGCGAAGCTGCCGAAATAATACGTTGTCTGGAATTTGATCTGACAAACGGTCTGCTTAAAGTTACGGATGATTTTACTTTGTATGGAAAATCGGGGGAACGGGTGCAGGAAAATCTGGTCACCCAGATTCCTCCTGTTGTGGAGAAAAACCGGATTCTTTTTCAGGACGATAGCACAACATGCATTCTGACATTCCCGGGTAACGATGGTTTTGCCGGTAAGGCAGTCAGGATTCTGGAATACGAACATGATAACCATAAGGGAGTCAAAGAAAAAGTGTATGCGCTCAGATGGGATGTTCCGCTGATACAGGGGCAGGGGCGCTCGGAAATGGAGATCAGTGTGAAAAAATGCATTCGCTAATGCATTTTTTTACACGGCTATTTGTGCTGCAGGCGTCACAAAGTAGCCTTTATCGCAGCGTCAAATCTGAAATTTGACGCGCGATTCCTTCGACGCTAAAGCGTCTGCGGAATGGAGAGCAATATGTGCGAAAAAAAGGAAAATGAAATAGCGGAAGAGAAAAGAGTATGGGCGGAGAGCGTTTGGTTCCGTATGGAAGAAAAACTGTACCGGACTATGCTCAAAAACGGAAATAAGATTCTTTATACCATTGATGAAAACGGAAACGGCGAGGATCGTTTTACGCAAAGGTCAAGTACCTGGGTGAACGGGTTCTGGCCGGGAGTTCTCTGGCAGCTGTACCAGGGAACAAAGCAGGCAGAAAAGAAACAGCAGTATGCAGACCATGCCAAAGCCATGGAAAAAATGCTGGATGCTGCTTTAATCGATACGAACGAAGGGTTTGACGGGCTGCATCATGATGTGGGATTTATGTGGATGCCTACCTCAGTGACCTCTTATCGTCTCACAAAAGATCCGGACAGCCGCAGGAGGGCGCTGATTGCCGCCAATTATCTGGCTGCCAGATGGAATCCGGAAGGCGGATTCCTTACGGCTTGGAATACCAAAGAAAAGGAAGGGTGGTCCATCATTGATACCATGATGAATCTGTCTTTACTTTACTGGGCAAGCGAGGAGACCGGATATGAGCGGTTTCGGCAGATTGCGGCATTGCATGCAAAGAAAACCATGGAAAATGCGGTCAGACCGGACGGATCAGTGATTCACATTCTTCATTACAACCAGAAGACCGGAGAGGCATTGGAATCTTTCGGAGGACAGGGGTATGGAGTCGGATCCAGCTGGAGCAGAGGACAGGCCTGGGCGATTTACGGTTTTACCATTTCGTATTTACATACCGGTGAAACGGCATTTCTGGACACCGCCAAGCGGGTTGCCCATTATTTTTTGGCTAATGCGGCGCAGACAGGGTACGTTCCGTATGTAGATTTCCGAAGCCCAAAGGAGCCGGTTTTGTATGATTCTACAGCGGGAGCGATTGCCGCAAGCGGTATGCTGACTATAGCAGAGCTTGTGACGGAACCGGAAGCGGATCTGTACCGGAACGGAGCATTCCTGATTCTGAAAGCATTGGAGAAGAAGTGCTGCGATTATTCGGCGGATACGGATTTAATTCTGAAAATGGGAGCGGAAGCTTATCGGTATCAAAGACAACGCTATATTGTGTACGGTGATTTTTATTACCTGGAGGCCGTTGGTAAATTATGCGGCAAGGGAATTTTTCTCTGGTGAGTCGGAACGGTAACTAAACTGGTTGCATTTCTTCACCGGTGGGGGAATTGCCCCTTGCGATTCCTCTCTTCTTCTATTATAATAAAAAACAAGAAGCAGCAGGCTGAATAGAGAACCTGCGGAACGGAGGAAGGTATGTTTTATCATCAACAGATATGGATCGGGGATGCACAGGGTGAGAAAGTTTGTATTCTGCCGTCCATGGCAAACAGACATGGGCTGATTGCAGGAGCGACCGGAACCGGTAAGACAATTTCTTTGAAGGTTTTGGCAGAGTCCTTTTCCGATGCGGGAGTTCCCGTTTTCCTGGCGGACGTAAAAGGAGATCTGGCAGGTATGTGCAGACCGGGTACGGACAGTGAGGATATGCAGAAGCGAATCAGTCGTTTCGGACTGGGGGAGTGCGGATTTTCTTACCAGTCTTATCCCAGTGTTTTCTGGGACATTTACGGAAAAGCTGGGATTCCGCTTCGTACAACGATTTCGGAAATGGGTCCGGTGCTTTTGTCCAAATTAATGGATCTGAATCCCACGCAGACGGATATCCTTACGGTGATATTCAAGATTGCAGATGATCAGGAACTGCTTTTGATTGATACCAAGGATTTGAAGTCCATGCTGCAGTACGTATCGGAGAACAGCCAGGATTTTTCTGCGGAATACGGAAATATTACAAAGCAGAGTGTTGCGGCGATTCTGCGGCATGTGGTCTCTTTGGAAGCACAGGGCGCGGACGGATTTTTCGCAGAACCGGCCTTGAACATTGCGGACTGGTTTACCACAGGAGCCGGCGGTAAGGGGACCATTAATATTCTGGATTGCCGGGAACTGATTCATAACGGAACGTTGTATTCGGCCTTCCTTCTCTGGATGATGTCGGAGTTGTTTGAGACGCTTCCGGAGATTGGAGACTGTGAGAAGCCGCGTATGATTTTCTTCTTTGATGAAGCGCATCTTTTGTTTGACGGCATTTCCAAGGCGCTGGAGGATAAGATTGAGCAGATGGTAAAGCTCATTCGTTCCAAAGGTGTGGGCATTTACTTTATTACCCAGAATCCCAGGGATATTCCGGATGGTATTTTAAGCCAGTTGGGAAATAAAATTCAGCATGCGCTGCGTGCTTATACACCTTCCGATGAAAAGGCGGTAAAAGCGGCGGCAGACTCTTTCCGCAGCAACCCGGCCTTTAAGACTAAAGATGCTATTCTGGAACTGGGAACCGGAGAGGCATTGGTCAGCGTTCTGGATGAAGAAGGAATTCCCACGATGGTGCAGAAGTGTAAGATTCTTCCACCGCAGAGCCTTATGGGGCCTATTTCGGAGGAAGAGCGGATAAAGGAAATAAAATGCAACAATCTGTATCTGCGTTATCAGAACATGTATGACAGAGATTCCGCTTATGAGTTCCTGCAGCGTAAAAAACGGCAGGACGATCTTGACCAGGCAGCAGCAAAACAGGCAGCGGAGGAAGAGAAGGCCGCTCAGAAAGCGGAACTTGCCCGTACAAAAGAGGAGCAGAAGGAAGCTCTGAGAAAAGAAAAGGAAGAGCAGAAAGCCACTGCCAAACGAAAGAGTGCCGTAAAAACCGGTGTGAAATCCGTTGCTTCTTCAGCAGCAGGTACCATCGGACGGGAAATCGGCAACACGGTGGGCAAGAGCATCGGAGGCTCTTTCGGTAAAAGACTGGGCGGAAATCTGGGAGCATCTTTAGGACGCAATATCCTGGGAACCTTGTTTAAATTATAATAACAGTTCAGACAAACATAGAATGCCCTTTGGGCATTCTATGTTTTGAGCTTAGCGCCAATCTATGAAAATTCCGGCTTGCAGCCGCAACAAGCAGCTGCGAAGCATGCGAAAAGCTTTATGAATGGCGCATCTGAACTGTTACAAATTATAATATCGTAATCAGACGATTTGTTTCCCGTCAATGAAGACATGCACGACATTGGTAGACACTTCAAAAGGGCTTCCGTCTGTGATGACAAGGTCCGCATCCTTACCTGCTTCCAGGGAACCGACTCTGTCTGCGATTCCGGCGTGTTTTGCCGGATTGATGGTAATGGCCTGTAAAGCTTTAAAAGGATCCATACCGGCTTTTACGGCAAGACCGGCGCACAGGGGAAGATATTCCTGAGGGATTACCGGGGAATCGGTAATGATGGAGACCTGACAGCCTGCATCCGAAAGAACGGCAGGTGTCGTCCAACTCTTATTGCGAAGTTCAAACTTGGATGCACTGGTTAAGGTGGGACCTACTGCAAGAGGATAATTCTCTTCTGCCAGATCCTCTGCAATCAGGTGTCCCTCCGTAACATGTTCCAGCGTCAGCTTTACACCGAATTCCTTGGCAATGCGGATGGCAGCAAAGATATCCTCGGCAGCATGAGCATGAGCCTTTAAAGGAATTTCGCCTTTGATGACCGGAATGAGCGCTTCCAGCTTCATATCGAAAGCGGGCTTTTTGGACGGGTCATCTTTCGCAGCTTCTTTTTTCTCATTGTACTCTTTGGCTTTAAAAAGCATTTCCCGTAAAACGGCGGCAGTTGTCATACGGGAGGAATCCTTTTTATCCCGGTAGACCCGTTTGGGATTTTCGCCGAAAGCACATTTCATGGCTACACCGTCACGAACCACCATTTTGTCGACTCTTTTTCCCACCGTCTTAATTGTGGTAAAGGTGCCTCCCAGGACATTAGCAGAACCGGGACCGACGCAGACACAGGTAACACCTGCGGCAGCAGCCTTTGCAAAAGCCGGATCCATAGGCTTGACACCGTCAATTCCTCTTAAGTGAGGAGTCACAATATCATTTAATTCATTATAATCCATTCCTTCATAGCCGATTCCGTAACCGTCCAGACCGATGTGCCCGTGAGCCTCCACAAATCCCGGATAAATCTCTTTACCCTCTACATCCAGGATCTCCGTAGCTTCATCTACCGGCAAATCCTTCCCGATGGCTTCTATTTTACCGTCCTTAAGCAGGATATCCCCTTCCAGTACTTCCGGTACGATTCCGTTATGAATCCGACCGTTTTTGATGCAAATCCGTCTTTTCTCCATTTTGCGTTGATCTCCTTCCCTTTTGTTTGGTAATACCTGAATGAATACCGTTATCGCTCACACGCACCACTTGCAAAACGTATGAAACGTAACTTAATACCATCATAAGAAAAGAAAAGGGGTTTGTCAACCGTAATAATTTGTTGTAACAATATTAAAATATAGTATTGACAATGTCTGGAAACTGGTGTATATTAAATCCAATCACATAAAACCTATCAAATTACTAGGAAAATAAAAGGAGAAAACAAAATGGGAAAGATATATACAAAGGCTACACAGTTAATCGGTCACACTCCCTTGCTTGAGGTGGAAAATTACAGTAAAGCGAATGGAATAGAAGGCGTACACCTTCTTGCCAAACTGGAATATCTCAATCCGGCCGGAAGCGTCAAGGACAGAATTGCATTGGCCATGATTGAAGATGCCGAGAAGAAAGGGCTTTTAAAAGAAGGATCGGTCATTATTGAACCGACTTCCGGCAACACCGGTATCGGGCTGGCAAGCGTGGCTGCCTCCAAGGGATACCGCACGATTTTAACGCTTCCGGAAACGATGAGTGTAGAACGGAGAAACCTCTTAAAAGCTTATGGTGCAGAACTGGTTCTGACCGAAGGAAGTAAAGGAATGAGCGGCGCGATTGCCAAAGCGAAAGAACTGGAGAGCACCATTCCCGGAGCAGTTATTTTAGGGCAGTTTGACAACCCTGCCAATCCGGCAGCGCATCAGGCAACCACGGGACCGGAGATCTGGGAAGATACCGATGGTAAAGTGGACATTTTTGTAGCAGGCGTAGGTACCGGCGGAACCATTACCGGAATCGGCACATATCTGAAATCCCAAAACCCGAATGTGAAAGTGGTGGCAGTGGAACCCGCCGATTCTCCGGTACTTTCCGGAGGCAAACCCGGACCTCACAAATTGCAGGGAATCGGAGCCGGATTCATTCCTTCGGTTCTGGATACGGCTGTTTATGATGAGATTATTACCGTTACCACACAGGAAGCGTTTACGACAGGAAAAGAAATTGCACATAAGGAAGGAATTCTGGTAGGCATTACCTCCGGAGCAGCGCTGTATGCAGCGGCAGAACTGGCAAAACGCCCGGAAAATAAAGGAAAGACCATTGTTGCTCTGCTTCCCGATTCCGGAGACCGCTACCTGTCTACCCCCATGTTCCAGTAAGGACACATCTGAACGGTTACGACGATGAAGACGCAGAAAGCTTTTGTGGTTTTCCCCTCTTGAGAAATGTGGCGGAATGTGGTAGAATGCAGAGTAATCAGAACCACAAGTTTTCAGCCATTTGGAACAGAACATGCCGGGCATGCTGATTTTTCAAAACGGCAGACAGGAGCAAAGTACAATGCAGCCTATGATACAGATGCAGAACATCAGTAAGACATTTACGGGACGGGATAATACAGTAGAAGCCCTGAAAGGAATTTCGCTGGATATCCAAAAAGGCGAGATTTACGGGATTATCGGCATGAGTGGTGCCGGCAAGTCTACCTTGGTTCGGTGCCTGAATTATCTGGAACGGCCTACCGCAGGTACGGTTCTCATTGACGGAAAAGATCTTTCTTCCTTAAATGAAAAAGAACTTCGCCTGATCCGAACCCGTATTTCCATGATCTTTCAGCATTTCAACTTGCTGATGCAAAGAACCGTTTTAGATAATGTATGTTTTCCGCTGGAAATCATCGGTATGAAAAAAAAGGAAGCCGTTAAAAAGGCGGCGGAACTTCTGGAAGTGGTAGGACTTAAGGAAAAGGCGCAGGCCTATCCGTCCCAGCTTTCCGGAGGCCAGAAACAGAGAGTGGCGATTGCCAGAGCGCTTGCCACCAATCCCATGATTCTTCTGTGTGATGAGGCAACCAGTGCCCTGGATCCTACTACAACAAAATCCATTCTGGCCTTGCTTCGTGAAATCAATGAAAAATACGGAATTACAATTGTTATTATCACCCATCAGATGTCGGTTGTGCAGGAGATCTGCTCTCATGTAGCGATTATCGATGCAGGCACACTGGCAGAATCGGGAACGGTGGAGGAGGTTTTCTCCAGACCCAAGTCCCAGGCTGCCAAAAAGCTGGTATTCATGGACGGACAGAGAAGTGAAGTCATGCAGGGAAAGCGTTGCATCCGTATTGTTTTTTCGGAGAACTCTTCTTTTGAACCGGTGATTGCCAATATGGTTCTGGAATGCAAGGCTCCGGTCAATATTCTGCTGGCGGATACCCGGGATATCGGAGGGATTGCTCACGGACAGATGATACTTCAGCTGCCGGAAAATGAAGCGGTAGCCGAGAAGATGATTGCTTATCTGAAAGACAGAAGATTAACCGTGGAGGAGTTGGAAGCATATGTTGAGTGAGGCAATGATAAAAATCCTGGCAGAAGGGATTGTAACGACGTTATATATGACACTGGCTTCTGCACTGTTTGCTTATGTTCTGGGACTTCCTGCGGGAATTGCTCTTGTCATTACCGCAAAAGAAGGCTTAAAGCCCAGACCTGTTGTTTATAAAATTCTGGATGTTGTGGTCAATATCATGCGCAGCATTCCGTTCCTGATTTTAATGATATTGGTAATGCCCTTAACCAAGTTGATTGTAGGAAAAAGCTACGGTTCCACGGCAACGATCGTGCCACTGACGCTGGCTGCCGCACCGTTTATCGCACGGCTTGTGGAAAGCTCTTTGATGGAAGTGGACAAAGGTGTTGTGGAAGCCGCCCAGAGTATGGGAGCCGGCTTGTGGACAATTATCTGGAAAGTACTGGTAGCGGAATCCAAGACCTCTTTGATTTCCGGTGCAACCATCGCGCTGGGAACCATCCTGGGATATTCCGCCATGGCAGGTGCACTCGGCGGAGGAGGCTTAGGCGATATTGCCATCCGTTACGGTTATCATCGCTATGAAACCGGTATTATGATTATTACGGTGGTTTTACTGGTAGCCCTGGTACAGATTATGCAGGCAGTCGGAAGCAGACTGGCCCGCAAGCTGGACAGACGGATATCAGGTTGACCATAAATAACTGTTTTTCAAAGGAGGAGAAGTTTATGAAAAAAATTCTGACACTGGCATTGACCGCGGCATTGGCTCTGACTGCATTGGCAGGCTGCGGCAAAAAAAATGAGGATGATACGGTTATTAAGATTGCCGCAACAGCCGTTCCTCATGAAGAAATTCTGGAAGCTGCAAGACCTCTGCTGGAGGCAAAGGGCTATACCCTGGAGATCAAAGTATTTGACGATTATGTACAGCCCAATAATGTGGTAGAATCCGGTGAAATGGATGCCAACTATTTTCAACATATTTTATATTTGAATCAGTTTAATGAAGGTGAAGGCACACATTTGGTCATTGCCGGCAGTATTCATTATGAACCCATGGGAATCTATCCCGGAAAAGAAAGCGATCTGACCAAGGCCGGTGAAGGTACCACCATTGCCGTTCCCAACGATCCTACCAACGAAGCAAGAGCTTTGATGCTTTTGGCGGAAAACGGGCTGATCGAGCTGGCAGACGGAGCCGGAATCAATGCGACCAAAGCAGATGTGACCAAGGACAACGGTATCGAACTGATTGAAATTGAAGCGGCTCAGATTCCGAGAATGCTGGGAGAAGTATCCTTCGGTGTACTGAACGGCAACTACGCTCTGCAGGCAGGTCTGGATGTACAGAAGGATGCCGTGGCAAGCGAGACCAGTGATTCCGATTCCATCAAGGACAATTATGTAAATGTAATCGCCGTAAAAGAAGGAAATGAAAGTCTTCCTAAGATTAAGGCTCTGGTAGAAGTATTAAAATCCGATGACATCAAGAAGTTCATCGAAGAAAAGTATCAGGGAAGTGTTGTAGCATTTTAACAAATGGCACATCTGAACAGTTGCGTACTTTAAGAGTCAAAGAAGAAAAAGGTTATGAAAATATCCACAAAAGGAAGATATGCAGTGCGGGTCATGTTGGATCTTGCACTGCATGATACAGGAGAATATACTAAAGTCAAGGACATTGCCGCCAGACAGGAGATTTCCGAGAAGTATCTGGAGCAGATCATCGCCATATTAAACAGAGCAGGATACGTAAAAAGCATCCGGGGAGCCCAAGGCGGTTACCGGATTGCCAGGGATCCTCAGGAATATACGGTAGGCATGATCTTAAGACTTACGGAAGGAAGCCTTGCACCGGTTGCCTGTCTGGAGGACAGAGCACAGGAATGTGCCCGGGCGGATACCTGTGATACTCTAGGGATCTGGCAGGAATTGTATGATGCCATCAATCGGGTAGTGGATCATATCACCATTGCGGATTTGGTGGAAAGACACCGGAAAAGAAATGAGACAATAGATTACAGTATCTGAAAAACAGCTTTGGTTCTTTGCAAAGAACGATTACCTTATCCGGGCTGGTGAGGACTGCGCCTGTATTCTCCGGGAGTCACTCCCATCTGCTTTTTGAAAGTACGGAAAAAATGAGCATAACTTGAGTAGCCTGTCAGCTGCTGCACCTGGGTAATGGAATGCCCTTGCTGAAGCAGCCGGCAGGCTTTTGCTGTCTTCTGCAGAACAATATAATTGCCTATGGTAGTGTGCGTATAGCGCTTAAAGATCCTGGAAAGATAATCCGGACTTAAATAACAGAAATCGGAAAGCTGTTTTATGGTAATGGGCTCATCCAGGTGTTCCGCAATATAGGAAAGCATCTGGTTGACAGCATTCTGGGCAGAACCGGTACACATTGCAGAGAAAAGAAAATCATCTTTTTTGCCATGTTCCCGAATCATCTGATCGGTCAGATTCATGGTTTCCAGAAAGTATTGAAGACGTTCAAAACCATGGAGCGGTTCCGGAAAAATCAGTTTATGCATTTGGGAGGAAAGCAAGGCAGCACTTTCCGGATTCAGAAGAGCAATGGCAGGAGAGGCATTCCTTTTCAGGTATTCATATTGCCTGTCATATTCCAGAAGCATATCCAGCCAGGAAGAATTGATGTTCATAACATAACGCCTGTAGAGAATCCCCGGTTTTCCTACAAATTGATGGGCACAGTAAGGCGGAAAAACAAGAAGCGTGTTTTCCGGTACGGACAGGATGCGGTTACCCAGCAAAACAAAGGGAATCGAGCTGAGAGCCAGATAGATTTCCACGGCATTGTGGACGTGCGGATGGGTATGATCCACCAGGGTATATTCCTTATATTCCATTTCGAAATCGGAAGAAAACGGGGCAAACTGGACGGAATCGGGCATAAGTACTTACTCCTTTCTGATAGAAAGATTATAGTCCTTTTTTTCTTGAAAGGCAAGCTTTCGGATGATTTTTCTGGTCGGAATATATCATAAAAGTGGTATATTATATAGATATTAAGCACAGATAAAACATGTTATAATACAACTACACAAGAATTGGATCAGAGGAGGATACGAGTATGATGCAGTTAAAGCAGCCAATTGACTATGCCAAAGCCGCATGCGAAACCATGATGCGCAAATTTGAGGCGCCCAAGCTTCCGCCGGTCGGCCATTTCCATTATCATCAGGGAGTGTTTTTGTCCGGCGTGTACCAGACTTATCTTTTGACCAAAGACGAAAGATATTTTAACTATATGAAGGCCTGGGTGGATTCCATTGTGGCAAAGGAGGACGGAAGAATTCACTGGTATGATCCGGGAGAACTGGATGATATGCAGCCGGGAATCCTGCTTTTCCCACTTTATGAAAGAACCGGCGAATCCTGTTACCGCAAAGCCATCGGAGACCTGATGGAGAGAATCGATCATTATCCGAAAAATGCGGCAGGCGGTTTCTATCATAAGGAATGCTGCCCGCAGCAGATGTGGCTGGACGGCTTGTATATGGGCGGGCCGCTGTGCACTCTGTACGGGGCTGCTTTCGGAGAGCCGAAGTATTTTGACATTGCTGCGCAGCAGGCGCTTTTAATGGAAGAAAAAACAAAAGATCCCAAGACGGGACTGTGGTATCATGCCTGGGATGAAGCAAGGCTCCAGCCCTGGGCGGATAAAGAGACAGGATTGTCTTCGGAATTCTGGGGAAGATCCATCGGCTGGGTTCCGGTTGCGATTCTGGATGAAATGGATCTGATTCCGGAAGACCATCCGCTGTATCCGGAATTAAAGAGACTGGTAACGGAGCTTCTCACAGCCGTATGCAAGTACCAGTCAGAGGACGGAAGATGGTATCAGGTAGTGGATAAGGGCGATAAAGAAGGGAACTGGCTGGAGAATTCCTGCAGCTGCCTGTTTGCGGCAGCCCTTGCCAAGGCAGTCAGAAAAGGCTTTCTGCCGGAAAGCTATCTGGAAAAAGCAAAGAGAGGGTACGAAGGTGTGATCCGCTCCATCACTTGGGAAGGGGAGGATATTCAGATCGGCAATATCTGTATCGGAACCTGCGTGGGAGATTATAAGCATTATTGCGAACGTCCGGTATCCACCAATGACCTGCACGGGGCAGGAGCCTTCCTTTTGATGAATACCGAACTGCAGAGAGCATTGGATGTCCGATAAGAGGAGAACAACAGCCGGCGCACCGAACAGGTGCGCCGTGCGTACCTTATTTGGTGCGCATGTGCACTCTACCCGTGTTTATCCACATGTTGTATCCTGCACCGTAGTCCACTGTGAGTAGTAGAGGGAGGCGTAAAATCCTTTCTGCTGCAAGAGTTCTTCATGGGTTCCCTGTTCGATGACATCTCCGTTCTTTACCACGAGAATCCGGTCGGCATTCTGAATGGTAGAGAGTCTGTGGGCGATGACAAAGCAGGTGCGGTTCTCCATCAGGGCGTTCATGGCGGCCTGAATCTGGATCTCCGTGCGGGAATCCACGTTAGAGGTTGCTTCGTCCAAGATCAACATGCGGCTCTTGGGAAGCATTGCCCGGGCGATGGTGATCAGCTGTTTCTGTCCTTTGGAAATGTTGACCCCATCGTCTGATAACAGCGTCTGATAGCCATTGGGAAGATGCTCGATGAAGTTATGAATTCTGGCAGCTTTCGCAGCAGCAACCACTTCTTCAAAGGTAGCATCTTCCCGACCGTAAGTAATATTCTCCAGAATCGTGCCGTAAAAAAGCCAGGTATCCTGCAAAACCATTGTGTAAGTGCCCCGCAGACTGTCTCTGGTCAGCTCCCGGATGTCGGAAGTGTCAATCAGAATCTGTCCGCTGCCTACGTCATAAAAGCGCATCAGCAGGTTGATAATGGTTGTTTTCCCGGCACCGGTGGGGCCTACGATTGCAATGGTTTGTCCCGGCGTAGCGTGGAGAGACAAATGATGAAGAACGGTTTTTTTCGGTGTGTAACCGAATGCTACATTCTGCATAACCACTTCCCCCCTGGGGGCGTTTAAAACACGGGCACCGGGCCGGTCGGCTTCTTCCGGCTTTTCATCCATAATGCGGAAGATTCGTTCCGCTGCGGTGAAAGCGGACTGGAATTCACTGATGATATTGGCAAATTCATTGATAGGTCCGGCAAACTTTCTGGAATACATGATAAACTGTGTCACGCCGCCCAGCGTCAGAAACCATACGGAAGCCGGAGCAACCTTTCCGCTTTGGGAAAACAGATACAGGATGCCGCCGAAAATCATAACCAGGGAAATCGACAGATTATTGATGAAATTTACACCCGGGCCGATCATGCAGCCGTAATAGTCGGCTTCATAATAAGCATCCACCGCATCTACGTTACGTTCGTCAAATTTTCCTGTAATCGTTTCTGCGCGGCTATAGGCATTAATGGTTTTGGCACCGGAAAGCATTTCCTCCGCAAAGCCGTTCAGTTCTCCGAGTTTACGGGAGCGTTTCCGGAACAGGGGCTGAATGCGCTTTGCTTTTATTTTGGTAAAAAGGATGGAAATCGGTACCGTAATCACAAAGACCAGAATCAACGGTACGGAAATCCGAAGCATAAAATACAGCGAACCGGCTACGGTACAAATACTGGTCAGAACCTGCACCAGATCCGTAGACAGGGAAGCGTTGACCGTATCGATATCGTAAGAAATCCTGCTGACAATATCCCCGGTGGGATGGGTATCAAAATAGGAAACAGGAAGCACGGTCAGATTTTCAAAAAGCTGTCTGCGCATGGTATAAGTAATCCGCTGGCTTAAATGCGTCATAACGAAAGTCAAAAGGTAGGCAAAAAGCGCGGAGATCAGATAACACAGAAGCATGTAGCGGAAATTAACCCAAACCACGGGAAGGTTCACCCCGTCTTCGGCGGAAATGGCATCAATGGCAGCGCCTAAGTATCTGGGTCCCAAAAGGGAAAGATAGTTGGAACACAAGGAGAGTACAAGTCCTGTGCCCGCCAGGGGAAAATAGTGAAGCAGGTAACGCAGCAGTCTGGAAAATACCGGACTGTGTTTTTTGGTTGGATTTAAGTTAGTCAAGGAAGCTCCCTCCCATCTGTGAGTCGCTGATTTCACGGTAAATATCGCAGGATTTAAGTAATTCCCGATGGGTGCCCGAGCCGATAATGCGGCCTTCGTCCAATACCAGAATCAGGCTGCAGTTTTTGACGGAACTGACTCTCTGGGCAATGATCACAGTCGTGGTATGGCTGCAGTTTCGGGCAATGGCATTGCGCAGTGCGGCGTCGGTTTTGTAATCCAGTGCGGAAGAAGAATCATCCAGAATCAGAATTTCCGGATCTGCGGCAAGGGCTCTTGCAATCAGGAGTCTTTGCTTCTGACCGCCGGAAAGGTTGGAGCCTTTCTGCGTCAGCCGGTGTTCATACTTGTCCGGAAGCGCGTTGATAAATTCTTCCGCCTGGGCAATCCAGGCTGCCCGCGTAATCTGCTCTTCGGAAAGATTACGGCCGAAGCGGATATTTTCGGCAATGGTATCCGCATACAGAAAGTCATTTTGCATGACAATGCCGAAACGGGAACGAAGTTCGTTTTCCGGTATGGTTCGGACATCTTTTCCCTCAATGCGGACATTTCCGTTGTCCACATCGTAAAAACGCATCAGCAGATTTACCAGGGTGGTCTTTCCGCTTCCGGTGGCACCGATTATGCCAAGGGTCTGTCCTTTGGCAAGGGAAAAGTGAATGTCCTCCAGATTATTTTTCTTTTTGTTATAAGAAAAGCATACATGGTCAAAAGAAAGGTAAGGGGCATGGTAAAGAGCCGGGAAGTCGGCTTCCCGGTATAAAAGCAGATCTTTCGGAGCGTCAATGACTTCGGCAATTCTGCCTGCCGAGGCGGCGCTCTTGGTATACATCATAAAAATACGGGTAATGGACAATGTTGCGGTAGAGATCATGGTAAAGTATTGTGTGAAAGCAATGATCTTACCGGGTTCGGTTTTGTTGCCCATCACGCGGTAGGCGCCTACCAGTACCACGAAAGTAATTCCCAGATTCATCAGAAGACTCATCAAAGGATTTACCAGTCCCATGGTAAGTCCGGCTTTTTTCTCCGCCGCAACCAGCTTTTGGTTGACCCGGTCATAACGTTCCTGCTCTTTTCGGGTCTTGGACAGAGCCTTAATTACCCGGATTCCCTGGGAATCTTCCCGCACCACACGGATCATGTGATCTGCAGCTGTCTGTACGTTGACATACAGTTTTACGCCGAAGAGAGAAATCAGATAAACCGTAAGAAAGATCACCGGAAGAACGGCCAGCATCACCAGGGAAAGGAAAGGATCCATAATCAGTGTTACAATCATGCCGCCGGTCAGAAGAAGCGGAGCCCGGACACCCAGTCTCTGGATGCGGCTGATAAAGTTGTGGACGTTATAAGTGTCAGTGGTCAATCTGGATTCCAGGGAGGGAATGCTGAAAGCATCAATCTGACTGCAGGAGAGGGTCATGGTGCGGTAAAACAGGTCATGACGGATTTGTCTTGCCGTATCCCTGGCCACTTTGGAGGCCATACGATTGGCTTTCACATTGCAGATCAAAGCAATCAGGGCGCAGAAAATCATGACGCCGCCCCAGAGAATAATCAGCGAAAGTCTGCCGTCATGGGGAACCACGTCATCCAGAATGTAACTTAATATGTAGGGCAGAGCCAGTTCGATCAGCGTCCCCGTGGTTTTGATGCACAGACCCAAAAGCATGGCGGCTGCATAGGGTCTGCAATAACGGTAGAGAAATTTCATGCTTCCTGCTCCTTTCCGCATTGTCTGGCGCGGAAACAGACTTTTTCAATCAGGCTGCCTAAGAGCTTTTCTTCCTCTTCGGTTAAGTCCTGTGTGATATAGGCATTCCAGGAAGAAATCACGTTTCGTATGGAAGGAAGAACTTCCTGCGCTTTTTCAGTAGGATAGACCAGAGTAATTCTTTTATCTTCCTGACACACTTTCCGTTCAATATACCCGGCATTTTCCAGAAAGGTTAACTGCCTTGTCACATTGCTTTTATCCACACAGATGTGTTCTGCCAACTGTTCCTGGGAAATTCCCGGATTTTTACAGACGGCCAGCAGATAACTGTGGTGAGGGGAGCAAAGTCCCAGATCCTTAAAGTGCTGTGCGCGGTAACGCTCCGCACAACGGCTGATTAAGTTGATTTGACGCATTAAAGTGGGCATAAAAAATCCTTTCGATAATCGTTGTAGTGTCAATCGTTGCGATAACAATTGTTGCGAGAACAATTGTTGCGGCAACAACTGTTGCATACGCAACTATTATATAACAAGAGGAGAGGTTTGTCAAGAAAAGTCAAGAAAACGGTTTATACGCCACAGTTCACACGCGCTGTTACATTATCATAAAATAGTTTACAAATTTCATAAGATAGGATACGATTCTTGCAGGTTTTTCTTTTAGAATAAAAGTAACAAAATGGATATAGGCTTTTATTGCCGGGAGGAAAAAATTGTGAGAAGACATGCTTTAACACCGCCGCAGTGGCTGGCGGCATCTGCGATTTACCAGATAATGCCGAGAACCTTTAATGAGGAGGGAACGATTCGATCCGTGATAAAACAGCTGCCTTTTCTGGCAGATCTCGAATTCGGGGTAATATATCTTTGCCCGATATTCGAGGAAGATGATTCCATGGATCCTGCCTATTGGAGCAGCAGACAGATTGCTTCCGGGACAGGCAATCCCAAGAATCCCTACCGGATGAATGATTATTTTAAAATTGATCCGGAGTACGGTACGATGGAGGATCTGGAAGACTTTGTAAAGGAAGCGCACCGCCTTGGATTGAAGGTCATTCTGGATCTGGTTTATTTACATATCGGTCCTAATGCATCGATTCTGAAAACCCATCCGGAATTTGCAAAGCAGGACGCGGACGGTAATACCATTTGCACTATCTGGAACTTCCCATACCTGGATTTTAAGTGCCCGGGATTAAGGGAGTATCTGTGGTGCAACATGACTTACTATATCGGTGTTCTGGATGTGGACGGCTTTCGCTGCGATGTGGGAGCGGATGTCCCGCTGGATTTCTGGGCGGAAGGCCGCAGAAGAATCCGTGCCATTAAGCCGGATGCCGTGTTGATCAATGAAGGCAGCAACTGGGAGTATCTGGAAGGGGCTTTTGATGCCTCATACTGTTTTGACTGGCATGAAGATTTGTACGGAGTCTTTGCCGGTAAGCTTACCGTAAAGTATCTGAAGGAACGTTATGAAGCGCGGACAAAAGAGATTCCGGCAGGGGGGCTGCTGCTTCGGGACATTGATAATCATGACACGGCAACGGACTGGCCGGTGAGAACGGAAATTCTTGCCGGACATGACGGAATGGAACTGATTGAGGTGGTTAATTACTGCATGGACGGCATTCCCATGGTTTACTGCGGGAATGAACTGGGCGACAGCGCCGGGATTAATTTCTTCGGCAACCGTTTTTACAGAGGCGGTTATGAGGTAACTGACCGATCCATTGCTTCTGCGGATTACAGCCTGCGCCGTCAGGAAATCTTAAAGAAACTCAATCGGCTCAAAAAAGAGAAAGAGGTTCTCCGGACCGGAAAGACACTCTGGCTGGAAAACGATCAGGAAGATACGGTTATCGCTTTTCAGCGTTTTACCGATAACGAGCAAATCATTGTCATAGCCAATACGGCGGATTATGCCTGCAGCGTCTGCCTAAAAGGTCTTGCGGGACAGGCTGACAAGGGTGACATTCTGCTTTCTCATAGGGCGGAACGTTCGCAGCCGGGGCGGTTTGAACTGGGCGCAAGAGGGTATCTGGTGATGGAAGAAATGCGTTCTTAATGTATACAGATAGTGCACACTTGCAAAAGTATTATTCTTGTTGTTGGCTTATCAGCCGGCGAAGAAGAACGACTCCCTTTTGAGTCAGATCTTCTTCCCGGCTTTTTTTAGCTTTAAGGATCCTCTGTCATTGCAGGAACCGAAGGAGGAGTGAGAAAATGCTTTGGTTGATTTTCATGATTTTATTGATAAAACTATGTATTTATGGTAAAATAGTCACAATAAGATTCCTTGTAAATAAAACGTATGAAAAGGCGGAAAACGCGGAGTAAAATGAAATTACGGATTCTTAAGCAATATGCAATAAAGAAAACGAGGTAGTAAACGAGTATGAAGATTAGAAAATTGACATTAAATAATTTTATGGCTTTTGAGAGTGCAGAAATCAACTGGTCAGATAATATTAACATTATCTGTGGCGAAAACAGTACCGGAAAAACGACACTCTTAAAAGTGATGTACTCTTTAATAAAACCTCTAAGTAATGGTAGTAAAGATACATTGACGAAGGAAATGGAAGAGCAACTCTTTGTTCAGAAAATTCAAGGTGTATTTCGACCGGACGAAATGAAGATCGGTAGATTGGTGAGCCGTAAGCAGGGAAGCAATCGAACTGAATTTTCTATTGAATTAGAGAAAAAACAAAAAATTTCCGTTGGATTTGGAAACCGGCAGGAAAATCATGCAGATGTTTTTGTAGAACAGGGTGAAAAAGCGGGAAAATATGATGTTATTTATATTCCAACGAAAGAGATGATTTCTACAGTAGAACATTTCGTATCTTTATATGATGAATATCATATCGATTTTGAAGAAATGTACTATGACCTGGCGAAACTTTTGGATCGACCGCTTTCAAAGGGGCCTAATACAACGGAACAAAATCAGGTATTAAGCAGTCTGGAGAACATTATGAAAGGGCAGATTGTCCAGAAAAATAAAAAATTCTATTTCAAAATAAAGGGAGAGGGAGAATTTGAAATGGGATTGCTTTCAGATGGATATAGAAAGTTATCTATGATTATATACATGATTCTTTCGGGAAGTCTGAATAAGAATACTATTTTATTCTGGGATGAGCCGGAGGCGAATATGAATCCGAAAATGATTCGTCCGATTGTTCAGGCCTTGATTGTATTAGCACAGATGGGAGTACAGATTTTTGTCTCTACCCATGATTATTTTATTCAGCAGGAATTTAATATGATAACGGCTTATCCGGAATTGAACCCTGAAAAAATGGATATTCGTTTTGTGTCATTATACAGGGATGATGCGACACAAGATGTTCATTATGAAATGAAAAGCTCGGCATCTGATTTGGAACATAATGCAATTATGCAGGAATTTGATGCAATGTATGACAGAGAACAGAGGATTATTTATGGAGACTGATATCAAGGAAGAAAGTGGATTAAAATTTCGTTTTCCTGAATATAGTAGCGTATTAAAATTTGATGATACAAAATTTTATCGAGACTATTTTAATAAATTGCCGGAGGCCAAAGGCGTAGATTTTATATCCGTAGATAAAGACAAAATTGCTTTTATAGAGGTAAAAAACTGCACCGGTGATGAGGGAAATTGCCGTTGGCGAATCGCACCGAATAATCAAAAAAGAAATACATCACACACTTTGGTCAATGTGGAAGGGCGGGACAGCTTGGATATTGAAGTGGCACAGAAGGCGGCAATGACTGTGGCTGCTTTGGTTGGGGCAAAATCGTTTATGAATATAAAGGATTGCGTGAAAGAATTTGAAGCCTTTATTCAATTTTTATCAAAGGATACCTTTTCAGATGATTCCAAAAAGAAATACGTAATTCTGTTTTTGGAAGGAGACTTTGGAGGTAAAACACGTACGAAAAAGATGATAATGAAAGCATTGCAGGACAGTATGAATAAAAAGCTGCAATGGATAAATTGCAGAGTATCTGTAGTTGATTCCGATACATATGATTCTCAAATATTTCGAATTGTAGGTTAAAGCCAGATAGTTTGTCAGAAAGACTTTCTGGCATTTTTTGGTTTCAAGGATCTGTTCGATAATGGATTCCATTGTGCCGGATTCAAACAGAAAGCATGACAAGCTTCCCAGAATGATGTATAATGGTAGGCAAGGCGGCAGTTCAGACACGACATTCGCGATTTTTTTGAATGCCTGGTTGAACTGTTACAAAAAGAGGGAGGCAGCAGGCGTGAATTTACTGACAGTGGAAAATCTGACGAAATCATATACAGAAAGGAAATTATTCTGCAATGCATCTTTTTCTTTGCAGGAAGGAGAAAAGGTCGGCGTGATCGGTATCAACGGAACCGGGAAGACCACATTGCTTAAGATGATTGCCGGGCTGGAGGAGCCCGATGAAGGGACAATTACCAGGGCAGGGCATGTGGTGTTGCGCTACCTGCCGCAGCATCCGGAATTTGAAGCCGGGAAAAGCAGTTTAGAATGCGTGCTGGAAGGCAATGTGACGGAAGAGAACAGGTGGAGCGCAGAGAGCGATGCCAAAGCCATGATGATGCGTCTCGGAATTACGGATTTTGCACAGCCTGCCGGGCAACTTTCCGGAGGACAGCGGAAACGTCTGGCATTAATCCGTACACTGCTTTCACCGGCGGATATTCTCCTTCTGGACGAGCCTACCAACCATCTGGATAACGATATGGCGGACTGGCTGGAAGAGTATCTGAAGAAGTGGAAAGGCTCTCTGATCATGGTGACGCATGACCGTTATTTTCTGGACAGTGTCACGAACCGGATTGTTGAAATCGATAAGGGCTCCATATACAGTTACCAAACCAATTATTCCGGTTTCCTGGAACTGAAAGCGCAGAGAGAGGAAATGCAGCAGGCAAGTGAGCGTAAGAGGCAGTCCATTCTGCGGGTGGAACTGGAGTGGATTCAAAGAGGCGCAAGAGCCCGCTCCACCAAACAGAAAGCCCATATTCAACGTTACGAAGAATTGCGGGATCGCGAGGCACCGGTTAAGGATTCGCAGGTGGAACTGAGTTCCATTTCCACGAGACTGGGAAAGACTACGGTAGAACTGGAGCATATCGGTAAAGCATACGGAGACCGGAAGCTGATTGAGGATTTTTCTTATATTTTCTTGAAAAATGACCGTGTCGGTTTTATCGGTCCCAACGGCTGCGGAAAATCAACGCTGATGAAGATCATTGCCGGGATCCTTCCCCAGGACTCCGGGCAGGTCATCGTCGGCCAGACGGTAAAAATGGGGTACTACGCGCAGGAGATTGCATCCCAAAAGCCTGCGGCGGACGGGGGAGAAAAGGAAATCGATGAGTCCTTTATGGATCCGCAGCAGAGAGTGATTGATTACGTGAAAGATACGGCGGAATACATCCGGACGGCGGACGGCATGCTGTCGGCGTCTGCCATGCTGGAAAAATTTCTTTTCCCGCCGCAGAAGCAGTACAGTCCCATCGGAAAATTGTCCGGAGGAGAAAAGAAACGTCTGAATCTATTGCGGGTGTTGGCATCTTCACCCAATTGCCTTTTGCTGGATGAGCCCACCAACAATCTGGATATTGCAACGTTAACCATTCTGGAGGACTATCTGGATCGTTACGAGGGAATTGTGATTACCGTATCCCATGACCGGTACTTTCTGGACAGAACCATGAGACGGATTTTTGCCTTTGAGGAAGGCGGAAAGATCCGGCAGTACGAAGGCGGCTATACGGATTATGCTTTGAAAAAGGCGGAAGAAGAAAACGCGAAAGAGAACTCCGGCCTTAAGATAAAACCGACGAAAGGCATGGAGCAGGAGCTTAAGTCGGGCCGGGAAACGCCGGAGAGAACCGATCCGGAGAAGAACGGCAAAGGGAAAAAGGAGCGAGGACCGCAAAAATTAAAATTCAGCTACAAGGAACAAAGAGAGTACGAAACCATAGAGAGTGACATCGCAGCGCTGGAAGAAAAGATCGGGGAACTGGAAAAGGGCATGACAGAGGCTGCTACGGATTTCGTGAAGTTGAATGCACTTTCCGCGGAAAAGGAAGAGGCTGAAAAAATGCTGGAAGAGAAGCTGGATCGCTGGATGTATCTGGAGGAACTGGCGGCCAAAATTGCACAGCAGGCATAAATCCGGAATGATTCTTACAATTCGAACCAGTTATTGGTAACAGTTCAGATGCGCCATTTGCAAAACCGCGCTTGTCTGAACTGTTACCAATGTTTTGCCGATATAAGTCATAAATTGTGCAAAATAGGAGAATAATGGTAATAAAAATGTAAAATGCAGGCAAAGTGAATATAAAAATCGGAAAAGACAATATTTTTTTGGCAATTAATATTCACTTTCAGGTCAAGCTGTGATATAATGGACATACCATAATTTACCACGGGCATATGCGGAGCCGGACAGCGTTCAGTATCCTTTCCGATCGATGCAGGCAAAGCGGATTCTCGGCTAAGGGATGGTAAAAGGCTAGATTGAGGTGAAGACATGATAAAAAAAGAAATGATTGCCATGTTGCTGGCAGGCGGTCAGGGGAGCCGTCTGGGTGTTCTGACATCCAAAGTCGCCAAGCCTGCAGTTGCTTTCGGCGGAAAATATCGTATTATTGATTTCCCGTTGTCGAACTGCATTAATTCCGGTGTGGATACAGTGGGCGTTCTGACACAGTATCAGCCCCTTCGGCTGAATACCCATATCGGAATCGGTATTCCATGGGATCTGGATCGGAACATCGGCGGAGTAACTGTTCTGCCGCCCTATGAGAAGAGTACCAACAGTGAATGGTATACCGGAACAGCGAACGCCATTTATCAGAATCTTGATTATATGGAAAGCTATAATCCGGAATATGTTCTGATTCTGTCCGGCGACCATATTTATAAGATGGATTATGAGTTAATGCTAGATTTTCATAAAGCCAATCATGCGGAGGTTACCATTGCCGTTATGCCGGTTCCGATTGAGGAAGCAAGCCGGTTCGGTATCATGATTACCGATGAGAATCACCGGATTACGGAATTTGAGGAGAAACCGGCTCATCCCAGAAGCAATCTTGCAAGTATGGGAATTTATATTTTTAACTGGAAAACATTAAAAGAAGCATTGATTACCATGGCGGATCAGCCTGCATTGGATTTCGGGAAGCATGTCATTCCGTACTGTCATGATAACGGAGCGCCTCTTTATGCCTATGAATTCAATGGTTACTGGAAGGATGTGGGAACGCTTCATTCTTACTGGGAAGCCAACATGGAACTGATTGATATTGTACCGGATTTTAATCTGTATGAGGAATATTGGAAAATCTACACCAAATCCGCCAGTCTTCCGCCGCAGTACATAGCAGATTCCTGCGCAGTGGAACGCTGCATTATCGGAGAGGGAACCAGCATCTACGGAGAAGTTTATAATTCCGTAATCGGCTGCGGAGTGGTAATCGGCAAAGGAACTGTGGTCAGGGATTCCATCATTATGAACCAGACGCAGATCGGTGAGAATTGCAACATTCAGAAGGCGATTGTTGCGGAAAATGTTTCCATCGGCAACGGTGTGACTTTGGGTGCGGGAGAAGAAAGGGAAAACGAAATAGCGCCTCACATTTACAATCATGGTCTTGTCACAATCGGTGAAAAGAGCAGCATACCGGATCATGTGACAATCGGAAAAAATACGGTAGTGGCCGGCAAGACGTCAGAAGAAGATTATGAGAATCTTTATCTGGCAAGCGGTAAATCTTTAATTAAGGCAGGTGAACAGATGTGAGAGCGATCGGAATTATTTTGGCAGGCGGCAATAATCACAGGATGAGAGAACTTTCCAAGAAGAGGGCAATCTGTGCCATGCCTATTGCGGGAACTTACAGAAGCATTGATTTTACACTCAGCAATATGTCCAATTCCCATATCCAGAAGGTGGCGGTCTTTACACAATATAATGCGAGAAGCTTAAACGAGCATTTAAGTTCTTCCAAGTGGTGGGATTTCGGAAGAAAGCAGGGAGGTTTGTTTGTATTTACACCGGCTGTGACGGCGGATAACAGTAACTGGTACTGCGGAACGGCGGATGCGATCTGGCAGAATCTGTCTTTCTTAAAAAACAGTCATGAACCTTACGTGGTGATTGCTTCCGGCGACGGTGTTTATAAGATGGATTTCGGAAAAGTGCTGGAATATCATATCAATAAAAAGGCGGATATTACGGTAGTATGCCGGGAAATGGAGCCGCAGGTTAATGTGGAACGTTTCGGAACCATTGTGATGGACGAAGAGAACCGTATTGTGGAATTTGAAGAAAAGCCTTTGAAGGCCAGAACCAACATGGTGTCCTGCGGGATCTACATTCTGCGCCGCCGCCAGCTGATTGAGATGATTGAACGCTGCGCGGAGGAAGACCGGTATGATTTTGTAAGAGACATTCTGGTTCGCTATAAGGATCTGAAACGTATTTACGGCTATCAGATGACCGATTACTGGAGAAATATCGCTTCGGTGGAAGATTATTATAATACCAACATGGACTTCTTAAAGCCCGAGGTGCGTAATTACTTTTTCAATGAATATCCGGAGATTTATTCCAAGATTGAAGATCTGCCCCCCGCAAAATATAATACCGGCGTGCGGATCCGCAACAGTCTGATTTCCAGCGGCTGTATTATCAACGGAGCCATAGAGGATTCCGTAATCTTTAAGAAAAGTTATATCGGCAACAATTGTGTGATAAAGAACTCGATTATCTTAAATGATGTCTACATCGGTGACAATTCCTATATCGAGAACTGTATTGTGGAAAGCCATGATACCATCAGCGCCGGAAGCCATTACGTGGGAGAAGACGGTGTGAGGATTGTAGTAGAACGAAATGCAAGATATATGATTTGATCAGATTGCTATGAGGGAGATGTGCAAATGAGAATAACAGATGTGAGAATACGTAAAATAGGGAAAGAAGGGAAACTGAAAGCCATTGCTTCCATTACACTGGACGATGAATTTGTGGTACATGATATCAAAGTGATTGAAGGAGATAAAGGAATGTTTATCGCCATGCCAAGTAAAAAAGGCACGGACGGAGAATTTAAAGACATTGCTCATCCGATTCATTCGGCAACCCGCGAAAATATGCAGAGAATTATTCTGGAAAAATACCGGGATATGCCGGAAGATGCCGCAGGCATTATTTCATAAACCTAATAACGATCAACGAAAAGGGGCAGATTCGTCTGCCTTTTTTTCTGTCATAGGAAACTGCCGGTATTCTTTTATTGACACTCCCATTTTTCCTGAGTATAATGGGATTTGCCCAAACTAGAAATGAGAAAGGTTGAAAGGACAGGCAGCCATGAAATATTTTGAAGAATATGTGTCCAATACTTTGGCAGGAACATCCAATCAGCGTTTTTTTCTTCGAAAAGACAGTGAAAAAACGGATACCAGCAGGACTTTTTATAAAATATTTGCCGGAGGGGAACTGGAATATTCTATCCTGTTTTCCAATAGCATTGACAGCACTTTTTCGGACGGAACGTTAAGTACCCGGAACTATGTCTGCGACAGTTGGGAGATTGCAGAAGCGCGGGTCGGTATCGTGAAAGCGTTTGATGGAGAGCATATGCCTTCGGAAATGAAGTGGAAAGCCTTAACTTTTCGGGGAGAGACGAAAAAGGAAGTCATGCCGGGTGAGTTTTTTTCCTCTGATCCGGTCAAACTGACTTTGGAAGCAGGACAGGATCTGTGTTTGGAACTTTGTTACCGGGGAAGAGAACTTCCCTGTCATGAAGAAAGCGTGATACCGTCCTTTTTGTTGGAAGATGGAAAATGGGTTCCGTCCACGATTCATCCGGCAGCATCGATGATCGGCTGCAAAAGGGAAGTAAAAGAAAGAGTTGCCTTCTGGGGAGATTCCATTACCCAGGGGCTTGGGACGCAGATGAATACCTATACGCACTGGAATGCAGTCGCTGCGGAAAAAATCGGAACGGGCTGTTCCTTCTGGAATCTGGGAATCGGTTACGGCAGGGCAGATGATGCGGCGACAAACGGCTCCTGGATGTTTAAAGCAAAACAGGCGGATGTGATTGTGGTATGTTTCGGAGTCAATGACATTATGCAAGGGCTTTCGGAAGAATGCATCCGCAAGGATTTGGAAACTATTTTTAATCAGTTAAAAAAAGCCGGAAAAAAAGTGCTGATCCAGACCATTCCGCCTTTTGATTACGAGGGAGAAAGACTTAGCGTCTGGAAGAATCTGAATGCCTTTATCCGGGATACACTAGCTCCCAAGGCAGACGGCTTTTTCGACAACGTTCCGATCCTGGGGAAAAGCCCCGATGAGCCGCAGAAAGCGGTTTTCGGAGGACATCCGGATAAAGAAGGCTGCTTAAGATGGGGAGAAGCGCTTGCACCGGAGCTTAAAAAGGTGTTGGCATAAAAAAGCGTAGCGAAACAGCAAAGGAATAAGAACTATGTATATTATCGCAGGACTTGGAAATCCTACCGGGCAGTATGCCCATACCAGACACAATGTCGGTTTTGATGTAATCGACAGGCTGGCCGAAAAAGAAAACATTCGTCTGCTGGAAAAAAAGCATAAGGCGATTATCGGAAAGGGAATCATCGGCGGTCAGAAAGTCATTCTGGCAAAGCCCCAGACCTATATGAATCTGAGCGGAGAGTCTATCCGGGAATTAGCGGATTACTACAAAATCGATGTCACGAAAGAACTCATTGTTTTGTCCGATGATATCAGCCTGGATGTAGGCCAGGTGCGGATCCGGAAAAAAGGTAGTGCGGGAGGCCATAACGGGCTGAAAAATATCATTCTGCACTTGGGAACGGATGAATTTTCCCGAATCAAAATCGGAGTGGGGGAGAAACCCGCCGGATATGATCTGGCGGATTATGTATTGGGACATTTTGATGCTTCGGAGCAAAAGCGGATGGAGGAAGCCTACGAAAAAGCGCAGGAAGCGATAGAAATGATGATTGCCGGAGACGTGGATCAGGCAATGAACCAATTCAACCGAAAAAATGCAGGAACGGTTCAAGACAAGCATTCATGAAGCAAAACAGCAGCAGAGTTGCAGCAGCAAAAGGAGTAGAAAATGCAGGCATTACTGGCACCTCTTAAGGAATTGGCAGAGTTTGGGGATATGCAGGAAAGTATCCGCAAAAACACGGGACCTTTGTCGGTAACGGGTTGTGTGGATTCGCAAAAGCTTCATATGATATACGGTCTGTCGGAGGGGCGGAAAGTAAAGGTAATCGTTACCTACAGCGATATCCGGGCAAGGCAGATTTGCGAAGAATATCGCTTCTATGACCGGAATGTCATGCTTTACCCGGCAAAGGATCTGATTTTCTTTCAGGCGGATGTACACGGAAATCAGCTGACGCAGGAAAGAGTCCATGTTCTGAAACGGTTATATGAAAACAAGCCGGTCACCGTGGTGACGACCTTTGCGGCACTGATGGCGCCTCAGGCCGTATGGCAGGAAGAGGACGTACTGGAATTTGAAAGAAACGGAACCCTTGACCTGGAAGAACTTTCCGCAAAACTGGTAACGCTCGGTTATGAAAAAGTGTATCAGGTGGAAGGACCGGGACAATTTTCCGTCCGCGGCGGAATCTTGGATATTTTTGATCTGACCTGGGAGAATCCCTGCCGTGTGGAACTGTGGGGAGAGGAAATTGATTCCATTCGGAGTTTTGATCTTTTAAGCCAGCGTTCCATTGAACAGCTGGAAAGTATAAGCGTTTATCCGGCTGCGGAGTTTGTACTGGATCCGGAAAGGATGAAAAAAGGATTAAAGCGGATCGAACAGGAAGCACGGAAGCAGGAAAAGCTGTTCCGGGATGCCCACAAACCGGAAGAAGCTCACCGCATCCGAACACAGGTACAGGAACTTAAGGAACAGCTTACCGAGTGCGGAGCCGGCGCCAACTTAGAAAGCTATGTCCGCTATTTTTTTGAAGATCTCACTTCTTTTCCCGAACTGGTCAAAAGAAGCGCTTCGTGCTGCTTTTTTTTGGAAGAACCGGCAAGAATTCAGGAACATGCGGACGGCGTGGAACTGGAATTTAAGGAGAGCATGGCGCAGAGAGTGCAGCTTGGATATCTTTTGCCGGGACAGATGAATGTCCTGTACAGCGCGGAACAGGTTGCGGCAAAGTTAGAGCAGATGCCTCTGGTGCTGCTTTCTTCCATAGAGGCACGTACCCGCCTCTTTAAACCGAAGAAATCCTTTGATATTTCCGCACGGAATATTCCTTCCTATAACGGCAGCTTCGAGGCGCTGTTAAAGGATCTGAAGGCTTACCGGAAAAAAGGGAGCCGGGTGCTTCTGCTTTCCGGATCCAGAACCAGGGCAAAACGTCTTGCCCAGGAACTCAGGGATCAGGATGTGCCCGCTGTTTATACCGAGGATCCCATGCGGGAAGTGGTACCGGGGGAGGTGCTGACCTGCTACGGACATGTGAATAAAGGTTTTGAATATCCGATGTTAAAGTTCGCGGTGATTGCGGAATCGGATATTTTCGGCGTGGAAAAAAAGAAAAAAAAGAGAGCTAAAATTGCCGATGGGCAGAAGATCCGTGACTTTAACGAGCTTAAGATCGGTGATTATGTGATTCATGAAAGTCACGGACTGGGAATCTACCGTGGTATTGAAAAAGTGGAAATGAACGGTGTGGTCAAGGATTACATTAAAATTTCCTATCGTGACGGCGGCAATCTTTACGTTCTGGCCACCGGACTGGATGTCATTCAAAAATATGCGTCCTCTGATGCCAAGCCGCCGAAGCTGAACAAACTGGGTACCAAAGAATGGGAAAAAACCAAGACAAGAGTCCGCAGCGCGGTCAATGAAGTGGCGAAAGATCTGGTGGAGCTTTATGCCAAAAGGCAGCAGGAAAAAGGGTATGCTTACGGTCCGGATACGGTGTGGCAGAAAGAATTTGAGGAAATGTTCCCGTTTGAAGAAACTGAGGATCAGCTTTCGGCCATTGCAGACACAAAGGCAGATATGGAAAGTACGAAGATTATGGACCGCTTGATCTGCGGCGATGTAGGATACGGCAAGACGGAGATCGCCATCCGGGCGGCGTTTAAAGCTGTACAGGAGGGAAAGCAGGTAGTTTTTCTGGTGCCTACGACGATTCTTGCACAGCAGCACTACACGACTTTTGTCCAGCGAATGAAGGATTTTCCCATAAGGATTGATTTGATGAGCCGCTTCCGGACGGCTGCAGAGCAAAAAAAGACCATTACCGATCTGCAGAAAGGATTTGTGGATATCGTAATCGGGACACACCGGGTACTGTCTGCGGATTTAAAATATAAGGATCTGGGACTTTTGATTATCGATGAAGAGCAAAGATTCGGGGTGGCGCATAAGGAAAAAATAAAGAAACTGAAAGAAAATGTGGATGTGCTTACCCTTACGGCAACGCCGATTCCCCGGACACTCCACATGAGCCTGATCGGTGTACGGGACATGAGCGTGCTGGAAGAAGCGCCGAACGACAGACGTCCGATTCAGACGTATGTCATGGAATATAATGAAGAAATGGTAAGGGAAGCGATCGTAAGAGAACTGTCCCGGTCCGGTCAGGTTTATTATGTTTATAACCGGGTTAATCAGATCGGTGAGGTTGCGGCAAGGCTTGCGGAGTTGGTGCCGGAAGCTTCGGTTGCCTATGCACACGGGCAGATGAAGGAGCATGAACTGGAACGGATCATGTATGATTTTATGAACGGTGAAATCGATGTCCTGGTTTCCACTACCATCATCGAAACGGGACTGGATATTTCCAATGTCAATACCATTATCATACAGGATTCGGATAATCTTGGTTTGTCGCAGTTATATCAGCTGCGGGGCCGTGTAGGACGGTCCAACCGCAACGCCTATGCTTTTTTGCTGTATAAAAGAGATAAGATGTTAAAGGAGATTGCCGAAAAGCGTCTGGCTGCCATCCGGGAATTTACGGAGCTGGGGAGCGGCTTTAAGATTGCCATGCGGGATCTGGAAATCAGGGGAGCCGGTAATCTTCTGGGTACCATGCAGCATGGGCATATGGAGGCGGTGGGTTATGATCTGTATTGTAAAATGCTGAATGAAGCGATACAGAAACTGAAAGGAACCGAAGTGCGGGAACTGGATTTCCCGACACTGGTGGAACTGGACGTGGATGCTTTTATTCCGGCTTCCTATATTGTAAATGAGGCGCAGAAGCTGGATATTTACAAGCGGATTGCGGGTATTGAGAACGGTAAAGAAAGGGACGATATGCGTGATGAACTGCTGGATCGTTTCGGACAGATACCGGTATCGGTGGACAACCTGCTTCGGATTGCTTTGATCCGGAGTGCGGCTCATAAGCTGTATTTAACGGAAGTCAAAGGGAAAAATGAAAAGATTACCCTTTCCTTCCGCCCGGATGCGGCAATTGATCCGGTAAAGATCCCGGCATTGTTAAGATATTACGGTGATCGGCTTAAGTTTACGGTTTATGAGACTCCGTTCCTCACCTGTCGGTATCAGAAGACCGGACTGGTGCAAAAAGACTCAGAACTGCTTTTAAAGACAACGGAAGAATTGTTAGAGGATATGAAAGACCTTCTGCCCAAAGAGGATGGAACAGATGACGGTAAAAACAGAGTTAAAGACAGAAAAGACAATGCATAACGAAAGACACGAAATCACGGTGGATCAGGATATTCTGTCTTTCTTTCTGGATATCGGAGAAATCATGATTATGGCGGGAGCCGAGATCAGCAGGGTGGAGGATACGATCCGGCATCTGGCGGCAGCGTATCACTGCACGAGGGCAGATGTCTTTGCCATTACTTCCATGTTGACCGTGACGCTGCATACCAAAGAAGGCGAGATTCTGACGCAGTTAAGGAGAATCTCTACTTTTGAGACAGACATGTGCCGTATTGAGATGTGCAATGCGCTTTCCAGGCAGATCAGCAGGCAGCCGCTTGAAAAGAAGGAACTGGAACGAAGAATACAAGAAATAAGGGAGAGGAAAAGATATCCGGAATATGTAATTTTGCTGGGAGCATACGGTGGCGTTTCGGCGTCGGCGAGTATCTTTTTCGGAGGAAGTCTGCAGGATGCAGCGGCTGCTTTTCTGTGCGGTCTGCTTCTTCGCGCAATTCTTCGGATCGGGGAACGTATTCGTCTGCAGCGGCTCGTTCTTGTGATCCTTTGCTCAGTGGCAGTGGGATTGGGAGCAGTTTTACTTACTGCGGCAGGACTTGGACAAAGCGTGGACAAGATTATCATTGGCAATATTATGCTGTTGATTCCGGGAATTGCTTTTACCACATCGCTCAGAGATTTAATCAGCGGCGACCTGGTCAGCGGAATGGTGGGTATTTGTGAAGCAATTTTACGTGCGATTGCCACAGCGGTGGGATTTGCCCTGGTTTTATGGAAATTCGGGTGAAATGGATGCGGTTATAATTATATTAAGAGCAAGTTTCTAAGGGCAGACTCATGGGGATTCCAATGAGGGGCGCATGTAAAAACGCCGGCCCTTGGGTTGCGTATTGTGCAACCCTAGTGCCGCTGCGTTTTTAATTGAGCGAAAGCGTCCCCCGAATGGAATCCCATGTGCCTACCCGGCGGCCTGCTAGAAAAATGAGGGAGCAAAATGACAGAATGTATTAAAATCTGTATGGGAATTTTACAGGCGATGGGGTTCGGTATTTTATTTCATGTAAGAGGCAGGAAATTGGCAGTCGCCGGAGTGGGAGGGGGACTTGCCATGATCGTTTATCTGCTGGTCGGTTCCTGGGGCGGCAATAAAGCTCTGGCAGCTTTTGCGGCCAGCATTTTTGCATCTCTATTGGGAGAGTGTCTGGCCAGAATTTTAAAGACACCGGTCATTATCTTACTGGTTCCCATGCTGATTCCGCTGATTCCTGGCGGCGATTTGTATTATACAACCAGCTATCTGGTCAGAGGACAGGATGAGCTCTGGGCGGAAAGCTTTTCTCTGGTGCTTTGGGAGGCAGGAGGGATTGCTTTCGGAATTATTCTGGTTACCTGTCTCTCCCAGCTGATTGTCCGGATTCTTCACTGGAAGAATGAAAAAATTTCTTTACCGAAGAAACCCGATGTGTTATGATAAAAAAGAAATATCATCTGACCTTAAGTAATGGGAGAAATGAGGATTGGTATGAAAAAGGATTTTGACGTATTGGCTTTGGGAGAATTGCTTCTTAGATTGTCTCCGCCGGATAATGAGAGAATCTCCAGAAGCTTAACATTCGGTAAGCAGGTCGGAGGAGCAGAGCTTAATGTGATTACCGGAGCCGCTATGCTGGGACTGCGCTGCGGAATTATTTCCAAGCTGCCGGCAAACGATCTGGGAACGTTTGTAAAGAATACGGTCCGCCAGGGCGGAGTCAGCGATGACTATCTGGTTTACGATACAAGTCGTGATGCCAGACTCGGTGTTTACTATTATGAAAACGGAGCTTATCCGCGGAAACCCAGAATTGTCTATGACAGAAAGAACACTTCTATCAATAAAATCAGCACCCAGGATTACGGTGAAGAACTTTACGGCAGTGCGAAGTGTTTTCATACCAGCGGTATTACCCTTGCCTTAAGTGAAAAAGTGCGGGATACGGCAATAGAAATGATGAAGAAATTTAAAGAACAGGGAGCGCTGATTTCTTTTGATGTGAATTTCAGAGGAAATCTGTGGACGGGAGAACAGGCTGAAAAAACCATCCGGGAGATTCTGCCCCTGGTGGATGTGTTCTTCTGTTCAGAGGATACTGCCCGTCTGACGTTCGGAAAAGAAGGCGATGTCAAGAGCATTATGAAGAGCTTTACCGAGGAGTATCCCATCCGCATCGTAGCATCGACGCAGAGAATCGTACATAGTCCCAAGAGGCATACCTTCGGCTCTGTAATTTACTGTGCAGAGGAAGATGCTTATTATGAGGAAGCGCCTTATGAAGATATTGAGGTGGTAGACCGTATCGGAAGCGGAGATGCCTATATTTCCGGCGTTCTTTACGGGCTGATTCATCATGAAGGCGACTATCGGAAAGCATTGGAATACGGCAATGCCATCAGTTCCTTAAAGAATACGATCCCGGGAGATCTGATTTGTACGGATCTGAAGGAAGTGGATGGTATTATAAGAGAACACAAAGGAAACGGCCGGGTTGCGGAAATGGATCGGTAAGGCGGATTTATGTTTTAAGTTGGAAAGCTTGACTTTGTACCTGCAGGTAAAGCTGCAGGTTTCGGAAAGGCATGGTTAGCAAAATGGAAAATGAGAATGGGAATGCAATCGGAAGCCAGATACGGGATGCTGTGGAAGAATCCTTACGTACCGGCGATTTCAAACAGTTGAAGGATGTGGTTTCCGGTACGGTGGACAGCGCTGTTTCAGAAGTAAAAAAACAGATTGCCGTGGCTGCGAAGAACGGAAACTCCCGGATAGTAATTGTAAAGGAGAAAAAAACGGAGCCAGTGAGCCGACAGGAAAAAGAGGAGAAAAATCAGCTGAGGCAGGCCTATGTACCGCCTGTCAGAAAAAAGCTGAAGGAAGAAGGAAAAGTGTCCGGTACGCTTTACACGGTATTCGGAGGAATCGGTACCGGAATTATGTGTACCGTGCTTCTACCTTTTTTTCTATACCGGATCATTCGGGGAGCGAGTCTTCTAACCGGAGGAACGTTCCTGATCGGGGCTCTTTTGCTGGTTTTTCTCTTGATGATTCGGACAGGGTGTCGGAATCTGAACCGGGTAAAGCGCGCGAAGCGTTATGTAAGCATCTGTGCCGGCAAGAGTTATATCAATATCGATGAACTTGCCATGCACCTGGGAAGAAGCGAGGAGAAGGTTCGCAAGGATGTCAGAAAGATGATTCAGAAGGGAATCTTCCCGGAAGGACATCTGGACAAAGATGAGACCTGCCTTATGCTGGATGACGCAACCTATCGGGAATACCTTTCCGTTATGAGGCGGCGGAAAGAACAGCAGATGCAGGAACAGGTTCGGAAAATGCAAAGGATGCAGGCCGGAAGCGGTGTACCCAAAGAAGAAATCAAGGAAGAAGAGACTGTTTTTGAACAAAGCTTCAGGGAAGGTGAAAAGAAGAAAACAGCGGACAACCCGGAACTGGAAGCTTTGATTAAGGAAGGGCAGGATTGTATACGCAAATTGCGGAACATGAATGACCATATCAAAGGAGATGTGATTTCCGGTAAGCTGTTCCGCCTGGAGAATCTGCTGAAAGAAATTTTTGAACGGGTAGAGGAACATCCGGAGCAGATGCCGCAGATGCGTAAATTCATGAGTTATTATCTTCCGACGACGCTGAAATTGGTGGAGGCATATGAGGACTTTGACGGAGTCAGTTCTCCGGGAGAAGAAATTCTGTCTGCAAAGACGGAGATTGAAAAAACGCTGGATACTATCAATGAGGCGTTTGAAAAGCTTTTGCATAAATTGTATCAAAGCTCCGTCTATGATATTACGACAGATGCCCAGGTATTGCAGACTATGCTGGCCAGTGAAGGTCTGACAAAGGAAAAAGAACTGGTCAGAAGAGAATAAAACAGGAAAAACGAATGGAGGATCAAGTAAAAAATGGAAAAGAATTTGGATGAAATGTTGAAAGAAGCGCCTGCTCTTACGTTTGAACCATTTCCGGGAACGGAAGAAAAGAAGAAGCAGACTGCAGTGGCCGAAGTAAAGGAAGAGGAAGAAGTCATGAAGGCGCAGCTTACGCCGGAAGAACAGAAAATGGTGAGTGATTTCGCCGCACAGATCGATCTGAGCAATACCCAGATGGTGATTCAGTACGGTGCGGGATGTCAGAAAAAGATTGCCGATTTTTCCGAGACGGCCTTGAATAATGTGCGTACCAAGGATATGGGTGAGATCGGAGATATGCTTACCGATGTAGTTGCACAGTTGAAGGAATTTGATCAGGGAGAAGAGGAAAAGGGCTTTTTGGGATTTTTCAAAAAAAGCAGCAATAAACTTTCCAACATAAAAGCAAAATACGATAAAGCGGAAGTGAATGTCAATAAAATCTGCGATGCGCTGGAAAGCCATCAGATTACCCTGTTAAAAGATGTGGCAATGCTGGATAAGATGTATGAGCTGAACCTGAATTATTTTAAAGAGCTGTCCATGTACATCATGGCAGGCAAACAGAAACTGGAGCAGGCTACAAAGGTGGAACTTCCGGGGCTGGTGGAAAAGGCAAACCAAAGCGGACTGCCGGAGGATACTCAGGCAGCCAAGGATTTCTCCCAGCAGTGCAACCGGTTTGAGAAAAAAATCCATGATCTGGAACTGACCCGAATGGTTTCTTTGCAGATGGCGCCGCAGATCAGGATGATTCAGGGAAACGATACCGCTATGTCGGATAAGATTCAGTCTACCCTGGTAAATACCATTCCGCTGTGGAAGAGCCAGATGGTAATTGCCATCGGATTAAACCATTCCACACAGGCAGCCAAGGCACAGAGAGAAGTCTCGGATATGACGAATGAACTGCTTAAGAAGAATGCGGAGAATCTGAAGATGGCAACGCTTGAGACTGCCAGGGAAGCAGAGAGGGGAATTGTGGATATCGAGACCCTGCAGGCAACCAACCAGACACTGATCAGCACGCTGGACGAAGTCATGAAGATTCAGGAAGACGGAAGAGAAAAGCGTAAGAATGCAGAAATAGAACTTCAGAAAATTGAAAATGAAATGCGGGAGAAGCTTCTGGAAATGAGCCGGTAAGCATTCCCGAAACGGAGGAGAAGATGTACGCAAATTATCATACCCATACCTGCCGATGTCATCATGCCCAGGGGCAGACGAAAGAGTATGTGGAAAATGCAGTGAAAGCCGGAATAAAGATACTGGGATTTTCCGATCATGTGCCCTATCCGTTTCACAATGGATATGTGTCACACATCCGTATGTCCCCGGAAGAAACACAAGGGTATGTGGAGGAACTTCATGCTCTGCAGGAGGAATATCGGGGTCAGATTCAGATATTGATCGGATACGAAGCAGAGTATTATCCGGATGAGTTTGAAGGGATGCTTAAGCACATCGGGCAATATGGGTATGATTATCTGATCCTCGGACAGCATTTTCTGAAAAGCGAATATGACGGCTATTATGCCGGAGGGGCTACGGATCAAAAAGCCCTTCTGGAATATACGGATCAGGTCATAGAAGGGTTGCAGACCGGAAAATTCTTATATCTGGCGCATCCGGATCTGGTGCCTTACCGGGAGAATGAAAAGGAATATCGCAAACAGGCATACCGGTTGTGCGAAGAGGCGAAAAAGCAGAATGTACCGTTGGAAATTAATATTATGGGAATCCGGGAGAACAGACGTTATCCGTATGAGCTTTTCTGGCAGATCGCCGGGGAAGTAGGGAATACTGCAGTGATCGGTCTGGATGCCCATAATCCCAAGTGGATGCAGGATACCGATTCCGAAGAAAAGGCTCTGGCACTGGTCAAACGATTCGGATTGGAACTTAAAAGAGAACTGAAAATAGAGAAAAAAGCAAAGATAAGCATTTGACAGAAGAAAAAACGAAGAGTATAATCTAGGTGTTGCAAAAAAAGAAAGGCAGGAAACGCATAGAAAGGCGAGCGGATATGGAAAACAGATTTTATGAGATGAATATCGTAGGCTGTATCAGAAAGCTTCCGATATTCAGAATATCGGATCAGATGAGCATTGCAAGTTTTGTGTTGCTCGGAGATGCAGAGTTGGTAGTGAAGGCTGCTGCGAAGTTAGTGGAAAAGATCCCGGAAGTGGATTATCTGATTACGGCGGAAGCCAAAGGAATCCCTCTGGTTCAGGAAATGGCAAGACTGTTGAATATGAAGCGCTATTTCGTAGCCAGAAAAAGTGTAAAACCTTATATGCAGGATCCCTTTGTGACGGAAGTATACTCCATTACGACACAGAAAAAACAGATTCTGTGCCTGGATAGAGAAGAAAGCGAAATGATCCGGGGAAAGAAAATACTGATTGTGGATGACGTAATCAGTACGGGAGAATCTTTAAAGGCAATGGAAACTCTGGTGGAAAAGGCCGGAGGTGTTGTAGCCGGAAAAGCGGCGATTCTTGCGGAGGGCGATTCCGCACAGAGAAAAGATATTATTTATCTGGAAGCACTGCCAGTATTTCCCGTAAAAAAATCCCGCTAGGAGGAGGAGCAATTGAGTTATATTGCCAATCATATTACATATAAATATTCCGCTGACGGCCCGGAAGTGCTGAAAGATGTTCATTTTACCATTGAGCAGGGAAAGGTAACCGCTATTGTGGGTCCCAGCGGATGCGGAAAGACAACTCTGGTACAGATTTTCAGTCAGGTTATTCCGAAATTGATCGGAAACGGTGTACTGGAAGGAAGTTTCGATGTTCCGGAGAAGACGTTTGTCAGCGTAGTCAGTCAATCACCGGAGAATCAGCTGTTCGGATACGGAGTGGAAGATGCCATTGCTTTCGGCATGGAAAATATGGGCATGCCCCAGGAAGAAATTGCAGAGAACATGGATTATGTGCTGGATCTTTTGAATCTGCAGCATTTACGTAACCGCAGTGTAGCTACTCTGTCCGGCGGACAGCGTCAGTCGGTATGTATTGCATCGGTTCTTGCCATGAATCCGGATATTCTGGTTATGGACGAACCGGTAAGCTCTCTGGATCCGAACGGAAAGCAGATGGTTCAGGGAATATTAGGACAGCTTAGGGCAAACGGCACCACCACTGTACTGGTGGATAATAATCTGGTGTGGTCTGCAGGTGTTGTGGATCATGTAATCGGTCTGCTGGACGGAGAAGTGGTTTTTGACGGCAGCCGAGATGAATTCTTTCATAATTTCGAATTATTGGACAGGCTCGGTGTTGTTATTCCTCAGGAAGTGGAAATATACCGGTCATTATCGAAGTATTATCCCGAATTATCTCTATTTTACAACATGGAACAGGCTAAGGAGCAGATTGGCAGACTGCTAGAGTTTTCTTCGCAGGAAATCCTTACGGAAAGGGAAGCCGGGGCAGAAACCGAAAGCGCGCACTCTACCTCAACGGGATTTGAATCGGAAGAGGCGCAGAAAACGGATCCGGTAGTAACGGTACATAATCTGGTAAAAACCTTTGACGATGGTTTTCATGCTTTGATTGATGTCAATGCAAACATTCCGGAGGGAAAAATTGTTGCTGTTTTGGGACAGAACGGATCCGGAAAGACCACTTTTGTAAAGCATCTAAATGGTCTCTATAAGCCGACGTCAGGTGATGTCCGTTACCGCGGCGAGTCTCAGATCTCAAAAACGGTAGCGCAGATTTCCAATCATATCGTACTGGTGTTTCAGCATCCGGAGCATATGCTGTTTGAGGAAACCGTGGAAAATGAGCTGACATTCTGTGCAAGAATGCAAAAGGTTCCTTTTTCCGAAGAAAAAATTACGGAAGTTCTGAAGCAATATCACCTGGAGGAAGACAGAGAAACGTTTCCGTTAAATCTTTCCATGGGTAAGAAGCATATGCTGACGATTCTGTCGGTACTGTTTTCCAAAGCGGATGTGATTATTCTGGATGAGCCGACTCTGGGAATGGATGCGTTTTTGATCAAGGATCTGGAAGAGATGATCGCAGGATTAAAAGCGGACGGAAAGACAGTGATTATCATCAGCCACGAAATCCCGTTGATCTTCCGGACGGTGGATGCAGCGTTGGTGCTGGGGCATGGTGAGAAACTGTTTGAAGGAAGCAAAAAAGAGCTGGCGGCCAACGAAGAATTGTTTGATCAGATCAATATTACCCTTCCTGCGGTTGTAAAATTAAGTTCGCAGTTCGAATTAGACGAGATCTGCTGCAACGTGGATGATTTTGTGAAACAGATTTTAAAAAGAAGCGGGAAGGAGGAATAAGCCATGGATTATTTACAGTACGTAGATGCGGATTCCATTCTGCACAGACTGGATCCCAGAACCAAATTTGTTTATTTTGTAGTCATGGCAGTTCTTACCAGCCTGATTAAATCCGGAGTGGCGCTTCTGTTCTTATTTACGGCATTCCTGGTGATGTGGTGCATCTGTGATATTCAAAAGTACATGTGGGTGCTTTTCGGAAAACTGAAAGTATTGCTGTTGTTTATTTTCCTACTATGGCTGGTGCTGGGATTGTTTGAGCGGCCGGTTGGGGAAGGCGGTCCTGTCTTTTTTGAAACGACATTTACGCTGGGCGGCGCCGAAAAGGTATTCTGCTTTGACTGGTACGATCTGTATAAGGGACTGGTATACTCCTTACGTATCTTTCTGATGATCTCTGCATTTTATTCGGTGCTGATCACCACGAACTTCAGCGAGATTATTCTGGGACTGCAGAAATGGAAGATTTCCTATGCCATTGCTTTCGGTATCGGTCTGGTATTTCAGATCATTCCCATGATTATCACGGAGTTAAAAGCGATTATGGAAGCACAGAGTTCCAGGGGACTGGAAATCGATGAATGCGGCTGGGCAACGAAAATCAAGAATTACGTTACGTTTTCTCTTCCGCTTTTGTTCCGTGTAATCAGCAAAGGACAGGCGATTTCCCTGGCTATGCATTATTATCAGCTGGACTTTTCGGTAAAACGAAGTGCTTATAAAGTAATTAAAGCCAGCAAATATGATTTCTGGTTTGCGTTTATTAACCTGATTGTCATAGCGGTTACGGTTATTCTCAGGATGCTTTTCTATATTCCGGTATAAAACAACTTTATTTTTGCGTGAAAATAAATGCAACAGTTCAGACGCGCCATTCGCAAAATTTTCCGCATGCTTCGCAGCTATTTGTCGCATGTGGAAGATGCGATGCTCATATGATTGGCGCTTAAGCTCAGACAGATTTTCATGCAAGCATGAAATCTGTCCACAAGAATGCTTGTCTGAACTGTTACAATTTGAAATTTTATACAGAAAGGAAACGGGTAGATTCATATGATTAAGAGATGGGAAAATATTTCGAGAGACGAGATGGCAGCGTTGGATAAAGACAAGACGATTGTGCTTTTGCCGACTTCCGCAACAGAACAGCATGGTCCGCACCTGCCGGTAGGAACGGATGCCGTGATTTTGTCTACTTTGATTGATAAAATCATTGCCGAAGGACAGTTTCCTCAGGGCAATTTGGTGTTTGCCCCGCAGCTTCCGATCGGTAAGAGCAATGAACATATGGGTTTTGCAGGGACCATTACCTTCAGTGCACAGACCTATTACGGAGTATTGCATGACATTGCATCGTCCATTGCAGCAAGCGGTTTTAAGAAGCTGATTCTGTTTAACAGTCACGGTGGCAATACTGATATGCTTAATATGATCAGCAGAGATTTAAGAATTGACCTTGGGCTGCAGGTCTATGTGATTGACTGGTGGTTTACGGATTTCTGGGCAGACGGATTGAAGGATTTAAAGCAGTCCGGACAGTATGGTGTGTTCCATGCCTGTGAACTGGAGACCTCTTTAATGCTTGCAGCAAGACCGGAGACGGTGCATATGGAGTTGGCTGTGGATGAAGATCCCGCTGATTGTTTCAAAGGAGATAAGTATGTAACGGTATTCGGACCGGTAAATGCCGGCTGGAAGACCAGTGATGTTACAAAAAGTGGTGTAATCGGAGCCCCGACTTATGCCACTGCCGAAAAGGGTCAAAGGCTTTTTGATTACGCCTCCAAAAAGCTTCTTGATATATTTGCTGAAATAGCAGAAATCAACTATTAATCCAAACATATGAGGAGGATCAACATGGCTAAGAAAAAATTATCTTTTGTCAACATCATTTTCTTTGTGGTTTTTGGTGTTCTGACAGGTGTACTGTGGGCATATCTGTGCCCGATTCCCTTGATTCCCGGTGCAGTTCATTTCCGGACTTTTGCGTTCATTATTGTAGTAATCGGCTATCTGTTCGGACCGGTAACGGGATTCTTTTCGGGTTATATCGGAACGATTGTCTGGGCACTTTTGTCCGGTAACTTTATTCCGCTGCACTCTCCTTTGACAGACGGAATCAGCGTAGGACTGTCCGCAGCGCTTCCGGCCCTGATTCATCTGCGCGGCGGAAAGAGAGACCTTCTGGAAGTGATCAATGAAGGAAAAGGCAAGTTTATCGGTGTAAGCCTGTTCTGGAGTGTTCTTTTCGGTGTATTGATGATTCTGACGACCAGTATTTCCCTGTCCTATTTTGCAGGACTGAAGTATACATATTGTGTAATCTGGATCGGTATTGCCGATGTTGTTCCTATTGCTCTTACCCCGTTTGTTGTATTGCTTCTTGCAAAGAGAATGAAGAACATCCGGAACATTGTTCCTTATGTTTAAGGCTATTTGCTGAAGAATTACAGACTTTAAAAGGGGTCTTCAATGCCGGAAGACTCCTTTGAGAAGATGAGGCGTATTTGTAATCAGTATTAAAAAGAGACCACCCGATTTGTGAAAACTCTTCGGGTGGTTTTTTATTTTAATGCCGGGCAACACATGATCTTATGGCTTCTTGTGAGTTCGGACATGTTTTTTAATCGCTTCAAAGGACTGGTCACTGATATCATGCTCGATTTTGCAGGCATCTTCTGCTGCTGTCTGCGCATCCACACCTAAGAGTGTCAGAAATTCGGTCAGGAGTGTGTGGCGCTCGTAAATCTTTTCCCCGATTTTCCGACCGCTTTCTGTCAGGTGCAAGGCTCCGTCTTTTTCCATTGTCAGATAATCGGCTTCTTTTAAAATTCCCACCGCCCTGCTGACACTTGGTTTTGAAAAGTTCATATATTCGGCAACGTCCAGAGAACGTACATAACCTTTTTGCTTTGACAGGATGTAAATTGTTTCCAGGTACATTTCACCGGACTCTTGTAAATGCATAATCAAAGGCTCCTTTCTGTTCTTTTTTGTTTTATAACAGTTCAGATGCATTCCTGAACCGTTACTTTATCTTAACACTAAAAAGTCAGAAAGTAAAGTAGATTCTCTTGAATTTTCCTGCAGGATAAACTTTATCCCGGCTTAAAAGGTATTTTTTCTTGTAGAATAAGTCAAAGTATGTTAGACTTAGACATGTTCAACAGTTGTTGCTTTTGACAGAACTGCATTTTCGGAAAAGTACATAATATGTTGGCAATACATTACCGTAAAATATAAGTGTAATAAGGAGTTATAATGCATGTATTCGTTAATTATTGCAGAAGATGAATATATAACCAGAAATAATTTGGTTAATAAAATCCAGTGGGATGAGTTGGGATTTCATGTGGATGCCAAGTTCTCTGACGGAAAAGAGGTACTGGAATATTTGAAAAACAATACGCCGGATGTTATTTTGACGGATATAAAGATGACGAATGTCGATGGTATAGAAGTCGCTCGTTTTGTAGCGCAGCATAAGCTGCCTGTAAAGGTAATATTTTTATCCGGTTATCGTGATTTTTCTTATGCGCAGGAGGCAGTTGAATATCAGGTTGTTCATTATATAATGAAGCCAATTGTCATTTCCAAGCTGAAGGAAGTGTTCCGGGAATTACGCAAGAAAATGGATGAACAACATGCTAAGGAGCAAAGAATAACGGGAGAATATAACTATATTGTAAATTACGAAAAGCAGCAGTTTGTATTGGATGCTTATTTTGGAGCATTGCGCCATTCGGAAAAGCTGGAAAAGAGATTATCCCTGTTAGGAGCTCATTCGGTGAATAGTACAGTGCATTTTGTAAAGATTATTATCCGGAATGAGCAGCAATATCAAGAATTTATTGAGTGCTTTGGTGAAACAGAGTTTCGGGAACAAATGGTTAATATATTGGAAACGTTGGATAAAAATATGGAATTTTATCCGGTCACATGGGGAGTGCAGGAAGAAAAAAATCCGTTTCTTTTAGGCGTTTTGTGGGAAAATGACAGGGAAAATAATGATCAGATAACAGCAAATGTCATAGAAAGTGCAATTAAAGAGTTAATGCCTGTTACTGCCCATTGTGCTGTATTATATTCTATGAGT
Source organism: uncultured Acetatifactor sp. (assembly GCA_934433135.1). GTDB lineage: Bacteria > Bacillota > Clostridia > Lachnospirales > Lachnospiraceae > Acetatifactor. Next base: position 80,917 of record CAKRZO010000006.1, on the reverse strand, counting down.
TCGCCCCGGAAATTAGTAAATTGTGCTGAGAGATTTGCATCAGATGAAAACTTTGACGAATTGATGAAGGATGTAAACTATCTAAGTATGATTAAGGAGCAAAATATGTTGTTAGCCTCTTACCTTATGCAAAACGACAGGGAAAGAGGTATGGATATAGCAGGTGCCCTGGTACAGAATTTTTTAAAGGGCGGAATTGTGTATACGCAACAACAATGTATTTACACGGTAATCAAGTTACTGGAGGGAGTGAAGAATGTAGATTCATTGGTTTGGAACCAAATGTCCATTTCCTGTATAGATCAGAATATTTTTTCTATTACAGAACCTGCTCTGTTAAAAAATTGGTTAAGGCAGCGTATAGGATTGATTTTTGATTTTATGGGTAGTAAATTCGAACCCAGAAAAGAAACACGTCTAAAAGCAATTCTTAATTATATTCATCTGCATTACACAGAAGATATTTCGCTTTATTCGCTCGCCGAAAATGTTTTTTTAAATCCTTCTTATGTAAGTAGATTGGTAAAGGAACGGACAGGTAAAAATTATACAGAAATTATTACAGAGTTACGTATTGAGAAGGCTGAAGAACTGTTAAAAAATACAGATATGTATATTTATGAAATTGCAGAACAGGTAGGATATAATAATTTAAATTATTTTTATAAATCATTCCGTAAGATAAAGGGGAGAAATCCGGGAGATTACAGAGGCAAGGAGTAAAAAGTGCGAATACAAAAGCTTAAAGGTATATTTAGATTTTCAAAAGAAAATGCAGTGCACAATCAACAGTTCAGAAAGATGTTTATAAAGAACTGGGGATTGATATTTATTTATATGGTAATTCCTTTGGCTGGCTTTATAGGAATTATATGCTTCTTCTCAAAAAAAAGTTTGCTTAAGGAAGTGGATTTAGCTGCGGAACGGAGTACTAATAGTGCAATTGCAACAATAAATACCCTGTTTGAGGAAGCGAACAGTATACTTGATAAAATCATAATGGATGAGGATGTCTATGATTTTTTCTGCGAAGAATACACATTGCCCGTTCCGTATTCTTTTGTAAGAAAAAGTACAAACGCCCTGGAAATTATAAAAAAAGAGTACAGAGAGTATTTATATTATTCTGTAGATGCGTACTCTGATATTTCGAAGTATATCATATCGGTACAACTAAAGGGAATGCACTATGATAAAATGTATGATAAACGTATTGTTGATGATTTTTTCAACTATATAGAGAAACATCCTAATACAGGGATGTTTGCAATTTCACGTCAGTTTAAAAAAGACGATTATACGACGCAAAGAGTTATTGAGATATACAGAAGCCGTATGCTGCCGGGAAAGAAAAGAGCTTTTGCATCCATGAGTATGGATATAGAGAAAATGTGTAGATATATTGTAGATGAAAAAGATTATGTGCGTCAGAGATATTTACTGGTGGATACCCAACAAAATATAATTATGGATACGGCCGGAATTTTAGATAATAAGCAGTTTGATTTACCTAAAGGCGGAAGCGGTACTGTTACTATGGAAATAGATGGTCAAATGCTAAGAGCGTTTTATAAAGAAATAGACTATTTTGATTGGACCTGTGTACAATTAGTGCCCATGGAAGAAATTCAACGGAATAGCATCTGGCTTAGAAATGTGGGGATTATTCTTGTATTCGCAGCAACCATTGTTGCAGCATTTTTGTCTTATAAGGCAACTATGAAATTGTATAAGCCTGTTGAAACAATTTTGCATCTGGTTGAGAATCCGTCCAGGGAGTTCCTGATGCAGGATGATAAAGGAGAAATACAGTATTTATTATTTTCAATCCTTGAGATATTCGAGAAAAATATGGTATTGGAACAGGAAATGCTTGAACGTGTAACTGCATTGAGGAGAGTCAGAGCAAAGGCACTGCAAGAGCAAATGAGCCCGCATTTTATGAGTAATGTTTTACAGGCAATTAACTGGCTGGCCATGGACGAAACGCAGGGAGAAGAAAGTAAAACATGTAAGTCTATTGTTTTGCTGGCGGATATTATATGTGCAACAAAATCATATACGACAAATGTGACTACTGTAGCGGATGAAATGGAGTACACAAAAAAATTTTTTGAGCTGGAACGGCTCAGGTTTGGTTCAAATATTTATTTTCGCTATAATGTTGCTTCAATGGCAGAGAATATGCCGATTCCATGCATTTCCCTTCAGACACTTGTAGAAAATGCAATTATTCATGGATTGCAGCCCAAAGATGCTCCCGGAAATGTTTATGTACGTATTGTGAATAATATGGATGGAGGTTTGAATATCAACGTGGAAGATGATGGTGTTGGGATGACGCAAGATAAAATAGATAACATATGGGAAATGATGAAAGAGGAGTATGTTTATTTGGGCGAACACTTTGGCATTGTAAATCTATTTCAGCGATTTAGATTAATTTATGGCGACGGGTGTAGATTTGCTATATATAAGAGCTGCTATGGGGGGACATGTGTAGAAATTGAGACTCCTGAATTGCCGGAATATTGGATAAATAACAGCAGCCATAGAAGTGAAGAATAATATAAAAAAGTAAAAATAATATAAAAAAGTGCGGAAAGTTTTTTTGACCGCACTTTTTTTGTCATAAAAAATACAGAAATAGTAAAAAATGTGAAATTGCTTCAGGTTTGTCAAATAGTTATAATTCTTATATCAGATTTGTAAATTTTTTTCAAAGACTATAAGAGAATGGAGGACTGGTATGAAAGAATTAAAGTTGGAAGAGCTGACGCTGGAACAAAAATTCGGAATGGTTTTAAATCCTATTTTGCTTGAGAACAATAAAGGGTATATCTATGAGTTGATCCGCAATCATGCATTAGGATCGGTGTGGGTAAGACCGGATATGCCTAATAGTGCGGAGGTGATCGCCGAGATAAAAGAACTTGCTGATTATCCGATTTTGATTTTTACCGATGCAGAAAGCGGTCTGGAACCTTATAAAATCGGACGTCATAATGAGCTTGGTTGTGTAAATGATGAGAAACTTGCTTACACATTTGGAAAAATAACCGCAGTAACAGCCAGAAATATGGGGTACAATGTTGTCTGCAATCCTGTTCTTGATATGAAAAAGGAACGAACAGTTTGCGGAGGCAACATACGATCCCTCGGGAGTGACAAATATAAAGTAACTAAACTTGCGGCGGCGATTGCAAGAGGAATGCATGATGGCGGTGTACTGACCGTAGCTAAGCATTATCCGGGCGGAAATAATCCTGCAGGTTTGGATTCTCATATGGCAGAGACCTATTCGGATCAAACAAAGGAGCAGTTATTGGACTATGATTTGTATCCCTATAAAGAACTGATGAAACAAGACTTGATTGATGGTATTATGACGGAACATCAGCGATTCATTCATATTGATAATGAATATCCCGCAAGTTTGTCTGAAAAGGTGATCGGCATTATCAGGGAGCAGGGATTTGATGGATTTTTAATAACGGATGCAATGGATATGATGGGGGTAGTAGCAAAGTTCGGTGAGGAAGCACCCATTGCTATTTCTATTGCAGCCGGTAATGATATTGCTTTAAGTTGGAAATACGATGTACAAAAGTCTTATCGTGTAATCAAAGAAAGATATGAACAAGGTTTCATTACGTCAGAACGTTTAAATGAGGCTGCCCGGAGAGTACTGGATGCGCAGCGAAAAACAACCAAAATGCCAAAAGATGCGCAGATTACTGCAGTAGATATTGAAAACTATAAAAACATCAGCAGAAATTCTGTCTATGCACGCGTAGATAAGGGGAGGTCCGTGGCGCTGGACTGTGATGGAAAATACTTTTTCATTGTGTTGACAGACAATGAGATTGAGGTTACCGATCAGGGAAAGGTTTTAGCAGATACCTTTAGCGGCGGATGGTATAGTCCTCAATTGATTATGGAAAAGCTGAATCAGTCATTTTGTAATTCGAAAGTCTGCGCACTGAATAATTTTCCATCTCCGTGGAAAGTATCAAGAGCATTGTCTGATTCCAGAGGGTATGAAGTTGTATTTATTACCTATCAGGACAGCCAGTGCTATGTAGGAAAGGAATGCCTGACTTCACGCATCATTTCTCTTATGGATGCAATGCAGGCATCGGGTAGAATATCCACAGTTGTACATTTTGGAAATCCTTATGTTTTAGAAGATATCCCTCATATACCACGTATCTTGATTGGCTCGGCAGCTGTAAATGGAGTTATAGATACGCTGGAGGTTTTGAAGGGCAATTATCCTGCAAAAGGTGTCCTGACATATGATGTGAAGTTTAAGTGACAATTGTGATTGCTTCTTACACGTTATTGGTAGAGTATTCCGGCGCAATCGAGCATTTACAAAATGCTAAAATTCAGTAACCGGAAAGACTGTCAATAAGCTATATTAGCAGAAGTAAAAATAATATAAAAAAGTAAAAATAATATAAAAAGGCAAAAGCGGAAAAAGCTTTGTTGTACTTTTTGTTAAATGAGATATATAAAAGTGGTAAAAAATGTGAGATTGTTACAAAAATATAAAACTGTTATAATTTATGTGCTGAATGAAAAGATGAAAAGAGGAGTAATAAATGAAAAAGGGTAAAGCGAAATCCTTATGCAAACATATTAAGAGATATTACTGGTTATATTTTTTTGCGGTACCTGCACTTTTGAATATTATTATATTTAAATTGCTGCCCATGTATGGATTGCAGATTGCATTTCGAGAGTATTCTATAGTCAAAGGAATATGGGGATCTAAATGGGTTGGATTGGAACATTTTCAAAAGTTATTTAAATCGGCGAATTTTCTTCGTGTATTAAAAAATTCGATTTTGACAAGTGTGCTCCGTCTGTTATGGAGCTTCCCGCTTCCTGTTGTTTTGGCGCTGCTGATGAACGAAATGAAAAATGCAGCATATAAGAAAACTCTTCAAACGATTATGTACCTGCCGCATTTTTTGTCGTGGGTTGTGGTTATCACTATAGTTAACGGATTGCTGTCTCAGTCAAATGGCATTATCAATAATTTCATCGTGGCACTCGGGGGTAATAAAGTTGATTTTCTAACCAACCCCAAATGGTTTCGAACAGTTCTGATAACTTCTACCGTGTGGAAGGAAGCCGGATGGGGAACTATTATATACATGGCGGCATTAGCGGGAGTGGACATGCAGTTGTATGAGGCAGCGATGATTGACGGAGCAAACCGCAGGCAGCGAATGTTACATATCACCTTGCCTTGTATAGCCGGAACGATAACTGTTATGCTTATTATGAGTATGGGTAATGTATTGACAAATGGGTTTGAACAAATATGGCTTTTGATGAATTCTCCCAATAAGTCAGTAGCGGATGTGCTGGAAACGTACTCATACCAGGTGGGGTTAAGAGAGGGAAGATATAGTTTTGCATCGGCAATTGGATTTTTCCAATCTTTAGTTGGCGCAATAATGGTCTTTCTTTCAAACTTCTTGTCGAAACGTATGGGAGGAAATGGATTATGGTAAAGAAAAACATACGTCCTACCAGATATAGAATCAGTATGGGAGAAAGGATATTTGTTATTGCAAACTACATCTTTTTAACCTTGATCGCTTTAGCAATGTTATATCCTATTTTAAACGTAGTAGCAGTGTCTTTTTCAGATTACGATGAGTATTTAAAGGCACCGTGGATTATCTGGCCAAGACGTCTTACAATAGATGCGTACAGCCTCGTATTGAAAAATGGTGGTTTCTGGCGTAGTTACATTAATACAATTATTGTTACCGTAGGATCTACCCTGTTGGGATTGACTGTGAATTTGCTGTTTGCGTGGTTTTTGGCCAGAAAAGAAACAAAAGGAAAACCTTTCTTTATAGGCTTAATGATTTTCACGATGGTCTTTAATGCAGGAATGATTCCTAATTACTTAAATATCAAATCATTGGGACTTATTGATACATTATGGGCGTTGATTCTGCCCGGAGCCTTTACTGCCTTTAATTGTGTAATTATGATGAGCTTTTTAAGAGAACTTCCTTATGAATTAGTAGAGGCGGCTATGGTAGACGGAGCAAGCGAACCTTTTATCCTGGCAAGAATTGTCGTTCCTCTGTCTAAGCCTGTGTTGGCATCGGTTGCTTTATTTTTGGCAGTGGGTGCATGGAATTCCTACTTCGGAGCTCAAATTTACATTAAGAACAGAGATTTGTGGCCGATATCGTTGGTTATGAAGGAAATACTGACAACTGCAAGTACAGATTTGCTGGAAGAGGGAATGGATCCGTTAGCACTTGAAATTGCGCAGGCAAGAATTAAATCAACGACCATACAATATGCGACAGTTGTAATCTCTACAGTACCAATCATGTGTGTATACCCGTTCTTACAAAGATATTTTGCGAAGGGTGTCATGGTCGGCAGCGTAAAAGGGTAGCTGAAGGCGGCATTTCGTATATAAAGACAATGGTCTTTAATATAAAATAACTATATCAGGAGGAACCATGATGAAAAAGAATTTTGTAAAAAGGATGCTTTCGTGTGTATTGGCAACAACACTTGTCACGGGTGCGCTTGTGGGGTGTGGAAACCAGAACCAAAAGGAGAGCAGCGTAGCCGGCAGCAGTACATCTGAAAAAACAACAGCAGTTTCTGAGGTGTCAAAAGAAGCAAAAGAAGCAACGGAGGAACCGGCAAAACTTGTTATTATGCACGATCAAATCGGAAACTACAACTATGATGATAACTCACTTTCAGGTTTGTGGCAAAAACAGTTAGAAGAAGCATGTAACATTGAAATTGAGTGGCAGGTACCGGCAAGCGGTAGTTATAATGATGCTGTACAGTTGGCATTGTTGGATGACAATAGACCTGATGTGATACTTATGGATAATAGCTGGATGTCAAATGTGAGTTTCCTGGATGCTTGTGAAACAGGGATGTTTACGGATATTTCAGGTCTGATTGAAAATTATCCTAATCTTATGAAACATACAAACCAGGTATCATGGGAAGCACTTGATTTATTACAGGATGGAAGAATTTGGGGATTCCCTCGTTCAACTGTTGCACGTGCAGACGGTTTCCTTGTAAAAAAAGAGTGGATTGATGCTGTTGGAATGGACATTCAGGAAGGTGATTACTTAACGTTGGATGAATTCTATGAACTTTTGTATGCCTTTACCTATAATGATCCGGATGGAAATGGGGTTAATGATACATTTGGCATCTCAGCATATGAAAATAATGGTACGCTGTTTACCGGTATAGATCGTATCTTCCATGTAGGTGGTTGGTATGAATTCCCGGATGGTACAATTGACAGCGTGAAGTACTCTAAAAATTATGATTACTATAAGCAGTATTTGGAATTTATGAATAAATGCTGGGAAGCAGGTGTGATTGATTCGGATGCGTATGTATTAGACAGCAAGTCAGCACGTGACCGGGAAACAAACTATGGCATTCGCACAGGATATGCAGCAAGTTTGGATGTCACTGTAGATGAAAAATCTCCGACAACAGAAATTTTTATTCCCGGTGTTGTAGTAGAGGGTGATCCTGTAGGCGCATACAGATATGGTGAATACAGCAATGGTATTTGGAATTTCTATGCAATTTCATCCACTTGCGAACACCCGGAAAAAGTATTGGAGTTAGTAGACTATATGTTGTCTGACGAACAATGGGTCAACTTGAATGCAAAGAGCCTGGAAGGTGTTGGATTTGTAATTGATGAAAATGGTAACTATGATTATTCGCTCCGAGATGCAATTGCGGCGAAAGATAAAGAAAACGGAACATATTTGCAGGAAAATGTTCTTTTCACCAGCTTTGTACGTCGTTCTGATGCACCGGAATACTTTATTAATAAGTCTTATTCAAAAGAAGTGCGCGACAGACTTACTGCTTTAGTCCAGATATCATTTGACAACTATTGGCCGACTTTGGATAGAGGATATAAACCTGAAATTTCAAAAGAACAGACATATATCGAATATGAAAACTTCATTAAGGCGGAAGAATCCAAGATTATTACAGGCGATAAACCGGTTGAATATTGGGATGAATTATTAGATGGTTTCTATAAAGCAGGATATGAGAAATATCGTACAGATATGTTAGAGTATATTGCAAGTTTTAAATAAAATCTCTGATTCTCGGGTTTGTATTTATTCCGATATATTAGAAAACAGTTGTATGGATGGCTGTGAGAGTGTGATATCCGCCTTTTAGACATGCAGGAACATAGCCATTATAGGGCTAAGTCAGCAAGCCGCCACTTGAAGTGTTGGTTTGCTGATTTAGTTTACAACGGTATATAGTAACAGAACGTAAAAATCACTTAATTATTCTGACAGTGAGGTTTGGAAAAATGGAGACAATATGGATAGATGCATTGGAATTTGATAATTACGGTGGTTTTATAAAAGATACGCAATTTGTGCGTGAAATGGGTCAAGGATACCTGTTGGCGGATGGTGTTGGTGAACCTGTAGAGCCTGCCGTTGTGAAATTCTGCATCAAGGAAAATGGATATTACCGTTTCTTTATCCGTACGAAAAACTGGTGTGTAGGATATGATCCGGATGGCCTGAAGATAGCAGTGGATAATGTTATTTATTCCCATATCTCAGGTGTTATGCAGATTGCCGGCTGGTATTTTGAGGTAGCGGCAGATTTTGAGTTAGAGACTGGGGAACATGAGCTAAAAGTGTACGATACAACCGGATGGTGTGGTAGATTTGCGGATATTGTAATTACTGATGATTATGACTTTACTCCCTCTCCGGAAGTAAATAAACTTAAAAAGCAAAGAGCAAAGATAAAAGGTATTGAATGTGTAGTGAGGGAACACAGTGATTATGATTTGGTAGTTGCAGGTTCCGGAGCTGCTGCTGTAGTTGCTGCAATTGCCGCTGCGAGAAATGGCTGTAAGGTAGCATTATTGTCAGGTAGACCGATGCTGGGTGGAAATGGTTCAGATGAAAGTAAAGTGTCCTATGACGGAGCTGCTACGCAAGGTTTTCATGAAACTGGTATTATTTATCAGATAAAATGCTATGTATTGGCGCAGAAGGTGACCTGGTCACAGGCATTTTTGCATTTTGTGGAAGCAGAACGAAACATTGATTTGTATCTGGATATGTATGCTACAGATGCCGAAATGGAGAATGGTGTAATCAAATCTGTATTGGCTCAGGATACAAACAACATGACAGAGCATAGATTCTGTGCAAATTATTTTGTGGATGGTACCGGTGACGGATGGATCGGTTATTATGCGGATGCCGGGTATCGTCTTGGAAGAGAAGCCTCCTTTCAACATGGAGAGTCTTTTGCACCGAAAATCGCAGATGGTAATACTATGAGCGCTTGCGTTACAAGAGCTGTTGAAACATTAAATGACACCATTTGCTGTTATTATGCAGAAGAAACGGAAAAAGAAGTTCCTTTTGCTGCACCTGCATGGGCATTTAAATTGCCGGAGGGAGAAGAACTGGGAAGAACTCCATTATGGTTGGAACGTGGTACCTGGTGGTTAGAAAATCGCAACGATTACGATGAGTTATGGGAAGCTGAGTATGTCAGAGATACGTTTATCCGTATCACGGCAGGATATTTTGACTGGATGAAGAATTCCTGGAAAGAAAAGGAACGTGCTAAAAATTATAAATTGAGTTTATTATCTACATATCTTGCCAAGAGAGAGTCAAGAAGACTTATTGGTGATTATATTATGACTCAGAATGACTATGATGGAAAAACATTTTTCGAAGATGAAGTCTGTTATACGGGTTGGCGTATGGATGTACATCATATAAAGGGTATTTTCTCCGGAAAAGCAGGTGAATTTACAGTGAATCAGGAAGTGCCGCTGACACCGATTCCTTTCAGATGCCTATATTCTCAGAATATAGAAAATTTAATGATGGCCGGCAGGAATATCAGCGTGACACATATGGCACTTGGGTCTACAAGAACGCAGCTTACAACGGCTACTATGGGACAGGCAGTAGGTACAGCGGCGGGGCTTTGCAAAAAGTATGGTGTAATGCCAAGAAAATTAAGGGAGACAAAGATAAAGGAATTACAGCAAATTTTAATGAAAGAGGATCAGACCTTACTGTATTGTAAAAATGAGGACGAAAAGGATTTGGCAAGAATAGCAGAAATTACGGCTGATTCTTATACGGAAGATGGTAATCCGAAGAATGTAGTTAACGGAAAGTCGCGACAGATGAAAAAAGAACCATATTCATGGATTTCAGAGAAGGAAATTCCGCAGAGTATTGTATTCCGGTGGAAAGATGCATATGAGATAAACCAGGTAAGGGTTACGGCTGAAATGCCGTTGGCAAATCATCATTTTGGATTTAAACCGGCACCAGCGCCGGATAAAATGATTACAGAATTGTATGTAGAATTGATGAAAAATGGTAAATGGCAGGTGGTAAAACACATAAGAGATAATTATTATCGACAGATTGTTATGGATATTGAACCACAGGAGTCGTTTGCTTTAAGGATAACTGTTGTAAAAGCCTATAACTATAATAAAGCGATTGTCCCGGAAATCAGGATATATTAGCCTATCGTAGCATAGAAACAAGAGATGTTATCAGGGAGGGGCATATGTTGGAAATACTAAGTAAATACGAAAAAGCTGCAAGAGCTACTTTCAGTAATACATTCGTAAATAAGGAAAATGTGCTGAAATATGCCGAAAAGACCGGGTTAAGCAATGATAATATAGCTATTATTGCAAAGTTTATGGACTATGCAAATGAGGAACTGAAACAGTTTATATGGTTGTTTTACTATATTCAGTTTGAAAGTGAAGAAGATTTCAGCAGGGATATTTGGCAATTAGACCAGATACCTATGCCTTCTGATGCGGAAGAAAAATACCCCGGCTATATTAAAGCTGTAGTATATCTGCTTGCAGCGGAAAATTTGAAAAGATGGCTGACAGAACGTCAGCTGCCGATATCTATGTTGGAATCCTATTATGATCGTTACAGATATTTTGTGTCTATGAACCGGATCAGTCACGATACTTTTGGGCTTTGCCGACTTTCGCCATTTTTGTACGGATATGCACGCCCGTTTATATTAAGGGTAGGCAGATTGACATTTCAATTCAGGGATTATTTAGACTATAGTGAGATGTATGAAGATAATGCCGGTAATAGAGTATTTGTTGCAATGCCGAAATACAAATATGATAAGAAAGGATTACAAGATAATAATGGGACAGCCCCTATGTATTATCAAGATGAGAAAGAAGTTATTGGCCATATATTCGATCGTGACGGACGAATAACTGCCGAACCGGTAGAACTTGATAAGAGAATATATAAGAAAATGCTTTCTCCGGGAGATAATGTCATTACCATACATATCCCGGAAGGAGGAAGATTGGATATGGATGAGGTACGTGCATCCATAAAAGATGCAGCTGTTTTATTCCGAAAATATTTTCCTCCGTTTAAAGCATTTGTTTGCCGGACGTGGTTTATCGATCCGGGGCTACGGGGAAATGTTATTAAAGAGGGCAGTAATATGTGGGCATTTGCAGATTTGTTTGATGTAATCTGTGGACCGGACAATCGAAATCATTCGGTATATGAACATGTGTTTAAAGTAAAGCGTCAGCCATTGCAAAATTTGATTCCCCAAAATGATTTTCAGAAAAGAGTGTTAGAACATGCTTTGCGAGGAGAGAAAATCTACTGGAGTTATGGCGTATTAAAAAAGGACATTGATTATTAAAGGTAAGAAACAGTCTCGGAAACTTTTTAATGTTGAACAAGGCAGAGAAAAATAGTAAATGGAAAGGAGCAAGTATGAAACTCAGAAAAAAAATACGGAAATGGATCGTGCAGTTTTTAACGGCAGTAATCATGTTCAATACCATGTTGCCTTTGGCGGCGGCCGGAGAGGAAGCGGAAGCTGCCGAATTGGTTGCATATGTCAGCAGGCAGTATCAGGGTGCGTATGAACTAAGCGATAACGTAACCATGTTGACACCTAACGGAGTGGACGGTACGATATCGACCAGCTGGAGAGATGCATCTACGCAGTGGACATGGACAACAAACCCAAATTACGTGGTAGATTCCGAATATCGTCCGCTTTATACGAATTGTGCAGGGGCGTCCATTACAATCGATTTGGGAAAAACGGTTGCCGGTAAATATGATTTTTATTATTATACGATACAGACAGCCGTTGCCGTCAGCGGCGCCATGGAATGGACGGTCAGTCAGGGAGAGAATGAACCTCAAACGGTGAATGTTCCCAGAATGGCTCAATTAAGCAGCGGTAGTGATATGATTGCCGGATGGAGCAAGGTAGGAACGGTTTCTTTGAACGGAACGGATAACGTACTTGTCAGCCATATTGTACCGGAAGGTGCGACCGATATCAGAATTACAGCTGTTAAGTTAAAGCCGGTTACAGAGGAAACAGAAGGCGGCGGAGAAGAGGAAACGCCGGCTGTAAAAGAGGTTATTGTATATGCCGGCGCGAATGGTGCAAAGGAAAAGAACGATGCATTTGTGGGTACACCGGATGTAGGCGGCGGCTGGGGACAACATACGACGCAGTGGGTCTGGTCCGGTCAGAAATTGGGCTGTGAGGAATATCCGCTATATACCCATGCGGAAGGTGCCGCATTTACATTTAACCTGGGGCGGCTGGCCTCGGGTATGTATGAAATTGCATACTATACCGTTACAGCTGCTACCCCTGAAATGAAAATGACACTCAAAGAGGGTGAAACGGATGCGGCAAGCGTAACCGTCCCGGAATATGCTGCAAAAGATACAGGTTATTGGTTGACTTTGGGAACCGTGAAACTATCAGGTAATGGGGATGTCACACTCAATTATACCAATCCGGCAGGTGTGGCCAATGCCCGGGCTACGGGTGTAAAGCTAACCCTGATTGAAAGCGCGGCAGGGGAGAGTGACATTGTAAAATCAGCCACAGTTGAAGCGGATTGCACACAATCGAAAGAAGATCTGGCCTGGAGTATTTCCAATACTCTGAAAAACTATGATGGAAGCAGCACACTTTATGCATCGAAAAAGGACTCGGCATTGACATTTCATGCCGGTACAATCGCAGAGGGAAATTATAAGCTTTATTACTGGGTAACGCCGCATAACAGTAATCTTAAAGAAATGGCATTGACAGTGGAACATAATGAAAAAAGTACCAAGGTAAATGTACCCATCGGCGAAGAGGCGGAAGCCGGCTGGCATTACATGGGAACATTCGATTTTTCCGGCGATGGAACGGAAACAGTGAATTTTATTTATCCGGATCATACAACAGGTCAGGCAAGAGGTACTGCTGTAAGGATGGTACCCACGGATCATGGCTTATATGTGCCGGAAGAAGCGGAGGATGACGAGGATACTTCGGATACGGTCATAGATGTAGATCCTTATCCCGGTTTTTCTTTTATAGGAGATTGGGCAAAAAGCAGCGCATTGACCGGTCCTATGAGCAAATCGGCATATTCGATGTGGATAAGCAAAGAGCGTATTGATAATTCTTCAGAGCCTTATAACAACCCTGCAGAAAATTACTGTCAGTATAAGCCCAACCTGCAGGTAACCGCCGGCGTCAGGATATCTGCATATCTGCTGTATTGGCATGAAAATCAGACAAATGATATCGTTTACGAGGTTCATCATAACGGAGCGGTGGATACTTTCCATATTGATATGACACAGCTGACAAAGAGCGGCTGGTATGATCTCGGTCAGTTTGATTTTTCAGGTGATCCGGAAACCAACTTTGTGCGTATTGTTTGTACAGGTGCAGATAATTACGGGGAATCTACGAATTTCCGGGCATCCACAGTGCGTTTTGATGTTTTGAATGATGCCGCTTCCGGCGGCATTTGGCAGACTGTTTATGTCACACCCAGCCCGGAAGGTGAGATTTTCAGGGTTGCGGAGCTGAATCAGTTTGAGGATATTCCGGAAGATGATCCGTTGAAGTATGATGTGGAATATATGTACAATGAGGGTTATATTACAGGCACTTCCGAAACCTGTTTTTCACCTGGGGAAAATATTACCAAAGCCGACTTTATGGGATATCTGTCCAAGGTGCTGAATTTAACAGAAGAGGATGCGATTATAGACTTACTGTCAGAGGGTGTGAATGAGGATGAGCTGCTGACGAAGGAGGAGATTGCGCAGATTCTTAATAATGCAGTCGGCTGGCTTGATAAAAATGTGGATTGGCTGCATAGTCTGGTTCCGGATTACAGACAGCTTGCTGATGCGGAGAATGTATCCGGAGGAGCTGCAAATGCTGTTGATGTAATGTATCGCAGCGGAATCGTTACTGCCACGAATGGAATGCTGCTGCCGCAGAAAGTAATGACCCGTGGGGAAGCAGCCGTTATGTTGAAAAGGTTTACCCAACAGTTTGTTCGGAGCGGTCCGGTTAAGGATGGCGGAGAAAAATGGGTTCTGACCTTTAATGATGAGTTCCAGGGCATGGAATTGAATACAAATGTGTGGACAGCTATGGAAGAAAACCCAAGTCACATCTTGTCGTCCAGACATCCGGAAAACGTAGAAGTTCATGACGGGGCAGTACATTTGATTACCAAATATGAGTCCAGGGTTGATAATAAGTCCTGGACAACAGGCAACCTCCTGGCTGATAAGGGGGCATTTGTCCAGGAATATGGTTATTGGGAAGCAAGATACAAATATACGGCATCCGCCGGTATCAATAACTCGTTCTGGATGATGTCTACTGCTACAGAAGATCAGACCTGGTACGAAATCGATGTTAATGAAGGCCATTACTTGAACAAGATTAATACCAATCTTCATGAGTATACTACCGGCACCAGAGTGACACATGCAGAACGTTACGAGACTCCGTATGATTTGTCGGCGGATTATCATACTTATGCGGTAGAATGGACTCCGGAGTATTTGAAATATTATTTTGATGGTCAGCTGATCCATACCAAAACGAATGTCACATCGGGTGGGCACTTGTCTTTTGCACGCCTTTCCACTGCAATTTTAAGCTGGGCAGGAGCAATTAATGTAAGTGCCGATGGTACCGCTCAGGTGGTAGACTACGTCCGGGTATGGCAAAGAAGCAGTGATGTGGCGGATCATACCGTTGCAAACGAGCATGCACTGGATAATTTATCTGCGTGTGTATTGGAAAAAATGGAAGCAGTTAAAGCCGGCTGCATCAATGATGGCTGCGTAGAGCATTGGAAATGTACTGTTTGTAACAAGTATTTTGCAGACAAACAAGGTCTTATAGAAATTAACCGTGCGGATACGATTGTTCCGGCATTGGGTGGTGAACATGAATACGTAATTACTGACAGTAAAGAACCGAGCAGTACGGAGAACGGTTACCGGGTGGAAACCTGCACGAAATGTGGAGATGTAAAAACCACGGTGATCGCAATGGAGCAGACAGAAGTACCGCCTGCCAGTACTTCAGAACAGGAAAATGCAGAAACGTCCATGGAGGAATTGGAACAACCGCAGATTTTCAGTCCATTGACAGGAGACGATTTTAATAATGTATGGTACTACCTTTTGGCGTTCTCTGCAGCGGGCATGGTAATTGCGAAAAAAAGAAAAATGATTCAGATTGTGCGGAATACAGGTAAGTAAAAGGTAATAATACTGCAATTTGTTCTTGAGTGAAAACGAATTGCTTTTGTGGCGAAAGAGAAATCTTCTGCGGGAATTTCTCTTCGCCATTTTCATGACAAAGTCACTCGGGAATGGAGGTTAATGTGGCAAAAGCAAAAATAATAGACTATCATGGCTCGCCGGCAATCAGTATAGACAATAAGATATATCCTCCAATGACTGCAACGATTACATCTTGCCTGACAGCGATGGGGCAAAAGGGGCGTTTAGTAGATGTTGATTATTATAAGCAACTGGGACAAGCGGGGATAAAGATTTATTATGTCATGTGCAATAATTTGTCATTGGAGAAGGAAGCGGTAGCTGAATTTGGAAAAGAAGTTGATGATATTTTAAAGGCAGTCCCCGATGCATACATTATGGTTCGTATTTCATTAATTCCAAGTAAGCAGTGGATCGAGGATAATCCGGATGAGATTGTAACTTATAGCGATGGCAGAAAGATACATACAATTATTAGAAGCGAATCTTTTATAGTAGACACGGATGGAATGCCATCTTTATGTTCCCAAAAATGGAGAGATGAAATGGGGCAGACACTTTGGGAGACAATTGAGGAAATACAGAAACTCCCATGTGCTGACCGGATAGCAGGCTTTTTTTTAGGGGCAGGGGGAACCGGCGAGTGGTACTACATCAATCCTATGGAGTATTTCGATAATGGAGCATATGGAGATGTATCTAAGGCATTTGTGGAAGAATTTCAAAGGTTTCTTGATGGTAAATATGGAAAAGGAAGAGTGAAAGCGAAGGTACCGGATGCATCCAGTCGTTTTTTTGTAGAACAAGTCGACCAAAAGATTGCGTCGCCCGGGAGAATACTTGCCGGACAGAAAGCGCCGCAACCGCCTTCTAATGGCACCAATTACGGATCCTTTTTGGATATTGACAGTTATCCGGGAACGTTTGATTTCTATAGAGCATGGCATGAAGGAACTTCTAACAGCATCATACATTTTGCAAACATAGTGAAAAAGAAGAATCCGGATTATCTTGTTGGAGTTTTCTTCGGGTCAATGGGGGCCTGCCATATTGTGAAGAATTCATCTGCAGGTGCTGTACTTAAAGTTTTAGATAGTGGATATGTGGATTTTATGGCAAATCCGGGAGTGTATGAAAACAGGCAGCCGGGAGGATTTACCGGTCAGCGTCAATGCCCGGATTCTTTTAGACTTCGTAATACTATGTATATAGTGGAAGATGATACCAGAACTCATATGGAAAATTCATATTTTGCTGAAATGGTTGAGATGTTCACTATGGAAGACACTGTTAATGTGCTTAAGAGGGATTTTGGAAGAAATATATGTGAGGATTTACAAGGATGGTGGTTCGATCAACATATCGGCGGCGGTAGATACAAATTACCGGAGGTCTACCAGCTTTTTGAGAAGCAACAGAGGATTGCGAGATTGGCTTATGATCAGAACAGGCACAAAGAAAACGAGATAGCATTCATTTATGATGAAGAAAGCGTGCACGTTGTATCTATGCAAAGCAGCAATGATGTGATTCAGAATATAAGGAATTACGAGATTGCAAATATAGGTGCTCCTGTTGACAGTTACTATCATGATGACCTGGCGAGAGAGGATATGCCGGATTATAAGTTGTATGTATTTTTAAATTGCTTTTACCTGTCAGATAGTGAGCGCGAAGTGATCAAAAGAAAGCTTGCAAAGAATAATGCAACTGCATTATTTATGTATGCGAATGGTTTGATGAATCCGGATAGGGAGAAAATTGTTGATGTTTCCAATGTAGCGGATTTGACAGGAATACAATGTGCGGTGCTTATGGAAAAACATAGTCCGATGTTTAAGGTAATAAAAGGAGCACATAAGATTGTAGATAATTTGGAAAAGGATAAGATCTTTGGTTCGTTCCGGAAGCAAAGAAAAGGCAGTGCAGGGTTTGTTCCCTTGGGCATGCCAAGATCATATTTGTATCCGGTCATCTATCCGAATGATCCTGATGCAGTACTACTCGGACGATTTGTATGGAATAAGCTTCCTGCTGTTTCTGTTAAGGAGATGGGGAAATACACTTCGGTTTATTGTGGCGCAAAGTATATAACCGCTGATTTTTTCAGAGAAGTCGCAAGAGCTGCGGGGTGTCATATTTGGGAAGAAGGTGGACATGTATTTTATGGAAACAAAAATTTTGTGACAATCCATGGTGCATACTCTGGGCATGTAACCATAAAATTTCCTAAAGAATGCAGTCCATATGAATTATACGAAGAGAAATATTATGGATGCCATGTTTCTGAGATTCTGTTCGAAATAACAAAAGGCGAGACAAAAATGTTTTGGCTGAAAGGAGAAGAAGCAAATGTTGAAAACTGAGGAGAGAAATCAAAATTCAATGCATATTGACAGGATGGATACGATGTCCATGCTAAAAATTATTAATGAAGAAAATTATAATGCAGTGAAAGCCGTGAATGAGGCGATGCCTGCTATCGCAGATGCAGTGAATGTTATTTCATCTGCAATTGCAAAGGGAGGCAGATTGATTTATATCGGAGCAGGAACCTCTGGAAGGCTTGCGGTTATGGATGCGGCAGAGTGCCCTCCTACCTTTGGCGTGGATTATGATACGGTTTGCGCCATTATTGCGGGAGGTGAGAAGACGCTTACCAGAGCAAGTGAAAATCAGGAGGATTTTGAAGATAAGGGAAGAGAAGATCTGCGAGCAAAGAATATCACAGAGAATGATGTGATCTGTGGAATATCTGCTTCCGGCGGAGCGGCATATGTGGTAGGGGCTATTAAGGAGGCCAAGGGACATGGGTGCCGTACGGTATCTTTAAGCAGCAATGCGGGAAGTTTGATTGGGACTTTGGCTGACATTGAAATTGTGACAGATACCGGAGCTGAGGTGATTCAGGGATCTACACGTATGAAGGCCGGTACTGCACAGAAACTTGTGTTGAATATGTTATCTACGTGTGCCATGATTAAGACCGGCAAGGTATATGAAAATGTTATGATTAATCTGAAACCTTCTAATATAAAACTCCGTAAACGTATGATTAATATTGTTTGTTCCTTGCTGGATGTGACGGAAGGGGAATCTGCAATCCTTTTAGAAGACAACGGATGGGTTATAAAAAATGTCATGCAGGCATGGGGGAAAAAGCATGCATAAAGACAGGACTATGATCGGTATAGATGGCGGCGCAACCAAAACGGATTTTTTATTGTTTACAGAGGAGGGTAATGTATTAAAACGGATTATTCTGGAAGGATGTAATCCGAACGTTTGCGGGTTGGATAGAACCTGCAAAATAATACAGTCCGGATTAAATGGATTGTTTGAAATTTCTCCGAATGTGGATGGAATTTTTGCAGGTATTGCGGGTTGCATGTCCGGTGATAATGCGACAAAAATAGTTAATTTTTTAAAGAATGCCTACCCCTATCTGAATATTACTGTAAATAGTGATATCTGTAATGTGATATCCAGTACGGAAATTGAGGGAAATTGTGCGGCTGTTATATGTGGTACAGGATTTGTAATATATGCAAGTGTTAACGGTCAAATGTACAGGGTCGGAGGTTGGGGATATCTCATGGATGATATCAGTGGAGGATATGGACTTGGGCGTGAAGCAATTAGGGCAGCTTTGGCAGAACAAGATGGCTTTGGAGAAAAAACGCAGCTTACATCGTTGGTTACACAGAAGCTTGGAACAAAGGTATGGAAAAGTATTGATAAAATATATGCAGGAGGTGATAGTTATATAGCTTCTTTTGCGCCAATAGTATTTGAAGCATATCATAAGGGAGATAAAAAAGCGTATTCTATTTTGAACCAATATACAGATAAAATAACAGAACTGCTGAATTATACCTTAAAGACATATAATTGCAATCAAAATGTAGTATTGTCAGGCGGACTTTTAAATAATAACAGTGTACTGGTGGATATGCTTCGCGAAAAAATGGCAAGCGATATAAGGTTCAATGTACCTGAATTTCCACAGATATATGGTGCTGGTATAAGATGTTGTAAATTATATGGAAAAATGAATGAAAACTTTCTGATGAATATGAAGAATTCCCCTGTTTTTTCAAAGTGACTCATTCTGTAAAAAAAAAGTGCAAAAATACTTTAACTTTGTTATAATTAGTTTACCGCAAGCAAAGAGGAAGGAGTAGTTTGAAAATGCATATAAGAGACAAAATCAATCTGGATTATAACGGACTGATAAAGGAAGGACCGATTACCATTGTTGCATTCGGTGACAGCGTAACCCATGGAGCACTGTTAAATGAGATCAATTATGAGACCGTTTACTGGAACCGGTTGAAAAAGAAGATCAATCAGGTGCGGGATTATGTCCCGGTGAATGTGATTGATGCGGGAATCGGAGGGATTACGGCAGAGGGTTCGGTGGAAAGAATGGACAGGCAGGTGCTGATTCATCAGCCGGATCTGATCATCGTATGTTTCGGCTTAAATGACGTGAATGGAGAATTGGAAACTTATCTGTCTGCGCTTAGGTTGATTTTTTCAAAGGGACTTAAAAGCGGTTCGGATGTCATTTTTATGACGCCGAATATGCTCAATACCTATGTGGCGGAAGATACAGAAAAGTGCTACTTTGATTATGCCGGTGTTACTGCCGGATACCAGAACGGCGGAAGGATGGATCTTTATATGGAAGCCGCTGTAAAGCTGGCAGAGGAAATGAAGGTTCCGGTCTGTGATTGCTATCGGAAATGGAAAGAGCTTGCCAAGACGCAGGATATTACCAAACTCCTGGTCAACCGGATCAATCATCCGCTGCCGGAAATGCATGAACTTTTTGCGCAGAGCCTGTTTGAACTGATTTTTGCCGGCGATGACAATGCCATGCAGAAAGTTTTACAGGATGGCTGCCCGGGCACAGAGAAGGATGATTCCAAAAGGATGCCGACAGAAAGTACCGGGCATGAAAGTGCAGGGCACGAGAGCACTATGTACCGCGGAGAGGAAGCTTAAGACTGCAGTTTCCGGTATTGGGAGGGCGTGAGTCCCATATTCTGCTTAAAACAGCGGGAAAAATGGTAAATGTCATAAAAGCCGCAGCACTCGGCAATTTCCCCAATGGACAGGGTGCTGTTTTCCAGAAAGCCCGCAGCGTTAGATAATCTGACATGTATCAGATAGGAATGCAGAGACATGCCGGTGGCGGACTTAATCAGCGCATTGATGTAATTCGGATGAAAATCAAATAATTCCCCGAGCTTCTGGTTGGTCAGAGGCTCTTTGAATCGTTCCTGTATACAGTCCAGTATACGCGGAACGATTTCTTTTTCGGCGGGCGCGGAAGAAGCATTGATTGTGCGTGCAATTTCAATCAGAATCTGTGTAAAAAGCTGGCTCTCCTTCATTTCATGGTAAAGCAGTCTTCGGGTGTATTCCTCCCGGATTTTACAAAGAATGTTATCTGCTTTGTGCAGCTGTCTTACCGGGTAATGTTCGTTAAAGGCCGGAAGATCTTCAAACAGGACGTGTTCCAAAAGGCAGGAGGAGGAAAAAAGCTTCGGCGGCATGGGCGGCACCGGTACGGCATGATCCGCACGGGAAAAGGTATAATCAAAATTAAGAGCCAGGTAAGTAACCCGATCCTTCGGAGCATGGAGCTGATAGGGGATGCCGGAATTAATTAAAAGACCGTCTCCTTTTTGCAGAAAGTATTTCTTTCGTTCTGAAGGCAAGTTCCTTCCTTTCCGCGGATCATCCAATGGATTATCCGTTGAATGGTCTGTGACATTACGCAATGGATTTGAAGTTCGACAGGAACTGTTCCAAATGGAAATCTCTCCGCTCCCTTCGAGCACATAAAAAAAGCGGGCATCACAGGGGACGGAACATTGGTAATCAGAGGCAGTATTTAAGTGCAGATAATGCGCATAACGGATAAAGGGTTTAATCTGGGAAAAACGGATCGTCATAGGAAAAACTCCAAATCTTTATTTTATACAAAAAATGCTTTATTGTTTACATTTGTTATAACAGAATTGCAGGGTAAAATCAAGAGGTCAGAGGCAATCAAAAGGAAAAGGATTTCGGAGGAAAACGTATGATTGAGAGAGTAAAGAAAAGAACGGCCAGAATCGGTATTTTTGCGGTAGCGCATGCTACTTACTGGGAGCAGTTTGAAGGCCTGAAAGAAAGCATCCTGCAGTATCATGCACAGCTTTGCAGACAGGTGAAAGCAAATGACGTGGAACTTTTGGATTTCGGAATGGTGGACAGCAGCGAAAAAGCTTATGAAACAGTGGAAAAAATTGCGGCTTCCCATGTGGATCTGCTTTTTTGCAATATGGCAACCTATGCCACTTCTTCCGTTTTTGCACCGATTATGCGAAGCGCCTGCGTACCGGTGGTGCTGGTGGCGCTGCAGCCTTTGAAAGCATTGGATTATACAAAAGCCAACACTTTCATGCAGCTGGAAAATGATAATATCTGTTCGGTACCGGAATTTACCGGTGTGGCTGTAAGACTTGGAAAAAAGGTGGCGGATGTGATCATCGGCTGTCTTTATGATGACCCGGAGGCAGGACAGGAGCTTAAGGAATGGTGTGACATCGCGAAGGTATTGCACGATTTAAAGAAAGCCAGAATTGGACTGATGGGACACACCATGGAAGCCATGTATGACATGCATGCAGATCCGACAGCCGTTTCTGCCGCTTTCGGACTTCACGTGCCGCTTCTGGAAATAGATGATGTTCTGGAATTGTACGAGACGGTAACGGAAGAGGAAATTCAGGCAAAAACTGCCGTGATCGATGCGGAGTTTGAAATGCCGGAACCCAAATCCGATCCGGTCACCATGAAGCTGACTGCGGAAGATAAATACCAGGCGGCCAAAAGCGCCGTCGCATTGGATAAGCTGGTGGAGAAATATCATTTAACCGGACTGGCCTATTATTATGAAGGAAGAGAAAACAGCCTGCACAGAACCGTTGCGTCCACCTTTATTGTGGGAAATTCCATCCTGAATGCACAGGGAATTCCCATGTGCGGAGAATATGATATCAAGACCTGTATTGCCATGCTTATTATGGACAGACTGGATATCGGTGGCAGTTTTGCCGAGTTCCATCCGTTTGATTTTCAGAATGACTTTATTCTGGTGGGACATGACGGACCTCATCACTTAAAGATTGCACAAGGAAAACCGGTGCTTCGATCTTTAAGAAAATATCATGGCAAACCGGGGCATGGCGCCAGCGTGGAGTTTAAAATCAAAGAAGGACCGATTACCATGCTCGGCATTACCCAGGACGGAAACGGGAAATTCCGTTTTATTATCGGAGAAGGCTATTCCAAGGAAGGCCCCATCCCGCCTACCGGCAATACCAATACAAGAGGTTATTTTGAACCCACCACCAAAGAATTTATCAAAAAATGGGTGTTGGAAGGGCCGACACACCATTACGCACTGGGAATCGGCCATCACGCGGGGACCATTAAAAAAATTGCGGATGTGCTCGGCATCGATGCAGTCATTGTAAAATAAGCGCCGAAAGCGCGTCTTTATGAATGGCGCGGTTGAACTGTTACAAGCAGGTATAAAAATCCTCCGTTTACAGATACTATTTCCAGAAATGGAAAGTACAGTAAGTAAATGGAGGAATTTTGAAATGAAAGCTACGGGAATAGTCAGAAGAATAGACGATCTTGGCAGAATTGTGATACCGAAAGAAATCCGGCGCACTTTAAGAATCCGGGAAAGTGACCCGCTGGAGATTTTTACGGACAGAGAAGGGGAGATTATTTTAAAGAAGTATTCTCCGATCGGAGAAATGACAACATTTGCCAAGCAGTATGCCGAGAGCCTTTCCCAGGTATCCGGGCATCTGGTTTTAATCAGTGACAGAGACCAGTTTATCGCGGCAGCAGGAGGCGGAAAAGGCTTTCTGGGGAAAAATATCAGCAGACAGTTAGAAGAGAAAATTTCGGAAAGACGCCCTTTTCTTGCCGCCAGAGGAGAAAGGAATTTTATCAGTGTCTGTGAAGAGGAAACGGAAGAATGGCAGTATCAGGCAATCGCCCCTATTATCTGTGAGGGAGATGTGATCGGATCGGTTGTTTTTCTGGAAAGCGACAACAAGAACCGGATGGGAGAAGTAGAACAGAAGCTGATTTTGTCGGCTGCAGGTTTCCTGGGAAGACAGATGGAGCAGTAATGCCACAAAAAAGGATGCCGCAAAAATGCTTTTATTTTATTTTTTTTTCACAAAAATCCGCTATACTGGGTATAGGTGCCCCGTATGGCGGATTTAGTAAGGTGGCGGGGAAAGATAGTGTTGATTGGTTAAAGAGGCTTGACGAACGGATTTATTTGGAGTATGATGATGCCACGACAGAAACGTACGTCTGAAGAACCCGGCAGACGAACATAAAGGTACGTTTGCGGGGGAACAATACAAGTGCTGAGAATGTCCGGAAACGGGCATCTGTGGCGGAACGGAGAAAAAAATGGACAGACAGAACCTGACCCTGCTTACGGATCTATATGAAATGACGATGATGCAGGGATATTTTCGGAACAAGGATCGGAATGAAACCGTAATCTTTGATGCTTTTTACCGTAACAATCCCTGCGGCGGCGGATATGCCATCAGCGCCGGCTTAGAGCAGGTCATTCAGTACATCAAGGAATTGCATTTTGACGAGGAAGATATTTCTTATCTTGCTTCCCTTGGAATTTTTGAGAGGGACTTTCTGGATTATCTGAGAGATTTCCGTTTTTCCGGTGATATTTATGCCATTCCGGAAGGAACCGTTATGTTCCCGAGAGAGCCGATGGTAAAAGTAATCGCGCCCATTATGGAAGCCCAGCTGATGGAGACGGCTATTTTGAATATCGTAAATCACCAAAGTCTGATTGCGACCAAAGCTGCCAGAGTCTGTTACGCCGCCAGAGGGGACGGGATCATGGAGTTCGGTTTAAGACGGGCGCAGGGACCGGATGCCGGAACATACGGCGCGAGAGCGGCTGTGATCGGCGGATGCATCGGTACCAGCAACATATTGGCAGGGCAGTTATTTGGAATCCCGGTAAAAGGAACACATGCCCACAGCTGGATTATGAGTTTTCCGGATGAATACACCGCCTTTAAGGCCTATGCGGATATGTACCCCAGTGCCTGCATCCTGCTGGTAGACACTTATGATACCTTAAAATCCGGTGTGCCCAATGCCATCCGGGTATTTACGGAAATGAGACAGGCCGGAATTCCGCTCACCTTTTACGGAATCCGCTTAGACAGTGGGGATCTGGCTTATCTGTCCAAGAAGGCACGGAAGATGCTGGATGCGGCCGGATTCCCCGATGCGGTAATTTCCGCTTCCAATGATCTGGATGAATTTTTGATTGACAGCCTGAAAGCAGAGGGAGCTGCCATTACTTCCTGGGGAGTAGGCACCAACCTGATTACCTCCAAGGACAACCCTTCCTTCGGCGGCGTCTATAAGCTGGCTGCGATTATGGGAAAAGACGGAAAGTTCATTCCGAAGATCAAGTTAAGCGAGAATACGGAAAAAGTGACCAATCCGGGCAATAAGATGATTTACCGGATTTACGAAAAGGATTCCGGAAAAATCAAAGCGGATTTAATCTGTCTGGTGGATGACCACTTTGAGGAAGAAGAGGATCTTCTTTTGTTTGACCCGGCGGAAACCTGGAAAAAGACCCTGTTAAAGGGCGGAACCTATACGCTGCGTCCCATTATGAAGCAGATTTTCAGCAAAGGCGAGTGCGTGTATACCTCTCCCAGCGTCATGGAGATACGGGAATATTGCAGGCAGGAATTGGATACCTTATGGGAGGAGACCAAACGTCTGGTAAACCCGCATCAGGTGTACGTAGACCTTTCCAGGCGTCTTTATGATATGAAAATCGAACTTTTAGACCAATATAGTTCTTGACAACTTATTTAAGATTGGATACAATGAGGATGCCGAGTGACGAAGCGGAGCGTAAGGAAGCAAAGCCGGACAGCGGTAGAATATAGAAAAACACAGCAAAAGCAATGACGAAGACAGTAGCTGCTTTCCAAACGTTCAGCGAGCCGGTGTGGGTGGAAGACCGGTACCAGTAGGGATGCAGTGAAAATCCCTTCCAAGCTGCAGGGGCGAAAGGATTCGAGTAGTTTCTGTCGGTGATCCGCCGTTAACGGAGACCATATTTCCCTTTTTTGAACGGAGGGAGTGTGATGTAACAGGTGGTCAGCGAGTTAAAAGTCTCGTCCTATTACAGGACGGGGCTTTTTGTGTGTAACAGTTCAGCTGCGAAGTAAGCGCGACTTTGTGAATGGCGCGTCTGAACTGTTGCTTGTGCCATGGGAAATTGCGCCCTATGGAATGAAACAGTTTCACGCGAAAGAAGAATGGAGGACTATCATGTATCAAAAAGTATCTGCAAACCTTAATTTTGTAGAGAGAGAAAAAAATGTGGAAAAGTTCTGGAAAGAAAATGATATTTTCCGCAAGAGTATGGAGAATCGAAAAGAAGGGGAAACCTATACCTTTTATGACGGACCGCCTACTGCAAACGGTAAACCGCATATCGGGCATGTGGAGACCAGAACCATTAAGGATATGATTCCCAGATACCGTACGATGAAAGGATATATGGTACCCAGAAAAGCAGGTTGGGATACCCATGGACTCCCGGTGGAGCTGGAAGTGGAAAAGCTTTTGGGACTGGATGGAAAAGAGCAGATCGAACAGTACGGTCTGGCGCCTTTTATTGATAAATGTAAGGAAAGTGTCTGGAAGTATAAAAGTATGTGGGAACAGTTCTCGGATACGGTAGGCTTCTGGGCGGATATGGAGCATCCTTATGTAACGTATGATGATTCCTTTATTGAGTCCGAATGGTGGGCATTAAAAACCATCTGGGACAAAGGTCTTTTGTACAAAGGCTTTAAAATCGTGCCGTATTGCCCCAGATGCGGAACCCCGTTGTCCAGCCATGAAGTAGCGCAGGGATATAAAGATGTAAAGGAACGTTCTGCTGTGGCACGCTTTAAAGTGAAAGGCGAAGATGCTTATATTCTGGCATGGACCACGACACCCTGGACCCTGCCTTCCAATGTGGCATTGTGTGTAAACCCCAATGAAAAGTATGCCAAAGTGAAAGCAGCCGACGGTTATACGTATTATATGGCGCAGGCGCTGTTAGATACGGTGCTGGGAAAGCTTGCCGATAAGGAAAACGGAATTCCGGCTTACGAAATTCTGGAAACTTACGACGGAAAACAGCTGGAATACAAAGAGTATGAGCCTTTGTTTGACTGTGCAGTGGATATCTGTGAAAAACAGCATAAGAAAGCTTTTTATGTAGTCTGTGATACGTTTGTTACGCTGACGGATGGTACCGGAGTGGTTCATATCGCACCGGCTTTTGGTGAAGACGATGCGAATGTAGGACGTAAATACGACCTTCCTTTTGTACAGCTGGTAGACGGAAAAGGCCAGATGACGAAAGAGACGCCTTATGCCGGAATTTTCTGTAAAAAAGCAGATCCCCTGGTTCTGGCCGATCTGGAAAAGAAAGGGCTTTTGTTTGATGCGCCTAAATTTGAACATAGCTATCCTCATTGCTGGAGATGTGACACTCCGCTGATTTATTATGCAAGAGAGAGCTGGTTTATCAAAATGACTGCGGTCAAGGAAGATCTAATCCGCAATAACAATACCATTAACTGGATTCCGGAGAGCATCGGAAAGGGACGTTTCGGAGACTGGCTGGAGAATATTCAGGACTGGGGCGTATCCCGGAACCGTTACTGGGGAACACCGTTAAATATCTGGGAGTGCGAATGCGGTCATATGCATTCCATCGGAAGCAGGGAAGAACTGTATCAAATGAGCGGTAATGAAAAGGCGAAGACCGTGGAATTCCACAGACCCTACATCGATGAGATCACGATTACCTGCCCGAAGTGCGGAAAGCAGATGAAGAGAGTACCGGAAGTCATCGACTGCTGGTTTGACTCCGGAGCCATGCCTTTTGCGCAGCATCATTATCCGTTTGAAAACAAGGAAGTGTTCGAGGCACAGTTCCCGGCGCAGTTTATTTCCGAAGCGGTAGACCAGACCAGAGGATGGTTCTATTCTCTACTTGCGGAATCCACGCTGCTCTTTAATAAAGCACCTTATCAGAATGTCATTGTCCTCGGACATGTACAGGATGAAAACGGACAGAAGATGAGTAAGAGCAAGGGAAATGCGGTGGATCCGTTTGACGCTTTGGAAACTTACGGGGCAGATGCCATCCGTTGGTACTTCTATACCGCTTCCGCACCTTGGCTTCCCAAGCGTTTTTCCGGAAAGGCTGTTATGGAAGGCCAGAGAAAGCTGATGGGAACTTTATGGAATACCTATGCATTTTTTGTTCTTTATGCGAATATTGATGAATTTGATGCAACACAATATAAACTGGAATATGACAAACTGCCGGTTATGGATAAATGGCTTTTATCCAAACTCAATACGGTAGTCAAAGAAGTGGATACGAACCTGGAAAACTACCGGATTCCGGAAGCAGGCAAGGCTTTGCAGGATTTTGTGGATGAAATGAGTAACTGGTATGTCAGAAGAAGCAGGGAACGCTTCTGGGCGAAAGGTATGGAGCAGGATAAGATCAATGCGTATATGACTCTATATACGGCTCTGGTAATCATCTGCAAGACCGCGGCTCCCATGATTCCGTTCATGACAGAAGACATCTACCAGAATCTGGTAAGAAGCATTGATAAGACAGCGCCGGAAAGCATTCATTTATGTGATTTCCCCAAGGCGGATGAATCCATGATTGATAAGAAGCTGGAAGAAACCATGGAGGATGTGCTGGATGCGGTAGTAATGGGTCGTGCCTGCAGAAATACGGCGGCGATCAAGAACCGTCAGCCCATCGGAAGGATGTATATCAAGGCGGATTTCAAACTGGAGGACTTCTTTAAGGATATCATCAAAGACGAACTGAATGTCAAGGAAGTGGTATTTACGGATGATGTAAGAGACTTTACTTCCTATACATTCAAGCCGCAGCTGCGCACCGTAGGACCCAAATACGGCAAACTGCTGGGCGGAATCCAGAAGGTGTTGGCAGGTCTTGACGGCAATGCCGCCATGGACGAACTGAACGAAAAAGGAGAACTTACCTTTGAAGTAAACGGAAACCCGGTAGCGCTTACCAAAGAGGATCTTTTGATCGATATGGCACAGAAAGAGGGCTATGTATCGGAAGAAGATAATCTTATGACGGTGGTTCTTGATACCAATCTGACCGAAGAACTGGTGGAAGAAGGCTATGTCTATGAATTAATCAGCAAGATTCAGACCATGCGTAAGGAAGCGGACTTTGAAGTGATGGATCATATCAGGGTATCCGTAAACGGAAATGATAAGCTGGTTGAAATTGCGCAGAAAAATAAGAAGACAATTGCGGATAAGGTTCTGGCAGACGAACTTTCGCAGAATGTGACCTATCAGATTTCCAAACAGTGGAATGTAAACGGAGAAGAGGTTACGATTTCCCTGGAAAAAATCTAAAGGCGAAAAGGGAGGAGAAAGAATTGGAAAGTTTCGATAAAGAACTTTTTAAAAGAAGTGTGCTCTATAATATAAAAACGTTATATCGTAAAACATTGCAGGAGGCTACCTCTCAGCAGATTTTTCAGGCAGTGTCTTATGCTGTTAAGGACCAGATCGTAGACAACTGGATGGAAACTCAGAAAGCATATGAAAAAGAAGATCCCAAGATGGTATACTATATGTCCATGGAATTTTTGATGGGGCGTGCGCTGGGAAATGATCTGATCAATATGCAGGCCTATGAAGAAGTAAAAGAAGCTATGGAAGAGCTGGGTCTTGATTTAAATGTGATCGAGGACCAGGAGCCGGATGCTGCTTTGGGAAACGGCGGTCTGGGAAGACTGGCCGCCTGTTTCCTAGATTCTTTAGCTACTTTGGGTTATCCGGCCTACGGCTGCGGAATTCGTTACCGTTATGGTATGTTTAAGCAGGAAATCCGAAACGGTTATCAGGTGGAAGTACCGGATAACTGGCTGGCGGACGGCAATCCTTTTGAACTGCGCAGACCGGAGTATGCCAAAATTGTCAAGTTCGGCGGGCATGTCAATGTGCGTTATGATAATGGCAGAGACTATTTTACCCAGGAAGGGTATCAGTCGGTAAAAGCGATTCCGTTTGATCTGCCCATTGTAGGGTACGGAAACGGGATTGTCAATACATTGCGGATCTGGGATGCGGAAGCAGTAGAATGCTTCCAGCTGGATTCTTTTGATAAGGGAGATTACCAGAAAGCGGTAGAACAGCAGAATCTTGCCAAAAACATTGTGGAAGTGCTTTACCCCAACGATAATCATTATGCCGGCAAAGAGCTGCGTTTAAAACAGCAGTATTTCTTTATTTCCGCATCGGTTCAGGAGGCTGTGGATAAATACATGCGCAGGCATGAGGATATCCATAAATTCCCGGAGAAAGTGACCTTCCAGTTAAACGATACCCATCCTACGGTAGCCATTCCGGAATTAATGCGGATTTTAATGGACGAATATTTCCTGACCTGGGACGAAGCCTGGGAGATTACAACCAAGACCTGCGCTTATACCAATCACACGATTATGGCGGAAGCTTTGGAAAAATGGCCAATTGAACTGTTTTCCAGACTGCTTCCCAGAATTTATCAGATTGTGGAAGAGATCAACCGCAGATTCGTAGCACAGATTCACGAAAAGTATGATGGAGTGCCGGGTGTGGATGTTTCGGAAAAAATCCGTAAGATGGCCATTATTTATGACGGACAGGTAAAAATGGCGCATATGGCAATCGTTGCAGGTTATTCCGTAAACGGTGTGGCAAGGTTGCATACGGAAATCCTGAAGCATCAGGAACTGAAAGATTTTTATGAGATGTATCCGGAGCGCTTTAACAATAAGACCAACGGCATTACGCAAAGACGTTTCCTGCTCCACGGCAATCCCCTGCTTGCAAAATGGGTGACGGATCATGTGGGAAAAGAATGGATCACGGATCTGCCGCAGATCGCCAAGCTAAAGGTTTATGCAGAGGATCCGAAAGCCCAGCAGGAGTTTATGAATATTAAGTATCAGAATAAGCTTCGTCTGGCAAAATACATTTTTGAGCACAATGGGATTGAAGTGGATCCCAGATCCATCTTTGATGTGCAGGTAAAGAGACTGCATGAATACAAGAGGCAGTTAATGAACATTTTGCATGTGATGTATCTGTACAACGAACTGAAAGATCATCCGGAAATGGATTTTTATCCCAGAACCTTTATATTCGGTGCCAAAGCGGCTGCCGGATACCGGAATGCAAAACTTACCATTAAGCTGATCAATTCCGTGGCGGACGTGATTAATCAGGATAAATCCATTAAAGGAAAGCTGAAAGTGGTGTTTATCGAAAATTATAACGTTTCCAATGCAGAAATTATTTTCGCAGCGGCAGATGTTTCGGAGCAGATATCCACAGCCAGCAAGGAAGCATCCGGCACCAGTAATATGAAATTCATGTTAAACGGTGCTCTGACACTGGGAACCATGGATGGAGCCAATGTGGAGATCGTGGAGGAAGTAGGGAAGGAAAATGCCTTTATTTTCGGTCTTACTTCCGATGAAGTCATCCGGTATGAAAATTACGGCGGCTACAATCCCATGGATATTTTCAATAATGATCAGGATATCCGCAGGGTGCTGATGCAGTTAATCAACGGAACGTATTCCGGAACAGACAGTGAACTGTTCCGTCCGCTATACAATTCCCTGTTGAACACCCAGAGCACGGCGAAAGCGGACACTTATTTTATCTTAAAAGACTTTAAGCCTTACGCACAGGCGCAGAAGGAAGTGGAGGCTGCTTACCGGAACGAAGCCGGATGGGCAAAAAGCGCCATTTTAAATACGGCCAGCTGCGGAAAGTTTACTTCCGACCGGACCATTCAGCAGTATGTGGATGAAATCTGGCATCTGGATAAGGTGGAATTATAACAAAGGTAACAAAATAGAACAAAAAGCAACCGTTCAGACACGCCATTCGCAGAAAGGCAAGTCTGAACGGCAGTAAAAACAGGAGAAAGAATGATAGAATTAAGAAAAGGCGGTTATTACCTGGTAAACGGAACCGAACTGGTTGCGGACACCGGGGATGCCGCAGAAGCGATTACTTATAAAACCGGAAAAAAAGTGAGCAAAGAAGAGGCGGCAAAACAGACCATTGCCTATTCGATTCTGAAGGCCCACAATACCTCCGACAATATGCAGAAGCTGAAGATCCGGTTTGATAAACTGACTTCCCATGACATCACTTTTGTGGGAATTATACAGACAGCAAGAGCATCGGGACTGACGAAGTTCCCGATGCCCTATGTACTGACCAACTGTCATAATTCTTTGTGCGCAGTGGGCGGAACGATTAATGAAGATGACCATATGTTTGGTTTAAGCTGCGCCAAGAAATACGGCGGTGTTTATGTACCGCCTCATCAGGCAGTCATTCATCAGTTTGCCAGGGAAATGCTGGCAGGCTGCGGGAAGATGATTCTGGGTTCGGATTCTCATACAAGATACGGTGCACTGGGAACGATGGCCGTGGGAGAAGGCGGACCGGAGTTGGTAAAGCAGCTGTTAAATCAGACCTATGACATTAACAGACCGGAAGTAATCGGAGTTTATCTGACCGGAGAACCGGTGAAAGGAGTCGGTCCTCAGGACGTAGCGTTAGCTATTATCGGCGCGGTATTTGCCAACGGATTTGTTAAAAATAAAGTCATGGAATTTGTAGGACCGGGAGTCAGTGCTTTAAGTCCGGATTTCCGTATCGGCATTGATGTGATGACAACGGAAACAACCTGTCTTTCCTCGATCTGGAGAACAGATGAGAAGATAAAGGAATTCTATGAAATTCACGGAAGAGAGGAAGAATATCAGGAGTTAAATCCGGGGGAAGTAGCTTTCTACGATGGTATGATTGTGCTGGATCTGTCCAAAGTAAGACCTATGATTGCGATGCCTTTCCATCCGAGCAATACCTATACCATTGAGGAATTGAATCAGAATCTTATGGATATCCTGGATGAGACGGAAAAGAGAGCGGCTGTCAGTCTGGACGGAGCCGTTGCATTCCATTTGAAGGATAAAGTGAAAAACGGCAGAATGATGGTAGATCAGGGAATCATTGCCGGATGTGCAGGAGGCGGTTTTGAGAATATCTGCGCTGCTGCGGATATTTTACGCGGAAAATACATCGGTGCCGATGAGTTTACATTAAGCGTTTATCCGGCATCCATGCCGATTTACATGGAACTGATCAAAAACGGCTGCGCGGCGGATATTCTGGAGACCGGCGCTGTGCTGAAAACGGCTTTCTGCGGTCCTTGCTTCGGAGCGGGAGATACGCCGGCCAATAATGCATTCAGTATCAGACACTCTACCAGGAACTTCCCCAACAGAGAAGGGTCCAAGCTTCAGAACGGACAGATTTCTTCCGTTGCCCTGATGGATGCCCGTTCCATTGCCGCTACGGCAGCAAATAAGGGAATCTTAACTCCGGCTACAGAGTTTGACGGTGACTTCGGAAAATATCGTTATCACTTTGACAGTAAAATTTACGCCAACAGGGTCTTTGATTCCAAAGGGGTTGCCGATCCGGATGCGGAAATTGTTCTCGGTCCGAATATCAAGGACTGGCCGGCAATGTGTGCTCTGCCGAAGAATCTGGTGCTGCGTGTGGTCAGTGAGATTCATGATCCGGTTACCACAACGGATGAACTGATTCCTTCCGGAGAAACTTCCTCTTACCGTTCCAATCCCCTGGGTCTTGCAGAATTTGCTTTAAGCAGAAAGGATCCTGCTTATGTAGGAAGGGCAAAGCAGATTCATGCGGCGCAGGAAGCGCTTATGGAAGGCAAGTGCCCGAAAGAAGCCTGTCCGGAGCTGCATTTGGAAGAAGTCATGAACGCTATCCACGTAAAATTCCCGGAAGAAGCCTGTGGAAATGCGGATAAAAAGGAAGAAATCGGATTCGGTTCGGTTATCTTTGCCGTAAAGCCGGGAGACGGTTCCGCAAGGGAACAGGCCGCTTCCTGCCAGAAGGTTCTTGGCGGATGGGCGAATATCGCCAATGAATATGCGACCAAGCGTTACCGTTCCAACCTGATTAACTGGGGAATGCTGCCGTTTCTTATCGATGCGGGAGAGCTGCCGTTTACCAACCTGGATTACCTTTATATTCCGCAGATCCGCAATGCAGTGGAAGAGAAGAAAGAGGAAATCACTGCTTATACGGTAAAAGACGGAGAATTGAAGCCTTTTGTATTACGATTGGGAGAACTGACCGATGAAGAAAGACAGATCATCTTGAAGGGCTGCCTGATTAATTATAATCGTGTTTAGAAGATTAATGCGATTTTTCACACCGCAATTTGTTTCTGAGCGAAAACAAATTGCTTTTATGGCAGAAGAGAAATCGCCTGCGCGAATTTCTCTTCGTCACCTCGCGACATAGTCGCTCGGAAATGAGGATTAATATGGAGCTGCAGAAAAATGTATCCAATCCCATGTTAATGGGAGCAATTGAACTGATGAAAGCGGATCCTTCCGAGGAGCATAAAAAAATGCTGTTTGAGGAAATTATGAAAGCGGATTATCTGGTGCCGGCCCTGATCGAACCGACGCCCGTGGCGGATGGCGAGGGCAGGATGCGTCTGTCAAAAGACCAGAAAATTGCTTTCCCGATGCTTAAAACTCCTGACGGCAGAAAGTTTTTTGCCGCCTTTACCGATAAGATGGAATATGAGAAGTATCAGAAAGATGAAAAGCTGAGCAGGCTTACGATGAAAATGGAGGAGATCGGTCACGTGATGCTTCGCGGACAGACGGATGCGACAGGCTGTGTGATTAATCCCGGAGGCTGTAATATCATGGTGCCGAAGGAAATGATGCAGACCATTCTCGCTGCAAAATTCGCAGCACTGAAGCAGGCAGCGCAGAAAGAACGGAAAGATCCGGAATAGGCCGCAAAATCCGGAAAGATTGTATTCGTATAAAAACAAAAGAATGAAGAAAAGGTAAAAACTCATGGAACTGCAGATGTTTGCAGCTTTCATGAGTTTTTTATTTCCAGTATATTTCACTGGAAACAGGTAAAAATAAGGATAGAAATTCACAAAAAAGAAGTTCAAAGGGAAAAATACGGTACAGCTTGGGCGCGTCATATATCGAAGGGCTTTAAGACGCAGAAATGGAGACAAATATGAAGAAAAACAGAAAAGGCGGATTGGGGAAAGAAAGACTGATCATGATAGGCTCCTCTGTTTTTGTGATGGCGGCATTAACCATGACAGGAATGTATTTAAAGGGGCGCAATGTGGAGCAGAAGGATGGGGGCTATTCTCTGGATCTGGCAGCGCTGGATGACGGAACCCTGTCTCAGGCAAGAGGCGGATGGGAAGAAGAATTACAGAATCCGGTTACGGAAGATGATCTGGATTATGATCCGGGAGCGTTAACCGAAGTGGATTCCGGTCTGGTAACCATTCCTGGACTGACAGACAAAACGGAGCGGGTACAGGAAGAGGAAGATGTAAAGCGGCTTTCGGAGGAGACACAAAAGGTGCCGGAAATCATTACCGAAAAGGATCCTGTACAGAAGGAAGAACCGGAGCAGACAACAAAAGAGCAGAAGGAAGCAGGTTCGGATAACGTAGTGGTAAAAAAGGAATTACATTTTGAGGAACAGATTGGTCTGATTCGCCCCGTGCAGGGAGAAATTCTATTGCCGTACAGTATGGATAAAAGCATTTATTTTCAGACACTGGACCAGTATAAGTATAATCCGGCCATGATTTTTCAGGCAGCAGAGGGAGATGTGGTAGCAGTCTGCTCGGATGCGCTTGTTCTTTCCGTTTTTGAAAATGAAGAAATCGGAAAGGCGGTAAAACTGGATATCGGGGATGGGTATCAGGTCATCTGCGGTCAGCTTCAGGACATCAATGCCGTGGAAGGCGGTTATGTAAACCGCGGCGAAGTTCTGGGAACCGTGGCGGCTCCTACCAAGTATTACAGTCTGGAAGGGGCAAATGTATATTTCCAGCTTTATAAAGACGGTGTGGTTGTCAACCCGGAAGAATATTTTCAGTGATTTGCGTTTAAACAGCTGCAAAGCGGGAATGAAGGAGCACTATGTATATTATCAATGGCAGAGTAAAAACAATGGCAGGACCGGAATATGAGAACGGAGTGGTGCATATTGTAGGAAAAAGCATTGCACAGGTGGGAGAACGAGGCAGAATCGGTATTTCTCCGGCAAAAGGAGAGAAGGTTCTGGATGTCTGCGGGGCTTTGGTGATGCCCGGTCTGATTGAAGCGCACTGCCATATGGGGATTACGGAAGAGAAAAAGGGTATGGAAGGGGATGACTGCAATGAAACGGTGAATCCCCTGACACCCTGGCTGCGTGCCATCGATGCCATTCATACGATGGATGCGGCCTTTGATGATGCCGTACGGGCAGGAATTACTGCCGCTATGATCGGTCCCGGAAGCGCGAATGTAGCAGGGGGCCAGTTTGCCTTGCTCAAAACAAAGGGACGCCGGGTGGATGATCTGATTCTAAAGGCGCCTGCCGCTATGAAAGTGGCGTTCGGGGAAAATCCGAAAGTAAACTATTCCGGTCAGAATAAAAGCCCGTCCACCCGAATGGCGATTGCAGCCATGTTAAGGGAGGAACTGACCAAAGCAAAGATTTATCTGGAAAAGAAGGAACGTGCGCTGGAAAACGGGGATTTTTTTGAGACGGATTTCAAAAAGGAATGCTGGATTCCCGTGCTTCGTAAAGAAATTCCGCTAAAGGCACATGTTCACAGAGTCGATGATATTTTTACGGCAATCCGCATTGCAAAAGAGTTTGATTTACATCTGACGCTGGATCATTGCAGTGAAGGGCATCTCATTGCACCGATTCTGGCGAAGGAAGGGTATCCGGCTATTGTGGGGCCGGATCTGGCAAGCCGTAACAAAATCGAAGTGCAGAATATGGCCTTTAAGACTGCCGGAATTTTAAATAAGGCCGGCGTGATGGTTGCCGTCACGACAGATCATCCGGTTTCGTTGATTCAGTATCTGCCGTTGTGTGCAGGGCTTGCCGTAAAAGCAGGAATTCCCCTGGAAGAGGGATTTCGTGCGATTACCTGTAATCCTGCGAGAATTTGCGGTGCAGCAGACCGGATCGGTACACTGGAGCCGGGAAAGGATGCGGATATTGCTGTCTTTACGAAAAACCCGATGGAAGTTTTTTCCGAAACGCTTTATACCATCATAGACGGCGAGATTGCTTACAGTAAAGAAAAGAATGGGTAAAGCACATGATAAACCTGTAAAACTGTATGAATGTAAAAATGAGGTTGAAGCAGGTCTGCCCTTAGAAACCTGCCAACAATATAATTGCAGCTTTATAAGTTTATACTGAGTTTTGTAAAAAGGTACTTTACCGAAAGGACGTTATGGTTTACAATAAGGAGGATTCTTCTGATGCGAAAGCGTCTGTGGAGTGGAGATTAAGTCGGAATATCCGATTGTAATTTGGAAGAAACGTGTGCCGGAGCGCACAGAGAGGTGTAATGTGAAAAATCGCATATCAATGCGATTGCATTGATATGCCGTGCATTGTAATTGAATGCATCGCATTTAAGATGCGATTTTTCACACAGCAATTTGTTTCTGAGCGAAAACAAATTGCATTTATGGACGAAGAGAAATCGCCTACGCGAATTTTTCTTCGCCACTCTCGCGACATAGTCGCTCGGAAATGAGGATTAAAATGAAAGTAGTTGTATTAGCAGGCGGTACCAGTACGGAAAGAGAAGTTTCTCTTTGTTCGGGCAGCATGATTTACCGTGCTTTGCAGAAAAAAGGGCATGATGTGATCTTGTTGGATGTCTATCTGGGGTACAATGGCGATATCACGGATATTTTTGAAAAAAAGACCGATTGGGCCGAGAATGTGGAGAAAGTCAAAGAAAGCAGCCCGGATATTGAGGCTGTGAAAGAAATAAGAAGGCGGCAAAACCCCGAAGTCAAAGGCTTTTTCGGACCGAATGTAATAGCAATCTGTCAGCAGGCGGACGCAGTATTCATGGCTTTGCATGGAGCTAACGGGGAAGATGGAAAAATTCAGGCCTGCTTTGAACTGATGGGAATTCCCTATACGGGAACAGACTATGTCAGTGCGGCAATGGCGATGGATAAAGGAATTACCAAGGATATTTTCAAAGCCAGGAAAATTCCCACACCTGCGGGAATCCGGCTGAAAAAGGGAGAGAAGGAAGAAGCTTTGGTGCCTTTTCCCTGTGTCGTAAAGGCCTGCTGCGGCGGTTCCAGTGTAGGCGTTGCCATTGCGCGGAAAGAAGAAGAATACGAAAAAGCGAAAGAAGAAGCCTTCCGTTATGATAAGGAAGTTGTGATTGAGCAGTACATAAAAGGAAGAGAATTTTCGGTAGGCGTACTGGACGGCAAAGCACTGCCGGTTATTGAAATCGCACCCAAACAGGGATTTTATGATTATAAGAACAAGTATCAGGCGGGAAGCACAGTGGAGACCTGTCCGGCTCATCTTTCGGAAGAAAAGACAAAAGAAATGCAGAAAATAGCGGAAGATGTATTTCAGGCACTGCGTCTTAAAAATTATGCCCGTATGGATTTTATGATGGATGAAGCGGAAAACATTTTCTGCCTGGAGGCTAATACGCTGCCGGGTATGACTGCAACTTCTCTGCTTCCCCAGGAAGCGGCTGTACTGGGAATTGATTTTGAACATCTGTGTGAAAAAATTCTTGCCCAGGCAATAGGGTGATCAGCGATTCCTTTAACGCGAAAGCGTCTGCGGAATGGAGAGTATAGGGAAAGGTGTGTTGATTTGATGAAGGATATGACGTTGGAAAGGATCACAAAAGCCTGCGGCGGGCAGCTGGTACTTCCATCCGAAGGAGAGAGAAGCACAATCAGCGCCTCCAAAGAAATAGCCGGTGCGGTTTTAGATTCCAGGCAGGTACAGAAAGATTTTCTCTTTTTTGCCGTGAAGGGAGAGAAAACGGACGGTCATGGATATATCGGAGATGTTTTTAAGAAAGGCGCGGCCTGTGTGATTACGGAGAAGAAGCCGGAGGAAGTAAAAGAGCAGTTCGGGACAGACCTTGCTTGCTGGGGAGCCTATATTGTGGTGCCGGACAGCCTGCAGGCACTAAAGCAGATTGCCGCTTTTTACAGAAGCACGCTGTCCATACCGATTGTCGGGATTACGGGAAGCGTGGGAAAGACCAGTACCAAAGAGTTGATTGCGGCTGTTCTGGCGCAGAAGTATTGTGTTTTGAAGACAGAAGGCAATTTCAATAACGAAATCGGGCTTCCGCTTACGATTCTGCGGATCCGCAAAGAGCATACTGCCGCAGTCGTGGAAATGGGAATCAGCGATTTTCATGAGATGACAAGACTTTCCGCCATTGCCAGACCTAACATCGGCGTGATTACCAATATCGGGCAATGCCATCTGGAAAATTTAGGAAGCCGGGACGGAATATTTAAAGCCAAGACAGAGATGTTTGCCAACCTTTCGGAGGGCGCCAGAGTCTGTCTGAACGGAGAAGATGATAAACTCTCTGCCGTAAAGGAAGTAAATGGGCTGCCTCCTTTCTTTTTCGGACTGGGCACTAATCCAGAAGAGGAAGTGTGGGCGGAAGAGATCACGGACAACGGTCTGTTTGGCAGTGATGCGCTGTTAAAATTTAAAGACGGCGGCGAACAGAAGATACATATTCCTCTTCCGGGCGCTCACATGGTCATCAATGCGGCAGCCGCTGCCTGTGTGGGAAAAATTTTAGGACTTACCGGGGAACAGATTGCAGAGGGAATTGCCTCTGTAAGATCCCTGCAGGGACGCAGTAATCTTATTCAGGGGAAACATTGTATGATT
Source organism: uncultured Acetatifactor sp. (assembly GCA_934433135.1). GTDB lineage: Bacteria > Bacillota > Clostridia > Lachnospirales > Lachnospiraceae > Acetatifactor. The sequence continues at coordinate 41,162 of CAKRZO010000006.1, read as the reverse complement.
ATCGATGATTGTTACAATGCCAATCCGGTTTCCATGAAAGCGGCAATCCGCCTGCTGGCAGGAACAGGATCGACCGCAGGTCAAGCTGAGCCAACAGCCATAGGGAAGACCGGTGCGAAGGTGGCAATCCTGGGAGATATGTTTGAACTGGGAGAAAATTCCGATGCCCTGCATGAAGAAGTGGGAGCATTTGCCGCGCAGGAGAACCTGGATCGATTGATTTTTATCGGAGAAAATGCGTATCATATATACAAAAGCGCTAAAGCGCTTTCAAAAGCTTCCGCTTTTTCAAATGTTTCCTGGTATCCGGAAAAGGAGCAGTTCTTCGCCGCCCTTGAGAAGGACAGGAAAAAGCTGCTCCCGGACGGATCCACGGTTTTGGTTAAGGCTTCTCATAGTATGGATTTTAAACAAATCGTCGAGAAGTTAAGAAATGAGTGATTTATTCTTAAAATAGGTTTCCTGAATGATGCCTGAGACGTAAGAACCCAGATTCTTTCGGGTTTCCTTGTCGAGGCTGCTTATTAAAATCGGCTTGCCGTATTCGATGACGACGGTGGCCTTTCGAATTTTCGGAAGGTGGTCTTCGAATATGGCGGCTGAGTTCACAATAGTCATGGGAATAATAGGAACGTTTCCCTTTTCCGCAATCTTAAAGCTGCCTTCGTGAAAGGGCAGAAAAGTATCGTTTACTTTATTTCGTGTCCCTTCCGGGAAGATACAGATGGAAATTCCCTTTTTTACTTCTTCAATGGCAGCAAGGATGGTTTTTAAGCCCTCCTTGATATTTTTTCGATCCAAAAACAGACAGTGCAGATTGCGCATCCAGTTGGAAAGCAGAGGATAATTTTTCATTTCCAGCTTGGCGACATACCCGGTAGGCCTGGGAACCCGCACATAAGTAAGGATGATATCGTAATAGCTTCTATGGTTGCCGACGTATAAAACGGCGGTATCTTTGGGAACATTTTCTTCTCCGCGGACAATGACTTTTGTGCCGCTTAACCGTGCTACCCACCGGAATGCCCAGTTGACGATAGCAAGACTGCTGCGGTCTTTTAATCCCGGATTAAAATGACCGATGATCCACTCTGCAAGCAGAAGCGGGATCGAAAGAATTAAAAACAAAATGACGAATAGGGCAACAATGATAAAACGTACCATAAGGTTTTCCTCCGATATTCTTCAGACATAACAGTCTGGACGCGCCATTCATAAAGCTTTTCGCATGCTTCGCAGCTGCTGTGTTTCATGAAATTACTGCCTCTTATTGTATCATATCTTTTCTTTCCTGTACATAGAATGAATTATAAAACTTCGACAAGGTCGTTTGGAAAGCTACAGTTCGTTTGCCAGTTTAAGTAGGCAAATTCCATGCTCGCATGAGAAGCTGCCTGTGCAAATGTACGAATGACGCATGCGGGCTGTAACTTTGGAAATGAGGTTTATCTGTGAAAAAATCAAGGAAAAAGAAAATGCTATTGCTGACAGTTTTCCTGTCCTACATTCTCTTGACGGCAGGACTCTTCACGGGTTGTGCCCTGATTCAGGAAGAACAGGTGAAACTGCGGGATCTGGATTTTACCGTATTAGCAGAAGAAGCTATCCCCAAGGAACTTTACGGTATCATCAAAGAACGATATGAAGAACCCTTTAAACTGACCTACAGTGACACAGACGCACTCTATATTGTCATCGGATACGGCAGAAAACAAACAGGAGGCTACAGTATTGCAGTGGAAGAACTCTACCTGACAGAAGATGCCGTCTATGTCAGTACCACACTCATCGGACCTGACGATACACAAAAAAAGGAAGAGACCGCTTCCTGCCCTTACATAGTGATTAAAACCGAACTCCTCGATAAGACCGTGATTTTTCAGTAAATGATACAAAATTATATTTTTAATAGCAAGTTTCTAAGGGCAGACTCATTTTCTATATTAACATAGTTATGTAAGCTTATTCTGATTTCGACCAAAGAAACCATTTACTATTTTTCCCCCGTTTGCTATAATGAGGATTGCAACAGCGGGCACCAGGGAGAAAATGAGAATGATTTTGATTAAGAACGGTTACATGATAGATCCTGCCTCCGGAACAGAGGGGGAATACGACATTCTGATAAGAGAAGATAAGATTGCAAAGATCGAACCGAAGGGCGCTTTTTTGCAGGAAGGAGAGAAAATGCAGATCATCGATGCCCGGGGACTGATAGTAGCGCCCGGGCTGGTTGATGTTCATGTGCATTTTCGGGATCCGGGTTATCTTTATAAGGAGGATATTGCATCCGGTGCTTCGGCTGCTGCGGCAGGCGGCTTTACCACCGTAGTCATGATGGCCAATACCAATCCCTGTATCGATAATGAGGAGACACTTTCCTATGCGTTAAAGAAAGGACGTAAGACACAGATACGTGTGGAAAGCTGCGCCTGCGTAACGAAGAGGCTTGCAGGAAAAGAACTGGTTCCTATGAAAGAACTGGTGCAGGCCGGTGCCGCAGGTTTTACGGATGACGGAATTCCGATTCTGGAGGAAGAACTGGTCAGAAAGGCTATGAAGCAGGCTGCTGCTCTGGGCGTACCGATCAGTTTTCACGAAGAAGATAAAAGGATGATAGAACAAAACGGCATCCACAAAGGAAAGATCAGCAGCCTGCTGGGAATCGGGGGTGCTCCCAGGGAAGCGGAAATCGAACTGATCAAAAGAGATCTGGAACTGGCGCTGGAGACGGGAGTGACCATGAATATCCAGCATATCAGCACCAAAGAAGGGGTTGCACTGGTAAGAGAGGCTAAAAGCAGAGCCAAAGGAACCGGCTGCAGAATTTATGCGGAGGCGACACCGCAGCATTTTACACTGACACAGGATGCTGTGTTAAAATACGGAACATTGGCGAAAGTAAATCCGCCTCTCAGAGAAGAGGAAGACAGACAGGCAATCCTGGAAGGACTTTCGGACGGAACCATTGATCTGATTGCAACGGATCACGCACCCCACAGTACCGAAGAAAAGAAACAGGAATTTACCAAGGCGCCCAGCGGGTTGATTGGCCTGGAAACCGCACTGCCCCTTGCCATCACGCAGCTTGTGGAGACAGGCGTTCTTTCCATGAAGCAGCTTATGGAAAAGATGAGCCTGCAGCCGGCCGAAATGTACGGACTGGATGCAGGATATCTGAAAGAAGGCGGACCGGCGGATCTGGTTTTATTTGACCCGAAGAGAAAACAACACGTAAGAACACGCTGCTCCAAAGCCCGGAACACTCCTTTTGAAGGATGGGAACTTAACGGTATGGTACAGACGGTTATCTGCAAAGGCAAAGTTGTATGGAACAAAGAGAACATTTGAAAAAATTAACCCTTCTTTACGGAACCACCAATCCGGCCAAACTGGAGGCCATGAAAAACCGCCTGTCGGATCTTCCTTTTTTGGAAATAGAAGGTCTGAAAGAAGGAATGTCCGGGGTTACGATTCAACCGGGAGACAGCCAGAGAACGGGAAAGCTTCCGCAGATGAAAGAGACCGGAAACAGTGTTTTGGAGAATGCCGTGCAGAAAGCAAGGCAATACTATGAGTTGCTTCACAGACCGGTTTTTTCCTGCGATACCGGAATTTATCTGGAAGGTGTACCCGGGGAGCTTCAGCCCGGAATTCACGTAAGACAAAGGGAAGGAAAGTACCTTACGGATGAAGAACTGCTGGGTTTTTATCAGGATCTGGCGGTCCGCTACGATCCGTTGACGGCCGTTTACCAAAACGGAATCTGTCTGATTCTGGATGAGGAGCATATTTATGCATCTGCTGACGCGAGCCTTAAAAGCAAACCTTTCCGGATTGTGGACAAACCGCATCCCATCCGAAAAGAAGGATTTCCGTTGGACAGCCTGTCGGTAGATCCCGAAACCGGAGCGTATTTTTATGATCTTGCAAAAGACAGCTTGGATAAAATAGCGGTGGAAGATGGATTTTTGCAGTTTTTTAAGGATGTTTTTACAGGAAGAACGGATTGGAAAAAGTGGATCTGAAAAAAGGAACCCAAAGAAAGAAACAAAAAAAGAAACCATAAGAAAGGATCGGCGGAATATGAAACAGAAAAGTACAGCAGTAGTGATTTCCCAGGAGAAAATCGGGGAAGGAATTTTTGACATGTGGATTGCCACGGATCTGGCTTCTTGCGCAAAGCCGGGGCAGTTTATTGCCATTTATCCGAAGGATAAGAGTACGCTTTTGCCGCGTCCGATCAGCATTTGTGAGATTGCGGATTCCGGAAAGGCGCTTCGCATTGTTTACCGGGTTGCAGGAGCGGGGACGGAAGAATTCTCCCATTACCAGAAAGGAGAAGAGATTTCCGTTCTGGGAGTTTTGGGAAACGGATTTCCCGTAAAAGAAGCAGAAGGCAAAGAGGTTTTTCTGATCGGAGGCGGTATCGGAATTCCGCCTATGCTGGAACTGGCGAAGCAGGTCCGCGGACACAGGCAGATTCTTGCAGGCTACAGAGGCGCTCCCCTCTTTTTAAAGGAAGATCTGGAAAAATACGGAGAGGTTTATGTGGCAACGGAAGACGGAAGTGCGGGAACCAAAGGGAATGTCATGGATGCGATTGCCGAAAATCACTTAAAAGCACAGATTATTTTTGCCTGCGGACCGATGCCTATGCTCAAAGCGGTCAAACAATATGCACAGCGTAAGAACATTCCGGCATATCTGTCTTTGGAAGAACATATGGCCTGCGGCGTAGGAGCCTGCCTTGGCTGTGTGGTAAAGACGAAAGAAGTCGATTCCCATTCCCATGTAAAAAATGCCAGAATCTGTACGGACGGTCCTGTTTTCGCTGCTTCGGAAGTGGATATTTAGTAACCGTTCAGAGCATCGTATTTTATGGATGCGACAAATAGGAAGGTGCACGAAAGCGCACGGAAAGGTGTGGAAATGAATACAAAAGTTACCATTGCCGGAGTGGAATTGAAAAACCCGGTTATGACAGCTTCCGGGACATTCGGTTCCGGGATGGAATACGGAGAATTTGTGGATTTAAACCGTCTTGGAGCGGTAGTAACCAAAGGGGTGGCAAATGTTCCCTGGGAGGGGAATCCGACGCCGAGGGTGGCGGAGGTTTACGGCGGCATGCTCAATGCCATCGGGCTGCAGAACCCGGGAATCGATGTTTTTCTGGAAAGAGATATTCCTTTTTTAAAGCAGTATGATACCCGGATTATCGTAAACGTCTGCGGCAAAACCGTAAAGGATTATGTGGAGGTTGTGGAGAAACTGGGAGAAGAAAAAGCGGTATCCATGCTGGAAATCAATGTTTCCTGCCCGAATGTAAAGGAAGGCGCTATTGCTTTCGGACAGGATGCAAAGGCTTTGTATGAGATTACGAAGGAGATGAAAAAGCATGCCGTGCAGCCGGTGATCATGAAATTAAGTCCCAATGTCACGGACATTGCACAGATGGCAAAAGCGGCCGAGGAAGCCGGTGCGGATGCCCTGTCTTTGATCAACACGTTGACCGGTATGAAAATTGATATTCACAGAAGAAAATTTGCTCTGGCCAACCGGACGGGAGGCTTAAGCGGACCGGCCATTAAGCCGGTTGCCGTCAGGATGGTGTACCAGGCATCTCATGCGGTGAAGATACCGGTAATCGGTATGGGAGGAATCGCCAATGCGGAAGATGCCGTAGAATTCCTTTTAGCGGGAGCAAGCGCAGTCAGTGTGGGAGCCATGAATTTCGTCAATCCTTATGCAACAATAGAGATAATCGAGGGAATTGAGGACTATATGCGCAAATACCATGTGGAGGATATCCGGGAATTAATCGGTGCAGTGGAATAAAACAAAAATCCCTTCATATACTTACTACAAGTAAGATTGGAGGGACTTTTTGTGGAATTGGTGAAAAAAAATATTCATATGGATCGCACAAAGGCGGAAGCGGTCAGTCAGATTACTTTGGAGGATGATCTGAATATCCCGGAGCAGAAACCGGATGTGGACAGCATATGCTTCCAAAAGGGAAGCGTGTGGATGGAAGAAATTAAGCCCATGACCGATGCAGTTATTTTGCGGGGACGTCTGAAATTTCAGATGCTTTATCATACGAAGGAGGCGGGCAGCAGTCTGGTTTTGCTGGAGAGCGGAATCCCTTTTGAAGAGAAGCTGAATATGCAGGGGGTCAGCGCAGCGGATACCGTTACCGCACAGGGAGAAGTGGAGGATTTAAGTATCGGCCTGATTAATTCCAGGAAGCTGAATATACAGTCCGTGATTACCCTGACGGCCAAAACAGAGGAATTGTATGATGAAGAGATTCCCATTGCTTTGCCGATGCTCTCGGAAGAAGAAAACGTGGAATACTGTAAAACGCCGATAAGGCTGGCAGAGATTGTAATCTGCAAAAATGATATTTTCCGGATCCGGGAAGAAGTCAGTCTGCCGGGCGGATACCCGAATTTTTTCCAGATTCTCTGGAGCAGTGTGACATTGGGAGATATGGAATGGAAAGTGACGTCCGAGAAGATTATTCTGCAGGGAGAAGTACATATTTTTGTTTTATACGAAGGAGAAGGGGAGGATCACCCTATACGAACCTTTGAAAGCGTGCTTCCTTTCGGGGGCAGTCTGGAATGCCATGGCTGCAGGGAGGGAATGATCGCGGATATCGGCTATGAGATGGAAGAGCAGGAGCATACGCAGTTTCTTTCCATTCGTCCGGATATGGATGGAGAAGAAAGAAACTTAGGACTGGAAATTGTTTTGAATATTTCCATGAAGTTGTATGAGGAAGACAATGTGGAAATGATCACGGATATTTACGGTGTTTCCGGAAATGTGGAAACGGTTTCCAAACAGGCCGATCTGCGCAGGCTTTTGGCCAGAGTCAATGGAAAAACCAAGGTAACGGATCATATCCGGATGAAAAATACAGACGGGATTCTGCAGCTTTTGCACAGTGAGGGCAGTATCGCCGTGGAAGAGGAGTCCGCTGTGGAAAACGGGATTCTGATTAAGGGAAGTCTTTTGTTAAATACGCTTTACATTACCGGAAATGATGAAGCTCCGTACGGGAACCGTCAGGTGCAGATTCCTTTTCAATATACGCTGGAAGTGCCGGGAATGCAAAAGACCGACATCAGACGGATCCATGCAAAAGTAGAACAGCTTCAGACAACAATGCTGGACGGAGAAGAAATGGATGTAAAGGCGGTTCTGGAATTTTCCACTACAGTTTTTCGAATCATCCCGGTTGAGCTGATTCAGGAAATCCGGATCAGCGAGCAGGACAGCAGTGTTCTTGCCGCGCTCCCCGGGATGGCGGTTTACGTTGTCAGGCCCGGAGACAATTTGTGGAGCATCGGAAGAAAATATTATGTTCCTACTGACAACTTAAGAAAAATCAATCATCTGGAAAAGGATGAACTGATGCCGGGACAGAAGCTTTTAATCGTGAGAGGGAGCTAATAGCAAGTCCCAAATGGCATTTTTGCTTGACAAACAGCCCTAAATTGTATAAAATGAAATACAATCCATGTATTTTGTATACACGGATTGTATTTCATTTTTTTGGAAAGGAACCGGAAGGAATGGATCACTATCAGATAAAAGCTTTTGCGAAAATAAATCTTGGTCTTGATGTGATTGGAAAACTGGAAAACGGTTATCATGAAGTTAAAATGATTATGCAGACGGTCGGTCTGTATGATGAACTGGAACTTCGGAAGATTCCGCAGGGGATTGAGCTTTCGATTGTGGATGATGTTTTGCCTGCGGATGAGTCAAATCTGGTATATAGGGCAGCAAAGCTTATGTTGGAGACTTACCGCCTTCCTGCAGGGATCGCCATCCGGCTTAGGAAAAATATTCCCATTGCGGCAGGGATGGCCGGCGGAAGCACGGATGCGGCTGCGGTATTAAAGGCGATTAACCGAATGTTCGATCTGGATTGTACTTTGAAAGAATTGCTTTTATTAGGAGAAAAGCTGGGTGCGGATGTCCCGTATTGTGTACTGGGCGGAACTGCGCTTGCGGAAGGAATCGGAGAGAAACTTTCCTGCCTGGATCCGGCGCCCGACTGTTATGTTTTGATTGCCACACCGGATATTATCGTTCCTACCGGCTATGTCTATGGAGAGCTGGACAAACTGGGCATTGCGAAACATCCGGACATTGACGGAATGGAGGAGGCGATCCGGGAGGAAAGTCTTCAGGGTGTGATAGACCGCCTCGGAAATGTATTGGAGGATGTCACGATCCGGAAGTATCCGGTCATTGCCGTTTTGAAAGAAGAAATGTGCAGGCTCGGAGCATTGGGGAGTCTGATGAGCGGCAGCGGCCCTACCGTATTCGGAATTTTTGTAAACAGGACTTCTGCAGAAGAAGCATTCCGGGTTATGAAGCGGAATCACCCGGACACAAAAGTGTTTCTGACAACTTTTAATTAAAAGGAACAATTAAAAGAAACCGGAAGATAGAACAGGAAAAGAGGTAAACATGCAGGATGATTTGCAGGTAAAGATGGATGAATTTCTTCCCTTAAGGGATGTGGTTTTTAACACGCTTCGCCAGGCGATTCTGACAGAAAGCCTAAAGCCCGGAGAACGCCTGATGGAAATTCATCTGGCGAACCGTCTCGGTGTCAGCAGAACGCCGATCAGGGAAGCCATGCGCAAACTTGAATTGGAAGGCTTGGTGACGATGATTCCCAGAAGGGGAGCGGAAGTCGCCCGAATTACGGAAAAGAGCATGAATGATGTGCTGGAAATCCGAAGAGCGCTGGATATTCTGTGTGTAGAACTGGCCTGTGAAAGAATCAGTGAAGAGGAATTAAAGCAGCTTGGAGAAGCCTGCAGCAATTTTGAAAAGGCAGTGGCGACAAAGGATGTCAGAAAAGTTGCCCAGGCGGATGTGGAATTTCATGATATCATTGCCCAGGCTACCCGCAATCAGCGCCTGATTCAGATGTTGAATAATCTGTCGGAGCAGATGTACCGCTACCGTTTTGAATACATCAAAGAGATAAGCAGACACGAGCAGCTGATCTGTGAGCACAAAGCCATTCTGGAAAGCATTCGTGAAAGAGATAAGGAAAAAGCATCGGCAGCTTCCAGAATCCATATTGATAATCAGGAGAAAGCCATTATAGACAGAATCCGCAGTGAGAACGTATAATAATTCGTAAAAGCGGTAATACTTCCATAAAAGGCTGCAGAAAAATGCGCTTTTAGAAGGGAGTATACAGGTGAAAAGAACAAAGCAGTTTTTTCTCGTTTTTTGTCTTGCCTTCGGCTGGTGGGGCGTTCTGTTCCCGCAGTTGGCTATGACAAAAGATGTTTACCGCATTGTTTCGGAGGACGGAACGGTTCTGGAACAGGAAGATGCACGGGGATGGGATTTTGATGATGAAACCTATGAACAGATTTTAAAAGCCGGTTCCGGAAAAGTGCGCTTTAAAAGCGGATTGTGGAAAGATATTTCGCAATTATGGATTTATTTGCAGGATAAGAAATAAGACCGATTGGTTTACAGGAGCAAAGCCTATGGAGCAATATAAAGCAAAAAGCAACAGGCAGGCCCCCATAGGAGTCTTTGATTCCGGTGTGGGAGGTCTGACTGTTGCGAGAGAAATTATGAAGCAGATTCCGGGGGAATCCATTATCTATTTCGGAGATACGGCAAGAGTCCCTTACGGAAATAAGTCCAAGGAAACGGTAACGCGTTTCTCCAGGCAGATTGTCTCTTTTCTTAAGACCCATCATGTAAAAACGATTGTGGTGGCATGCAATACCGCCAGTGCTTATGCGTTGGATGAGCTGGAAAAGGAAATCGACATTCCCATAATCGGTGTGGTAAAGCCCGGAGCAAAAATGGCGGCACAGACGACGCAAAACGGAAAAGTAGGTGTCATTGCCACGGCAGCAACGATTGGGAGCGGGGTGTATGAAAAATATATTCATCAAATCCGACCGGATATTTCCGTATACGGAAAGGCCTGCCCGCTGTTCGTTCCTCTGGTAGAGGAAGGGCTTTGGGATGACCCTGTAACCGATGAAATCGCGGGACGGTACCTGGCGTGTCTTATGGAAAAAGGGATTGACACCTTAATCATGGGCTGCACACACTATCCGCTGATCCGTTCGGCGCTTGCCCGGATTGTAGGAGAAGAAGTAAAACTGGTGGATCCGGCTTATGAAACGGCAGTGCAGTTAAAAAGGCTGCTGAAAAGAGAAGATCTTTTAAACCCGGATCCGCAGGCGTTAAATCCGGATCGGTATCGCTTTTTTGTAAGCGATGCGGCGGAACAGTTCCGGAAGTTTGCAGATATGATTATTCCCTATGGAATTTATTCTGCCAGGACAGTACATATTGAGGAATATTAGGTGGAAATGGAGTAGTATGACGAAAGAAGTTTTACTTACGATAAAAGGACTTCAGTTCTCTTTCGGGAGAGAGGGAATGGAAGAGGAAACAATTGAAACGGTTATGGCCGCAGAATATTTTTATCGCAACGGCAGTCATTATATTATTTATGAAGAACCCTGCGAAGACAATGAAGAAATAACGCAGACCAGGATCAAATTCCGGGATGGTTATCTGGAAGTGACCAAAAAGGGATTTGTGAATGTACACATGATCTTTGAAGAAAAAAAGAAAAATATAAGCGGCTATTCCACTCCTTTCGGGGAGATTCTGGTAGGGATCGAAGCGAAAAGAGTAAAGTTTACGGAAGAAGCATCACACATTCATGCGGATGTGGAATATGAACTGGAAATAAATTATGAGCATGTTGCCGACTGCAGGATCACAATTGAAGTTCAGGCAAAAGAAAAAAGCACTGCGGAAAAATAATTCCGAGTGCTTTTTTGCGGACGGAGCGCCTCAACAGTTCCTATTTGACCGGTGTAGCTCCCGCTTTTTCCTGCGCTTTTTCCACCATGCGGCGAAAGACCCCTTTTTTCTTGGCAGGTGCTTTTTCGATTTTTCCGTGAAGTCCTTTTACACCCAACACGTAAATGCCGCTGACAACGGCTTTTACTTCTTTTTTCACCGGAACGGATGCAAAAATCTTTTCATCGCAGATTAAGGACATGATCTGCGGACCGATCTTGGCTTTGATAATCGGAAGCTTTGAAGAGCGAAGCATTTTCGGTGTCTGGTTGATCACGACCTGCGGAAGGCCGGAATCTTTCATTTTCATTCTTTTTTTGTCAATGATCAGCATGGAGACAGTCTGTTTGTTGGCTTCCAATAGAGCCTGCTGTTCCTGCTGCTTTTTCTGCGCCTTTTTTCCAAGAAAGTATAAAACAACAATACCGACAATCAGTACCCCTAATATACATAAAAAGACAATCATTCCTGTAGACATGCGCGGTTCCTCCTGTAATCATATGATCCGGCGCAAAACGATTACAATCTGCGCCGGATCTATTATAGCACAACTTGCCTGATTTACGCAATAAACAATCGTACTGACAGGTGCAAAATCCCTTAACTTTTGTTATAATGAGAGAGGCATTTTCCGTAAATAAAGAAGGACGAGTGCAACACAGGAGACAAAACAATTTATGGGTATTAAGTATGACGTAGATAAACTGCAGAATGTGATAAGCGATTTCTATAATGTGACCGGATTAAAGGTCTCCATAAGGGATACCGCATTTGGAATAATTACCGAGTCCATAGATCCCCAGGGGAGTTTTTGTACTCTGATTCAGGCATATGATAATTGTGAGGGATGCAGAAAGTCGGATCTTGCTTTGCTGGAAGAATGCCGGCGGAGCAGAAAAGCACAGGTAGGAGTATGCCATATGGGGTTGCCGGATATTGCTCTGCCGATTCTGAGGGGAGAAATGATTATCGGATATGTGATTCTGGGACAGGCACGAGGGGAAATTTCATATGAAGAACTCTCACTCCTTTTGCCTGCCGGTGCGGATGCTGCGGTGTTTCGGGAAAAATACGAAAAATTAACCCGTTACAGCCCGGCACAGCTGGAAAGTGCGGCAAGAATGGCCGGTATGCTTGTACTTTCCATTCTTAATGAGGATATGATCCGGATGGAACCGGAGGAGCTGGCAGAGGCAGCTGCCGAGTATATTGCCCAAAGCCTGGAACGGGATTTGTCATTGCAAACTTTGTGCAAAGTATTCGGCGTATCGAAAAATATTCTTTATCAAAGCTTCCGGACCGTATTTAACTGTACCATTGCGGAATTCATTACAACATCTCGGATCAACAGAGCTAAGAATCTGCTGAAAGAGAAAGAACTGTCTATACGTGAAGTGGCGGAAAAAACCGGAATTACGGATCAGGCCTATTTTTGCCGTCTTTTTAAGCAAAAAACCGGGGTCACACCGCTTAAGTGGCGTGAAGAACAAGACTAAAAAGGCAGCAGGGCGGAGATGGTGACCGGATTACATCATCAGTCTGGCTTTGACGGTGCGGATGTATTCTGAAGGGGACTTGCCTTCATACCGGTGAAACGTACGGCTGAAATAGTGTATGGAGGAAAAACCGGATTCGTTTGCAATCTGCGTCAGATTGCAGCTTCCGCTGCGCATCAGCCGTTTGGCTTCTTTGATCCGCCGTTTATTGATATGGGTAACAGCGGTCTCACCGTAAGCTTCTTTAAAGGCTGCGCAGAAGGTGGTTTTGTTCAGACCGAAGAGAAAGCATAGATCCCGGAGCGTAATTTCTTCCCGGAAATGGTTCTCGATATAACTGCCGATTTGCACCATGGTGGGATTCTGAATGCCCATAGGAACTTTTTCATTCGTATTCTGCCGGCTCCGGATCAGGCTGATAAAAAGGGTCTCTAATTTTAGCTGGATCATCTGATCTGCACCGAAAAGAAAATCCGGTCTTTTTTTCATATCTTTCAGATTCGGAACATCGTAAGGAGGCAGAAAAACATTGCGGCCTTCCCGGATAATATCCGCTAAAAGCGCCTGCTGTTCCTGTGTAAGAAAGCAGGGATTTTCCGAAAACGGATCCAGTGCGGGACAGGTGCATTCGAAGCCGATGATAATTACGTTCGGGGCGATTCCGCAAGGACAGCTTAAAGAATGAACTTCATTGGCTTTGTGAATGATCAGCTGGTTTTCTTTTAACAGACCGCTGTAACCTTCTGCCGAAACCTGAATGGAGCCGCTGTCTGTATAGACCAGTTCCCGAAAAGGATGCCTGTCCCGGAAGGTATGGTATTCCTGTGTAAATTCGAAATAGTGAATATTGGCGATACGGGATACGCTTAAGTCTTTCCGGAATGTATTAAGTTTAAACTCCGTTTCCGTGCGATTTTTCACAATAATCTCCATTCTGCAGGCGCCTTGCAATTTGTTGTTTCGCTGAAGCAATATTATTACTTCTTTTTTAGCATACAAAAAACTCCCTGTCAATAGTGTAAAATTAAATATATTTACGATTGTGCAAAATAAGCTTACGGTTTTCCAAAGACAAAAAAGGGCCGGCATGCTATGCTGTAATCGTATAGACCAAAGTAAGTTACGAATGGTCTGTCGGAATCGTTAAAAGTAAAAAAGAAAAAGGAGTTGGATTTATGGCAGGAAGAGTATGTATACCAGACAGTGAGTACAGAGAAAGAATTGCAAAGGCAGCCAGACTGATACAGGAAAGAGGCCTGGATGTCATGGTGGTGGCAAGTACGGAGTCCGACTATGCCAATGCGCGGTATTTCAGCGGATTCTGGCCCTTGTTTGAGCGGGCAGGCGTGGCAATTTCCGCTTCCGGAGATGCTGCCCTGATGGTGGGACCGGAGTCTGCCATTTTTGCAAAGGATTTCGGAAAACTGGATAAAGTGTTTGTATTGAAGGAATTCAGAGAATCGGCTGATCCTTCTTATCCGGAGCTGCATTGTGATAAATTTACGGATGTTTTCAAAGCGATCGGTGTAACCGGTGAAAATATTAAGATCGGTCTGGGAAGCTATGTGGAGTGTACGCTGCCGATTTATGAGGGATTAAAGGAGAGCTATCCCAAAGCGGAAATCTCAAAATGCAATGATATCATGGTATCGCTGCGTCAAATCAAAAGTGCCAATGAGTTGGCCTGCATCAGGGAAGGCTTCCGGATTATCGAAATTGCAACCGATGAAGTAATCCGTAACTTAAAGCCGGGCGTAACGGAACTGCAGATGGTGGGAATTGCCGAAAAAGTGATTTATGAAAACGGAGCCGAGTATGAAGGACTTCCCATGTACGTATTCAGTGAGGCTTCCACACGTCATGCGATCAGCCGCTCCCGCTACAGAACCATTGAAAAGGGCGACATTGTGCAGCTGAACCTGTCTGCTAAAATCGACGGCTATTCTCCGTCCATCGGACTTCCGGTCGTTATGGGCAAGCTAGAAGGAGAACGCAGAAGGATTGTAGAGTTCTGCCTGAAAGCACATAACTGGACGGTTGACAGAATCAAAGCCGGAGTCATTGCAAGCGATATCGCAAAAGACTTCTACAAACTGTATGAAGAAAACGGAATGAAGAATAACTTTGTATACGGACCCTGTCACGGAACCGGTATGATCGAAGTAGAGGCTCCCTGGATGGAGACGACAAGCGATTATCCTTTGCAGGAGAATATGACATTCCAGGTAGATACCTTTATTTCTGGACCGACCTTCGGCGCAAGATGGGAAAAAGGAATTGTGGTTACCAAAGACGGCTGTCTGTCCATGACGGATTATCTGAAGAAAGGAATTATTGAAATCGATGTCTGATGGAGTTGGAAAAAAAATATGGCTGATTCCCGACTGCGAACTGCCCAGAGAAGGAGAAGGGGTTTTAAAGGGACATGAGTCGGTGATTGTGGTAAATGACAGCAGAAACGATGCACAGATTCGGGTTACTCTGTACTTTACGGATAAAGAATGTTATCATGATATTACATGGGAAGTAAAGGCCGGCAGAGTAAGATGTTTCCGCATGAATAATTTGCAGGATATGTGCGGCTTTGAAGTCCCTTTCGATACACAGTATGCCATGAAAATCGAAAGCAACTGCAACATCGTTCTGCAGTACGGAAGACTGGATAACAGACAGTGTAACCTGGCTTATTATACAACGCTGGGGTATTCCGAGTAAAGACAGCGCAAGGTAAACAAATTGGTGTATAAAAGTGTATTACAGGAGGAAAAAGGATGTATCTTGATATGAGTTTTCCACGGGAACTGGATTATGTAAAAAAGAATCATATTCCGGTAGTGATTGCCGGAGGAACAGTGGAGTACCACGGTCCGCACTGTGCCTATGGCTGTGATACCCTGGTAGCGCAGGGACTGATTGAGAAGCTTGCCGAAAGAAAGGAAATCATGATTGCGCCGCCTGTCAGCTACAGCCCGTCCAGCTATGCGGTAGCGGATGAAAAAAGCGGTACGGTTCATGTGGAAGAGAATGCTTTTGAAAATTATTTATACTATATTTTTATGAGCATGCTTTGTTCCGGTCTTAAGAATATTTATGTGGTAATTCACCATCAGTTTGAGCAGGAAAGCCTGATGCCTATGACATTATCTTATTTAAAGGCTGCAAAGAGAGCAACTATGCAATATATGGAACAGACTTTAGGAAGAGGCTGGTGGGGCAGTGAAAATTACAGCTCCTACTATGATCAACTGGAGGGAGAGGACAATCCGTTCTCCTGGATCAAAGTCATTCCGACCATGAGCAGCAAGGTGCAGAATGCAACCGGATATGATCATGCCGGAAAGTACGAGACTTCGATCTTAATGTCCCTGTATCCGGAGGCAGTCAAACTGGAGAGACTGGAAGAAATTCATCACTGGTTTACGGAAAGTGCCAAAGAGGCCAACAAGGAACTGGGAGATGAAATGGTAAGACTTTCTCTGGAATATCTGGAGGAAACTATACGATAGAAGGCATCGTACACGATAGAAGACATCGTACACGATGAAAATTATCGTAAAAAACACAGAGCTGATGCAGAACAGGTGAGTGTTCATCTGCAAAGCATCGGCTCTGTGCTTTTTTTAGATAACCTTATAAAGTTGATATGAGGGTCAAAAGGTATTTTGCCCCTCATTTGATATCACGAATTGCTCCGCTGCAAAGCAGCTCCCGCAATTCTAAAACATTCGGAATCCGCTGATTTACTGCGTAAATCGCTACTTCCTCATGTTTGACGGGTCCCAAGTTCAAAAGCCTAATCGTGCAAGCACGAACGGCTTTTTGACCTTTTGACCCTGATATCATAAAGTTACGAAGTTTCTAAGGGCAGCCCCATGGGGATTCCAATGAGTGGGGCAAAATTGAGCGAAAGCGTCCCCCGAATGGAACCCCATGGGACTGCCCGGGGATCTACCGTTAACCTCATTCTTATATTAAGCCAGCCTTACAAGTTTATCCGGTTTCTCTTTTTTGGTAGTGAAAAAAATTCCGATCTGTGTTATACTATGAAAGAAAGATACGGCAGGGAGGAACAGAATGGATACTTTTGTGCAGGGGATGCAGCAGGTCTTACAGTTTTTATTCAGCCATATGGCAATTTGGAATCTGCTGTTTGCCATCATTATCGTATTTTTTGAAAGAAGAGATCCCAAAAGCGTATGGGCATGGCTTTTGTTATTGTACTTTCTTCCCTTTGTAGGGTTTGCTTTTTACCTTCTGCTGGGAGCGGACATGCATAAGCGGAAAATGTTCCGGGTAAAGGAACTGGAAGATAACCTGAATGAAATCATCCGAAGGCAGGAGCATGAGATTAAATCCAGAAGCCCGGAGACCCTGGATCCGAATCTGAACGGTTACACGGATCTGGTTATGTATAATCTGGGGACTTCCCATGCGGTTCTTACCGATGATAATGATATCCGGATCTTCACGGACGGGAATGAAAAGTTTGATGCGCTGTTGGAAGATCTGAAGCATGCGGAGAAATTTATTCATATTCAGTATTACATTATCAAGAATGACGTTCTTTTTAACCGCATCCGGGAGATCCTGGAAGAAAAGGCTGCGCAGGGTGTGGAAGTCAGGGTGCTTTTTGATGCCATGGGCTGCCGGTCCGTCAGACACAGCTACTGGAAAAAACTGAATGGGAAGAACATTAAGACCGCGGAATTTTTTCCAGCTTTTTTAAGAAGACTGCAATTGCGTATTAATTACCGCAATCACCGTAAAATCGTTGTCATTGATAATAAGATCGGTTATGTGGGCGGTTTTAACATCGGAAAGGAATACATCGGACTGGATAAAAAGTTCGGACACTGGAGAGATACCCATCTGCGGATTATGGGAAGCGCCGTTTTAAGCCTGCAGCTTCGCTTCCTTTTGGACTGGAATTATGCAGCTAAAGATAACCTTTTGTCGGACGGAAGGTACCTGAAAATGCCTCATTCGGAGGAAAAAGGACATTGTGAAGTACAGATTATCAGCAGCGGACCGGATAATACCACGCAGCAGATCCGGGATAATTATCTGCGTCTGATTCAGAAAGCCAAAGAAAGCATTTATATTCAGACTCCGTATTTTATACCGGATGAATCGGTTTTGGATGCCTTAAAGATTGCAAGCCGTTCCGGGATTGCCGTGAATATTATGATTCCCTGTATGCCGGATCACCCTTTCGTATACTGGGCGACTTACTCCTATATCGGAGATATGGTAATGGCAGGTGCCAGGTGTTATACTTATGACAATGGTTTTCTGCACAGTAAGGGTGTCATTGTGGATGATAAAGTATTCTGCTATGGGACAGCCAATATGGATATCCGCAGCTTTGCCCTGAATTTTGAAGTGAATGCCGTTGTTTATGATGAGAAAAAGGCAGCGGAAATGGTGGATATTTTCCGGCAGGATCTGAAAGTAAGCAGCCGTATTACCAAAGAATTGTATGCGAAACGCAGCCTGATTATACGTCTCAAAGAACAGGTATGCCGCCTTTTATCACCGCTTCTGTGACCGGCAGGAAAGGATTATCACTCTTTTTTGCATATTTTTGCAGGAAAAGCTTTTAAATTTTCAAAAATTGTGGTATATATGTTTATATCTGTTTTGCAGCAAAAAGCAGAGAGGGAAAGGAAATAGAAAAATGGTAAAAAAAATAATCGGTGCCGGTCTTGTGATTCTGGCAGCGGGAATGTTCACCGCCTGCGGCAGCGGCGCAAAGAATGAAACAACTTCTCAAAGCAGGGAAGAAAATACAGAAAAAAATGCCGTAGAAAGCGGCGCAGATGTTTCACAGTCAGATTCGGCAGTTTATGTAAAAGATATCGATGCAAGTGCTTATGTTACTTTGGGAGAATACAAAGGACTTAAAGTTGTTGTACAGGATACGGCGGTCAACGATGCCGATCTGGAAGCCTATGTCAACCAGGAGTATTTAAGCCATATCACAGAGGAAAACGGCGGAGTGAAAGACAGAGCCGTTGCGGAAGGTGATACGGTAATTATCGATTATGAAGGAAAAAAGGATGGCGTGGCTTTTGAAGGCGGCACTGCACAGGGAGCGGATTTGACAATCGGTTCCGGCGCATTTATTCCGGGATTTGAGGATCAACTGATCGGTGTGATGCCCGGGGAAACCGTGGATCTGAATCTGACATTTCCGGAGACTTACAAGAATAATCCGGATCTGGCAGGTGCGGAGGTAGTGTTTACTGTTACCGTGCATTATATTATGCCGACGCAGATTCAGGATGACGTGATTGCCGGTTTCGGGCTGGAGCAGTATCAGGATGAAGCGGGACTGCGCAGGTATGTTGCCGAAATGCTGGAAGAATATGCGCAGTCAGAGTATCAGACCAATGTAGAGAATGCGGTTTTGCAGGCGCTCGTGGAAAATTGTACCTATAAGGAAAACATGCCTGCGGATCTGGTTGATAAATATGTGGAAAATGTTAATAACCAGATCCAGATGATTGCAGCTGCTTATTATGGCGTAGATGGAGAGACTTATGCCAATGCGCTTTATAATATGTCTCTTGCAGATTTTTCCAAAGTGGCTGCAGAGAATACCGTAAAGCAGGTGCTGGCATTCCAGTTGATTGCCGAGAAAGAAAATTTGAATATTTCCGATGAGGAGTTGGACAAAGAACTGGAACAGTATGCAAAAGAAACCGGTGCAGAGAGTAAAGAAGCCCTGCTTTTACAGGGGGAAAAAGAAGAGTACAGAGAGTACTTTATGTTTCGTAAAGTAGTAGATTTCCTGGTTGAAAATGCCGTTGTAAGCAACGGAACGGAAGCAGAATAAAAAAGAATGAGGAGAGGATTATTATGAAACTGACAGATATCAGAGACCTTTATCGTGATAAAGAAAGCTATATCGGAAAAGAAGTGACGGTAGGAGGCTGGGTAAGAAGCAACCGGGATTCCAAAAATTTCGGTTTCCTCATGATAAATGACGGAACTTTTTTTGAGGCTCTGCAGGTGGTATACGGACAGGAACTGTCTAATTTTGCACAGATCTGCAAAATAAACGTGGGTGCTGCACTGGTGATAAAGGGTGTGGTTACGGCTACACCGGATGCCAAGCAGCCTTTTGAAATTCAGGCAAAGGATATCATGGTGGAGGGTACAAGCGGATCGGATTATCCCCTTCAGAAGAAGCGCCATACTTTTGAATATTTAAGAACGATTTCCCATCTGCGTCCCAGAACCAATACATTCCAGGCTGTTTTCAGAGTACGTTCCCTGGCAGCTTATGCAATTCATACTTTCTTTATGGAAAGAGGATTTGTCTATGTGCATACACCGTTAATTACCGGCAGTGACTGTGAAGGCGCGGGAGAGATGTTCCAGGTTACCACATTGGATCTTAAGGACGTTCCGAAAAAAGAGGATGGAGAAGTGGATTACTCCAAAGATTTTTTTGGAAAGCCTACCAATCTGACGGTAAGCGGACAGTTGAACGCAGAAACCTATGCTTTTGCTTTTAAAAATGTTTATACCTTCGGACCTACTTTTCGTGCGGAGAATTCCAATACAACCAGACACGCGGCTGAGTTCTGGATGATTGAGCCGGAAATGGCTTTTGCGGACCTGAAGGATGATATGGTGCTTGCGGAAAGTATGTTAAAGTACGTGATCCGTTATGTGCTTGAGAATGCCCCGGAAGAGATGAATTTCTTTAATCAGTATATTGACAAAGGATTGATCGACCGGCTAAAGCACGTTGTGGAATCCGATTTCGGCCATGTAACTTATACACAGGCGATTGAAATTCTGGAGAAACACAATGATGAATTTGACTATAAGGTATTCTGGGGCTGTGATCTGCAGACGGAGCATGAAAGATACCTTACCGAAAAAGAGTTCAAGCGCCCTGTCTTTGTAACCGATTATCCGAAGGAAATCAAAGCATTCTATATGAAGTTAAATGAAGACGGAAAGACTGTTGCCGCTATGGATTGTCTGGTTCCAGGAATCGGAGAGATCATCGGCGGAAGCCAGCGTGAGGATAAGCTGGATGTGCTGGAGAAGAGAATGGATGAACTGGGATTAAAGAAGGAAGATTATGAATTTTATCTGGATTTAAGAAGATATGGATCCGTTCGTCATGCAGGTTTCGGTCTTGGTTTTGAGCGCTGCGTTATGTATCTTACCGGAATGGGAAATATCAGAGATGTGATTCCGTTCCCCAGAACCGTTAATAATTGTGATCTGTAAGTAATGCTGCGGAACGGGAAGCGGCAGCAGAGTTGCTCAGAAATGAGGAAAGATGAAAAAAAGAAGGAAAAGGCAGAGAAACATAAGAAAAAGTATAATTGCATTTCTGTTTGCAGCTGCGGTTCTGTTTCAGGCAGCAAAAGAGGAGCTGGTAGTTTGTGCAACAACGATAGAGGGGATAAAGGGGCAGATTGAGGAAGATCAGAATCATCTGAACCGGATTAATGACCGGATATCGTCTCTGGAGGATGAGCAGGACCTGATTGAAGAACAGATTGCGGATCTGAACTCGGAAATCCTGAACATGATGACCAGTATCCAGCTCAAAGAGTCAGAGATTTCTTCCAAAGAGGATGCGATTGCTTTCAAACAGACGGAAATTGAGCAGGCACAGAGAGAGTATGAGGCAGCCAAAGAAAGAGAACGGCAGCAGTACGAAAATATGAAAGCCTGTGTCCGGTTTATGTATGAGAACAGCAATACAAAGCTGTTTACTGCCTTTCTGGACGGAGCCTCTTTCGGCGATCTGTTGAATCGGGCGGATTATGTGGAAAGAGTTTACGAATACAGCAAGAAAGTACTGGATGATTACGAAGCGGCAAAAAACGAGGTTCAGGCGCTATGGGATCAGTTAGAGGCGGATAAAGCGCAGCTTCAGAGTGAAAAAACACAACTGGAAAGCGATCGTGCCAGCCTGCAGAATTTGAAAGTACAGTTGGATAATAATCTTGCGGTAAAGAAAAGAGAATCGGCAAATTATGATGCAGATATTGCAAAACTGAAGCAGGATGCGGCAGTAAAAGCCAAAAAAATTCAGCGGGAGAAAAACCAACTGAAAAAACTGGAAGAGCAGAAAAGACGTCAGGCAGAAGTGGCGGCAGTTATCAACGGCAACTTTGCCGATACCGGTTATGCATCTGTAATAGAGTCTGCATCCGGCAGTGAACTTGGAAAGAAAGTGGCGAAGTTTGCCTGTCAGTATATCGGGAATCCTTATGTATGGGGAGGCACCAGTCTGACCAACGGAGCGGATTGTTCCGGTTTCGTTTATTCGGTTTATAAAAGCTTTGGCTACAACCTGCCGCGGACTTCCTATGAACAGCGCAGCGCCGGAACCGGAGTATCTTACAGTGAGGCGCAGCCGGGAGATTTGATCTGCTATGACGGCCATGTCGGTATTTATATCGGGGGAGGAATGCTTGTACATGCCAGCAATCCGAAATCGGGAATTAAAGTAAATAATGCCGGATATCGTAAAATTCTGGCTGTGAGAAGAATTGTTTAGTATTTTTATAAAGCATTTCCACCGTTGCCGGCAGGAGTTCAGATACCTATTCCGGCTTTGGCTATGGCAAACGGGATTGTACAAAAGAAAAAGGAGGAAGAGAATAAAAGCGAGGATAAAGGCGGAGGTTATAAAAAGATATGGTGTACGAGGGAGAGTACCCTGTCATTGACATGACAGCATTTGGAAAAAATCTGAAAAGAATTTGTCAGGAAAAGGAAATCAGTGCAAAGATGCTTCAGGAGTTTTTGCATCTCGGGACGATTCAGGCAGTTTACCTGTGGTTCCGCGGCGAGAGGCTGCCCAGTTTGGATAATTTTTACGCAATCAGTAAATATTTGCAGGTTGAGATGAACGAACTTCTGCATCCAAATGACAAATTATAACATAAAAAGATAAAATTGTCATTAAACAGTCAGTTTAGTGACAATTTTTGCGTTTTATGATAAAATTTTTTCATACCATGGTGGCATCGAAAAATCAAAATCTTACATTCAGAACAGCACGATCAGCTGAAATTACCCGATTCAAAAAACGTTAAAAATCAGCCCCTTTTGCAGATAAATATTTCAAACCGGGCAGAATGAGAGGAGAAGATGAGCTACGAGGAATTCAAAGGAGAATTGTTTCGTATTATTGTGCAGCAGGAGGAAGTTCAGGGAAGAAGAATCAGACTGCTGGAAAAGGGCTATACAACTATAGATCCGCAGATTCTAAATATGATATGTTATATCAATAAAATTCATTTCGGAAGAGAAGATACGGTTGTAAACGCGGATTATATACTGGCGGTCTGGGGAGACGGGGCAGTCAGAAGCATTATGACCTGGAATGTGCAGGAATACTTTTTTAAGTATCAAAGAGGCGGTTGGAAGGAGGTTCTGACAGAACTCCTGAAAAAAATCCAGCATGCGGGATTCAGCCGGCAATGGCTGGAGGGAGGGGAGAAAAATTACAATAGTATCCGTGAAAAACTGATTTTGCGGCCGCTTAATTATGTCAAAAACTGCAGCGAACTGGAAGAAAGCATCTACAGAAGATGGAATGACATTGCATTGACTCTTTATGGAGTCGTTTATGATTCGGAAGAGGAGTATCTGACGATCAAGCTTAATCGTAAAGTTACGGATACCTGGGGGATCGGTGAAAAAGAGCTTTGGGAAAAGGCTTTTCAGAATACGATATCTTTTATGCCGCCAAGGATATATCCCTGTTCTGAACTTGGCAGCAATTTAAAAAAAGAGGAAGGTCGTTTTATGGAGCCGGATGCCTGCTTAATGGAAAGGAGAATGGATGATATACTGGGATATCGGCTTACCACCGTAAAAAATATAAACGGTGCGATTGCTGTCTTTTATCCCGGAGTAAAAAAACGTATCAGTGAGCTTTTAGGCGGAGACTATTATATCGGATTCACAAGTATTCATGAGGCAGTACTTCAGCCGGCGGTTTCGGGGACGGCTCAGGCAATGAAGGATGCGATTGCGGAAATTAATGCGATCTTTCCCCAGGAGGAGATGCTTAGTAATAAGGTTTACCGTTATTGCCGGGAAAGCGGAGAAATGGAAGAAGTATAGCAGCGTCAAATCTGAAATTTGTCGAGCGATTCCTCCGACGCTAAATCTTCTGCGGAAAGGGGATTAGCGCGGCACAGGCATTACAAGGTAGCCCGGAAGAAGGAAACGTTTGTACCAAAAACAGAAATACCCGACACAAGGGCAGACTGTGTCAGGTACTTTCTATTCCGTATTCTTTTTTATAACGATGCCCGGTGTTGATGCAGATATTTTTCTCTGGTTGCAAGCCCTCCGCGAATATGACGTTCGGATTTATTAATATCCAGAACTTTTCTGGCCTGTTTTGCCAAAGCCGGATTAATTTGCATCAGGCGGTCGGTTACGTCCTTATGTACCGTGCTTTTACTGACACCGAATGCCCTGGCAGTCTGCCTGACCGTTGCATTGCTGTCAATAATGTAATTTGCGATATTCATGGCACGTTCTTCGATATAGTCTTTCAAGGATATCCCCCGGAATCACTTTTTTACATTCTATGAATGAGCCTTCGGGGATATGACATAAACTACGGAATCAAAGAATCAATCGCAACAGTTCTCACGCGCCATTCACAAAGCTTTTCGCATGCTTCGCAGACGCAACAAGCAGCTGCAAGCCGCAATTTTCATATAAACGGCGCTATGTTTGGCTGAACTGTTACAATAAATCAGTCGTCCAGGCAGGAATAAAGAATGTTGCGAAGCCTGGGCTGGTAATATTCTTCTCTGGGATTTAAACAGTGCTGCGCATAGAAAACGGCCAACTTTCTCTCCGGGTCGATTAAGGCAGTCGCACCGGCAGCTCCTCCCCAGCCGAACTCTCTTAAGGATCCGATACAGCCGCCTGCCGCCTTATCCATCATGGTGCGGACGCCCAGACCGTATCCGTAACCTGCCAGCTGTTTCCAGTTGAAGTCTTTTAACTGCTCTTCATTCAGCCGATTGGTACGTAGAAGGTCAATACTTGCGGAAGAAAGAATTCTCTCGCCGGTAAGTCCTTTTCCGTAGTTTGCAAGAGCGGCCATAAGTCTTACGTAATCGGATACGGTCGTAATAATGCCGGCTCCGCCGCTGTCATATTCTTCACCGCAAATATGAGAGTTGACTTTTCCTACATTGGAAAAGTGGCCCTTGTCCGCTTTTCCGTATTTCTGCGCTTCTACCAGATCTTCGACAGCGGATTGTCCTTCCGCAACGAAAGTATATTGAGAAGCCATTTTTTCCAGAATCTCCGGAGTCGGATGGTAAGCGCAGCCGTTCATTTCAAGCGGTTCAAAAATATTTTTCCTGACGTATTCACGGAATGGCATGCCTGTGAGAATGCTGATAAGGCCTGCTAAAACATCGTGGCCTAAGCTGTACTGCCAGCGTGTTCCGGGTTCATAAGCCAAAGGGTCTATGGCAAGGCAGCGTATAGTCGTAGCAGTGTCCATTTTGCCGTCTGTAAGTTCGGCGGCTTTGCGGAATCCTTCCGAATTAAAATTGTAAGTAAGACCTGCGGACATGGTAAAGAGATCACCTACGGTAATAGGATTTTGCGCCTCTTTGCACTCTCCGCTTTCCGTGCGGATATACATGGTTTTGTATTCCGGTATGTAGTCGTATAAAGGATCCGTCAGCAGGAATTTTCCTTTTTCCAGAAGCTGAAGACCTGCGGTAACCGTAGTGACTTTGGAGCAGGAATAAATATAGAAATATTCCTCACCGGTAAGCGGTTTGCGGGTCTCTAAATCAGCATATCCGGCGGCATAGGAAAAAGCCCGTTCCCCATTCACATAGACTTCAATCGCATTGCCGGGGGTTCTGACGGAAGCCATATCATCCATAAATTGTTTCAAATTCGTAAAGTTCATAAGACCTTCTTTTCCTCTCATTCTGTTATTGCAGGTTTGCTGCTATATTATCATTATATAGAGTATGGGAGGAGAATGCAATGAAAAGTAAGTTTATTTTGAGTTTATTTATGAAAAACGAGCGGGTGCTTGACAAGTGCAGGGATTCATTTTATTATGGGTAATAGTTCAGAAGGGCAGCTATACATACGGGCAGCTTGCGGATAGGCGCATATGAGCGGCACATATGTGCGCTCACTCTATAGAAAAAGTCAGGGAGGTTTATCATGGCAGGAAAACAGCAGGGAAAGCAGCAGGGAAAACAGCAGAAAAGGAATAGCAACATGAACGGGAATAAGAAGAACGGTAAAAACAATAAAGTAAGCACTAAGGGAATAATCGGAATCTGCATCGCAGCAGTCGTGGTGATTGCGGTGGTTGCGGGAATCTGTCTATCGCTGGCAAAAGAGCCCAAAACATATCTTGCAAAGATCGAAATTCAGGATTACGGAACCGTTACCGTGCAGCTGGATGCCAAAGCGGCGCCTGTTACCGTGGAGAATTTCGTAAAGCTTGCCGGGGAAGGCTTTTATGACAGTCTTACTTTTCACCGGATTATTGAAGGATTCATGATGCAGGGAGGAGATCCCAACGGAAACGGAACCGGCGGCAGCGGGAAAAATATTAAGGGAGAGTTTTCGGCAAATGGTGTGAATAATACACTGTCCCATACAAGGGGAGCCGTTTCCATGGCAAGATCCCAGAAATACGACAGTGCATCCTCCCAGTTTTTCATTGTACAGCAGGATAGTACTTATCTGGACGGGCAGTATGCGGTATTCGGTTATGTGACGGACGGAATGGATATTGTGGATAAGATCTGCACGGAGGCGGAACCTGTGGATAACAACGGAACCATACCGGCGGATGCACAGCCTGTAATCACCCGTATTACGATAGAGGGGCAGAAATAATTAGGTGTGCGATTTCTTTGACGCGAAAGCGTCCGTGGAATGCGAAGGAGTGAAAAAATGGCAGAACATTGTTTGGAAAATCAGTTTCTTAAAATTACTGTTTCCGATCATGGTGCAGAATTATGCAGCGTTTATGATAAGGAGGAGAAGAAGGAGCGGATCTGGAATGCCGATCCGGCTGTCTGGAACCGGCATGCACCGCTGTTATTTCCTTTTGTGGGAAGAGTGATCGGAAATGTTTACCGTTATCAGGGCAAAGAGTATGAAATGCCGTTTCAGCATGGATTTGCAAGAGATATGGAATTTACGTTGGTGGAAAAAAGTGAAACTCACATAACGCATCGCCTGGAAGCAAATGAAGAGACGCGGAAAATGTATCCGTTTGCCTTCCGGCTGTTCGTTACACATAGGCTGGATCAGACAGGTGGAAGAAAGCTTTTGGTAAAATGGACGATCTGCAATGACGGAAAAGAAGAGATGTATTATTCCATCGGTGCGCATCCGGCCTTTATGCTTCCGGAGGGAGGAGGATTTTTGCTGTTTCCGGAAAAGGAGCAGCTTACTTATATTCAGACGGATAAAAAGAGCGGTTTCGCAAGACCGGATCTGCCCCAAAAGCTGTTTTTGCAAAACGGATTCCTGCCGCTTGAAAAGGCTTTATTTGATAAAGGTGCCTATGTTTTTGAGCATGGACAGATTAAGAGCCTGAGTATTACCAAACCGGACAGAATGCCGTATGTGACGATGGAATGCCCGCAGTTTCCGATGATGGGTATATGGTCTCCTGCAGGCAGTGAAGCATTTGTTTGTCTGGAACCGTGGTTCGGACGTGTGGATGATGAAGGCTTTACCGGGGAATTGAAGGAGAAACCGGGTGAACAGGAGTTGGAAGCCGGTGGAACGCGGGAAATCAGTTATTCCATGACATTTTGCAAATAAAATGTCATGCCGCATCCTGCTTTTACATATATATGTAGCAAAAACAGTCGGAGGAATTATGAGAACCGATTGGCAGGAAAAATTGCGCAGCACATCTGTGTTTGCAAGGATGAAGGAAGAGGAGTGGAGAACGCTTTGGAGTACAGGAAAACTGGCCGGAAGCGTTCTCTTTTTGGTGGCCATGTTCTTTTTGGGGCGGGGAGCCGGTTATGTACAGAGGCAGATAACAATGGCATCTTTTGTGCCGGGACAGCGGACAGAAGAAAAAATCACGGAAAAGAATCCGGGAGAAGCCGATCACTTCCTGGAAATGACACAGAACTGGGGACTCGGATTCGGTGCAGAAGGAAGCCAGCCTTCCGGTAATACCTCCGCTGCGGAACTTGCAAAATACAATGCCTATTACGTGGGAAGCAAAGAGGAACAGAAAATTTATCTTACTTTTGACTGCGGATATGAAAACGGGAATACGGGAGCGATTCTGGATGCTTTGAAAAAACATAATGTTTCGGCAACTTTCTTTGTGGTAGGTCATTATCTGGAGTCTGCTCCGGAGCTTGTAAAACGGATGACCCAGGAAGGGCATACCGTGGGAAACCATACTTATCATCATCCGGATATGTCCGCTATCTCCGATCGGGATGCTTTTCACAAAGAAATGGAAGATACGGCAAATCTTTATCAGGAAATTACCGGGCAGGAAATGGCGAAATATTATCGTCCGCCACAGGGAAAATATAATACAGAAAACCTGCAGATGGCAAAAGACGAAGGATATGCGACCTTTTTCTGGAGTCTTGCTTATGTAGACTGGAATGTGGAAAAACAGCCGACTCATGAAGAAGCCTTTGAAAAATTAACGACCAGAATTCATCCGGGAGCCATTGTTCTTCTCCACAATACTTCCAGGACGAATGGAGAGATTTTAGATGAGCTGCTGACAAAATGGGAGGAAATGGGATATAGTTTCGGCAGACTTGAAGAAGTGTTACCGCAGGAGGAGACAAAAGAAGAGACAAAAAAAGAGGAGCCCGGATTTGTTCCGGACTCCTCTCCTTACTTCTTTATATGAGATTTTCTCATAGCCTTTCTTCGGCAGTTTAACCTGCTTCACATAGGATCTTTTATCGGATAATTAACCTTCAATGGCAATGGTCTTACGTGCTTCTACCGCTTTCTTCTCAGTCTTCGGCACATTCAGCTTTAAAATACCATTCTCATATTTGGCATGAATATCTTCTTCGGTCAAATTTTCACCTACATAGAAACTTCTGCTCATGCTGCCGGCATAACGCTCCCTGCGGATATAGTGACCTTTCTTATCCTTTTCGTCTTTATCAAGACCTTTTGCAGCGGAAACGGTCAGGTAACCATTTTCCAGATGCAGATTCAACTCATCCTTCTTAAAGCCGGGCAGATCAATATCAACCTCGTAACCATTTTCTGTTTCTTTTACATCAGTCTTCATCATATTACGTGCATGTTTGCCATATAAGTTCCTCTCTTCATCCCCCAACAGGCGGCTGAAAGGAAAATCCATCCAATCATCAAACAAATTCTCACCAAAAACACTAGGCATCATCATAAGTCATTTCTCCTCTCTTTTATCAGTTCCGAATCCTCTGATTCGAACCGAATCATAAAATATCAATAAAACCTTATTTCTATTTCCCTGATATTATCCTTCAATGGAAATACGCTTGTGTTCTTCTACCGCTTTCTTTTCTACCTTAGGAACGGTGAGCTGCAGAATACCATTTTCGTATTTGGCATGAATATCTTCCTCTGTCACATCTTCACCTACGTAGAAGCTTCTGCTCATGCTGCCGGCATAACGTTCCTTACGGATATAGTGACCTTTCTTATCTTCTTCATCTTTGTCAAGACCTTTTGCAGCGGAAACGGTCAAATAACCATTTTCCAGATGCAGATTCAATTCGTCTTTCTTAAAGCCAGGCAGGTCAATATCAACCTCATAACCGTTTTCTGTTTCCTTTATATCTGTCTTCATCATATTGCGTGCATGTTTTCCATACAACTTCTCGGACAGAGGATTCTTCTCCTCGTTATCCCACAAAGAACGACTGAAAGGAAAATCCATCCAATCATCAAATAAGTTTTCTCCAAAAATACTAGGCATCATCATAAGTCAGGTCTCCTTTCCTTGACTAAAATATGGGGTAAAAACCCGCGTCAGCACTCCCGGAAAAATCCGGTGTGTAATTGTTGTAATAAGAACAAGGATTTTTATTTCTTATCTGTTTCCTTTGTTCTATACGCAATATAACACATATAATGAAAGGTGTCAAGAGGTTTTTTGCGATTTAATAAACTCTTTATACTTTTAAGAAACCGTTTAGAAACACATTCTTACAGCACGGTTTTGAGCATGGCATGTCCGGACGATTAGTGTGAAAAAATGCATTGATAAGCGCCATTTTTTCACACTAATCAGATTCCTTCGACGCTAAAACGTCTGCGGAATGGAGATTAAAATGCAAAAAGGAAATGAATTGAAAACGTAAAAAAGAGGTAATGCTTTACAGCACTACCTCTTGCTTTTCCTGGGGAGTATTGCGGCTTCTTAAAATCAACTACAGAAGCTGCAGACCGAGTTTGGAAGCCAGTTCCATGGTTTCTTCCGGCCACAGAGAGCATTGTACTTCTCCGATATGGGCTTTCCGCAGAAGGAACATGCAGATGCGGGACTGACCGATGCCGCCGCCGATGGTAAAGGGAAGTTCTTCGTTGAGAATGGCCTTCTGGAAGGGAAGTTCGGCTCTTTCCGGGCATCCGGCTTTCTGAAGCTGTTCCAAAAGAGCTGTTTTGTCTACACGGATTCCCATGCTGGAAAGTTCCAGTGCAGTATCCAGAACGGGGTAATAAACCACGATATCCGCATTCAGAGACCAGTCATCATAGTCCGGTGCTCTGCCGTCATGGGGTTCGCCGTTCTCCATGGTGTCACCGATCTGCATAATGCATACGGCGCCCTTGGCTTTGGCAATATAGTATTCTCTTTCCTTCGGAGAATAGTCCGGAAACATTTCTTCCAGTTCTCTGGTCGTCAAAAAGAAAATATCATGGGGAAGAATTTCTTCTATATAATCATAATGAATGGACATATATTTTTCAGTTTTGCGCAGAACCTTATAGACGGTTCGAACCACATCCTTGAGGGTATCCAGGTTCCGTTCCTGTCTGGTGATTACTTTTTCCCAGTCCCACTGATCTACATAAATGGAATGAACCGGGTCCGTCTCCTCATCACGTCGGATAGCATTCATATCGGTATAGAGTCCTTCTCCGGGACCGAATCCGTATTTTTTTAAGGCATAACGTTTCCATTTGGCAAGGGAATGGACGATTTCCGCCGTGCGTCCGTTCTGGTACTTGATATCAAAGGAAACAGGACGCTCATAACCGTTCAGATTGTCATTTAACCCTGAGGAAGGATCCACAAACAAGGGAGCGGAAACACGCAGCAGATTCAGCCGTTCGGCCAGCAGGGTCTGGAAAAAATCCTTTACCGTCTTGATGGCAATCTGTGTTTCATATAAGTTTAATTCGGATTTGTAATTTTTCGGTATGCTTAATTTGGGCATCGGTATGTACCTGCTTTCTTAAAATTCAATACTACTATTTAAGCGCTTTTTAGCAAAATTTGCAATAGTTTTTTTGCATTTTTTTACTTGATTTATTAGAACGTATGTACTATAATAAAAAACAAACGTATGTTTGCTTCGCAAAAAAGGAGAGAAAAGAAATGGAGACTTCTGTAGGGTATTATGATTCTTGTGATAAAATGGGGCTTGCGCAGAAGTTGGAGATTTTATCGGATGCGGCAAAATATGACGTAGCCTGCACATCCAGCGGTGTGGAGCGGAAGGGAAAAGGAACCGGAATAGGGAACTGTGAGAAAGCAGGTATCTGTCATAGCTTTTCTTCCGATGGCAGGTGCATCTCTCTGCTTAAGATTTTGTTTACCAATGAGTGCATTTTTGACTGCAGATACTGTCCCAACCGCAAGAGTAATGATATCCGGCGTGCCTGTTTTACACCGGAAGAAGTATGCAGTCTGACGATGGAATTTTACAGGAGGAATTACATAGAAGGACTTTTCTTAAGTTCGGGAATCCTGCAAAATCCGTCTTATACGATGGAACTGATTTATCATACGTTGAAGCTTTTAAGGGAGAAGTATCATTTTAACGGCTATATTCATGTGAAGGCGATTCCGGGAGCGGATCCTTTGCTGATTCGCAATACCGGTTATTTGGCGGACAGAATGAGCGTGAATCTGGAACTCCCCACAGCGGAGGGCTTACGAAAACTTGCACCGAATAAGCACAGAAAGAATATTTTACTGCCCATGCGGCAGATTCAGGAAGGAATTTCGAATAATAAGGAAGAACTGGTAAGATACCGCCATGCCCCTTCCTTTGTGGCCGGAGGGCAGTCTACACAGATGATTGTCGGCGCAACCAATGAAAGCGACTATCAGATTCTTTGCGTTGCCGAAAGTCTGTACCGGAAATTTGAGTTAAAAAGAGTGTTCTATTCCGCATTTGTAAATGTGAACGAAGACAGCGATCTTCCGGCGCTGCAAAGCGGTCCGCCGCTTTTACGGGAGCACAGACTTTATCAGGCGGACTGGCTGCTGCGCTTTTACGGTTTTAAGGCTCAGGAACTCCTGGATGAAAAAAGACCGTTTTTTAATCTGCTTCTGGATCCGAAAGAGGACTGGGCAGTCAGGCATCTGGAGGTTTTTCCGGTGGAGATTAACCGGGCGCCTATGGAGCTTCTGCTGCGTGTTCCCGGAATCGGCGTTCGGAGTGCGCAGAGGATTGTTGCCGCCAGAAGGAGCTGCAGACTTGCTTTTGAAGATCTGAAAAAGATCGGTGTTGTTTTAAAGAGGTCCGTTTATTTTATCACCTGCTGCGGCAGGATGATGTATCCGCTTAAGATCGAGGAGGATTTTATTGTAAGGAATCTTACGGATAGAAGAAAGATTTCGGGAGCGCCGGGGAAAAGCATTCTGCAGGATATGACCTACCGGCAGTTATCTTTGTTTGATGACAGAGATTTTGCAGGAAACCAGCTGCTTTTTGAAACCCGGAACGGTTAAAACCACACATTTTTTCAAAGAAAGGATAGAGGGAGGATGATTGTATACCGCTGCGAGAATTCGATGGAGAGTATATTTACGGCAATCTACAGGGCTTATGAGGAAAGAAGAGATCACAGCAAGACCCGGATTGATCTGGAAGAAGAGTATTATTTGTTCGCGGAATATATACCGGTAGCGGCAGAAGCCGGGAAAGCGCAGAAAGTGGCGCGTTCTGTCAGAAAGCGGTTCGGAGAGAAGGACTATCTTACGTTATGCTATGCATTGGCTTCTTATAAGCCTCAAAAAGGGCAGGCTGTGTATCAGACGATTGTAAAGGCGATTTCCGGCAGGTGGCCTGCAGGGCGCATCTTCGAACACCTGGCAGACCGGGATGTCTATGAATCCTTTGCGATGGCAAGAGAAACGAAAAATGAGCTGCACCATATGATGGGATTTTTAAGGTTTCAGGAAATGAAAAACGGGATACTTTATGCACAGTTTCGACCGAAAAACGATCTGATGATCTTTCTTCTGGAGCATTTTGCGGATCGCTTTCCGATGGAAAATTTTCTGATTCTGGACAGGCAGAGAAAGTTATACGGAATTCATCCCGCCGGAAAGGACTGGTACCTGGCTTACCGAGAGCAGGAGACGCTTGATGAGGGAGAGAAAGGCGAAGCGGAATTCCTAAATGTCGAAGCGGAATACTCTGTGCAGGAAGAGAAGATTCAATTGCTGTTTCGGCAGTTTGTAAAGAGTATTGCCATTGAGGAACGGAAAAATGAAACGCTGCAAAAGCAGCTGCTTCCTCTCCGTTTTCGCCCTTTTATGTGCGAGTTCCCCAACACTTGATTTTCCGCCCGGTTTGCGGTACTATGGAAACAGCAATGCCGGAAGGAAGACAGGGAAAGGAATCTGACCTATATGGAAGAAATAAGGATATCTGTACGCAGGCTGGTGGAGTTCATTTTGCGTCAGGGAGATATCGATAACCGGTTTCAGGGCTCTGCAGAGGATGCCATGCAGGAAGGCAGCCGCATTCATCGGTTGATTCAGAAGAGAATGGGAGCGGAATATCAGGCGGAAGTGTCATTAAAATATGTGCGGGAAAATGAAAAATACCGCTTAGTGATAGAAGGAAGAGCAGACGGTATTGTGGATACTCCGCAGGAAGTGATGATCGATGAGATTAAGGCAACCTACCGTGATGTGGAGAGAATGAAGGAACCGGATCTGGTTCACCTGGCACAGACCAGGTGTTATGCTTATATGTACGGAAGCAGGAAAAATGCGGACAAAATCAAGATCCGCATGACGTATTGCAATATAGAGACGGAAGATATCCGCTATTTTTACGAAGAACAGGAAAAAAAGGCGCTGGCAGAGTGGTTTTTCTGGCTGCTGGAAGAGTATGAAAAGTGGGCCGATTATGAATGGGAATGGCGGAGAAAACGGAAGAAGTCCATAGAACAGCTCGCTTTTCCGTTCCCGTACCGGGAAGGGCAGAAGGATTTGGTCACTTATGTCTATCAGACGATTTACCATGGCAGAAAGCTGTTCCTAGAGGCGCCTACCGGCGTCGGAAAGACGATTTCCACGATCTTTCCGGCGATAAAAGCGATAGGGCAGGGAATGGGAGAGCGGATTTTTTATCTGACTGCCAAAACGATTACCAGAACCGTAGCGGAAAATACATTCAAGCTGCTTCGGGAAAGAGGCTTGTGTTTTAAAAGTGTGATTCTGACTGCAAAAGAGAAGATCTGTTTTATGGAGCAGATGGAGTGCAATCCGGAGAACTGTCCCTATGCAAAAGGGCATTATGACAGAGTAAATGATGCCATATATGAGTTGCTTACCTGTGAAGAGAGCTTTTCGAGAGAGAACGTAGAGGCTTATGCCCGTAGATATACGGTATGTCCTTTTGAAATGTGCCTGGATATGAGTTTGTTTGCCGACGGCATTATCTGCGATTATAATTATTTGTTTGACCCGCATGTCTATCTGAAGCGATTCTTTGCCGATGGAAGCGGAGGCGATTATCTGTTTTTAATTGATGAGGCACATAATCTGCTGGAGCGCGGAAGAGAAATGTACAGTGCCGGTCTGGTGAAGGAAGAATTTCTGAATCTGAAAAAGGAAATTCTGAAGGAAGAAGAGAAGGAAGAAAATAAAAAAACGGTCCTTGTAAAAGAGGGTTATGCCGCAAGAATGGCAAGACAGCTGGAAAAGTGCAACAAGGCCATGCTTATGCTGAAGCGGGAATGTACGGACTGCAGCAAGGTGGAAGAGATAGACGGCATTGTACAGAATGTGATCTGGCTGCATGGCCTTATGGATGATTACCTGGACAAGCAGGAAGAAAAAAAGACCGAAATCCGGGAGATGATCTTAGAGTTTTACTTTAAGCTTTCTCACTTTTTGGACATTTATGAAAGAGTGGATGAGCATTATATAAAGTATACCATGCTGCAGCCGGACGGCAGTTTCCTTTTAAGACTTTACTGTGTGGATCCGTCCTTGAATTTGAACGAATGCATGAAAAGAGGCAGGAGCAGCATTTTATTTTCCGCAACTTTTCTGCCGATTCAATATTACAAAGGGCTCTTGGGCGGAGAAAAGGAAGATTATGAGGTATATGCAAAGTCGGTGTTTAATCCGGCTAAGAAGGGGCTCTTTATTGCGCAGGATGTTACCAGCAAGTACAGCAGACGTTCGGAAGAAGAATTTTTGAAAATAGCACGTTATATCGATGAAGTAGTAAAGAACCGACATGGAAATTATATGGTGTTCTGTCCGTCTTACGCATTCCTTAAGAAGGTTTATACCGCCTATCAGGAAAATTTTGCCGGGACACAGAAGGAATGTATTTTACAGCAGGACTATATGGGCGAAGAAGGACGGGAAAACTTTCTGGAACGCTTCCGAGAGGATGAGAAGGAGCATATTCTGATTGGCTTTTGTGTGCTGGGAGGAGTGTTTGGCGAAGGGATTGATCTGAAGAATGACAGACTGATCGGGGCGGTCATTG
This sequence comes from uncultured Acetatifactor sp., assembly GCA_934433135.1. Lineage (GTDB taxonomy): Bacteria > Bacillota > Clostridia > Lachnospirales > Lachnospiraceae > Acetatifactor. The sequence goes on along the minus strand of CAKRZO010000006.1, from coordinate 5,803 downwards.
TAGGAACCGGCATCCCGCAGGTGTGCAGTGAAAGGGAACTTTTGAAAAATTTTTTTAACGGGCAGGCGGAGAATGGATTTGACTATGCGTATCGTTACCCTGGCATGAATAAAGTGCTGCAGGCTGCCGGAAGAGTCATAAGAACCATGGAAGATGTGGGAATTGTTGTCCTTTTGGATGAGCGTTTCCTGCAGTATACGTATCGTCGGCTGTTTCCGGCTGAATGGGAAGAATTTGAAGTAGTGACGGTAGATTCTGTTGCGAAAAGAGTAGAAAGATTTTGGGATTCCTGGCTTTGAGGACTGGTTTACATAAAGTTTTCGAAAAAACGTATATGTCAGACGATTTTCTGCTTTTCTCTCTGAATTCTGTGGAAATTTTTGCTTTGAAATGCAGGAAAAGCATAAAAACGACAATTATCTCCACAGGCATAAAAACGAATACCGTGAAGATAATTGTGTGGATAACACTGTGGAAACAGTGGATTGTTTGTGCAAAATCATGAGAAAAAATTTAAGAACAGATGAAATTCAAGAATAAGATTTTGCAGGCAAAATTGCAATTGCGAATAAACTGAAATAAAAATCTGTTATATTTCGTTAAATTCCGCAGGAGGCAAAAGAGCGGATAAACATTTTTCCAACAGCACTCCCTCCTGCGGCGGAACATGGCAGATTTCTGTTTGTCGAATACACAGGGATATAAAATCACAGGCCTTCCGGACAGAGGACAGGAGAGAATCACCTTTCAGGCTGCTGGCTGCCACAATAGAGGCAAACAGATCTCCAGTGCCATGGTGAGCGCTTCCGGCGGAGGGAACGTCCAGAATATAAGAAGTTCCTTTGTCCCAGATAAAGTTCCGGTACTGTCCGCTTCGTTCAAGGCCGGTAAGAATAATGCCGGAATCGGGCAGTTGGCTTTTATGGGCAATCCGTTCACATAACAGGGAAAGCTCTTTTTCTTCCCAAAGTGTGTCGCAGTACGGCTGTCCAGCCAGCAGGCAGGCCTCTGTCAGGTTGGGAGTGAGGATGTCTGCATAAGAAGCAAGTCTTCGCATCGCATCTATCTGTCCGTCATTTACGGAAGTATATAATTTCCCGTGATCTCCCATGACAGGATCCAGGAGAAAAAGGGAGCGACCGAGACTGCCTTTGGAATTCATCATAGGACCGGACAGTATCTTACGGATCGTATCTGCCTGGGTTTCGTTTTTCAAAAAGCCGCAGTAAAGTCCGTCGAAAGTCAGTCCGATACTTTCCCAAGCATGCAGATAGGGTTCCATATGCGGCGTAAAGTCTTCTTGATAGCAACCGGGAAAGCCCAGATGAGAAGACAAAATCGCAGTAGGAAGGAGGCAGGGCTGCACTCCGAGGACGCTGATAACAGGCAGGGCGAGAACCGAAGAGCAACGGCCGTAGCCTGCCAGACTGTTTACAACAGCAAGGCGGGGTATAACCCCGCCCTGATAATTTTTATGCATGAGAAGTCTCCTTTTCTTCTGCTTCCGGAGAAAGTTCAATGAACAGTCCCGATTTTTTCAGCGCCGGGCGCAGAGCAAGGTAGCAGATCGTTGCAGCGACTACGGCAACTACTGCATTTACACTGGTTGTTACGGCAGACCATTTGGCAAGTACGGAAGAGATGTCCTGAGGAACACCCAGCAGGTACATTTTGTAGAAATACCCTACCAGAGGATCCGCAATAATATTAAAAGCCATACCTGCGGCACAGGAACCGATGGTAGCCAGAGTCAGATATCTGGAGGAATGCGCCCGGCTGAGCTTGCAGATCTTATGAGCAACAAGACCTACAATCAGACCGATGCAGAGCTTTAGCAGGAAAGTTTTCGGCGCACTGGTTACATAAGCAGTGGTAAGGTCCGCAATGGTCATTCCCACGGCGCCGGCCATGCCGCCCCAGTATCCGCCCAGCAAAAGAGCAGCCAGAACGCAGAAGACATTGCCGAAATGGAATGCGGTTTTTTCAGCACCTACCGGAATGTCAATTTTCAAAAAAGCAAAGCCGATATAGCAAAGGGCAGCTAAAAGCCCTGCCTGTGCCAGCCGCTTGATGTCCGCTTTCTGAGAAGGCATTTTGCCTACCGTTGCATTGTAAATGCCCTTTATGGTAAGAAAAACAGCGATAAAGAGTACGGTTAAGCCGTAGGAGAAAGGCCTTTCCTGATTCAGTTTTTCATCCGAAAGCGCATTTTTTTGTTCTTCCAGAGCGGAAACATCGCTGTCCTTGGGGGCATCGGCAATTTGTTTTTTTACTTCGGAAAGCTGTGCCGCCGTTTCCTGAGATTTTTCATAACTTGTATTATGTGCATACACAGTAAAAATAACACTGGCGATCAAAAGAATGGCTCCGATGATCAGCAGAATATAACTTTTTTGACGTATGTTTTTCGTATTTTTCATAATAATCCTCTTTTCCTATTTTCGTCTTTTCCTTTTGCAGCAGTATCAGGTACTGTCTGCTCTTTACTCTATCACAAAAGTGGCTCTGTAAAAAGTACCAGAATAAAGTTTTTTCGCCAGACCAGTGAAACAATTTTAGAAAAAATTTGACAAGTGCACGGATTCTTTTTATAATGAAAAAGACGGCGGCCGGTACCGGTCAGATTGTGGCTGCGGTATTTATTTCGGCGGCGGAAATGAGGATAAAAAATGCAGCAGGAGAAAATCATTGTTCTTGATTTCGGCGGGCAATATAATCAGCTGATTGCCAGAAGAGTCAGGGAATGTAATGTATATTGTGAAGTGCATCCTTACAATATGCCATTGGACAAGTTAAAAGAGATGCAGCCTAAGGGAATTATCTTTACAGGCGGTCCCAACAGTGTTTACGGAGAAGGCTCTCCCTTGTGCAGTGCAGAGATCTTTGAATTGGGGATTCCGATTCTGGGGATCTGCTATGGATCCCAGTTGATGGCTCATATGCTGGGAGGAAAGGTGGCAACGGCACCCGTAAGCGAGTATGGAAAGACGGAAGTGGAAACGGAGCAGTCCTCTGTTTTGTTCCGCGATGTGGAAAAAAAGACCATTTGTTGGATGAGCCACACGGATTACATTGAACGTGCGCCGGAAGGTTTTCGGATCACGGCTCGTACGCCGGTATGTCCGGTAGCGGCTATGGAGAAGCCGGAAAAGAAGTGGTATGCAGTGCAGTTTCATCCGGAAGTGATGCATACCAGGGAAGGTATGAAGATGCTGCGCAGCTTTGTTATGGATGTCTGCAATTGCCGTGGCGACTGGAAAATGGATTCCTTTGTGGAAACCAGCATCCGCGAAATCCGCAGTAAAGTAGGGAACGGAAAGGTGCTTTGTGCTTTGTCCGGAGGTGTGGATTCCTCCGTGGCTGCCGTATTGCTTTCCAAGGCAGTGGGAAAGCAGCTGACCTGTGTCTTTGTGGATCACGGTCTGCTGCGGAAGGATGAAGGCGATGAAGTAGAAGCAGTCTTCGGATCCAAAGGTATCTATGATCTGAATTTTATCCGGGTGAATGCGCAGGAGCGGTTTTACGCCAAACTGGCAGGTGTGACAGAACCCGAAAAGAAGCGTAAGATCATCGGAGAAGAGTTTATCCGTGTTTTTGAAGAGGAAGCAAAGAAGATCGGCGCGGTGGATTATCTGGTACAGGGTACCATCTATCCGGATGTGATTGAAAGCGGACTGGGCAAATCCGCCGTGATCAAATCCCATCATAACGTAGGCGGACTGCCTGATTGCGTAGACTTTAAGGAGATCATCGAGCCGCTCCGTCTTTTATTTAAGGATGAGGTCAGAAAAGCCGGACTGGAACTGGGACTTCCGGAATATCTGGTATACAGACAGCCTTTCCCGGGACCGGGATTGGGCGTACGTATCATCGGAGAAGTAACAGCCGAAAAGGTACGGATTGTACAGGAAGCGGATGCTATTTACAGAGAAGAGATTCATGAAGCCGGACTTGATAGAGAACTCGGTCAGTATTTTGCCGCACTTACCAATATGCGGAGTGTAGGCTGCATGGGCGATGAGAGAACCTATGATTACGCCGTAGCACTGCGTGCCGTCAATACCGCAGACTTTATGACTGCGGAAGCAGCAAGACTTCCCTGGGATCTGCTTGGAAAAGTTACCAGCCGTATTGTCAACGAAGTCAAAGGCGTCAACAGAGTTGTGTATGATTGTACCTCTAAGCCACCCGGAACGATCGAGTTTGAATAACGGACTAAAATGCCGAAAGCCTGTATTTATGCGGGTTTCCGGCATTTATTTTATCAAATGGCTCTGGTTTGGCTCTATTTGTGGGGAGAGTAATGACTTTCATAAATCAATATATTGCGTTGCTAGGTTGATTAGGAGAAAAGATGACAGATAATGAAAAGAGATTTATAAAAAGTATATTTTCGGGAGACAGTAGTGGTCATGACTATTATCATACGATACGAGTATATAAACTGGCTACTAAAATCGCAAAACAGGAAAATGCAGATGTTAAAACAGTGCAGTTGGCAGCTCTGTTACATGATGTGGATGATATTAAGCTTTTTCCCGACAATTATGCTATCAAGAAAAATGCAGTTGATTTTATGACAATTAACAAAATAGATGGTAAAAGGATAGAGGCGGTATGCAAAATTATAGATGAGGTTTCATTTGCAGGAACTGATTCAGTCGTACCTGATACCATAGAAGGAAAATGTGTGCAGGATGCAGACCGACTTGATGCTATAGGAGCTATTGGAATTGCCAGAACATTCGCATATGGTGGTAGTAGGGGAAGAAAGATTTATGATCCGGAAATAAAATCTAAAATGGGAATGAATAAAGAAGAGTATCGGAATAATCAAGATTCTACAAGCATTAATCATTTCTATGAAAAGTTGCTTTTGTTGAAAGACATGATGAATACGACTGAGGGAAAGAAACTGGCAGAACATAGACAGGTTGTAATGCAGGAATTTCTGAATGAGTTTATGCTGGAATGGGAAGGGAAAATGTGATGGAAGTAAAATTTTATGATACAGTTAATGATGAACTATTGAAATTTGCAGTAATTATCTCACAGAGTAACGGCAAGTGGGTATTTTGCAAACATAAAGAAAGAGATACATATGAAGTGCCGGGAGGGCATAGAGAAGCTGGGGAGGATATTTTTGAAACAGCTAAAAGGGAGTTGCAGGAAGAAACAGGAGCAGAAAAATATGAGATAAAGCCAATCTGTGTATATTCAGTGATAGGCAAGACAAGAGTAAATAATACAGGCGAAGAAACATTTGGACTGCTTTGCTTTGCAGAGATAACAGAGTTTGCGAAAGAATTACATAGCGAAATGGAGAAAGTTGTGCTTATGGATGAGTTGCCTGAGAACTGGACATATCCGTTGATACAGCCGAAATTGATAGAGAAGTATTTACAGGTAAAAATAATTCTATAATTGGAGCAACAGTAACTGTCACAGTCGATAGATCATTAGGAAGTTATCATCCTGAATATAAGGATATGTATTATCCAATAAATTATGGTTGCATTGAAGGAGTTATGGCACCAGATGGAGAAGAGCAGGACGCTTATATATTAGGTGTAAATGAACCAGTAAAGAAGTTTACAGGTAAAAATATTGCCATTGTTCGGAGAAAAGATGATATAGAAGAAAAGTGGGTAGTTGTGCCAGACGGAGTAACTTTTTCAAAGGAAGAAATCAGGAGACAGATTCATTTTCAGGAACAATATTTCGACAGTGAAATTGTGATGTAATATTAAGGAGATTGCTATGTCATTAGGATTAAAAAGAGGAACAGTGCAGCTTGAACCAC
>CAKRZO010000005.1 GCA_934433135.1 uncultured Acetatifactor sp. | reverse complement strand
CTCCTGTTCTCGTATTGATTATGATTATATCAAAATCCTTGAGAATGTGGTGTCAACTTTTATGATACAACATCAATTGCGGGAATTTGGCATGACAAGTGCAATTGATTCAGATTTTAAATTAGATTATGAGAATCATTATATTATGGCATTGGAAGATGTTGAGGTGAGAGGATTTCCTACAGAGACTGTTGAACCGATTTATGATCTGAACTATGAATTGGTCGAGGTATATGCGGCAGTATATAGGGGAGATGAAATATGGGTACTGATTAGATATGGCCTCTTTGAAGGCGGCGCTAATATGGGCTGGGTAAAGTCATCTGATTTGACGGAGTACACAGAGGATGTGAGAGATAAACTCTTGTTTCCGGTAGATGTTTCGGATGACTGTAAGGATATTGATACAGGAGAGAAGGTTGAGAAAGATGATTGGAAAATAGAAGCTATAGAAGGAGACTACGTTGATATCTTTAGAGTCGGAGGAAGAACGAACAGAGTCAAACGGGAAGATATCGTTTATCCTAATACAACTAAGATGACAATAGATGCACCATATGGGATGGTCAATGCTCTTAATTCAGATTTTGAGCTGGATTATCAGAATCATTCTATTATGACATTGAAAGATGCTGAGGTAAGAGATATCCCAACGTATTCGGTTGAGCCGTATGGTACTTTAAATTATGAGATCATTGAAATATGCGCAGCAATATATGGAAGAAATGGAAAATGGGCATTGGTTCGTTATGAACCGTTTGATGATGGTGCAAATATGGGTTGGGTAAAAATATCCGATCTGGTTGAGTACACAGATGATACGAAAGATAATCTCTTGTTTCCTGTGAGCGTTTCGGATGGCTGTAAGGATATTGATACAGGAGAAAAGGTGGAGAAAGGCGATTGGAAGATCACGTCTATTGAAGGCGATTATGTTGAAATTACGAAAACCGGAGGAAAAAGTAATAAAGTTAAACCGGAAGATATTGTTTACCCGGATACAGACAAATTGGAATAGCTGCTACAGAACAGGATAAACATGGAATATTACTGCCTATTTAGGTACTCTATCTGCATATATTTCAAAGAAGTATATGCAGATAATCCGGATAGCGGATTGCCTTTCTGCACATAATCTGCTATAATTATGTGCAGAAAGGCTGGTGCTGTATGAGAAAATTCGATTACTCCTTTTTAAATAACGGTTTGCTGCCAGCAAACCTTGTGAATCTCACTTCCAATATTGCGGTGCTCAAAACTATGGCAGGCGTGCGTAAGGACGAATACACGCAGATTTTTACGGAGCTGGAAGCTGTCGCAAAGGTGCAGTCCATCAAAAACTCCAATGCCATCGAGGGCATTTTGACCAGCGACGAGCGTATTGCCGCCATTGTCAATCAGAACAGTGCACCGCTGAATCACAACGAGGCGGAGATTGCCGGATACCGTGATGCGCTGAATGAGATCCACTTGGGCTATGAGCATATTGATTTCCGGCAGAGCGACATTCTGCGGTTGCACGAAATGATGATGAGCTTCGCGGGCTATGAGTACGGCGGGCAGTACAAGACAGACGATAATGTGATTTTGGAAATCGATGCTGACGGAAACCGTCGGGTTCGTTTCCGCCCCACGCCGGCGAGCGAAACATCGAAAGCAATGGAGCAGTTGGAACTGGCCTATCTGGAGGCCCGAAGCGATGCAAATATCAATCAGCTTCTTTTGATCCCTTGTGTGATTCTGGACTTTCTCTGTATCCACCCGTTCCGGGACGGCAATGGCAGAATGTCCCGTCTGCTCTCGCTGCTGCTGTTATATAAAAACGGCTTTGATGCCGGTAAATATGTGTCCTTTGAGGAACAGATCAACAACTGCAAGGCATATTATTACGAAGCTCTACGGCAATCCTCGGCAGGATGGGAAACGAATGAAAACTCTTATTTTCCCTTTATCGAGAATTTCCTGTCCATGCTCTATATGTGCTATAAGGAACTTGACAAGCGGTTTGCAGTGGTGCACGGCAAGAAGATTACGAAGAAGGCTCGTGTGGAGGCAACTGTCCTGAACAGCCTGACCCCGCTTTCCAAAGCCGAGATATGCAAAATCCTTCCTGATGTAAGCCCAACGACCGTTGAAGCCGTCCTCGGCGCAATGGTCAAGACCGGTTCGGTAAAGCGGATCGGCGCCGGACGGGCGACGAGATATATTAAGGGATATCAATAAACCGCATGCAATTCTGTTGTATGATGCGGGCACTTGTGGTACACTATGTGTGAAGCAAACCGTGTAGTCAGAATTTTGTTTTTTAAAGTTCTGATCGTATTATAATTGGAATGATTTTATACTGAAAAAATTTTATGTTAAAAATAGATAATCACTTATATTATCGTTCGGAAGATTATTACAGCTGTGATATCACACCGAAGAGAATTACTTCGGAATATGAGCTGGAGATTTATGAGGGTGGTACAGGCGTCACTTATATAGACGGGAAAAAATATGCGCATGCCAAAGGAAATCTTATTTTTGCAAAACCCGGGCAGGAAAGATTTACCATGGGAAGCTTTCATTGCCGTGCCATCTGGTTTGTCTGCACTGATTCCTGTCTGAACGGCCTGTTCTGTGCTCTGCCCGATTGGATTTCGCTGCGGGAAGAGGAGTATGAGGAGCTGGTCGGGCTGTGGGAGAGCTGCGGAGCTGTACACTATCCTGCAAATAAGGAAGGGCATGTACACAACGAAAGTCCTGCGAATAATAAAAAATATGCAGACAGTGAAAGCCTTGCAAACAATAAAAAATATGCAGACAGTGAAAGCCTTGCAAACAATAAAAATTATGCAGATAATAAAAGCCACGCAAGCAATAAAGATCATGAAGCCGGTGAAAGCGTTGGAAATCCCGGAATTTGCGGCAGCTGTGAAAAAAGAGAAGAAGGAAACTCTTTGGCGGAGAGATTGGAAGAATACGAAAAGGTTCTGCGAATCTGCAGCCTGGCAGCAAGAGCAGCCGGGCGGAGCCAAACCGTGGAAAATCGTCCGCCGGGTCGGTATCTGAAAAACCTGATGACGGCAAAAGAGGCAATAGACGAACACTTCCGGGAACCGATTCAGATAAAAGACATGGCGGAAAAAGCTTTTTTAAGCCCGAATTTTTTCCGCAGAAAATTTACGGAAGAATTCGGGCTTTCTCCCAGCAGATACCTGCTGGAACTGCGCTTAAGCCACGCAGTGAAGCAGATCCTGACAACGGACATGCCGCTCTCACAGATCGCTTATGAATCCGGCTTCGGCAGCCAGAGCTATATGAATTATGTATTCAAGAAAGAGTTTGCAATGTCTCCTCTTCCGTATCGGGAAAAACTGAAGAACATGGAAACAAAGCAGTAGCGAAGCAGCGGATAAGCAAATAAGCAATGAGAGTGGGGATTTGTGAATGGTACGTCCGAACAGTTATATCAGACGGCATCAAATACCCGTACATAATCTACGATGAAAGCATCATCCACAAATTCACCTTCTACTTTCTCCGGGGTACTGCTGCGGTAGCCCCGGACTTCTGTTGTAAGCAGAATAAACTGGGGAACCATGGAAACATTTTCGGAAGTGGCGGATACTACTTCACCATCGCAGTAAAAGACATACCCTTTTTCAGACCAGTCCATACCGAAAACGTGATAGCCGTCCGGCGTCTTTTTCAGAGGATAGCTGACTCTGCCTTCGTTGCGGAACTGCTTGCCGTATCCGCCCATAATGTTGCCGGTGGTAGCCTCGTCCACCAGGAAGCATTCCATGATGTCCGATTCGATTCCGGACCATGCAGGGTCGTAGGTCGTGCCGATTCCGGGAGCCTGGGTCCAGAAGGCGCTCCACATTCTTGCCGGATCCTTTTGGAAGCGGCATCTGCATTCATAATAGCCGAACCGATGCATGAATTTGGGCTTGCTCAATTCCCCCAGAGGCCAGATATCATCCTGCCCCCAGGGATTTTTTACACTGGAGACATCCTTCGGAATGTCAAAGGAATTGCTGCCGGTCTGAAGCTGCGGAGATACATAACAGCCGTTTCTCACGGTTCTGTGCAGCTCAATATTGCTTTTTCCGTCAAAGACAATTCCCTGATCCGTATAAGCATCAAAAGGCTTTCCCCAGAAATTCAGACGAAAATCCCATTTTCCCCGATCCAGATCAGGACCGTCAAATTCATCGTGCCACACCAGCTTCCATTCCTTATCTTCCGGAAGATAACTGGGAACATGTCCTTCTACTTCGTATCTTTTCATAGTATGGCATACTCCTTTCGTAAGTGACTATGTTGTGAAGATGGTTACTGCCGTTGCAATTGCTGCGACTATAACAATTGTAACGTACTCCGGGAGTCTTTTCTTTCAAAATTTCACTTCCCTTTTTAGAAAAATACTTCGTTTTAGCGTGTTAAGCGCGGTTTTGCCAATGATACGTTTGAATTGTTACGATTTGAAAAAAGGATGGAAAACGGTGGCAACAAACTTTTTTTAGTCCGGTTAATTTTGGTACGTTGTACTGGAGATGTTATCGGAACACCGGATAGGAATATCCGTTTTGCAGAAAAAATCAAAAACGCAAAACGGCTTCTTCGGACGAGGAGACAGTCTGTTCTTATTTGTGAGAAATTGTGTCCTTACTACCCAGCCTTACATATTCACACAGTTTCCCGCAATAGATCTGCGTGTGTGGCAGTCGGAGAAAATGGACTGGCTGGATAATAGAAGAATGTAAGCATTCAATGCCGTCAATCTGCCCCTTTATGAGAAGTTCTCCAACAAATTCCGAGCAGTAATAGTAGTTTTCACGCTTCCAGGTGATATGGAAGTAAGCCAGGCAGAGACCGACATAGTTATAGTGGTACTTCTTCCTTCGTTTCCACATTCTTTCAAGCACATTCCTGAGTTCTGCGTACTGATCCTCTCTGATATTCACACTCAAAATCATCGCCTTTGTATTAGAAAAACGCTTGAAGGTTCCGGTATGGGGTGACTCTATTACAAAACCGCCCCAAAACGGGTTATAAGGATATCTGCGGCCAAAGGAATACATCGTATCAAGATCTTTGGAGAGACTGATGGAGGCATGATTGTATTCGGCACCGGTAATGTACTTAAGGATTCGGGATAACAGAGTGCCGGTCTGGCTGATCACGATATATATCTGTTTATTTGCTGTTCTCATATAAGTATACTCCATGAATACGCGCTCTACATCGTTCTGCACGTACTCACGGTAAGATCATCGTTTTCGGCAGACGGGCAAGGACTGTGGGAAGCAGTTCCTGGAGAGAACGGTCGTTTGGTTGCTGCCGTTGCCCGGAAAAGGGCTTTTGCACGGCATTCAGGTTCTTTTCTTCTGTCTGACAGATTAGTAGTTGCTTTGTAAATTTTCGTTGGCAGCTCCGCCGCACTGGTGGCGCCCATCTTCGAGCTTTCTTCCACCCAGACGGAGCCGCCGTGGAGGCCGGCAATTTTCCACCTCAGAGAAAGCCCCGACCCTGCACCGCCGAACTCCCGACCCCGGGACTTATCTACACGGAAAAAGGGCTGGAAGATCAAATCAAGAAGCATCAGATCGTAACGATCAACGCCCAGAAGCTCCGGCGCCTGTCCCATCGGCTGGTTTCAGGAACTGCTGCACAGGATTCCTACGAAGAAAATCTCCATGAAGAAGGCAAGGAACTGGACGAGAACGCATTCAAGAGCAGTGAGCTGTTCTCCGGCAACGCAGTCACCGTTGTCAACACCATCATCGGGCGGCCTTTCTTAAGCCCATTGAGGAGTACGCCATCTCGGTCATGTGTTCACCAAAGAGTCGGAATTGCCGGCTTTGCAAAATCCGGTGTATAAATCTTTCACTGTGTCAGTTTGCGGATAACGCCGTTAAGAAATGTCGCCATCTTTTTCGATGACTGTCGGTTTTCACGATTCAGCCACTCTCGTATCACCGCATAGCCGCCTTGGTAGAAGAAAAGGCAAAGCTCATTCCGTTCTTCTACGGTAAAAGTGTCCGGGATTGCCATATCAAGCTGATGCCGTATGGTGGGTAAATCAAACAGCTTGGTTGAAAAATCCTTATCCGGCAAGGCATTAATGAGTACCTTGAAATGCTCTTCATCGGCAAGCAAGGCATCCAACATTCGGCATAGACAATCTTCGCCATCGGATGCGTTGTCGGACAGGATCTCTTCGAGCTTGTGGAAGCAGTCATTCTCAATGTCGGTCAAAAGGTCATACTGACTGCCATAATATTTATAAAAGGTGACACGGTTAAGCTGTGCTTTGGCACATAGCTCATAGATGGTGATTTTTTCAAGCGGTTTTTCGTTCAAAAGCGTTATCAGTGCGTTTTTCAGCAGCATCTTGCTCAGTCGCACTCTTTGGTTTTCCATAGGATCTCCTTTTCCCAACAAATGATTTGTGATTGTTTATTTTAAATCACAAACTATACGTTGTGTTTATGCCATAACTTTTTGAGATAAACAGTCTGTTGACTTTATATCTGATTGTAATTATAATTCAAATGTGAAGACTTGTCAACAGCCACGCAGGAGAAACGCCTATGGAACGATTATCAAACTTCATTGTAAATAAACGGGTCTTAATTCTTATCGTCATACTGCTGCTGACCGCAATTTGCGGAGTACTGATACCGAGAGTCGACGTGAATTCGGACATGACCAAATACCTGCCGAACGATTCACCGATGAGACAGGGTATTTCTCTTATGGAAAAGGAATTTCCGAAGAGCGATGCGGTCTGCACGATTCGCGTGATGTTTCGTGGGCTGAGTAATGACAAAAAGACGGAAATGAAAAATGCTCTTGCGGCAGTAAAAAACGTAGATAGTGTATCCTTTGGTCCGGAGAGCGGAGACTACAACAGCGGAGAGTATACTCTCTATATCCTTAATACCGGATATGGATATGACACGGAAGAAGAGGCTGCCATTGAAAACCGGGTGGCAGAGGAGTATTCCGATTATGATATTACGATCAAGAACGATGACACTTCGGCGCCGGATATTCCGCTTTCTGTCTATCTGGCTGCGTTTGGGATCATTCTTGCGGTTCTCCTTATCTCCTGCGGTTCGTACTTTGAGCCGGTACTGTTTCTTATCACGATAGGCATTGCTGTCGTACTGAACCTGGGTACAAATTTTTTTCTCGGCGAGATATCGGATGTCAGCTTCGGAATTGCGGCAGTGCTGCAGCTTGCGTTGTCTATGGACTATTCCATTATATTAATGAATCGTTATCGGCAGGAGCTTAAAAAGACCGATGACCGCAAGAAAGCTATGATAAGTGCTTTGCGAGCTGCCTTTGGTTCAATTATCGGCAGTGCCGTCACCACGATCGTCGGGCTCTTGGTGCTTGTTTTTATGAGCTTTAAGATCGGTGCGGATATTGGTATTGTACTGGCAAAAGGTGTTACATTCAGCATGCTTTGCGTATTCACTGTTCTGCCGCCCCTCATCCTGATGTCACACAAACTGATTGAAAAGACTGGGAAAAGAAGTCAGGCAGAGAGGGCGAATAAAAAGAACCTTGCAGATACGTTGGGTAAATCCGGTTATCGTTTCCGCAGGGTGACAGTCGTTTTATTTGTAATGTTGTTTGCCGTCACGGGATATCTGCAATATGGTACGAAAACCGTCTACACGCTGGCCGAAAAGGATCCGATTGCCGATGTTTTCCCCAAAGACAATTCCCTTGTCCTGCTGTATGACAATGCGGATGAGGATGAGATTTCAGACATTGCATCGGTACTGGAGAAGAAGGAAGGTGTAAAAAACGTCGTTTCCTATCCGACGACCATAGGCAGACAAAGTACCGCCAATGAGATGACGGAGTTGCTCTCAGATATGGGTGGGGATCCGGAAGCAGACGAAAGGTTGCTGAATATCGTATTTTACCGCTATTATACAAAAGGGAAGACAGAACCCATGACGCTGTCTGATTTTATTGATTTCCTCTCGAATACTGTAGCCGCCGACCCTTTGTTTTCCGACTGCATAGACGAGACATCTGTTGCACAGCTTGCGACAATGCAACCGTTAACCGATAAGGAGACGCTGCGTATTCCCCTGTCGCCCGCTGCTTTGGCGCAGATTCTCGGCATGGATACGGAACAGGTCACCCAGGTCTTTAAGTATCGCTACAATAGGGAGTACTCGCCGGATAAAACCATGTCGCTGTATGAGTTCATTTCTTTTCTTACGGAAAACCTTCTGACAAATCCCGAATATGCCGCAATGTTTGATGATGCGGTAAAAGGAAAGCTCTATCAGGCCAGGATCATTGCCGATGCTGTGGTAAACGACAGAATGTTTTCAGCGGAGGAGATGACGGAATTACTCGGAGGAATAAGTGATCAATTTGACGTAAACATAGTGGATCTGCTCTATCTGTACAGTGGGAGCATGAAGCAGTCCGATACAGAGCGTACCATGTCTCCGGAGCAGGTGGTTGAGTATCTTACAACGCTGTCTCGCGACCCGGTCTTCTCACCTCTGCTGACTGCTGCACAGAAGGACGGAATCAGCAAGGCAAAAACGCAGCTTTACGACGGCGTTCATCAGCTTAAAGGTGAACAGTATTCCCGCCTGACTATTACCACCAGGTTGCCGGTTGAATCGGAGAAAACATCAAAATTTGTAAAGGAACTGTCTGCGCTGTGTGATGAAAAGCTGTCCGGCGGGCACTATCTCATCGGCAATAGCGTAATGGTTGATGAGATGGAGTCCGGATTCGGGCGAGAGCAGTTGATTATTACGTTGCTTACTGCAGTATCCATTTTTATTGTGGTCGCACTGACCTTCCGTTCACTTGCCATTCCGGCGATCCTCGTGCTGATTGTTCAGTGCGGTGTATTTATCACAGTCTCGGCATTGGGAGCGATCGGCGGTTCTATGTACTATTTGGCTCTGTTGATTGTAGAGTGCATCCTTATGGGTGCAACCATCGACTACGGAATTTTGTTTACCAGCTACTACCGTGAAGCGCGTGTGGCACTCCCTGTGGATGAGGCTCTTATTGCCGCATACAAGGGCAGCATCCATACCATTCTCACCTCCGGCACCATTATGGTGCTCATTACAGCGGTGATAGGTCCGCTGTTTGGCAATCCCACCATTGAGCAGATTGTCCGCACACTGTCGGTGGGTTGTGCTTCTGCCATGTTCTTAATCTTATTGATCCTGCCAGGAATGATTGCCTGGTGTGACAGGGTTGTAATCGGGCACTTGAAAAGATCCGGATTTTCAAAATAATGCCGGCTTTGCAAACGAGGTTGCAAAGATGTTGTCAGCAAAGAAATAAAAAAAGAGCGTTTCAGCAGGAAGCCGGATCGCTCTTTTTTATTTCTTTAGCGCATGTGCCCATCAGAAACTCTGCTTTGCGAATGGCGCGTCTGGACTGTTACACATCTTGTAAGTTTATCCTGTATGAAATGAGGATAGGCATTGATTAATTCCGTAAAAACGCTTATAATAGCAAGCATAGATTCCCGCAGCTCTTTTTTGACACAGACAGGCGCGGGTATGAGTAAAAAAGCAGAAAGGAAAAGTTTGTATGGAACAGTTTAAATTTTCGGAATTAAAATATGAGCGTCCCGATCTTACAGGACTGGGAGAGAAAGTAGAGAAACTGACAGAGCGTCTTAATCATGCGCAGAATTATGAGCAGGCGCTTGCCGTTTATATGGAGCAGGACAGACTGATGCAGGAAATGGAGACACAGTATACGATAGCGAGCATACGTCATACGGTGGATACCAGAGATGTTTATTATGAGAAGGAAAACGAATATCTGGATGAGACCCTGCCTACCGTTATGCCGAAGATGATCGCTTTCAATGAGGCGATGGAGAACAGCCGATTCAAAGAGAACTTTATAAAGCAGTTCGGCCACCAGCTTTTTACCGGGATGGAACTGGAGAAGAAGACTTTCTGTGAAGCCAACATTCCTCTGATGCAGAAGGAATCAAAACTTACGGACGAATACCAGAAAATCATGGCGACTGCAGCCATTGAGTTTGACGGAAAAACATTAAACCTGTATGGAATCCAGAAGTACTTCGAACATGAAGACCGTTTGATGCGTAAGGCAGCTTTTGCCGCTTATTCGGAGTTTTACCATTCTCATGAAGACAGACTGGAGGAAATCTGGCAGGAACTGATTACCATCCGGAATGAAATGGGAAGAAACTTAGGATATGAAAATTATATTCCAGTAGGATACATGAGACAGGGCAGAACCGATTACGGCATGGAAGAGGTAGCTGCTTTCAGAGAGCAGGTTCGCAAGGAGTTGGTTCCTCTTTGCTCAAAGCTTTACGAAGCGCAGGCAAAGCGTCTCGGTGTGGAGAAGCTGATGGTTTACGATGAGAAGCGTGTTTTTGCCGATGGAAATGCGGTTCCCGCCGGAGACGATGATTTTATGGTGGGACAGGCGCAGAAGATGTACCACGATATGAGCCCGGAGACAGGAGAGTTTATCGATTTTATGATCGATCATGAACTGATGGATCTGAAGAATAAACCCGGAAAAGCCTCTACCGGTTATATGACGTCCCTTCCGACACTGAAGGCTCCGTTTGTATTCTCCTGCTTCAATCATACGATCTTTGATATGCAGGTACTGACCCATGAGCTGGGACATGCGTTTGCAGGTTATATGGCAATGCGCAGTCAGCCCATTGCCGCATACTACAGTGAGTCCACGGATATTGCGGAAATCCATTCCATGTCCATGGAACAGTTTTCTTATCCTTATGCGGAATGGTTCTTCGGTAAAGATGCGGACAAATTCCGTTTTGCCCATCTGCAGGATGCCGTGACTTTCGTGCCTTTCGGAGTTGCGGTGGATGAGTTCCAGCACATCTGTTATGCCAATCCGGAGTTGACGCCGAAGGAGCGGACTTATGAGTGGCATAAGCTGGAAGAGAAATACATGCCTTGGAGAACCTACGAGGATGATGAGTTTATGGAAAGAGGCGGCTACTGGTACCATAAGCTTCATATTTACCTTTATCCATTCTATTACATCAATTACACGCTGACCACTATGGGCGCTATGGAATTTGCAGGGAAAAATAAGGAAAACCATGAAGCGGCATGGGAGGATTATAAAAAACTTTGCACCTGCGGCGGCAGCTTAAGCTACAAAGAGACACTGCGTTATGCGAACCTTGCCATTCCTTTCGAAGAAGGCAGCGTGAAGAAAGCCATGAAACAGGCAAAGGAAACGTTGCTTACCCAGATAGAAAACGGCAGTTTCTAAAATATTTGCATGGCAGCAAGCAACTCTCGCCGCCATGCATTGTGCCGGACGGGGATTCCTCTGTCCGGAATCGGCCGCCGGACGGGGGGATATCCCTGCTCGGAATGGGCTGCCGGGAGGAAGAAGACAGATGTACAGTTTTCAAAGCAGAATTCGGTATAGTGAAACCGATGTAACCGGAAATTTAAGTTTGCCGGGAATCGTAGATTACTTTCAGGATTGCTCCACATTTCAGTCGGAGCAGTTGGGGGTGGGAATTTCTTTTTTAAGAGACAGACATCTTCTGTGGGTCGTATCCGCCTGGCAGATTGAGGTAAACCGGTATCCGGCTCTGGGTGAGACTGTGAGTACGGGGACATTTCCTTATGCGTTCAAGGGATTTATGGGCTATCGGAATTTTCTTATGACAGGAGAGGGCGGAGAAGTTCTGGCCAGGGCAGCTTCTCTTTGGAGTCTTATCAGTACGGAGACGGGAAAGCCGGTGAGGGCTCCGCTTGACGTAGTCAATGCCTATACCCTGGAGGAAAAACTTCCCATGGATTATGCACCCAGGCATATTTTGCTGCCGGATGGGAAGAAGATAGTCGATGAGGGCAGGGCAGAAAAATCTTTTGCCGTGACGAAACAAAATCTGGATCGAAACGGACATGTAAATAACGGAAGATTTATTGAACTTGCCATGTCATGCCTGCCGGATGAGCCGGAATGGAAAGTAAAACGGCTGCGGGCGGAATATTGCAGACAGGCATTTGAAGGGGATCGGCTGTTCCCTTATGTGGTCTGTGCACAGGCGGGCGCTTTCGTCTGCCTTGGCAATGAACAGGGAGAGCCTTACGTGAATATAGAGCTTGGCGCCATTATATGAAAATTCCGGCTTGCAGCCGCAACAAGCAGCTGCGAAGTATGCGAACAACTTTGTGAATGGCGCATCTGAACTGTTACAAATAGTTAATAAACAGAAAGAGGATAAGAGAATGTTACGGCTGGGAGAAAAACAGGTACTGGAAATTGTAAAGACAGTGGATTTTGGAGTTTATCTGGCACAAGATCAGGAACATAAGGAAGAAAGAGTGCTTCTTCCGGCCAAACAGGTGCCGGAAGGAAGCCGGATCGGCGACCGGCTGGAAGTATTTTTATATAAGGATTCCGGAGACAGATTGATTGCAACAACGCAGACTCCGGCACTTACCTTAGGACAGGTTGCACTGCTTAAGGTAGCACAGGTAGGAAAGATAGGTGCTTTTTTAAACTGGGGTCTGGAAAAAGATTTGCTGCTTCCTTTTAAACAGCAGACAGGCAAGGTACAGGAAGGGGACAGCGTTCTTGTCAGCATGTACATAGACAAAAGCAGCCGTTTATGCGCGACCATGAAAATCTATCATCTGTTGCGCAATGACAGTCGTTATCAGAAGGACGATATCGTCACTGGAAGGGTCTATGAGATCAGCGAAAGGTTCGGTGCTTTTGTGGCGGTGGACGATTGCTATTCCGCACTGATTCCTGCACGGGAGATGTTCGGGGATCTGAAAGTTGGCCAGGAGATCAAAGCAAGAGTTACGAAAGTGCTGGAAGACGGAAGATTGAATTTAAGCGTCCGTCAGAAGGCCTATTTGCAGATGCCGGAGGATGCGGATAAGATTTTAAAACTGATGGAGCGTTATGACGGCAGTCTCCCTTTTACGGATAAAGCCAGTCCGGAATTGATTAAAGAGAAAACCGGAATGAGTAAAAACGAGTTCAAAAGGGCTGTAGGGAATCTTCTGAAGGCCGGAAAAATTGAAATTTTGGCCGAAAGCATTCGAAAAAGATAAAAAAATGAAAAACGCATAAATTTTTCTTGCTTTTTTGTAGATATTTTGGTAAATTTGTATTAGTAATAAGATTTTAGAAAAACAGGGGCAAAGGAGCAGGGAATTATGATTTCAAATCAGATTTTACAGAATACGATTGAAGGGTTGAAAGGAATTGCAAGAGTAGAGTTCAGTCTTATGGATGTGGACGGCAAAGAGGTGGCTGCGACTGCAGATATGACAAGCTGTGCGCCGGCAGCAGTGGATTTTGCCGCTTCTCCGGCAGATTCTCAGGAGATAAGGGGATTTCAGTATTTTAAAATTTATGATGATTCTTCGCTGGAGTACATTCTGGTAGCCGGAGGTAGCGGAGAAGATGTTTATATGATCGGCAAAATGGTGGCTTTCCAGATTCAGAATCTGTTGGTGGCTTATAAGGAACGTTTTGATAAGGATAATTTTGTCAAGAATCTGTTGTTGGATAATCTGCTGTTAGTGGATATCTACAGCAGAGCCAAGAAGCTGCACATTCAGACGGATGCACACAGGGTCGTTATGATTCTGGATGCGGGAAGTGTAAGAGATAACAACATTCTGGAGCTTGTCAGAGCGCAGTTTGGCACTACCGGCAAAGATTTTGTTACGGCGGTAGATGAAAATGCAGTGATCATTGTAAAGGAACTGGAGGACCCGGAGGATTTAAGCGAAGTGCAGGAAGCGGCGCAGGCGCTGGAGAGCAGTCTGCAAAAAGAAGGAATGGAAGCCGTACATATCGCTTACGGAACGGTCATCCATGAAATCAAGGAAGTAAGCCGTTCCTATAAGGAAGCCAAGATGGCGATGGATGTGGGTAAGATCTTCTATGAAGACAGGAATATTATTGCCTACAGCGAACTGGGAATCGGCCGCCTGATTTATCAGCTCCCTCTGCCTCTATGCAAGATGTTCATCAAGGAAATTTTCGGAGACAAGAGCCCGGATGACTTTGATGATGAGACACTGGTGACGATTGATAAGTTCTTTGAAAACAGCCTGAATGTTTCAGAGACATCCAGACAGCTGTTTATTCACAGGAACACACTGGTATACCGCCTGGATAAGCTTTTGCGCAGCACGGGACTGGATCTTAGAATTTTTGACGACGCGATTACCTTTAAGATTGCCCTTATGGTGGTCCGCTATATGAGATACATGGAAAATTTTGAGTTTTAAGCAACAGTTCGGGCATTTATTCTTGTGGGCAGTTTTCATGCTTGCATGAAAAACTGCCTGCATGAATGAGCTTAGCGCCAAGTTAACGAACAAAAGTAGCTGCGAAGCAGCGAAAAAGCACTGTAAGTGCGTTTGTGAGTGGCGCGTCTGAACTGTTTTAATGGATGCACAAACTGGGAAAGAACGGCAGGTATAGAACAGAAGGATACAACAGATGGCGAATAAGGAATTTTTGCTGAAAAGACAGCAGAAAATAATGGAAGAAAACGGAATTATATATCTGGACAATGTAAGCAAGTCTTACTCTACCGGAAGTCCTGCGCTGAACGGTGTTACGCTCAGGATCGGAAGAGGAGAATTTGTATTCATTGTAGGAGACAGCGGATCCGGAAAATCTACGTTGATCAAGCTTCTTTTGCGGGAGCTGACAGCCACTTCCGGAAAAGTCTATGTGATGGGAAGGGATCTGGCGGAATTAAAGCACAGACAAATCCCGAAATTCCGTCGTAACCTGGGTGTGGTTTTTCAGGATTTCCGGCTCTTGAATGACCGGAATGTTTATGAAAATGTAGCTTTTGCCCAGAGAATCATAGAAGTGCCCGTAAACGAGATCCGAAGAAATGTTCCGGCTATGCTGGCAACGGTGGGACTTGCCGGAAAGTATAAGGCGATGACCAGGCAGTTGTCCGGCGGAGAGCAGCAGAGGGTGGCGCTTGCCAGAGCCCTGGTAAATAATCCTTCTATTCTTCTGGCGGATGAGCCGACAGGAAACCTGGATCCCAAGAATTCCTGGGAAATCATGGAACTTTTGGAAGAGATCAATGAAAGAGGGACAACCGTGGTAGTCGTTACCCATAACAGAGAAATTGTCAATGTTATGAAGAAGAGAGTAATTGCCATGAAAAAGGGAATTATTGTAAGTGACCTGGAGGAAGGTGTATACAACGATGAAGATTAGTACGATTTTTTATACCATGAAACAGGGCGTTGTGAATATTTTCCGGAATAAGTGGTATTCCCTTGCTTCTATGGCAACGATTTCCGCCTGCCTGTTTTTATTCGGTCTTTTTTATTCCGTGGTTTATAATTTTCAGCATATTGTAAAAAGCGCCCAGGAAGGAGTCTGCATGTCGGTCTTTTTTACGGAAGGAACGACGCAGGAGAGAATGCAGCAGATTCTGGCGCAAATTGATGCAAGGACGGAGGTATCCCGGACGGAATTTATCTCCGCGGATGCAGCCTGGAGGGATTTTTCCAGAGATTATCTGAAGGGATATACCGATGGGTTCCCGGAGAATCCTTTAAGCGGGATGGACAGTATTAATGTCTATATGAATGATGTAAGCTATCAGGAGGATCTGGCTGCCTACGTGGAATCCATAGACGGTGTGGATCATGTGAACCGCTCTCCGGTGACGGCAACCACTTTGAGCGGAGTAAATCTTCTGATCGGTTATGTATCCGCCGGAATTATCGGCATCCTTCTTGCAGTGAGCATTTTTCTGATCAGCAATACCGTAGCGATCGGTATTACGGTTCGTAAGGAAGAGATTAATATTATGAAGTATATCGGAGCGACTGACTTTTTTGTCAGAAGCCCTTTTGTACTGGAAGGAATGATCATCGGCCTGATCGGGGCGGCAGTGCCTCTGGTTCTGATCCACAGCCTTTACGAGACGGCGCTGACGTATCTGGCGGAACGCTTTTCCATGCTCAGCGGTCTTTTGAATTTTTTGTCTACGGAAGAGATCTTTCGCTTTCTGACGCCTATTTCCCTGGCAGTGGGGATCGGAATCGGTTTCCTGGGAAGTATGGTAACCATAAGAAAGCATCTTCACGTATAATAGAACCGTTCACATGTGCCATTTGCCAAATTTTCCGCTGCCTCGCGGCTATTTGTCGTATCTGCAGGAGACACGATATTTATGGAAATAACTTGGCAGTCGGCTAGCGGCAGGGCGGAAGAAAAAGGATGTGGAGAGAAAAGAAGATGTCGGGAGGAAGTATGGCGGAGGGAAAGTCAGCAGTAAGAAAAAGAATAATCAAAATTGCTTCGGTGCTGCTGTGCCTGTTGCTTGTCTGGGTCCCGGCGGAAACAGCCTGTGCCGATGGTGTTACATCGGAAAGCATCCGAAAAAAAGAAGAGCAGATCAAACAGGCCAGGCAGGAGAAAACGCAGCTGCAAAACAGCCTGACCGATATTAAAAAGCTGAAAGAGAGTCTGGAAAAAGAAAAAAAGAACCTGAAAAGCTACGTAACGACGCTGGATGCTTCCCTTGCGCAGATGGAAGAGAATATAGAGCAGCTGAGCGCACAGATTACGCGGAAGGAAGCAGAAATCATTCAGACCCAGGAGGAGATGGAGCAGGCGCAGGAGACTGCGGATGCGCAGTATGAATCCATGCGGACCCGCATAAGAATTATGTATGAGGTGCAGAGCACCGCAAGCATCTGGGATTTCCTGATGAGTGCGGATGATTTCGGGGATTTTCTGAATAAAGCGGATTATATTAACACACTTTATGCTTATGACCAGAAGATGTGGGATGGTTATGTAGAAAATTGTGAGTATATCGCTCTGTGTAAGGAACAGTTGCAATTGGAGAAAGAGCTTCTGGATGAACAGAAAACTTCCGTAGAAGAAGAGCAAAAGAAAGTGGAAGATCTGATTACGGAGAAGCAAAAGCAGATTACGGCTTACGAAACCGATATCAATACGCAGCAGAAAGCCATCGCGGAATATGAACAGGAGATCGCCGATCAGGATGCTTTGATCGTACAGCTGGAAAAGGCCGTGAAGGAAGAAAAGATGAGCCTGATTTATGACGGCGGTACTTTTCGATTCCCGTTGGCATCCTATACCAGAATTTCCGATGATTACGGATATCGGATGCATCCGACTTTGGGAGTTCGGAAGTTCCATAACGGGGTGGATCTTGCCGCACCGAAGGGGACTTCGATTTATGCCGCTTATGACGGCGCGGTGATAGCGGCCGGATACAGTGCCACGATGGGCAATTATGTGATGCTTCATCATGGGGATGACTTATATACCATTTACATGCATGCTTCCAAGCTGCTTGTGAAAACGGGGGATTCCGTAAAGGCGGGCGATACCATTGCACAGGTGGGAAGTACAGGACGTTCCACCGGCAATCATCTGCATTTCGGTGTCCGCAGGGACGGCGTTTATGTCTCACCCTGGGAGTATCTTTCCCATTGAGCGGAAAAGCGCTGAAAGCGGCAAAAAGAGGGTTTGAAGGAGTTTTAAAAGCATATGGACAGGAATGGAGAAAATAACTTTATGGATATGGATAATTTTTCGAAAGAAGAGATTGCCGAAAAGGAGGCGCAGAACCGGCCGGAACAGAACAAAAGTGACGGGAATACGGGAACAAAGGCCTTTTGGGGCGGTCTTGCAGTCGGACTGATTACAGCTGCTTTTCTTGTCTGTATTATTTATCTGGGAATCCGGGTTCAGCATGGTCTGGATCAAATAAAGGAAAACGGAAAGCAGAATACTTCGGACCTTCAGATTTCCGCAGATGCCTCCGGCGCAGTGAATGCGGATACGGTTCAGAAAATGCAGGCAATTGAGGAAATCATTAAGTATTACTATTATAAAGATGAAGATATCGATGCCGGGAAAATGGCGGACGGAATTTATAAAGGAATGGTGGAGTCTCTGGGAGATCCGTATTCCGAATATTTTACCAAGGAGGAACTGAACTCCTTAATGCAGCAGACACAGGGGATTTATTACGGAATCGGTGCCGGAGTGAATATTGATACGGATACGCAATTAACCAAAATCGTAACGGTTTATGCCGGAACACCGGCTCAGGAAGCAGGACTTCGGGAAAATGATCTGATTTATGAGGTGGACGGAGTATCTACTTTCGGCCTGTCTTCTTCCGATGTGGTAGCTAAAATCAAAGGGGAGGAAGGAACCTGGGTGCAGCTGACGATTATTCGTGAGGGTGAGACAGACTATCTGCATATTGACGTGCAGCGCAGAAAGGTAAATGTTCCCACGGTGGATTCCAGAATGCTGGAGGACAGGATTGCTTATATTCAGATTGCGGAATTTGATGATATTACGGTATCGCAGTTTGAGTCAGCACTTTCTGAAGCCAGAGCAAACGGTATGAAAGGACTGGTTCTGGATTTAAGAAGCAATCCGGGCGGAAGTCTGGATGCGGTAGTAGATATCGCAGGTATGATGCTTCCGAAAGGAATTATAGTCTATACGGAAGATAAATACGGCAGCCGTACGGATTATAACTGCGAAGGTGATAAGCAGCTGGAAGTGCCTATGACGGTTCTGGTAAACGGCAACAGCGCCAGCGCTTCGGAGATTCTGGCGGGAGCCATCAAAGATTATGGCATCGGAACACTGGTAGGAACGACGACTTTCGGCAAAGGAATTGTGCAGTCGGTGCTTCCCATGACGGACGGTTCCGCCGTGAAAGTAACTATCAGCAGTTATTATACCCCTTCCGGTAAAAACATTCAAGGAACCGGCATCGATCCGGATGTGGAATGTGAATTTGACGGTGAAGCTTACTACGGAAGTCTCGATCGCCCCGATAACCAGCTGGAAAAGGCAGTGGAAGTCTTAAAAGGGTTGGTGAAGTAAAAAACACAAAAACACATATAAAGTATTGATAATTCGATACAGGCGGTATATACTATGTATATACCACTATAAATATAAAGGAGAATGTTCTATGCAGGTACAGGTAAAGGAATGGGGAAATAGTCAGGGCATCAGATTCCCTAAAGAAGTGCTTAAAAGTGCAGGTATTACACTAAATGAATTTTTGGATGTTACAGTGTCTGATGGTGTCATTATGTTAGCAAAATCATTTCGCCATAAAACGTTGGAAGAGCGTGCTGCTGAGTTTGGGGGAAAACTAATGCTTGATGGCGAATACGATTGGGGCGAACCTGTTGGAAGAGAGGTATGGTGATGGATATACTGCATCAGGGGGATATCCTTAAAATTGAGAAAGTCAGACACTCGGTACTGATTGTCAGTAAGGATTTCTTTAATTCGGGCGGCGAGATTATAGGTTGTCCCATTTTAGAGAAGTCTGTACCTGGTCCTTTGCATATATTAGTTACTGCAGAAGAAAACAGAGGATATGTTCAATGTGAGAAACTTGCATTGCTTGATTTGTCTGTTCGGGGATATAAAAAAGTGGATAGACTACCCGTTTCCGAATTGCTTAATGTATTAGATGCCATTCAGAGTATTTTTGAGTATATATGAGAAGCCGGCGCTTCAACGGAAACAGAATCCGTGAAGTGCCGGCTCTTTGATAATCTGTGAAAAATTAATCCCCGAAAACAGCTCTGTAATCTGCCTGGAATTTGGCAATTCCCTGATCGGTAAGAGGATGCTTTGTCATCTGCTCGATGACTTTGTAAGGAATGGTGGCAATATCAGCTCCGGCAAGCGCACAGTCCGTTACGTGAATGGGATTGCGCACCGAAGCGGCGATGATTTGCGTTTTATAGCCGCTGATACGGAAAATTTCGGCAATCTGACGGATCAGATCGATACCGGGCTGGCTGATATCATCCAGTCTTCCGAGGAAGGGAGATACGTAGCTTGCTCCTGCATTGGCTGCCAGAATTGCCTGATTTGCACTGAAGACCAGCGTAACGTTGGTCTTGATCCCTTCGCTGTTAAGAACCTTGACTGCTTTTAATCCTTCCGTTGTCATGGGAATTTTTACAACCATGTTCGGATGAATGGCAGCGATCTCTCTGCCTTCCCGGATCATGCCTTCGGCATCGGTGGTAGTGGCTTTTACTTCGCCGCTGATCGGACCGTCTACAATGGATGTAATCTCTTTAATAACCTGCTTAAAGTCCCGGCCTTCTTTGGCAATCAGGGACGGATTGGTGGTGACACCGCAGATAACCCCCATGTCATTGGCTTTCTTAATGTCTTCCACATTTGCTGTATCAATAAAAAATTTCATGATAAAGCCCTCTTTCTGTAGATTTTTTAGATAAGGCTGGCAATAACCGTTCAGACGCGTCATTCGCAAAACTGCGCTTTCCTGAATTGGCGCTTTTAATATACCATGAAACGAAGAAAAACGCAAGTAAAAACAAATAAAAGAAAATAAAAATAACAAAAACAGTGAAAATAGCTGCGAAACAGCGAGAAGTACAGAATGCTCGATTATACGAATGGCGCGTGTGGAACGTAACATTTGGATTTGTCATTCACAAAAACACTGGAAAATGTTTTTAATTCGTTGTATGATGAAAGCAGGTAGCAATTAGGAAGGGACGGTTACGCATACGATGTTACAATTGGAGAGGCAGCAAAAAATTCTGGATTATCTGAAAGAGAACAGAAAAGCAACAACGAATGAACTGAGTGAATTGCTCAACGTTTCGGCAACAACCATCCGTACGGATTTAAATCAGATGGATAAGGATAAACTAATTACCAAAACACACGGCGGCGCGGTTTTCCGTGATAAGGTGAAAGCGCAGCCGGAACTTACGCTCCGGGCTTATGATTTCAGGGATCGGACGTTGGAAAACAGTAGGGAAAAAGAAAAAATCGCGGAAGAAGCCGTAAAGATGATCAAAGATCATATGTGCATTTTCCTGGATGCCAGTTCCACTGCTTATACATTGGGAAGGAAACTGAATGGTTTTACGGAGCTTACCGTGATTACAAACGGAATTCACCTGGCGTTGGCATTGAAGGATGTGCCCGGAATCACTGTGATTTTAACGGGTGGAATTGTAACCAGTGCTTCCGCTTCCATAGAGGGACTTCTGGGAGAAGATCTCCTTAAGAAAATCCATACGGATATTGCGTTTGTATCTGCCAGGGGATTTTCCGTGGAGGACGGCCTGACCGATTTCAGTATTTATGAGGCGGATTTGAAGCGTATGTGTGTGAAAGTGTCGGCAAAGACGGTAGCGCTGGTTGACCATACAAAATTTGACTCTACATCCATTTCCGGTTATGCGTCCATCGATGATATCAATCTGATGATAACCGATTCCGGAATTTCCGAAGAGACAGCGTTTATTTATACCAAGGCCGGAGTGGAGTTACTGATAGCCCGCTAAAAAGTTTTATTAAAAAAACAGAACAAAAGTTCGATTTTTCTGTACTTTTGTTTTTCAGTGTGCTATAATGAGACCGTATTCCGGAAGCTGCGTACAGGGAGCTTCCGGACCCAAAAGAGTCCATATGTAAAAGAGAAGTTGAACATCTTTGAAGACGGAGGCACAAAAAGAAGTATGGATAAATTTATACTACACTCTGAATATCAACCCACCGGCGACCAGCCGCAGGCGATTAAGACGTTGGTGGACGGCTTTAAGAAAGGCAATCAGTTCGAGACCCTGCTTGGCGTGACAGGATCCGGCAAGACATTTACCATGGCGAACGTGATTGCACAGTTAAATAAGCCGACATTGATTATTGCGCATAATAAAACGCTGGCAGCCCAGCTTTATGGGGAGTTTAAGGAATTTTTCCCGGAAAATGCGGTAGAATATTTTGTGTCCTACTACGACTATTACCAGCCGGAAGCTTATGTTCCTTCTTCCGATACGTATATTGCGAAGGATTCTTCCATTAATGATGAGATTGAAAAACTAAGGCTGTCCGCCACAGCTTCCCTTTCCGAGAGGAAGGATGTAATTGTGGTGTCCAGTGTCTCCTGCATTTACGGTCTGGGAAGCCCTGACGAATATCAGCAGATGATCGTTTCTCTTCGGCCCGGAATGATTAAGGACAGAGAGCAGGTCTTAAAGGAACTGATTGCCATCCAGTATGACCGCAACGAGATGGATCTGCAGAGAGGATGCTTCCGGGTCAGGGGCGATGTAGTGGAGATCTATCCGGCTCAGGGAGGAGACTGGCTGATCCGTGTGGAATTTTTCGGAGATGAAATCGATCGGATTACACAGGTGGAGCCGCTAACCGGGAAAGTACATGCGCAGTTAAACCACATCGCCATTTTCCCGGCCTCCCATTATGTAGTCAGCCCGGAGAAGATACAGAAAGCATGCGATGAGATTGAAAAGGAACTGGAGGAACGGGTTCGCTATTTTAAGGGAGAGGACAAGCTGCTGGAAGCGCAGAGAATTGCGGAGAGGACGAACTTTGATATTGAGATGCTCCGGGAAACAGGATTCTGCTCCGGTATTGAGAACTATTCCAGACACTTAAACGGAATGCCCCCCGGAGCGCCTCCCATGACGTTGATGGATTATTTCGGGGATGATTATCTGATTATTATCGATGAGTCCCATATTACGGTTCCGCAGATCCGCGGCATGTTTGCAGGGGACAGATCCCGGAAGTTAACCCTGGTGGATTACGGCTTTCGTCTGCCTTCCGCTCTGGATAACCGTCCGCTGAATTTTTCGGAATTTGAAGCGCACATTGATCAGCTTTTGTTCGTTTCCGCTACGCCGAATGAGTATGAAAAAGAGCATGAACTGCTTCGTGCAGAGCAGATTATCCGTCCTACCGGACTGTTGGATCCGGAGATTTCCGTGCGTCCTGTAGAAGGACAGATCGATGATCTGATCCGGGAAGTTAGGAAGGAAACGGCGGAACATCACAAGATATTGATTACCACTCTGACAAAACGGATGGCAGAGGATCTGACCGATTATATGAAAGAAGTGGGGATCCGTGTGAAGTATCTGCATTCGGATATTGATACCCTGGAACGTGCACAGATTATCCGGGATATGCGTCTGGATGTATTTGATGTACTGGTGGGAATTAACCTGCTGCGGGAAGGGCTGGATATTCCGGAGATTACGCTGGTAGCGATTCTGGACGCGGACAAAGAAGGTTTTTTAAGAAGCGAGACGTCATTGATACAGACCATCGGCCGTGCGGCAAGAAATGCGCAGGGACATGTGATTATGTATGCGGATACGATTACCGATTCCATGAAGGCGGCAATTGAGGAAACGGAAAGGCGCAGAAAGGTGCAGATGCAATATAATGAAGAGCACGGCATCACACCGACAACGATTCAGAAAGCGGTAAGAGAGCTGATCAGTATCTCTAAGGAAATCGCCAAAGAAGAAGTGCGGTTTGAAAAGGATCCGGAATCCATGAGCCGTAAGGAATTGGAAAAATGGATAGCCCAGATTCAGAAAAAGATGCAGAAAGCGGCGGCGGATCTGAACTTTGAAGAAGCTGCCCTCTTGAGGGATCAGATGATCGAACTGAAGCAGAAGCTGCAGGAAACGGATGCTTAAAAAGACGTTTAAGAGGAAGAAGGAACAGGGAAATGGAAGAAATAAAGAAGATGCGCTCCAAAGAATATATTAAAGTCAGGGGCGCGTATGAAAATAACCTTAAGGGAATCAATGTGGATATTCCCAGAAATGAACTGGTGGTTTTAACGGGAATGTCCGGATCCGGAAAGTCCTCTCTGGCTTTTGATACGATTTATGCGGAAGGGCAGAGGCGGTATATGGAATCCCTGTCTTCCTATGCCAGACAGTTTTTGGGGCAGATGGAAAAGCCGAATGTGGAGAGAATTGACGGACTGTCGCCTGCCATATCCATTGACCAGAAGTCAACCAACCGGAACCCGCGTTCTACCGTAGGAACCGTAACAGAGATTTATGACTACTTCCGTTTGCTTTATGCCAGAATCGGAACACCCCATTGTCCGCAGTGCGGCAGAGAGATTGCCAAACAGACCGTGGATCAGATGGTGGATCAGATCATGAAGCTGGAAGAAGGCACCAGAATCCAGCTCTTAGCTCCTGTGGTAAAAGGCCGGAAGGGAGAGCATGTTAAGGTTCTGGACCGCGCCAGAAAAAGCGGGTATATCCGTGTCCGTATAGACGGAAATCTCTATGAACTGACGGAAGAAATCAAGCTGGAAAAAAATATTAAGCATACCATTGAAATTGTAGTGGACAGACTGGTAGTAAAACCGGGTATAGAAAGACGTCTGGCGGATTCCATTGAAAATGTGCTGTCCCTGGCGGACGGTCTGCTTGTGGTGGATGTTCTGGGAAAGGAACCGCTCACCTTCAGCCAGAGTTTTTCCTGCCCGGACTGCGGTATCAGTATCAGTGAAGTGGAGCCGAGGAGCTTTTCTTTTAATAATCCGTTCGGAGCCTGTCCGGAGTGTTACGGTCTGGGATATAAGATGGAGTTTGACATTGATCTGATGATACCGGACCGGTCTTTGAGCATCAAACAGGGTGCCATTGCCGTGACCGGATGGCAGTCCTGTGCAGACAAGGGCAGTTTTACCAATGCGGTGCTTCAGGCGCTGTGCCGGGAATATCACTTTGATCTGGATACCCCGTTTGAACAATATCCGGAAGAAATCAAAAAGGTTCTGATTTACGGAACAGATGGGAAAAAGGTGGATGTTTATTATGAAGGCCAGCGGGGAAGAGGCATTTACCCGGTAGCCTTTGAAGGCATCATCAAAAACGTGGAGAGAAAGTACAAGGAGACTTTTTCCGATATCATGAAGCAGGAGTATGAGAGCTATATGCGGATCACACCTTGTAAGGAATGTGGCGGCATGCGGCTGAAAAAGGAATCCCTGGCGGTAACGGTATGCGGAAAAAACATTTATGAAGTGACTTCCCTTTCCATTGCCAGACTGTATGATTTTGTGCAGAATATGGAGCTGACACCGCAGCAGCAGTTGATCGGAAAACAGATCCTCAAAGAGATCAAAGCAAGAGTAGGATTCTTGAAAAACGTAGGATTGGAGTATCTTTCCCTTGCCAGAGCAACTGCCACTCTTTCCGGCGGCGAGGCACAAAGAATAAGGCTTGCGACCCAGATCGGATCCGGTCTGGTAGGTGTCTGCTATATTCTGGACGAGCCCAGTATCGGACTGCACCAGAGAGACAATGATAAACTGCTGAATACGCTGCGCAGTCTGCGGGATCTGGGGAATACCCTGATTGTGGTGGAACATGATGAGGATACCATGTTGGCTGCGGATTATATTGTGGATATCGGACCGGGCGCGGGATCTCACGGCGGAGAAGTGGTTGCCTGCGGAACGGCGGAAGAGATCATGAAAGTGGAAGAATCCGTAACCGGACAGTATTTAAGCGGCAAAAAGAAAATTCCGGTACCGAAAGTAAGAAGAACGCCGAACGGCTGGCTGACCGTACGGGGAGCAGCGGAAAATAACCTGAAGAATATCGATGTGCAATTTCCGTTGGGTGTTTTCACCTGTGTGACAGGAGTGTCCGGATCCGGGAAAAGTTCCCTGGTGAATGAAATCCTCTATAAGAGCCTTGCCAAAGAATTGAACCGGGCAAGATGCATACCCGGAAAGTGCCGGGCGATCGAAGGGATGGAGCAGCTGGATAAGGTAATCAACATCGATCAGTCTCCCATAGGAAGAACACCCAGATCCAACCCGGCGACCTATACCGGAGTGTTCGATCAGATCCGGGATCTGTTTGCGTCTACCCAGGATGCCAAGGCAAAAGGATACGGAAAAGGCCGCTTCAGCTTTAACGTAAAAGGCGGCCGCTGTGAAGCCTGCAGCGGCGATGGCATCATTAAGATCGAAATGCATTTCCTTCCGGATGTCTATGTTCCCTGTGAAGTCTGCGGCGGGAAACGTTACAACCGGGAGACGCTGGATGTCAAATATAAAGGAAAAAGCATCTTTGATGTATTGGATATGACCGTGGAAGAAGCGGTGAAATTTTTTGAAAACGTACCGTCTATCCAGAGAAAAATAGCAACGCTGAATGATGTAGGCTTATCCTATATCAAACTGGGACAGCCGTCCACCACGCTTTCCGGAGGAGAGGCGCAGCGGATTAAGCTGGCAGCGGAATTATCCAGGCGCAGTACCGGCAAAACGATCTATATACTGGATGAACCGACTACCGGCCTGCATTTTGCGGATGTTCATAAGCTGGTGGAGATTCTGCATCGTCTGGCGGACGGCGGCAATACGGTCGTTGTAATCGAACATAATCTGGATGTGATCAAAGCGGCGGATTATCTGATTGATATCGGACCGGAAGGCGGTGAAAACGGCGGCACGGTAATTGCAAAAGGAACGCCCGAAGAAGTAGCGGAAAGTCCTGTATCTTATACAGGAGTCTACGTAAAAAGAATGCTGGAAAAGGACAGGAAGCAGGAAACTTAAAAGTTTTTAAATTTTTCCGAAAACCCCTATGAAAAAAGCGTGGAATCATGTATAATATAGTTTGGTCATCTGAAAATAAATTTGTTTAAAGGATAAGAAACCAGGTTACTATCATATATATAGAAGGATACAATCATCCGGTGAAAGAACTGCCGGAAAGATTGTAAATGCCACGGAATACCACCAGAAAGGGGTAAGTAATTCATGCAGTGTACGGATATCGGAATTGATTTGGGAACCGCCAGTATTTTGGTCTACATCAGAGGAAAAGGTGTTGTATTAAAGGAGCCGTCTGTTGTAGCTTTTGATAGAGACACCAATAAGATTAAAGCCATCGGAGAAGACGCCAGGCTGATGTTGGGAAGGACGCCGGGCAATATTGTGGCGGTCAGACCGCTGCGCCAGGGTGTTATCTCGGATTACACCGTAACAGAGAAGATGATGAAGTATTTCATCCAGAAGGCTTTGGGGAAGAGAACTTTCCGCAAGCCCCGTATCGCGGTCTGCGTACCAAGCGGAGTTACGGAAGTGGAGAAGAAAGCGGTAGAGGATGCTACTTATCAGGCAGGTGCCAGAGAAGTATCCATTATTGAAGAGCCGATTGCGGCTGCCATCGGAGCGGGAATCGATATCTCGAAGCCTTGCGGAAATATGATTGTGGATATCGGCGGAGGAACTTCCGATATTGCTGTCATTTCTTTAGGCGGAACGGTTGTCAGCGCCTCCATTAAGATTGCCGGTGATGATTTCGATGAGGCGATTGTCCGTTATATGAGAAAAAAGCACAATCTCCTGATTGGAGAAAGAACGGCTGAAGATCTGAAGATCAAGATCGGTTCCTGCTATAAGAGAACAGAGCCGGATTATATGGATGTGCGGGGCCGTAACCTGGTTACCGGTCTTCCTAAGACCGTAAAGGTTTCCTCCGAGGAAACTGAAGAGGCATTAAAGGAAACGACTGCGCAGATTGTAGAGACGATCCACAGTGTACTGGAGAAGACACCGCCTGAACTGGCAGCAGATATCGCAGATAGGGGTATTGTCCTGACAGGAGGCGGAAGCCTGCTGCGCGGACTGGAGGATCTGATCTCCGCTAAGACAGGCATCAATACCATGACGGCGGAAGATCCCATGACGGCAGTTGCGATCGGTACAGGTAAATATGTGGAATTCCTGGCCGGATATGCCAGAGACTGATGATAAAGTATAAGGCAAATGGCTGCCGTTGTTCCGGCAGCCGTTTATTGTATTAACCGAAAGTACAGGGGCAGTCTATCATAGGATAGTTTTGCACAACGGTTACGAAAAAGCAATTTGGGGAACGGCATGGAAACGGTAAATGGTTATGTGGAGCACATTATATTTCAGAATGCGGAAAACGGGTATACCGTCTTTAATCTGGTAGCAGAGGACGAGGAAATCACTTGTGTGGGAATCTGCAGAGGCTTGTCGGAAGGAGAGAATATCAATGCCCGCGGAGAAATCATAGAGCATAAACTCTATGGAAGCCAGTTTAAAATTACGGAATATCAGATTACAAAGCCGAAAGACAGAATCGGCATGGAAAGGTATCTGGGTTCCGGAGCGATAAAAGGCGTAGGGGCTTCTCTGGCGGCCCGGATTGTAAAACGATTCGGAGAAGATACGTTCCGGATTCTGGAAGAGGAGCCGGAGCGGCTGGCTGAGATCAAAGGAATCAGCGAGCGCAAGGCCAGAGAAATTGCCGTGCAGGTGGAAGAAAAAAAGGAAATGCGCCAGGCGCTGGTTTATCTTCAGGAGTTCGGCATTTCCAATAACCTTGCAGCGAAAATATTTGACACCTACGGTATGGAACTGTACGGAATTTTAAAGCAGAACCCTTATAAGCTTTCAGAAGATATTGCCGGAGTGGGGTTTAAGACCGCTGATGAAATTGCGGGAAGAATCGGAATTCATGCCGATTCGGAATACCGGATTCAATGCGGCATTCTGTATCTCTTGCAGCAGGCAGTGGGGGAAGGGCATTGTTATCTGCCGATGCTGTATCTGTTGGATCGGGGAGAAGAACTCCTTAATGTGGAGCAGGAGGCGATTCGTCCCCAGATCGATAATCTGATGATGGAAAGGAAGATTGTCGTAAAGGAGCAGGCAGTTTTTGCCGCATCCTATTATTATGCGGAGTGCCGATGCGCCGCGATGCTCCATGATCTGGATCTGACATTCCCGGATCAGGAAGAAAAGAAGGTTGTTGCGAAAATCGCACAGCTTGCAAAGGAACTTCATATGGAGTTGGATGAGCTGCAGCAGAAGGCTGTCCTGGAATGTGTAAAGCGAGGCGTATTTATTCTTTCCGGCGGGCCGGGAACCGGAAAAACAAGCACGATCAATATGATGATTCGCTACTTTGAAGAAGAGGGGCTGGATATTTTGCTGGCGGCACCTACCGGAAGAGCTGCAAAAAGAATGACAGAAGCTACCGGCTATGAAGCGCGGACAATACATAGATTGCTGGAATTGAACGGCGATCTGGCAGAAGAAAAAAGGCATAAAGCACATTTTGAGAGAAATGAGAATAATCCATTGGAAGCGGATGTCCTTATTATTGATGAAATGTCTATGGTGGATCTGCCGCTGTTTGCTTCTTTGCTAAAAGCAGTGGTGCCGGGAACCCGGCTGATTTTGGTGGGGGATGTTAATCAGCTGCCCAGCGTCGGCCCCGGTCAGGTCCTTCGGGATATCATTGACAGCAAGGCCTTTTCCAGCGTGATTCTGCAGAAAATTTTCCGGCAGGCAAAAGAGAGCGATATCGTTGTGAATGCTCACCATATTAATAGAGGAGAGCAGATCTCTTTCGATAATAAGAGTAAAGATTTTTTCCTGCTGGAAAGAAGCGACATCAATGTTATTTATAAACATATGATTCTGCTGATACGGGAAAAATTGCCCCGTTATGTAAAGGCGGATCCCTTTGATATTCAGGTATTGACGCCCATGAGAAAGGGAGGCTTGGGAGCGGAAACGCTGAATACAATTCTGCAGAAGTATCTGAATCCTCCGGACCCTTCCAAAAAAGAGTATCAGTCAGGAACTACCGTATTCCGGGAAGGGGATAAGGTGATGCAGATAAAGAATGATTACCAGCTGGAATGGGAGATCGTAAGCAAATACGGGATTACAGTGGATACCGGTGTCGGAGTGTTTAACGGGGACATGGGAAAGATTCTCAAAATCAATGAAAGCATTTCCGAACTGACGGTAGAATATGAAGATGGAAAAAGGGTGACGTATTCTTTTTCCGCGTTGGAAGAGTTGGAACTTGCTTATGCGATTACCATTCATAAGTCTCAGGGAAGTGAATATCCGGCGGTTATTCTGCCTATCTTAAGCGGTCCGAAGATGCTTTTTAACCGGAATCTTTTGTATACGGGGGTTACCAGGGCAAAAAGTTGTGTAACCATATTGGGGAGCAGTGCTGCGGTCCGCGGAATGATTGCAAATGAAAAAGAAAACAGGCGGTTTACGGCATTGAAAGAAAGAATCCTGGAATACATGACCCGGGAAAATATGCAAGAGTTGCGGCCGGCAAACACAAATCAATAACAGAAGCCGTGGAGAAGGAAAGAGCCAAGAAGATAAAGAAGAACCAGGAAGATAAAGAAAGAACAAAGAAGAGGATAAAGAAGGAACGAAGAAAACCGGAAAAGGGATAAAGGGGAAGAATGACAGTAAGAGAGTGGATTTTGCAGCTTCTTTTTCCGAGAAGGTGTCCTGTGTGCGATGAAATAGCACCTTTCGGAGAAAAAATTTGTTTGGAATGTTTCAAGAAACTTACGTATATAACACAGCCATGGTGTATGAAATGCGGGAAAAGATTGAGAGAAGAAGAGAAAGAGTATTGCGGAGATTGTGCCAGACGCAGCCACAACTATATCAGAGGTCGTGCGCTTTATGAATATAAGAGCATCGCAGGGTCGCTTTACCGCTTTAAATACGGAGGCAGGAGAGAATATGCAGACTTTTATGGAGAGGAAGCAGCACATTGTCTGAAAGGATTTCTGGATCAGGTGAGACCGGACGGACTGGTTCCGGTGCCATTACACCGCAAGAGATATAAAAAGCGCGGATACAACCAGGCGCTTCTTCTGGCGAAGGTGATCGGAAAGCATACGGGAATTCCTGTTTATGATAAGCTGGTGCGCAGACAGAAAGATACCAGACCTTTAAAAATGTTAAATCCCACTGAAAGGCAAAATAATTTGAAAAATGCTTTCCATATTGCGCAAAATGATGTAAAATTAAAAGTAGTATTGATTATTGACGATATCTATACCACAGGAAGTACAATCGATGCAGTCGCGGCGGAACTTAAGAAGGTTGGAACGCAAAAGGTGTATTTTTTAACTCTGGCCTGTGGAACCGGTATATAAGGAGGCAGCATGCTTAACGAGGATAAGATTATATTGATGACTCATATGGCATCTTATGAACAGAATGAAGGAAAGAAAAATATGGAGATCGGTAATTATTTCCGTGGGGATTATATCAGCATGCAGGTGATCAAAGCGGTAGTAAGAGCTGCCATTGCGTTTGCCATTGTATTTGCCCTTGTCATCTTTTATGATTTTGAGAACTTAATGCAGGAAATTTACAAAATGGATTTGCTTGCTCTTTCCAAAAAGGCGCTTGTATTGTTCGGGCTTGCGGTAGTTGCATATGGTATAATTGCTTATCTGGTTTATTCAGCCAGATATACAAGGGCAAAGAAAAGCCTTAAGAAATATTACGAAAATTTGAAAAAACTAAGTTCGCTGTATCAATAAAGAAGAGAATATGTTATTGAACAGTAACAAGAATATCCGAAAGGACGGAAAAAATGAGTAGTTTACTTGAATTGAGAGAAAAACTGAAGGCATTCTACAGCAAAAACGATGTATTTATTAATCCTGTTCTGAAGTTTCTCCTGGCATTTTTTACATTGACGCTGGAAAACGGCAGAATGGGCTATATGGAAAGGCTGGATAGTCTGGCAATTGTACTGGTTGTTTCTTTGCTGTGTTCTTTTTTACCGATAGGATGCATTACCCTGTTTGCAGGATTGTTCGGCTTGCTGCATTTGTATGCGCTTTCTATGGAAACAGCATTGGTTGCTTTGTGTATTTATCTGGTTGTATTGCTTTTGGTAGTTGGATTTCATCCCAAAGGAAGCATTTTACTTCTATTGACACCGCTTCTTATGACATTGAAAATTCCTTACATTCTGCCGATTGCAGCAGGACTTTTATTGGCACCGGCTTCCGGAATTACAATTGGCTGCGGTGTTCTGATTTATTATGTGTTTTATCAGGCGGTATCCAATGCCCAGGCAATCAGCAGTATGAAGGCGGATGAAACGACAGCAAAACTGCGGTTGATGATAGACGGCTTGATTGACAATAAGACCATGCTGGTTATGATCGCTGCATTTCTCATTACAGTTGCGGTCGTATATCTGATCCGGAGAATGTCTATAGACTATGCCTGGATGATTGCGGCGGCGGCAGGAGGAGTCGTTGATCTGGTAGTGCTTTTGGTGGGAGACCTGATCTTCGATACCAATATGTCCATTCCGGGAGCAATTTTCGGTACTTTGCTTGCCATGATCGTGGCGGTGGTTCTGCAATTCTTTTTCTTCTGCGTGGATTATACCAGAACAGAAAAAGTTCAGTTTGAAGATGACGAATATTACTATTATGTCAAAGCAGTTCCCAAGATGAATGTTGCGGCGGCACAGAAAACCGTAAAGAAGATCAATTCCCAGCGAAGATACCAAAGCGATTTTCACAGAACGGCCGGCGGCAGCAGATCTGTAATCACAGAACGGACTTCTGTAAATCGCAGACAGAACGGCGAAGAGGAAAATCTGCATAGCAGGAATTACAGAAACAGATCAACAGGCAGTTCCAAAAGTGTATCAATCAACAGCAATATGGTGGAGGATGCATCTCAGGAATATGATGATTTTGAAGATCTGTAATATCCGGGAGTATAATGGAATTCAAAAAAGGGGATCGGAACGGTTATAAAAATCCGGATCCGTAACAGAAAAACAGAGAGTCAGGATAAGAGGGCAGAAAAGTGATGCAACAGTTGATGGATAGCCTGGATACCGTTAAGGGCATACGTTCATATATGAAAATAGGTGATCTGATAGAGATACTGATCATCGCTTTTTTGGTATACCATATTATTATTTGGATCAAGACCAGCAGAGCCTGGTATCTGCTTAAAGGTTTGATTGTAATTTTAGTATTTCTTTTAATTGCCAAAATTCTGGAAATGAATACTATTTTGTGGATTGCTTCTAATGTCATGACATTTGCGGCAACGGCAGTCATAGTGGTTCTTCAACCGGAATTACGGAAAGTGCTGGAGGAACTTGGAAAGAAAAATGTTCTCTATTCCGTATTTTCCATAGATTCC
Source organism: uncultured Acetatifactor sp. (assembly GCA_934433135.1). GTDB lineage: Bacteria > Bacillota > Clostridia > Lachnospirales > Lachnospiraceae > Acetatifactor. Next base: position 153,941 of record CAKRZO010000005.1, on the reverse strand, counting down.
CGAAAAAAGACAGATGAAAACTATTCTGATAAAACGGTAAATGAAATCGCAAAGGCCTGTGTAGAAATGTCGAAAGTACGTACGGGAGCTTTGATCGTGATTGAAGCGGAGGATTCTCTGGCGGATTATGAGCGAACCGGAATTGATGTGGATGGGATTGTCAGCAGTCAGCTATTAATTAATATTTTTGAGCACAATACGCCTCTGCATGACGGCGCAGTGCTGATTCATGGAAATCGTATCGTATCGGCAACCTGCTACCTTCCTTTGTCAGATAATATGAACCTTGGCAAGGAACTGGGAACCAGGCATCGTGCAGGAGTGGGAATCAGTGAAGTGACGGATTCTCTGACGGTAATTGTGTCAGAAGAGACAGGGAAAATCAGCATTGCCTATAAGGGAAAACTGGAAGAAGTTGAGAATATGGAGCAATTGAAGGCAAAATTGAAGCCCACACAGAATAAAGATGCAGAGCCCGAGAAGACGAAGCGTATCTTTAAAGGAAGGAGCAAAACCTAGATGAAGAAGAAATTACTGGAAAACTGGGGATGGAAGCTCATTGCTTTTTTGATCGCCTTTGGCTTATGGATTATGGTAGTTTATATGGATAATCCGCCCGGAATTGGCACCTTTACGGATATATCCGTTAAGTTTTTAAACGAAGATATTCTGCAGGATCAGAATCAGGTTTATGAAATCCTGAATGATACGGATGAGGTGAAAAAGGTTACCGTTAAGGCGCCGCAGCAGGTTATTGATGAAATGAAAAACAGTGCGACACCAATAACGGCAACGGCGGATTTTAAAAATCTGGATCCGGAAACCAATACCATTCCGATTGAGATTACAATAGCTTCCAGGTTCTCCAAAGATATTCTGGAAGTAACGCAGGATGAAGCCAGTATGCAGGTGGAACTGCAGGTTGAATCTTTGACCAGCAAGAATGTCCGCATTCGAATCAATACCACTGGAGAGATTAAAGAAGGCTATCAATTGGGAGAAGCGAAGACTGGTCAGAATATGGTTACTGTTACCGGCGCTGCAAGCAAAGTAGCTCGGGTTTCTTATGCAGCTGTAACACAGGATTTGGCAGGAAGTGATTCCGATATTAAGACGACACAGGCAATTCAACTGTATGATGATGCAGGCAATTTGCTGGATAAGAATCTGGTGCAGAAGAGTCTGTACAGTACAGAATTGGAAATTAAGGTACTTCCTATACGACTTATACCGATTCAATATGAGGTGACAGGGGTGCCTGCCTCGGGTTATGCAGCAACAGGCAATATCACCAGCGATCCTGCGGAAATTTCTCTGGCAGGGACCAAAACAGTGATGGATAGTATCAGTGAAATTGTAGTGAGCGGTGACATTCTGGATATTTCAGGAAGAAACAGTGATTTAAAAGCAGAGTATAATATCAAAAATTATCTGCCGCCCGGTACGCAGATTTCTCAGGATGGCGGAACCGGAAATGTCCAGGTGACTGTAGAAATACAAAAAGAAATAGAGACGCAGTTTCGGATTAAGTCAGAACGTATTACGGTTGAAAATGTACCGGACGGCGTGGAAATTGAAACAGCGGCAGCAGGAGAAGTTTATGACCTGATTGTGCGTGGATTGCGGGCTGATATTATGCAGATCAGTGAAGATGCACTTACGGGAAAAATTGATGTTGCACAGTGGATGGCAGATCAGGACATGACTCAGATCGCACCTGGCACCTACTATATACCTGTAATATTTGAATTGCCGGATGGAGTGAGGCAGGAAGGAACTTTAAATGCCTGGGTAAGATTCAGTTATCCGGAAGAAAACAGGCATGGAAATGAATAGAGTTAGTGGAGGTAAAAAGCAATGGTTAGGCAAAAAGTGATAATTAAAAATCCGACCGGACTTCATCTGAGGCCTGCAGGAATTTTGTGTAAGGAAGCAATGCAGTTTAAGTCGCTGATTACTTTTTCTTTTAAGGAGAATACAGCAAATGCAAAGAGTGTACTCAGCGTGCTGGGTGCCTGTGTCAAAAGCGGAGATGAAATCGAACTGATCTGTGACGGAGAAGACGAGGAGGAAGCATTGAAGACGCTGGTTAATGCAGTGGAAAGCGGACTCGGAGAGTAAAGGCGATGTAAGTCGGACGAGGCAGTCTGCTGTTGCAATGAGGATACTTTAAAAAGATAGAAGTATGAAAAAAATGCCACCGTAATTCCATAAAAATTACAGTGGCATTTGGCATCTTATCATTTAAATTTTCAACAAATCGATAAGTAAATTCGATAAATGAATTTGCCGGTTAGTTGAAGGTAAAGCTGTCGCCTTCTTCAACAATCAGGACCATTGTCTTTCCGGTATTCAGAGTGATTTCATTTCCGTTATCATCATAATAGCGGGTAGCACCGAAGTCAGTGGTCTTTTCCCAGTTTACATGGATGCCTTTGCCATTGGTGAAAAACCATCCGTCCCGTGTGGAATCATGGCACTGGAATGCCAGATAGCCGTCACCGAGCTCTTCGTATTTTGTATATTGAACCAGAATGTTTTTGAAAGTAAGCTGTTCTCCGTTTACTGCATCAATGTGCGGACCTTCGGTAGAACCGGACAGATGCTGGAAACGGTAATATAAACCGTCTTCCTCGTTATATTCAAAATAGCAGCGTGTCAGAGGATAACAGGAAGACATATCGATTTTAAGAGCACTTTTGGCATCTGCGTACTGATCCAAGGTATTCGGATTTGCTTTAGAGGTAAAAACATAATGTTCCTCATCAGACAGTCCTCTGTAATTTAAAGAAAAGTTCTTCTTCTCGATCAATGTTTTTAAATTAGCTCCGTTTGCATAAGCATTATGCGGTCTCTTTCGGTCATTTGTGCGGAAGAAGGCGGAAGCATCAGCACCCTTATTGCCATCGATGTCCTGGACATCCGGTTTTGCCAGAACTTCATCTACAAAGAACGGACCGCCGAAATGAACAATGAAGGCATCCCATTCCAGCGCCCAGTATGCATAATAGGCACGCAAGGAACGGATATTACCGATTTTATCCAGCTTGTCCCAGCCTTCATAGATGGCAAGCATACGTGTCATGCGGCCTTCTACATTCGCTTCGTAGATAATAGAAGCCTGAGACAGGTTGTAATGAGGGATGGCGGCGCTTTCGTTTGGTGTCATTACAGCGATAGGACGCATGTAAGCAACATCGGAGTCTACCCATTCATTGGTAAGTCTGCTTCTGACCATGCCTTCCTTAGGAGGAACCGAGTCATCCGTACTTTCAGGGAGTGTTTCAGAAGAAGCCGCGGTGTTATCGGAAGAAGCTGCGGGCGATTCGGAGGAAGAAACGGTGGATTCCTTTGTAATCGTTTCCGGCTCCAGAATTCCGGGCTGGGTTCCGCTATTATTGCCGCATGCTGTCAGCACCATGCAGGTTGCGGCGGCCAGCAGCCATAGTTTTATTTTTCTCATGATTAATCCTCTCTTTCCGAAAAAAAGTTATTTACATCAGTATATCACAAATGAATGGAAACGTCACTATTTTTGTTGCGGAAAAAATTTTCACAGAAAAATTTTTGTTGCGGATGTTACTTTCTGATAGTATACTGTAATAATAAAGATGTAGGCAAAGATGATGGTACTTCAGTCATCAGGGCGGAGGTAATTATGAGTGTACTGAGCGTGATCATACCGTGCTATAATGAGGAAGAAAATGTATTCCCTTTTTACCGGGAATTTATGAAGAATGAGGAGTATTTGAAAAAAGAGAAGATAGAGCCGGAGCTTCTCTACATAAATGATGGTTCAAAAGACCATACGGCGGAAGAAGTAAAAAAAATAAGAGAGCGGGACGAAAGAGTCCATTTGATTTCTTTTTCCCGCAATTTCGGAAAGGAAGCAGCGATGTATGCGGGGCTTCAGAAGTCCCGTGGGGATTATGTGGTAATTATGGATGTGGATTTACAGGATCCGCCGGCTTTGCTGCCGGAGATGTTTGAATACATGAAAGAGGGCTATGATTCTGTGGCGACCAGGAGAGTGAACCGGTTGGGAGAACCTCCGGTCAGAAGCTTTTTTGCCAGAATGTTCTATCGTCTTATGAAGAAAATTTCCAGAACGGAGATGATGGATGGAGCAAGAGATTACCGGCTGATGACCCGCCAGATGGTGGATGCGATTTTGTCTATGAAGGAATACAATCGGTTTACCAAAGGGATATTCGGGTGGGTTGGTTTTGAAACAAAATGGGTGGAGTTTGAAAATATCGAACGTGCCAGGGGAGAAACAAAGTGGAATTTCTGGAAACTGTTTGTTTATTCCATAGAGGGCATTACGGCGTTTTCCACTGTACCGCTTTCCATTGCTTCTTTCATGGGAGGGTTATTTTGTATTCTGGCCTTTATAATGATTTTGTTCACCATTGTCCGGAAGCTGATTTTCGGAGATCCTGTTTCGGGATGGCCGTCTTTGGTTTGTATCATTTCTCTGGTAAGCGGAGTACAGCTGTTCTGTCTGGGAATCGTAGGGCAATATCTGGCCAGAATGTATATGGAAGTGAAAAACCGCCCGATTTATATTATAAAAGAAGAGGTATAAATGGGAGGGAAAACAGGAAAAAAGCAGAAAAACGTAAAAAAGCCTTAATTCGCGGGGGAATCTGTTTGAACCTGCGGTGAAAATAACTTTAAGGAATAAAGAGAATATGCTATGATAGCATATAGAAAAAATGTATGGGATGATGAAGATGCAGATAAGGAAGGGGATTGTATTTCGTTATGGAGATTACAACAGTAAAAGACAATGAATTGGAGCGTTACGTTACTAACGTTATGTTGGACATGGGGATTCCGGCGCATTTGAAAGGTTATCATTATCTACGGGATGCGATTATGCTGTCCGGAAGAGATATGGAAGCTGTAAGCAGTGTGACAAAGCTGCTTTATCCGGTGATAGCAAAGCATTTCAAGACAACGGATCAGAAAGTAGAAAGGGCAATTCGCAATGCCATTGAAGTTTCATGGATGCGAGGAAATGCGGATACATTTGAAAAGTTATTTGGTTATTCTTCTCTGTCAGGGAAGAACAGACCGACAAACAGTGAATACATAGCCAGAATAGCTGATAAGATCAGACTGGATATCAAAGCCATGTAAAAAATACCCCTTAATCAGGAGATAGAGAAACTGTGATTGTCCTGCAACGTGAAAACTGCATGCAGGGTAGCCACAGCTTTTTTATTAACAGTTCAGACAATCATTCTTGTGGAAAAAGTCAAAATATGCTAAAATAGCATTGTCTGCGGCAAATCCGTCTTGTAAAAGAACGGCTGCAGACAGCTTTAGACAGAAAGAGAGTATGGGAACAGATGACGTTGCTGTTATGGGCTGCAATATTCGTATTTCCTTATCTTTTGGGAAAAGGAATCATAAGAATTTTAGACAGAAAAAAAGGAAAGACAGAAGAGACAGGGAGGTCCGGCAGAGCAGCACGGACAGCGCAGTCGCTGCTGACGGGAGGCGCTGCCTGCATCGGATTGGCAGAGATGGCAAATCTTGCGGGAATTCTTGCCGGTCTTTCCTTTTCGGCAAGTGTGCTCCTTTTCGGGTCAGCACTCTTTTTGTTTTGCCTTCTTTTTTTGATCTGGGAACTCTGTTACTTCAGGAAGGTAAAAGGAAAATTACCGGAATCCGGTGAAGGGAAACTGTCCAAAGCGGAATGTCTTATTTTTTTACTGTTCGGGGTGTCGGTTTTATTGCAGCTGATTTTAGTCTTCTCGGGAAAAATACAGGATGTAAGCGGGGATATGACGCTGGAGACGGTTAATACTTTTCTTAAGACTGATCAGATCTATCAGGTAAATCCCCTGACCGGCCTGCCCTATGAGACCGGAATGCCCATGCGGCTTAAAATACTTTGCCTGCCATTTTTTTACGGAGCTTTAAGCAGTATTTTCCGACTGGATCCGGAGCAGGTAGTATGCCATGTTCTTCCGGCAGCTGTGCTTCTGTATTCTTATCTGGCTTATGCATGGCTTGGGTCAGTGCTGTTTCCGGAGAGTCGTCTGAAAAAGGCAGTTTTTCTTTTGTTTGTCAGTTTGGTAATCTGGTTAGGAGATTACGGGACGAAGACGGATGCATTCTTGCTGCTCCATGGAGCTTTCCGCGGAAGTGCTGTCCGTTCCGGCATTTTGCTCCCGGTTACCATTTGTCTGTGTCTGGAAAAAAAGTGGAAGCTTTTGTGGATTTTCCTTTTGGCGGAAGCCTGCATTGTCTGGACGTGGTACGGACTGGGGCTGTGTTTTGCCGCAACTGTTTTCTTTGCTGTTTTATGGTTGGGCAGAGCCTGTCTCGGAAAAAAGCGATAAAAGCAGGAAGAGTATCTGCAGAATGGAGTAAACATGCAGGAATGGAGTAAACATGCAGGAATGGAGTAAACGAGCGGCAGAAGGCTGGCAGCAATATATTACGGCAGGAAAATACGCAGTACTGTTTCTGGCGGGAGCAGGTTTTCTTTTGCTTTCGGAAAGTTTGGCGGATAACGGGAACAAAACCGGGAAAACACAGTCCCGGAAGCTGTTTTTTTGCTATGCACTGTTAAGCGCATTTTGCGTTATCTGCCCTGTCACTGCGGCGTTCCTTATGAAATATCAGACTGCCTATTATGATTATGCCGATCTGTTCGGACTGGTACCGGTTACGGGCATCCTTGCGGCGGCAGCAGCGTGTATTCTTACAAAAGTCTCTGGGAAAAAAAGAATTGCAGCAGTAGCAGCCTGTCTTTTGCTTTTATGCCTGTGCGGCAATTTAAGCCGGCCGGTTTGGAGACAAATCCGGACGCAAAGTCTTCAGGAGGGGAAAGGGCAGAAAAGTATCGGCGAGGGTAATGAGGAATGCTGGATTGCGGCGGCAGCGCCTGCTTTGAAGGAAAATGCGGTAGAAGAAATCTGTCTGTGGGCGCCGGAAGAGATCCTTAAAGATGTCAGAGCAAAGGATGCGGAAATCTGCCTGATATACGGACGAAACCTGTGGGATCAGGCATTGAATGCATGGTCGTATGACTCCTACGATACCGCAATCCGTGCCATGTATGAATGGATGGAAAAAGAAGACTACAGAGCCGGCAAAGAGACAACGACAGCCTGTGTTCGAGCCGCCTTGGAAAGAGGAGTAAACTGTATGGTGCTTCCACGGCAGCAAACAAGTGAGAACACGGAGAATGACGGAAATGCGGAAGACGCAGAGAACGAAGGCAGCCTGCTTAAACAGATAGAAGAAGCGGCGCTTGCTATGGGAATTGCGATGAAGAGAGAAGTCATAAACGGATATGAGGTCTGCTTCTTCACATTATAGGAAAATAAGGACAGAGTTGGTATGGATAACAGAACTGTAAGCATTATCGTGCCGGTATACAATGCCGGAAAGTTTATAGAGGAAACAGTTGAAAGCGTCAGAAGACAGACCTATACAGACTGGGAGCTTCTCCTCGTTTTGGACGGTTGTACGGACGGTACGGATCGCTTGCTGGAAGCTTATTGTGAAAAACAGAAGGAAGAAAGGATCCGCCTGATTTACCAGCCGGAAAATGCAGGTGCCGCAAAAGCCAGAAACCGAGGGGTTAAGGAAGCAAAAGGCCGGTTTATTGCTTTTTTGGATGCGGATGATCTCTGGAAGCCGGAGAAGCTTTCCCATCAGTTGAAATTTCTGGAAGAAAAAAACGCAGCTTTTTGTTTTACCGGATATGAATTCGCGGATGAATTCGGCCACGGCACCGGAAAAGTAGTTCGGGTACCGGAAAAAATGGGATACCGGGACGCATTGAAAAATACAACGATTTTTACATCCACGGTGATGTTTGATACATCCCTTATCGGGAAAGAAGAACTGTACATGCCACAGATCAAAAGCGAGGATACAGCGCTTTGGTGGAGAGTGCTGCGGCAGGGCTTTTTTGCATGGGGACTGGACGAAAATCTGGTATTTTACAGGAGAGCCGGCAAAACGCTCTCTTCCAATAAAATAGAGGCGCTTCGCAGGATCTGGAATCTTTACCGGAAAGCGGAAAAACTCTCTGTTTTTCAAAGTGCTTACTATTTTTGCTTCTGGGCGGTGCGAGCCGTAAAAAGAAGACTGTAACTTTTTTAGAAAGTGTGGTATACTGATAACAACCCAACCGATATGGGAACATAAATGTGGAACCGCAGGGAGGAAATCGGGGTGAACCATAGTCCTGGAATGATGAAAGTAAAGAAGAGAAATTCTTTTAAACGTCTGGTAAATTTAAGCTTTGCAGGGATTTGTCTGGCACTGGAAATATGGATTTTTACATATTTCTATTTGCACAGTTTTTATCCGAGCCTGGATTTGCTGATTGATCTGAATTACTGGTTTAACGGATATCTGCTTCAGTTTGTGGTATATGGCGCCATGCTTTTTTTCTTTTCCAATATGTACGGCGGATTGAAAATCGGCTACCTGAAAAATACGGAAGTGGTATTTTCCCAGGTTTTTGCCACTCTTCTTGTGAATCTGTTTACTTATGCCCAGATGTCTTTGATGGTAACGCAGGCTTTTGTGCCCTGGCCTTTTATTGTCATGACGTTAGTGCAGATGTTTGCCGTGATGATTTGGACGACCTTTGCAGACAGAGTCTATAAAAAACTTTTTCCGCCCAGAAGACTTCTGGTCATTCACGGCAGACGGCCTATTGAAGATATCAGGCGAAAATTCGAAAGCAGAGCAGACAAGTATATTATCGCCGGCTGTCTGCAGGCAGATGCAGGACAGGAGGAGCTGGAACAAAGGATTATAAGCGGCTGTGAAAAAGAAGAATATGATGCGGTTGTGCTCTGGGACATTTCATCCCAGGAAAGAAACAAACTCCTGAAATTCTGCTATGCGCACGGAATTCGAATTTACATTATGCCGAAGATTTCCGATGTTATTTTGCTGGGTGCGGAAGAACTTCATTTATTTGATACACCCATTCTTCTTACCAGGGAGTATTGTATGACCATGGAGCAGCGGTTTATCAAACGCTGTGTGGATGTTATTTGTTCATTGCTCTTGCTGGTAATTGCGTCCCCGATTATGCTGATTGCGGCAATTGCCATCAAGCTTTATGACGGAGGCCCTGTATTGTACAAGCAGATCCGTTGTACGGAAGGACGCAGAGAGTTTCAAATTATGAAATTCCGCAGTATGCGTACCGATGCGGAGAAAGACGGAGTGGCAAGGCTGGCGAAAAAGAACGATGACCGGATTACGCCTATCGGCCGTTTTATACGGAAAGTTCGAATTGACGAACTGCCCCAGTTAATCAATATCTTAAAAGGGGATATGTCTTTTATCGGCCCGAGGCCGGAACGCCCGGAGATTATTGCCCAGTATGTGGAAATCATGCCGGAGTTTGCTTACCGTATGAAGGTCAAGGCAGGACTGGCAGGTTATGCACAGGTTTACGGAAAGTACAATACAACGCCTTACGATAAATTAAAGCTGGATCTGACTTATATTGAAAATTATTCGCTTTGGCTGGATTTAAAGCTGATGCTTCTTACCCTGAAAATCCTGTTCTGGCCGGACAGTACGGAAGGCGTGGAAAGCGAACAGATTACTGCATTTAAGGAAGAATATGATAAAAGAAACGAGAAGAAATGAAAGGCAGATTAATGGATAAAGTAAGCAATGAAAAGGAACCGTTTGACATGCGGCTTCTGCTTTTGCGGTTGTGGCGGCAGAAGTGGCTGATTGCAGGGATTACTTTAGCGGGAATTATCCTGTTCGGAGGCGGCTATTATTTAAAGTATGTTATTTTGCCCGGACCTGCTTACCGGGCGCAAAGCCTTTACCAGATCGAATATGCGTTGGATCCTGTGACCGGTAATCAATATACGTACATTAACGGTACGACCTGGAACAAGTGGATGGATACCAAAGAATTTCTGGATCTTTTATACGCCCATCTGGAGGGAATGCCGGAAGAAAAAATTGAACGGGAGACAATGAAGCAGTATCTGTCTGCCGACCTGCAGATGGATTTACGGATGCCGGATACCAAAGTCACCACGCCGGATCCGGATTTGAGCCTGCGTCTTGCAGCTGCCGTGGAAAAAAGCATGGAAGATTTTGCCGCAACCCAAAAAGGGATAGACAACATCCGCCTGGTAGACCCGGCGATAAAAGCCAATCGTTATACAGAAGCCAGACCGCTTCATGCCTGTGTGTTGGCTGCGGTTGTAACCTGTTTTCTGACAGTGGTCTTTCTGGCAATCCGGGAACTGGGAGATGACAGTATCCGGCTGCCGATCGCCGCATCGAAGCGCTTTGGGATTAAGACTCTCGGAACCATTCACGGACAGGACTTTGCGGCAAATATAGGTCATGTTCTGGAAGAGGCAGATAAGGCAGACAATGCGGCTGTATTATTCTGGGACACGCAGGAGTTTGAAACAGAGACGCTGGAAGCTTTGAAAAAGGCTGTACCAGACCGGAAAACGATTCGCTGGATTCCGCTTGGAGAGGAAATCACGGAAGCAGAACAGGCCGAGAAACTGAAAAGTCCGGATGTTCTGATCTTGGCAGTGCGTTATGGGAAAGGAACAGGCAGCAGAATGGAATGGATCCTTAATTATTTAAAGGTTCAGGACAGACTGCCGGATGCTTTTCTGCTGTGCGGGGCAGATGAATGGCTGCTGCGCAGATATTATCACCTGCCGGCTCGGAAACTTCGGAGAAAATGATAGGGATTATTGGGGCTTAGCTTGCCTTCGCAACAAAGTCGCTCAGAAATGAGGAGTGGTAGATGATCGAAAAAAAGGAAAAGCTGCAGGTTGAGGTTCTGGTTGCAGCCATGAACCGGGAACCTGAAGAACTGGCGGAGCAGATGAACCTTGATTCGGATGCGGTAGTAATCAACCAGTGTGACAGGTATGGATATGAACAGATGGAACGGAAGGGACACAGAGTGCGGTTTTATTCCTGCGCGGAAAGAGGCGTCGGGCGCAGCCGCAATCAGGCGATTATGAAGGCGGATAGGGATATCTGCCTTTTTTCCGATGAAGATATCTGTTATCGGGAAGGGTATGCGCAGCAGATTGCAGAAGAATTTGCCAAAAATCCCCGGGCCGATATGATCCTGTTTCAGATAGATGTGGAAAAAGACAGACAGACCTATCAGATTACCGAAAGAAAAAGGGTCAGATGGTACAATTGCGGAAGATACGGAGCGGTCAGCTTTGCCATAAGGACGGAAAGCCTGCTTGACAGTGGAATTATGTTTTCTCTTTTGTTCGGCGGCGGCGCAAGATACAGCAACGGAGAAGACAGTCTGTTTTTGATGGAACTGATCCGAAAGGGATTTAAAGTTTATACGGCTCCGGTTTCCATCGGATGGGAAAGAGCCGGAGAGTCCACCTGGTTTCAGGGCTATAACCGGAAGTTTTTCTATGACCGAGGAGTATTATACCGGTATCTCTACCATTCTCTGGCATTGCCTATGGCGGTGCGGTTCCTTTTGGCGCATGGCGGTAAGATGTGTACGCAGGTAGGAAGAAAGCAGGCTTTTGACTGGATGCTTGCGGGGATAAAAGGAAAAGTTATAAAATAGTGAAAACAAATTGCTTTTAATGAGGATTAAATATGGATACCAGCGCTTTATTTTATGTGTTCCTTACTTTATTTACCGTTGCCATTGCCTGTTTTGTACGGAATCAGGCGTATGTGCCGGGATATATAAGCGGTCGGATGCCGTATTCTTATGATAACAGGCAGGCGAAAAATCTGGCGGCCATGATCGGGGTCTATGGTTTGCTTGCAGGTGTATCCGCTTGCAGAGTGGCAATCGGGGCGGATTATTGGGTTTATCGGGACAATTTTGAATTGATTTCCTTAGGAAGACCGGTGCCTTATGAAATCGGTTTCCGCTATGTGGTAAAACTGATGCAGTGGATTTTCGGGAGCGGAACCTATCGGACGATTTTCTTTTTGTTTTCTGTTGTGACAGTGTTCTTTTTTATGAAAGCACTGCATGATCAGGCGGTATGGTATGCCGGGTCGCTTTATCTTTTGCTTACCTGCGGATACTATTTTTCCAGCATGCATTCCGTGCGGTATTACTTTGCATTGTCGATTGCTCTTTATGCTGCCAAATATATTTTGCGGAAGGATTATCTGAAATTTCTTTTGTTTATCCTTGCGGCAGCTACCTTTCATAAATCCGTGCTGGTAGTGATCCCGACCTGTCTGGCAGCCTGGTGGATTTCTGGAAAAGAATGGAAAAGAATCCATTATATAGCGGGAAGCGTTCTGCTCCTTTTTCTGATTTTCGGGCAGAGACTTTACAGCGGACTTGTACGGAAGGTAATTTTTACCTTCTATCCCTATTATGAAGGCTCTACGTTTGATGTCCGTAATTTCTCCTGGGCGAATATTGCAAAGTGTCTGGGTGTGCTGGTGTTATGCGTCCTGTGCAGACAGGCTCTGAAGGAGGATCGGAAGAAGCGCTTTTATGCTTTTATGAATCTGGAAGGCTTGATTCTATATACTTGCGGTTCCTTTATTCCCGAGATTTCCAGAATCGGCTATTATCTGATTGTTTTTCAGATTTTTTTGATCCCGGAACTTCTGCTTTCTATGAAGCCGGGGTGGAAAAGGCGGATTTGTGTGATCGGGACAGCACTTGCATTTGGGCTTTACTTTTTCATATTTTTGTATAAGGCGTATGATGATAGCGTCAGGCTCCTCCCCTACCGGGAGTGGATTTTCCATTAGAAGTAGAAAAACAAGAATAGAAGTAAGGAAAGAGGAAACAGAAGGAAGATGAAGCAGATCAGTGCAAAGGAAACACCTATGTTCAGCATTATTGTGGTGGCCTTAAACCCGGGGGAAAAATGGAAAAAGACAATAAAAAGTGTTTTGGAACAGAGCTTTGAAGACTATGAAATTGTAGTGAAAGACGGATGTTCCAAAGATGGTTGGGTGGAAGAGTTAAAGCGTCTTTACGGGCAGGATCCGCGAATTCGGATTTTTGAGCAGGCGGATAAAAGTATTTATGATGCCATGAATCAGGCAATTGCGTTAAGTAAGGGACAGTATCTGTGTTTCTTAAATTGCGGGGATACTTTTTACGATAAAGAGGTTCTGAAAGATACGGCCAAAAGGGCAGAAGTTTGTAGCGATCACTCCAATACAGCCGATACAGACAACTTCCGCGTACCTGCGCAGATTCTGTACGGAGATACCTTCTGTGAGCAGACCCGTGCTCAGGTTCATTCCGCACCGAAGATTACGGGCTTTACCTGTTATCGTAATATTCCCTGTCATCAGTCCTGCTTTTACGGAAGAGCGCTGTTTGCGGAAAGACAGTATGATCTTTCTTATCGCATTCGTGCGGATTATGAGCATTTTTTGTGGTGCTATTACAAAGCTCATGCGGATATGATTTACCTGAACCGGACGGTGGCGGCTTATGAAGGCGGCGGATATTCGGAAAGCCCGGAAAATGAGAAAAGAGACAGACAGGAGCACCGACTGATTACCCGGAAGTATATGAGCAAAGGGAGTTTGCTTGGGTATCATCTGGTGATGGCGCTTACGTTAGCACCGCTTCGTCGGAAAATGGCGCAAAGCAGCACCTTTTCCGGAATGTATCATAAAGCGAAGGAATGCCTTTATGGCAGGAAAGGAAACTGAAGCGATGAAAGTATTGTGGATATGCAATATTATGCTTCCCGTGATCGCGCAGCATCTGAAAAAACCGGCAAGCAATAAGGAGGGCTGGCTTACCGGTCTTCTGGAAGAAATCTTAAAGCCTGAGAAGTCACAGGAAGAAAACCGGATCAAACTGGGTGTGGCATTCCCGGGCGATGAGTCTTTGACAGGTTACCGGGAGGAATTCGGCAGAATGATATGTTACGGATTTGCGGAAAATACGGCTGCAGCTCATGAGTATGATCCGCAGCTGGAAGAGCAGATGCGAAAGATTCTGGAAGACTTTAAACCGGATGTGGTTCATTGCTTCGGAACGGAATACGGGCATACGCTGGCAGCGGTGCGTGCCTGCAGGGATCCGCAGAAGGTTCTGATCGGCATTCAAGGGCTTTGCTCGGTATATGCGGATGCCTATATGGCGGATCTTCCGAAGAAAGTGATTCGCAATGTGACTCTTCGGGATTTTTTGAAAAGGGACAGCCTGCCTAAGCAGAGGGAAAAGTATGTACAGCGTGGGGAAAAAGAAATAGAAGCCATAAAGGAGACCGGAAACGTGACCGGAAGAACCGGTTGGGACCGCTATTATACACATAAATGGAATCCGGATGCAGAATACTTTCTTTTAAACGAGACACTGCGCCCGGAATTTTATACCGGAAAGTGGGAACCAGGGAAGTGCGAACCTCACAGGATTTTTTTGAGTCAGGGCGATTACCCGATCAAAGGATTGCATTATATGCTGCTTGCGCTCCCGGATATCCTGAAAGTTTACCCGGATACCAGGATCTGTGTGGCTGGAAACAGCATTATACACAGCCGCTTTCGTATTTTAGGGACAATGAAAATTCTAGAGACTCTCGGAACTTCTTCTTACGGAAACTATATCCGCAAGCTTATCCGGCAATACCATCTGGAAGAGAAAGTGGAATTTGCAGGGCGGCTGGATGCAGCCGGAATGAAAAAGGAATATTTGAGAAGCGGTCTTTTCGTTTGCTGCTCCTCCATTGAGAATTCTCCAAATTCCCTGGGAGAGGCAATGCTTTTGGGAATGCCCTGTGTCAGTGCGGATGTGGGAGGTATTCAGGATATTTTTACGGCGGACAGAGACGGAATTGTATACAGGGGCTATCGAAGCGGCAGAGATGAATATTATAACAAACGTGATGAAATGGAATATCCGGAAGGAAATCTGAAAGATACCGTAAATGCGTTAAAAGATGCAGTTTTACAAATGTTTTCCGATCTTGACAAAGCAATATGGTATGGAGAAAATGCAAGAGAACATGCAAAAATAACACATGATAGAGGGATGAATTCCGAAAGACTGATGGAAATCTATGCAGAAATAGCGACAAAGCCGCTCAGAAATGGAGACTAGTGTGAAAAAATGCATTGAAATGCCATTTTTTCACACGGCAATTTGTTTCTGAGCGAAAACAAATTGCTTTGATGGCAGAAGAGAAATCGCCTACGCGAATTTCTCTTCGCCTCTTCGCGACGAAGTCGCTCAGAAATGAGGATTAAAATGGAATATAAAGTTGTATTTGTATCCAATTATATCAACCATCACCAGATACCGTTTTGCAATGCCATGTACGAACAGCTTAACGGAAGCTTTTGCTTTATTCAGACCGAGCCGATGGAAGAAGAGCGGGTTAAGATGGGATGGAATGCAGGGGAACAGCTTCCTTATCTGCACCTGTATTATGAAGAAAAAGAGCTTTGCGACCGGCTGATTTTAGAGGCGCAGGCGGTTCTCTACGGCGGGACGGATGAGGAAAGCTATTTAAGACCGAGACTTGCTCTGACACGGATGGGAGAAAAACCTGTGATGCGTTACAGCGAAAGACTTTATCGCAGCGGGCAATGGAAAATGATTTCCCCCAGAGGATTGCTGCAGAAATACAAGGATCACACCCGTTATCGAAGGGCGCCGGTTTATCTTCTGTGTTCCGGCGCTTATGTGGCATCGGATTTCCATCTGGTGAGAGCTTATCCGAAAAAAATGTTCCGCTGGGGGTATTTTACCCAGGCAAAGGAATATAACACGGAGAAGCTGTTTTCCGGGAAAGGATTTGGAGAATCGAAAGGAGCCGTACCCAGGATTTTGTGGGCAGCAAGGTTCATTCCCTGCAAGCATCCGGAGCTTGCCCTTAGGACAGCGGCATATCTGAAAGAAAGAAAGGTTCCTTTTCATATGGATATCATCGGCGGGGGACTTTTGGAAGAGGAAGTTTTAAAACTTAAGAGAGAATTGGATCTGGATGATTGCGTTACTCTCCGTGGATTCCTTACACCCGCAGAGGTTCGCGGCTTTATGGAAAAAGCGGATATCTTTTTGATGACCAGTGACCGTATAGAAGGGTGGGGAGCCGTGATTAATGAAGCCATGAACAGTGGCTGCGCGGTCGTTGCCGGTCATATGATCGGTGCGGTTCCTTTTTTGATCGAACCGGAAGAAAACGGGAAAATTTACGAAGAAGGAAAGCCGCAGGAGTTATTTAAAATGACAGAAGCGCTTTGCCTTCATCCGGAGGAATGCAGAAGACTGGGAGAGGCGGCTTATCAGACCATTGCAAAGGAATGGAATCCGGAAGAAGCCGCACGCAGACTTCTTTTGTTAATGGAAACCCTTGGCATGTTTCGGAAAGCAGACATCGAAACCTGCACTTCGGAAGCTGAAAAGGGAAAAACGGGAGAAGCTCCGCTTCTCAAAGAACGCCTGCTTCAGGCACGTTCCCTGTTTTCAGCGGGTCCCTGTTCTCCGGCACCTGTAATAGGAGAGCAGGAAATGAAGCGGCATCTTTTGAAAAAGCAGAAGTCAGGGAAAGCAATAGCAAAGTAATAACAAAATAACAAGGATGGAAGCAGAGAATTATGAGCGAACAAAATCCTCTTGTAAGTATTATCGTACCGGTTTATAATATCCTGGAGTATCTGCCGCGGTGTGTCCGTTCCGTTACAGCGCAGACATACGAGAATCTGGAGATTTTTCTGGTGGATGACGGTTCAACGGACGGAACCGGGCAACTGTGTGACAGTCTTGCGAAAGAAGATGCGCGTATCCGTGTTTTCCATAAGGAAAACGGCGGATCTTCCAGCGCCAGAAATTTCGGAATCGAACGCGCACATGGAGCGTATCTTGGTTTTGTAGACAGCGATGATTACATTGAGCCGGATATGTATGAAAAGCTTGTCAAAGCTCTTATAAAAAGCGGAAAGGGAATTGCGCAGATCGGCAGAGATGAGATTGATGAGAGCGGAAAAAGGCTGCCGGATCTGTGCACGCCTCCCGAAGAAGAGCAGGAAATTTCTTATGAGGATTTTTTAAAGGAGCTTTTTCTGCATCGGGGAGACTGTTCTTTTTGCACGAAGCTGATCAAAAGAGAGCTTTTGGGAAAGCGGCGTTTCCCGGAAGGGGTTTTAAACGAAGATTTTCATCTGCTGGTGGATTTGCTGGCAGAAGAACAGGCAGATGTCATCTGCCTGCCGGATTACGGATATCATGTTTTTTACCGGAGCGGAAGCAATACCCGCAAGACAGATCCGGAGGCTTTTTCCAGAGTGTATGCGGACAATGTGGATAATGCGCTGATGGTGGTGCGGCTTGCGAAAGAGAAATTGCCGAGACTTAAGAAAGAAGCGTTCCGCTTCTGTGTCATACAGCACCTGGATTATATGCTCCATATTCCCATAAGCCGGATGAACCGGGAAGAAGACGGCTTCCAACAAAAAGTAAAATGGCTTCGCAAAAGCTGGCCGCAGGCGATGCAAAACCCATACCTGTCGAAGAAAAACCGCCTGTACCATACATTGCTTGCTTTGGCACCGAAGAGCGTCCGCAAGATCCATGAAATAAAAATGAAACGAAAAGCGTAAAAGCCGGAAGCATGTAAAAGTTAAAAAAGAGTAAGAACGGAAAAGGATAAAAACAGTAGGAAAAATAAGAACTGCAAGAAAGAGAGCAATAAAAAAGAGGAAAGGAGGGGCTGTCAGGTGAAAGAAGGGATGAAAGGGAAACTGCAATCCGGCATAAAGGGATTGAATCGAAAAATCGAATGGCTGGATGGAAAGCCGCTTTGGTGGCTTGGCCTTATTCTGGTGGCAGCCTCGTTCCTGCCCTGTCTTATGTTAGGCGAAGGAAGCGTTTTCACGGTTCATGACCAGCTGGATGAAACATTGCTTACCTATATCTGGAATGCACGTTATCTGGGAAAACATGTGGATATCTTCCCGCAGATGATGAATGGTGTGGAAAAGACGGCGGCGCAGCCATCCGCTGTTTTGTTTGTTTTATTATACCGTATCTTTCCGGCCTTTCCGGCGTTTTTGATACAGGCTGTTGCGGTTGCGTTTTGCGCGTTTCTGGGAATGTACGGATGCATCCGGCTTATCACCAAAAGCAGCATCTGGGCATTTTTAACCGGGATGTTATTTGCCATGCTTCCCATGATGCCGGTTTACGGACTGTCGGTGGCAGGCGTTCCGCTGGTTTTCTATGCTTTCGGACAGCTGTATCAGCAAAAAAGAAAAGTACTTTCCTATCTTCTGATTTTGCTGTTCGGTTTGACAACCCATCTGGTGCTGATCGGATATGTGATATTAGGATTATGGGCGGTAGGAATGGCGGTTCTTCTTTTGCGGAAAGAGAAGGCAAGGGAAGTCTTTGCGGGAGGAATCCTGCTGCTTATTTGTTATCTGGGGGTCAATTACAGGCTGTTTTATGAGTTGATTCTGGGAAAAGCGCAGTACATCAGCCATCGTGCGGAGCAGATGAACGAATCCCATCCGGTGTGGGAAAGCATAAGGGATCTGTTTTTAAACAGCGGTCAGCATGCGGTTTCTCTGCACCGGTATTTTATCCTGCCGATTCTATTGCTTATCATTTTGGCGTTGGTGCGGATAAGAACCTTCCGTAAAGAGCAGCGAAAGCAGATATGGCTGGCCGTGGGCATCTTCGGCTTGCTGTGCGCCATTGCCGTTTTGTATGGTCTGCTTCGCGGGCAGGCTGTTACGGATTGGAAGAACAAACAAAACGGTTTTTTACGTTATTTTCAAGCGGAGCGTTTTTATTGGCTGTATCCTGCCTTGTGGTATCTGGAACTGGGAATTGCTGCGGGGATCTGGTGGAATCGGAAAAAAAGCATTTTTACCCTGCTGCTTTTAGGGATTCTGTGTCTGCCCGGTGTGAATCAAATCAAAAATTCCGGTATGTTTTATCAGAATGTGAATCAGTGGAACAACGGTTCCTCCGTTACCGGATATATTTCCTGGGAAAGCTTTTATGCAGAGGATCTGATGCAGCAGCTGGAAGAGGCGATCGGTGCGGATATGGAAACTTACCGGATTGCGCATCTGGGCATCAGCCCGGCACCTGCCCTGATGCATGGATTTTATACAGTGGACGGATATTCTAATAATTATTCCCTGGAATATAAGCATAGGTTTCGGAAGGTCATTGAAAAAGAACTGGAAAAATGCGAACCGGCCAGGATTTATTTTGACCGATGGGGCAGCAGATGTTACCTGTTTAATGCCTCCAGCGGTACCTATTATTACCTGTCCAAAAGGGATGAAGCTGTTTTCGAGGATCTGGAATTTGATATGGAGGCGCTGAAAAACCTCGGCTGCAGTTATCTCTTTTCCGGCGGACGCATTGTGGATCCCGATGCCTTAAATCTGGAATTTTTGGGATATTTTGGAACCCCGGAAAGTTACTGGGGAATCTGGCTGTACCGGTTGAAGTAACACGATGGCGTTGTTAGAGTAAAAAAGACAGAAAAGAGGAAAATAGATTGAAAATGGAAAAAAAGAAAACCGCCTATTTGATTTTGAAAAGGGGGACGGATTTTTGCCTGTCATTGTTGGGATGTATCGTGTTGTCTCCGCTTTTTCTGATTTTAATTATCTGGATTAAGGCGGATTCCAGAGGTCCTATTTTTTTCCGACAAAAAAGAGTGGGAATTCATAAGAAGTATTTTCAGATCTTAAAATTCCGATCCATGCGTATCGATACGCCGCAGGATACACCTACACACCTGCTTAAGGATCCGGAGCAGTACATTACCGGAGCGGGAAAGTTTTTACGAAAAACCAGTCTGGACGAACTGCCCCAGCTTTTCAATATCCTAAAAGGCGATATGGCCATTGTGGGACCCAGACCTGCGCTTTGGAATCAATACGATCTTCTGGAACAAAGAGACCGGTACGGAGCCAATGATATCAGACCGGGACTCACCGGCTGGGCACAGATTAACGGAAGAGATGAACTGGAAATTCCCAAAAAGGCGGCCTTGGACGGAGAATACGTGGAAAAAATGGGGGCGGGGATGGACATAAAGTGCTTCTTCGCAACCTTTCTCAGTGTTCTGAGAGAAGATGGTGTTGTTGAAGGCGGAACCGGAGCACAAAAGAAACCATAACCGGAAAAGAAGAGCAGGAACGAAAGTCTCTGCGGAACGGAGGAAAGATGGAATCAGTCGACAGCAGCGTTTGCACGGTCAGTATCATAACCGTAGCATATAACAGCGAAAAGACCATTGAGCGCACGATTCAGTCGGTGCTCGGTCAGAAACTTACGGGATTTACCATGGAGTATCTGATCATAGACGGGGCAAGTAAGGATAGAACCGTGGAAATTGCCCGTACGTATGAAAAGGCTTTTTTGGAAAAAGGAATCGAATATCACATTTACAGTCAACCGGACAAAGGAATTTATGATGCCATGAATCAGGGAATCCGCAAAGCGGGAGGCGATATCATCGGCATGATCAACAGTGACGACTGGTATGAAGAGGATGCAGTATGGACAGCTGTGCAGGTGCTTGCCACGGGAGAATGGGATTTACTATTCGGCAATATCCGGATGCATAAAGCGGACGGCAGCACATTCGTAAAAAAAGCAAGGCTTCGGAAATTCCAGACCTCCAGGGACTGGAATCACCCGACGATGTTTGTGAAAGCCTCCCTTTATAAGGAATACCCGTTCCGGATGCTGGGAATTCATGACGATTACGGATTTTATCTGCAGATGCGCAGGCAGGGCAGACGGATTACCACGGTAGACAAGGTTATGGCCGATTTTGTGATGGGGGGAGCCAGTAACCGAAAGAGTCTGAAAAAAGCAGTGGAAAGAATCCGGGACAGGTATCGGTATTGTTACCGGATCAATGGGTACAGTCGGTGGTATCTGGCGGAATGCATTCTGATCGAAAGCGCCAAGATGCTTCTTTCGTAGCAGTAGAGGAAAGGTATGAGAATTTTACAGATCAACAGTCATTATGACAAAGGCGGCGCTGCGAGGATTGTCGCCTGTATTCACAGGCAGCTTTTACAAAAACAGGAAGAGTCTTATGTGGCATTCGGAAGAGGGAAGAGGCCGGAGGAAGAAAATGTTTACCGGTTTGATCTGCCCTGCGAGGTTTATGCATCGGCGCTTGCCGGCAGAATCACCGGCAAACACGGATTTTATAACACAGCCGCTACCCGCAGACTGCTTACTTTTATAGAGAAAGTTCAGCCGGATGTGGTGCATCTGCATGCACTGCATGGTTATTACTTAAATCTGCCGCTGCTTTTTTCTTATTTACGGAAAAAGGGG
This sequence comes from uncultured Acetatifactor sp., assembly GCA_934433135.1. Taxonomy (GTDB): domain Bacteria; phylum Bacillota; class Clostridia; order Lachnospirales; family Lachnospiraceae; genus Acetatifactor. The sequence continues at coordinate 132,643 of CAKRZO010000005.1, read as the reverse complement.
CTTCCCTGTGTCTGGACTTTTCACGATTGCTTTGCTTTTACCGGTGACTGCGGTTATTTCTTTGAATGCGAAAGGTGGAAGGAAGGATGCGGAAACTGCCCGGACATTCACAGATATCCGGAAAGCAAATGGTTTGACCGAAGCGCATGGATGTGGAAGCGTAAAAAGCAGATGTTTGAAGTGCCGGGAATGGTAATTGTATCGCCTTCCGACTGGCTGACCGAAATGGCGAAAGCCTCTTTTCTGGGGAAATATGAATGCATTACGATTCGTAACGGAATTGATACCGCTCACACCTTTTATCCAAGGAATAAGCAGGCGTGCCGGAAGAAATACGGTTATCAGCCGCAGGAAAAACTGATCCTCGGTATTGCAGCAGGGTACCATGATTCCCGGAAAGGGGCGGTTTATATGATGGAAATGGCCAAAGCGCTGCAGAAGGAAGCAAAAGTGATTCTGATCGGCTGGGATGAAAAAAAGAATGCACTGCCGGCAGATACGGACAATATTATTACGCTGCCCAACACTGCAGATGCGGACATGTTAGCGGAATACTATTCCATGGCGGATGTTTTTGTTCTGACTTCCCTTGCAGAAAATTATGCCACAGTCGTTCTGGAAGCCATGGCCTGCGGGACACCTGTAGTAGGCTTTGCATCCGGAGGAACTCCGGAACAGCTGAAAGGAAAACGGGGCATTGTTGTAAAGACAAAAGACCAGCAGGCACTGAATGAAGGGGTTCGCAAAGCCCTGCAGGAGGATAACGGGCTTTTGTCGGGAGAAGCGTTGGCAGAAGAGCTCCGGAGGGAAAATTCCGTGGAAAAAATGACGGACAGTTACCTTGCTTTATATCACGATGTCGGAGCGAAAGGATCGGAACCCGGATGAGCATATAGCACGAAGCAAACACAGCACAGAAAAGAAAAGAACAGGAAGGACGTTTATGACGCAAAAAAGATTCCGAACCGCATTCTTTGCGGGAATGATTCTGCTTTCCGTACTGGCAACGGTTAAAATCTGGTTTGTCAGTCTGGGAGTGGATGAGGAGTATGCCGTTGCTATGGCATATCGCATCACAACAGCAGACAGGATGTTTTTGGAAATGTGGGAGCCGCATCAGACATCCGGTTTTTTGTGCGCCTTTTTGATCCGGATTTTTGTGGGAATAACCGGCACTGTAGATGGTCTTGTGCTGTATCTGCGGATTTTGGGGTCTGTGCTGCAGGCAGCGGTTTCCTTTTTCCTGTATGCTACCTTCCGGAAAAAATATGGGAAAGAGACAGCTTTTACGGCAGCCTGTTTTTACTATAATACCTTACCGAAGTGGATTCAGACACCGGAATTTGCCGGGATGTTTGTAAGCTTCGGGGTTCTTTTCTTTCTTTGCATGTACCGTTTCGACAGAGCAGCGGACGAAAAGAAAGGTAAAGCATTCTGGCTGGTTGCAGGAGGAATCAGCTATGCCTGCCTGGTTCTGTCCTACCCTTCGGCATTACTGGTCTTTCCGTTGGTGCTTGCAGCGTTATTTGCGGGAAGGAAAAGGAAGGGTACAGCAAAGAGTACCGGTATTTTCCTGCTGACTTGCGGGGCAGCAGGGGTTCTTTATGTAGCGTATTTCCTGAGCCATATGAGGGGAGCGGAACTGGTGCAGGGCATGATACAGATGACAACAGACGGATCTCACAATGCTTCCCTTAGGGATAGACTTCTTTCCTACGCAGGGGATCTGGCGCAGCTTCTGCCTTATCTGTGCGGAATTCTGGTTCCGGCTCTTGCCATAGCGCTTCTGTTTCCGTATTTCCGCCTCCGGGAAAGATTCTGCGCTTTGCTGTTGAGTCTGTCTTTGCTGGAACAGCTGGCAGTCTGGCTGGGACAAAGTCGCTTTATTCATTTCCCGCTGCTTTATTACGGTGTATTATATGTCGTGGGTCTGCTGCTTGCAGTACAGAGAGAGAGAAAGCCCTGTTTCCGGGAAGCCAGGGCAGAACTAAAGACAAAAGCATGGACGGAAGATGAGAAAGAACCGGGGGCAGAACGGCAGGAAACAAAACCGGAGACAGAACAGGCGGCAAAGCAAGAGACGGAACAAACTGTAAAACTGGAACCAGAGCAAGAGGAGAGACAGGAGGAAAAACAACGACTGCTGCGTACGGGACTGATACCGGGCAGCTGCTTCTTCCTCTGCGGTCTGATCTTAACCAATACGACCGTGAGCGTCACCGCCTGCTACCTTATGCCGGGGCTTCTGTGCGGCATTCTTCTTTTGGGAGATATGCTGACAAAAGGGGTGCAGATTGCCGCCAAGAAGCGGCAATCTATTGTTGGGCTGGTTACATTTGCCTGTCTGCTTTTGACTGTCCTGTTTGCCAAGGGCTTTTTGGTCTGCTCCAACGACGGAGTCAAAGACAATGTTCTTTTTACCAGACAAAAAGCCTTGACGGGGCCGGCAAAAAATATATACTGTAAATACGTGGATGGATATACTTATAATGTATATGCGGATTTGATCGGGAAATATACCAAAGAAGAGAAAAAGGTTCTTTATGTGGGGGAGCATCCTTTGTATTATCTTCTGGGAAATCAGGAAATCTGCAACTATTCCACCATCAGTACGCCTACCTTTGATGAAAGGCTTTTGGAATACTGGGAGAAATATCCGCACAAGATGCCGGAACTGGTTGTCTGCAACACCACACCCGGCATATGGGAAAAGGTAAGGGAGTGCCTGGGAGAATTAGAGCTTTTAGAAGAAGTCTCTCTTCTGGAAGGACAGGAACCTGTACGGATTTATGAAAGAAAATAAGACATAAGGGGGTTGTTATGAAGGCAAAAAGAATTCTTTTTACCATCTGCATTCTGTTTTTTTGTCTTGCCGATCAGAGAGTCGGCAGTGCCATGGGCCAGATCCAGTTGGTTTATGTGAATGCGGTTACCGTAATGGTGGGGATTATGATCCTTGCCCACTACCCGCTTCGAAGCTATGGAAAACTGCCGTATGGAATCTGGGGGGGCTTATGCCTGATCTGGGTTCCTTTGGTCTATCTTTACTGGAAAGATCGTGTTATCTACCAGATGCGCCTTCCGGTGGTGCTGCTGATGGCGGTTATCTATGGTTTTGTGCTGCTGCGCACGGCATATGCCTGGTTTTGGGAAAAACAAAGACCGAGGATGCATCCGGCGCTGATCTGGCTTTTTTTCCTTTTTTTGCTGACGGTTGCTTTTTCCAGATATAATTATCACTGGAATCTTCTTTACTTTGCATCCTATCTGCTTTTGTACCTCACTCCTTTGGAAAAAGAAGATTATAAAGCCCTTGGAAACGGGATCATTGACGGAATTGCCATAGGGTTTTTCCTGATTCAGGGAACGGCGGATGTCATCCGGCCTTATGATACACTGCGTTACCTGGGCCTGTATTCCAATCCCAACATGAATGCGTTGTTTTATCAGCTCGCGTATGCTGCTTTTCTGGCCAGATTCTGCGTGCTGGAAAAACAGTCCGGAAAACTCTCCGGAGGAAAATTCCTGATAAAATGGTTCAGTTTCTTTATGGCGGCTTCTCTATGGAATTACGTTTTCCTGACGATGTGCCGCAGCGCCATGCTGGGAATGGGTGCTGTCAGCATTGCAGCCTGCATTTATTGCTTTATGGGAAAGAGAACCGCCGGAAAACCGTACCCTTCGGACAGACAGGCCGGAAAGACGGCTTTTGCCGATGCCATGAGAAGAGGCGGAAAGGTGCTGCTTCGTTTTGCCACGATGCTTTTGCTGATAGTAGGTACGTTCCCGCTGGTATACGGATCCGTACGCAGACTGCCGGCTTATTTTGACAGCCCCGTTTATTTCTTTGAAGGCTACTCGGAGGATCGGATCGTAAAAGGAGATCCGCCGGATTCTCCGAAATACATCTCCTGGCAGCAGGTGCTGGAAGCAAATTTCGGCCGCTTAAAGCAATTGCTCCCGCAAAAAGATACGAAGGCAGCCGTTCCGGACAAGAATATACTGCAGGAGACACTGTCACAGGACGAGATGAATGCGACAGACATGCAGCAAGGGGAGAATGCATACAGCGGAGCGGCTGCAGCGGATATGCAGCAAGGGGAGAATGCATACAACGGAGCGGCTGCAGCAGACATACAGCAAGGGGAGAATGCGCAAAAGGAACCGGCTGCGGCGGATATACAGCAAGAGGAAAATATACAGGACGAACAAACGGACAATTTGCAGGAAGAGCCGAAACAGGAAGAAAATTCCGCAGCAATCCGACTGGTCATCTATAAACATTACCTCAGCTCATTAAACCTGACAGGACATAAAGAGACAGAAAACGGCATTCAGGTTACGGAAGAGTACTACGCACCCCATGCACATGATCTTTTCCTGCAATATGCTTTTAATTATGGCATACCCGGCGGCATTTTGTTTTTCCTGTTTATGACAGGCAGCTTTCTGTGCCTTGCCGCCAATTGCAGAAGAATGGGAAAACAGCGTAAGCCACATTCGGAAGGTAATCCCGCACCGTTCTTTCTCTTTCTGGCGATCCTGATTTTCGGACTGACCGAGATTACGTGGAGAAGCGGCATGCTCTCCAATACCCTGTTGTTCCTTCTGCCCTGCTTTGCGGTTCGACTGCGCCGCAGAGTAAAGTTAATAGGATAAACCTATAAATTTGTTAACAAATCGTAAGTGTCTAAGGGCGGATTCATGGGGATTCCAATGAGAGGCGCAAAATTGAGCGAAAGCGGCCCCCGAATGGAACCCCATGAGCTCGCCCGGGGTTTTTCTTCAATCATATTTATACATTAACATAGTCTTACAGGTTTATCCTGTAAAACTCCTTGTGAAATCAGGGAGAAAATGGTATACTCAAAAAAGTACGGTAGAGTTTGTGAAATGGAGAGCAGAATGAAAACGGAGAAAAGAAAAGCAATACAGGACTGGGTGTTCTTCTTTGTTTTGTGGGGAATCTACACGGCAGCTACCCTGTTCTTATTTCACAGACAGTCTGTGAATTATGCAGGAAAATATATTTCGGATATACAGCCCTATATCTGGTATGTGAAAGGCGAAGATGTGGGGTATTCTTATCCGTATCCGATTCTTTTTAAAACGGCGGCGTTTCTCTCTTTGTTTTTGGAATCCAGAATGGCGATGGCATTTGCCGTTACGGGTCTTAATGCCTTGACGCCGCTTGTGATGAAATGGTATTTAAACCGCTGGGATAACCGGAAAAGCCTGGAAAAAGGCGAAGAAAAAACAGGGTCGGGAAAGCGCTTCCTGCAAACAGGCCTGCTTTTTTCTCTTCTGTTTGTCTCCATGCTTTATCCGTTATGGAGAAGGGAAAACCGCTACACGGGAGTTTTTTCGCCGAACCCTTTCCACAATGCTACTTATCTGGCGGCAAGAGGGTTCGCTGTCTGGGCATTCTGCAGTTTTATGGAGATCCGGCTTTTCGGGAAAAAGAAGGCAAAGGATTACCTTTTGTTTTCGGTGATGCTGCTTTTGGCTACTATGACAAAACCCAGCTTTACACTGGGATTCGTGATAACTGCCGGAATGGTTCTGCTTACAGAATTTTTCAAAAAGCTGAAGCAGGGTGTAAAGAAGACCTTCCGGGAATATCTGCCTCTTGCAGCCTGCTTTGTTCCCACATTTCTGGATTTGCTGTATCAATACAAAGGTGTTTTTGTGCCTGCCGGGGAGGACGTGGAGCAGGGAATCGGATTCGGATTTTTGACTGCCTGGAAGACAGCATCGGAGCATGTCGGATTATCAGTTTTTCTAGGTCTTGGTTTTGTCATTGCAGTGTTGTGCTTTCAGGAAAAAGAAATAAAGAAAAATCGACTGTACCGTTTCAGCCTGCTTATGCTTTTGGTGAATCTGGTAATGATGATGGTGCTGTATGAAAAAGGATACCGGATGGCGCATTTGAATTTCGCCTGGGGATATATGTACGGTATGTTTTTTGCATTTGCGGCAAGTCTGATGATACTTTGTCAGAAGACGGCACAGTTCCTAGGAGTAAAGAAGAGACGGGTGACAGAAGATGCGGAAGGCGGACCGGATCGGAGAATTCCGACGATGGCAGCACTGATCCTGCAGTGGGCATTCTATGCAGCACATTTGATCTGCGGGATAGTTTATTTTATTCATCTGCTGCAGGGAGAAAGTTTCCTGTAATCAGGATATAGAAAGGAAAATCAGATCAGGATGGAGAGCAAAGGGAAAGATCGCATTTATATCTGTCATACGTATTATCATGTATATGTGACTTTTTTAAAAGAACTGGCACTGCCGCAGGAAAAAAGAGGGCAGGCTGTTCTGGTGTTAAGCAGTTTGTCCAATCATTTTGAGTCATTGAAAGACCGGGTTGAAAGTACCGGTTTGTTTTCACAGGTTCTGGAATTTGACGAAAAAGGGGAGGATTTTTTTCCGGAGTTAAAGAAGCTGCGAAAAGGCGGAAAAACGTTCCTGGGAAATCTCCTTATGCGGATGCGCTTTACCAAAAAATATGCCAGACTGGAGGCTCCCTATGTCCCTGTGAATCTGCGGGAATATAAGGATATCTATGTTTATTGCGATTCCGATCCCATCGGCTATTATCTGAATCAGTATAAAATTCCTTATCATGCACTGGAGGACGGGTTAAACTGCCTGAAAAATTTTGACGCCGCCAGGTATGATAATCGGGGACATTTCGGATTAAAAGCCTTTTTGTCCAGAAAATGCAATCTGATTTTTGTCCAGAACGGTTACGGAAAATATTGCCTTGACATGGAAGTAAACGATATCTCTGCCATTCGTTATCCCTGTCCCCGTTATGTGGAAGTTCCCCGGAAAGCGCTTTCCGAAAGACTGACACCACAGGACAAGGAGATGATTCTGAAAGCGTTTATCCGGGACAGAGAAAAATTGCAAAAGCAGATTGAAGAAAGCGCCCGTTTCGGGGATAAAATACTGATTTTAACCGATCCGCTTTGTACGCTGGATGTGCGGGAACGGATTTTCCGGGATATCATTCATCGTTATGAAAAAGAAGGAACGGTATTCATTAAACCTCACCCCAGAGATGAACTGGATTACCGTACACTTTTTAAAGAATACCCGCAGTTCGATGCCACAGTGCCCATGGAAATGCTGAATTTCTTCCCGGGGCTGCGGTTTAAGAAGGCCGTGGCAGTGCTGACGGAGATAAAAGCCATTGAATTTGCAGATGAGGTAGTACGCCTGGGAGAAGATTTCATGGATGCCTATGAGGATCCCCTGATTCACAGGCAGAATGAGCAGATATAGTAGGAGCAGAAGGCTATGGGACAGATTTTAAAGAAGCTGAATATTTTGCTGGATCAGCGGCAGAAGACAACAATGGCGGGACTGGTTGTGCTGATGATCATCGGTGCGGCTCTGCAGACGGCAGGTGTGGGGATGATCGTGCCGGTCATCAGCACTATTATGGATGCGGATGCCATTGAACGCAATTCCTGGCTGCATTTTTTCTATGAGGCATTGGGAGGCGGAAGCAGGCAGCGTTTTATGGTTCTTATCATGGCGGCCTTAATTCTGGTATTTGTGGTGAAGAACCTGTTTTTGTATCTGCAGCAGAAAGCAACTCTGGCTTTCATTTATACCAATCAGTTCCGGACTTCGGAGCGGATGATGCGCAATTACCTGCGCAGAAAGTATGAGTTCTACCTGAATGCGGATACTGCGGTGGTGCAAAGAAGCATTACCTCCGATGTCAATAACATGTATGCGCTGATTCTTGCGCTTCTGCAGCTTTTGTCCGACATCTTTGTATCGGTTTTTATCGTAACCTTCTGTTTTATCCAAAACGGCGCCATGACGATTCTGATTGCCCTGGTTCTCATTATTCTGCTGGTTTTGATCAAAAGAGTTTTAAAACCGATTATGCATAAGGCGGGAGAGGACAATCAGAGCTATTACAGCGGTCTGTTTAAGTGGATTTCCCAGACGGTTCAGGGAATAAAAGAAGTCAAAATATCCTGCAAGGAAGGTTATTTTGTCAATGAGTATGTAAAATGCGGAAAAGGGTATGTGGAAGCCGTACAGCGTTACAGTCTTTATAATAATATTCCCAAACTTTTGATTGAAACGGTCTGCGTAATTACGATGGTCGGCTATATGATTTTTATGGTGCTGACCGGAGTACCCACCGACCGGATGATGAATTCCATTACCACTTTTGCGGCAGCGGCGCTGGTGCTTCTGCCTTGCGTGAACCGCATTAACAACCAGATCAATTCCATTTCCTATTTTGAACCGTTCTTCATGGGAGTCAGTGACAATCTCCAGGATGAAATCAGTGATCAGAATGTGGATCTGTCTTTTGCCATGCCGGACGGAGTGGGAAAAGACAATGCCAAATCGCAGGCGGCTTTGCATGCCCCGGAAGAAAAGCTTCCCATGCGGCATAATATTAAGATGACGGATATTACTTATGCATACCCGAATACCGATCGTCTGATTTTCGATCATGCCGATCTGACCATTCCCATCGGAAAGTCTGTGGGAATCGTGGGGACTTCCGGCGCAGGAAAGAGTACGGTGGTAGATATTCTGCTGGGTCTTTTAGAACCGAAGAGCGGAAGCATTACCGCAGACGGAGTCGATGTAAAGACCTGTTACCGGGCATGGCTTAAAAATATCGGTTATATTCCCCAGATGATTTTTATGCTGGATGATACCATTTTGAAAAATGTGGCTTTCGGCGTACCGGAGGAGGAAATTGACGAAGACAGAGTCTGGGAGGTTTTAAAAGAAGCCCAGCTGGATGAATTTATTAAGAAGCTGCCGGAAGGGCTTTTAACCGGAATCGGAGAAAGAGGCATAAGGCTTTCCGGAGGGCAGAGGCAGAGAATCGGGATTGCCAGGGCTTTGTACCATGACCCGGAGGTACTGATTCTGGACGAAGCGACCTCTGCTCTTGACAATGATACCGAGGCGGCGATTATGGATTCCATTAACCGTTTCCAGGGGAAGAAGACGCTGATTATCATTGCCCACCGTCTCCAGACCATTGAAAAATGTGATATGGTCTACCGTGTTGAGAATGGAAAAGTAAGCATAGAAAGGGAAAAAGACGAATGAAATTAAGTATCATTGTTCCGGTCTATAATATGGCGGCGGACGGATTGCTTTCCTTCTGCCTGGATTCTTTATTGAATCAGACCATAACGGATTATGAGATTATAGCGGTAAATGACGCTTCTACCGATGATTCCCTGAGCATTTTGAAAACGTATGAAAAACAGTTCCCGGAGAAGGTCAAAGTAATCAGTTATTCCGTCAATAAGAGACAGGGCGGAGCCAAAAATGAGGGTTTAAAGATAGCAGGCGGTGAGTGGATCGGTTTTGTGGACAGCGATGACTGGGTGAGCCCCGATTGCTATGAGAAGCTGCTTGCCAAAGCGCAAAGCACCGGAGCCGATATGGTCGGCTGCGACTATAACCTTGTATCCGAACACACTTTTACACCCGGTAAGATTATCCGGAATAATACGATGGAGCAGACGGGTGTCTTGGATAAAGAAAAGCACAAAATGCTTCTCATGCGTCCGGGAAGCATGGTCATTAAGATCTATAAAAACGAAATCATTCAGCAAAATAACTTACGGTTTCCGGAAGGCATTTTTTATGAAGACAACTGTGCCGGATCGGTGTGGTCTTTGTATTTTAACCACTTTGAAAAAGTGGAGGAGCCTCTGTATTTTTATTACCAGCATGTTGTGTCCACGGTGCACCATATTTCTATGGAAAAATGCATGGACAGGTTGAGCGCGGCGGATCTGTTGTATGAGGAATGTGAAAAAAGAGGCTTCCTCAAAGAGTACTTCCCGGAGATTGAATACCGATATACGGAACTTTATTATGTGATTACACTGTTTACCTATCTCCAGGGAGTAAGGCATCCGAAGTTGTCTTTTGCAAAAAGTTTAAGGGAAAAAACTACGGAAAAATTCCCGGATTTTGCCCGGAATCCCTATTATCTGCAATATACGGGAGCAGAGGAGCAAAAATGGATTGCCCTGCAGCAAAAGAGCGATCTTTCCTTCTGGCTGCAATACCGGCTGCGCCTGTTTGTACGGAAACTGCGCAGCGTCAAATCTGAAATTTGACGCGCGATTCCTCCGACGCTAAAGCGTCTGCGGAATGGAGATTAGTGTGAAAACAAATTGCTTTTAGGGCAGAAGTTCGCCTACCTTCGCGACAAAGTCGCTCAGAAATGAGGATTAGTGCGAGGGTCGCCGGAAAAGGATCCATAGTGAAAGATCAGAAAAGAGGCTGAAAATGAATACAATTGCAATTATCACCGCCAGAGGCGGAAGTAAACGAATCCCCGGAAAAAATAAAAAAGAGTTTTGCGGCAAGCCGATACTTGCCTATTCCATTGAGGCGGCGATCTCCTCCGGACTTTTTGAAGAAGTCATGGTATCCACGGATGATGAGGACATTGCGGAAATTGCGCGTGCTTACGGAGCAAAGGTTCCTTTTTACCGGAGTGCGCAGACATCGGGAGATTACGCAACAACCAACGATGTGCTGTTAGAGGTACTTGCGGAATATGAAAAGCGGGGACGGCATTTTGACCTGGCTGCCTGCATTTATCCGACGGCTCCCTTTGTCACAAAAGAGAAGCTGCAGGATGCCTGGAAGTGTCTTCTTGCTTCGGATGCCGATACGCTGATCCCGGTAGTGTCCTTTTCCTACCCTCCGCAGAGAGCGATGATTATAAAAAACGAGCGCCTGGTATTTGAATATCCGCAGTATCTTGACAGCCGTTCCCAGGATCTGGAGCCGCATTATCATGATGTAGGGCAGTTTTATCTGTTTAAGACCGCTCCCTTTTTTAAGAACCGGAAATTAATGATCGGAAACATTCTTCCCTTTATCGTTCCGGAAACCCAGGTACAGGATATTGATAACCAGACAGACTGGGAGATTGCAGAGATCAAATATCGGTTTATGATGAGTCAGAAAGAGAACAAGTAATCGGAAAGGCGAGAGATTTTTATGAGCCGCAAGATAGCAATATTGTCCAATATCAATATGAATTATGTAAGCCGTCTTCTGCAAAAGGACTGTGAGGTGCTTATTCCGGAAGGATATGCCAATGAGCTGGGGCAGATGATGAATCCGGATTCGGCTTACAACAGGGAAGCTCCGGAAGTGACCGTTCTGATCCTGGATTTGATGGAGTTGCTTCAGCATGAATGGGAAGATGCCGCAGTAAAAATCGGACAGTGGTTTCAGACGCTGGAAGGCTGCCTGAAAAAGGATCGTTTTTATTTTGTTTCGGATACAAGGCTTATGGGGCCGGAACTTTCCGTACTGCCGGATGACAGTCAGAAGATCCGCGTGGAAGGAATGTGGCAGGAAGCATTGAAAAAGCTTTGTGAGGCGTATCCGAATGTATATACGCTTCCTATGGGACGGATTCTGGATGCAGAAGGGCAAAAAGCATCGGTTTCTTACAAAACCTGGTATCTGGGAAAAATTCTTTATACCGGGGAGGTACAGAAAGAGATTGCACAGCTGATATGCGGAAGAATCTGTCTTCTGGACAGAGTGCCGAAGAAGGTGCTTTTGTTGGATCTGGACAATACTTTATGGGGAGGCCTTGCAGGAGAGACGGATCATAAGCCGGTGGAACTTTCCGAGGATCACGAAGGACTTGCTTATAAAAATTTACAGCGTGTGATCCTGCAGATGGCAAAACAGGGAGTGCTGCTGGGAATTGTTTCCAAAAACAATGAAGAAGACGCAATGGAAATTCTTAAGAATCATCCGCACTGTCTGCTTCGTCCGGAGGTTTTCGCCATACGAAAGATTAATTGGAAACCGAAGCAGGAGAACATTCTGGAAATTGCCCGGGAATTGAATCTGGGGCTGGATTCCTTTGTCTTCTGGGACGATTCCCCGGTGGAGCGGGAACTGGTAAAAAGCCTGCTTCCGCAAGTCTGCGTTCCCGATTTCCCGGCAAAACCGGAAGAACTTGCCTTTTCCATGGCGGAAATCTACAGAGAGTATTTCGAAAAACTGAAAATCACGAAGGAAGATCTGTCCAAAACCAGACAGTATCAGGAAAATGCCAGGAGGGCTTCTTTAAAAGCCGCCGTAGGCTTTGAGGAATATTTAAAACAGTTGAAAATGGTTCTGATTCCACGGGATCCGAAGCAGAATGTCGAGCGCATGGTACAGCTTTTTAATAAAACCAATCAGTTTAATCTGACGACAAAGCGCTATCAGATGACGCAGGCAGCAGAAGAATTGGAGGATCCCGCAAAGCGCTTTTTTCTTTATCAGGTAAAAGACTGTTTCGGAGACAACGGCATTGTAGCGGCAGTCGTGGCGGACTTAAGCGGAGAAGTCCCGCAGATCGAAGAATTTGTTATGAGCTGCAGAGTTATGGGCCGGAACCTGGAGTATGCCATTATGGAAGAGGTGGAAAACAGGCTTAAGGCAGAAGGCTTTCGGAAGCTTCGCGGAAATTATATCCCTTCCGCCAAAAACAAGCCGGTGGAAGAGTTGTATGACAGACTCGGTTATCAAATTCTTAAGAAAAACGAAAATCAGGAAAAAGAATACGAGATCGACTTGGCAAAAAGGCCGAAAAGGGTGTATTATACAGCGATAGAGAAAGAGTAGAAAGATCTGCCAAAAAGGGATAGGCGACAGGCGGACAAGCCCAAAAGCAAGGAAAAAGAAAAACAAAGAAAAAATAGAACGAAAAAGGAAAGAGCGTGACAGACGATGGTGCAGAGCAAGAAAGACGCGGTTATTGCAGTGATTGAAGAAGTTCTGGGAGTGGCACCCGGAACTGTGACAGAAGAGACGAAAGCACAGGATCTGGAGGAATGGGATTCCCTCGCCCAGGTCATGATGATCGGGGCACTGGAAGAAAAACTGGGAATCGTGATTGATCTGGAACAGGCGGCAGAAATTGCTTCCGTAAGGGAGATTCTTGACTGCGCGGAACGGAGCGGCTTATGAGTTATACGGTGCGTCCGGTAGAGGAAAGAGATCTGGAAGCGATTCGAAACTGGCGAATGGATCCGGATATTACCAGATATATGAACACCGATCCGAAGCTTACTCCGGAAGGGCAGAAAAAGTGGTTTGCCAAAATCAGGGAAGACAGGGATGTTCGTTACTGGATCATAGAGGTAGACGGGATTCCTGTGGGTGTGATTAATCTGACCGGGCTTACCAGACCGGACGGCGTGTTAGGTTGGGCATACTATGTGGGAGAAAAAAAGCAAAGAAGTATGAAGCTTGCGCTTTCCCTGGAAATGAGCCTGTATGATTATATTTTTGATCAGCTGAAAAAACAGGCGTTGGTAGGAGATGTGTTTACTCTGAACAAAGGCGTAATTGCACTGCACAAAATGTGCGGCAGTCAGATCCTGGAGGAGAAGAAGCATCACGTATGCAAGAATAATGTCTGGTATGATGTTACGTTTATCGGGATTACGGCAGAAGAATGGAATAAGGTCCGGCCGAAGAAAAAATATGAGAAAATCGATTTCGGCGCATAGCCGGGCAATAGGTCATGCAGGTAGATTCTCATGCGAGCATGAAATCTACCCACAAGAATGTATGTCTGAACTGTTACAAAGAAAAAATTCGGAAAGGAATGTAGCGCTTATATGAAGAAAGAAATCATGATCGGGGATCATAGAATTGCTCCGGATTCCCCAACGTTTATTATAGCGGAAATGTCAGCCAATCATCTGATGGATTTTAACCGTGCGGTAGCGATTATGGAGGCTGCGAAAAATGCCGGGGCGGATGCCATTAAGGTGCAGACCTATACGCCGGATACCATTACGTTAAATTGCGATGCGCCCTGTTTTCAGATTACGCAGGGAACCATCTGGGACGGCACCACACTGTATAAGCTGTACCAGAGGGCATATACTCCCTGGGAGTGGCAGCCGAAGCTTCAGAAACTGGCCGAAGAGATGGGGCTTATCTTCTTTTCTTCCCCCTTTGACCTGACCAGTGTGGATTTCCTGGAGGAAATGAATGTACCGGCTTATAAAGTCGCCAGCTTTGAAATCAATGACATTCCTTTTATCCGTAAAATCGCCCGTACCGGTAAACCGATCATTATGTCCACTGGAATTGCATATCTTTCGGATATCGAGCTGGCATTGAAGACCTGTCGGGAAGAAGGAAACGAACAGGTAATTCTTTTAAAGTGTTCTTCTGCTTATCCGACTCCTTATGAAGACATCAACTTAAATACCATTCCTTCCATGAGGGAGGTATTTGATTGTATTGTGGGATTGTCTGATCACACCATGGGCTGTGCGGTAGCCGGAGCCGGAGTGGCGCTGGGAGCTAAAGTCGTGGAAAAACACCTGACCCTTCGAAGAGCGGACGGAGGAGCGGATGGAGCTTTTTCCATGGAGCCGGAAGAGTTTAAGGAAATGGTGGATCAGATCCGGATGATTGAAAAAGCTTTGGGGAAAGTGACTTACGATCTGACGGCAAAGCAAAAGGCCAGCAGAGATCATGCCAGAAGTCTGTTTGTAGCAAAAGACATGAAGGCAGGAGATGTATTTACTCCGGAAAATTTGCGTTCGGTACGTCCTTCCTGCGGACTGCATACCCAGTACTATGAAGAAATTTTGGGAAAACGGATCCGTAAGGATGCGCCTTTGGGAACTCCCATGAGCTGGGAACTGGTGGATTTTCAATGACAGAATATTATATCCGGGCGGATGGTTCCGGGAAAACCGGTGCAGGACATCTGATGCGGTGCCTGACCATTGCAGAGGCGTTGCGTAAGCAGGTAAGGAAGGCCGAAAGTTCAAAAGAAAATGATAAAAGCGGCTTAGAAAAGGATCGGATCTGCTTCTTAAGTGCCGACGAAGCTTCCGCAGAGTTTGTAAGACAGCGCGGATATGAAGCAAAAGTACTTCATACCGACCTGGAACAGATGGAAGAGGAACTGCCGGTGCTGGAAGAGCTTTTTAAAACACCCGGAAAACGCCTTTTTCTTGCAGACAGTTATTTTGTTACGCCGGCTTACCTGCAGGCTCTGGGAAAATACGGCCCGGTGGTCCTGATGGATGATATGGCCGAACAGTCCTATCCTGTGGATATGATTGTAAATTATAACCTGTTCGCCTCACCCCAAAAGTACCGGGAACTCTACCCCGCGCTGGATGACTTGGCAGGACGCGGCACATTCGATTGTATAGACAGTCATAAGACGACTGCCGCCTTGGAAGAGAGAAAAACAATTGGATGTATCGGCAGTCGTGAAATGACTGCCGGAATGAGAGAGGGTCATTACACAATTGGATGTATCGGCAGTCGTGAAATGACTGCCGGAATGAGAGAGGGTCATTACACAGTTGGATGTATCGGCAGTCGTGAAATGACTGCCGGAATGAGAGAGGGTCATTACACAGTTGGTTGTATCGGCAGTCATTTTGTTCCGGTAAGGCAGCAGTTTGTGGGTTGTGCTTATCAAATCCGGAAAAGCGTAAAGCGGGTTCTGATTACGGCCGGAGGCGGAGATGAACACAACATTGCGGGGCAGATTTCACAAGCGTTGCTTAACAGCACTCCGGGAGAGGATATCTGTTTCGGAATTGTGTCGGGAAGTTTTCATCCGCATTTTCAGAAACTGAAGGCATGGGAAAAGGAATGCAGCAGAATCCGCATTTTTCATGATGTGAAAGACATGGCCGGTCTGATGAAAGAGTGCGATCTTGCCATTACGGCGGGAGGAACCACCGTCTATGAACTGGCCGCCCTGGGTGTTCCTTTTATTTGTTTTTCCTATGCTGCCAATCAGGAAGCCCTTGCGGAATACATCGGAACACACGAAATTGCCGGTTATGCGGGAAAATGGCATAAAGACCGGCAGGGAACCATGAAAAAAATACAAGAGCTCTTTTCCGATTTTTGTAAGGATCCGCAAAAACGGGAAGAGGCTCATACAAAAGAAATTCGGTTGGTAGACGGACAGGGAGCAGACCGGATTGCGCAGGCTATCCGCATGGTTGCCGGTCAGGCAATGTGATTTGTGGCCGATCATGCGCTCAACCTTGCGGCCGCGCACTGAAAGCGCGGTTTTGCGAATGGCGCGTCTGAACTGCTACAAATGATGGTTTACAGCCGTAGTAAATAGCTATGAAGCAGTTGAAAAGAGTTTTGAGAATAATGGTCCGAATGGTTAAGAATCTGCCCGGTTATGAAACGGAAACGACATGGCCGGGCGGAAGATAAAAAAGGAGGAAAAAACGGATGGAGAAAAGTTTACATGCAGTTTCTCCCGGAGAACTTTGGGAAAAATGGAAAAGCATCGTAAAGCCGGAATGGAAGCTTTCTTTTCTTGCGGCTTTGACAATAGCGCTTTTTACCCATCTTCCGATGATGCTTTCGGATATCCCCAATCATGACGGACTGGACAGTCTGTATTTTGATCAGAATATGATTACCTCCGGCAGATGGTTTTTGACCGTTGCCTGCGGTTTTTCTTCCTATTTCAGCATTCCATGGGTGATCAGTCTTATCAGTATTTTCCTGATTGCGCTGACGGCAGTGGTGCTTACGGAGTTTTTGGCATTAAAAAATAGGTACAGCATTGTGCTTTGCAGTGGTCTGCTTGCGGCATTCCCGACAGTGGCATCTACTTTCGCTTATGTCTTTACCATGGATGGTTATATGCTTGCCTTATTTCTTGCCGTATCGGCGGTTTTACTTACCGCAAAGAGACGGTGGGGCTTTCTTGCAGGGGGCGTGTGTCTGGCTTTCAGCCTCGGAACCTATCAGGCGTACCTGCCTTTTGCAGTCCTTTTAAGCATTTACGGAATTCTGATGAATGCCATGAAGGAAGAAAAAATTTCCGTGAAAATCAAAAATTCCCTGCACTATCTGTATATGGGAATCGAAGGTGCAGGCCTTTATTATATCATTTTGCAGCTGCTGCTTTGGCTGGAAGGCAAGGAGTTGGCTTCTTACCAGGGAATCAACAGCGGCTTGGATAGCGGAACGTCTCTGCTTTCCGGAGGGCTCGTCAGTCTCGTAAAGAAAATCTACCTGGATTTTGCTGCCTTTACAGCTAAGGGTAATGTGGTGTATAATAATGGATATGCTTTGACCGCCTGCCTTGTGCTGGCGGTGCTTACCATAGCGGCAGTGCTCATTTGCGCAAAGCAGGAAAAATGGTATAAGAGCATATGGTTTTATCTGATCGTCCTGCTTTTAGCAGCGGGACTGCCTGTAGCAACGAATCTGATCCTGATCATTTCGCCATCGGTCACATATCATCTGCTGATGCGTTACCAGTGGGTGCTGTATTTGATTCTGCCGATCGCTTTTCTGGACGGATTTTGCAAAAAACAGGAGAGCGGACCGAAAAAGAAGACTGCCGCCTTTTTTTCCTGGGTGACTTTGCTGGCGGGATTTGTATTGGTCTTTCATTACATGATCACTGATAACATTGCTTACTCCAATCTGCAGAAGCGGTATGAAAAAACCTATGCTTATTGTGTAAGGCTTCTTGACCGGATAGAGCAGACCCCGGGGTATTATCAGGGAATTCCCATTGCCATGATCGGCGTGGTGGGAGATGAGCCGTATCCTCCTACCGACCTGACGGGCAAGGTAACGTCCAATATGATCGGTATGAACGGAGATTTTCTCCTGTATACCGGAAGAAATTATGAGTTGTTTATCAAAAATTACCTGGGAGCTACTTTGAATATCTTAGAGCCGGAAGTTATGGAGGAAATCTATGATTCACCCGAATACCGGGAAATGGAAAGCTTCCCGGCACCCGATTCCATACGGATCGTAGACGGTGTTCTGTATATTAAGACGGAAAATATGGAACGTGGGGAAAGCTGAAGCTGCGTAATCGTAACAAGTGAAAAACAGGAGGAAAATCCTATGGCGTTGTTGTCCATTGTACTGCCTTCTTTCAATGAGGAGCAGAATATTGCCAATACAGCAAGAGTGCTGGAAGAATTGCTTACTGCTAATCAGATCGATTATGAGCTGGTTTTTATCAGTGACGGTTCCACGGACAAGACCTATCAGGAGATTTTAAAAGTATCCGCTTCCAATCCCAGGATCAAAGGAGCCGAATTTTCCAGAAATTTCGGCAAGGAGGCCAGCATTTTTGCCGGGCTTTCCCTGACCTGCGGGGATGCGGTTGTGGTTATGGACTGCGATCTGCAGCATCCGCCGGAAGTGATCCCGAAGATGTGGGAGCTTTGGAAGGAAGGTTATGAAGTAGTCGAGGGCATAAAAAAGGACAGAGGAAAAGAAAGTCTGGCGCATAAACTCTCAGCCGGACTGTTTTATAAAATCATGAGCCGGCTGATCCGGATGGATATGAATGCTTCTTCCGATTTCAAGCTTTTGGATCGAAAAGTAGTAAATGTACTCTTAAAACTGCCGGAGCGCAATACTTTTTTCCGGGCACTGACCTTCTGGGCCGGGTTTCGTACCACCAGTGTGGAGTATGAAGTACAGCAGAGAGCTTACGGTACCAGCAAGTGGTCCTTTACCAGCCTGATGAAATACGCGATTACCAATGCGACTTCTTTCAGCACTCTGCCTCTGCAGTTAGTAACGATACTGGGAATGATCTCCATTCTGTTCAGTGTCCTTCTGGCCATACAGACCCTGGTCAAATATCTGACGGGAACGGCAGTGGAAGGCTTTACTACGGTAATTCTGTTGATTTTGATTATCGGCGGTTTTATTATGATCAGCCTGGGGATCATCGGACATTACCTGGCCAGAATTTATGAAGAAGTGAAAGGACGGCCGAAATATATCATCAGTAAAGTAACGGAAAACGTTATGGGGAATGTGATGGAAAGTGACGAGCGCAGTGCCGGATGGAAGGCTTGACGTACTGTTCCTTCGGCGTGAAAGCGTCAGCGGATCGTAAAGTAGAATCGGATGGAAAACCGGGAAAGGAGGAGAGAAGATGGCGCAAAGTAAGCAAAGGCATGCCGGAATAGAGTTGCTTCGGATTCTGGCAATGCTTATGGTAGTGATGCTGCACTGTCTGTCAAAGGGGCAGGTGCTGCCGGATATGACCGGAAGGCTGACTGCAAACGGGTACCTGGCATGGATTCTGGAGACCTTGTCTATTGTGGCAGTGAATGTGTATATTCTGATCAGCGGCTTCTTTCTGCCGGACAGCTCGTTTCGAACCGGAAGGCTTCTGGGGCTTTTGTGTCAGATCCTTTTTTACAGCATTCTGATTCCGGTGATTTTGCCGGCGTTCGGTGTCTTTTCCGTAAAAGAACTGACGATTTATAAACTGTTGCAATATCTTTTGCCGGTACAGATGGAGCATTACTGGTTTGCCTCCGCATATGTTTTTGCTTATCTGTTCAGCCCGGTGATCCGATGTGCGGTAAGGCATATGACGCAAAAACAGTTAAAGGGCACGATTTTTTTCCTGTTGCTTTTCTTTTCCGTAAGCAAGTCTGTTTTGCCGGTTCGGTTGGAGATGGATCATCTGGGATATGATACTTTGTGGTTTTTATGCGTTTATTTGTGCGCAGGGTACTTAAGACTTTACGGAACCCGGCATTTTACAGGCACAAAAGCAGGAATCCGCAAAGCGCTTTGTGGATATCTCGCCTTTCTTGCAGCCATTTTGGGGATGACTTTCGTAATTCGGGCAATTTATCTGCGATTCGGAATTCTTAAGGATTTCCTGATTGCAGGATACCATTATAATCATATATTCAATCTGGGAGCGGCTGTCTGCCTTTTTCTGGTGTTTTATCAGATCCGGATTAAGGATGGATGGATCAGCCGCCTGATTTTAAAGATCGCACCGGCAACCTTCGGTGTTTATCTTTTTCATGAACATCTGGAGCTGCGCTACCGTTGGCCGTCATGGTTCGGCATGGGAGCAGATGCTGCATCGGCATCGCCGTTATTTTTTGTGCTGCACTGCCTGGGAGCGGTACTTGGCATATATGTGCTCGGGACGGTGATTGACCTGTTAAGAGCAAGGATTTTTAAAGGAATCACTTTCCTGGTGAACAGAGGATGGATCAAAAAAGGTCTGGATCAACTGGACTCTTATATCAATGACAGCACCATATCGGGTGCAGAAAAGAGGTAACTATGATTAATTTTAATGTGCCCCCTTATACGGGAAAAGAGATGGAGTATATCAAAGAGTGCGTGGAAAACCAGAAAATCTGCGGTGATGGCGGATTTACGAAGAAGTGCAATGAGTGGCTGGAAAAAAGAACCGGCACAGCAAAGTGTCTTCTTACAACTTCCTGTACCCATGCCACGGAAATGGCCGCCTTGCTTGCCGGAATCAAAGAAGGGGATGAAGTAATCATGCCTTCTTATACCTTCGTATCCACGGCGAATGCCTTTGTATTGCGGGGAGCGGTTCCGGTTTTCGTAGATATCCGTCCGGATACCATGAATATCGATGAGAATCTGATCGAAGCAGCGATCACGGACAAAACAAGAGCCATTGCGCCAGTGCATTATGCCGGTGTGTCCTGTGAAATGGATAAGATCATGGAGTTGGCGGAAAAGTATCACCTTAAAGTGATTGAAGATGCTGCCCAGGGTGTCATGTCTTCCTATAAAGGAAAAGCATTGGGAACTTTCGGTGAGTACGGCTGCTTTAGCTTCCATGAGACCAAAAACTACAGCATGGGTGAGGGCGGAGCGCTGCTGATCCGAAATCCCGCCGATGTGGAAGAGGCGGAGATTATCCGGGAAAAAGGAACCAACCGCAGCAAATACTACAGGGGACAGATTGATAAATATACCTGGGTGGATCAGGGATCCTCTTACCTTCCCAGCGATATGAATGCAGCTTACCTGTATGCGCAGCTGGAAATGGCGGACGAGATCAACAATCACAGACTGGAATGCTGGAACCGGTATTATGAGAACTTAAAGCCTCTTGCCGATGCAGGAAAGCTGGAACTGCCGCATGTTCCGGAAGGCTGTGTTCATAATGCCCATATGTTTTACATCAAATTGAAAGACATTGCCCAGAGAACTGCCTTTATCGATGAAATGAAGCAAAAAGGAGTTTACTGCGTATTCCATTATATTCCGCTGCACACCGCACCTGCCGGTCTTAAATTCGGCAGATTCCACGGCGAGGATCGGTATACCACCAAAGAAAGTGAAAGACTGGTCAGACTGCCAATGTTCTATCTGCTGACACTGGATCAGGTGGATTATATCTGTGATAAGGTAAAGGAGTTCTTGCAGTAAATGGCAGGCGTGTTGATATTGCTGTTATGGTTTTTGGTGATTCCGACCGTTACGGGAGCTGTCGTGATCAATAAGTTAGAGCCCGGTGTCGGACAAGGTGGAAGGCTGCTTTCTTTATGGGTCTGCGGGCAGATGATTTTGTGGGCGGTATTTCAGCTGATATGCGTTCCCTTTGTCTTGCTGCAAAGGCCATTTGCCACAAACTTTTCGAAACCTTTTACGGGGGAGAACTCGTTGATCAGTGTAGTGTCGGTTTATCTGTCCTGTGTTCTCGTTCTTTTGGCAGGCGGTTTGTTTTCCATGCATAAATGGTACCGTAAAAACAGAATCACCGTCCTGCCTTCCATAGAGAGCGCCGAAGAAGAAAAAAGGCTCCTCACGAAGGTGCTATGGGTGGTTTTCTGGGTCCTTTTGCTTTTTCAGATGGTGCAGGCGGTCCGTATGACCTACGGAGACGGAGACGATGCTTATTATGTAGCGGTATCTGCGATTACGGAAGAGAGCAATTTCATGTACCTGAAGCTGCCTTACACCGGCGGCAGTACCGGGCTGGATATCCGGCACGGTCTGGCGCCTTTCCCGGTTTGGATTGCTTTTCTTGCCAAATTGTCGGGAGTCCGTACGGTAAGCGTTGCCCACGTGGCAGTTCCGCTGGCATTGATTCCCATGACTTATGCTATTTACGCCCTGATCGGCAGAAGGCTTTGCAAGGATCATCCCCAGAAGATGGCGCTTTTCTTAATCCTTACGCAACTTCTGGTGTTATTCGGAGACTATTCCTTTTATACGGCGGAAAATTTTATGATTGCCAGGAGCAGACAGGGAAAAGCGGCACTGGGTAACATTGTGATTCCTATGATTCTTTATCTGCTTTGCCTGATTCTGGAACGTCTTACCGCCAGACGGAAAATAGAAGGTTCCCTATGGATTCTGCTTACCTGTACCATCATTACCGGCTGTCTGTGCAGTACCCTGGGGGCATTGCTGACTTGTATGTTGGTGGGTATCACCGGCCTGTGCGCCGCTTTTTGCTACCGGAAATGGAAGATGCTGTTTCCCATGGCGTTATGCTGCCTGCCGGCGGTGGGATATGCCGTTCTCTATTTAATCTTGTGAAAAAGCGCATTTCAATGCGTTTTTTCACATGGCTATTTGTGCCGGCAGGTGTCACAAAGCAGCCTTGATTGCAGTGTGAATCTGAGATTTGATGCGCAATTCTTTTGACGCTGAAGCGTCTGCGGAATGGGGGTAATATGTGGAACACAATTGTAGAATTGTTTCTGGGATATATGGGAAAAGGCCTGATTGTAGGCTGGTTTCTGGTTTCGGTCTTCTATCTTTTTTTTCGGGAACAAAGAAAACAGGTAAGGATTCTGTTTGTCTATGTACCGGTAATTCTTCTGTTGCTTTTTTTTAATCCTCTCTTTGCAAAATTGGTCTATGGTGCTGCGGGGGGCGAAATTTATTACCGGATCTTGTGGCTGATCCCCATGACGGTTGTGATCGCCTATGCGGCAGTGCATTTGTACGGCAGGCTTAAAGAGAAGTGGAAAGGATTGGCAATCGGCGTTTATGCAGTTCTGATTGTGATTTCCGGCAGCTATATTTACGGCAATGAACACTTTTCCAAAGCGCAGAATCTGTATCATGTACCGCAGTGCGTGGTGGATATTTGCGATGCCATAGAGGTGGAAGGCAGAGAGGTTATGGCGGTATTCCCGGAAGAAATGCTGCAGTACGTCAGGCAATATTCTCCGGTAGTCTGTATGCCTTACGGGAGAGAACAGCTGGTAGACCGCTGGGGATATTACGATGAATTGTATCAGGTCATGCAGGCGGCTGTAATTGATGCCGACAAGCTGGCAGCTTTATCCAAGGAAAGGCAATGCCATTACGTGATCCTTCCCCAGGAAAAACCGATACAGGGAAGCCTGTACCGGCATGATTTTGAATTATTTGCTTCTATCGATGGGTATGATATTTACCGGGATACCACTGTTTACATCGGGTTGTAAGGAAATTTCGGGATTTATTATGTGATTTAAGAGCAATAGGAAAGAAAATGCCGAGGTGATTTATATGATAAGAAAAAATTGGACGGTTGATAGTGAAGAAGAAATTGACTGGTGCATAATAATATTGTAACATCATATTGCACAATAAATGGAACAATATACAGTACAACAAATTGAATGGCGTAAAAATGAGGTGTTAAAAATGTTAGCAGTAAATAATTATTCAACAATTAGAAATCATTTAAAGGATTATTGCGATAAAGCATCAGATTTTCAGGAAACGATAATTGTAACAAGAAAGAGGGAAATTTGATACATAAATCATCGACCCGTAGGCGCGATTGATACCGCAAAGCCCACAGGCCATATACACAGGGCAGTGGCTTTGCGCAGCAAGGTCGCTGCCCTGTCGCCATTTAATAAACCATGTTGAACAGGAGGCTTGTTCATGTCTTATCTGCTCTATATGAAGCGCTCATTCACGCGCAGCCCCCGCCGTCATGCGGTGCTGTTTGCGGTGCTGACCTGCGCATTTCTGTTGCCGCTGCTGATCTCCATTTACCGGGACAGCAATGCCTGGGGCACACGGCAATATCTTCTTGCACGTTCCGCGGGTGAAACCTATCACATTGGGAATGCAACGGAAGTGGATGTGCCATATTTTGAGGGTATCCGCGGACTGTCCGCGCCCGTTTATCGTGGCAGCACCATCTATCTGCATATTCTGTCGGACGAGGAATGGAGAAATGCGGAGAGCGTGACCGTTTATGAAAACGAGATTCGAAAGCGTATGGAGACATCGGGCAATGAAGCCCTGCTCCCGACGGCGTTCAGCTATGAATACGCCCACGGGATATCCACCGATCCGTCCCATCTTTCGGGGCAGCGAATCCTTCTGCTCGTCAATATGCTGGTCATTCTGCTCACGGTATCGGTGCTGCGTTCCGCTTACCGAAGTCACCTGAAGCGCTTTTCCTCTGACGTTGGGACGCTCCTCGCCTGCGGAGCCAGCCGGCACCAGATCAGCGCCCTGTTTGCCGCGGAGCTTGCGGCGGTGTTCCTGCTGGCGGCGGCCTGCGCCGTGGTTATTTCCGTTGTATCGCTGAAAGCGCTGTTCACGGCGTTTCTTGAGATTCGCCACGACAGCCTTGCGTGGCTGATCTTTCATGTGGAGCCGATGAATATTTTGCTCCATCTGGCGGTTTTCTTCGTTACACTGGGGCTGTCGCTGGGCATGACCCTGCACCGATACAGCCGCGAGCCTGCGCGGGCGCTGCTGTATGATATGGAAAATGAGCATAAGGTCAAGCGCGGACGAAAGCCCCTCCGGCGGCGTTTCACCCCGGCGGCAACCCTCTGCGGCCTGTGGCGCAGCCGCACGAACCGCAGCCTCCGTTCCTGTCTTGCCGTTTCCGTTCCCGTCATGGCAGTTTTTCTGCTTCTGTTCAACATCCTCACTGTTGCCTTGCAGGTCACGGGCGCGGAGGAGGAATGGGGGTTAAAGGTTTCCCGTTCCTCCCATGACGGAGAAGGCTTTTCGGATGAGGACATGGCGTATGTTTCCTCTCTGGTGGGTGTGAAGCAGGCGCGCCCCGTATATGAGTCGGACGATTATATCCTGCTGCCGGAGTCCCCGGAGGAGGTGGAGACACCACTGCGTATTCGACCGTACAGCGGTCTTGGCGCTGCGGTACAGACGCTTTCCAAGTATGAGATCGCCGTCAGCCGCAAAGCGGAACACGGCGTCGGAGATGTACTGCGGCTTTGCCGGTCGGAAGCGTATTACGATGGAAACGGGGGTATCAAGCAGCCCGCACCGGAGGATGTAACCGCGCTGACGGTGGCTGCGCTGACGGACACGAAGCCGTCCGGATGGGCGCTGGATATCTATGTGAGTGATGAACTGTATGCGGACATCATCGCCTCAGAGCCTGCAACCGGCATCGAGATCGCCCTGACCGATCCTGCCATGAACGCGCAGGTGGAGACCGCCCTGCGGGCGCGCTTTGCAGGCGCGGAGTATGCTGTCACCAACCGCCAATCTGGGTCGGATTTCCTGCGGGAGATGTCCTCCGGCGTGTATCTGTTGCTGGGGTACATCTTTGCGGCGCTGTTCCTGCTCATCCTGCTGATCCTCTATGTCCGGCTCTGCGACTACATCGAGGGCAGCCGCCCGCTGATCCGCTCCCTTCACAGGCTGGGCGCGTCAAAGCGGACGCTGTACCGCTCCTATATCCGGCAGGACGGGATCTCCGCCGCCGCTGCCGTTGCCGCGCCGTTTCTGATCAGCCTTCCGCTGACGGCGCTGCTGTGCGTATGGCAGAAAGCCCCGCTGCACCTTGACGGCGGGAGGCTCGCAGTATATGCGGCTTTGGCGGCGCTGCTGCTGTTTACCTACTGGCATCCCGTACACCGCTCACTCAAGCGCGTACTACGTCTGCTATAATCATGCAGAAAGGAGATTTTCCGATGAATGCAGTTACAGTAAAAAATCTGACCAAGGTGTTCCGACAGGGCGACGAGGATATCTACGCCGTGGATCATGTCTGCTTCAGCGTTGCGCCGGGTGAAATGGTCGCTATTGTGGGTCAGTCCGGCTCCGGCAAGACCACCCTTCTAAACCTGGTCGGCGGTATTGAGCATCCCACCTCCGGCAGCGTGGAGGTAGGCGGTGTGGACATCTGCTCAGCCGATGACGAGACGCTTTCCGGAATACGCAGACGGAAGCTCGGCTATATCTTTCAGGACTTCAACCTGATTCCCATTCTGACGGCGGAGGAGAACATCATCATGCCGCTGCTGCTGGACGGCAAAAAGCCGGATAAGACGAAGCTGCGGGAGCTGGCGGGCTTTTTGGGCATTGAGAACCGCCTAAAGCATCTGCCGAGTGAGCTGTCCGGCGGACAGAGACAGCGCGTGGCCATCGCCCGCGCCCTGATCAACGACCCGGTGATTCTCCTTGCTGACGAGCCAACCGGGAACCTTGACAAAAAGGCGGCGGACGAGATTATGGAGCTGCTGCTCGCCGTCAACCGCCGTGGAAACACCGTGCTTTTGGTGACGCATGAGCAGCGGTACGCCGACATGTGCGGAAGAAAGATTAAAATCAGCGACGGAAGGATCAGTATATAAGAACGGGTAGACGAGGCTTGTATTCCGTCACAGCTTTCAAATAGGCTTCGGGATCGCCGTTCAGAATCAAGTCTGCATAAGCAAGCGGGTCATTGTAGATCAGATAATCCAGCTCTGATCGCTGGAAGCAGTTGTCGGCAACTTCGTTTTCGACGGCGGCGCAGTCAATGGAAATCTGGCTTTCATCGTCAAAAACCAATTCTATGCAGGCTGTGTCTATGTTGAATTGACAGGATATAAGTTTGCTCATGGTCATACCTCCAAGATGTTTTTTGCATTCCAGTGATGCAATGTCATTATATCTTCGGCGGATAAGTGGGAAGTTCCCAACTGACCGTGGTGCCTTTCGCCGGGGTGCTGTGAATCTGCAGGTGGTATCCCTGACCGTAATAGGTGCGGATTCAGAAGATAACCATTATTTAAAACAATGCGATAGTACTGACATAAGGATCCGATCGTGCTTCTGGCAGAGGGATTCTTGATCTGATAGCAGAGGGCATTCAGTGTATTATACAAAAGATGCGGATTAAAACGCAGCTGCAGAAGTTCCAGCTCCATGCGCAGGTTGTTGATTTCGTATTGCCTGGTCAGAAGCCGGGAGACCAGGTAACAGACATAGAACAAAAGCCCGGTCAGCAGAAGGATAAAAAGTGCGGAGGCCAAAAGCTGCGGGCGGATCGCAGCTTTGACAAGGGATTCCGGAAGGAGAAAAAAGACTTCTCCTCCCAAGAAATCGGAAAGCGGTGTGGCAACCGTATAATAACCGTCAACGTTGCTGTTTTGACTATAGATCTTAAGCAATTCTTCTGTTTTTCCATCAGAGACGGAAGAAGAAAAGCACGTGCATATTGACTGTTTGCCCTGTGGAACAGAGAAAGCAAACAGAGTATCCGAATCATAAGCAGCTCCCGATTATGAATCCAGCTGCTGCGAGCATTTTTTAAGTAAATCCCTCCGAAAAGAAGAGACGGAATCAGTGTAAAGGTGAGAATTACCAACGTAATTTTCCAGTGATAGGGAAATTTTCGTTTCTGGTTCGAGCCTGGTAAAGTCATGAAAAACATCCTTTCGTATGATGGCGACATGTTTTGCGATTTTATTTTTCTGTACATTGGTAGCAGTTCAGACGCGCTTTCACCGCTTACCCGCTGCTTTGTTTCATATAATGCTTGCATGAACCAATGTCATTTAGTTAAGGGTTAACCCCAAATCTTTCAAAAAAATTGAATCCTTTTTGTAGAAATGGCAATATCCCTGTCCTGTGTTAAACCTGTCAATGAATCAGAAAGGGTAAGCGCGAGCGCCGATCCCCCGGCACATATAATGTCCTTGCCATGCTCTGCAAACCCGGCATGGCCGTCTGTTGTAACGCCCTGCCTGTTTATCTCTGCCACAATCAACCTGCACCACCTCCTCAAAATGGGCATAAAAATACCATCGGTCTGTTGACTGGTGGTATCTACTCCTCGAGCATATCCGGAGACCATTTTATGTCCTTGATTCGCTCTTTTTCTTTCTCAATATCTCTTTCAATCTCTTCAATTGTCCTGCCGCTATTTTCCACAGGACCATCATAGTATTTGTCACCTGGCTTCATACCATATACCATAATCCTTTCTACTACAATATATTTATGGTTAATATCCCTTACAGCCAGTAAGGAATTACCCATCTTGTTGCTTAAGCTGTATAATGATGGAGCAATTGGTATATCGGATCCTTTCTAAAATGGAAGCAGAAGAGCGGGAAAAACTTTTGCGGAGGCTATATTCCCTTGAAGGACTGCGCATGGGAATCGGAAGACTCTCAATCGGGGCAAGTGATTATTCCCCGGTTCCCTATAGCTATGATGATGTAGCAGAGGATATGGAACTTGTACATTTTTCCATTGACAAAGATCGGGAATATGTCATTCCGATGATAAAAGAAATTCTGAAAATCAATCCGCAGATGAAACTGTTCGCATCTCCCTGGTCGCCGCCTGCCTGGATGAAAACGGGAGCAAGCCTGGGAGGGGGCTTTATGCGGGAAAAATATCTGGAATGCTACGCACGGTATTTTGTAAAATTCCTTCAGGCATACGAAGAAGAGGGAATTCCCATATATGCCGTAACACCGCAAAACGAAACACTTACCGATCAGGTCGGCAAAATGCCTGCCTGTATCTGGCATCCGGAGACCGAAGCAAAAACACCGGATTCCTGGATCTATCCGCTGCGGATTACCGATTCCGGTTCCCATATGTCAAATTATCCTAACGCAAAGCCTTATCTTCCGGAAGGATGCATGATATCCAATCCGGAAGGGGAGAAAAGATTGATTCTGGTAAATCCGATGAAAACAAAATCTCAGATTCAGTTCCTTCATGACGGAATTTGCTGGTATATTGAACTGCTTCCCAATACCCTTGCGACAGTTGAATTTTAAAACGGAATTTATTACCCACGTGCTACTTTGCAGGTAGGTAATAAAGTGGGTAATAATTATTACTTATTGTACTTATTCAGGGCATAAACAAAGCGTTCCGCCATAAGTTTACGGCCTTTCAGATTCAGGTGCAGATTGTCGGTTAAGTAGTCCGAAGCGATATCTTCATGAATCGTGCCGTACAGGTTATCGACAAAGGAAACGGAACAGACGCCGCAGATACCGCCTTCACTGATGACATAAGAGGAAAGGGTTCCTTCGTCATTGTATCGAACCAGGTCGCTGCTTTTATAACTTCCGTCTTCGGCCACTGCATAGGCATAGGGCGGGGACATAACAATAATACGTATCTCCGGATAGGTCTGCTGGATTAGCTCAATACCTGCCTGCAGATTGCCGGTAAAAGTTTCAGTGTTGGTATCGTTGTCCAGATCCGACATACGGTGGCCTTCCAGATAATCGGTACCGTCGTAGCAAATGGCAATGACATCCACGGTCTGAAAATCAACAGACATCAGGGTGTCGTAGGCTTGTCTGGCATCTGCTGATAATTCTTCCGCTCTGGAAGCAAACAGATCCTGATAAATCGCTTCATTGTTAGTTGAGGCGTCATTCCTCAAACAGAATGCTGTAGAAAGCCAATAGAAAGTAAAAGCATCCATGGCCTGCGTAGCATTCTGCAGGGTGGCACCCTGGGCAGCCAGATAAGAGTCGGAAACGGAACAGTTGTAGACCGTGGCATTTGCCTGCGCGGCAATCAGATTGGCAAGACTGTCCGCACTGTCCCTGTCATCTGCAAACGGTGCATTTCCGAACAGGACGATGGAAGGATTGTCTCCATGCAGAACCGCACTGCCGTCCGCCCGAAGCAGAGGGAAAATGTCATCCAGGGATTCCACGGTATTATAATGATCTCCGCCCTGGTATTCATCCGGATTGATGCGCTTTCCGAAAGTCAGAAAACGATAAACAATAAAGGAAATCGCCAAAACAAGGAAAATGCCGAATCCTACATGGATCCACGGGCTGTGAAGAAAGCTTTTTCCTTGTTCCGCTTCTTCCCCGTCTTCTCTTTCGGAAGGCTCTTCTTCCAGCTCGTCATATACTAACTCTTCTTCTGACAGCTCATCCCTTGCCGGTCTGTGGTAATCATCCGATAAATGCTCCAGAGGTTCTTTATCCAGATCAATAATTTCAATATC
Organism: uncultured Acetatifactor sp.; assembly: GCA_934433135.1. GTDB lineage: Bacteria > Bacillota > Clostridia > Lachnospirales > Lachnospiraceae > Acetatifactor. Next base: position 102,597 of record CAKRZO010000005.1, on the reverse strand, counting down.
CGTTTTTTTCATCTAATCCTGCTGCCTCCATTCCGCCGAAGAACCGGCTGCTTATATTTTACTATGTCGAGAGGCTGCTGTCCAGTAAAAAAACAGAAAACAGGTTACATCCGGTAAAGTACACCGTCCACCACATATCCCAGTCACACCAGTAAAACTGTCCCTGAAACAGGGAATTATAAGCACACTGCAGGGCATGAGAAGTAAACCACTCCCTGTTTTCCGGCTGAAAATCATCAGAGCAGCGGGAAATGGGGCTTATTTTCCGATTCCAGATATCTTCACTCCCCATACCCATGCAGTTAATCATGGCATGGTCGAAATGCTCGCCCGCAGAAGCCTCCATACCATCGTGGAACTGCCGCGCAATACTACCGACAGGTGCCCGGTTTTTATAAAAACGGCGTGTCATCGTCTGGTTGTCGATTTTTACAAAATCAGCGCCGCAGTCTGCAAAAAAGTCATGAATGGTCTTATAATACAGATAGGAGTCAGCCGTCTTGAAATTCGGAACCCAGATACCGTCCTCCGTACAGATCAAGTATTCTTTTAATTGCCGGAAGGCTTCTCCTCCTTCTTCGATTCCCCGCCAGTATCCTGTGGTGGGGTGCCATATTCCCACTTGGATGCCGAATTCATTTACTTTTTCAATGCAATGGGCAAGGCCGTCCGGGAAACGGAGAGGATCCGCTTCAAAGTCTGTCAGGGCGCTGCGCTGCATCAGATCCTGCATTTCTTTAAGGCTCTGATAGCTCCGTCCGTGAAAGCTGTCGACTCTGGCCCACATATCATCCAGGATGGCCCATTTTACCGGAATTTCTTTTTCACGGAATTCCTCGCATTTTTCAAGCATTCCTTCTTCGGAAACGCGAATCTGCATGCTGTCCCAGCTGCACCAGCCCAGATACTCAAAACATTCCGGGAAGCGTCTGTTCGTTCTTAACCGGACACCGTTATGCAGCAGTTTCAAAGCTTCACTGACACAATACTCCATTAACCGGAAAGGGTCGGAGCCTTGCGCATAGACAAAGGCAAGCCCCTTGCAGTCACAGAGCTTGTCATACCAGGAGAAAAGCCGGGCGGTTATCCCGCCGTTTTCATTCCCCTTGAACACACACTTGTAAGTATCGTTTACAACCGGAACCAGAACCATAAAGTGGTCTTGGGCAGATTCCAGTATCAGTGCCTGGGTTTCATCCGGAATTTCTCTTAAATCCGTTCCGAAGAAAGGCCTGCACCAGAACTCGCTGTAACGGTAATTTGCCATATGTTTAAAACTGCTGAAGATTGCTGCAAAAGTAGTTCATTCAGCAAGATATATCACATTCAAGCTGTGTAGCAGCTGCCCTTATAAAAATGAATTCTATGAGACACTTTCAAATATTGGTAAGCTGAATGTACAGCTGGAATAGTAACTATTAACGAACCTTGACAGCTTAATAACCGCTCAGAACTTTGCCACAGGGATTTTATACCCTTTTTGGAGATTGGTTGAGCGATGTTTAGGCTACATGGGTCAATTTTTGGATTCATGGTACAGTTACCAGTTCAGATACTGTTCCGTGAATAATTCAGGCTAAATTTGAGAAATTCATACAAATTTAAAACTTTAATATGGACTTGCTTTACGAATACAAGCGCCGATCCATTGCCAATAAACAGGAACCCCATGTGCCTGCCTGGGCTTTGGGTTAATCGCACTATTACATTCATATAGTTCCTAAGTTTATCCCGATGGTACACCAACAGTCCTTGACAGAAAAAGGGAGAAACTATATAGTAGGATTGTAGGAGTGCGAAGAACGAAGCAATCCGTGTAATCAGGAAAAGTATCTGTGCAGACAGCGGAAAGGCAGGGTAAGTAAAATGGCGAATGTTTATATGGCAAGTGACAGACGGTATGAGAATATGGTGTACCGCAGAGTAGGTAAGAGCGGATTAAAGTTTCCGGTGGTATCGCTGGGATTTTGGCATAATTTCGGCAGTAACGGCAGATATGACGTGATGAAGGCTATGTGCCGTACGGCCTTTGACAACGGAATTACGCAATTTGATCTGGCCAATAATTACGGCCCTGACAATGGAAGTGCGGAGACCAATGCCGGCCGGATTTTACGGGAAGATTTCAGACCTTACCGGGATGAGCTGGTGGTGACGACCAAGGCCGGTTATGGTATGTGGCCGGGTCCTTACGGTGATTTCGGCAGCCGGAAATATCTGATGGCCAGTATCGATCAGAGCTTAAAGCGCCTGGAACTGGATTATGTGGATATTTTTTATCATCACAGAATGGATCCCGATACGCCTCTGGAAGAGACGATGGGAGCCCTGGCGGACATTGTTCGCAGCGGGAAGGCGCTGTATGCCGGTATCTCCAATTATAATGAGGAATATACCCGGAAAGCGGTTCAGATCATGAAGGAACTCCACTGCCCGCTGATTGTGAATCAGAGGCGGTACTCCCTGTTTGACCGGACGATTGAGGAAGACGGTGTAAAAGCTGCCTGCAAGGAACAGGGACTGGGTATTATTGCATTCAGTCCGCTGGCACAGGGGCTTTTGACGGATAAGTATCTGAACGGAATCCCGGCGGACAGCAGAATCGCTACGGATCACCGCTTTTTGCAGGAAAGTGCCCTGACCGGGCAGAGACTTTGCCAAATACGGAAGCTCAATGAACTGGCACAGGAAAGAGGACAGACGTTAGCGCAGATGGCTTTGTCCTGGGTGCTTAAGGATGAGGAAGTCTGTTCGGTTCTGATCGGCGCGTCCCGCCCGGAACAGATTACGGAGAACATTAAGATTGTCCGGAATACTGTATTTTCTGATGAAGAATTAAGGAAGATTGATGAAGCGGTAAAGTCTTGAGGAAAGAGATTTTTTATGGAGAACCAAAACGATAAATGGCTGGATGTGGCAATGAAGTTGCAGAGCCTTGCACAGAACGGACTTGCATATTGTATTAATCCTTTTGATAAAGAAAGGTATGAACAGATCCGGGAAATTGCGGCGGATATGTTAGCGGATCGGACGGATCTGCCGGTGGAAAAAATCAAAGATATTTTCTGTAGTGAAAGCGGCTACCAGACGCCGAAGGTGGATACCAGAGCGGCTGTTTTTAAGCAGGGTAAGATACTTCTGGTGCATGAAAAGAACGGAACCTGGTCTTTGCCGGGAGGCTGGTGTGATGTAGACCAGTCCGTAGCTTCCAATGCGGTTAAGGAAGTGAAGGAGGAATCCGGCATGGAAGTAACCGCAGAGAGACTGATTGCGGTGCAGGACTGGCGCAGGCACAATGTGACCAATTATGTTTTCGGCGTTGTGAAAATCTTTGTTCTGTGCCGGGAAACGGGCGGAGAATTTGAAAAAAATATCGAGACGACGGAGGTTCGCTATTTCAGCAAAGAAGAGCTTCCCGACCGGTTGGCGGAAGAAAAACACCGAAAGGCAGGTTGAAATGTGCGTTGGCAAGGAAGTCTAATCGGTGGAATGAGAGAACAGAAAATGATGAATCAGAAAGAGAAGCGGACGACTATCACACAGGTGGCACAGAAGGCAGGAGTGACAATTGCCACGGTTTCCCATGTAATCAACGGAACGGCGCCGATTTCGGAAGAAACCAAAAGACGGGTAAGAGAAGCCATCGAGGAGCTGCAGTATGTCCCCAATGCCACGGCGAAAGCTTTAAGGAGCAGACGTAAGACATCGATCGGATTGATGATCCCGAACCTGAACAACAATTTCCATTCGAAAGTAACCAGCGTATTTGTGGAAGAGGCTTACAAAGAAGGTTACAGTGTGCAGATTCACGGATACGAGTATTCGCTGGAAAGGGAAAAACGGGAGTTAGAGCGTCTGGAAAGAAATGATATCGGAACCGTGGTCATATTCAACGGCGCCGGCGATGAAGAAGGAATCCGCCGCTTTTTAAAAAAAGAGATACCGGTAATCCTGGTTGACCGGAGTACCACTCTTCCGGATATTCCGTATATCCGCTTCGATAATCGGAAGATCATGTCGGAAATCGTATCGATGCTGAAGGGAAAAGGATACAACAGAATCGGTTTTTTCTCTGAACCTGTGGTATTGACCAATCTGCAGGACCGTCTGGAAGGTTATAAAGAAGCGCTTGCCCGATATGGGTATGCTTACCGACCGGAGGACATTTACATCAAAGAAGATTTGTGTCTGGATAATCTGCGTAACGGGTACCGGTTTATGAAAGAGATTCTGCAAAGCAAGAAAAAAGAAGAGCTTCCGGATGCCTGGATAGCCTCTTCGGATCTTCTGGCGATCGGTCTGATGCGTGCCATGGATGAATGCGGGTATCGGGTGCCGGCGGATTTCGGAGTGGTTGGTTTTGACAATATTGAGGTATCCGGGTTTGTTAATCCTCGGCTTACTACCGTAGAACAGAATCAGGTGCTGCTTGGCAGGAAACTGATGGAACTGGTGAAAAAAATCAACCAAAAAGAAAGGAACGTGGAAAATATCACTCTGAAGCAGAAACTGATTGTGAGAAACTCGTGCAGATAATAACAGCCGGATAACAACAGTTCAGCTATATTATTGACAAACCGGAAAAAAAATGTTATCTTCATTTTATAATGAAAACGTTTTAATGAACTTTATTTTTGCCGTTTTGTTAAAACGTTTTAATAAAACAAAAATACTTATAAATGGCAACAAGATGGATCATTCCTTACCGGATGTAAGGAATATTAACCATAAATATATTGCAGTAGGAAGGAGATTTCAGAAATGAAAAAAATCAAGGACAAAGAAATTCTGGTAGGAGCGGACTTTGCAGGATTTCCGTTAAAGGAAGCGGTGGTTGCGCATTTAAAAGCCAAAGGATGGAAGGTGACGGATGTCGGGGTCAGGTCTCCGGAAGATTCCGATACAGATCTGATGTTTCACAGAATCGGTCTGCGGGTAGGCTCTTTGATTGCAGAAGGCGAATTTGAACGGGCGCTTATTTTCTGCGGCACTGGTATGGGAATCCATATCGCGGCAAGTAAATGTCCGCACGTTCATGCAGGAGTTGTGGAAAGTGTCCCTGCGGCGCTTCGTGCCATTACCGGCAACGGCGTGAACGTACTTGCTATGGGGGCTTTTTACGTGGCGCCGCAGATGGGCTGCGATATAGCGGACGCTTATCTGAATGCCGAACTGGGAAGCGGTTATGAATGGTGGCACAATTTCTACGAGTTCCACAAGTTGGCCATTGATGAACTGGAAGCTTTCAATTATGAAGAATACAAGGCAAACGGTTTTAAAGTAAAGCATTTGGGCGATTACCCACTGGTTCTGGAAACCAAACCGGAGGAATAGGAAATCATAACCATTCGGGAAAGTATCCAAAAGTAACTTACTTTTTCAGAATGCATATGGTAGAATACAAATAGGATAGAGAATTGCAGAAATAGGCAAGAAAGTAGCCGTAAAGTAAAACGAGAAATGACAAATTAAATCATTGTGAAAAACCATTATGAAGAAAGGCATGGCAGTGAAAATGGCAGAAAGATCGAAACATCCATATGACGCTTTTATACCGGAAAATGCAGACAAATTAATCCTCGGGACCATCCCGCCTTATCGCTTCTGCCATCCGGATGAAGAGAAGCTGTTTGCAAAAGATGTGGATTTTTACTATGGTTCGAAAGATAACTACTTTTGGAAATTACTTTCCGGCGTGCTGAACAGAGAGCTTTCCTTTGCAAACTCAGAAAAAGCTATCGGGGAACGAAAACAATTGCTGACAGATCTTCATGCAGGAATTGCGGATATGGTTGAGTCCTGTGTACATATAGACAAAAGGTCGGATGATGCGTCACTGGCTGACATCCGGCAAAGAGATCTTCCCGAATTACTTTTGCAGAACCCCAATATAAAGGAATTGATCTATACGAGCCGGTTTGTTGCAAGACTGGTTGGCCAAAGCGCCAGCCGTTTTCACAACGTCCAAGTCCGCCATCGATGGGCAGCAGACAGACTGGACGGCAGCATGGAAATAGGCGGCAAACGATATGAAGTGCATATTTTATATTCACCCTCACCTAATGCGTTAAGAAGCATTTCTTCGGAAAAACGCCTGGAACGATATCGGAAAATATTTGCGGAGCACGGTTGTTATTATGTATCATTTACTGTATGAGTTCCGGCATGTTCCGGTTTCATGTACGGTTTTTCTCATTTTCGATGCTGTCTCTTAGGTAACGATTTATATGTACCATACACTTCGGATGACCAGAAGTATAACCATAAAAACAAAGCACCTTTAGAAAGATATGTCTCTTTCCACTGGTGCTTTATTTGCTATAATTTTAAATATTCGCTTGGCAAAATTGCCTTTACGTCTGATACAGAATAATCGGATATATTTCTTGTTACAATGTATTCTGCACCATAACTTTTTGCACATTCTACTTGTAAGCAATCCTCAAAATCCGAAAACTTTTCGTTTGCCAGACCAGACAATAACTTTGCTTTGTCTATGCCTTCTATATCAAAGATTCTGCATAGATTTAACAATATTTCTCTTCGTTCCTTTGATGTATAGTCTTTCCGCAATATAAAGAACATATTAGAAACGGAATGAGCGGCAATGCAACCTTTTGTATTCCCCTCAGTACATGATAAAATCACGTTCTTTGCGTCCTCAAAGAACGGTTCTCTTTTAAGAAGATAATCAAGAAATATATTCGTGTCGATCAGAATTTTACTTACCATATTTCTCTTCCCTATAAGAAGCTAATTCTGCCTTATCATCCGTAACAGTCCCTTTTTTTCGTAACTGTTCCAACCTCGCAAATGCTTCTTTCCTTTCTTTATCAGGATCATTATTATATAATCCGTTTATTCCCTGCATTATCTGAATTACAAAAATTAGTTTATCTTCCGGTATTTTTTCCAACTCCATTATGGCATTCCGTCTCAATTCTGTCATAACACACACCTCCTGAGCCTTTTGCTTCCACCATTACAATACATTGCTATCCTTACTTTCTCTGAATTTAATTATACTTGATTCCATCTCTTTTTTCAAGATAAGGATTTTACCGTTACATAGCAGGAACATGGGCATACGGGTGATTGATGTGTCAAACGCCCGAGCGTTTTGAAGTCAAACGGGTGAATTTCTTCCCTCCTTGTAAAAAGGGACCGCGCAGTTTTAAGAATTTATGAAGATTTCAGAACTTTCTTGCAGTTTCCGAATAACGATGCTATAATGTTACAGAATTGTTAACAAAAAAGAAATGTGCTGCAGAAAAGGAAAGAGATGGATGAAAAAGCTGTTTGGTCATAAAAAAGAAAATGCGGAACCGCGCCAGTATTATGAGGACTGGGAATATGAAGAAGTAGAGGATTCTGCATGGGATGATGAGGCAGAACCGGAAGAGGACTTACAGGAAACGAGCCGGGATGCGGATGATTATGAAGATTCCGGCAATTACGAGGATATAGAGGAAGAATATACAGAGGATGCAGTATATTATGATGCCCCGGAAGCGGAATACGAGGATGCTGCACACGAAGATGAGGACTACCGGGCAGCGGAATATGAAGAGGACACGGCAGGTTCAGAAGACCCCTATGCGGGCACGGTCTACACAGATGGCGATGATGCAGATGTTGTCTGCGCAGACGGTGAATATGCGGATGGCGGCGAAACAGATGTTGTATACGCAGACGGTGAGTATGCGGATGGCGGCGAAACAGATGTTGTATACGCAGATGACGAATATGCGGATGGCGGCGAAGCAGATGTTGTGTATGCAGATGGTGAATATACGGATGACGGATACGAAAGCGCTGCGTATGCAGAGGATGTTTATACCGATGCAGAAGATGCAGATACCATCTATGCCGATAACGAATACGCCGATGAATATGCGGACGAGTATGCCGACGATGAGGATTATGAAGAGGAACAGGCACGCCCCGGATTCTTTAAGAAACTGGCGCTTGGTTTTGCCGGCATGGGAACGATGGACAAGGTGATTACCTGTACCGGTGCAGCTGTATTGATTATGGCGCTTATAACGGGAGGCATATATGCAGGAAACCGAATCCTGAAAAATCAGGTCTCCTCTTTTGTGACAGTGGGAGCCAGCCTTAAGGATATTGAACTTCCCGGTCAGGCCGGACTTCTTGCGGTTGCGGATGCTCAGACTGCCAAGAGGGAAGCGGCAGCTTTGATCGAAGAGCAGCAAAGACAGCAGGAAGAGGAAGAAAGAAGAAGACAGGAAGAAGAACAGAGACGGGCGGAAGAAGAGAAGGCGCAGGAGCAGGAGAGCATTGTTAATGTAACTATGACGCTGACTTCTGTGGAGAAAGATATTAAGATCAAATTTACGAATAAAAGCACCGGCAAACTGATTACGGGAGTACCTTTTGAAGTAACGGTAAAAGGTGCGGATAAGAAATCCCAGGTATGGTCGGATGACGATATGGATGGGGTTATCTATAAGAAAGATATGACAGCCGGAAAATACACGATCAGTATGAATGCCCTTTCTCAGGATAAATACAAAAATTATGAATTGCCGACATCTGCGAAAAGTGTGGAAGTCAAGAAACAGATCGTATATGCGCAGGTGGATGTAAGCAACGAGATCAAGAAAGAGTCGGAGGTCAACGTTGCCAAAGAGGACACAAAAAAGAATGAGACCAAGGTAGAAGAAAAGCTCACCGATACTGTAGCATGGGTGGAGAGTACTGTCACGCTGGAAAGCTTTGCGGAAGTGGAGAAGAGTGCTGTTAAGGATCCGGCTAAGGCAGCAGCCGCGGAAACCGCAGGCGTGGAGACAGCGGGGAGTCTTGCTTTCGGATCTGCCGGCGCAGACGCAGAGCAGATCGATGTTTTCCACACTGTTGTCGGAAAACTTTCGGCAGGATATGCAGGCATAGATCCGGCAAATTCAGCACCGGCAGCATTTGGCGCACAGACTATAGCGGTTCAGACACCGGCTGATTATACGGCATCCATCAGTGAAAGCAGCCGTGAACTTTTACCCGGGGAGAGCTTTACTTTAAAAGTGATCTGCGAAGGGATTACGCTGACCCAGGTTACCTGGTCAAGCAGCGCTCCGAAAGTGGCATCTGTAGATGAAAATGGTCAGGTAACGGCGCATGCCAAAGGCATGGCAATCATTTCTTATACGGCGCAGGGCAAAGCAGAATCAAAGGAACCGGTAAGTGGCGGGGACATTGTGAGCGGAGGAGACTCCGGCATGGTAATCACCGGACTGACGGGAAGCTGTAGCGTCACTGTAAAAGAGGCAGTAAAGAAGCAGATTACTTTGGATAAAACAGAAGCGCAGCTTTCCATCGGAAAGACAATTGTGATTCAGGCGAAAGTGGAAGGCGGTCAGGAGCAGATTCCGGTAACGGCAGTTTCTTCCGATCCCGGCATTGTAACAGCAGCCGTTTCCGGACGGCAGATCACCCTTACCGGCATTGCCAACGGCAACGCGGAAGTGACGGTTTCCTATACCGAAAAAGAGGAAACGGTAAGTGCAAAGTGCAAAGTAACCGTTAAAACCGATCCGAAGGAAGACAAAGTCACAAAGCTCAAAGACAACGAAGACCGGCAGATTTATGTGGAAGAAAACGGACAGTACCGTGAAGCCGTTTATGCCGACTATTATACTGCACAGAAATTTTACATAAAAGCCGGTGTGAAATACACCGGATGGCAGACCATTGAAGGAAAAGTCTATTACTTTGATGCTTCCGGCAAAAAAGTAACCGGAGAACAGGTCATTCAGGGAGCAAAGTACCATTTTGCAAGCGATGGATCCCTGATTACCGGCAACGGAACCATCGGAATTGATGTGTCCAAATGGAACGGAACCATTGACTGGAAAGCCGTGAAAAATTCCGGTATCAGCTACGTAATCATCCGCAGCGGCTACAGAGGCTCCTCTCAGGGTTCCCTGATCGAAGATCCGAAATTCCGGACAAACATACAAGGGGCTATTGATGCCGGACTGAAAGTGGGAGTTTACTTCTTTACCCAGGCAGTCACTGCCACAGAAGCCGTAGAAGAAGCTTCCATGGTATTGGAACAGATTGCAGGCTACCGAATTTCCTATCCGGTATTCCTGGATGTGGAAGCCAGCGGAGGAAGGGGAGACCGGATCGACAAGGCAACCCGTACCGAAGTCTGCAAAGCATTCTGCGCTACCATTCAGAATGCCGGTTATACCGCAGGCATTTATGCGAATAAGAACTGGCTGACCGAAAAAATCGACCCAAGCCAGCTGTCTGCTTACAAAATCTGGCTTGCCCAGTATGCTTCTGCACCGACCTATACCGGACGCTACGACCTGTGGCAGTACCAGTCCACCGGAAAAGTCAGCGGAATCTCCGGCAATGTGGATATGAACTGGAGTTATTTGGGATACTAAATCAAAAGTACTGGATATATTTTGCAATATTTGATATAATGATGCTACCAGGGTTTCAAGATCGGAAGGCCGACGCAAGCTTGCTTGCAGGAGGTGTTTTGATTTTGTAACCCGCCAAAAGCATGAATAAGGAGCCCTTTTTTGAAGGAAAATGAGCGGATTACGAATGCTTTTGCGGATTGCGGAAGTGCAAAGCGCGAAGCAATCCGTGGTATCAGCCAGAGAAAAAACAGGAACAAGGAGTAAAGAAAATGCGCACATATTTGGTGACAGGCGGTGCCGGTTTTATCGGCTCGAATTATATTCATTATATGTTCCGCAAGTACGGAGATGAGATCCGCATTATCAATGTGGATGCCCTTACCTATGCGGGAAATCTGGAGAATTTAAAAGAGGTGGAGAATCGCCCCAATTACATTTTTGTAAAAGCGAATATTTGTGACAAGGAAAAAATTGCAGAGATTTTTGCAGCTTACGACATTGACCGCGTGGTACACTTTGCAGCGGAGAGTCATGTAGACCGCAGTATCCGCAATCCGGAGATTTTTGTGCAGACGAACGTACTGGGCACAGCCGTGATGCTTAACTGCGCGAAAGCAGCCTGGGAGCTGCCGGACGGTACCTTTAAGGAAGGCAAGAAATTCCTTCATGTGTCTACTGATGAAGTATACGGTTCCCTGGAGGAAGACGGCGGATATTTTTACGAGACGACACCTTATGCGCCACACAGCCCCTATTCCGCCAGCAAGGCAAGTTCTGACCTTTTGGTAAAGGCCTATATGGACACGTATCATTTCCCGGCGAATATTACCAATTGTTCCAATAATTACGGACCTTTTCAGTTCCCGGAAAAGCTGATTCCGTTGATTATCAATAATGCCCTTCACGGAAAGAAGCTTCCCGTTTACGGAGATGGCAAAAACGTACGTGACTGGCTGTATGTGGAAGATCATGCGAAGGCCATTGACATGGTGCAGGAAAAAGGAAGACTGTTTGAGACTTACAATGTAGGCGGACATAACGAAAAACAGAATATCGAAATCATTCATATCATTATAGAGACTCTTCAGGAGATGCTTCCGGATTCGGATCCCAGAAAGGCGCTGGTAAGCAATGATCTGATTACCTATGTGGAAGACCGCAAAGGACATGACCGCAGATATGCCATTGCGCCGGATAAGATCAAGAAAGAAATCGGATGGTATCCCGAGACGATGTTTAAAGAGGGAATCCGCAAGACCATTGCCTGGTACTTTGAACACGAAGACTGGATGGAGCATGTGACCAGCGGAAATTACCAGAAGTATTACCAGGATATGTATGAAAGCAAATAACAAAAGACTTACAGGAATGCATATCATTACGATAACAATATAAAACAGACAAAGAGGTAAAGATGAAAGGAATTATTTTAGCAGGCGGTTCCGGTACCAGATTATATCCCCTGACCAAGGCGGTTTCCAAGCAGATTATGCCGGTATATGACAAGCCCATGATTTACTATCCGCTGTCTACTTTGATGTTAGCGGGAATAAGGGAAGTATTGATTATTTCTACACCGAGAGATCTGCCGGTTTTTGAAGAACTTTTGGGAGACGGTCATCAATTGGGAATGGAATTTTCCTATGCTGTGCAGACAGCACCGAGGGGACTTGCAGATGCATTTATTATCGGAGAAAAATTTATCGGCTTTGACAGAGTGGCACTGGTATTGGGCGACAATATTTTCTACGGAAGAAGCTTTTCCAGGGTATTACGGGAAGCGGCAGCCAGGGAAAAGGGGGCTACGATTTTCGGATATTATGTAAGAGATCCCAGAGAATACGGTGTGGTAGAGTTTGATGAAAACGGAAAGGCTATTTCCATTGAGGAAAAACCGGAACATCCCAAGAGTAATTATGCAGTTCCCGGACTTTACTTCTATGACAATAATGTAGTAGATATTGCAAAAAACGTAAAGCCGTCCGCAAGAGGAGAGATTGAGATTACCAGCATTAATAACGAATATCTGAATCGCGGCACCCTGCAGGTGGAACCTTTGGGAAGAGGATTTGCATGGCTGGATACCGGCAATCACGATGCTTTGCTGGATGCATCCGACTTTGTGGCAGCTTTCCAGAAAAGGCAGGGACTATACATTTCCTGCATCGAGGAGATTGCCTATAAGAGAGGATTTATTGATAAAGAACAGCTTTTAAAACTGGCCGAGCCGCTGATGAAGACCAATTACGGTGCTTATCTGGTAGAAGTGGCGAACGGTTTGTAAGAGACTTTCAGTTACAGTTTGCATGCATTTTTTGAAAAAAAGCATGTGAACTGTATCTTTGCGTCTGTAGAATTGGATTAGTGTGATAAATCGCCGGTGCGAGGATCACTTAGAAACGGAAGGCAGCAAAAAACAAGGGAAACGAGGATAAATATGGGAAAGATAACAGTAGAGACCTGTGAAATAGAAGGTTTGAAAGTGATTACGCCTACGGTGTTCGGAGATGCCCGGGGCTACTTTATGGAAACGTATCAGTATGAAGATTACAAAAAGGCCGGGATTCCGGAAGTGTTTGTACAGGACAATCAGTCGGCTTCGAAAAAAGGAGTGCTAAGAGGCCTGCATTTTCAGAAACATTTTCCACAGGACAAGCTGGTGAGAGTTATCCGGGGAGAAGTTTACGATGTAGCAGTGGATCTGCGTCCGAACTCACCTACTTTCGGCAAGTGGCACGGAGTTCTTTTGTCCGAAGAAAATAAAAAGCAGTTTTTTATTCCGAAGAATTTTGCCCATGGTTTTCTGGTGCTGTCCGACTATGCGGAATTCTGTTATAAGTGCACCGATTTTTATCATCCGGATGATGAGGGCGGATTGAAGTTTGATGATCCTGCCATCGGTGTTGAGTGGCCGATTCCGGAGGGAATGGAGCTTATTATGTCCGATAAGGATACCAAATGGAACGGGCTGGATGCTTATAAAGCAGAGAGAGGAATTGAATAATACATGAAGATGACAAAAAGGCAGGGCATTATACTGTTTCTGATTCTGGCAACAGTGCTTGCGTCTCTTATCCTGTTTCACAAGAATCCGGAAGCCAGTCCGCAGGAGGAGCTGATCAAAAAAGCTCTCTCCTGCGCTGTCATTTTAGCTTCCTGCGTGATTTTTGTAAAGTGGTATGACAAGTTCACCGGTCTTCCTGTGGAACTGTACCAGAACAGACACCTGATCTGGAAGCTTGCCAGGAATGATTTTAAAAAGCGCTATGCAGGATCCTATATGGGAGCCCTTTGGGCTATGGCGCAGCCGGTGGTTACAGTGGCAATGTATTATATTGTATTTGATAAGATTATGGGAAGCTCTTCTTCCGTATTCAGGGAGGGTGTGGAGGTACCTTTCGTCCTCTTCCTTACGGCAGGTCTGGTTCCCTGGTTTTATTTCAGCGAGGCGTTGAACAGCGGAACCAACGCTCTTTTGGAATACAATTATCTGGTCAAAAAAGTGGTATTCAAGATCAGTATTCTGCCGATTATTAAGGTGATAGCAGCTACCTTTATCCATGTCTTTTTTGTTTTCGTCCTGCTGATTGTAGCGGCGATTTACGGTTATTATCCGACGATTTATACGTTGCAGCTGGTCTATTACAGCTTCTGTCTCTTTATTTTTGTGCTGGCGCTCAGCTATACGACCTGCGCCGTAGTTGTTTTCTTCAAGGATTTGTCACAGATTATCAACATTGCTCTTCAGGTCGGTATGTGGGCAACCCCTGTTTTGTGGAATATCGATTCGGTCAATGCCGGCTGGGTCAAGATTTTAAAGTTGAACCCTCTGGTTTATATCGTCAATGGTTACCGCAGTGCGATTTATGAGAAAACATGGTTTTTTCAGGACTTTTTTTCCACGATGTACTTCTGGATCGTGACAGTGGTTCTGTTCGGACTGGGAGCTTTGGTGTTTAAACGCCTGAAAGTGCATTTTGCTGATGTGTTGTAAAATGTGAAAAATCAAGATTAATCAAGATTAAAAATGTTGTATGGCAGATGAGAAAGCGTCTGCGGAATAAGGATTAGGGATGGAACAGGCAGGAATGAAGGAACAGGATCATGTTACCGGATCCGAAGCGGCCATTGTCGTATCGGATGTAAAAAAAGTATATAAGCTATATGAAAAACCCTCTGATCGCATGAAGGAGGCTTTCGGACTGAGTAAAAAGCAGCATAAACTCCATTATGCCTTAAACGGTGTTTCCATGGAAATCCGGCAGGGTGAGACGGTAGGGATTATAGGAACCAACGGTTCTGGCAAATCCACGCTGTTAAAGATTATTACCGGCGTTCTGCACCAGACGGAGGGAACCGTTACCGTAAACGGACGCATTTCTGCACTTTTGGAGTTGGGCGCCGGATTTAATATGGAATACAACGGAATTGAAAACGTATACCTGAATGGAACCATGATGGGCTTTACGGAAAAGGAAATCGAGCAGAAACTTCCGGCGATTCTGGAATTTGCGGATATCGGCGATTATGTGACACAGCCGGTAAAAACCTACTCCAGCGGAATGTTTGTTCGACTGGCTTTTGCCGTAGCTATTAATATTGACCCGGAAATCCTGATTGTGGATGAAGCCTTAAGCGTAGGAGATGTCTTTTTCCAGGCCAAATGCTATCATAAATTTGAAGAATTCAAACGCATGGGCAAGACCATAGTATTTGTCAGTCATGACTTAAGCAGTATCAGTAAATACTGTGACAGAGTTTTCCTGCTGAATAAAGGAAATCTGCTGGGAGAAGGCAGTCCCAAAGAGATGATCGATATCTACAAACAGGTATTGGTCGGGCAGTATGAGGCTCAAAATAAGGATGCGGAAAGCCGGGAAATCAGGGAGCAGGGTAAGAATCCCAATCTTCTGGAATACGGAGACAAAGAAGCGGTCATCGAAAAAATTTATCTTACCGATAACAAGGGATTGGAGACATCTTCCATCGTCAAGGGAAGCGAATTTACCATTCACATGCAGGTGGCAATAAAAGATGCGATTAAAGCACCTATTTTTGCGTTTTCTTTTAAAAATATCCTGGGCGTGGAGATTACCGGTACCAATACTATGCTGGAAAAGGCATTTACGGAAAGCGTTGAACCCGGAATGGTAAAAGAAGTCTGCTTCCGGCAGAAGATGAGCCTGCAGGGGGGAGAGTATCTGCTCTCTTTCGGAGTGACCGGATTTGAAGGAAACGAATTTAAAGTGTATCACAGATTGTATGATGCATTGCATGTGACGGTGGTGTCGGATAAGAATACCGTGGGATATTATGATATGGATTCTCAGATTGAGGTGAAGGATCATTTGAAGAACGGCACGAACCAAACAGAGCAATCATGAGTGCGGTACCGAGGTAGCAATCCGGTATATAGTTTGGGCAGTGGGCAGCAGGCATCGGTTGGGTGAGGCTGCAACAGACAAGCAGGGACAGAATGGGGATGAAGGATGAACGAAAAAATCGGAAATGTAGTATTGGATATGACAAAATACCCGGGGCAGGACTACTACTGTGACGGAAGCATTGAGGATGAATTGCTGGAAATTGCAAAAAACATACCGGGAAGCGAATACGACAGAGTGATAAAAGAGCGGAAAAAGTGGCCGCTATTGTATCACCTTTCACCTCTTCGGGAGAATATTGTGGACTGGCTGCCCATCCGAAAAACGGATAAGGTGCTGGAAGTGGGGAGCGGCTGCGGAGCCATTACCGGAGCCTTTGCACGGAAAGCCGGAGAAGTTACCTGCGTGGATCTGTCCAAAAAGCGGAGTACCATCAATGCATATCGGCATCGGAACTGCGATAACATCACCATTCATGTGGGAAATTTTAAGGACATAGAGCCGGATTTACCCTGTGATTATGATTATATCTGTCTGATCGGCGTCTTTGAATACGGGCAGGGCTATATCGGCGGAGAAAGCCCGTATGAGGATTTTTTAAGGATCTTAAAGCGCCATCTTGCTCCCGGCGGACGGATGGTGATTGCCATTGAAAATAAGTACGGGCTGAAATATTTTGCCGGATGCAAGGAGGACCATCTGGGGACATATTTTGCCGGAATTGAAAATTATGCGCAGGGCGGCGGAGTACGTACTTTCGGGAAGAAGGGGCTTGAGAGGATTTTTGCCTCCTGCGGAGTAACGGATATTCATTTTTATTATCCGTATCCGGATTATAAATTCATGACCTGCCTTTACAGCGACAGGGCATTGCCGGGAAAAGGCGAACTGTCCAACAATATCCGGAATTTTGACAGGGACCGCATGCTTTTGTTTGATGAAAAAAATGCTTACGATGGGATACTGGAAGAAGAGCTGTTCCCTGTTTTTTCCAATTCTTATCTGGTGGTGCTGGGGGACAGACCGGGGACAGATTACATCAAATATTCCAATGACAGAGCCGAAAAGTTTGCCATCAAAACCGAGATTTTGACAAATGACGCAGGACAGAAAGAAGTGCGTAAAATTCCGGCATCGATAGAAGCCGTAGATCATGTAGCCGGACTTTCGGAAAGTTATCATAAATTGGAGGAACGCTTCCGGGGCGGAAAGCTTTCGGTGAACCGGTGTACTCTTGCAGAGGATCGGTCGGTGCAGGAAAGAAGCAACGGCAGAAAGTATGCCGTTCTGGATTATGTAAAGGGAGTTCCTTTGTCGGAACTCATGGATCGGTGCCTGGAACGGAAGGACATCAATGGATTTTATGAGCTTTTCGGAGAATATCTGGAACGAATCTGTTTCCGGGAGGAAGTGCCGGTAACGGATTATGATCTCATTTTTTCTAATATTTTAGTGTCAGGGGAAGAATGGACGCTGATCGATTACGAATGGACTTGTGACAAGGCGATTCCTGCAAAGGAGCTGGCGTATCGTGCGGTGTATTGTTATTTGTTGGAAAATAAGAAGAGAAAAGCAGTGGATATAGACCGAGTGCGGGGCATGCTGCATATGACGATGGAGGAAGCAGCCGAATGCGAAAGCAGGGAACTTGCGTTTCAAAGGGCAATCGAAGGAGAACACCGTTCCATGGCGCTTTTGCGGGAAGATATCGGATGTAAGATCATCGATCCCCTGCCTTACCTGGAAAAAATAAAGGAACTTTCGGATGGTAACCGGGTGCAGGTATATGAAGATACCGGTGAAGGTTACCGGGAAGAAACTTCTTACTTTGTTCCGGATGCTTATCGAAGGGAAGATGAAATTGACTTTACCATTCCGGTATCCGGAAAAATAAAGAACCTTCGAATCGATCCGGCTCTTTACAGCTGTCTGGTAAAGGTAACCGGCCTGTACTGGAACGGGGAAAGCATTTGCCCCGGTAAAAGAAAGCTTTTTGTTGTAAATGGCAGACAGATTCCGTTACATGGCAAAGAAGCGGCGGAGTTTCTGTTCCCTACACAGGATCCGAACCTGAATATCCGAATAGAAAAAGTGTTCGGTAAGAAGGTGCTTTCCGAGAATCAGTTAAGAATAACGATGGAAGTTACCAGAATTTCCGAAGACATCGCTTCCGATCTGGCAGGCGGCAGAGCAAAATAAGGAATGAGGATTAGAATGGGAATCCGACAATGGGCAAGGAAACTGTCCGATCATTTTTGGGACAGAGAATATGAAAAAAAACGAGCCGGGAAAACGTTTACGTATGCTTCCTGGGAAAGAATCAGAGAAAGCCGTGTCTGTCGGAATGCAGTAAAACAGGCCGGATTTCGGGAGCGGTTTCTAGTTTTGACTGCAAAGGATGTCTGTTTTGGTAAAAACACGGAAAAACTGGTGTTTTCTTATTTTGATGCCCATCCGGAAGTGTGGATAGCCTATGCCGGAACGGATAAGCCGGACTGGTCTCCGGATGCTTTCCTGGATCATTTTTATATAGGAGATGTACTGATTCTTGACAGGGAAAAGATGGGACTTTTTCTGAGAGAAAACGGAGAACAGGCGCAGCGGGAACAACAGGAACGGCAGGAGCAGCAAGAACAGAAGGTTTGCCGGGAAGATAAAACGCCGGATACGGAAGGAAAAGCGTGGATTTCGGAAGCCGGAAGCCGAGTACAGGTTCCGGAAGAAAAATGGAAGAAACTTGTCCATTACCTCTGTGAAATAGCAGGAGGATTTGAACGCAGAACCGGTGAAAGCGGACACATCGGGCACATTCCGTATAATTTGTATGAGGCAGAGTCTTCGGAAACCGGCAACTTTGTTCAATCGGGCGATGGGAGCCGAAATGCATACGATCTGGTATCTGCCACAGTATCTGACCCGATATTCCGTTTGATACCGGGTAAGGAATGGAATTCTATGGAAGCGCTATGCTCGAAAGGAATGCCGGAGGAGGTGTCGAAGGAAGCGCCGGGCAGGATGGTTTCCGTTATCATCCCCTCCAGGGATCATCCGGATCTTTTAAAGCAGTGTGTGAAGGCTCTTTTGCGGACAGGAGCGAAAGCAGAAAAGACACAAAAGCACCCCATCCCTGTAGAAGTGATTGTGGTAGATAACGGAAGCAGTCCGCAGAACCGGACACAAATACAGGATTTTCTGCAGACGATTTCCGTGCCATGGAAGTATCTGTATCAACCTATGGAATTTCATTTCTCCCGTATGTGCAACTTAGGCGCCGAAGCGGCCGGGGGAGCGTATTTGCTCTTTTTAAATGATGATGTGGAGATGGTGACTGAGGGCTGGTTGGAAGAGATGCTTGCTATTGCTGCAAGACCTTATGCAGGAGCAGTAGGCTGTAAACTTCTATATCCGGGGAAAGAACGGATTCAGCACATCGGAATCTTCTGTCTGCCGTCCGGCCCCATGCACAAGCTGTTAAAGATGTCGGATGCAGGAAAATACCCTGATGACAGTAGCCATGGAGTGCACAATGTTCTGGCGGTGACAGCAGCCTGCCTGCTGGTATCCGGGGAAAAGTTTTCTCGTGTGGGAGGCTTTTGCGAAGAATTGGCAGTGGCCTATAATGATGTGGATCTGTGTCTTAAGCTGTATGCGACCGGTTACTATAATGCGGTGTGCAACCTGGTACAGGGCATTCATTATGAATCTTTCAGTCGGGGAGAGGATCTGACGGAGGTAAAAAGAAAACGCCTGCTTCAGGAAAAGGAAATTCTTTTTGCAAGAAATCCGCTGCTTCTTAAAAGAGACCCTTATATTCTGCCATCCTGGGATATTACCTGCCCGGATGCAGCGATCCGTCCGGCATGGCAGTACGCCGGAAATCAGATACAGAACCGGATAGTTAACCCGGCACAGATAACGGGAGCGGACGGACAGCCCTTACGGGGATCTTTTGCGGAAGAAAACGATATGCGGTTGCAGTGGAAAGGGCATACCATCGGACTGCGCCGGGATAACTGCCTGCTTTTTCATATGGACTGTGCCGACAGACGCCTGGTTTGCGGATATGGCATTGTGCTGGGAGATGACAATGCCTGCTATGACCGTTATCTTTTGCTGATTCCCGTAAACGAAGGGTGTGAGAGCGCCTACTGTTACGTACAAGAATTAGAAGGGCAGTATCGACCGGATCTGGAAGAGAATCTTACAGATCAGAAGAATATTGCGCTGGCCGGTTTCCTGCTGGAAGGATGGTCTGCAGGATGCAACGGGCTGCCTGCAAAACGAGATGGTTCACCTGCCGAATGTAAAGAAAGGCCTGCAGATTTGCAGACAGATTTCCGGATTTACATGGCGGCGGTTCGAAAAGGGGCTTCCTGCGGTATCCTCAGTACGAATTTTGAGGAAGTTAATAATAGGTAACGGTTCAGACGCGCCATTCGCAAAATTTTTCGCATGCTACGCAGCTATTTGTCGCATCTGTAGGATGCGATGCTCATGTAAATGGCGCTTAAGCTCAGGCAGATTTTCATGCAAGCATGAAATCTGCCCACAAGAATGCTTGTCTGAACTGTTACAAATATAGAAAGGTTACAGGGTAATGACAGAAAAAGAATATCGGGAAGCATATGAAAAGGAAAAGCAGAAATCCGCAGATCTGGCGGCCAGGATTGCGCAGCTGGAGGATCAGAAAAAGGATCTGGAGTTGAAACTCGGGCATATTCAGAACAACCCTCTTTGGAAATGGAGTAAACCGGCAAGAAAAGCAATGCATTTCTGTATTCGTCAAAAGGATCGGATTGCAAATTGCGGCGGACCGAAAGGAGTTCTTCGTAAGATCCATTATAAAATCAGGGCAAAGAGAGCCATGGAACAGTTCGGAACGGCAAGTTTTCCTACGGAGGCGGAGCGCGAAAAGCAAAACAGAGAAGTCTTTCCGCGAATGCCGAAAATCAGTATCCTGGTTCCTTTGTGGAATACACCGGAAGTTTTCTTAAGGGAAATGATTGAGTCCGTGGCGAACCAGACTTATGAAAACTGGGAACTCTGTCTGGCGGACGGATCGGATGCAGAGCATGCTTATGTAGAGGAAGTCTGCAAAGAGTATGTCCGGAAGACACGGAAAGAGAATAAGGAGCGGATTATTTATCAGAAATTGGTTAAGAACGAAGGCATTTCCGGCAATACCAATGCCTGCCTGTGCCTGGCGACCGGAGAATTTATCGGGTTGTTTGATCATGACGATATTCTGCATCCTTGCGCTTTATACGAATATGTCAAAGCCATCAATGAAAAAAATGCGGACTACATTTACTGCGATGAAGTGACTTTTCGGAGCGGAAATATCAATCAGATGCTTACCATTCATTTCAAACCGGACTATGCCATTGATAATTTAAGAGCCAATAATTACATCTGTCATTTCAGTGTGTTTGACCGGAAGCTGCTGAAAGGAACGGAACTGTTCCGGCCGCAGTTTGACGGAAGCCAGGATCATGATATGATTCTGCGCCTTACCGACAGAGCATCCCACGTAGTACATGTTCCCCAAATCCTGTATTACTGGAGAAGCCATGCAGGCAGTGTAGCTTCCGGGATCGGAGCCAAGCCTTATGCTATTGCGGCGGCCAAAGGCGCTGTGGCGGATCACCTTTACCGACATGGTTTTGAGCATTTTGAAATCACCAGCACCAGAGCGTTTGAGACAATTTTCCGGATCCGTTATCAGATTTTGGGAACACCGAAGGTCTCCGTAATCATTGCCAATAAGGATCATAAGGAAGACTTAAAGCGGTGTATCGAGTCCATTCTGGAAAAAACGACTTATGACAATTATGAAATTATTGTTGTGGAGAATAACAGTACCACACCGGAAATCCGGGCATACTATGAGGAAATTGCCTCCTGTGACAAAATCCGGATCCTGACTTATCCGGACGGCTTTAACTATTCTGCCATTCATAATTTTGCCGTCAGGCAGGCCGAAGGGGAATACCTCCTTTTATTAAATAACGATACCGAAGTCATTACCGTCAACTGGATGGAAGAGATGTTAATGTATGCGCAGCGTAAGGATGTGGGTGCAGTCGGCGCGAAACTGTACTATGGAGACAATACCATCCAGCATGCCGGTGTCGTAATCGGTCTGGGAGCTCATCGCACGGCAGGACATATCCACTATAAGCAGGCCAGACAGAATCTGGGGTACATGGGAAGACTTTGCTATGCGCAAAACCTCAGCGCAGTAACCGGCGCCTGCCTTATGGTAAAAAAGAAAGACTATGAAGAAGCAGGCGGACTGGATGAAAGCTTTGCAGTTTCCTTAAATGATGTGGACTTCTGCCTGCGGCTGAGAGAAAAGGGACTTTTGAACGTCTGGACGCCTTTTGCGGAATTGTACCATTATGAATCGAAATCCAGGGGACTGGATGATCAGGGCGAAAAAGCGAAACGATACGAAGAAGAAGCTGCCAGATTCCGGGAAAGATGGAAAGAACTTCTTGCACAGGGCGATCCCTACTACAACCCCAATTTTTCACTGGATCGAAGTGATTTTTCACTGAAGATTGACAGCAGCGTGCGTACGGCGCAGTAAGAACAAAACAGGCAATAAGAACAAAGCAATAAAAACAAGTGGCTATTATGAAAGAATCGATTTTGATGATTTTGTAACAGCCACTTGGTTTTATCATACAGATGATTGCATTCTGAGTCCTGAAAAATAGCACTGTAACGAAGAATCATGCATTCTGTCCTTTAAGCCAGTTCAGTACCGGCTCCGGGGATACTTCATGTCCGCCTTCGAAAATAATTTCCAGCAGTTGCCCTGAGGCATTTGCAGCGTGATAAGCCTGCGCCACTGTAGCAAAGGCTTTCTTGACTCCTTCTGATGCGAAAACATGGTCAGATGATCCTGACATTAGAAGCAGCGGTTTGGGAGCAAACAGTGAAATGATTTCGGGACCGTCTGCCACACGGGTCATACCCGGAACAAAGTTGTCAATGCAATGGTGGTGGACAAACAGCGTTGCGGGCCAGGTGCAAGGATAGCCGGAAAGAATCATCCGGTTTATGCGGTCATCACAGACACCTAAGTACATAGCGCCCATGCCGCCGCCGGAAATTCCGAAAACAGAAATATCCTCTACATTCTGCAGCTTCATCAGATCTATTACCTTTGAAGTCTGGAAGGCTCGAAGACCGGCAAGAGAAAAACCGCAGGCCAATAGCTGTGTGCCATTGGGAAAACATGAACCCTCCGTACTTGCTCCCATATCGTAATTTTCTTTTACAGCTTCTCCGAATCCGATCATTTCCGGTGCATAGACCCGATAGCCCGCTTTGGCAAGAAGAAGAGGAAGCCATTTGTGATAGGGGGTGGTTTCCAGATGCTTTAGAGCTCCTTGAATTCCATACTTGTCATGCCCATGCAGATATAAAATGCTTTTGGAAGCCGGATGATCTGTTCCGGCAATATAAAGCGGTGTATTTAAATGCCGGATTCCCTGCATGGTATACTTTTCTACAGTAATACCGTCGGCAATAAAATGATCGACTTTTTCGGCGGAAACAGGTACGCAGAGCAAAGAATCCAATTCGTCTATGCGGAGTAAAGAACGAACTTCCTCTTTCTTTTTTTTCTTCCACTCGGAAAAAACGTTCGGAGAAGTGTCGGGAACCGGCTGCGTGGAAAGTGTCCGGGTATAAAGATAGTCCAGCAAAGAATCTGTGCAATAAAGGTTTTTGCCGCAGTTTGTATGGTCTGCTGTTATTGCCATGAAAGGAACCTCCTTTAAGAAACATATTTAAATTTATTATAGCAAAACATACACATGAGTAAAAGCCGATATTTTATGCAAAAAAAGAAAAATCTTAGAAAAACGATTCATAAAAAAATAAAGAAAACCAGGTAAAAAAAGGAAATATGGCAAAAAATCTTTGCTTTTCGAATAACAGGATAAAATATTCAAGGAAATATTATGGCAAAAATGTTATAGTATAAAAGTAATGAAAAACGGAACCGGAAATGTATCTGGAAAGAAAAAAGGAAGTCGAAAGGAGACTGGTTTATGAAGAAGAAATATGCTTTTTTGTTAGCGGCTGTTTTAAGCATCGGAGTAATGGCAGGATGCGGTAATCAAACAGACGGCAAAGCAACGACAGACAGCAAGACAGCGGCAGCTGCCGATAAGGAAACGGAAAACAGGCAGGCGGAAGAGGAAACAGATGAAATTATGCTGCGCTTTGCGTGGTGGGGAAATCAGACAAGAAATGAACGGACGGATCAAGTGCTGAAAGCCTTTTCCGAACAGCATCCGGGAGTTTCTTTCCAGGAAGAAGCCAATGACTACAGCGCACATTTTGAAAGGCTGTCAGCACAGGTAGCCGGGGAAGATATGCCGGATCTGATTCAACATGATCACAGATACATTGCTCAGTATATAGAAAATGATTTATTGCTGGATCTGACTCCGTATATTGAGAACGGTACTCTGGATGTCTCCAATATTACCGAAGAAGTGCTGAATATGGGAAAAATAGACGGTAAAGAGGGAGTTTATGGTATATGCAACGGTCTGACAGCTCCTTTGATGATTTATAACAAAGCCATTACGGATGCAGCCGGTGTGGAGATAAAGAAAGGACAGGAATATACATTTGATCAATTCGTAGAAGATGCAAAAACAATTTATGAAAAGACCGGAATTCCTGCTTATGTGGATTACGGAGAGATGGAGTGGTATGTAAGAGCAGTGGGCAGACCATTGTATGCGGCGGACGGAAAAACAATTCAGCCTACAGAAGAAGACCTTGTAGAGCTCTTGGACATTGTGGTAACCGGAATTAAGGAGGGATGGATCATCAATCCCGCTGTGATTGCAGAGATTAATGTACATTCTACAGAAGAGAACCCGATCATAACAGGCAAAGTGTGGAATACCAGTCAGTTTTCCAATTCCTACGAAGCATTTAAAAAGATTCAGCCGGAAGGCGCGGATTTTCAGATTACAACACGCCCCAGCAATGATTTGAAAACGGCAAATTATCTGAAGCCGAGCCAGTTCTGGACAGTAGCATCTACAAGCAAAAATCCGGATATGGCGGTTAAAGTAGTGGATTATCTGACGAATGACATTGATTGCAATAAAGTACTTTTGGGTGAACGCGGGATTCCTGTTTCATCGGTTGTATCGGAAGCTATTAAAGAGGATCTGACAGATGCGGCAAAGGAAGTGGCAGAGTACATTGAATACTGCAAAACCTGCTGTTCCGATACTCCGGCGCCGGATCCTACAGGAGCGGGGGAAGTAAAAGAATTATGGAATCAGCTTTTCCAGGAAGTATCCTACATGGAAAAGACACCTCAGGAAGCGGCAAAAGAGTTTGTTGAACAGGCAAATGAGATTTTGAAAAAGGCACAGGCCGGAACACAGTAGAATATCCGGGGCGAAAAAGGCAGAATGGAGAAGGAGCGGCGGAACAATATGGGAAAAAGAATCATGAAACGGTTAAATAAAGAGCATACGGCAGGAATTATCTGCACGTTGCCATTTACGGTGGGATTCCTGGTTTTTACCATAGTTCCGATGCTCCTGTCGTTGTATTACTCTTTTACGGATTACAATATCATATCAAAACCTCATTTCGTAGGGCTTGCAAATTATGTGGAAATGTTTACGAAAGATAAGGTGTTTCGAAAAGCATTACGAGTAACGATATCTTATGCCGTGATATCTGTTCCGTTGAAATTATTATTTTCCCTGGCAGTGGCGTTGCTATTGGAAAAAAAGACAAGATTAACATCCTTTTATCGAGCTGTTTATTACCTGCCGTCTATTATCGGAAGCTCTGTGGCAGTAGCAGTTTTGTGGAAACGGATTTTTGCCGTGGATGGAGTCCTGAACAGGGTATTGACGGCTGCGGGTATAGAGTGCTCCTTTCCATGGCTCGGAAATACAAAAACAGCTTTATGGGTGCTGATTTTGATGACAGTCTGGCAGTTCGGATCTTCCATGCTGACATTTTTGGCAGCTCTGAAGCAGATTCCATCCTCTTTGATGGAAAGTGCCAGGATAGACGGCGGAAACAGAGTGCAATGTTTCTTTCGAATAACGGTTCCTCTGCTGACGCCTACCGTATTTTTTAACTTGGTGATGCAGAGTATTAACAGTTTTCTGGCTTTTAGCCAATGCTATATTATAACCAAAGGAAATCCTATGAATTCTACACTATTTTACGTGGTTTACATGTATCAGAAAGCCTTTGAACATTCCAGTATGGGATATGCTTCTGCCATGGCCTGGGCAATGCTGGTGCTGGTAGGGACTCTGACAGCGCTTCTGTTTGTAACAAGGAAAAAGTGGGTATACGAAGGTTAAGGGGGAAGCGGAATTGAGGAAGAAAATCAGATTTTGGAATATTTTGTATCATGCAGTTGCACTGCTTGGATGTGCAGTCATGTTTTATCCGCTTCTTTGGATGCTTATGAGCTCCTTTAAGGATACCAATACCATTTTTAATACGGCCAATGAACTGATACCGAGGATGTTCACTCTGGTAAATTATAAAAACGGATGGAAGGGATTTGCAGGTTATACCTTTGGTACATTTTTGAAGAATTCCTGTCTGATTGCCATAACGGCTACGGTGGGAGCGGTATTGTCTTCTTCGCTTGTTGCCTATGGGTTTGCAAGATGTCGGTTTAAAGGTAGAAAGTTCTTATACGGATGTATGATGGTGACGATGATGCTTCCTTTTCAGGTAAGTATGATTCCGCAGTTCTTGTGGTATAAAAAACTGGGTATTGTCGGAACTTATATTCCGTTGATCCTTCCTTATTTTTGCGGCAGCGGATTTTATATTTTTCAGATGGTTGAGTTTTTGACAGGAATTCCGAAAGAACTGGATGAGGCGGCAAAACTGGATGGTTGCAGCTTTTACGGGATTTACCTGCGGATTATGCTTCCTTTGCTGAAACCGGCATTGGTGACTTGCGCTATCTTTTCTTTTATTTCCCGGTGGGATGACTTTATGGGGCCATTGCTGTTTATTAACCGGACGGACATGTATCCTATAAGTTATGCGCTGAAGCTGTTTTGCGATCCTACATCCGGGTCTGATTACGGAGCGATGTTTGCTATGTCAGTAATATCCCTGGTACCTGCTGTGTTACTGTTTCTGGTTATGCAGAAGCATATTGTAGAGGGAATTTCCACGTCCGGTATCAAAGGATAATGGAAAGCAGTCAGTAGGAGGAAAGTATGGATTTTCAAGTTATTTTTGTATCTACAAGGGGCTTTGTGCTGGAAGTAAGTGATGGAGTTTTTTTTGCCCGGGAGGACTATCAGATCCTGGTAAATGGAAACGTGTATGATGAAACAGATCATGTCGTACACACCGTATATGGATTGGAGCCGGATCACGAGTATGAGATATCTGTAAGAATGGGGACGGAGTGCTCGCCTGTCAGGAAAGTTCATACGGAAAAAGAATTTGTGACACTGAATGTGAAAGAGTTCGGTGCAAAAGGCGATGGGAAAGGTGATGATACGCTGTTTATTCAGACAGCGATCAATGTATGTCCGCCGGGAGGCAGAGTGTATATTCCCGAAGGAGAATACAAAATATATGGTTTGTTTTTAAAAAGCCATATGGTATTGGAGATGGAAAAAAATGCTGTTTTGTCAGCATATTGTGATAGAAAAGCGCTT
The DNA here is from genome assembly GCA_934433135.1 of uncultured Acetatifactor sp. Classification (GTDB taxonomy): domain Bacteria; phylum Bacillota; class Clostridia; order Lachnospirales; family Lachnospiraceae; genus Acetatifactor. The sequence continues at coordinate 75,108 of CAKRZO010000005.1, read as the reverse complement.
CCGATTCTTCCGGGTATGATTCAGTCGCAGGACGGAACAGCAGAATATAATCCGGGTACCTGGGAGGGAGATCCAGAGCCGATGTTCCTTTCCGTAATCAACGGATTTGCGGTAGAAGATGTTGTTATTACCGGCGGCGGGACAATAGATGGGAATGCCCAGCAGGGAGATTGGTGGGAGGAGCCAAGGAAAAAAGTCGGAGGAGCTTATCGACCGAGAATGATATTCCTGAATCGCTGTAAGAACGTAACGGTCTTTGGAATTACCGTAAAAAACAGCCCATCGTGGACGTTACACCCGTATTTCTCTGAAAATATCCGTTGGATGGATATGAAAGTTTTGAACCCGGAAACATCTCCGAATACAGACGGTATCAATCCGGATTCTTCCAAAAATGTGGATGTCATCGGTCTGGAAATTTCGGTAGGTGATGATTGTATGGCCATTAATTCCGGACGTTACTATATGGGAAATAAGTATAAGACACCATCGGAAAATATTATGGTGCGTCAGTGCTATATGAGAAAGGGACATGGATCGGTAGTAATCGGAAGCGCCATGGCAGGCGGCGTGCGCCATGTCAGATGCGAAAAATGTCTGTTTGAAGGAACAGACAGAGGACTTCGTATTAAGACAAAGAGGGGAAGAGGAAAGGATGCAGTCGTAGAGGATATCTGTTTTAAGGATATTAGGATGGAGCGAGTCAAAACACCGTTCGTGGTGAATTCGTTTTACTTCTGTAATGAACCGGATGGGGAATCAGAGTATGTTCAGTGCAAATCTCCTTTGCCGGTGGATGAAAAAACACCGCATATTAAGGATCTGACATTTGAGAATATTACGGCGACAGACTGCCAGGTGGCAGCGGCTTATATCTACGGTCTCCCGGAAGCAAAGATCGAATTGCTGGAGATGAAAAATATAAAAGTATCTTTTGCGGAGAATGCAAAAGCGGATTATCCGGCTATGATGCTGGATGTGGAGTGGTGCTGCAAAAAGGGAATCTATATTAATAATGTCCACAAACTTTTGCTGGAACAGATTGAAGTATCCGGCGCTGATGGTAAGCAAATTGAATTGAATAATATTGATCAGATATCGGAAGGGTGTACATACTTGAAGAGGTAAGGCTGTAATGTTTGAAGAAGTAAGGCTGGAGAAGGAAAAGGGGTTTCGAATTGAGAGAAAACGAATTGCTGCCAATTATGCTATGAAAGAGGCTCATTTTCACCCTTATTATGAGTTGTTTTATATGGTATCCGGAAGCTGCAACTCGTTCATTGACAATGCGCTTCATTCTATTCATGGAGGAGATCTTTTGCTGATTCGATGTATGGATATTCACAGAGCAACGCATTATTCCCAGGGAATAAATGAAAGAATTGTAGTGAATTTTACAGAACAGTTTTTGGAATCTTTTTATGCAGAATGCGGGCAGGAAGAGGTAGCGGCGTTATTGAAGACAAGTCATGTTTCTGTTCCGGAGAAAAGGCGTCCCTATCTGTTGCAGCTCTTTGAGGAAATGAAATATGAGGATTCCAATCATAATTCCTTTTCCATATTTTTAAAGAAAAAGCATTTATGTGAAATCCTGATTAACTTTTTTTATGATAGAGAGAATCGTAATCAAAAGAGACCACAGAACCTGTTCGGCGACCAGGCGGTTATGGATGCAGCGGAATACATCAGCAGCCATTATATGAAGGAGCTGACCCTGGAGGAAGTGGCCGGAATCGGGCATATGAGTACCACCTATTTTTCCAGAAAATTTAAACAGGAAACCGGTATCGGTGTTAAGGAGTATATTATCCAGATCCGTATTCGGGAAGCTTCTGTTTTGCTTTTGGAAACCGGAAAAACGATCCGGGAAATTGCGTCTTTATGCGGATTTGATGACAGTAATTATTTTACGGAGGTCTTTAAGAGGGTAAAAGGGGTCAGTCCCAGCCAGTATCGCAAGAATCCGGAAGTGGTGTAAAGTATGAAAGTTGCATGGAAAGTATGATAAGCCCGTAGAATGGAGGAAAAATGCAGCAAAAAGGTAAAGTCAGGATGGCAGTCATCGGTCTTGGGGAAATGGGAAAGAAGCATGCAATCTTGATCGATTCAGGACAAGTGAAGGGTATGGAACTGACCTGTGTGTGTGTACACAAAGAAAACGGTCTTATGTGGGCTGCGGATCATTTGAGCAAGTCTGTCCGGTCGGTAGTGGGTATCGATAATTTATTCCGGTTTGATAAGGAATTTGATGCACTGCTGATCGCAACACCCCACAGAGATCATATGGAAAGTATGCGATATGCCTGCAGGCACGGAAAACATGTATTTTGTGAAAAACCGGCAGGTATTTCTGTATCGGAAGCAGACTACATGGAAGAGGAAGCCCAAAAAAGCGGGATTATCTATACATTGATGTTCCATCATCGAAAGTATGAGTGTTACAGGGATTTAAAGCGCCTGTTGGATGAAAAAAAGGTGGGAACCATCCTCCGAATCGAACAGGAATGCTGTATGTACAGAACCGCTTATTATCATCAGTCAGGGAAATGGAGAAGCAGCTGGAGGGGAGAAGGCGGAGGCTTGCTGATCAATCAGGGACAACATGTCCTGGATATGTGGCAATGGCTGTTCGGTATGCCGAAGGCTGTCCGTGCAGAAATTTCCTGGGGAAAATATAATGATTTTGCGGTAGATGATGAAGTAGGTATCCTTATGAGGTATGAAGATAGAAGGCAGGCCTCTTTGTTTATGACTACCGGCGAGCCCGGAAAAAGGGAGAGACTGTCGATCATTGGAAGTCTGGGAAGGATGGATTTAGACGGCAACAAACTGACGATACTGGAATATGGAGCGGACAGCCTGGAGTATGGAAAGAGCGCACGCGTGTTATCAGACAGTGAAATGAAGATGCAAACTTCCTGCAGAGTTTATCCGACGGAATATGCGAATGCTTATACAGAAATGCTACAGGAATTTGCAGAAGCCGTTCTTGGAAAAAAGGAAATATCCGTTACTGGTAGTGATGGCATCTGTGCCTTGGAGTTGGCCAACGCTTCGTATTTGTCGGCGTGGGAAGATAAGTGGATTTCACTACCCATTGACAGAGCACAGTATGATCGGGAATTAGAAGAAAGAGTACTTTACGAGGAGGAAATGAGGTTAGGGTGAAAAAACTACGATTTATTGTGGTAGGTTCCGGATATCGTTCTCTTTATTATGCCAGAATTGCAAAAGCGCTGCCGGAAAGGTTTGTACTTTGTGCGTTGCTTTGCAGAACCAGAGAAAAAGCGGAGAAACTGGCGATAAAGTATAAGATTCCCACCAGCTTTTCAGAAGAAGAATGTAAAAATATGTCACCGGATTTTGTGGTAATTGCGGTCAGCAAGGGAGAGGCATTTCCGGTAATTAAAAGGTGGGCAGCATATGGAGTGCCGGTCTTAAGTGAAACGCCCGCAGCACTTGAACTATCACAGTTACGGGAATTATGGAAGTTAAAGACAGAGAAGCAGGCCAAAATTCAGGTGGCCGAGCAATATTTTAAACAGGCGGTTCTGTCTTCTCAAATTGCGTTGACGGAAAGAGGAATTCTGGGAAAGCCCTATAGTATGGACATTTCCATGGCTCATGATTACCATGGAATAAGCCTTATCCGACATTTTCTGAAGACAGACGGGAAAACGGTAACGATGTCGGGCTGTCAGTTCATTTTTCCGGTAGAGGAAACCGATTCCAGATACGGAGCGATAAACGATGGACGCATGACGGATGTAACTCGAATAAGGCTGTCTTTGGAATTTGGTGACAATGCAGTAGCATTTTATGATTTTTCAAGTATCCAGTATCGTTCCTTTATCCGCTCCCGTCACCTGGCAGTACAAGGCCCTCACGGAGAAATGCGGGATCTTACGGTGTGTTATACGGACTCCGATCATATACCTCATAAAGAGGAACTCTCCATATGCCTTTGGCCGTCCGGAACCGGAATACAGAAAGTTTTATGGAAGGGAGAACTTTTATATCAAAATCCATACGGAGACTGCGGATTGACGGAGGATGAAACCGCCATTGCAGAGCTTATGGATGGAATGGAGAAGTATATTAATGAAGGTGTGGAAGTCTATCCGCTCCGAGAAGCACTGCAGGATGCCTATATGACAATTCTTATGGAAGAGGCCATACAACATCCTTATGAAAAGGTGACAGCACAAAAACAGATATGGGATTGATTTTTATGACAATTTGATTCGAAAGAGGTAATGTCGCAGAAGCAGGTTATGGATTCGTTAGGAATTACGGAGGCGGATCTGGATGACGTTGATGTGAAAATTGAATGAGGGTTGTGCCGATGAAGTAGGATATAGAGTACATCAAAGAAGCACAACAAGACTTGAAACGTTTGGATCCTTATAATCGTAGAATTATTTTGAAAGCGATTGATAAGACAGCAGAGTGGAGAATACATGGATTTGTTGTGCCGCTGGACTAGAGCCTGGGTAATAGAATCCGGATAATAAAAACCAAAGGGTGAGTGAAAAATTTTTTTCACTCACCCTTTTAGACTGACCGAAAAACAGCAGTTTCATTTCTTATCCATCCAATCATTTTTCGTGACCATAGTCGGAATAACTAAAAAAAATTCAGTCTGACCTAAAAATCTGACATTGTATAAAAAAAATGCATGGACTATAATGCAATTACCTTAAGCAGATAGGCAAAATAATGGAGAAAGGAAAAGGAAGAAATGAGAAAAGCAATCAGAAAAATTGCCGGAGGAATGGCAATCTTAACGGCAATTGCAATGCTCGGTGGGTGCGGAGTAAAAAAGGATCCGGAAGCAGGTAAAAGTGAGGAGGTTATCAAAACCGTAGAAGCAAGTAAATCGGAAGAGCAGGTAAAAAAGACGGATGTTCCGACGCTGCTTTGGTATATTCCGGGCGATACACAGACGGATTTGGAAAGCATCAATGAAGCTGCCAGTAGAATCACGGAGGAAAAAATCGGAGCAAAGATTAAAATGCAGTTTATCAATGACGGTTCTTACGGTGAAAAACTGTCAATGATTAATGCAGCCGGAGAAGATTATGATTTATGCTGGGTCGGATATTTATCAACATATGTTGACAATGTAAAGCAGGGAACTTTGCTTGATATTACCGATATGCTCGAAGATACTCCGGATTTAAAGGCGATTATGCCGGAAACTGTGTGGGATTCATGCAAAATCGAGGATAGAATCTATGCCGTTCCCAATTATCAGATTCTTTGTACCACAACAGGATTTTCAGTGAATAAGGAACTGGCGGATAAATATAATTTTGATGTCAGCAGCATTACCAGGACAGAGGATTTGGAAGAGTTTCTCCAAAAGGTAGCCGAAAACGAAAAAGGAATTTATCCGTTCAGAGCCAATTGGGGCGTTGCATCCTTTGTTGAAAAGGGTGAAGCACACACATCAGCGGCAAAGGGACAGTATTTGCTTGGGTACGTAAAAGAAGATGGAAAAGTAAAGGTAGTACCGGCATATGAGTATGGACATGCAAAAGAGAAGGCAAAGGTTTTGTATGATTGGTATCAAAAAGGCTATATCAGAGAAGATTCGGCAAGTGTAACAGACGATTCTCAGGATGCAAGAGCAGGTAAATATGCGGTACAGGCAACGGCTTACAAACCGGGAGTAGAAGCAGAAGATGCGATTTATATGGGTGGAGAGGTATATAGCGTATCCCTTTCCAAACCGATTCTGCAGCAGGACTCCGCACGTGCGACTATGCTTGGAATCGGCGCTAACTCGAAGCATCCCGAAGAGGCAATGAAATTTATAGAACTGATTAATACAGATGAAGAACTCTACAATTTAATCTGCTTTGGAATCGAAGGAAAGCATTATAACAAAGTCGGTGATAACAGAATCGAATTGGTGGAAAACAGTGGTTATAACCCTAATGCTGCCTGGAAATTCGGAAATCAGTTTAATGCTTATTTGCAACCAGGACAGGCTGACGATGTATGGGAGCAGGCAAAGAAAATCAATGAAAGTGCTGAAAAGACACCGGAATTTGGATTTGACCCGGACTATACGGATGTCAAGACGCAGATTGCACAATGTAATACAGTTATAAAAGAGTATAATGTTATGAATAAAGGGGCACTTGATCCGGATGAATATTTCGATGAATTTGAAAAAAAATTATATGAAGCCGGATTGCAGGACGTACTTGATGAAATACAGTCACAGCTTGATGAATTTTTTAAACAGTAAGGAAAGTATCATTTTGTGAAGAACCACCTTCAAAAGGTTCATCGAGGGAGAAATATTTCATTAGTGATGAGGATAACGGCAGCCTGATATGCTGGGTTGCCGTTATTTTGGCATAATATTTTCAGAAGATGGCGGAGTGTGCGTGTAATTTGAAAAAAAGTGAGGTAAACGGTAGCAGTGAATAAGGAAAAAAGAGCAAAGAGACAAAGTAATTATCGATTGTATGTATTATGTATTGTACCTGTGGCTTTGATCTTTATATTTAATTATCTTCCTATGGTCGGTGCAATTATTGCTTTTAAGGATTACAGAATAAAGGATGGAATTTTCGGAAGCAAGTGGGTAGGCTTACGCAATTTTAATTTGTTTTTTCGATCCAAGGATTTTGCCAATATTGCATGGAACACCATTTATTTGAATTTCATCTTTATAATTGTCGGAACGATTTGCTCGGTTCTGTTTGCTATCTTACTGTTTAATGTAAGATCCCGCAGAAATGTAAAGGTTTATCAAACCATTTCCATTACGCCGTATTTTATTTCCTGGGTAGTGGCAGGTTATGTTGCATATGCCTTTCTAAATCCTTCTTATGGATTTTTAAATCAGGCGCTGAAAACGTTGGGATTGAATAAAGTTGACGTATACAGCCAGCCGAAGGTTTGGCCTTTGATTTTAACCATTGCAAATGTGTGGAAAAATGTAGGGATGGATTCTGTAATTTACTATGCGGCATTGGTAGGGATTGATACCACTTTATTCGAAGCAGCGGATGTTGACGGCGTGAATAAAATTCAAAAGGCCTGGTATATCACGCTTCCGATGTTAATTCATTTGATTACCATTATGACAATTCTTAAAATCGGAAATATTTTCCGGGCTGATTTCGGATTATTCTACCAGCTGACAAGAGACGTTGGTCAGTTGTACTCTACAACGGACGTTATGGATACATATATATACAGAACATTGAGAATTTGGAATGATTTCTCTCTGTCGTCGGCAGCCGGATTGCTGCAGTCGGTTGTAGGATTTGTTTTGGTTATTTTAACAAATACAATTACGAAGAAAATTGATTCTGAGAGCGCATTATTTTAAGAGAGGATGAATCGGATATGGTTTTAAAAAAGAAAAAAGTCGGTCAGATTGTTTTGAATCTATTCTTTGTTATTATATCACTGATCATTATATGCCCTTTGTTAACATTGGTCGGTGTGTCTTTATCCGATGAGAAGGATATTGTAAACTATGGGTATCGGATAATTCCTTTAAGAATTGATTTGTCCGCTTATGAGTATATTTTCAAAAATCCCAGAGCAATTTTGAATGCTTATGGTGTAACTATTTTTTCATCAACCTGTTATATGATTCTGTCCGTATTTTTAATGTGTATGATTGCCTACCCGCTGACCAGAAAAAAGTTTAAACTCAGAGGCGTGTTGTCCTTTTATCTGTATTTTACCATGCTGTTTTCCGGAGGAATGATTCCCAGTTATATTTTGAATACCAGATATCTCCACTTGGGAAATACGATCTGGATTCATATTCTGCCGGGTCTGATCAGTCCCTGGTATGTGTTCATGATAAGAACTTTTTTCCAGGGAATACCGGAGGAAATTGCCGAGTCGGTTTACATTGACGGCGGAACGGATTATACTGTATTTTTCAAAATGATCATTCCTTTATCAAAGCCGGTTATTGCAGCAGTGTCTTTATTTATGTTTTTGGGAAAGTGGAATGATTGGTTTACTTCCATGATGTATATTACAGATGATAATTTGATCGCATTGCAATATTTGCTGCAGAAAATTATGAGCAATATACAGCTGCTTCAGCAAAACAGCGGAACGGCGCCATCAGGGCAGCAGCTTATGGGTATGATTGATATTCCGGCTGAGTCAGTCAGAATGGCAATGGCTGTTATTGTGGCAGGACCGGCATTGGTTGTATTTCCGTTTTTTCAAAAATATTTCGTAAAAGGAATGACAGTAGGAGCAATAAAAGGGTAGGTGCGTAAGGGACTTAATCTGTTGTTGAAAGCCAAATGTTGCCCTTGAAAGAAATTTTTTCCAACAGTCGAAAAGTAATTGTAATATCGGTGGAGAAATTATACAATAAGTGCGATATATTTTGAGGAGAAAAGTAATGTACAATTTAATTCTTGCAGAGGATGATGATCAGGTAAGAATCACACTGGAAAAAATGATAATGCGGGAATATTCGGATTTTAATATATGCTGTTCTTGTGCTAATGGGCTGGATGCGAAAAAGTGTATCGATGAAAAAAGTGTAGATGCGGTTGTTCTGGATATCAATATGCCGGGAATGACGGGGCTGGAACTTGCCGAATACATAAATACTGCATACAATCGGACGTTGATAGTGATAATCAGTGCATACAGAGAGTTTGAATACGTGCATAAGGCATTGCACTGTAATGTAGTGGACTATATATTGAAGCCGATAACGAAAAACTCAATTTGTACCGTTATGTCAAAGGTGAAAAAAATGCTGGATGAAAGGGGACAAAAAAATTTTCTCAACGAGGACGATTCGATAAGAAGACAACAGCTTTTCTTTAACCTGATGTTTTCCGGAACCGTTCTAAGCAGAAAAGTTTTAATGGAACAGTTAAAGGACTTCGGCGTATTTATCAATTTTGAAAATTATCCTTGTGCAAGCATTGAATTTTCCATTACGGATTACGACCATTTTATACAGTCAAAATGGCACCGGGAAAAGGATGTATTTTTTGAAGCACTGTCCAAAATCCTGCTTGCGGATTATCCGTCCTCTTACTTTTCTTTTATCTCTCATAATAAAGAGTGTATAGAAATTGCAGCGATAAGCAAAGAAGCGAATCCGAGCGGATATCAGGATAAGCTTGCGGAAGATATTGAGAGGATCAAAAGTCATTGTGCGGAGTTCTTTGCTCTGAAAGTGCATACAAGAATTGCACGAATATCCGAAAACATTGATCGTCACTTAAAGGAAAAGGACACGGAGGAAACCATAAATAACCGAATTTCTTTTATTGTCAATTATCTCATTGACGGAAAAAAAGAGTATGCGCTCAGGTGTATAGAGGATACTGAGAAATACATTTTGTCGCCGGAGAAGTTACTGGAATTTTATCGGAATGCGGTATTCGGCATTATGAATATGTTAGACTATTCCCATAAGTACGCAGATAAGCTTAAGATTTTGAATCATGCGGCGGGAAGGAATACAGAGGAAGCCCAAAATGCTGTTGTTGCAGCGGTTGAGACCGCTTATGCTGCTTTGTTTGAAACAAACAGAGGTGAGAACAGAATGGTGGAACAGGCAATAGAATATATATACAGAAATTTCAGGACAGATATCTCGCTGGATGATATTGCGGCGGAAGTATCTTTAAACAGCTGTTACTTCAGTTCCGTATTTAAAAAGTATACCGGCAAAAGCTTTACGAATTATCTGGCCTTTGTGAGACTGGAGGAAGCCAAAAAGCTGCTGGAGGATGACGGAATTAAGATTTCCGTAATCGCTTCCATGGTGGGGTATAAGGATGAATCCTATTTTTACAGGTCGTTTAAGGGAATTTACGGCTGTACTCCGAAGGAATACAGAAAGAGGCTTTCAGGCAGCTGACAGAAAGAGAGTAATTTCATGGAATTTGTCATAAAGAAACTGAAGAAATATGGGAAAAACAGTGTTTATATAGATTTCTTTAAATACAGTTTTGCTGTAGTTTTTGCATTGTTTACAACAATAACGGTTACATTTGTGGCCGTTTACTGCTATAACATCAGTTCTGTTCAAAAATCAGATCTTATCATTGAGAATAATAAGAGGAATACGGAACTGGAGTCCTATTTTAATATTGCAGACAACATTTTTTATCAATATGTGGATGAAGATGTAAAAAGTTTCTTAAACAATGATGTGCATGATATTGAATACTACAGAGACTGTGCCGATCTTCAGGGCACGTTGCGAAAGATCATAAATATTTCACAGTATATCGAATCAATATATGTGTATTCCATCAAAAATGATTATGTTTTTTCTTCTATTAACAGTAACAGTATTCCTAACTTTGATGATTTAAACTGGTATCGATTTTACCGGAATACGGGGAATACGAATTTCATTGTATACTCCGATAAGGGAAATAAAGTATTGTCTAAATGCTACGGTATCATTCAGGAAAAGAACCTTGTGGGAATTCTGATCATAAATATAGATTTTAACATTGATAAAGGCATCTCTCACCTGTTACTGGATGGAGAGGGTCGATTTTTATATGGATATAAAAACGGTTTGTCGGTTTCCGAAATTGAAATCAGTAATGATCGGGCGAAAAAGGTAAGCAGATATAAGGGAAAATATCTGTTTCTTTCTGCTATTGATGCAAAATACAGTATTTTATCGTTGACTGAGGCCATATCGGAGCGATTGTTAAGCAGGGCAATTCTTGCATTTATATTTTGCATTTTGATTTCAACAATGGTTGCTGCAGCATTTTCTTTTAAGCATGCTGAATATTATTACAAAAAGGTATCTGATATTGTTCTGGGAATACAGACAATTGCAGACGGAAAATCAATCAAAGATGAAAATGAAATTGAGTATGTTAAAAAAATTACGAGGGGGATTGTAGGAAGATATGAAAATATCCAGTCAGAACTGGTAGATGCAATCAGCAAGTTAAATGAGACGCAGAACAAGGCATTACAGGCGCAAATTAATCCTCATTTCCTTTTTAATACGCTCAATGCTGTTAATTGTCTTATTTTGCAAGAGACAAACGAAGACAACCAATCCATAAAAATTGTAGAGTTATTGTCAGACATTCTGGAATACATAATGGATAACAAACGAAACTTGGTCAGACTTTCCGAGGAAATTGCGTATACAAAAAAATATATTGAAATAGAACTGATTAAGAAGAACTATAGCTTTGACGTTGAATGGCAAATACAAAATATACAGGATTGCTATATTATTAAAATGGTACTACAGCCCATTGTCGAAAATGCGATCTATCATGGAATAAGGAATCTTCACGATTTGCGTGGTAAAATACAAATAGAAATAGGACGGCAAAACGAAGATTTACTGATATCTGTTTCGGATAACGGCAACGGATGCGGTGAAAAACGAATGGCGGAAGTAAATGAAGCATTGGGAAAAAGCAGTATCAATGACAGCGGTCATATAGGGCTGAGAAATGTAAATGAGAGAATTAAAATAGTTTATGGCGATCCTTATGGCTGTCAATTAGTAAGAGTAAAAGGCAGAACCGAGTGCAGAATAAGGTTACCGTATTTTGATGCAGACAATAATCTCTTCTGAGTCGGTTTTACAGGTTTAATGCAGCTAAAGATTTTTCATTGCAATCTAAAAATTGTGCATTGTTTGTGAAAAACATTCTGATAGAATTACAATGTGGATGTACAGTGGGAAGTGAAGCAATTGATAGCAAAAATCTGCAGAGAGAAAAGGGAGGGAAAAGTCGGGATAAAGTCTGCTCGACATAGCTTTATGGTAAGTAATAGGATATGCTGTCTTGGGGACAGTATCACGGAAATGGGGCATTGGATATATAATGTTAACAGCCTTATGGCAGCAAACGGCACGGATATCAGGCTGTATAATTGCGGTATCAGCGGCAATTCTGCCGATATGGCTGTTTACTATATAGAAGATGAGGTTATGTGGCTATGTCCAGAGTCGGTATTGGTTATGTTCGGCACAAACGATGTTGGACAGCATCTGTACAAAAAGGGGCAATGGGAAGAGGAATTAACAAATGAGGATAGGATAGCGGAAATTATACGGCGCAGGGAAAATTATATTAGCAGTATCGATATGTTATGTAAAATGTTTCGCGGAAGAGGTGTAAAAGTTATACTGATGACTCCGGTACCGTTTCACTTTAGGAAACAGGATACTGTAAATCCCGAGATAAACAGAGAGATTAGGTTGTACGCAGATCAGTTGAAAGAGTATGCCCGAAAATCAAATGTCCCGTTAATCGATTTATTCAGTCTTTTCTCTGAAAGAAAGAATAATGCAGAGATATATGGGAGTGATGGAATACATCCCAATGAAAGCGGACATAAGATTATTGCGGCTGCGGTAATGAAAATGCTGGGAGTTAATATTTCGATTCCAGGAAACGACAGAGAGTTAAATGCATTCATGGTAAAGGAAACAGAGGAAAACAATAAGCGGTTTGAAATAGAGCAAAAGCTAAGAAAGTGTGCGTTGCTTGACTGGGGGAAATTTCACCCGCTTCATGAAGACAGGTATGGGTATTTTGGAAGTTGGCATGAAATAGCAATCGGTATGGTAAAACGATGCATAGAGAACCATTTGGAATGGTGGGAAAATCGTGAATGGCTTGAAAGTGCAACCTTAAATTATATTACTAATCGTCCTGTAAGAGAAGAATTGCGGAAGGAACTGATAAAAATTACAGAGTCTATGAAATAAAAAGGAGCAAAAAAAGATGAGGTACAGATTACCGGAATGTGAAGAATATAAAGCGATAGTCGAGAAAATGGATGTAGATGAACTGTTGCGTACTGTTATTTGTCCAAATATCGGAAATGATAAAATGGTTTTACATAATAATACGGGAGCTGTTTTTTTTCATGGTGAGAAATCTGATGTATTAAAGAAACGGATTGAGTACGTAAATAGAAACCGGGAGTTACCTGCAATTATTGCGACAGATGTGGAGGGAGGCGCTGCCGGTATTATACAGGATGCCACACAATTCCCATCCATGATGGCTTGCGCAAAGGCTGATTCTGAGGAACTGGCATATGAGATGGGGAAAATTTCGGCAATTGAATCCCGCAAGGTCGGTTTTGAGTGGGCATTTGGCCCCGATATCGATATATTAGGCAATTACGAATCCCCTGTAACATCAAATCGATGCTGCGGTCCTGATTATAGACAGGATATTAAAATTGCCGGAGCTGTTATGCGGGGAATGCAGGATTACGGTCTTGCTGCAGCCGTAAAGCATTTTCCGGGGGATGGTTATTGCAGGTATGATCAGCATTTGACAGTTGCGGAAAATCCGTTGCCGTTTAACGAGTGGATGAACACTTATGGTGAAGTATACAAGTATATGATTGACAATGGCGTAAAGTCCATTATGCCGGGTCATATCTCCTTGCCAGGTTATGATGATATTGATGAGGAAACGGGATTATATCCGCCCGGAACTATGTCAAAAAAATTACTTACAGAACTTCTCAGAAATACCTTGGGATTTGAGGGGATTATTGTATCAGATGGGACTACAATGGGCGGTTTTTGTGGTTATTTGAATTATTACAGGGCATGTGCACGATTTTTAGAAGCCGGTGGAGATTGCCTGATTTTTGTTCAGCCTGACGATAGGTTCTATTCGGAAATGAAGAGGCTCTTAGACAGTGGCTATTTAAAAATCAAAACGTTAAAAAACAGAGCATATAGAATGTTGTGCTTTGCAAAAGATTTAAAATCGTTTAAGGGAGAGGCAGAATTATCATCGGAGTATGCCAGAAAAATATCAGATGAGATTGTAAAAAGAAGTATCGATGTCGTACGCGACAGAAAGAGGATCATACCATTCAACATAAAAAAAGAAAGTAAGGTTTTGCATCTGATCATAGGAAATTATACAAGTGTCTACGATGATAAGATGACAGAGGAAATAAAAAAATATTCTGACCATGTGGATGTGCTTTCGGATCCGGGTCCTGACGGTGTGTTGGATGCCGTGAAAATCGGTAAGTATTACCTGATTATCTGCACAATTAATGCAGGGGCTGCTTATGGGACGAACGTTGTGCGCCTGCATGGACCTGTGGCAAGAAATATGATGAGCGGTTGGATGCGGTATGACACACCGGTTATTTTTGTCGTCAAGGGGCATGGATATTTTCATAAAGAGTATGATGCAGTTGCCGATACTGTTATTAATACATATGGTGTAACGGATTCGACAATAGGATATTTGATGAAAAAGATTACGGGTGATACAGAAGAACTGTAGATAGCAGGGAGTCGCATCCCGCCAATTTGTTTTGCCCGGAATGGGGATTTGCATGAAAAGAATAATGATAGAACAAGGTGGTTTCCTGCTTGGACATATACTATATGTTCCGGAAAAAGGATGTGGAAAAATGCCGCTTCTCGTATATTTACACGGAGCGGGAGAACGTGGAAACAGGCTGGAACATGTGGAAAAGCATGGAGTGCCATATTTGATAGCGAATGAAAATGCTGAAATTCAGGCATTGGTGCTTTGCCCGCAATGCCCGGCGCAATTTGTATGGAATAATATAGTTGAGGATGTGAAAGCACTTATTGACAAAGTTGCTGCAGATTATGGAATAAAAAGAGACAGGATATGTATAACCGGGTCAAGTATGGGTGGTTACGGCACTTGGGAAATGGGGATTACATATTCGAATTTCTTTTCTGCGATTGCTCCGGTTTGCGGAGGGGGGATGCAATGGCGGTCGGAGAAGTTAGCGACCACTCCGGTTAAAGCATACCACGGAAATAAAGATGATGTGGTCGAATTGGTTAATTCCGAATTGATGATGAAAAATATAATGACACATGGAGGCATGGCAGAGCTGGTTGTGTTGGATGGTTTCGGACATAATGACGGAATTTACGAAGCCTATAAAAATCGTAATTTGATTGATTGGATGTTGAAACAGCGGCGGACGGATTTTGAACCTGTAAAAGAAGTCTGCAGTGAATTCTTTTAAAGGAGAGTGCGGATGAAGCTGAATCAAAATTGGAAGTTATACGTAATAGAAACTGCCGGGCAGGTAAGTACGCCGGACGAGCTTTCGAAATACAATGCAATTTCGGCAAATGTGCCGGGAAACGTAGAACTTGATCTGATAAATGCAGGTCTTTTGCCGGAAGATATCTACAGAGGGATGAATATTACTCTTGCGGAAAAATATGAAACCTGTGAATGGTGGTATGAAACGGAATTTGTAACCCCTGAGCACAAGAATCATCTGATGTTGCGTTTTGACGGTGTAGACTGCTTTGCGGAATATTGGTTAAACGGTTATATGATCGGTGCCAGCGATAATATGCTGATTGAAAAGGAATTTGATGTTACGGATACGCTTAAACCGCTGGGAAAAAGGAATACGTTATTTGTAAAAATTTGCCCGGCCATTCTGGAAGCGAACCATCTGAATTATGATATGTATAATATTGATTCCCATCCGCAGCCGAATGCAGATGGAATCGGCTTAAGAAAACCGCCGCACTGCTTTGGCTGGGATATTATGCCCCGTGCGGTATCCGCAGGCATATGGAAGGATGTAACCTTGTATGAAAAGCCGGAAATTGTGATAAATCAAGTCCATTATCATGTTGTTTCCGCGTGTGCCGGTATGGCTAAAATTCGTTTTTTATGGGAACTGGATATTCCGGATGCTATGCTTAAAAGTGATATTTGGGTACAACTAAACGGAAAATGCGGCGATTCGGAATTCTTGATAAAAGAAAAAGTTTATTTTAAGCTGGGGAAGGCAGAAATAGTCATAAAGAATCCAAGACTATGGCTGCCGAAAGGCTATGGGGAGGCCAATCTATATGATACGAAAATCAGCGTAATGGCAAATGGCAAAAATATTTCGGACAAAGAATTTAACGTCGGAATTCGAACCGTAGAACTTGATCGTACGGCCACTACCGATGGCGAAAACGGAAAATTTCAGTTTATTGTAAATGATATCCCGGTTATGTGCAAGGGAACAAACTGGGTGCCGCTTGATGTATACCACAGTCGTGATAAAGACCGATATGACATGGCATTCGCACTGCTTTCGGATATCGGCTGTAATATGGTGAGATGCTGGGGCGGAAATGTATATGAGCAGGATGTGTTTTATGATTTCTGTGACAGAAACGGCATTATGGTATGGCAGGATTTTACCATGGCGTGTGCAGGATACAGTCTTAGCAGCGAGTTTTGTGCGAAAATGGAACATGAGGCGGAATGTGTCGTGCGCCGTTTAAGGACGCATCCTTGTATTGTGCTCTGGGCAGGGGATAACGAATGTGATGCAGTAATGTCTGAATTCGGAACAGACCCGACAAAGAACAGACTAAATAGAGAGATATTGCCCGGAGTGATACATCGTAATGATAACGGGCGTCCGTACCTGCCGAGTTCGCCGTATTTCGAGGGAGACACTCATGTCGGAAATAGATATGACATTTTGTCAGAATATCATTTGTGGGGACCGCGCGATTACTTTAAAAGCGATTATTATTCCCAATCCAAGGCGCATTTTGTCAGTGAAATCGGATACCACGGCTGCCCTGCAAGAGAAAGTCTCGAAAAATTTATTGAGGAAGAGTTTTTGTGGCCATATGAGGATAACGAGCAATGGAATTTGCATTCATCGGATCAGAGAAACAATCCGGCAAGGGTGCAGCTTGTGGCAAATCAGATTAAACAGCTTTTTGGTGAAGTGCCGGATAATCTGGATGATTTTGCTCTTGCCAGCCAGATTTCACAGGCTGAAGCAAAAAAGTATTTTATTGAGCGTATTCGTTGCAAGAAGCCGACAAAGAGCGGCGTTATATGGTGGAATCTTTTAGACGGCTGGCCACAGATATCCGATGCCGTAGCGGATTACTATGGAGTAAAAAAACTTGCCTATCATTACATAAGAACATCACAGCAGGACTTTGTGGTTATGGCAGAGGAAATAAGCAACTGGAAAATCAGGATCATTGCGTCAAACGACACATTGAAAGCGGTTCTGGGAACAGTGACAATAAAATGTGAGGGAAAGACGGTATACCATGGTGCGTTCGAAGTGGAAGCAAATAAAAATGCGGAAGTGACATCGCTTCCGGTAATGTACAGCGAAAAGAAACTGTTTACTTTTGAATGGGAAACCAATATTTCAAACGGCAGCAATCATTATATTTGCGGCTATCCTGCTTTTGATTTTAAAAAGTATAAGGCGGAATGGCTCCCGGAGATCAGAGCGCTGCAAAAGAAGGAATGCAGGAGTTAGGCGGATGCTGTTATAATAAAACAGGGAATACGGAGGTCGCTTTATGTCTGGGAAAAGCGAATCAATCAAAATGGAAGAGGATATACAAAAAGTTTATCTGATAGGAAACGCGCATCTTGACCCAGTGTGGATGTGGCAGTGGCAGGAAGGATTCGCCGAAATCAAGGCAACATTTCAAAGTGCGCTTGACAGAATGAAAGAGTTTGATGACTTTAAATTTACAAGTGCGTGTGCGTGCTACTATCAGTGGATTGAAAAAAATGCACCGGATATGTTCGCAGAAATCCGTGAACGCGTAAAAGAGGGGCGTTGGGAAATTGCAGGGGGCTGGTATATACAGCCGGATTGCAATATTCCATCCGGGGAGAGCTTTGCAAGGCAGGGATTGTACAGCCAAAGGTATTTCCGCGAAAGATTTGGCAAAACAGCCCAAACAGGATATAATGTGGACTCTTTCGGCCACAACGGAAATCTTCCGCAAATACTGAAAAAAAGCGGAATGGACTATTATGTTTTTTCAAGACCCGGCACACACGAAAAAGATTTACCGCAGGATGTATTTTGGTGGGAAAGCCAGGACGGCAGCAGAGTTCTTGCTTCACGCATTCCGTATGCCTATTGTACGCGCGGGGATGATATAGAACATATCAATAAGGTGTATTCCCTTGCCAAGGAGCAGCATTTGAACAGATTGTGCTTTTACGGGGTAGGGAATCATGGCGGCGAGGCGACAATTCAAGCACTGAACGATATTCATAATATGCAGCAGTTTAAGGATGGTAATCTGGTTTTTGCAGCTACAACGGATTATTTTAAAGATATTTCAGGTGGGGATTTTTCCGTTGTTCGGGATGAACTGCAATATCACGGCCGGGGATGTTATTCTGCATACACTAAGATTAAGCGCGATAATAGGAGATGTGAGACTGCAATTTTGACAGCGGAAAAGATGGCATGTCTGACGCATTATATGCTTTCGGACAAATATCCGATGCCCAAAATCAATAAGGCGTGGAAGGATATCCTGTTTAATCAGTTTCATGATATTATTTGCGGCTGTAGTATAAAAGCTGCCTATGAGGATGCCGCGTATCTGCATGGTGAAGCAATGACGATTGCGCAGGAAGTAACCAATTTTGCCTGCCAGAGATTGTCATGGAGAATCGATACGCTTGGAGAAGAAGCATATGCGGCCACAAAAGGCGGCAAAAACGATACCTTATGGATGCAGGAGAGCATCGGAACCCCTGTGGTACTGTTCAATCCGCTTTCTTGGGATATAACGGTACCGGTGCAACTTCGCACAGAAATCACGGGACTTTGCGATCGGGAAAGAAATGATGTCGTATTTCAAATTATTCGTGCCGAGCGTAGCAATAACAATGATCAGATGGATAGTGTTTTTCTGGCAAAAATTCCGGCAATGGGATATTCCGTATACCATATGTTCTTAACCGGTCATAAAGAAGACTATGAAAATACACTGACGATAAATCCGCATTTCCTTGAAAACGAATACATCAGGATTACGTTTGACGAAGAAAACGGCAGGATAAAAGAGATGTTTGACAAAGAAAACAATTGCAATATCTGCGTTGACTCCGCAGCAGGGGTGTTAATGGACGAAACCAATGCGGATACTTGGGGACACGACACAACGGAAAGAGAATTTTACCGGACTTCCATTGAAAAATTTGATAGGGAAATCGGAAGATTTTCAAAACCGGTATTCAAGGTAATGGAGACCGGACCGGTTCGAGTAATGCTGCAGGTGACAACTGTTTACGGAAAGTCTGAGCTGATACAGAAATTTTATTTGTATCAGGGGGAAAAAAAGGTACGTGTGCACGTACGGGTGAATTTCTTTGAAAAACATAAAATGTTGAAACTGCGGTTTGGTACGGATCTGAAAGAAACGAGCGCAATGGCGCAGATACCTTACGGATTTAAAAAGATTCCGCAGAATGCGGGAGAAGAACCATGCCATAGCTGGATTGCCATGTATCGGGAAAACAAAGGATTTGCGGTCATTAACGATTCAAAATACAGCTGCAGCGCAACCGACAGATATCTGGATTTAACCGTTGTAAGAGGCGCAATTTTTGCCGATCATTGGGGTGACAGAGATGAGAGTTGTGAGTATATGGATCAGGGGACACATGATTTTAAATATACGATAATGCCATACGAATCTGTTACAAAATGCACATGTGAGGGATATGAACTGAACAATCCGCCGGTTAGCATTATGGAAACGTTTCATAAGGGAACCTTACCGGAATGGCTGAAAGGCTGTATGATCTCAGAGAAAAATGTCATTCTCTCAGCATGGAAAAGAGCGGAGGATAATGATGGGTATGTACTGCGTCTTTACGAATGTGCAGGGATTGATACAAAGGGTGTCGAAATACAGCTGCCTATTATGCATAAAAGCATTCGACTTAATTTTTCGCATAACGAAATAAAGACAGTGAAGCTGTTTGACAATGGAGAAACAGTAGAAGCCAATTTTTTGGAAGAGGAATAAATATGTTATGTTATAAAAAAAATCAGATGGACTTTCGGTTTGATGAAGAAAAAGCACGTATCAGAAAATTAAATTATCTTGGTAAAGAGTTTTCGTTTACAGATGTACCGATTTTCGAAATTTCACAAAGAGATGAAAAGGGAAGGCAGTACAAAACTGCAGCGACCGATTTTGAACTTAAAGAATGTAATTCAAACGATAATCAATTTTCGTGTATTTATGAAAATACGGAATTGAGTGTGAAAATCAGCGCGGAAATAAATACTGCAATCAGTTGGGGGATATCTGTAAGAAACAGAGGAAGTAAGGTCATTGAATGGGTCAATTACCCGCAAATTGTTGTAGAAAACGATTTCAAAGACCATGGTGGTAATTCTAGGATTCTATGGGGATTTGATGAAGGCATTATAGTGGATGACATGGAATTCCGTAACAGCCTGTTTGGATACAAGGAACCGACATACCCGAGTGAGGGAACAATGGGGATGTACCCGGCTATTGTGGAGCTCCCGTGTATGGCATATTATAATGACAGGTGCGGCTTATATTTTGCAGCACATGATGCGGAGGATAACTTAAAAGGAATCGATTTTTATGCATATCATAATGGGGTAAAATTGCAATTCAGACACTTTGCAGGTTCCGATTTCGGCAAAGATTACGAAATGCAATATCCGATGGTTATGCAATTCTTTGAGGGGGACTGGTATGCTGCAGCTTCAATTTATCGTGAGTGGTTTGAAAAAAGAAAGAATTATATTCCCATAGAGAACAACTTTAATTTACCGGAGTGGTATTCGGAATCTCCGGTTGTTGTTACTTATCCGGTTCGGGGATTATTTGATACGGATGAAATGAAGCCCAATAAATTATTTCCGTATTGCAATGCATTAAAGGAAATTGAAAAATTTGAAAAACAATTTAACAGTAAAATAATGGTTCTATTGATGCACTGGGAAGGGACAGCCCCATGGGCACCGCCGATCGTATGGCCGCCGTACGGAGGAGAAAATGAACTGAAAAAGTTTATTGACCAACTTCATGAACGAGGCGATGTGTTCGGAGTTTACTGCAGTGGACTTGGTTGGACGCTGAAAAGTAATATTGCGGATTACGACACAAGCGAATTTTTTGAAAAAAACGAGTTGAAAAAAATGATGTGTCTTTCGCCGGAGCAGGACTTGCCGTTTAGTAAAATATGCACAGACCAACGAGTAGGCTATGACATGTGCCCCTCTCAGAAGTACACGGTGGATATTATTTGTGATCAGGTTTACAAAATGATAGATGCGGATATTGACTATATCCAATTGTTGGATCAGAATCACGGCGGAACCTCCTATTTTTGCTACAGTAAAAGCCACGGACATCCGCCGGTACCGGGGAAATGGCAGGTGGATGCAGTGAAAAATCTTTTGGCGCTTGTCGAAGAAAAAAACAGAAAGGTATTGATCGGATGTGAATCCGCAGCGGCAGAAGCCTATATCCCTTATCTGTTATTCAGTGATAATCGCTATAATATTTGTTATGCGATGGGTGAGCCGGTTCCGCTTTATGCTTTTGTATATCACAGATATTTAAATAATTTTATGGGGAATCAGGTCTGTACACAATACGCTTTTGACCATCAAAAATCGCCGGAAAATATTTTTATGAGAATTGCATATTCCTTTTGCTGTGGAGATATGCTTACAGTAGTGATTAATGATGATGGCAATATAATATTTAACTGGGGATATTGTAATACGGATAATTTGCCATGCCAGGAAGCAACTGCAGAGTTGATAAAGAATTTAAACTACTGGCGTCGCTGCGAAGCAAAAAAATATTTACATACCGGAAAAATGGAGGTTCCTTACAAAATACAGAGTGATGAAATCAAAATATACGGTGCAATGAATTATGATCACAAATATAATAAGGTATTTACAAGCGCCTGGAGTACATTGAATGGAGAATTCGGGCAATTTCTTGTTAATTACACAACAGAACCGATTGAATGTATTATAGATTTGCCTGAAAAGGAATCTTTTAAGGTTTATGAAGAGTATGATAAGCCATTGATGTCAATAACCGGCAGAAGCGCGATTAGCCTGAAAAGACTGTCTGCGGTGTTGATTGAGAAGATAAAATAGCTGTTGATTTTCCAAAGGAGGGATATTATGTCGTATTTTTTTAATCTGAAGAGACCATTGCTAACCCTTATGATAAATCACTCAAATGATTTTGAAAGTACTATACGGGAGATTGAGAGAGGACATCAAAACGGAGCGGGGGCTTTTGGATTCTGCATGAATACATTGGCCGGTGAATACAGAACAAGGGAATGCTTACGTGATATTTTTTCGGCAATGAAGGATAAGCCGGCATATGTTACCAATTATCCGAATGCAAATGCAGTTGCGTCTCTTACTGACGATGAGCTTGCAGAGCAGCTTATTTTGGCTTTGGAATGTGGGGCAAAGCTTATCGATATTTGGGGTGATATGTTTTGCCATACAACGACTGGAATTACGGAGGATGAGCAAGCTGTAAAAAAGCAAAAGCAACTAGGCGAACTTATTCACAAAAAGGGTGGCGAGGTGCTTATTTCAACACATGCATATAAATATCTTCCACCGGAAGAAGTTTTGAGAATTGCATGCCTGCAGGCTGAAAGAGGTGCTGATATCGCAAAGATAGTTACCAATGCGGATACAGAAGAAGAACTTCGAAACAACTTTGATATACTGTTTATGCTGAAAAAAGAAGTTTCATGCGATACCCTCTTTTTGTGTAATGGGAAAAAAGCGTGTCTTCATCGTCGTTTTGGTCCTATAATGGCTGGTTCTTCCATGTTTTTGTGTGTTAATGAAGACGAGAAGGAGAATAGTCAGCCGACAATTGATACGGCGAAAAATCTGATTCATTTTTCTTATGCAGATTAATCGGTGATTGAAAACTACGCATCTGAATTGTTGCAAATTAGGAAAAGGAAGGATAAAAAATGAACAGGAAAGTATTGTTAATGGGCGGAACCGGAGCAATGGGAGTATATCTTATTCCGGAACTTTTGAAACTGGGATATGAAGTCGATGTAATGACATTAGATAGTATCGTTTCCGACCAAAAGAGGCTCCGTTATATACAAAAAAATGCAATGGATAGAAACATAATGAATGATATCCTGAAAAATAAGTATGATGCGATTGTTGATTTTATGGTTTATACAACATTGCAGTTTGCAGAAAGGTTTGAAATGTTTCTTAAAAATACGGAGCATTACATATTTTTATCAACATACAGAGTTTATGCAAATGAAGAAATCCCTATCCGTGAAACTTCACCGAGGCTGATTGATGCATCAAAAGACGGCATGTATCTTACAATGGAAGAATATGGATTATTTAAGGCAAGATGTGAAAATATCCTTTCTGCATCGAAATATCAAAACTGGACTATTGTACGCCCGGCAGTTACATATTCAAAGTATAGATTTCAACTTACAACGCTTGAAGCGCCTGTGTTTGTGCGGCGAGCAAAATTAGGGCTTCCGGTCATTGTTCCAAGGGATGCCATGAAACACTCTGCAACGATGAGCTGGGGCGGTGATGTAGCCAAAATGATTTCACGGTTAATAGGGAATGAAAAAGCAATGTGTGAAGCGTTTACCGTTTCTACGTCGGAGCATCAGACATGGGAGACAATTGCCGGGTACTATAAAGAGTTTTTAGGGCTTGAATGTATCCCTGTAGACAATGATACTTTTCTAAAAATTGCCGACTATATGACATATCAATTAAAATATGACAGATGTTATGACAGAATTATTGATAATTCGAAAATTTTGTCGGTAACAGGTCTCTCTCAATCGGATTTAATGCCGTTGAAGAAAGGTTTGAAAACGGAACTTGATGCTTTACCGAAGGAGTTTCTATGGAACGATAATGATATATCCCAAAGAATGGATAAAATCATAGAAAAATTATAAAGTAAAGGATGGTAAGACAATGAAAGCAATACTGATAAACGATGACAAGTCCTTGAGTTGGTCTGATGTCGGCGATCCGATCGTTTCAGTTGAGGATGTTTTGGTTAAGATCCATGCTGTAGCGTTAAATCGCGCGGATCTGATGCAAAGAGACGGTGATTATCCGCCGCCGTCCGGGGCACCGGAATGGATGGGACTTGAAGTATCTGGCGAAATTGTTCAAATCGGAAATGCTGCAAAAGAAAAATCAAAATGGAAAATCGGTGATAAAGTTTGTGCGCTTTTGGGAGGAGGAGGCTATGCGGAGTATGTTGCCGTAAAATATGATATGCTTATGCCGGTTCCTCAAAATTGTACGATGATTGAGGCAGCTGCAATCCCAGAAGCGTTTGCTACTGCGTATTTAAATCTATTTATGGAAGGAAAAATAAAAGAGAATAACACACTTTTAATGCATGCAGGTGCAAGCGGCCTGGCAAGCGTAATAATTCCAATGGCTAAAGCGTTCGGAATAAGAGTAATAACGTCAGTTCTGTCGGACGAAATAGCTGAGTCTATAAAGCATTTGGGCGCTGATGTGATAATTAATACATCAAAAGAAAAAACAGCGGATGTGCTGAAAATGGAGCTTGAAAACGGGCATGGAGTTGAGGTAGCGATAGATTGTCTGGGAGGAGAGCATATGGGTGAATGTTTGCCGTATCTGACGCACGGTGCAAGATGGATAATGATTGCAGCCTTGGCAGGTCAAAAAACGGAAATTGACCTTAAAAATATTTATGTACGAAATGTAAGAATTATCGGCTCAACACTGCGATCAAGAATTCCGGCCGTTAAAGCGCAGATACTTGCAGAGCTTGTAGAAAAAGTATTTCCCAAAATCGAAGCTGGACTTGTTAAACCCACAATTTATAAGGTTTTACCGATTCAGCAGGCAGAGGAAGCACACGCTATACTTCAAAGGGGCGAAAACATCGGAAAAGTTGTTCTTGAAGTCAAAAACTGATTTTCAGCTATTGCCAACTTTTACCCGTTCCTCTCTTTCCCGGGGCCGCAGCCGAACAGTTTGCGGTGGGCGCGGTAGAAGCCGGAATAGTCTCCGAAACCGGCCTGAACGGCGGCTTCTGCGGCAGTCATTCCGTTGTGCAGGAAGTATCTTGCCAGAATCACCCTTTTATAAAGAAGATATTCAATGACAGTAGAACCGGTTGCCTTTTTAAAGGCTCGGTTCATATAGTATTTACTGATAAAAAAGCGCTCGGAAAGCGCATCCAGGGTGATGTTTTCCGTAATATGGGCATTCAGATAATTTAACACTTCCCGGATGGTATCGGGAGTGCTGTTGGTAACGCAGGAGGGAGTCAGCGTCCGGCTCATGATATAAATCTGGGAAAGAAGAGCTTCCATATAGATGGTATACAATTCTTCCCGCACGGGAGAAGGCTGCTTTTGGGAGACAATCAGGTGCTCTAAATAAAGCTTCAGTCCGAAGGATTCGGTATGCTCGTAAAAAATTTCCTGCGGATTGTTGATCTGGCTGCCGGGAAAAGGACTCAGCAGCAGGGAACGATGTTCCGGCGACAAGTACTCCGATGAAAAATGAACGGCACACCGGGTATAGGGCTTCGAAGAATTGATCCGGACACCGTGAAAAGCATAAGGGGACAACAGAAGAAGACTGTTGGGCGTTAAATGGTATTCTTTGCCTTCCACCAGATAATCGGCATCCCCTTCCACAAAGTAATATAATTCATAGTTTCTATGGTAATGAATGGCAAAATTTCTGTCAGCCTGGTAGGTTGTCTTAAACTCAACAATGGGTAGTTTTCCCTGAACATCGATAAAGTATTGCATATGGAGACTCCTTTGCAGCTTACTTGCGCAGACCAACCGAGAACACCCGAAGCGACTTGTTATCAGGTCTGCACAGGGAACTCTTATGCTACAGATCGCGCATAAAAAGGGTAACACAGTTTCCTGCAAAAAGCAAGAAAAAGAGTGGGGCATCATGACCATCAGCTCTGCCACCTCTTCCGGCGTAAGGTGTGTAGTGATTTTCCATGTATGCCAGGATGCAGTCATTTTCATTCAGACAGTCCCGTCCCGGCAGCTGCATCCAACCGGCGAAAAGTTCTTCCAGACAGATCACAAGGGGCGGCAGGAGCTGTCGGCACAAAGTAACCGGAGGTTCCTGCTTTTTCAGCTGCTCATAGAAAATGGTTCACCCAAAAAGTCTGCCGCAGACGATTTTTCCGCAAAAGAAGCGCTCCTGCGTCCTATGCTTCAGTGCTATGATCTGACACAGAACACACTTTTCGTGAAGATATCGGCTGATACTTTTTTTCAGATATTTCAATCTCTCTTCTTCCATCTTCGCTGCCATTCCCCGTTTCTTTTTCTTTTCCGTGTTTCCGTACCGGCTTCTTTTCCCGAATGGAACTGTTTATGCGGCTGTCCATGCAGCTATCCACGCACCCGCATTTTTTTGATATTTACATGCATTTTCCGCAAGCCGGATTAATTCATGTAAAAAATAATCGAAAATTCTTTTGGAAATACTATTGACAATAGATCGGTTAACCGATATGGTAATAGTACAGAGGTGGTGAAAGATGTATCTTAACGATTTATTGACCGAAAAAAAAATATCCAAATATCGTCTTGCTAAGGAAAGCGGCATTCCCCAAACTACCGTAATAGACATATGCAGTCGCAAGGCGCGTATTGAAAAGTGTTCTGCCGATACCATATATAAGATCGCAAAGGTGCTCGGCGTTTCTATGGAAAGTTTGATCGAGCAGGAAATTGAGACTGCTGCCCCGCAACCGAAAAGACCTTCCTTTGAGGTGTTCAAGAGCAATGTCTGTCACCTTGTAAAAGACAAAGGCGATATTGATTTTATTATAGATACGCTCACAACGAACGAGGTCAGAACTTTGTATAACCGCAAATGGTATGCGGAAGCTTTCTATCTCCTTGCTATGGTGGATTATCTGTCGAGAGAAAATGATGTGCCTCTTTGCACGGGGTATAATGATATCCGTGCTCAAAAGCTGCAAAAAATTATCTATCCTGCAGGCGTTGTGCTTTCGGATGCGGCTGCAAAAACCGATAAGAACCGCAGGGAGTGTGTGAAAAATGCCATACCTGAATTTTTACACTTTAATATAGCAGAAAGCGAGGTAAGAAATGTCTACTGATATTGTATTTACAAAAGAAAACTTAGACGCCTGCCTGAGCAAACTCGCAAAAGAATTTCGAAAAATTTAATAATAACAACGAGCCGATGGGAAATTTCTCAGCGGCTTTTTATGATATAAAAGGGCTATATCTGCAAACTATTTCCTTATATTTGCAATCGTTTTTTTGTCAGGTTCATTGTATGATAAGAATAGTTTTATGATAACAAGGAATCAACAGGGGCTGGCATCCGCAGAGTCTCCGGAAAGGGAGTTCTGGTAAAATAAAAAGCTGCCTGCAGAATGGAGGAAATAATGGAAATCGGAGCACAGTTATATACGATCAGAGCGTATACCCAGACAAAAGAGGACTTTCGTCGTTCTATGAAAAAGATTGCAGATATGGGCTATTCCTGCGTACAGCTTTCCGCAGTAGGAAAGGACGTGACGGCGCAGGTCGCTGCAGATATCTGCAAGGAGTATGGATTGAAAATCGTGCTGACACACAGCAGCATTGACCGGATCCTTTACGATACCGATCAGTTAATCGCAGAACATAAGCTTATGGGCTGTAAGTACATCGGATTGGGCGCTATGCCGGATAAATACAGATGCGGTGAATGGATCGGATATTTTAAGGAAGATTTCAAAGAGCCGGTAAAGAAGATGAAAGAAGCAGGCATGCTTTTTATGTACCATAATCATGCTTTTGAATTTGAAAAAGTTAACGGCAAGTATTTCATGGATGAACTGCTGGAAAGCTTTGCACCGGATGAAATGGGAATTACCCTGGATACCTATTGGCTGCAGACCGCCGGCGCGGATGTCTGTCAGTGGATTGAAAAATGCAAGGACAGAATTCCCTGCGTACATTTAAAGGACAGAGCGGTTGTTAAAGGCGATACCGTTATGGCTCCGGTCGGCGAAGGCAATATGAACTTCCCGGCTATCATGAAAGCTTTTGAGAACAGCAACTGTGAATATGCACTGGTAGAACAGGATACCTGCAGAGAATTTCCTTTTATCTGCCTTGACAAGAGCTTAAAATATGTCAGAAGTCTCGGTTATTAAATGCAGGGTTACGAAAGAAAGCAGTGGTGAAGCATGCGAGAAGCTTTGTGAATGGCGTGCCTGAATTGCTGCAATTTGGAACTGTTTGAAAATAACACGTAAAAAAGGAATGCGCTAAGGAGAGGCAGAAAATGGAACAGGTAAAATTAGGAATTATCGGTGTGGGAAATATGGGATCCGGCCATATACGCAACATTTTGGCGGACAAGGTTCCCGAAATAAAAATAGCGGCGGTTGCGGATTTGAAAGAGAGCCGCAGACAGTGGGCAAAGGAGAATCTGCCTGAAGATGTTAAAATTTTTGAATCCGGTGATGAATTGCTTGCGTGGGAAGGTGTGGATGCCGTATTGATTGCGGTTCCGCATTATGACCATCCCCGTCTGGCGATTGCAGCCATGAAAAACGGGAAGCATGTGATGTGCGAAAAGCCGGCCGGTGTTTATACCCTGCAGGTAAGGGAAATGAACGAGGAAGCGGCAAAGCATAAGGATCTGGTATTCGGTATGATGTTTAACCAGAGAACCAATCCGATTTACCGCAAGATGCATGAACTGGTAACCGGAGGAACTTACGGTGCCATCAAACGGGTTAACTGGATTATTACCAACTGGTACCGTTCCCAGGCTTATTATGATTCCGGAGACTGGAGAGCGACCTGGAGCGGAGAAGGCGGTGGAGTTCTTTTGAACCAGTGCCCGCATCAGCTGGATCTGATTCAGTGGATCTGCGGTATGCCGTCAAAGGTGCAGGCATTCTGCCACGAAGGAAAATGGCATGATATCGAAGTGGAAGACGATGTAACCGCTTATCTGGAATACCCCAATGGCGCAACCGGCGTATTCATTACTTCCACCGGTGACGCACCCGGAACCAACCGGTTTGAAGTGGATCTGGAGAGAGCAAAGATTGTCTGCGAAGACGATAGAATTTCCGTTTACGAACTGGAAGTAAGCGAGAGAGAATTCTGCTTTACCACCAAAGAAGGATTTGCCGTACCCGCCGGAAAATGGATTGATGTAACAACAGAAGGTGAGAATCTTCAGCATGTAGGAGTCTTAAGAGCTTTTGCGGCAGCGATTCTTCGCGGAGAGCCTTTGGTAGCAAGAGGAGAGGAAGGCATCAGAGGACTTACCCTTTCCAATGCCATGCATTTGTCCGGATGGCTCGGAAAAGCAGTGGAAATTCCTTTTGATGAGGAACTGTTCCTGCAGGAGTTAAATAAGAGAAGGGCTTCTTCCAGGAGAAAAGAAAATGTACGGGAAGTGACATTTACAACTGAAGGAAGTTATGGGTCAAAAGGATGAAAAGTGCGATTGTCGGTTGCGGCACCATAGCAAAGGTGCATGCAAAAGTATTGGAGCAATTGGAAGGTGCACAGCTTACAGCTGTGGCGGATATTCTTCCGGAAAAAGCAGATGCGTTGGCCGCACAGTACGATGCCAAAGCTTATTATGATCTGGATACGATGCTTGAAAGAGAGGAGATTGACGTGCTTCATATCTGCACGCCTCATTATCTGCACACACCTATGGCGGTCAGGGCATTGAAAAAGAGTGTTCATGTTTTTATGGAAAAACCTCCCGCAATCCGTTTTTCCCAGTGGGAAGAATTAAAAAAAGCAGATGCAGAAGCACAGGAAAAAGGAATACAGCTGGGAATCTGTTTCCAGAACCGGTACAATGCCAACGTGTGCTATGTAAAGGAACAGCTGGCTGCCGGAACTTACGGCGCGGTTCTGGGTGTACGCGGTATTGTGAACTGGAGCAGGGATGAAGCGTATTATACCCAGAGCGGCTGGAGAGGAAAATGGGAGACCGAAGGCGGCGGTGCGTTAATGAACCAGTCAGTGCATACACTGGATCTGATGCAGTATCTGACAGGCGCAAAGCCGGAAGATGTCTGTGCCGTTATGGATACGCAGCATCTGAAAGGTATCATTGAAGTGGAAGATATCATGGCGGCTTATATTACCTGGCCGGGAGCAAAAGGCTGTTTTTATGCGACAACGTCTTATGTAACGAACCTGCCGCCGTTGATTGAGCTGGAATGCGAGAAAGCACGGGTGAGGCTGGAGGATACCAATGTTACGATCTGGAGCAGAGACGCACAGAAAAAGCAGATGACTTTCCAGACGGAGAAAACGCTGGGGAAAGATTACTGGGGCTCTGGGCATCTTCGGGCTATCAGAGAATTTTACAGTTGCGTCGAACAGGGCAGCCGCTATCCGATGAATGTGGATACGCTGGAGAATACCGTATGGCTGTTACTTAAAATTTATCAGTCTGCCAGGGAAAAAGATGGAAAGAGAGAGGATACATATATATGTTAAATAAATGCAGAATCAGCGGATTTGCTGACGAGATCAGTCCGGATTTTTCCGTGCAGCTTAATGTGCTGCAGGAAATCGGACAGAAGTTTATCGAACTTAGGGCGGCAGATGAGATCAATGTGTCTGATATGACAAAGGCTCAGGCGACGGAATTTTATGACAGAATGAAGGAAGCGGGTGTGGGAGTGTCTGCACTGGGGTCTCCGATCGGCAAAATTCAGATTACAGAGGATTTCGTGCCGCACTTTGAAAAATATTGTCATACCGTGGAACTGACAAAGATTTTCAACACGCCTTATATCCGGATGTTCAGTTTCTATATGCCCAAAGAGGAAGACCCGGAAAAGTATCAGGACGAGGTTTTTAAGCGTACGGAACAAATGGTGGAGTATGCCAAAAAGCAGAATGTAATCCTGCTTCATGAAAACGAAAAGGGAATCTACGGAGATATGGCGCCCAGATGCAGGAAGCTTATGGAAGCCTTCTTCGGAGAGCACTACCAGTGTACCTTTGACTTTGCCAATTTCGTACAGTGCAAACAGGATACCAGGGAGGCTTATGAAATGTTAAAGCCTTATATCCGTTATGTACATGTCAAGGATGCTTTATGGGAAAGTGGGGAAGTGGTTCCGGCCGGAGACGGTCAGGGTAATGTACCAAAGATTTTGGCTTTGCTGGATGCTTCCGGATATGACGGATATTTAAGCTTAGAGCCGCACCTTACTAATTTTGCGGGACTGGAGAAACTGGAACCGGATGTACAGAAACGCAAAGAAAATAACGGAATACTGGCTTATAAACTGGCATATTCCAAACTGCAGGAAATTCTGGGAAGATAACCGATTCCGAAACAAAAAGTGTAACAGTTCAGACAAACATAGAATGCTTGTCTGAACTGTTACGAAAAATCAAAATAGAAAATCCCCTCGGAACTTTTGAAAAAGGAAAAGAGGGGATTTTTACATAATCAACTATTCTTCAATCAACGGCATATTTACCAACTCTTGTAATTTTTTCTGCAATACCGCTTTATCAGGCAACTGTAATTTGTATTCTGCCACCATCATAGGAGATAATGTTCTGCTCATTGCATATTCAACAACTTCATCATCCTTAGACGCACAGAGAATCATTCCCACACTCGGATTCTCGTTATCCTTCTTTTTCTGACGATCTAATGCCTCCAAATAGAAGTCCATTTTAGAAATATATTCTGGCTTAAATTTACCAATCTTTAACTCAAATGCGACTAGGCATTGTAATCCTCTATGGAAAAACAATAAATCAATACGGAACTCTTCTCCGCCGACCTGCACACGATATTCTTCGTCAATAAATGTAAAATCCTTTCCTACTTCCAGAATGAAATTTTTCATATTCTGAATAAGTCCTCTACGCAAATCAGCTTCTTTGAATTTTTTTGGCAAATCCAAAAATTCTATTACATATGAATCCAAAAAAGGATTTTCTTTTAATCCTTTTATCGGTTCTGGTAGAAGTCTTTCTTTAGAGAGCATATATCTTTCATAATATCCGCTGTTAATTTGCCTATCCAATTCTCGGGCAGAATAAGATTCTTTTATGCAAAGAGTTATATAAAAATGTCTTTCTTCTTCTGTTTTCGCTTTGGACATAATTGCCAGATGATTGCTCCAACTGATTTGTGTCAACAGTGTTGACACAAATTATATAGATACACGTTCCCATCCTTCAGCGCCTATTTCTACCTTTTCGTTCATCACGCGCCTATTCAAAGTTTGTTTCCCATATAGTGAAAGTTATCCACGTATAATTATCCCAAACATATAATGCACTTAATGAATACATTTGTCAATAGAGCCCTTAATCAAATGACTGTGTCGGAATCATTAAATTTTTTTAAAGTCACTTACAGCTATTGACTTGCGGCAAAGGAGAGTATAATATACATTTAACCAAAAGGATTCCTTAAGAAAGAAACTTTTTTCTTTTTTTGAGTATACTGTAGGAAAGGGTTCTTTTGGAGCTTTACCCGGCATTTTCCAATGCAGAAAGGAGCATTCCTATGAAGATAGAAAAAGTAAATGAGAATCAGATCCGCTGCACGTTGACAAGGGAAGATCTTGCCAGCCGCGAATTAAAAATAAGTGAACTTGCTTACGGGACCGAGAAGGCCAAAAACCTTTTCCGCGATATGATGCTGCAGGCCAATTATCAATTCGGATTTGATGCGGAAGATATTCCGCTGATGATAGAAGCCATTCCGTTAAATGCGGAATGTATTGTTCTGATTATTACCAAAGTAGAAGAACCGGATGAACTGGATACCCGTTTTTCCAGATTTGCCCCTTCCGTAAGGGAACCGGGGGAAGAGGATCTGGATGAGGAGGACGAGGAAGATTCGGCTGAACTTATGGATGACCGTTCCGAAAAAGTGCTGGATATTTTCCGCAGGCTGCAGGAGAAAACCGTAGCGGATGCTTCCGCTGAGATTCCGCCGCAGTCTCCACGGGATATCACGTATCTTTTCCGTTTTTCCTCTCTCCATGAAGTAATGCATGCCTCAGCTTTGCTGAAGCCGTATTATACCGGAAAGAGCCGTTTGTATAAACTGAACTCCGGAGAGGAGGAATCTTACTATCTTCTTACCCTGACAAAAGAAGATATGGATGACAATGATTACAACCGTTCCTGTAATCTGATGTCAGAATACGGCGCCATTGTAAAATGTCCTTCGGCAGCTGCAAGTTACCTGGAAGAACATTTTGAGCCGCTGATTCCGGAACATGCGATTGAGAAGTTGGCTTCGTTCTGAAAAGGTTTGTAAAATTTTCCGCATGCTTCGCAGCTGGTTGTCGCATCTGTAAGATGCGATGCTCATGCAAGCCGGTGCTCCCTTCGTATATTTACACAGGCAGCTTCTCATGCAAGCATGGAATCTGCCTGTATAAACGTACGAGTGAACTGTTATAAAAAATTCCTACTTGCCAAAAAGAGCAAAGTGGGATATAATAACCGCATAAGGTGCTTTTCTCCAGACCGCATGGAGAGGAGGCAGCTGGATCGGATTTCCGGATAATCGGAGAATTAGAATTCAAAAGGAACGCATCGTTCCGAATTTCCCATATGAAAAGTTTTCAACAGAATGATTGCCATAGGAAAAGCATTTATCCGTAAAGGTAATGTTTTTCAAAAGAGGCAGCTATATGCGGTTCTGCAAGGCCGTGTATAGAACAAAACAAATTGTGACAGCAGAAAAAATATGAGAAAAGCTTACAGGTTAAGTGCCTGACTTGGTTACAGATTCTCCTCTTTGCTGCAATCATAGCTATGATTGCATTTTCACCGTATAATTCAAAATCTTACAAATCTAAAACATTTCCGGAAAAGTCATAATGCAGGCGGAAAGCATCTTTCCAATATTTGCGGCGTTTTCTTCCTTTACGCAGGGATTTTTATCACAGTTTCTGGTCTCTGGGTTGGTCGAATACGGTTTTCTTCTAAATCCTGATTTAAAACGAAAAGCAGAAGTGCCTCTTGTGCTGTTACAATTTTTCAAAAAATAAAAAAATAAACTTTCGTAAAAATCGGAAATAGTAATGACGGCGCCGCAAATATTTGTTATAATATATCCGTTCGGGTGGCGGCATGACCCAAACGGCAGTTTTGGGCGGTTTGGCGAAGAGGATCCGAATGGTTACATTATCATAAAAATCCGCGGTTTTTTACCGCAGATTGGGGGCAGCAATGAAGAGAGTCATACCGGTACTGGTAGCTTTGGGTTTAATTATTCTGATCGGCGGTATTGCAATAGGCGGCATTGTAAAAGACAAATATTCTTACTCCAAAGAGCGGATTACGCCGGAGGAGTATTTTGATATGACACCGGGGCAGCTGACGATGATTTTGCAGGATGACAGAGTAGAAGAAAAAGCGATGCTTCGGGACAACGTCTGCTATTTTGATCTGGACACGGTTCAAAAATATTTCAATGATACTTTTTATGCGGACGTAAATGAGGGAATCTTACTTTATACCACAGCGCAGGAGACCGTGCGCATGGCATTCGGAAGCAGCAGCGTGCAGTCCGTTTCCTTTGAAGGAGGAGAGAAGAACTTTGCGTACCCGCTTTGCCTGGCAGAAGGGGATCGGATTTATCTGGCAGCGGATCTTGTGAAGTTATTTACCAACTGCTCGATAGAGGTATTTGACGGCAGGGTTCAGGTTTATACACAGTGGGGAACCCGGACGGTGGATATTTTGAAAAAGGATACCCAGCTGCGCTTAAAGGGAGGCATCAAAAGCCCTATTCTCTGTGATCTGACAGCAGGAGATAAGGTAAAGATTCTGGAGCAGATGGAGACCTGGAGCAAAGTAAAGACAGCGGATGCCTATATAGGATATGTAGGGAACAAATATCTGGAGAATCTTTCTTCCGGACAGGGAGTGGCCGAAGAAGAAGTGCCGGTGACGGATTATCAGGAGCCGGAATATCCCTCTTTTCAGATAGACAGTAAAGTCTGTCTGGGATGGCATGCTATCGGCGGAACCGGAGGGAATGCCACTCTGGAAGATACGGTAAGAGGAACCAAGGGAATGAATGTGATTGCGCCGACCTGGTTCAGCCTCAATGACGAAGAAGGCAATTTCCGCAGTTTTGCCGAGAAAAGCTATGTAGACAGAGCGCATAAATTAGGCTTAAAAGTATGGGGTGTTCTGGATGACTTTAATTATCGGCTGGAGACCGGTACGGAGCTTAGTATGTATGCGATTTTGTCCAGAACTTCCGTCCGGCAGAAATTAGCGTCTTCGATTGCACAGACCGCTGCGGAATTGGGACTGGATGGCGTAAATCTGGACTTTGAAAAAGTTACGGAGGACTGCGGAGAGCATTATGCACAGTTTATAAGAGAACTTTCTCTGGAATGCCATAACAGAGGGTTGACCTTGTCGATCGACAATTATGTTCCTTATGAATACCGGAACTATTACCGTCTGGATGTGCAGGGAAAGGCTGCGGATTACGTGATTATCATGGGATATGATGAACACTGGCACGGAAGCGGTAATCCCGGAAGCGTTGCCAGCATCGGATATGTGAAGGACGGGATCAGCGCAGGACTTAAGAAGGTTCCGGCATCGAAGTTAATGAACGCACTGCCTTTTTACACGATTTTGTGGAAAACGGAAGGCACTAAAGTAACCGATGAGTACATTACGCTTGTTAATGTCAAAGACTTCCTTTCCAGGGCGAATGTCACACCCCAGTGGGATGAAGAGACTTGCCAGAATTATGCAAAATGGACATCCGGCGAAGCTACCTATCAGATCTGGGTGGAAGACGAAGAGTCCATTGCAGCCAAACTGAGTGTTATGACAGCTTCTGATCTTGCCGGGGTTGCCGTCTGGAGACTGGGCTACGGAAATGAGGCGGTCTGGAATCTCATTCAGGGATATATGCAGTAAAAGTCGGGGGCCGATTGCACCGAAGTCAGAAAAAGTTGTTGCTTTACGGATTCGGATCCGGGATAGGCAGCAGCTTTTTTTATATATTAGGAAAGTGGTCTTTCCTAATATATAAAAACGCCCCGCGGGGATGCGTACTGCGGCGTACAAGGAAGATATCGCAAGCGACCGCCGCAGGCGCTGGGAATGCATTGCGGAAGCAAAAAGTATTTCTTGTACGTTGTACTGGGTATAAAAAGGGGAACAGTCTAAAAAGAAAAGGAGCTTCATATAAATTAGAAGAGAACAGGTAGTATCCGACACTGCCGTGCATATTCCGGAAGGAAGATTAGGATAGTGAAACTGACAAAACTGCAAAATAAGCTGTTATCTATGATTATGGGGGCCCTCTTAGTGGCTGCAATGTTGGTTCTTGCAAAGGAGGCGGCTCTCTACGTGAGAACAGGAGGCATTACGGAGGCAAGAAACCGTCCCTGTGTGGTGATTGATGCAGGACACGGGGGAAGCGATCCCGGAAAAGTGGGAATCAACGGTGCTCTGGAAAAGGATCTGAATCTGGAAATTGCGCTTCTGGTAAAACAGTATCTGGAGGCGGATGATGTGAGCGTTATTCTTACCAGAGATTCAGATAAGGGACTGTATGATGCGGATGCCCATAATAAGAAGGTGCAGGACATGAAACGGCGGATTGAAAAAATCGAGGAGACGGCGCCGGCGCTGACGGTCAGTATTCATCAGAACAGCTATCCGGAGGAATATGTTCACGGAGCGCAGGTCTTTTATTATAACACCAGCGCAGAAGGCAAAAAACTGGCCGAAAAGATTCAGGAAAGGCTGGTTGCGTATGTGGATCCGGAAAATACCAGACAGATTAAAGCGAACGACAGTTATTACCTTTTGAAAAAAACGGCTGTTCCGATTGTTATTGTGGAGTGCGGATTTTTATCCAATATAAAGGAAGCGGCAAAACTTATGACGAAGGATTACCAGAATAAGCTGGCCTGGGCGATTCATATGGGAATTTTGCAATATTTAAATGATTAAATCTTTTCCTTTTTCTGAAAATGTGATATACTTGTACCAGTTCAGGCAAGCATTCAAGAAGGCTGATTTCATGCTTGCATGAAAATCTACCTTCTTGAATGCTTGAGCTTAGTGTCGCTCTATGAGCAAAACAGCTGCGAAGCGGCGAGAAAGCGCTGAAAGCGCGGCTTTGCGAATGGCGCATCTGAACTGTTACAAGTGTGCAATACCAGAATAACCAGAATAAAAATGAGCAAGGAAAAGAGCCTTGAAAATGAAGACGGAAATTGTCAGAACTGACGAACAAAATACAGAGGAAGAAGCCTTGAAAAGAGGCGGCAGGATCCTTAAGGCCGGCGGGCTTGTGGCTTTCCCGACAGAAACGGTGTACGGGCTGGGCGGAGACGCCATGAATCCGGAGTCCTCCAGGAAGATTTATGCCGCGAAAGGGCGTCCCAGCGACAATCCCTTGATTGTACATATCTGCAGATGGGAAGATATTTATCGCGTTGCCGATAAAGTTCCGGCTGCTGCAGAAAAGATTGCAGAGAAGTTCTGGCCAGGACCGGTTACCATGATTTTGCCGAAAGCAAAAGAGGTTCCTTATGAGACAACGGGAGGACTGGATACGGTAGCAATCCGCATGCCGTCTCACGTTACAGCAAGAAAGCTGATTGATTATGCCGGCGGTTTTGTCGCGGCGCCCAGTGCCAATCGCTCCGGGAAACCAAGTCCCACTCTTGCAAAGTACGTGGAAGAAGATTTAGACGGATTAATTGACATGATTATAGACGGCGGAGAAGTAGGAATCGGACTGGAGTCCACAATCATCGACCTGACAGTAACACCTCCGCAGATCTTAAGACCGGGATTTATTACGGATCAAATGCTTTCTGAAGTTCTCGGAGAAGTGGAGACGGACGTTACGATTCTTGATGCGAACAGCGGACAGGCTCCGAAAGCTCCGGGAATGAAGTACAGGCACTATGCACCGGATGCAGAGTTGACTCTTGTAACAGGAAAAGAGGAAGCGGTGGTGCAATATATCAATGACCAGGCTCTTATAAAACAGCAGCTTGGGGAAAAAGTGGGTGTCATCGCAACCACAGAACGGATGAACCTTTATCAGGCGGATGTGATTAAATGCATCGGCAGCCGTAAGGATGAGACGGATATCGGAAGACATCTGTACCGGATTCTGAGAGAGTTTGATGATGAAAAGGTGACCTGTATTTATTCGGAAGTATTTGATTCCCAGGGATACGGACAGGCGATTATGAACAGACTGTTAAAAGCGGCCGGGCATAAAGTGGTTTCTGTCTGAAAGAGGGCCGGGAGAAAGGAAAATAAATGATAGTAGCAGTAGGAAGTGACCATGGCGGTTACGATTTAAAACAACAGGTTATAAAATACCTGAAGGAACAGGGAATCGAATGCAGGGACAAAGGGTGCTTCAGTAAAGAATCCTGTGACTATCCTGCTTTCGGACATGCTGTTGCAAAAGCGGTGGCAGGTGGTGAATGCGACAAAGGAATCGTTGTCTGCACCACAGGAATCGGGATCAGTATTGCGGCCAACAAAGTGCCGGGGATCCGCTGCGCATTGTGCAGCGATACTCTGTCGGCAAAGATGACAAGACTGCATAACGATGCGAATATGCTGGCGCTGGGCGGCGGAATGATCGGCCCGAATCTGGCAGTGGATATTGTGGATACTTTTCTGCATACAGAGTTTTCCGGTGAGGAAAAACACTGCAGAAGAATCAGCCAGTTGGAACAAATCTAAAACAAAAGTAAAATGAAGGAGGTCATTTAAAAATGGCAAAAGTAGTAGTAATGGATCACCCTCTGATTCAGCATAAGATAGGATTAATCCGCAAAAAAGAGACAGGTACGAAAGATTTTCGTCAGACAATCAGTGAGATCGCAATGTTGATCTGTTATGAAGCAACCAGAGATTTAAAACTGGATGATGTGGAAATTGAAACCCCTATCTGTAAGGCAACCGTAAAGGAACTTCGGGGAAAGAAGATGGCAATTGTTCCGATTTTGAGAGCGGGACTGGGCATGGTAGATGGTGTGTTGGAGCTGATTCCGGCAGCCAAGATCGGGCATATCGGTCTGTATCGTGATCCGGAGACATTAAGCCCGGTAGAATATTACTGTAAGCTTCCTGCAGACTGTGCAGAAAGAGAAGTTTTTGTAGTAGACCCGATGCTGGCAACCGGCGGCTCTTCCGTGGCAGCCATTCAGATGCTGAAAGATAAGGGATGTAAGAATATTCATTTTATGTGTATCATTGCAGCTCCGGAAGGTATGGCAAAGATGAAAGAGGTTCATCCGGATGTGGATATGTATATCGGAGCATTGGATGAAAAGCTGAATGATCATGGTTATATCGTACCCGGATTAGGAGATGCAGGAGATCGTATTTTCGGAACCAAATAGTATGATGATATCAGCGGCTTCC
The DNA here is from genome assembly GCA_934433135.1 of uncultured Acetatifactor sp. GTDB lineage: Bacteria > Bacillota > Clostridia > Lachnospirales > Lachnospiraceae > Acetatifactor. Next base: position 35,785 of record CAKRZO010000005.1, on the reverse strand, counting down.
TCTTGTTTCGAATTGCGAGAGCTGCATTGCAGCGGAGCAATTCGTGATATCAAATGAGGGGCAAAAGGGAAAGGCGGGTGGACTTAAGACATGGCAAAAAGAGATCAACGTCCGTTAAAGGGGCGTAGGATGGCATTTTTTCTGTCGGGAGTCCTTTTGCTTTCCTTCGTCTTTTTCCGTGAAAATAAGGAAGTACCGGGGATGGTTTTCGCTTCTACTACCCAGCAGAAAATCAATGAGACGCAGAAAGAAAAAGATGCGCTTAAGGATAAACTGGATGGAAAGCAGGATGAAATCGATGCCCTGAAGGGGGTACACCGAAGCTTAAAAAGCGAATTGAGCAACTTAAACAGCCGGCTTTCACAGATCAGTGAAGAACTTTCCGATTTGGAGAGTCAGATTGCAGCTAAGGAACAGGAAATCTCGGATACGCAGCTTGCCCTGGAGGAAGCGATCGAAGTGCAGACCAGGCAATATGAGTACATGAAGCAGATGTTCCGGTATCTGTATGAAAGCAACAATGTTTCCTACCTGAATGCGCTGGTACAGTCGCAGAGTCTTTCGGATCTGATTAATACGGCGGATTTTTTTGAAAAAGTAGCGGACTATAGCCAGAAAAAACTGGAAGAATTTCAGAAAAATACCGAGTTTATCACTTCGGAGGAACAAAGGCTGGAAGAGGAAAAAGCGCAGTTAGACGAGTTAAAGAGACAGACCAAAGAAAAGCAGGATCAGGTTACCGGAATGGTCAATCAGACAAAGGGCGAGGTATCCAATTATGCAGATCAGATTTCCGATGCGGAAAAGCAGGCGCTTGCTTATGAAGCCGAGATACGCAAGAAGGAAGAAGATCTGGAATATTTAAAAAAGAAGCTGAAAGAAGAACTGGCGCGATCGAGAGCCGCAGCCGGTGCCAAATGGAGAGATATCTCGGAACTGGAATTTGCGGAAGGTGACCGGAAGCTTTTGGCGAATCTGATTTACTGTGAGGCCGGCGGAGAACCTTATGAAGGCAAAGTGGCAGTAGGCGCTGTCGTAATCAACCGGGTGCGCAGCAGCATTTTCCCGGATACGGTGGTAGGAGTCATTTATCAGTCCAGACAATTTTCGCCGGCTGGAAGTGGTAGACTGGAGCTGGCGCTTACCTGCGACAAGGCGACAGAGAGCTGTTACCGGGCAGCAGATGAGGCAATGGCCGGAGCAAGTAATGTGGGGAACTGTGTATTTTTCAGGACACCTGTAGAAGGCTTAAACGGGATTTCCATCGGAGGACATATTTTTTATTAGAAAGAGGAAATGGTTATGGAGGAAGAAAAGAAAGTAATGCCGGATGAGGCGCAGGCAGCCGAGTCCGCAGAGAAAGCAGAAGCTGCAGAAAACGCAGAGATAAAGGCAGAACCGGAAGAGACCATGGCGGATTATGCCGGTCAGCTGGAGGCATCTTTCCGTAAGATTTCAGAGGGAGATATTCTTACCGGTACGGTGATTGACGTAAACGAAAAGGAAGTTGTCCTGGATCTGGGATATTATGCCCAGGGCGTGATCAAGGCGCAGGATATGAGCGATGCTCCCGGATTTTCCGTTCTTCGGGACGTAAAAAAAGGAGATGTAGTTAAGGCAACGGTAATCCGTAAGGATGACGGGCAGGGCAACATTCTGCTTTCCAAAAAGGAAGCAAACGATGTTCTGGCATGGGATAAGCTGCAGTCTTATTTGGAAGAGAAGACTCCGGTGAAGGTAAAAGTAGGAGGCGTTACCAATGGCGGCGTAATTTGCTATCTGGAAGAGATCAGAGGATTTGTACCTGCTTCACAGCTGTCTTTAAGCTATGTGGAAGATTTGAATGAGTGGCTGGGAAAAGAGCTGACCGTCAGGGTTATTACCGTAGATCCTGAGAAGAAAAAGCTGGTAATGTCCGCAAAGGAGATTTTACGGGAAGAAGCAAAGGCAGAGCATGACAGAAAGCTGGCTATGGTTATTCCGGGAAGTGTTCTGGAAGGAACGGTGGAAAGCCTGATGCCTTATGGAGCTTTCATTGATCTGGGCGATGGATTAAGCGGTCTGGTTCATATTTCGCAGATCAGCCAGAAGAGAATCAAAAAGCCTTCCGAAGTGCTGAAAGAGGGCGATAAGGTTAAAGTAAAAGTGCTTAATACCAATGACGGAAAAATCTCTTTAAGCATGAAGGCGCTGGAAGAGGCTCTTCAAAAGGAAGAAGTAAAAGCAGACAAGATTGAAGAATTCCATTATGAGTCCGAAGGCAACGCAACCACCAGCCTGGGAAGCCTTCTGGCCAGGATAAAGCTTTGATAGGGTTGATTGCGGGAAGCGCAGTTGCGGCAACGATTTTTTATCTGGATTTTCGGATCAAAAATAAAGTGGAAAGAGAATATCGGGAAGATACCTGCATCCGGAAGGGCAGAGGCAAGATTCTGCTTCAGAAATTTCACAATCCCGGACTGATGCTTGGGGTCGGCTCCGGCAAGAAGAAGCTGGCAGCGGCGCTTTCTCTTTTCATGACATTTGCAGCTTTTGCACTTTTCCTGGTAAGCTTCGGAAAAAAAGGCAACCGTCTGCTGCATTTCGGACTGCCCCTGTTATTGGGCGGAGCTTTCAGCAATGCCTATGACAGACTGAAACGGGGCTATGTGGTGGATTATGTCAGTTTTGATATCGGAAGCAAGAGACTTAAAAATATTGTTTTTAATGTTTCCGATTTCTTTATCATGATCGGAGCGCTGATTACTGCGTTGGGCTTATCCGAGAGAGATCCGCTTGTCTGAAAACGCGGTTTGAGTTAAAAAAAAGTTTGTGTCAACTGGAAATTGACACAAACTTTTTTGAATGTTATACCTGTCAGTTATGGATATAGGTGCCGCATTTGCCGTTTACGGCATTTTTTACTTCTTTCAGGGAAGTGATCAACACTTTTCCGCCTGGAACGGCGGTTAGGTAACGAACGGCAGCTTCAATTTTGGGAAGCATGGTTCCTTCTTCGAATTCGCCCTGACGGATCAGCTGCTGTGCTTCCTCTACGGTCATAGAGGAGATCGGCTTCTGACCGGCTTTTCCGTAATCGGTATAAACATAGTCCACACCGGTTAAAATGATCAGCATGTCGCTCTTTAAATCTGCGGCAAGCTTACCGGCGATGGCATCCTTTTCAATAACGGCGGAAGCACCTTTTAAAGTACCCTTCTGTTCGATAACCGGAATACCTCCTCCGCCGCAGGCAATAACGGCCTGCCCGGCATCTGCAAGCAGGCGGATGGTCTCGATTTCCACGATATCCAAAGGAGTGGGGGCGGCCACTACTCTCCGAAAGCCCTTTCCCGGATATTCCTTTACATAATTCCCTTTTTTGATCTCTGTCTCGGCATCTTCTGCGGACATAAAGCGTCCGATTTCCTTTGTCGGTTCATAGAAGGCATCGTCATAGGGATCTACCGTAACCTGCGTCAGGATGGTGCTGACCGGACAGGAAAGACCTCTTCCCAAAAGCTCTCCCCGAAGAGAATTCTGCAGGTCAAAGCCTACGTATCCTTGACTCATGGCGGAGCAGACGCACATGGGCGCAGGGGTATAATCAATATAGATTCTGCGAAGCTCTGTCATAGCCTTATGAATCATGCTGACCTGGGGACCGTTACTGTGTGTAATCGTCAACTGACAGCCTTCTTCGATCAGGTCTGCAAGAGCCCTTGCCGTTACTTTTACAGCATCTTGCTGTTGTGTTGTAGTATATCCCAGAGCATCATGCCCAAGAGAGACTACGACCTTTTGCTTTATCTTGTTCATAGGATTCCTTTCTTTTCCATATATCAGAGGGATACCTGCAGTCAAATGGTTTCGGATCCGGCTGCCGGATATCATTGTGAATTGCTGATTGCTATAAGTATACAATACTTTAACTTATCATGCAAGAGCCGCTTTTTGAATGGTTATCGTTTACAGAACGCAATGGCCTGTTCCAGAACCGTAAAATAGTTTTCAAAGGTTTTACTGCAGCAGGCAGGATTTCGGATAATCATACCTGATGTTCTCAGCCCGATCAGGGAAAAGCCCATAGCCATGCGGTGGTCATCATAGGTGTCGATACTGCAGGGCTTCGGTTTGCCAGGATAAATGGTAATGGATTCTTCTGATTCCCGACACAAAATTCCCATTTTTCCAAGTTCCGTTACAATGGCGGCAATCCGATCGCTTTCCTGGTGACGGATGTGGCCGATGCCGCGGATGGTGGTGGGAGTGTCTGCAAAGACGGCAAGTGCTGCTAGCGTAATGGTCTGATCGGAGCAGGCGTGCATGTCCACATTGACGCCGTGGCAGATACCATCCACAGGCGGATGCATCAGAATGCCCTGTGAGGTGTTTTCCGCCCGGCACCCCATCTTTTCCAGAATGGAAAGGAAAGCCGTATCACCCTGGAGGGAGTCAAAGAAGATGCCGGGTACCAGCACCCGGATTTCCAAAAGCGCAGACAAGGCATAAAAATAGCAGGCGGCGGAGACATCCGGTTCAACCGGATAGTGCAGCCCCCGATAGGTCTGCCCGGAAGGGATGGTAAAACAGGGAAGGGAAGTACGGTCCACGCGGACTCCGAATTGCTGCATCATTTTTACCGTCATGTCAATATAGGACATGCCGTGAGTGCCTTCTACCCGGATCTGAAAAGGATGGGCGCTGCGGACACCGGCAATCAGAAGAGCGCTTAAAAACTGGCTGCTGTCCTGAATGTTTACCTGTATGCTGTCTTTCCCGAAGCCGTGGCTTGTCAGCGTAAAAGGGAAAAAGCCGTCTTTTTCTTCAAAAACGATTTCGCATCCTAAATCCTTCAGGCAGTTTAACAGCGGTGCCATAGGACGCCTGCGCATCTGCGGGGAAGCGTCCATATGGTAAATTCCATCAGCTGTGCCGAGACATGCGGTTAAAAAGCGGGCGGCGGTACCGGCGCTTCCCACATATGGAGAAGCTTCCTTTTTGGGAATCCGGCCGCCCAGACCGGTTACCCGGATGGTCTTGGCTTCTTCGTTGACTTGTGTGAAAAAGCCAAGTTCCTGAATGCAATGTAAAAAAGCACGGGAATCATCGGAAAAAAGAACTCCCTCCAGAACAGAATCGCCGTCCGCTAAAGTTGCCAGAAGCAAAGCCCGGTTTGTAATGCTTTTGGAGCCGGGCACATGGATTATAAGAGGTTCTTCGGGAACCTGCCTGAGAGGATAAATACAAGTTACTTGGTAACATGGTACTAGATAAGTGTCGGTCATAAAAAGAGTCATCCTTCCTGAAAATCGTAATACCGGAATCTTCGAAAAGTATAACAAAATCTATTTTAAAACGCAAGCAAAAGAGGTAGAATGTTTTAGGAATGGCGCAGCTGTATGGGTTGCACATGCGAACTGTGCCGGAGTGTTTGTAAGCGGGAGGAAGAGAATGGAACGGGAAAAGCAATGGAAGGAATATGTCAAAGCATCTCAGAAGCTGTCTGCACTGGAGTTTCATATGGTTTACGGGGGACTGGAAATCAACGTATACTGGTTCCGGATCATGCACAGAACCGGAGAGTGGATGATTAAAAAGCACTGCCATTCTTCTTATGAATTCCATGTGGTAAAATCCGGCAGCTGTAAGGTGAGGGAATATAAAAAAGAACAGGAAAAAGAGTATGAGAAGGAATATGTGGTAAAGGAAGGACAGATTTATGTTACTCCTCCGCAGGTTTTTCATGAGCAGGCTTCCCGGGAAGGGGAAGAATATGTGGAATATTGTCTGAACTGTGATATCAGACCGGCTTCGGGCGGTATGAAGGAAGAGCAGAAGGCAATTTATGAGGTTTATCGTAAGATGCCCTTTTGTATTTTGCCGGACGCAACCTTTGAAGAAGGAATGTGTGAGGAGTCTTTTGAAGAAATTCTTGCTATGAAGCTGGGATATTACAGCGCGATAGAACACAGGATTTTTCTGATGCTGGGAGAGATGGCGGCCGCTTTTTCAGGCAAAAATGTTCCGGAATATGAAGTAGAGAAAAAAGAAGATTTTGAGGCGGCACGCTTTGAAAAAATCAGACAGTATGTGCAGGATAACCTGGAAGCGGGAATCTGCGTAGAAGATATCGCTCATTTCCTTTTTTTGAGCACCAAACAGACGGGGAGAATTATCAAATCCCGCACCGGTATGTCAACCAGGGAATACATTCTGTCTCAAAAACATAAAAGAGCCAAGGAATATTTAAAGGAGGATGCAGAAGCGGTAAGCAGTATTGCGGATCGCCTCGGATTCTCAAGTGTACAGCATTTTAACACTTTTTTCAAACAAAGGGAAGGATACTCGCCGGTTGTTTTCCGCAAAAGCTGCGGTTCAAAGCATGTCCGATAAATAGAAAGAAAAGTCTGTTTTATCAATTGTTTTCTTTGCCTGAGCAGAGGTAGAATGATAGTGTTTATGAGAAACAGTTCAGTTACGAAGCATGCAAAAGCTTTGCAAACGGCATGTCTGGACTGTTACTATATGAGAACACAGGAGGGAAACAGTGGATAAAACAGATTTTCGTATGGAGCGGATAAGGCAGATGCTGTATCTTTTGGAGAAGGTACGCTTTGGGGACAGAAGAAGCCTTCCGGATTGGTATTTTTGTGAGTGCGGTTATAAAAAGGATAATCGGATTCCGGATGTGAACGGAAAAGAATTCCGCCTTTTTCAGGAGGCGGAGCGCTGGGGCGGAAAATGGGATTCCCACGCCTGGTTTATCCGGGAAGTACAGATCCCGGATGACTGGAAAGGCAAGGATGTGCGGCTTTTCGTTAGTGCCGGTAAGGACGGACAGTGGGGAGTCAATAATTCCCAGTTCATTGCCTATGTGGACGGAGAACTCAGACAAGGAATGGATACCAACCATACACAGGTCTATCTGCCGACCTGCAATAAGGATAAAATGCAGGTGGCCTTGTATGCATATGCAGGAACGGCGGGAGGCCTTTCGGAGTTTGCTGCGGAATTAGTGCTTGCGGATCCGGAAGCGGAAGCGTTATATTACGACTTGAAAGTGCCTTTTGAAATTTTGGAATTTTCCGATCCGAACAGCAAAGAATATGCGGATATCCTTCATATTCTCAATGAAGCAATCAATCATATGGATTGCCGGGTGGTAGGAAGCGGGGCTTTCCGGGAAGGGATCCGAAAGGGCTGTGCTTATCTCAAAACGGAGTTATATGAAAAGTACAGTCGGGATCAGCGGGAAACGGTAATCTGCATGGGGCATACGCATATTGATGTGGCGTGGAAATGGACCTTGGAGCAGACCAGGGAGAAAGTACAGAGATCTTTTGCAACGGTATTGCGCCTGATGGAACGTTTCCCGGAATACCGTTTCATGTCTTCCCAACCGCAACTGTACGCCTATTTAAAAGAAGAAAGCCCGGAAACCTATGCCGAGGTTAAAAAGATGATTGCCTGCGGGAGATGGGAAGCGGAAGGCGCCATGTGGGTAGAGGCCGACTGCAATCTGCCTTCCGGGGAAAGTCTGGTGCGCCAGATTCTATTCGGGAAGAGATTCTTCCGGGAAGAATTCGGAGTGGAAAGTCATATTCTCTGGCTTCCCGATGTATTCGGTTATTCCGCTGCCTTACCGCAGATTCTGAAAAAGAGCGGTATTGACCGTTTTGTTACTTCCAAAATCAGTTGGAGCGAAACCAATCGGATGCCGTATGACATGTTCCGCTGGAGAGGAATCGACGGAACGGAGATCTTTACCTGGTTCTTAACGGCACAGGAGAAAAAGCGGGGGCAGGAGCCGGTTACTTATACAACCTATGTTTCGGATAATCATCCTGCCATGATCGCCGGGTGCTGGGAACGGTTTTCCCAGAAAGAATTCTCGGACGAAGTATTAAATACATTCGGATACGGAGACGGCGGGGGCGGTCCTACGGAGGAGATGCTTCAGATGCGCAGGCGTCTGGAGAACGGAATCGGGGAATGCCCCAATGCCAGAATCGGCACGGCAGAAGAGTTCCTGGAACATGTTGCCGAACAGGAAAACAATCCGGGACTTCCGGTATGGGACGGAGAACTGTACCTGGAAATGCACAGAGGAACTTATACGTCCATAGCAAAGAATAAGCGCAACAACCGCAAGTGTGAATTTGCATACCAGAATGCGGAATTCTTTGCCATTCTCGGAAGACAGCTGTTCGGAATGGAATATCCTGCCGCTATTCTGAAGGCGGGCTGGGAGAAAATTTTGCTGTACCAGTTCCATGATATCATTCCCGGGTCTTCCATTCGTGAGGTATATGAAGATTGTGATGCGGTTTATCCGGTTCTGCGAAAGAATGCGGAAGAAATTTCCGATAAAGTAAGAAAACGGGTCGAAAAGGCGCTGCAGCCTGCACCGAACGGGCAGAAGGAGTTAAAAGAGAACTCTGAGGAATCTCTTCTGGTATTCAATCCTCAGCCTTTTCCGGGCGCCGGTGTAGTAATGGTTGATGGAAGGAGCCTCTATGTGGATCATATTCCAGCCAGAGGCTATGCCATTGTGGAAAAAAGAGAACCGACAGGTTCCATACGGCTGGGAGCATTGGAAATGGAGAACGACTATTTCCGGGTGCAGTTTGATGAACAGTATCAGATCCGGTCTCTTTATGATAAGCAGGCTTCCAGAGAAGTAATCGATGCTTCCAAAGGGTGCGGCAACTGTCTGGAGGTTTATGAAGATTATCCGAGAGCATATGATGCCTGGGAGATTACGAATTATTACAAGGAAAAACGCTATATAGCGGATGATGTTACAAAAGCAGAGTCGGTAAGGGACGGCTGTCGGGCAGGATTTAAGATTCAGCGTACCTTCCTGGAATCCGTGATTATACAGACAGTCTGGCTGTATGAAGACAGGAAAAAAATGGATTTTGAAACAGTGATTGACTGGAAACAGGAACATCTGCTGTTAAAAGCGGCATTCCCGGTTTCTATCAGGGCAAGCGAAGCGGTTTATGATATTCAGTTCGGAGCGGTCAGCCGTCCTACTCACAGCAATACCAGCTGGGATGCCGCAAAATACGAGGTTTGTGCGCATAAGTACTGTGACCTTTCGGAATACGGGTATGGCGTTTCTTTGCTGAATGACTGTAAATACGGCTATGATGTACATGATTCCGTTATGCGGCTGACTTTGTTAAAATCCGCAACCTTTCCCAATCCGGATGCGGATCGCTGCCGGCATGTTTTTACTTATACACTGGCACCGCATGTGGATGATTACCGGAAAGCCGGTATTTTGCAAATGGCCTATGACCTGAACAATCCTATGAGGGCAGTTCCCGTAATAAGACCGGAAGCAGACGGAAAAATCCCCGCCCGGTACAGTCTGGTGGAAGTGGCATCCCCTAATGTAATTGCGGATACCATAAAAAAAGCAGAAGAATCGAACGCTGTTATCATTCGATTCTTCGAGGCCTGCGGAAGCCATTGTGAAACTATGGTAAAACTGGGGTGGAAACCCGCAAAAGCGACTCTCTGCGATCTGATGGAAAGGGAACTTTCAGACATCGATCTGAAAGGGGATTCGTTCCTTCTTCGGGCAAAACCTTATGAAATACTTACGGTAAAAGTAGAATAAGCAGATATGGGAACTGCTTGCATAACCACTCCGAAAATGGGCGGTTACGGATTTTCACTGAAAAGATAATCGATAAAATCCAACGCCGCCTGTTTTCTGTTCGTGTTGATCACGATACCGGCCACCACATCTTTGCTCCGGAAGCTGTAAGCATCGGTAAGCGTTTTGCAGTTTCCGACGAAGAGGCCTACGGGAATGGGATCTTCCATTTCTTCCGGTTTGGAAGGATCCGGATAAACGGGGGTATATTCGGTATCCAGATTATCACTGGCTTCCTGCTGTTCTTTTACTACGGCTCCATCCACATAGAAGAAATACGGCTCGTACTTTTGCAGCTGCTCTTCGGTTAAGAAATCCCGCAGATCTCCCAGCGTTTCATTATAGGCATAGCGGTTGATGGAGGAAGCATCTGAGACTAATACGTCAATTTCCCCGGAAGCAACATAGACGGTCATCTTTTGAATGGAAGCATAGGAATTTTCATCCATGGCATCATCCGTAATATATAAGGAGGTATCCAGATTGATCTCATAAGCATCCGGATCAATACCGGCTTTTTCCATAAAACCGGATTCAAAATCGGCCACCGTATCTTCTTTTGCCCAGCTGTTTAAAAAGATACCGTAAAAAGCGGTATCTTTTCTTGTTACCACCTCGTGGATGAAAGAAACAAGAAAAATAACGGCGAGTACGGCAATAATTGTATGCCATTTGTAATAACACCAGAAATATTGCAATTTCTGCTTCGGAGTACCATGTTTTAATGCTTCCCGTTCTTCGCGGAACTCGTCCATAACTGCCATGGGAATAACCTGCCTTTCTCAAAATAACGCTTCGCTGTTTTGCGAATGGCGCATCTGAACTGTCATTTATTTTCTTCTATATTAAGTTGAAAAGACGGTCTTGTCAATGAATCTGAGCTAATCAGATTCTAAAAAAAAGATAAAAATTTGTAATTTCCGCGAATCCGGCTTGCAAGATGCTTTCGGTTGTTATATAGTAGAAGAAGGAAATGCATTAATACTATTTTATAGAAAAGGAAAGTGAGAACAATGAGTGAAATGTATGTGGAATGTCTGATAAAGCAGAAGCAGAAACCGGTGTATAAGTTTATGAAAGTACTGCTGATCATGCTTGCCGTAGTATTTTTTCTTTTTGCCATGGTTTACGGTCTGCTTCCTTTTATTCTGGCCGTAGCAGCCGGTGTGGGCGCTTATCTGGTGGGAATATTTACCGACCTGGAATTTGAGTATCTGTATCTGGACAGAGAGCTTACCATCGATAAAGTAATGGCGAAGAGCCGCAGAAAGAGAATCGGAACCTATACCCTTGACCGGATCGAGATTCTGGCTCCCATCAAGTCCTATCACCTGGACAATTATAAGAACCGACAGGCGAAGGTAAAAGATTACAGCATCGGAGAGGAACTTCAGCCGGACAGACGTTACGTGATGTTCTATGAAGGAGGAGAGAAAATTCTGTTAAGTCCTTCGGAAGATCTGATCAAAGCGATGCGAAATAAGTCCCCGAGAAAGGTTTTTAACGACTGAAAGGGTTGAAAAGCTAAAATCTTTGTAAAAAATGGGAATTGACATTGTTGGCAAACTTTGTTAAACTCACTGTTAATACAAGCAGATCATATGCAGGTATGGAATCTGCCTGCATAAACGTACGAGTGAACTGTGATATCAATACAATCAGGAGGAAAGAAAATGGGTCAGATTATTGGCGAAGGAATTACTTTTGATGACGTGCTTTTGGTACCGGCATATTCTCAGGTAATTCCTAACCAGGTAGATCTTACTACCTGGCTGACAAAGAAAATTAAGTTAAACATTCCCATGCTGAGCGCCGGAATGGACACCGTTACCGAACATCGGATGGCCATTGCCATGGCAAGACAGGGGGGAATCGGAATCATTCACAAGAATATGTCAATTGAAGCACAGGCGGAGGAAGTCGACAAAGTGAAGCGTTCCGAGAACGGCGTTATTACAGATCCTTTTTCTTTGACTCCGGAACATACACTGGCAGATGCAGATGCCCTGATGTCCAAATTCAGAATATCAGGCGTACCCATTACAGAAGGCCGTAAGCTGGTGGGCATCATTACCAATCGTGATCTTAAATTCGAAACCGATTTTTCCAAGAAAATTAAAGAATCCATGACCAGTGAAGGGCTGATTACCGCCCTGGAGGGAACCACGCTGGAAGAAGCCAAGAAAATTCTGGCAAAAGCAAGAAAAGAAAAGCTTCCGATTGTGGACAAGGATTTTAACTTAAAAGGTCTTATTACTATCAAAGATATTGAAAAGACAATTAAATACCCGTTGGCGGCAAAGGATGCCCAGGGAAGACTGCTGTGCGGCGCTGCGGTAGGAATTACGGCAAACGTATTGGAAAGAGTATCCGCACTGGTGGATGCCAAGGTGGATGTTGTGGTTTTGGACTGCGCTCACGGACATTCCCAGAATGTGCTTACCTGCGTAAAGCTGATTAAGGATGCATATCCGGAACTTCAGGTCATTGCCGGAAATGTGGCTACCGGAGAAGCAACCAAGGCTCTGATTGAGGCCGGTGCAGACGCGGTAAAGGTCGGAATCGGTCCCGGATCCATCTGTACCACCCGTATCGTGGCAGGTATCGGTGTACCGCAGATTACCGCCATCATGAATTGTTATGAAGCAGCCAGGAAATATGACATTCCGATTATTGCAGACGGAGGAATCAAGTTCTCCGGAGACATTACCAAGGCAATCGCAGCCGGAGCCAATACCTGTATGATGGGAAGTATTTTCGCAGGCTGTGAAGAAAGCCCTGGTCAGTACGAATTGTTCCAGGGAAGAAAGTATAAAGTATACAGAGGAATGGGCTCCATATCCGCTATGGAAAACGGCAGTAAGGATCGTTACTTCCAGGAAAATGCCAGGAAACTGGTTCCGGAAGGCGTAGAAGGACGGGTAGCTTACAAGGGAACACTGGAAGATACTGTATTCCAGCTGCTTGGGGGACTTCGTTCCGGAATGGGATACTGCGGCGCAAAGGATATCGAGACCCTGAAAGAAACCGGCAGATTCGTGAAGATTTCAGCCGCTTCCTTAAAGGAAAGCCATCCTCATGATATCCACATTACCAAAGAAGCTCCTAACTACAGTGTGGATGGGAACTAGTGTGAAAAACCAATAGCTGCATAACCGGCGGAAAGTGACAGCGCGGCAGAAAATGTGTTGTCATGGTGGGATCACCCACAGGAAGTGCAGAATAAAGTGAGCCGACCGCCTGGGCATAGTATGTATGAAGTAATACTATGCCCAGGCATTTATGTTGTTTAAAGTATTAAAAACGTAACCGTTCAGATGCGATGCTTATGCAGTCTGTTTGAATTGTTACCCAAAAGACGGAGGGAAAAATGGAACATTTAGAAAAACTGCTTGCCCAAAATACTTATCCCGGAAGGGGAATCGTAATCGGAAAAAGTGCCGATGGAAAGTATGCTGTTACTGCCTATTTTATTATGGGACGGAGTACGAACAGCCGCAATCGTGTTTTTGTACCCTGTGAAGAAGGAATCCGTACCCAGGCTTTTGATCCGTCCAAGCTGGAAGATCCCAGTCTGATCATTTATGCACCGGTACGAGTGTTGGGAGCGCATACCATCGTAACCAACGGGGATCAGACAGATACCGTATATGAGGGGTTGAAACGGGGACTTTCCATGGAACAGAGCCTTAAGACAAGACGCTTTGAACCGGATGCACCTAATTATACACCGCGTATTTCCGGAGATCTGTATGTGGCAGACGGTGCCTTTTCCTATGAAATGTCAATCTTGAAGAGTAACCACGGTGATCCTTCCTGCTGCTGCCGGTATCTGTATACCTATGATGCGCCGATTGCCGGTGAAGGTCATTTTATCCACACCTATCAGCACGACGGGAATCCCCTTCCCAGCTTCGAGGGAGAACCGGAGGACGTCTTTATTGAAAACGATATCGATGCATTTACCGCCAAAATATGGAACGGATTGAATGGAGAAAACAAGGTTTCCCTGTTTGTGCGGTTTATTAACGTTGCGGACGGAACCTATAAAACACGGATTGTAAATAAGAATGAGGAAGTGTAAGCCCCGGCACAGGACAGGAGAAAAGGAGAAACGCTAAGATGAACGAAATTCAGTTAAAATACGGATGTAACCCCAATCAAAAGCCTTCCCGCATTTATATGGCGGACGGAAGCGAACTGCCGGTTACGGTTTTAAACGGCAGACCAGGATATATTAATTTTCTGGATGCGTTAAACGGCTGGCAGTTAGTAAAGGAATTAAAAGAAGCTTCCGGACTTCCGTCAGCTACTTCCTTTAAGCATGTCTCACCGGCAGGCGCTGCTGTGGGACTGCCTTTAAACGAGACGTTAAAGAAAATCTACTGGGTAGAGGATTTAGGAGAATTATCTCCGTTAGCCTGTGCTTATGCGAGAGCCAGAGGGGCAGACAGAATGTCTTCTTTTGGAGACTTCATCGCTTTGTCGGATATCTGTGATGAAGACACGGCAAGACTGATTAAAAGAGAGGTATCCGATGGCGTGATTGCACCGGGATATACCGAAGAAGCCCTGGAACTTTTAAAAGCCAAGAAAAAAGGCGGATACAATATCATTCAGATCGATCCTGCTTACGTACCGGCTCCGGTTGAGAGAAAACAGGTATACGGAGTTACCTTTGAGCAGGGAAGAAACGAGCTTAAGATAGATGGCAGCCTGCTTACCAATCTGGTAACAGAAAATCAGACAATTCCCGAAGAAGCAAAGATGGATATGGAAATCGCGCTGATTACTTTGAAATATACCCAGTCCAATTCCGTATGCTATGTCAAAGGCGGTCAGGCCATTGGAATCGGTGCAGGACAGCAGTCCAGAATCCACTGCACCAGACTGGCCGGACAGAAAGCAGATAACTGGTATCTGCGTCAGGCGCCCCAGGTGATTTCCCTGCCTTTTTCAGACAAAATCGGCAGAGCAGACAGAGACAATGCCATCGATCTGTATATCGGGGAAGAATACGAAGATGTGCTGGCGGACGGAACCTGGGAACATATTTTCAAGGAAAAGCCCCCTGTCTTTACCAGAGAACAGAAACGTGCCTGGTTAGATGGCATGAAGGAAGTTACCCTGGGCTCCGATGCGTTTTTCCCTTTTTCCGATAACATCGAAAGAGCCTTTAAGAGCGGCGTGAAGTATATTGCACAGCCCGGTGGCTCCGTCAGGGACGATGCCGTCATCGACTGCTGCAACAAATACGGCATGGTTATGGCATTTACCGGAATCCGCCTGTTCCATCACTAAGGGTGGCAACCGTTCAGATGCGCCATTCACAAATCCGAAAAAAAACTTTATTATTTCGGTAAACTGTGGTAAAATCGAGGAAATAAAGTTCTTAGAGGAAAGGCGGAGAAAGGTATGAGTGAAAAAGTATCGGAAATGGAAAAAATTGCAGCAGGGAACGAAGAAATGGAATCCCAGGAAAAAGTATCCCGCAATTTTATCGAGCAGATGATCGATAAGGATCTGGCAGAAGGAGTTTATGATACAGTTCATACACGTTTTCCGCCGGAACCCAACGGTTATCTCCATATCGGACATGCCAAAAGTATTCTTTTGAATTACGGTCTTGCCAAAGAATACGGCGGAAAATTCAACATGCGTTTTGATGATACGAACCCTACCAAAGAGAAGATTGAGTTCGTGGAATCTATTAAAGCGGATGTGGCATGGCTGGGTGCAGACTGGGAAGACAGACTGTTCTTTGCTTCGAATTATTTTGAACAGATGTATGAGGGCGCCGTTAAGCTGATTAAGAAAGGAAAAGCCTATGTTTCCGATCTGTCTGCGGATGAGATCCGGGAATACCGGGGCAATCTGACACAGCCCGGCAAAGAAGACCCTTCCGCAACAAGAAGCGTAGAAGAGAATCTGAAGCTTTTTGAAGAAATGAAGGCCGGAAAGTATGCAGACGGAGAAAAGGTTCTGCGTGCCCGGATTGATATGGCATCTCCGAATATGAATATGCGGGATCCGGTCATTTACCGTGTAGCACATATGAGTCATCATAACACCGGTGATAAATGGTGCATTTATCCCATGTATGATTTTGCACATCCGATTGAGGACGCCATTGAGGGAATTACCCATTCCATCTGTACCCTGGAATTCGAAGATCACAGACCGCTTTATGACTGGGTTGTCAGGGAACTGGAATACCCTCATCCGCCCAGACAGATTGAGTTTGCAAAGCTTTATCTGACCAATGTGGTAACCGGAAAGCGTTATATCAAGAAACTTGTGGAAGAAGGCATTGTGGATGGCTGGGACGATCCCAGACTGGTCTCCATTGCCGCTTTGAGAAGACGTGGATTTACACCGGAATCCATTAAGAAATTTGTGGATCTGTGCGGCATCTCCAAGAGCAATTCTTCCGTAGACTATGCAATGTTAGAGTATTGCATTAGGGAAGATTTAAAGACCACCCGTTCCAGAGTGATGGCGGTGTTAAACCCGGTAAAGCTTATCATCGACAATTATCCGGAGGGAAAAGTGGAATATCTGGATGCGCCCAATAACCTGGAAAATGAGGCTCTCGGCAGCCGTCAGATTCCTTTCGAAAGAGAGCTTTACATCGAAAGAGAAGACTTTATGGAAGAGGCGCCCAAGAAATATTTCCGCCTGTTCCCGGGCAATGAAGTGCGCCTGATGAATGCTTATTTTGTAACCTGTACCGGCTGCGTGAAGGATGAGAACGGAAATGTGACGGAAGTGCATTGTACGTATGATCCCGAGACAAAGTGCGGAAGCGGATTTAACGCAAGAAAAGTAAAGGGAACCATTCACTGGGTACCGGCTTCTTCGGCGATTAAGGCACAGGTAAGACTTTATGAAAACATCATAGATGAAGAAAAAGGTGTTTACAATGAAGACGGTTCTCTGAACCTGAATCCGAATTCCTTAACGATACTGAATGACTGTTACCTTGAACCGTCCTTAGCCGGTGTCAAAGCGTATGACAGCTTCCAGTTCGTACGTCAGGGATTCTTCTGTGTGGATGCCAAAGATTCCAGACCGGACAGCCTGGTATTTAACCGGATCGTTTCGCTGAAGAGTTCCTATACCCTGCCGAAATAAGGAGTCTGCAAAACGGGAGAGAGAAAAGATGTATGATATGACAATACAGCTGGGCATGGGAAAAAAGCAGTGCCTGTACGAACAGATTTACGAGCATATCAGACAGGAGATTATAGGGGGGAAGCTTCTTGCGGGAGAGAAGCTTCCCTCTACCCGTCTTCTGGCCCAGCATCTGCAGGTAGCCAGGAGTACGGTGGATACGGCTTATGAACAGCTTTTAAGCGAAGGCTATATTGAGTCCAGCCCCTGCAAAGGTTTCTTTGTCTGTGAACTGGATGAGTTGTTTTTTCTGGAAAAAGGAAAAAAAAAGCCGGATGCGGAAGAAGGTACCTCCGTTGCGGACTTAAGGGGGGAAAATCCGGTGAGAATTGATTTTTCGCCTACCGCAATCGACCAAAGCCTTTTCCCTTACAGCGTGTGGAAAAAGATTTCCAGAGAGGCCTTCGGAACACAGGATTTGTTTTCCATGGGTTCTCCTCAGGGAGATGAGGAACTGCGCCGGACGATCAGCCGGTATCTGCATTCTTCCAGAGGGGTGAACTGTACGCCGGAGCAGATCATTGTCGGGGCCGGAAATGACTACCTGCTTCTTTTGCTGGAAAAAATTCTGGGTAGTCACCTTACGATTGCCATGGAGAATCCTACTTATAAAAGAGCCTATCGCATTTTCCGATCCTGCGGTTATGACGTAAAAGCAATTCCCATGGATGAAAGCGGGATGAAGATAAAAGAATTGGAAAAGGAAGAGGCATCCGTTGCCTATATTATGCCGTCCCACCAGTACCCAACCGGGACGGTTATGCCAATCGGCAGACGGATGGAACTGCTCCATTGGGCGGATGAAAAGGATGGCCGGTACCTGATCGAAGACGATTATGACAGTGAATTTCGTTACAAAGGCAAACCGATTCCTTCCCTGCAGGCATCGGACCGTCACGGAAAAGTGATTTACATCGGCACTTTTTCCAAGTCCATTGCTCCGGCCATTCGTTTAAGCTTTATGGTGCTTCCCTTTTCCCTTCTGGATTTTTACAAGAAAAACCTCTACTTTTATTCGTCTACCGTGTCCAGAATCGACCAGTGGATATTAAATGAATTTATCAGCAAAGGTCATTTTGAAAGACATCTGAATAAAATGCGGAAAATTTATCGATCCAGGCATGAGGTGATGCTTTCCTGCCTGGCACCGTTTAAAGGACGCTTCCGGATTACGGGAGAGAATGCGGGACTTCACCTTCTGCTTACTGTAAAAGGGAAAAAGGACGGCATGACAGAGGAGAAATTAATAGAGAAAGCAAGGCAAAAGGGTATTCGGGTATATGGTCTCTCCGATAGTTTCATCCGGGAATCGGATGGAGAAGAAAGGCAAGAAGGAGAGATGCAAGAAAGAGAAATACAAGAAAAGGAATCGCACCGTGGGAACGAGACGAATGCCGCTGCAACGGTTCTTCTGGGCTTCGGAGGCCTTTCGGAGGAGCAGATGAAAGAAGGGTTGGAAGCTTTGTATGCTGCCTGGATCCAGGAAAAGGAATGAGACAGGCGTGGATTAAACCGGATGAATGAGTGGAACCGGGAAGGCTTCAGATTAGAAAAGCGGACAAAGGAAAGCAGATCAAAAGATACGGATAACAAGGGAGGAAAGCAGCAGGTCATGAATGAAATCGATAAAATGAGCAAAAAGCTGTTGGCAGCGCAGGTGGAAGACAAGCTGATGAAGGATATTCTGGAAAAACCGATCCGGATCGGGGAAAAAATCCCCAATGAATATGAGTTGGCAGAATTGTACGGCGTGGGGCGCAGTACCATCCGGGAAACCGTAAAAAGCCTGGTTTCCAAAGGCGTGCTGGAGGTCCGCAGAGGAGACGGAACCTATGTCATCCGTACGGATACGCTGGAAAAAGATCCATTGGGACTTTCCGGGCATACGGACAAATATGAACTGGCGCTGGAACTGTTCGAAGTAAGACTTATGCTGGAGCCGGAGATCGCTTCCCTTGCCGCACAGAAGGCCACGGAAGAAGAAAAGCAGACGATTCAACGGCTCTGCAGGGAAGTGGAAGATTTATACCGGGAAGGAAAAAATCATGCCGCAAAAGATATGGAATTTCACGCAGCCATAGCCAAGGCCAGCAAAAACAGTGTGGTGGAATCCCTCATACCGATTATCCATACCGCAATCGTTACCTTCATCCACCTTACTTACCACAAGTTAATGGAAGAAACCATACAAACACACAGAGCTATTACCCAGGCCATTTTAGAAGGCGACAGCGTGGGAGCAAAGTGCGCCATGATTATGCACCTGACCTATAACCGCCAGATGCTGTTAAAGATTATGAAACAAGGCAGCTGCGAAGCGTCCGAAAATCCTTGTGAGTGATGCATTTGAGAGGCTACGATTTGGAAAAGGCGGAAAACGAAAAGGGAAGAGGTTTTGCTTTCTACGGCATCGTTGCCGCAAGAATTCCGCTGATCTGTTCACGGCTGCACAGATTATGATAATAAATTTTGTTCTGCTTATCACTGGTACAAAGCATATAAGAAGCTTTGGAATGTTCGATCATTTTTTGGCGGACAATGTCTTCTGCCTGGGAAATGTCGGTAAGCATGCCGTCTGCCGACAGCCCTCGGCAGGAAAAAAAACAAAAGTCCGCATTATAGCGTTCAATCGTTTTATGAGCATCTTCCCCTGCGAATGCCAGGCAGGAATGGATGACATCTCCGCCGGTTCCGATGCATCGGATATGGTTCTCACTTAATTTGGTCAGTGCCTTTAAGCCGTTTGTGATTACCAGCAGATCCCTTTTTTCGGTAAGGAAAGGAATCATGGAATAAGCGCTGGTTGAGGCATCCAGAAACAAGACACTGTGATTGGGAATCAATTCGGCGGCTTTTCGCGCAATGACTATTTTCTCATCACTTTTTTCAAGTTCCCGGATCAAAAACGGAATTTTGATTTCCGAAAGAGCATTCTCGTCCAACACGGCGCCGCCGTGTGTCCGTTTGATCAGTCCCTGCTGTTCCAGACTGCACAGATCCCGTCGGATAGAAGATTCACTGGCAAACAGTCTTAGGGACAAATCCTTTACCGTCACTTTCTTTTTTTCAATCAGAATTTCCAATATGCTTTTTACTCTCTCCTGGTTCATGTTAATCCCTCATTTCTACTTTGTTCTATCATTTGTTTTTGTTTAGAAACAAATTGCATTTTCACACGAATCCCAACATTCCGCAGATGCTTCAGTCACACTGCCGTTCAATTACGTGCTCATTTTACCGTTTTTTGCGGCGGTAATTGATAAAATGAGCATATGGTTCTATTATATTCTTAGCAGCTATTTTGTCAATGAAAAGAGGTTTGGATTATGAAATATCAGGCGCACAGAGGAGTCCAGCAGGAATTCCCGGAAAATACCATGCCGTCGTTTCGGGCGGCCGTGGCTCAGGGATATGAGTATCTGGAATTGGATCCGTGCTTTACCGGGGATGGGGTATGTGTGGTTTTGCATGATAAAACACTCAACCGTACCTGCAGAAATGCGGATGGTACGGCAATCGAGAAAGAAATTGCAATACAAAATATTACCTATCGTGAGGCGATGCAGTTTGATGCCGGGATCGGTAAGGCCTATAAGTTCCGGGGAACCCGGATTCCCAAATTATCTGAGGTACTTACCCTGGCAAAAGAATCCGGCATTACGGTAAAATTGGACAACAAGATTCAGAACTTTTCCGAAAGTCAGACACAGGAGTTGTTTCGTCTGGTAAAGGAGTCCGGCGCACGGGTGGCTTTTACCGCTTCGGAAAAGGAATACATTCGGAAAGTGACGACATATTTCCCGGAAGCAGAGATTCATTATGACGGTTCGGTTACGGAAGAAAATTTGAAAGAACTCAAAGGCATGCTGAAAAACAATGAGTTTTACATATGGCTGCGTCTGGATTCGCCCTACACACGCTTTGCCAAAGTTCCGGCTGCCGATGAAGAGCTTTGTAAGATGGTGAAACAGTATGGAAAGCTGGGATTATGGATTCTCCGTGAAGAAGAGGAGCGAAAACTTGCGTTCCGGTATGATGCGGATCTTATTGAAACGCCGGGACAGTTGAAGCCGCAGCGTAAGGAAGGTATCCTTTTTGACTGCCATACCCATACGCTTTATTCTCATGATTCCGATTGTAATCCTGCGGACAGTCTGCGCACGGCAAAAGAAAAATCTCTTACAGGGTTTGCCATAACGGATCATTGCGATATTGAGTATTGCGGGGGAGCAGACAGCGGAAAAAACATTGAGGCATCCGTTGCCTGCGCACACCGATTGCAAGAAGAGGCAGTCAGGCAGGGAGAGGATGTTTTGGCAGGAGTGGAAATGGGAGAGGCTGTCTGGAATATTGCAGAGGCAGACAGGATTCTTTCGGGAAGGAAATTGGATCTGGTCTTGGGATCCGTTCATGCCGTGAGGTATAAAAAGGATACCATACCCTATTCCCGAATTGATTTTTCTGTGTTTTCCGAAGAAGATATCAAGGGATATCTGGAGGCTTATTTCAGGGACATGAGGGAAATGATCGAGAAGACCGATTTTGACATACTGGCGCATATGACCTGCCCGTTGCGCTATCTGTGCGGAAAGTACGGACGAAAGGTAAAAACAGAGGACTATCGGGATCAAATCGAAGACATACTGGAAGCGATTATTCAAAAAGGAATTGCTCTGGAAGTAAATACTTCCTGCCTGGATTCCGGTTATCCTTTTCTTTTGCCGGAGCCATGGATTTTAAAACGTTACAAAGAACTCGGAGGCTATCTGGTTACCCTCGGTTCCGATGCCCATACGGCGGACAGAGTAGGATTCGGATTTGAAGAGGCGAAAAAAGAGCTTGTGAAGCTGGGATTTAAACAGATTTATTATTATAAAAACCACATTCCGCTGCCCCTGTCTCTGTGAGGCGGAGTAAGCGGTAAAGTATAAAAATAAATGGCTCACAAATAAGGATTAACATAGGGACAGAAATACGTAAATACAGAGAAAGAAAGGAACGAAAAAATGAAAGCTGCAGTATTTTACGGAAAAGAGGATTTAAGAGTAGAAGAAAGAGAAATGCCGAAGGCAGGGCGAAAAGAAGTGTTGGTGCGTGTGCATGCCTGCGGCATATGCGGAACCGATGTACATATTTTCTGCGGTGATGAAGGAGCGGCGCCGACTCCTGCAGGCACTGTGTTAGGTCATGAATTTGCCGGAGAGATTGTGGACGTAGGAGAGGATGCCGGAAACTTTTCCATTGGAGACAGAGTATGCATTGATCCGAACAAGCTTTGCGGCAGCTGCGAATTCTGCCGGAAAGGAATCGGCCACTTCTGCACTTCCATAACAGGAATCGGTACGACAGTGGACGGAGGCTTTGCAGAGTATTGTGCGGTACCGGCTTCCCAGGTATATAAGGTCTCTGAAAAAATTTCTTATCAGGCGGCCGCAATGGCGGAACCGGTTTCCTGCTGTCTTCACGGAATCGAACTTGCCAATGTGAAATGCGGCAGTACCGCAGCAGTGATCGGCTGCGGAATGATCGGATTGATTATGATTCAGCTGGCAAAGCTTTCAGGTGCGGCATGCATAATTGCCGTGGAACCCATTGAGGGAAAAAGAAAGCAGGCATTGGCGTTGGGAGCGGATCTGGCATTAGATCCCGGGAACGAAGATGTTGCGGAAACTCTGAAAAAGCAGGGAATAGAACAGATTGATTCCGTGATAGAGTGTGTGGGAAGAACGCAGACGATAGAACAGGCCATTTCCCTGGCAGGAAAAAATTCCACCGTAATGATGTTCGGACTGACTAAACCGGAAGCTTCCATTCGGGTCAAACCGTTTGAAATCTTTAAAAAGGAAATTACCATAAGAAGCTCCTATATCAATCCCTACACCTTTCCGGCTGCCGTAAAGTTGATTGAAAGCGGCAGGATTGATGTCACATCCATGATTTATAAAACGGAACCGCTTTGGGAACTTCCCGCAATTCTTGCCGACGGGAAAAGACGCAGTGCCGGAAAGTATATTATTACCGATTAATTTATGCTAAAAATGATAAAAGGAACAATCTAAGGCAGCAGATTTGCAAATGTCTGCGGATTGTTCTTTTTTGATGTGGAAAACGGTTGGAATTTAAGCTAAAACTTCCTGTATCGGAGTGGATTCCGATGAGAAAAAACGAAACGTAAAAGATTACATGAAACGATGATTGCGGCTGTTATAGAAAAAGGTTAGTGTATAAAGAGAGAAATGTTATCTGAAAATATACGGAAGAGGCCCGTAAAAAGAAGGAGTGGGGTGAGCGGAGAAAAAGCGGAAACAAAGAGGAAAGTGAGGATAAAAGCCGGAAATGAAAAGAGAATGTGGAAAAATGGGGAAAGTTTAGATCGAATTCGAAATACGGAAAGAAAATGAAGAGAAAGAGTAAGGTGAGAGGTAGAAGAATGCAGAAAACAAAAAGAAAAGCAACGCAATTATTATGGAAACTGCTTCTGGCGGTCTGGATGTTTGTCGTGATGGGAACCGGCGTGTATGCGGCGAGCGGTGATAGGGTGCAGAAGGATGGTGTCCATGCACAGTTGTTTACAGACAAGGATTCCTATCGGAAGGATGAGACAGTAAATGCTTCTGTGTCGGTAGAAAATCATACCGGCAGGAGAATCGGTTTAAAGATTCGGATGAATGATTCCGAAGAAATCAAGATAGCAAACGGAAGTCAAACTTATGAAGTCTCTTTGCAGGACGGAGAAACATGGAATTCGTCTCAGGAGACCGTTTCCGGCGGACAGGTGCAGACACAGGAGGCAGAGCAAAAGGATAAAGCGCAGACTATCGTGTGGATTATAGCAGGTGTTCTGATTTTGATTGCTATCGCAGCGGCCTGTATTTTCGGCAGAATGAAAAAGTCATCGGCAGCTATGATGCTTTGCCTTGCAATGGCTACAGGTATGCTTGTCATAGGGACAAAAGCGGCAGCTGCAGATATTTCCGGAAGTATGGATTTAAGCTGTGCCGTACAGGCAGACAGTACAGAAGTGACAATATCTGCCGTGGTAGATTATATTATTTATGAAGAAGAAAGTACGGAAGAGGCGTCTGATGAGACCGTAGAGGCAACGAAAAGTGAGCAAAATACCGAAGAAAGTGTAGAAACCGGGGCAGAGACTGCATCGTCAGAGTCCTCGAAAGAGGTTACCCGAAATACCGCAAAGAATACAGTGCAGTCTACTGCTGCAAGTAGATCCGGGGAAGCGGAAGGAACTCACGATGCAAGTGAAAATCCGGATACGAGAGAAACACCTGGTACAGGAGAAAGTCCGGATTCGGGGGAGACATCCGGAACAGGAGAAACACCGGATACAGGAGAAACACCCGGTACGGGAGAAACGCCGGATACAGGAGAAACACCCGGGACAGGAGAAAATCCGGGCGGCGGTGAAGTAACAGAGCCGGAGGAACCTGTGACTTATGGACAAACAGGGTATTACGTTGTCTGGGACGATTTTATTATGTCCGGTCCCGGAGGCGATGCCAGGAGAGCAATCAGCAGCTGGGATATCGTGCTTCCGCAAAGTGACCCTATGAGATCCTCGGATGGAATGATCATTTTGGATACCGGCAGGTATGCAAAAGCACAGGCGTTGAGAAAGTTTAATGAAATAGAAGACGAGTTCGTCCTGGAATTCTCCATGGAAGCGACAGCCGGAATGACAGAAGCAATTTTGGATCTGAGAAAAGAAGATAGAACGGCAGTTCATTTTTCAATCAATGGGGACAAGCTATATTTGAACTCCACAGAACTTTGTCCGTTGCCTGTAGATCAACTTGCAATGTTTAAATTACATATTTATCCTGCAGAAGGAAAATTTATTATCAGCGTAGACGGAACCACTATCAAAGAAAACGGTATGGTAAAAGAGTTTTCTTTCCTGAATCCCGTAAACGGAATCGACCGTTTCTATATCGAGACCGGAAAAGAAGATTGCGGGCAGATTGTGATCGGAACCTTGCGTGCCTATACCGGATTTTATGTAAATGAAAAATTCCTGGACGGAACAGATGGAACCGTCAATGATGACTGGACAGTATCAGGCGATGTAAGAACCATCTATAAACAGGGAACCCAAGGGCCGGATAATTACAGTGTACTTTTGGCGGACGGCGCAGGCATTACAAGAAAGATTGAGGGTATGCAGAATGGCGGATGGATTGAGTTTCAGCAGTTGAAGGAAGAAAGCAGCGGAACGATTTCCATGATTCTTGCAGATGATCAGAACAATACCTTTCAGATTGCTACCATAGACGGCAGTTTCGGATTTTACCGTGGTGAGACCTTCGTGCCGCTTTATAATTGTGCGGACAATCTATGGTATCACATTATGCTCAAACAGACCGACGACGGTGTCAGATTGTATCTGAATCATAAGTTGAAGAATAAAGAACAGTCAATTACCCTGCCTTTTGAAAAGTTTACGAGGATTACGTTTGCTTCTCAGAATGGAGAAGTTTTGCTGGATGACATTCTGGTAAAAGACTGGAATTCGCTTCCGGAAGATTATGTACCGGAGCCTGAGACAGTAGAAAAGGAAGAAGGAGCGGCTTTGGTTGGTCTGCAAAGCTGTAATCTGTGGGTAGAGGGAGAGCATTTCGGATATGACTGGCTGACAGACTGGCCGGAAAGAACACCGGTATTGGGTTACTATGATGAGATCCTTCCGGAAGTAGCAGACTGGGAGTTAAAATTTAAAGTTGAACATGGGATTGATTTTGAACTGTTTTGCTGGTACCGTCCGATGAACGGCAATGACGAGCCGATTAAAATGGCGCGGAATGCCAGAGCTCTTCATGACGGATATATGAATGCCGAATACAGCGACCGTATGAAGTTCGCAATTACCTGGGAGTCCGGCAGCAGTGTATCCGGATTGGATGATTTCAAAGAAAATGTAATTCCCTATTGGATCGAACAATATTTTAAAGATGAACGGTATATGATTATAGATAACAAGCCGTTTGTGGGAATGTATGATATCAATAATCTGAAGAAATACTTCGGCGGAAGTATTGAAGGCGTGAAGGCTGCAGTGGACGCCATTAAGGAAGCCTGTGTGCAGGCCGGTTTTGACGGAGCCTACGTGGTTATGTGTAACAGCAATGCGGACAGTGCGGCAGAAATTGCCCGGGCCGGTTTTGACGGCCAGTATGCATATAGCTGGGGACATACCAGTTACAATGCAAGTACACAGATCAAAGGTATGCAGGCGGTTCAGAATGCATTGACTGCGGTACAAAAGGCCGATGTCGGTGTGATTCCGGTAGCATCTCAGGGCTGGTGGAGTAAAGCCTGGGCGAGAGAAGACGGAAAATATTGCAGTCCGGAAGATTTTCAATCGGTACTGCAATGGATGAAAGAAGACTTCATGCCGACTTTGAATCAGGACAGCCTCGGGGCTGAAATGGTGCTTTTGGATAACTGGAATGAATATGGAGAAGGCCATTTTATTATGCCTTCACAGCTTGCGGGATTTGATTATCTGGACGCGGTCAGAGGTGTATTTGGGGACGGTGATGGCATAGGCGGACTGCATAATGCCCAGATTGACGTGGTTCCGACGCAGAATCAGGCTGATCGAATTCAGCATATGTATGTTCAGGACAGACATGTTGTACTGGTGGACAAAGACGCAGATACCGGAAAAACAGAACCGATGGAAGGGTATAGCTGGTTGTTTGATACCGATAATGACGCAGAGGGCTGGACGGTTGATCAGAATGCCGGAAAATGGATCAAGGATCTGGCAGAATGTTATGTCCGCGGCGGTCAACTGTATGGAAAAACATTAACGGAAGCACAGCTGCAGGAAGCGGTATCGGCAGGTACTTACCCTTCCGGAGCTACGGCGGATCCCTCTCTTTTGTCTCCGGATGACTTAAATCTGTCAGCGGCGGAAGCATTGACGGTAAAGGTTCGTATGCGTGGTGTGGGAGGAAGCAAAGATATCGGGAAACCGGCACTCTATTTTACTACGACAGAAGATGCTGCTTTTTCAGGATCTAAAGTGATTACAGCTTCCTATATGGAGGAGGATGACGGTTATGCGGAAGTAACCTTCAGTACGGCTGCCAATGCCCTGTGGAGCGGCACGATCAAACAGCTGCGCCTGGATCCCATCGAAAGAGACGGAGAATTCTTTATTGACTCTATTCAGGTTATGAAGAGAAAGGATGCCGGAGAAGCGGAAGTTTATCTGGATGGCAGCAGAATTTATACTTCTTCCAAAGTGGAGACAGAAGCGGAAAATTATCTGTTCCCGGCAAAGGAACTGGATAAACTGTTAAGTGTTTATGTCAGTGAAACACTGGAAAAGGACAGCCTGCAGATTTATGCGGACGGAAGTGATACATTCTTTGCTTTTCCTTACAGCGGAGAAGTAAAGATGCTGGTAAATGGTACGGCAGCGGAAAGTATCGGAGCTGTTTTACGGAATGAGAAGGTTTATGTGCCGATTCTGGATCTGTTTGAGAATATGGGATCTGTTACAGATGCCTCCGGAACGGAACATCCTGCCTACACAGTGGAAGTGATACCGGGTTCCGGAACTGCCAAAACCAGGATTGATATCCGAAAATATGTTGATAACAGTGTTTTAAAGGCTTACTATTTTACAACCGATGACGAGGGATGGACATACGGAGGTGCAAATACCACCAAAATTCCTGCAGCGAATGGCCTGGGAGCTCTGGAAATGGCAGCAGACGGATCAGATACCAGACTTTGGTCACCGGAGAAGAACCAGTTTAACGTCAGCCTGAAAAAAGCCGATCATATCCGCATGCGCATCAAAACCGATGAACAGGTTCAGAATCCTGCAGTCAGAATGCTGGTATATGCAGATGGCGGGGCATACAAGCATAGCTACAATCTGGAGTTGACACAGGAGCAGCTTCTGGAAAGCGGATTTTATGAAGTATCGGTGGATCTGGCTGAAGCAAAAGTGGATTTTTTTAAAACGGCAGTGAATGTAGACCGTGTCTGCATTTACTGGTACAATGATACAGTCGGCGGAACCCAGACATTCTCTATGGATAGTTTTGAGGTACTGGATCTGGAAGCAGATTCCGGGGAAGAAGAGCCGGATCCTTCCGTAGCTATTATAGAGGAAAGTCCCTATACGATCCGGGATTGGGATTTTACGGAAAGTCAGGGCACCTGGATCGGCTGCAAAGAGACGACGGTAGAGCATGACAAGAATGCAGAGGCATTGAAAGTAACGGCAAAGAACGGAGTAATGGGAGTATCTGCCAGCGCTTCGGAAAACGGACTTTTTGTAAACCCGGTTAATGTCAGCTCGGCGGAAACGACGCACATTTTGGTTCGTGTGCAGGCAGAAGAAGAGCTGTCTTCCATGGATCTGACCATTCAATATGCCGGAACGGATGAAGGAGTCGGAGAGAGTGTTTCTTATACAGCCGTTCCTTATCAGACGGATGTAAACGGAGGGCTCTATGCACTGGTTGATCTGTGTGCTAATGAACAGTGGAGAACCGACCGGACAATTGTAAATATCGAAATCTACCCTGCGGGCAGTATTACGCAGGAAGACAACGGAAAAACCGTGAGAATTGACAGTGTGGAAATATTGGACAAAAGTTGGTTTATCGAATTTGACAGCACCTATTTTACACATAGCGAAGATGGCTGGATTGAAGGAGGAACCACCCGGATCAGTCAGAAAAAGGAGTCTCTTGTGATTGATACGCCCACCGACCCTGCCGATTACCGACCGAGAGTCTGGTCTATGGGTACCGATGCTTCCGGTAATTTGCAAGCTCCATACAATTATACCAATACGCAGGCAACTCATGTCAGAGTACGATTAAAAGCAGTCATACCCGAGACGCTTCCGGATACCATGACGGAAGAGGAAAAGACACAGTTGGCACAAACGGTATCAGAAGAGCTGAAAATGAACCTGCAGCTAGCGGATGGAACCGGCGCAGGATCCCTGGTTCTCCCCTATAGCGTTGATACAGAGGATTTTGTTACCGTAACTTTCGATATACGTTCCATGATACCGGATGGAAAAACATTGGGACGTATTGGTCTGGAAGTGTTTAACGGAGGCAACGAAATTCTGTGCAAGGCCGGTGTGACCGTTTTGATTGACAGCGTGCAATTTTTGAGAAAGGCAGCTTCGGATGAAGAGGCTCAGGCATTGAAAGTGCTGATTATCGGTAATTCCATTACCCAACATGCGCCGAATAAGAAGCTCGGCTGGGTCGGTGACTGGGGAATGGCGGCCACTTGCCAGGAGAAGGATTACGTACATCTTCTGACGAATCAAATTCACGGCAGGAATGAAAAGGTGGAAGTAAAGGCCATAAATGTTTCGGAATATGAGAAATATTTCTATGACTGGAGCTTAATCGGTGATCCGAAGGATAAGTACGCCAACTGGAATGCGGATATTATTATTGCTGCCTTCGGCGCCAATGTAAAGAACGGTGTAAATGAGAATGATCCGGATTATGAAAATCCATATGTATTTAATGTGGAAAAATATAAGAAGATCATTGATAAGTTTAATCCGGACGGAGATGCAAAAGTCATCGCCGCGGCTACTATTTTGACAAAAGCGGATATTGTGGAAATCATTCATCGGTCAGCACAGCGGTATGGATATACCTATGTAGATATGACAGAGTGGACGACGGATGAATACCGTGCGTATGCGTATGAGCAGACCTTTAAGGATCTATATCTGGAAGCGTACCCGGGAGAAGAAGTCCCCGAAGAGGGAATCAAGTCCATTTTAAGTCACCCCGGAGATCTGGGAATGGAAAAGATTGCACAGGAACTTTGGGAAGTACTGGATGCTTCCGGCTGGATTCCGCAGGTACAGACACCGGTAGGCAGTTATCGCGTGGAATATTATTATGACGGTATGCAGGATGTTTTTGCAACCGTAACCGGGACGGCAGAAGAGAATACAATGATTCCTTACGCAGAAAAAGCGCAAGGCGGATATGTATTGGAAAGAACGGAACCGGAGAACTTTGTCGTCCATGCATCTTCGGAAAATGTGTTCCGGGTGTACTATAAGACACAGGGCTATGAAATTGCAGAGGGAGGAAGCTTCTACTTTACCGACAATGTTCAGTCATGGACCTATGCCGGTGAGGGAACCGTATTCGGTTATGATGGAAACGGTGCGATAAAAGTAAGTTCGGCTACCGGTAATCCGGTGATCAAGTCCCCGGGTACGGCACTTTCTCTGGACGGAATTACCCACATCAGACTGAGAATGAAGACCGATGCGAATTTGCAGCCGAATATGTATTTTGCATGTTATGTAACGCATACTTCACCGACGTCCGGAAATACATGGTCAGAGACCAGGGACGGCAATATTGCCTATGAGACCGGAGAAGACGGTCAGGTCGTGTTACTGATTGACGTAAGCAGTCTGACAGACCGGACATCCGGAGGCTGCAGTGCGAATGAACCCTTGAATGCAGTCCGCATATGTCCTTTCGGCAGCAGTGCGAATGAAGAATATGCCAATGTGCAGCTATGGCTGGATTCCGTTGAATTTTTAAGAAAAGCGGATATGGAGTAAGACATTACCCGGATGTATTGAAAGATTTCAGTTAAAAAAGCTGTTCCCCTGCCCGGATTCTGCAGGGGGGCAGCTTTGACTGATGGGATAGAAAGATTGATTGTATAAAAGCAGTAGCACATATCAGCTGACAATACCTGAGTTTGACCAAAACAAATACTCAAGAATAAGTAAGGAGACGATTGAATATGAATAATATCTGTGATTTCGGAGCTGTAAATGATAAGAATGCAGATTCCACAAAATATGTACAGCTTGCGGTGGATGATTGCCATGAAAAGGGGGGAGGAATCGTTTATGTTCCCTACGGAACTTATAAGATAGCAACCGTCAGACTGTATTCCGATATTCATTTTCTATTTGAACCCGGTGCAAAATTCCTTGGTTCGGAAGATCCGGATGCATACAGCGAAAGAGAGCATGTTCCATATCCCTTGTATCAGGATACTTCACATTCCTACTTTCATCACAGTATGTTCTGGGCGGAAGAATGTAATAACATTTCATTTACCGGACTTGGAACCATTGATATGCAGAATGTATGGGAAAAGGAAGATTACCCCGAGGAAAACAATCCCTGGTCGGCAAGGCGGGCCGCTAAAATATTTGCTTTAAAAAATTGTAAAAATATCACAATTACGGATCTTACCTTGCTCCGTGCGACGGATCTTGCTGTTTATCTGGCCGGATGCGAAAAGGTATTGCTGTCGAAGCTTACCATTGATGTGGATATGGACGGAATTAGTCCTGATTGCTGCAAGGATGTTATTATATCGGATTGCTTTGTGCGGACGGGTGATGATGCAATTGTTATTAAGAGCACCTACACACTGAACAGAATCAAGGATTGTGAAAATATAGCGGTTACCAATTGTTCCATCACGACATCTGGCAGTGCGGTTAAAATCGGAACAGAGTCCAATGGCAGTTTCCGTAATATATCTGTCAGTAACTGTGTAGTATATGATACACAATTTGCGGGAGTTTCTTTACTGGTTACGGATGGAGGGCATTTGGATGGTGTATGTGTAACCAATCTGACAATGACCAATGTCGGTTATCCGTTCCTTATTATTCTCTCAAATCGTGCACGTGGTCCGGAAGGCACGGAAATGGGTTCCGTCCGGAATATTATGATCAGCAATATAACCTGTTCGGGACCATATAAAAAGTTCTGGTTACCGCAGATGACATCACTGTGGGAGGGAGAGCGGTTCGATATGCCTTGGATTATGCCATCTTCCGTTACCGGACAGCCGGATCGGAAAGTGGAAAATATAACGTTTTCCAACATTCACCTGGGAGTACCGGGTGGGGGAACATTGGAGGATAAAAACATGGTGGTTCCTGAAATTACGAAAATGTATCCCAAGAACCCTGCCTTTGGAAAGACACTTCCGGCATCCGGAATCTATTTCAGACACGTAAAAAATCTTACCCTTTCCAATGTCATTGTGGAAACCATTGAGAAAGATGAAAGAAATGAGTTCGTTTTTGATGACGTAACCAATTTAAAATTACTTAATTAGAAGAACTGTATTGATAGTAAAAAGGAGAAAATTTGAGATGAAAAAGTATTTATTGCCGAAAGAAGGCACCTTTTTCAAAGCTAATTTGCATAGTCATACGAATCGTTCCGATGGTTCGGCAAGCCCGGAAACCGTAAAACAGATCTATAAAGAAAGAGGGTATTCTATTGTGGCATATACGGATCATGACATTCTGTTGGATTATTCCTATTTGTGCGATGAGGATTTTCTGGCTTTGAACGGAACAGAGCTAGACTGCAACGGAAAGGGAACAGAATGGGCAAATATGGAGACTTGTCATATGAATATGATTGCCTTGGAACCGGATAATCTGAAGATTGTGTGCTGGCACAGATCTCAATATTTATATGCCCATGCAGTTGAATATCGTGACCAAGTGCAATTTTATGAGGAAGAACCGGATTATATTCGAAAATATACAGGAGAAGGCATTAGTGATATGATGAGAAGAGGGAGAGAGAAAGGATTTTTTGTTGTTTATAACCATCCTACCGGTTCTCTGGAAAATTATACTCATTATATCAATTATAATCATATGCATGCTATGGAAATGTATAACAATCGGGAAGAATACAATCCCAGGGTATATGATGATATGCTGAGAGCCGGAAAACATATTTATTGTGTAGGAGGGGATGATAATCATAACCGCCCGAAACCAGACAGTGATGTTGGGTATTCCTGGACTATGATTAAAGCAGACAGACTGGAATACAGAACCATTACGGATGCTTTGGTGAAAGGTAACTTTTACGCTTCTCAGGGTCCTGCAATTTATGAATTGTATGTCGAAGAAGGAATCTTGCATATTACAACTTCGGATGCAGACAGAATCACGTTTACATCCGGAAATCGCAGATCCAAAACCTGTTATCCGGAGGCAGGAAAGCAGGTTTTGAATCATGCTTCATATCAACTTTTTGAGGATAATATTTATATACGTGTTACGGTAACGGATAAGCATGGAAAGACAGCAAGTACAAATGCTTATTTCGTAGAGGATATCAGCTGATTTTGTCATTGATAATACTTCTCAGGTTCGTACCGGAATATATAAAGTAAGACAGGTCCCTCTGTTTACTTCACTGTCAATGTCCATATGGTAATTTTCTCCGTAAGTCAGATATAAGCGCACACAGGTATTCTGCAGTCCGATGGAGTTGGTGGGAATGTTGCGTGCATTGGTTATTTTCTGCCGTAGATCCAGCAGATCCTGCGGAGGAATACCGATGCCGTTATCTTTTATCATAATCACGCACTGCTGACCGGAGGCGGAGGCACGGATCTCAATGTGATTGGAAATATTCAGTCTGGGGACACAACCGTGAAAAATTGCGTTCTCCACAAGAGGCTGCAGTATCAACTTGGGGACATAAACGTCTGCGACTTCCGGGGTCATGTGAACTGTGAATAGAAGTCGGTCTTTGTATCTTTTATTCAGAATTTTAAGGTAAAGATCCATGTATTGAAATTCTTTGGATAAGGTAACCAGTTCCGTGGATTCCAATGCATATTGAAGTAGGCGGCTTAAATTAAGGGTTAATTCCGGAACTTCGTGTTCATAACCCAGGGCATCCATTTCCATTTTTCGGATAATATTCAGAGTATTGAACAGAAAGTGCGGGTTAATCTGTGACTGCAGTGCCCAGAAAGTAGCCTGTGTCTGAAGATCCATCTGTACTTTCAGTTCATCGGAAAGATTCTGATTTGTCTGAATATAATTAACAAGCTTGTGAATAATGGCCGTTGTTTCGGACTCGGAAATATGCTCCGGAACCTGAGTCAGAGGATTTTCCAGGAAATCGGAAATGGTTCGGATCGGTCGCGAGGTCAGAAGAACCAGCCAGATAATGATGACCAGGGACAAAAGAAACAACCAGGGCAGGAGGCTGAGGACGGAAGAATAAAAATCGTAGGGTTTGCCGGCGTAAACCTGTGGAGTAGTGACGGTGACATAGTACCACGGGTAGTCTTCGGAGTGAGTCTGAACGTAGACAAAGGAAGCATTCTGCTCGGAATAAAAACTGTAGTCTTCCAGAGAGGGATCAAAAGATGCAAGCTGCGGAATGATTTCACGGCTTTCCGGTATCCCTTTCTGCTGGCTGCGGTATAAGATTTCTCCGGATTCGGCAAGAATATAGATCTGCTGAAAAGGGTCGTTTTGTGCCGCCTGAAGGATGGAAATTTTGGAAAGGTCAATGTTGGCGGAGATGAGCGCTTTGCTGCCGGCGGCAAAAACCGGGATATTAATAGTAGCAAGATAGGGGTAACGGTCATTTTTTTCGCGGAAAACAAAATCGATCTTATCGTCTGCCTCCTCCACAAGAAAACAGGTTTTATCACTGTTTTTTAAGGAGGTTGTACTGGTTGTCTCGTTACCGGATGAAGTAAGCACTGTTTTTTGATTTGCACAAAGTAAATAGATGGAATCCATACCGGAAAAGCCTTCTTTATAGGAAAGCAGCTGCGTATAAAGCAGGTCATGAATGTTGGAAATCA
This sequence comes from uncultured Acetatifactor sp., assembly GCA_934433135.1. Lineage (GTDB taxonomy): Bacteria > Bacillota > Clostridia > Lachnospirales > Lachnospiraceae > Acetatifactor. Next base: position 1,305 of record CAKRZO010000005.1, on the reverse strand, counting down.
CGCTTTCCGGATTGGGAGAAAAAAGAAAAATGCGTACTTTTTCGTTGATAGAAAGCAGGGCGGTAATCCGACTGTAATTGCGGAATGTATCATCCAGGTCTTTGGCAATTCTGGCAGTCTGAAGCTCTGCATAGGCGGTGTATTCTGCCTGCAATGATTTGCGGTAATTGTGCTGGGCATATAAAATGAAAAAGAGAAAAATGACAAATACAATTAGTAAAAAGGTCAAAAACCATTTCTGAACAAAGGAGTTTCGGATAATTCGTTTTAGTTTGGCTAAATATTCTTTCATGAGCGGCTCCTGTTTCCGGGGGTTTTCTGCGGTTACATTTCCGACATTTTAATCAATTTTCAACACTTTCGTCCGGTATTCGGAGGGCGTGTAGTTGGTGTACATTTTAAAATTAATATTAAAGCGTGTTGCGGAAGAATAACCTACTTTGGCTGCAATATCCTGAATCTGCAGGTTCGTTTTTAAAAGTTCCATGGATTTTTGCATGCGTATTTCCGTAAGATAATCCTTGTATGTCGTTTTAGTGATTTCTTTAAACCATCTGCTGAAATAGGATCCGGACATAAAGACTTTGCTGGCAATATCGTCTCTGGTCAGGTCATCGGCATAATGTTCTTCGATATACGCAAGCGCTTTTTTGATATTGGCTTCAATGTCCGTGTCGGCAGGCTGTTCCTCTGACGTCGGCAGTTCCTGTGCACAGCACATACGAAGGCTTTCCACGGAAGAAAATTTCAGCAAAAGGTGGATGGAAAGGGTCAACCCCAGGAGCTTTTGCGCCTGCCGGTTCAATTCTTCAAATGCCGGTATCTTTTCTTCTTTTAATATCAGGAAGAAATTACAGCTGGTGTGTTTTCGAACCAGAGGCATCTGGTAAACCGGAAAATATGTAAAATCAATCAAATTGGAAATGGCGGTATAAAGAGCATCCTTTCCGTAAAGCCAGGTATTGGGCATAATAAAGTCAATATGAAGATAGACGCCGGGAGAAGCATCATAGGCAAACGGAAAATTCAGCGGTCGGAAAGTTTCCAGAGCATCTGCTTTTTGGGAATATCGGCCGTTTAGCAGGTCACAGAGAAAGATTTCCTGATCCTCGTCCAGATAACTTAAGGAATTCCTGGCAGAACGTTTCATGGAAAGAGTACGTGCCGCAGCTTCTAAAGAAACGGTAAGTTCCCTGAAATCAAGCGGTTTTAAGAGGTAGTTGGTCACACCGAGCCGCATGGCTGTTTTGGCATATTCAAATTCTCCGTAACTGCTGATGATTATGGGAACATAATCATGGGATA